>CAZWKQ010000001.1:0-419418 GCA_964634005.1 uncultured Bacteroides sp.
TTTCAATTCCACTATGGTTCAATTAGTTCTTCATTTTCATAAAACGTTTTACCGTTGAATTTTTCGTTTCAATTCCACTATGGTTCAATTAGTTCTAAATTAATATAAATTTTATATTTTTTATTTTTATTATTTCAATTCCACTATGGTTCAATTAGTTCTGTAATAATTTCAATCATAATGAAGCATTTTTTTTAAGATTTCAATTCCACTATGGTTCAATTAGTTCTCTAAACGAAGCAGAAGATTTATCGGCATTTGTAAAATTTCAATTCCACTATGGTTCAATTAGTTCATTTAAATCTGCAAATAATGTTTTACAATTAAAAGAATTTCAATTCCACTATGGTTCAATTAGTTCTTTATCGAGCGTTAATGCTTCATCAGCAATAACACCCATTTCAATTCCACTATGGTTCAATTAGTTCATATTATCATTGCCACCAAATCGGCATTTTACAAACATTTCAATTCCACTATGGTTCAATTAGTTCATTCATTATCATAATACCACCTTTTTCTTTAAATGTCATTTCAATTCCACTATGGTTCAATTAGTTCAATTCAATTTCAGCATCTGTTAAGCCGAAATATTCTGTATTTCAATTCCACTATGGTTCAATTAGTTCATATGTTAAACCTACCAAAAACATATAAATTTTATTCAAATTTCAATTCCACTATGGTTCAATTAGTTCGTTAAAGAAACGCTATCTATTTTTAAATTACAGGCATTTCAATTCCACTATGGTTCAATTAGTTCAAAATAAACCAATTTTTACAAAAAATTATAGAAATATTTCAATTCCACTATGGTTCAATTAGTTCCCGTAGTAGACCCTAAAGAAGCTTTAAATGTTATTAAATTTCAATTCCACTATGGTTCAATTAGTTCATGTTAACTGTTTTGTAATTGTTTCTAATCCTAATAGATTTCAATTCCACTATGGTTCAATTAGTTCCCGTATTTAAGTCTCTACAAACAAATTGTGCAAAGATTTCAATTCCACTATGGTTCAATTAGCTCGTGTTTATTGCCGCAAAAAGGACAAGGTTTTATATCATTTCAATTCCACTATGGTTCAATTAGCTCCAGAATTGTTGGCAATATATACTTCGTCATTATTCTCATTTCAATTCCACTATGGTTCAATTAGCTCTTGTACTAAACTCGGTAAGTAATCCCAGTTCATTAAAATATTTCAATTCCACTATGGTTCAATTAGCTCCCAGGTACATCATAATCCAATGCCGCTCCATTGCAGATTTCAATTCCACTATGGTTCAATTAGCTCAATAACTGTAAAAACGTAGCAGATTTAAAAAAAATATTTCAATTCCACTATGGTTCAATTAGTTCGAATGTGGCAACTTGAAGAAACACATGTAATGCCATTTCAATTCCACTATGGTTCAATTAGTTCGAAAGAAAATTCATGGTATTCACGAGAAATAGAAAATTTCAATTCCACTATGGTTCAATTAGTTCTTTTTCGGGAAATATTGCCGATTTGTCTAAGATGTATTTCAATTCCACTATGGTTCAATTAGTTCATTGATTTGCCATTAAACTCACCTTTAAATCCAAAATTTCAATTCCACTATGGTTCAATTAGTTCTTATACCAAGTTCCCAGCCTTCGGGTAGCTCAGCAAATTTCAATTCCACTATGGTTCAATTAGTTCGGCTCGAAGAGCTTGCTTTAGAGTTAGGGTTTACTATATTTCAATTCCACTATGGTTCAATTAGTTCCTTGACTGAAATCCCCGCATTAAAATATGCAAGCCTGATTTCAATTCCACTATGGTTCAATTAGTTCAAGGATTTTTTATAAGTTATATTTGTAACGTATTTTTATTTCAATTCCACTATGGTTCAATTAGTTCTCTCCTTTCCTCCTTACTATATTTATCTCTTTCCTTATTTCAATTCCACTATGGTTCAATTAGTTCTTTCGATTTTTTCGACTAAATACTCGCCATTTATTTCGTATTTCAATTCCACTATGGTTCAATTAGTTCTTTTTCGGGAAATATTGCCGATTTGTCTAAGATGTATTTCAATTCCACTATGGTTCAATTAGTTCTGGCAATCAAAAAGTTTATGGCTCATGGCTCGATGGATTTCAATTCCACTATGGTTCAATTAGTTCAATAGCTTGTTTGCATAAAATGGGGTATTTTAATGCATTTCAATTCCACTATGGTTCAATTAGTTCATATTGCTTATTTTCAACTTGGTGTATGGCTTCGGAATTTCAATTCCACTATGGTTCAATTAGTTCACTCATTTAGTTTCACAGGCAAAACAGAAGACGGATTTCAATTCCACTATGGTTCAATTAGTTCGAATTAAGTGAAAGAAAGAGGTTTCAGGCTAATTAATTTCAATTCCACTATGGTTCAATTAGTTCTGTAAATTTAGAAATAATTTATAAAAAATAAAATTAATTTCAATTCCACTATGGTTCAATTAGTTCTATGTTTTTAACAAGAGATGAGTTAAAATCAATAGTATTTCAATTCCACTATGGTTCAATTAGTTCCCACTGTTGATGAGTTAATGGAGTTCGCTAACAAATTTCAATTCCACTATGGTTCAATTAGTTCGATATTGCAATGGAAGCTAACTGGATTAAAGAAGAATTTCAATTCCACTATGGTTCAATTAGTTCAGTCTATTCACGTATAAGGGAAGGATTGAAGGAAAAATTTCAATTCCACTATGGTTCAATTAGTTCTTCGTTTGCAATGTCAGATGTTAACCTTGTTATCAAATTTCAATTCCACTATGGTTCAATTAGTTCCACTTGACAAAGCTACTGGCAACTTTCGGGGCAACGTATTTCAATTCCACTATGGTTCAATTAGTTCCAAATACACCAAGTATTGTTAGATCAGCTTTAAATTATTTCAATTCCACTATGGTTCAATTAGTTCTATTAATGTGTTTATTTCAATAAGTTTATTTAATTCATTTCAATTCCACTATGGTTCAATTAGTTCACAGATTACAAAAACAATTTTTAAGAGCTGCAAACTAATTTCAATTCCACTATGGTTCAATTAGTTCCAATTATATGAAATTCTTTAATTTTAATAAAAAAACATTTCAATTCCACTATGGTTCAATTAGTTCTCAATACCCTACTAACAACAATCGCAACTAAGGTATTTCAATTCCACTATGGTTCAATTAGTTCACTATACCTTCCCGCCGTTAATGGAGCGGGTATACTATTTCAATTCCACTATGGTTCAATTAGTTCTTTCGTATGCAATATTAATAAAGTTTTCAAAATCAGATTTCAATTCCACTATGGTTCAATTAGTTCCTATTTTACGAAACGGCACGGTAATAATAACACAAGAATTTCAATTCCACTATGGTTCAATTAGTTCTCCCGCAAAGCGTAACACGATCGTTGTATATATATAGATTTCAATTCCACTATGGTTCAATTAGTTCCAAAAAGTGCAGCGGATTTGACTACACAATTAGAATTTCAATTCCACTATGGTTCAATTAGTTCGCTTAAAACTGCGTGCAAATGCCCGTCAAAATCTGATTTCAATTCCACTATGGTTCAATTAGTTCGTTTTTTGTTTTTGTTTTGTCGTATGCAATACCTGATTTCAATTCCACTATGGTTCAATTAGTTCATTAGAGGCTACGTACAACAAAGAGACGACAAGGAATTTCAATTCCACTATGGTTCAATTAGTTCTTGCTTAAAACTGCGTGCAAATGCCCGTCAAAATCTGATTTCAATTCCACTATGGTTCAATTAGTTCAAGAGATTAAGGCATTAGAAACAAACAATACGGGATTTCAATTCCACTATGGTTCAATTAGTTCAAAGAACGGGACAAATTTACAGTACAAGAACGCAGATTTCAATTCCACTATGGTTCAATTAGTTCAAACATAAAAATAAACAAGTTTTATTTTTTTTATAAATTTCAATTCCACTATGGTTCAATTAGTTCTACAAGCGCAAGCGTTTTTATATTACTACCTTTTCGGATTTCAATTCCACTATGGTTCAATTAGTTCAAAAATTGCAGAATTGTGTTTTAAAAACAATTGAAAATTTCAATTCCACTATGGTTCAATTAGTTCAACAAAAAAAATAACGTAGATGAATACATAGACGAAATTTCAATTCCACTATGGTTCAATTAGTTCCTTTAGGGTTCGGGAATTAAAAAAAATAGGTTATAAATTTCAATTCCACTATGGTTCAATTAGTTCCAACTTAGGAGTGTTCTCTGTAAATGCAACACTTTTATTTCAATTCCACTATGGTTCAATTAGTTCTTAGGGGGCGGGCAAGAAACATTGCCTTTATAAAATTTCAATTCCACTATGGTTCAATTAGTTCAAGAGATTAAGGCATTAGAAACAAACAATACGGGATTTCAATTCCACTATGGTTCAATTAGTTCAGATTAGGGGGCGGGCAAGAAACATTGCCTTTATAAAATTTCAATTCCACTATGGTTCAATTAGTTCTATACATTACAATGGGGAAATTGATACAACTGGTGTATTTCAATTCCACTATGGTTCAATTAGTTCCCAACACGTGTTGTATGCTGGCGGACTTTTACCCAATTTCAATTCCACTATGGTTCAATTAGTTCGCCTTTTCTTAAAATATGAATAATCTCAAATGTATTATTTCAATTCCACTATGGTTCAATTAGTTCTTTTTGCTAACTTAACAGCTTCATATCGACTTTGAATATTTCAATTCCACTATGGTTCAATTAGTTCATTCAACACTTTCAATGCCTTTTGTTTTTTCATTTAAATTTCAATTCCACTATGGTTCAATTAGTTCAATAGAAGAAGTTGCCATCCAAAACGCTTCTGAAAATTTCAATTCCACTATGGTTCAATTAGTTCCGATGGTTCTCGTAATTTTTGGATAGATACAATTAAGATTTCAATTCCACTATGGTTCAATTAGTTCAATATGTTAAATTTTAGTTAAAGTAGTTAAAAACTATATTTCAATTCCACTATGGTTCAATTAGTTCGACCTTCGCCAATGTAATAATCCCCTTTGCCTAACTTATTTCAATTCCACTATGGTTCAATTAGTTCATGGGCAAGAGATTTAATAAACACGCTTTTAATAGATTTCAATTCCACTATGGTTCAATTAGTTCGATGCAAACTTTAACTTGTTAACTAAAGCTATAATATTTCAATTCCACTATGGTTCAATTAGTTCGAAAATAATTTAAAAGAATGGGGGTTATTTAATAAATTTCAATTCCACTATGGTTCAATTAGTTCACTTCCCATAAAAACATACCATTTTCTAATTTTTTTATATTTCAATTCCACTATGGTTCAATTAGTTCATTACATGCACATCTCAGACCCTGACAGCCTAAGCGAATTTCAATTCCACTATGGTTCAATTAGTTCCTGCTAAAATTGCCCTGTATGGTTTATATTTTGCAGCATTTCAATTCCACTATGGTTCAATTAGTTCGAAAGTGCAACGGGACCAGGTGGAAGTTTTTATGGAAATTTCAATTCCACTATGGTTCAATTAGTTCTTAAATGGGTTCTAAAAAAAATAGGATTAATTAAAGAATTTCAATTCCACTATGGTTCAATTAGTTCAACGCTCCTTCAAATGGCAGTACTTCTCTTTTCTTATATTTCAATTCCACTATGGTTCAATTAGTTCCCGTTACTTTTTTTACAAATTTACTTTATTTTTCAATATGTTATAAAAAAAATTTTGCTTTTTTATTGATTAAAAAATGTCGATCGCTAATTATATTTTTTTTCTTTACTTTCGACAACTATTTCAAGTGTTTGATTTTAAACTATTTATTTTTTCAAACTAACAAAATTACAATTATAATATTTTAATTTTTGCAAATTCGACAATCTTTAAATAATATTATCAAGTGTACTTCGCTCTTTTCCAATTATTTCCTTTGTTAACCATTTTTCAGAATTTGATTGGAAAATAATTATACTATCGTAATCCTGATCGATAATCTTTTTCGATTTATAAATAAATTCCTTCAATTTTGCTTCTGTAATTTCGCCTTCAAATACTGAGTTCTGTATCCAATTCAGATATTTTCGCGAGTGTTTCAGCATTTTTCCAACTCTTTTTTCGCCTACATCATAAACTAAAATTACATACATTTTACCAATATATTTTAAATGGTTTATATTCTTCTATTTCAAGTAAATGTTTTATCAATTTATAACATTCGAGTTTTATAAGGCGTTTGTAACTTACATTTCTTTTTAAAGTTCTGTGCATTATAGTTTCATTCAATCGGTCTTCGAATTCTTTTACGAATATTTTTTTCCCATTCTCGTTTAATAAACAATAGTTTAATTTTCGTTCGAAATGTTTTTCCTGAATTTCTTTTTTGTTGATTACTTTAAAAATAACTCTGTCAACAATAATTGGTTTGAATATTTCGGCAATATCAAGAGCCAGAGAGTACCTACGTTCACCGGGCGAATGAAGAAAACTAATAACCGGGTTTAGTTGTGTTTGATGAATTGCCCGAAGACATTGCGAATAACACATCATATTTCCAAACGAAATTAAAGCATTTACCGGATCGAGTGGAGGTTGTTTTGTTCGATTTTCAAAATTAAAATTTCCTAAAATTAAATTAAAACCTTCATAATATGTCAAACGAATATTGCCTTCCAAGCCCATAAGTTCGTCTATTTCATTCATTTCCGCAATATGCCCCCTGTGTTTTTCGATAATTTCGATAATTGGCTCCAAATCCTTGCCTCTGTTATTATAATATTTAAGATTTTTGAGCATATTAAACGAAGCTGAGTCAATAAATTTATGAGCTATCTCCAATCTCATTTTTTTATTTTGAAAATGTTTTACTTGTTGCAAAAGCAATTTACCCGATAACAAATTATCGCGTGGCATAAATGACCCTGTATAATTCTCGTAATAATCGAAAAAATGCACAGCAATATCGTTTTTGCCTAAAAAATTAAATAAAGAACTATTAGCTGTCAATGAACCAAAAATAAATAAATCGCTGACTCCTTCAACCGGTATATAGCGTGCTTGCCCCTCGCCCTGAATATTTCCTTTTTCGTCTTCTTCAACCGGAGTGAATTTGAGAGTATTATCCTTACGTTGTAATATACCCGGATTGAACAAATAATAGGTCTTTTTCATGTTATTTCTTAATTATTTAATTACCTTTTAGGAAATTCTCTTATAACATTATCAAAGTAGTAAGGCTGATATTGCATTTTAAGTCAAAGGCATTTGATAATAAACTGATTAATTCAAATATCCGGTTCTTCAACATAGCAAAACTCATAGTAACTGCAACTTTTACAAATTTTGCTGTTTATAGTATCAGGACATTTTTCGGATTCAATAATTTTTTGAATTTCAGTAATTATCTCCGATATTTTTTCTTTGTCGATACTGCTTAAAAACACTTTGTTAGTTCTGCGAAGTAAAGGGTATTCCAAAATACCGCTTACATTATCTATCCCATTTTTCTCTAAAATAAATATATAGTATTTCACTTGCCATTCATGTGCTTCTTCAACCTTATCCGATTTCTTGATTTCGTGTATAATTTTATTTTTAGCATCGTAAAAATCAATTTTAACCCCGTCAATTTCAACTTCTTCGAAGCGTTCGGGACGTTGAGGGTAGGTTGTTTCCTGCACCAATTTCCCTTCAAATACCAATTCGGATGTATGTTCAAAACGAATTTCATTAGCATGTAACCACAATTCACGTTTACAAACATGGTATAAATTAATGTGGGTAGCCGTTATTTGCATTGTATTTGAAATTAAGAATTATTTTTAAGCCAACTTAATACAAGAACCCAAATAGCCATAAAGGGATTATATTATCTGAGCCTATTTCTATATCATCTTTAACAATATAAGCTGTATTTAGATCTTTAATTTGCTTTTGCTTTTTATTTTTTCCTCCTATCTCGAAATGATAATTATTATCTACAATAAAATCGGCATGTTTTGATGCGTGTACCAGATATTTTTGGCTGACTTGATTAAAAAAGAATGTTTCTCTAATATTGCCAATATTTATATTATCGGATGCTAAATTGTACATAAGGTTAGGATGATGCAAAAAAATTTTTTCGGGTTTATTTAAACTATTAATTCCTTTTTCTTCAACATAAAGTAAATTCAACAAATTGGCTTCAGCTAATAATTTTAAATAATGTTTTAGTGTATTTAAACTTATGCCCGTTCGTTCGCTAAGTGCATTCAAATTGGGTTTAAACGGGACTGAATGACTAATTATGGACAGTAATTTTTTTAGATATACTATATTGTGAATATTTAGTTTGCTAAATTGAGGAATATCAACTTCTAAAACAGTCAGAATTATTTCTGATAATTTTTGATGAAACGAATTGATATTTTCTAAAAAGAAAGGGAAATATCCATATTTAAGATATAATTCGAAAAATTGCAGTGGTTTTATCTTACTTACAATTTCTAACGCAATTTCTGTATGATTTTGAATTATTTGAGAAAGAGTAAATTTCTTAAAACTTATATTATTGTTAAAATTTAGAAATTCTCTGAACGATAAACCTTGCATATCGTACATTACAGCCCTTCTGCTAAGATCAGCTTTAGCCTTATGAAGATGTAACAAAGATGACCCCATAAAAATAACCGATAACAAAGGAAAATCGTCATATATATTTTTAATTTCTGCAGCCCAGTTGTCGTAACGGTGTATTTCGTCAATTACAAGCAGCCTTCCTCCTTTGTTTTTAAAAATGTAGGCAAGTTCATATATACTATTTCCGGCAAAATACAAATGATCGGCACTTACATACAATACACTTTCGTCGGGTTTAAAATTCTTTTTAATATATTGCAATAATAACGTGGTTTTCCCTACGCCACGACTTCCCTTTATGCCTATAAGCCTATTGCTCCAGTCTATATCATTAATAAAATCTCTGACAGTATCGGTTTGAGTTAAGGCATATTTTTCGAAGAAACGTTGTTTTAATATATCCATTATTTTAATTTTAACAAAATCTTATGCAAATATAATAAAATATATCAGTGTATTGATGTTTTTTAAAAAATAAATGTCAATGTATTGATATTTTTCAAACTTTCTCATTCAAAATCGATAATTCAGTTAGAAAAAATTTTTTCACAAAAGGGTTTCAATTCCACTATGGATAAATTTGTTCTTGGTTTCAGCAGTTTTTTTCAATTCTTTAATTAAACTTATTAAGATATAACTGGTCATTGATAAAATGCAATTTTCTACTTTTGTTTCCATTCTATCACCAAATCTTATTTCTACTAAAAACGAATTTCATTAGCATACAAGCATAACTAAAGTTTAAAAAATTGTATAAATTAAATTTAATAGCAATTATTAGAATGGATAAATTATAAAAATTGAGTCTCTTCAATTCCGGTTAGTCTTTTAGCATCAAGCCCTTGTTCGATTGAATAAATTTCAGTATATCTTTGAATATATATATATCCATATTCCGATTTTTCTTTGTCGTAAAAATGAAACAATTCTTTTTCAATGTTGGGGCTCGCGAATATTGAGAAAACATACTTGCCCATAATACTTTGGAGCACTTTCTTTCTTATTTGTTGCTTTGTAAAATCAATTTTATTATGAATAGAATGAAGATATATTTCAAATACTTTCTCTCCAGATATTTCTCCTTGTACATTAGGAAATACATCATTTTCTTTTAAAAAAAGTAATTCAGTAGAACTAAAAATTTGTTCTCTGGTTCCTTCAACTGAGCTTTCGATCGAAATAGGAATGTTTAATGGTATGAAACAAGATAAATTCTTTTGTTCTATTAGTTGAAAATCTTTATGAACTTTCTCAAATTTTAATTTACGAATTGCTGCCTCATAGTCTTTAAAGTTTTCAGCCATTTCTAAATTATTCCACTTGTTTCGTTCTTCGAAAATTTTATTATATAAAAAGTCAAAATCTTTTTGAGTGAGAATTCTTTTGTACTCGTCAGGATTAATAATTTCTTTAGTGACTTTATATCTTTTATCTTTACCATAAATTACTGATTCTTTGTTGAGATTAAAAAGGAAAAGTGTACAGTTTTTTTTATTGACATTTCTATTGATACGACCGGCCAATTGCTCATCTGAATCAATAATGGAGCGATCTTTAAAGCCTAAATCCATATCGATATCTACCCCGGCTTCAACAATCTGAGTTGTAATCAAAATGATTTTCTTTTTTCTGTTTATAGGATTTTTTAGATAATTAATAATCTCTTTTCTTCGGTGTTCAAGAATGGTTCCTGAAAGAACAAATACATTGTCAAAGAAATTATTCCTTTGAATTATATCATAGAAATCGGTGGCTGATTGCTTAAAGATAAATTCGACAATCGTATAAACACTGTCTTTTGGTTTAGCTGATCCAAAATCATATTTCATATAATCCTGAGACATTGCAATTACTTTTTCAGCCAATTCTTGTAACGACAAATCTGATCTTTCAAATAACTCGAAGTTGAAATTTACCCTTTCAACAAAATTCGGATTATTAAAATAATGCTCTTTTGCTTGAGGCAATAGATAAACGAAATCTTGAACATTTTGACTTATAACGCTTAGTTTATCCAACTTAGGTAACGTAGCCGACATTAAGATAAACTTGATATTAAACTTTTCAGAATATTGCCGAATAAAATAAATCACCTTATCCCAATGAGATGGATTATAAGATTGTAATTCATCAATCACAACAATTGAATTAGCTAAACGATGTAACAAGTAATTAGTTTCCTTTTCATTTGTTTTCAAAATATCAAAGAATCGAATATGTGATAGTAGACAAAAAGGATAATTAACAAAGAGGTGATTGATATAATTCAATTTTTCACTACCATAAGTATCATCTTCATTTTGGGTAGTCTTTAATCCTGCTTTTGAGTGTAATTCAATAATTTCTTCTTCCTCAAGCCCCAACATATCTCGCACAACGGTGTATGTTTGCGTTATCAAAGTTGTAAAGGGGAATACATAAAACACTTTGTTATATTTCCCTTTATGTATTTTAAGTAACTCCACTGCTGCTAAAATAGAAAGATTTGTTTTTCCTCCACCTGTCGGGGCTTCGATATAGAACAGATTGCTTTGGTTATATTGTCTTATGTTTTTTATTAATTCTATACCCATTTCTTTTCGGAGGACATTTAGATTGTTGCCGCTCTTATCTTTAGGGTTCAACAATTCATAGCCTTCAATAGCATCGTAGGTCTCTTTGTTATAATTTCGCCTTTTTTGCAAATCATCTATCCACTTTCTTTGGCTCACATTGTAATATAGTTCCTCTATTCTTTGTGGCGTAAATATTCCAAAATCATCTATTGGTAATGAATTCATAAACTCGTTAGTAGCCAGATAATCAGATGCTGTCAGTAGAGAAAAGTTGAGACGGCAAAGACAATACAGTTCAAAAGAATTTACATAATCTCTATAGGGACTTTCGTTTAGCAGTCTGTCATTTCCAACCAAATTTAAAATACTGGGGTGAATTTCAAATTGATAGTGTTTCAAATAAATAGATAAAATTTGATTGACTTCAGCCCAATTGTTTCTTGTCTTTAAATCTTCAAAAGAGAGTATTGCACTACAATCGTTATCAAAAGTTCGACCGTGGTGCTTAAATATAGAATAAGCAAGATATAAACAAGAAGTTACCAATAAGGGATTGTTTCTTTTTTCAATAGCAATTTCATTCAAATGCTTTGATAAGTAAATGAATGCGCTTAACGAGGAATGATTGGAACTTATAGGACAGTAATGGTGTGAACTTTCAAAAAACTTCTCGTTTTTCATTTTTTCAAATTGAAATCGCTCATTGATTTTTCCAAAGTCGTGAAATAAAATGGTATTTACAAAAAGTACTTTGATATAGTTACCAGTTTCCAAATCAACTTTGTTAGAAATTCCATTGATTAGTCTATCAATAACCGGATCGAGATTATGGGCTGTTACAAGTTTTTCAAAATATTTATTTACTAAATTAACATGTTCTTCAATTGTTTCTGCAGAACTTTCACTATTTTTGGGTAAATGTGCATAGTAATTACCTGCATTAAGCAAATAACTACTCAATGCAGGTAAATCACGAACAATCTCCGAAACAGTTTTAAAGCAGTTGCACATAAGCATCTAATTCGTTTACAAAATAAAGACTTTCTAATTTTTGTGCATTTTTAATCAGATAGTTAGAAAAAGCAAACTCCACTAATTCGTATTGCATAAGTGATAAGTCAAAATCTTTTGGTAAACGTTCAAAATATACAAACGGAATTTCGGTATTATCAAAATTGAGCAAATCGGGAAAAGGAGCTTCAACATTATCCTTTAGAACATGATCTTTATGGAAAATAGTCTTAATTCTAATACTCCCGCTTGGTTGCCTTTCATTCGTAAATTGATATTCTTTATATGAATCGGTACTCCACCATGCTGTAAACTCATTTTTTCCCAAATAAGGGATGAACTCTGCACAACCATTTTTTAAATTCTCATCCAATTGTTTATGGTAGCTTTCATTTTCATCCAATAAAAGATATATCCTGTATTCCGGTCTCACTAAAGTAAGTTCTTCGGTCAGGAAATTTGTTCCTTTATTAGCATATCCTACTGTATTGGAGTACTTGATATTGGTTTTGCTATAATTACCCTTATCGTGGCTTAGGGGTTCTATACCAATCCTCACGTTCTTCAACTCATCATAATACTGTGGCAGCTTTCCTTTCTCCTTATAACCTTCCAACCCAACAATAGCTCCCAAAATACCTAATATGGCAGGACGATGAATGATATTGTAGGACAAGTTTATAGTGGCATTAGTATCGGGTTTACGAAAAAAAGCAAAGTCAGCCTTTAACTCGAATGATATTAATTTCATGGGATTTCGTATTTACAATTCAGCAAAAACAGCATCATCAGGTTCGCCCGTTACTTTTGTATTTGATTTATTATAGTAAATCTCAATTTTTTCGATTTCCGACTTGATATGAGCTTCTGCTAATAATGCACTTACTTTTGATAAATCAATTACTTTGTCTTCGTTAATATCAATAAGGCTTACAAATGAAGGCAACACTATTTTTGACTCAGAGTTAAGTTGTACCCATAGTAATAGCTCGTTTTCTGTACCAGCTTTAGCAGCAGAATCATAATAAGTAGCTCCTTTTCGTAAACCTTCTTTTAGCTTATCAATATCTTCGGTTGTTAATCCTTCTACACCTGCTCTTTCTACATCGCTTTCAATATTCTTAGGGTTAACCGAAAAATGATGTACGTAATGCCCTTCTTGTAAGCGTGACTGTGTTCCCAAAGTTGTCATTGTACTATCAGCACTTGCTTCATTAGAGTTTTTGAAAGGTGACATAATCTGTTCTGAATAAATTACATTCTCTATGAATTTATTTAACCCATGAGTAATCTGGCAAGTGCCATGTATTGAAATATTAGTTTTTCCAGCATATGTACCTCCGAATAATTTAACATCGAGGCATTTTAAAATATTCCCCAGAACTTCCAAACGTAATTTTACTTTATCTTTTTCTTTGAAATCTCCAAAATGAAATTTATAAGTTTCATCCAACGTTCTAGGAGACATTTCCTCGCTTAGTGACTTGAAATAAAATACCTTCTCTTTTAATGCTGTTTTCCAATAATTACGAATGGAATATTTTAGTGCCTTGTCAGTTGCATAAACAACTCCATTAGGTAATTTGCGGGGTTGACCCGAGAAATCGGCATTGTAATTTGAATTGATTGATTTTATAATGGCAGCGCCATACACACGGTTTTGGAATTTTGTCATGATTACTTTAATTTTAAATGTTATTACTAAATAATTGATTTTTTGAAAATACACCTGAAAGAATCTGTGGCATCAAATGTTTAAGATTAGCTGAAGTTTCATAGCTTAATACAAATGCAGCAACTTTCTCAAAGTTTTTAGAGAAGTTCTCGTGTTTATACCGTCCGAAATCATTGGCAATAGCACGTTTAAATTCATCGCATTTTGATTGCTGTAAATAAGGTTCTAACAAATTGTAACTTTTGTCAGCAGATTTACTTTTACTCAAAATATATTCAATAACTTGCCCTGCAGCAAAGGCAAATTTTTCATCCGTAATGTCAGACAAAGGTTCGTCTGAAATGATGGCTGCAACGAAGTCCTGATATTCTTTTAATTTGTTTACCATATTGATTTTATTATTAGTGTTAAAATATTCGTATAAAGAGTACCAGATATTGAGTTTTTCTCTGACACCATAATCATTGTTGTTTTTAATATCATCGGCTATTGCATTGAATACCATTTCATTAAAAATATGACCATCAATAGTATTCCGACGAGATTTGTATATGTAATCATAAACTGCTTTGCGGTATCTGCTGAAAGAGCTAAAAGTCATATCCAATTTAGCATAATCATCTTTATTCAAATCACCAAAATAATCAACCCGCAAGTACTTATTTTGAATAAAAGGTTTCAATATTTGCTGTTCAAAATCAAAAATGTTGTGAATAACCGGGTAATGTTTGATTTCTTTTCCACCTTTTTCCTTAATATCAAACAAATTCAATATAGTAAGCGGTTTTTCTTTCGATACAGTATATTCAAAAGTTGATACAAAGTCAAAATCTTTAAAAACAATACCATCCTTCGAATTATGCCAGAAAAGAAGATAATAGTTGCTAATATCCTCTTTATTATCTTCAACCAACTTCTGAATAATCTCTTTATAGCCAAACTTGAATTCACTATCCTTGAATATCCCAATAACTTTTCGCTGCATCTCTTCCTTATAGATAAATACAGGCAAAGGATTGGGAAGGGTTTTGTTTGGAAGTATATTTTTAAATTCATTTAATATTTTTGCCTCCATATTTGATATTCTTCCACTAATATCAAATGTTGCAGTTTGATGCATTAGAAAAGGCATATTACTATTAAATCCGTTCATAAAATTACTAGTGCCAAAAATAATTCCTTCTTGATTGGGTTCAGTATTGTAAATTGAAGTATTGAATAGCTTGTCATCTAAATATTTTTTATGAACCTGTTGATATAATTCCAATGGAACATCCAGATAAAAGAGAATATAGTCACTGTCATCCAAAGGTTTTACTTTTAAAAGTTCTTGTTCGATGTTGTTTATCTGATCTTTAAACTCCTCTTTAATAGTTTTTTCAGAACAGTTTTTTAATATCTCTTTGATTTGAACTAGTTTTTCTTCTAACATAATACGTTTAACTTTATAATCTTCCTCAATTCGTTGTAATATTTCAGTGAAAGTATTATGCGTAAAGAAAAGTTTAAATATAGTATATTTTTCTGCGTCCTCTTTATTTTCAAATAGTTCAAAAGCTTTGGTGAAATATTCACCAAAACGCTCATAAATCTGTTTCTTTTTACCAATATTCTCTTTGAACTTTGTTCCACCTTCCAAATGTTCCCGCTTAAATGCAACGGCAAAAGGTGAACATGTGTGTATTGCTTTTATTGGCAAGTCAAAGCACTTATTAGTATCAATGCACCATGCATTCTGATGCAATAGTTTACATTGATTTAAGTATTCAGAAATTTCTCCCTTTTGCTTTTTTGTGTACTGTTCATACTCAAAATTGCTGGTATCAATTTTTAGTTCTCCTGATTCGTTTATACAGAATTTTACTCTGATATGCAACCCTTCTTTGGGTGTAGAACCCATATTTTTAAATTCTTCATCCAGGTTTTGTGTGAAATTTATTAGTTCTTTAATCATAATTTATACTGTTTTTTTATTCATTCCCCCCTTCTCCTTTACATACACCATCACTCCTATTTGATTTTCGGGGTTGGCTTGTTGGTTTATTTGTTGTATTCTTGCTCCGAAAATTTCGTGTCCCATTTCGAGTATTTTGCTTATTTCGCTGTTGTTGTTTCGAGGCACATAACCCAAATGTGTATCTTTATAGTAAATTGCTACCGCATTGGGGTCGTATTTGTTTTCAGGCTCCAGTACCAACCTAAGCTCTGTACCTATTTTTAATTCGTTGAAAACAGTTGCTCCTTCGTAATAAGTAAACCCTGCAATGTGAAAATGTGAAAAATGTTTTGTTTTCATTTCTTATTGATTTTGAAATTTTTGGTAAAATTACTTATAGCAACTGTCAATTACCGTCATTAAAATATTAATTTGAAAATTTCTTGAATTTTTCTTTAATAAATTCTATAAGTTCAACGGGTTCAATTATTTGTATTTCATTTGTCAGTCCGGCAACAAATCGACCTACTCCTTCAAATCCGCATACATTTGCCGAGAAAGTATAAGTAGTGTCATCGTTTTGATTAATAAATTTTTCCGAAAGAGGATATTCCTCAATAAGAAGATTATAAGCCCTAAGTTTTAATTTTAGTTTAACGTAAATTTGATTTTCGCCGCTTATACGGAACACGTCAACGGGCATTTGTTTGTGAAATTCTTCGAACTGATAAGGAATATTAGTAACGTCAACTTTATCGATTCTTGCAGTTTTAAAAATTTTATTCTTACGATCTTCGGGGTCGAAAGCCCACAGCGATATAAAATTTGTGGTAAAAGCAAAAGGTTCGACTTTTCTGTCGCGTACTAATTCGGAATTTGAAGAATGATAATTTCTGAGTATAACCTGTTTTTTCTGTTCAATTGCAATAGTCAGATTATGAACAACTTCCGATTTATCTCTACTAACGATTGTTTCGGCTACTTTTCCGAAATTATACAACGAATATAGCTTTTCGACAAGGTTTTGCTTTAGGACATTATTTTCGTCAATAGAATGTATTGCTTTTGTCAGGATATAAGCTTCTTCTTCAGAAAAATAAAGGAGATCGCTCAATTGTTTAAAAGGTTCATCGATTTTAGTTATCCAATACAATCCGTCTTTCTTTTGGAGGGCAAAACCCACTTTACGAAAAGTAGAGAAATAACGTCTTACGGTTCTTTCGGTTATATCGAAGCGTTCGGATAGCTCATCTACCGAGTATTTTCTGCCCGATGACAAAGTCATAAGCATTTTCAGGGTTTTCTCGAGTTTGGCATGATCTTCCATTTACATAATTTTTTCATAATAAACTAAAATACAAACTATTCAATTAGTTCAACGCAGCCGCAACCTGAACCGTTTTGACCGAAACCCGAATAATAGGCAACTCTTATCAATTCGGAAGGAGCATTTATTGAAAATTGAAAATGATAGGCTTTAATTTTGGTTTGTTGGGGAGTGAATGCCTTTATTTTTATGAGTTTTGCTTTAGGTTCGTTTAAAATTTTCAGTTTCAATTGTCCATCGAATTGCAATTCGTTCAAAGGTTTTAGTTTCATGGGTTCAGTACATACGGCATATTTTCGCAAAATATTCCCGAAAAACAAATTTTCGTATTTTTCGTCATTTGGCGATAAATATTCGGCATTATAATCAGAAGTTGGTTTTTCTTTATACCCGATAAGAACAGGCGAAAGTGTTTTGAAAGTCATGTTGTCGGTCCACACGGGTTCGGGCAATTTTTCGATTGTTTTAATATAAAAATCTGCTTTGCTTATTTTATCACCAATAGTAAAGTTTTGATTTTTAAATATTCCTATAATAAATTTTTCGGCAGCTTCGGGCATTAAAAACGAAAGTATTAAGCTAATTTCGGGACTTTTTATCTTTAGTCGTTCATCTTCTTTAATGATTTCATAATTATTTACAATAAGATTCGAGAAAGTGAATAGTTTGTAATTACGTTTTCCGTCGGTAAAACCGGTTTTATGCAACCAGTCGGCAAATTCACTGTCTGCATTATTTATAACATGATAAATCCAGGATGATAATTCATATTGATAATTAATAGGAATTAATGCATCAGGGGAAACCTGTATATTTAATCTGAATCTCATTCATCAGGATTTTCAGCAAAGCTAATAAAAAAAGAAAATAAAAAGTAAAAAAAAATTAACGATTTTTGTATATGCTCAAAATGCCGCTCAAATCAATTAATCCGAGTAGCTGAGCCGAAGTAATTACGATAATTACAATAACAACCCATCTTACAAAATTACTTCCCCAAGTTATGGCATACTTTGATGCGAGATAAGCCCCGATTATATTGCCTATCGAATGAATTAAGCCATATTCATAATTAATTTGGTTGTTTATTATAAAAACAATAATAGTAAAAGGAGCATAAAGCAAAACAATAAACACTTTAATAGCATTGGCTCTTACCAAGTCGTAGCCCGATGAAAGCACTAAAGCTCCGAGTATAAAGTAACCGACACCCACATGAATAAAACCGCCGTAAAAGCCTATAAGAAGATATGTTATCCATTGCAGGGGAGTTATTTTTTTTGAAATAAGATTCTCTTGTCCGTTAAGCCATTTTTCGGGTTTGTAAATTATAAAAAACAGCATAATAAGCATAATAACAGCAAATGCTCTTTCGAATATCTTTTCGTCGATATCCACTGCAACATAAGCCCCTGCAACTGAGCCTAAAATTGTAGGTATTCCCAAATAAAATCCTTTTTTAACGTCGAGAAGTTTATTTTTTTTGAAAGTGGCCGTTGAAGTGAGTGTTTGCAACAAAACTGCAATTCTGTTGGTCCCGTTTGCAACAGTAATCGGAAGGCCCAATATCATAAACAGTGAAATGGAAATTATAGTCCCGCCACCGGCCAAAGTGTTTATAAACCCTACCAATAACCCACTGAATATAAGCGATAAGACTATAAGTACCGACATAGTTTTTATTTTTTGAATTCTTTCAAATAAATTCCGGCTGTAAATTTAATAGTTTCCTCTATAGGTATAAATTTAAAGCCAAGTGTATTGATAATTTTTTCGGAGGAATAATAGTATTTATTTAATGAAGTAAGGACTGTTTCTTTTGTAATAAGAGGATAGTTTTTAAAGAAAAAACTTCTAATATATTCGGCTCTCCATGCTATACTTAAGATAGATTTAGTTAGCTTATATTTAGGACTTTTTTTGCCGTAATTCTTCAGAATTAAGGTGAAAATATCCTTATAGCTCAGATTTTCGGCCGAAACAATAAATCTTTCGGCTGATATATCGCTTTCCATAAGCAAATACATAATTTCGGCAACGTCTCTTACGTCAACATAGCCGTTTACTCCTTCGGTGTAAAAATTGCTTAATTTCGACAAAGTTTTAAAAATTTTTGAACTGCCTTTTTCCCAATTACCCGGTCCTAAAATAATCGACGGGTTTACAATAACAGCATTAAGACCTTCTTCTATTCCTCGCCATACTTCTCTTTCGGCAGCATATTTAGCTTTTGCATAGTTCGAATTCTCTTTCGACGATTTCCATTCGGTTTTTTCATCAATAACCATCTGTTCGCTTGTCCTGCTAAATGCCGCAACTGAGCTGACATGACATAGTTTCTTGACTTTTAGGTTAAGACATGCATTTACAACATTCTCTGTACCTTTTATATTTATTTTGAAAATTTTTGATTTATCGATAGGGTTAAACGAAACAAAAGCAGCACAGTGAAAGACTTTTTCAACTCCTGTCATAGCCTCCTCTAGGGATAAAATATCGAGTATATCGGCATCAACCCATTCAATAAGGCTATCGGCCATGTTTCTTTCAATGTTGTAATAAGAAATAATTTTGTAAAAAGACTCGAGCTTACTTTCTTTTCTTTTTAATGCCCTTACTTTGCACCCTTTCATAATGAGGTTGGCTGTAAGATGAGAGCCTAAAAAACCTGTAGCGCCGGTAACTAAATACATAATCAAATTATTAAACTTCCTATTTGATAAACCGTAAATGAAATCAACCAAGCTAAAGTAGTAGTATAAGCTGCAACAAAAATAGCCCATTTAATGCCTCCGGCTTCTTTTTTTACAGCAGCAAAAACAGCTACACAAGGGAAATAAATAAGTACAAATAAAAGAAACGACAATGCTACCAAAGGTGTAAACACTTTTTGATTTACTTTTTCACCTTTCGAGTATGTTTCGTTTTTAATTTTATTTATAAGAGCAGTTGATTTTTCGTCGGCATTTTTATCGGCTTGGTACATAATTCCCATAGTGCTGACAACAATTTCCTTTGCGGCAGTTCCAGCAAGTAAACTCACGCTCATTTTCCAGTCGAAGCCCAACGGACGCATCACTGGTTCGATAAAATGACCTATTCTTCCTATATATGAGTTTTCCTGACGGTGTGCTTCCCATTCAAGAACTATATTGTCAACAGCCTTTTGCTTTTCTTTTGATAATGAATCTTTTAACTGATTATTACCGGCAATCAACAAATCGAATTTCTTTTCTGTTGCTGCAATTCTGTCATTGAAAATATTATCCGACTTAGTTTCACGCGGAAAGTATCCTAAAGCCCAGATTATTATTGAGGCTAACAATATAACTCCTCCCATTTTCTTCAGATACTGACCGCTTTTGAACCAAACATGCTTGTAAATTGCCCTGAATGTAGGAATTCTGTATGGCGGGAGTTCCATTACAAATGGAGTTTCCTTTGATTTGAAAATAAATTTGCTGAAAATAAGAGCTAATATTATGGCAAATAAAATGCCCGTCAGGTATATCGAGAATAAAACAGTTCCGGCGTATTGAGCAAAAACAGCACTTGTGATGAGAATATAAACAGGCAATCTGGCACTGCACGACATAAAAGGATTTATCAATATAGTAAGGATACGATCGTTTCTGTTTTCCAATGTTCGGGTGGCCATTATGGCAGGCACGTTACAACCAAAACCCATTATCAACGGGATAAACGATTTACCGTGTAAACCTATCAGATGCATAAGCTTGTCCATAATGAATGCAGCCCTTGCCATATAGCCCGTATCTTCCATAAAAGATATAAACAAGAATAAAATAACGATATTAGGTAAAAAAACTATAACACCGCCAACACCTTGTATAATTCCGTCAATCAATAAATCTTTCAGCATACCTTCGGGCATCATTAAATTGACAAAATGAGCAACTTCATCTACCAGAAACTCTATCCACGAAACGGGGTATTGGCCAAGTTTAAAAGTTGCCTGAAACATTATCCAAAGAAAGAGAATAAAAATAGGATATCCCCAAATTTTGTGTGTAAGTATATTATCAATCTTTTTTGTAATGGTATTTTTGTAATTTATTTTGCTTTTTACGGTAAGTGTTTCTTTTAAAGCACCGTTAATAAAACCATACCTCGCATCGGCAATAAGTGTTTCCGAATCTTCATTATAAAGCGATTCGAGTTTCTTTATACATTGATAAACAACATCGCTAAGAATAAAGTAATTGTCGAATCCGGTTATTATCTGATTTGCCCATTTATCCTTTTCAATCAGCTTTATGGCTAAAAATCTCGACGAAATTCTATCGGTTGTACTTTTATTCTTCTTTATTTCGTTTTGAATATTTTTTATTGCCTCTTCTACATTTTCACCGTAATTTATATGTATGTGTCTGACAGTATTGTCATTATCCTCGTAAACTTCAATTATTTTATCGAAAAGCTCGTTAATACCCTTGCCTTTATTACCAACAGTAGTAACCATAGGTATTCCGAGCATTTTTCCCAAATGCTTATGATTGAATTCGTTTCCTGTGTTTTCGAATTCATCGTACATATTGAGGGCAATAACTACTTTAATGTCCAAATCGATAAGCTGAGTAGTAAGAAATAAATTTCGCTCGAGATTCGAAGTATCAACAACATTAATAACAATATCAGGTACTTCGTTAATTAGAAATTCTCTGACATACAATTCTTCGGGAGTATAAGCCGAAATGGAATATGTACCCGGTAAATCGGTTATTTTGAACGTATAATCTTTGTATTTGAAAACGGCTTCTTTCGATTCTACGGTAACTCCGCTGTAATTACCGACATGTTCGTGCGATTTGGAAGCAAAATTGAATAATGACGTTTTACCCGAATTGGGATTTCCGACAAATGCAACTTCAATTACTTTACCTTTCTCTTTTATCGAAGTTTTAATATTAGCATCATCAATAACTCCGAAATAAGAATTTTCGCCGTTATAACCCTTAAATTCATTATCAATCTTAACAATTTCGATAAGCATAGCCTCGGAATTTCTCAAAGACACCGAATAATCGAGAATTCGGTACTCAACAGGGTCTTTAAGAGGAGCCAATTTTACTACTTCAACCTTTTGGCCTTTGATAAAACCCATTTCGGTAATACGTTTTCTAAAAGCCCCTCTGCCTTTGATTTTAACTATAATTGCCGATTCGCCTTGCTTAAGCTCGTTTAACGTCATTTAATTTACAGCAAATTTTTATAGATTGAATTTAATAATGCAAAAGTAAACATTATTTAATGTGCAGCAAATTATTTAGAATTGTTTTAAATTATTTTTTTTATTAATTGAACATTTTTTTTATTAATTTTGCAAAGAAATTATAGTTCTTTAAAATGCCCAGATGGCGGAATTGGTAGACGCGTTGGTCTCAAAAACCAATGAGGTAACACTCGTGCCGGTTCGATCCCGGCTCCGGGTACAAGTTTTAGGCTCTGATAATCAGAGCCTTTTTTATATTTTGAAATATGAATGAAAATAAAAAAAATTATTCGCGATTTTTGCCCATATTCTTTTCTTTGGCAGTAATTTTCGGAGTTTTTATCGGAATAATTATCAATTGGCCTTCAAACAAGGTAAATAAGCAGATAAGCAACAAATTATCTTACATTACCGACATTATAATGCAAAATTATGTTGACAGTGTTGATTACGAAACACTTCAAAACAGCATGATTACCGGAATGCTCGAAAAACTTGATCCCCATTCGGTTTATATAACAGCCGACGAATTCAACGAAGCCAACGACCCTCTGATAGGAAATTTCGAAGGAATAGGAGTTCAGTTTCGCATACTTAACGATACGATTTTAGTTATAAATACCATAACTTCAGGACCATCGGAAAAAGCAGGAGTTATGGCCGGAGACAGAATTGTTAAAATAGAAGATAAAAACGTTGCCGGTATTGGGATAAAAGATACTGATGTAGTAAAAAAACTCAAAGGCAAAAAAGGAACTAAAGTTAAGATATCGGTATTAAGAAAAGGAATAAATCACCTTCTCGATTTCACCATTAACCGCGATGTAATTCCGACATACAGCATTGATGTATCTTATATGACAGATAAAGAAATAGGATACATAAAACTAAGCAAGTTTTCGGCAACTACAGGTCAAGAGTTTAACGATGCCCTAAAAAAACTACTATCCGAGGGGATGAAAAAACTAATACTCGATTTAAGAGGAAACGGAGGCGGAATATTGCAATCGGCAATAGAGGTTGCAGATGAATTTTTACCCGAAAAAAAGATTATTGTCTATACCGAAGGTAACAATCGTCCTAATGAGTATGCAAAAGCCACCTCTAAAGGGCTTTTTGAGGATAAACCATTAGTAATTCTTATTGATGAATTGTCGGCATCGGCAAGTGAGATTATAGCCGGAGCCATTCAGGATAACGACAGGGGTACTATTATCGGAAGACGCAGTTTCGGTAAAGGACTAGTACAGGAACAATTCAAATTATCGGACGGCTCGGCATTGAGATTGACTATTGCCCGCTACCATACACCTACAGGGAGATGCATCCAAAAACCATACTCTTCTGATATTGAACTTTACATGAACGACCTAAACCAAAGATTTATTAACGGAGAATTTGAAGCTCCCGATAATGTTCATTTTGCCGACTCGCTTAAGTATAAAACACCTAAAGGCAAAATTGTTTACGGCGGTGGCGGTATTATGCCCGATATTTACATTCCGTTGATTAGCGGAAGAAACAACGATATTTATAATCAGGTAATTAACAAAGTTAATATCTATCAGTTTGCTTTTGAATATACCGACAACAACAGAAAAAAACTATCAATATTCAAAAACTCTGATGATTTTATCAAAAATTTTGCTGTTGACGACAAGTTATTCTCCAATTTTATTGAATACGCCAATTCCAAAGGATTTGCACTTAAGAAGAATATTGATAAACAAAGTGAAACAAAGATAAAAACACTGATAAAATCGCTGATAGCAAGAAATTTGTTCGACGATAAAGCGTATTATCCTATATATCTGCCTTTGGATAGTGCTTTTAAAAAAGCGGTACAAGTACTCAAAAATGAATAAACCAAAGTTATAAGCATTTAATAATCAAAAAAAGAAGTTTTTGATTTAGTTTCTTTGCCATAACTCTGTTTTTTATCTTACTTATCCAGCACTCTTACAAACATTCTTATATCTTCAATCGGGCGATTATTATTATCGGTTTTAACAGATGCAATTTTATCGACAACTTCAATACCGCTGACTACTTCGCCGAAAACTGTATAACTGCCGTCAAGATGAGGAGTTCCGCCTATAGTTGTGTATGTTTTAATCTGTTGTTCGGTGAAAGTTTTATTCATTCTTTGCGATAACATATCGAGTTCTTCTTTTGTAAAAACTTTTCCCTGAACAATATAAAACTGCGAACCTGAGGATGCTTTTTGAGGATTTATCATATCCCCTTCTCTTGCAGCGGCAATTACTCCTTTTTTGTGTATTAAACCCGGAACAAATTCAGCTTTTATTGTATAGGAAGGGCCACCGTTGCCCAATAATATACCTGATGGAGCATTTTTCGACGTAGGGTCGCCTCCCTGAATCATAAACTGATTGATAACTCTATGGAACAAAGTACTGTCGAAATAACCTTCTTTGGCTAATTTCAAAAAATTGTCCCTGTGAAGAGGTGTCTCGTTATATAGTTTCACGACTATATTTCCGTATTTAGTAATTATTTCCACCTTTTTCTCGGTTTCGGTTTTGTTTTGGCAAGAAGTTAAATTAAAAACCGATTGAACAAAAATTAAAAAGATTAAAACACTTATATTTCTCATATTTCTTATTTTTTTGATACAAATTTAAATTAATTTTATTTTGAACCGATTTATTTTTTTAGTATTTTTATACCCTTAAAAGTATTTTATATGCAATCTATTGATTCTATTCTTAATAAATATGAACCTAAAAAAGAAAACCTGATTAGCATATTACATGAAATTCAGGACAATAATCCCAAACAATTTATAGGAGAGGAAGAACTGAAGAAAGTTTCGTCATTTTTGAACCTAACTATGAGTGAAATATACGGAGTAGTAACCTATTACAGTATGCTTAGCACAGTTCCGAGAGGTAAATACCTGATACGTTTGTGCAATTCTCCCGTATGCAACATTGTCGGCAGCGATAAAATTGCCTCAAAAATAAAAGAATTACTGAAAATAGATTTCAATGAAACAACAATTGACGGTATGTTTACTCTTGAAAAGTGTGAGTGCTTGGGATTATGCGGAAATAAGCCATCGATGATGATAAATAAAGAAGTATATACCGGTTTAACAGAAAATAATGTTGAGTTAATAATCGAAAGCTTAAAAAATAATTAAATGCTTAAAGAAACCAAAATAGCACTAAAAAATGCAGGTAAAATAAATCCTGAAAGTATTGATGATTATATTTCTGTCGGAGGGTATAAATCATTATCGCTTGCACTTGAGAAAAAGCCTTACGAAATTATCGAAGAAGTCGAAAAATCGGGCTTAAGAGGCAGAGGTGGAGCAGGCTTTCCTACAGGGATGAAAAACCGCTTTACAACTCAATCGTGCGATATTTGCGAGCGTTATATTGTTTGTAATGCCGATGAAGGAGAACCTGGAACATTTAAGGATAGAATTATAATGGAAAACGACCCTCATCTGCTTATAGAAGGTATGATTATAAGCGCTTATGCCATAGGTGCGTCAAAAGGATATATCTACATAAGGGCCGAATATTACGAAGCTACCAAGAAAATAAAAAAAGCCATAGAAGATGCTTATAAAAAGGGATTTTTAGGCAAAAATATTCTTGGTAAAAATTTTGATTTCGATTTAACCGTAAAATTAGGAGCAGGCTCATACCTTTGCGGTGAGGAGTTAACACTTTTAGAGTCTCTGGAAGGGAAAAGAGGATATCCAAGGATAAAACCTCCATTTCCTGCCGAAGCCGGTTTATACGGAAAACCTACCCTGATAAATAATGTGGAGACATTATCACATATTCCCGATATAATTTCGAAAGGTGCCGAATGGTACTCAAATTTAGGAACAGTAAAATCTAAGGGAACCAAAATATTCACAGTAAGCGGAAAAGTCAACAATCCGGGGTATATCGAAACAGAATTTGGAGCTACCCTAAGAGACATAATATTCGATTTTGCAGGCGGTATTCAAAACGGCAAAAAAATCAAGGGAGCATTAATAGGCGGTGCCGCAGGAACTTTCGTAAACGATGATATGCTCGATATTATAATGGGATATGATGAGTTAAAAGAATTGGGACTAACTCTCGGTTCGGGAGCTATTATCGTTTTCGACGAAGAAACTTCTGTTTACGATATATTAAACAATATTCTTCATTTCTTTAAGCACGAATCGTGCGGTAAATGCGTCCCATGCCGAATCGGGACTACACAACTGCTTTTACTGATGGGAAAAATTAAAAATGCGGATAATAGAGATATACTTTACAGTAACTTAGTTGAACAGTCGGAATTAATGGCAAAAACTTCTCTTTGTCCTTTGGGGCAATCGCCGGTATTACCGGTTAAAAGTGCATATAAATACTTTGAAAAGGAATTATTAACCTAAGTTATCATTAATAAATAAATTCATTGCTTATGTTTGGAAATATGGTCAGCAAAATGAAAGAATTGCAGCAAATTCTGGATGACACCAAAATCAGAATGGAATCGATTTATTTTGAAACAGTTTCAAATGATGGTGCAATAACAATAGTAATGAATGCTAACAAAAAAATTAAGGAGATTTCAATAAACGAAAAACTCCTAAGTATCTCCGATAAAGAGAAATTACAGGAAAATTTAAAATTTACCATCAATCAGGCTATGGAAAAGGCTGAAAAAATCTTTGAATCGGAGATGAAAGACATAACCAAAGGAGTATTCCCTACTTTCCCATTTTTATTTTGAAATACTTTTTATTTGTTATTTAATTGGTTACAAAAAAAAGTGAGCTGTCCTGATTATTTAGACAGCTCACTTACGATTATGGCCTAATAAATGTTAATTAAATAAGGTATTCGAGCTTGCAGCCCTTTCATAGTGTTTATATTCTGAACTGTTTTGTAGAATATGTAATTATCGCCCAGTTCGCTTTTTATAAGTTTGGTTTTTGCTTCTTCTCCTTTTAATTCATCCAAAATCTGTTGAAAAAATTCTTTTTGTTTAGGATACTCGATTATTTTATATTCATCAACCTTTGCAAGCGTTTTGGCTATCTCGACAGCTTTATCCAAACCGCCGAATTCGTCAATTAATCCGATTTTTTTCGCATCATATCCGTTCCAAACTCTTCCCTGTCCGATATTATCGACAGCTTCAACGCTCATTTTTCTTCCTTCAGCAACGTGAGTTATGAATGTTTTATAAATACGCTCAATCTGATTTTGAATAACTTTTTCCTGATATGTCGAAAGTGGACGCGTTCCCGAAACTGTAATAGCATTCTTGTTTGTCATCACCGTATCAAAAGTAATACCTAACTTGTTGTTGAAAAGTTTCTGCATATTGGGTATCATTCCGAAAACACCTATAGAACCTGTAATAGTTGACGGACTTGCCACAATTTTTGTAGCACCGCAGGCTATGTAATATCCTCCCGAAGCGGCATAGTCACCCATTGATACAACTACAGGCTTAGTATTCTTTGCCAAAACAACTTCACGCCATATAACCTCAGAAGCTAATGCATCTCCGCCGGGAGAATTTACTCTTAAAACTATTGCTTTAACCGTACTGTCAATGCGAGCTTCTCTTATTGCTTTTGATATCTTTTCGGAGCCTATAACAGCATCATTACCTTCACCCCCTGTTATCGACCCTACTGCGTAAACGACTGCTATTTTGTTTTTTGTAAACTTTATTTCTTTCTTTGCAGGGTCAGCCTCTTTATATTTAAGTAATGTTACAAGTTCCAAATCCTTTTTATCATCTATACCCGATTTAGTTTTCAAATCATTTATAACTTCATCTTTATAGGCTATTTTGTCGATAAAACCATATTTTAAAGCATCTTCGGGAGTTTGAATTAACAAACTATCGGCAATATTTTGCAATTGGTCAACTGAAATTTTTCTTGCCTGCGAAATTTCACCAACAATATGCTCCCAAATTCCGCTTAAAAATTGTCGTGTTTGCTCTCTGTTTTCATTACTCATCTTGTCGAGCATAAATGGTTCTATTGCACTTTTGTATTTCCCGTGCCTAATGATTTGCATTTCAACATCGAGCTTTTTGAGCAGGCCTTTAAAAAACATAAGTTCAGCCCCTAAACCATGAAAATCGATGCTTCCTTCTTTATTTAATGCTATTACATCCGATACGGTTGCTAAATAATAGGCTTTTTGAGAATAGGTTTCGCTGTAGCTGTAAATAAATTTTCCGGATTTTTTAAATTCTTTCAATTCATTTCTTATCTCTTCTAAAGTTGCTACTCCAAACTGAATATCGCTCAAATCGAGGAATATCCCTTTAATCTTTGGATCATCTTTAGCCTTTTTAAGAGTTTTAAGTATATCATTCAATCCTAATTCGGTTTTGTTTTTCATATTGTTAAAATCGAAACCTTCAAAAGGATTATTAGATGAACGATCATTTACAATGCCTTCGAATTTTATATGTAAAATCGAATTATCAGATATTTTAACTTCCTCTTTTGTGCTTGAAATAGCCGAAACGATTATACCCATCAAAATTAAAAAAGCTAAAAATAAGGTAATTATGGTGCCTAACATTGAGGCAAACATAAATTTAAAGAATTGTTTCATATTGTTGTGTTTAAAATGTTAATAATTCAGGTTAATTCAATGCAATTTTACGAAAAAAAACACTTATTATTAAAATTTATTCGTTGAAAAAGACGAATTTATAGTTATTATTATTTATTTGACAGTTGTAGTTGATAATATTGCTAATCAGAAAAAGTAAAAGCAGCCCGATAAAAAATCATAAATTTGCATTTTAAATATTTTTAAATTAAGTGAAGCATTACAATATACCGATATTTATTCCTGAGTTGGCTTGCCCTTTTCAATGTATTTATTGCAATCAAAAAACTATTTCGGGTGTTCAAAAAATTCCGTCATTAAAGGAGGTTGAAAGCATTATTGAAAATCATTTATCAACCATAGATTACGAAAATTCAGATGTAGAAATAGCTTTTTTTGGCGGTAATTTTACAGGGTTATCGATAAATAATCAAATAAAATATTTAAGAATTGCTCAAAAATACGTTGCTTCAAGAAAAGTAAAATCTATAAGACTTTCGACTCGTCCCGATTATATTGATGATGAAAATCTCGAAATATTAAAAAGCTATGGCGTCAGAACCATTGAATTAGGGGTTCAATCATTCGATGATGATGTATTAAAGCTAAGCGAGAGAGGCTACACATCAAGCGAAGTTTTTAAAGCCATATCAATCATCAAAAAAATGAGATTTAAATTCGGTTTGCAAATGATGGTAGGGTTACCAGGTGACACAGAGCAGAAATCCATAGAAACAGCAAAAAAAATAGCAGAATCGGGAGCCGATAATACCCGAATATATCCTACACTTGTAATTAAAAACACTAAACTTGAAAGTCTTTACAAACAAGGGTTTTATAAGCCATTGGAATTAAATGATGCCCTAAACATAGTAAAACAACTTATCTTAATTTTTGAAAATGCAAATATTAAGATAATTAAAATCGGACTTCACCCTTCTGACAAATTAATCAAGTCGGGATTAATTGCCGGCCCGTTTCATTTATCTTTCAGGCAACTTTGCGAAACCGAAATATGGTACGACTTGTTTTACGACTTTTTTTCAAAAAACAATATTGATAATCATAATTTTGCGAATATTTACGTTTCTCCCGATAAAATCAACGATGCAGTAGGTTACCAAACAAAAAATAAAAAGTACCTGCTGAGTAAGTTTAAAAATGTCCGTTTTTTACCCGATAATAAACTTAAAAACAGAGATTTTCATGTACATACTTATTGACGGCAGAATTCCTTCAAAATCTAAAGAAAAACTTTCAGAATACGGTCAATTAATCGAATTTACTGCCAATAATTCTGTTTATCAAGCTATTTCGGGTCATCCCGATATCTTTTGTTGTAATATAAATAATAAACTTATCATAGCTCCCGAAACAAAATTTGAAATAATAAATATTTTTGAGAAATTGGGGATTGAATTTATTTTCGGAAAAAGCAAGCTCGGGAAAAAATATCCCGAAACTGCCTGTTACAATGCAGTAGTTACCGATAAATATCTGATACATAATTTAAAAATTACCGACAGTATTATTTTGGATTATAGCAAAAACTTATCGAAAATACATGTAAACCAAGGATATACTCGCTGCAACCTGATAGCTCTCGATAATGATTATTTTATTACATCCGATATGGGGATATACAATAAACTAAGCAGTCTGCTGCAAAATAAAGTCTTTTACGTTAATCCTCGTAACATTACACTGCCTACGCTCGATTACGGTTTTTTTGGAGGATGCTGCGGTTATTACAACAAAACTCTTTTTATCGCAGGACATATTAAGTATTTGCCTGAATATAAGCAATTAAATGAATTTATCGAAAAATCGGGCAACAGCCTGATTAATCTTGCCGACCACCGATTATTTGACGGAGGAGGAATTTTTTTTATAGACAAATAGTAATAATTTTGTAAAAAAAATAAGTAATGAAAAGAACTATCATATTGACATTTTTTATTTTAATACTGACTTTTACAAAAAATGTATTTTCACAAGTAAAACCCGCCTCTATTGATTCGATTTTCTCCGAGAAGTCTGAAATTCAGTTTAAGTTTTTTTCAAATAATAAAAGCGAAATCAACAGATTAAGCAGAATAATCTCGATAGACAACATAAATGGAGATACTGTAAAAGCTTACGCAAATAAAGAAGAATTTAAAAGATTTTTGAACGAATCGATTTTATATGATATTTTGGGCAAAGAACCTGAAGTTGAGCTAAATATGCTAAGTACAATTGATACAAAAAATATTACTTCATGGAATTTCTATCCTACATACAATGCATACGACAGCTTGATGCAGAGTTTTATGATTAATTTTCCTAATCTTTGCAGAGTGTTCAGTATTAAAACATTGGCAAGCGGCAGAAAGATTATTTTTGCAAAAATTACCGCCAACCCCGACAGTATTGAAAGTGAACCAAAGATATTGTTAACTTCGTCGATACATGGCGACGAATTGACAGGCTACGTATTGATGCTCAGATTGATAGACTATTTATTGAACAATTATAACACTGATAACAGAATAAAAAACATTCTTGATAATTCGGAAATATGGATCAATCCGTTGGCAAATCCCGATGGGGCATATAAAAGCGGCAATACTACTGTTGCCGGTGCTGTTAGGTATAATGCAAACAATATTGATTTGAACCGAAATTTCCCAGACCCTCAGGCAGGTCAAAACCCCGACGGTAATCAATGGCAACCTGAAACTGTTGCTTTTATGGCTTTGGCTGATACTGTTAAATTCACTGTCGGGTTAAATATTCACGGCGGTGCAGAAGTTTGCAATTACCCATGGGATACATGGGCAAAACTGCATCCCGACAACGACTGGTGGAATTATGTTTGTCGCGAATATGCCGATACTGTTCATTCTAACAGTATTTCGGGATATTTCGACGACTTGAACAATGGTATAACAAACGGCTATGCTTGGTATCAGGTAACAGGAGGACGTCAAGACTATATGAATTATTATGGAGGCTGCAGAGAATTTACTTTGGAAATAAGCAATACCAAAAAACCTGCCGCATCAACTTTGCCAAATTACTGGAATTATAATTACCGTTCTTTCTTAAACTACATCGAACAAGGTTTATACGGATTGAAAGGTGTGATTACCGATAGCATCACTGGTATTGCATTAAAAGCAAAAGTCTTTATTCAAGGTCATGACGCTGATAGTTCGCATACATACAGCACATTACCTAATGGTTATTATCACCGACCTGTTTATGCCGGGAATTATACAGTTACATACAGTGCCGACGGATATTTTCCAAAAACAATTAATGTTAGCATTCAAAATAAAACGAGTATTACACAGAATATTAAATTAGTGCCTTTGGGAAATAATATTGATGAAAACTATTTTGCCGAAAAAATAAACATCTCTCCTAACCCTGTAAAGGATATATTAAAAATTGAGTTATTCCCGAATAATCACGTAAAACCATTAAAAATAAGCATTTATGATATAAACGGCAAAGTATTGTATGAAAACTATTTTTACGGAAATGCATTTGAAATTAACCTATCTGAATTCTTAAAAGGCATCTATTTTATTAAAATTGAAAATGACAATATTAACAAAGTAGGAAAAGTTGTAAAGTTATAGATTATCTAAAAAATACAAGTTTGTTGGTTGCATATTCTTCCTTTCCGTTTTGAGTTTTTAACCTTACTCTGTAAACATAAACCCCTTTGGAGAGCCTTGCTCCGCTGTCGTTATTTCCGTTCCATTCAATCGGATCGGAATTAAATCCTTCGGTACGCACATTTTCTTTAATTGATTTTACCAACTGACCTTTAATATCATAAATATTTATCTCAATTTCAATTGATTCGCCCGGATGGTTGTGTTTAAATGTAAAAGTTGTTTTATCGGTAAACGGATTCGGGTAGTTTAGAAGATTTGAAATTACTACTTTTTCGGAAGATGCAACTATAAAATCAATCGAAGATGTTGATGAGTTATTTGAGATATCCCAAGCTTTAAATCTAATATTATGATTTCCATCGCTTAAATTGAAAATCGGATAATAAACACTTCCTTTCAAATAGCTGTCGATTTCATAGGAGAAATAGTCATTTAGAATAACCGGCTGACTACTATTATCAATGTATGCCACTAAATCGTGTCCAATGCCGTTTCCAACAGTATTTATCCCAAAATCATCTGAAATTTTTGCAAGGAAAATAGGATTTTCGTTTGTAATACCGCCATTTACAAAATTTGTGTCGTTCATATAAAGCGATATTTGAGGCCCTATATCATCTATCACGGCATTATTGTCAATTCCGCCAACCATTATTTTGTTGTAATATCCGTTTGCATCGGAAGTGTCATTTTTTGCATAATAACTTATTTTACCGGGACCAATGTTATACGAAATATCCTTAGGAACTATAAAAGAAAATTCAAAATTTCCGTTTGTGATTTTAGTTTTTCCCTTAAACAAAACAGCTTTAAGCAACTCAAAATTAACAGTATAAGGATAATCGTTACCCAAAGTAGTTACTTTTATTGGTTTATCGTAAACTGTAGGGTACAAAACACCATTAAAATCAATCGGGTTATTATTTTCGTCGGTGATTAATCCTTTAACCGTTACCTTTGAAAAAGCTGCAAGTGTATCATAATCAATATTTGCAGGGTTAGTGTTTATAGAAGTAGTTGCAACATTATACTTCGGATAAGCCAATTTTAAGGCAGGATCGCCGAGTAAAACGAAATTTTTTATTGCAATACCATTGGCATTTAAGTTTTTAGAATATTTTATCAAATCACCGAGAGAAGGATAATTTCCGTTTTCTTTTTTGAAAACTTTAGAGAAAAAGCTGTCAATCAACCCCATATTAGTGCTTTGATATGCAACTCTTGAGGTTGTAAGAAGAGCAATCCCTCCTCCTTTTGGAGTAAGTAAAACCAATTCGCCTGCCGAAGTTCTTTCGGGGTCGTCGAAACGGCTGAATTCACAAGTAGCAGTGAAAAAAAGAGGCATATTATAGGTATTGTTCCAGCTGTTAATGTCCGAAATTTCCAAAACTCTCTCATGAGCCCAACCAAGTTCTCCTCCATGCCCTATATAATTCATTATTAATGTCCCCTTCTCAATTCTTTGGTTTATTGCTTTATTTACTTCAGGGTATCTTTGTCCACCCGAATTAAACACCTGAGGATAAGCATCCAAATATATTTTATCGATATTTATTATTGGATAATTATTCTTCAATTTATTTGCCAATACTTCTGTATCGGTTAAATATACATTTCCATCTTCATCATCTGCAACAAAACAAACATTGTTTTTCCAGTCGCCAAAGTTCGAAACAATATTATTCGAATTTGGTACTAAATCCTGTTGTATGGAGTAACGTATTACCTTATCAACTACAATTTTTGCTTCAAGCTCCGATTTTACGGGAAATCTGCCTATACCAATATCAAGGCTCTCGTAAATTGAACTCCCATTTTCGTTGTCATCCAAAAAACCGAAAAAATCATCACAAACGTAAGAATTAGCGAGGTTATACGTTTCATCGGACTGATAAGTAACAATAAAATTGGTATTATTATTAATACGGTTTTTATTGTCATATGAACCATCGCCGAATAAAAGAAGATATTTAGGCGGATTACCTTTAGTGTTTGCCCTGTCGTAAAACATTTTCATAAAACTTCTGATAGCAACAGGGTCTTGCGAACCTGAAGAAAACTCATTATAGATTTGTTCGGGAGTTACAACTTTAACTTTCAGATTATTATTGTTTCTGTGAAATTCGGCAAGTCTGTTGGCTTCATTCATAAACAGAGGATGAGATACGATAATATAATCCTGTTGTTCCAAACCATGAAGATTTTGATTAATTACCTCACCTCTAAAAACAGGTTGATAAAAGTTATTCCCGTTAAAGGCGACAAATTCCTTTAAATTTTCTGTCGAAGTTATTAAACTCAAGATATTATTACTTAAATTTGATTGCAATAACTTAGGATTAATGGGGTCCGAAACATCCCAAACCTTTGTATTTATGTCAGCATTAGAAATTTGAAATTCAGAAATAGCATTAGGAGCTATGTTTTCAAAACTTCTGAATAACATTTGCCCCCCTGTAAAAGTAAGCCATCGATAGGCACTTATTTCAATATAGTTAAGCCATCCGCTTGAACTTGAAGATGGTTGATTGTATGAAATATTGACATTTATTGTAGGAGAAGACGAGTTGAAACTGAAAAAGTCGATATAATTTACAGCTTGTATTCCGTAAAAAGATGAAGGAAACCCGCTTAAAGGAATACTTCTGTTTATTCCGTTCGAATTTATCGAAAAAGTGCTGCTTACCTGAGATTGATAGTATAAACTGGTTTTCATTTTTACCGACGAATCGGCAATAATATTTGGAAAAACAAAGCTATAGTTGTAAGAAGAAACTATGTTGTTGAATTTTTCACCCAACCATATTTTTCCTGATTTAATAAAGTTTTCAAGTTCTTTATGAGTATATTGTCTGTCGATGAATTTGTTTATAACTAAGTCGGGTGGAAGAATAGGAGAATTTTCAATATTTATTCTTTTCTTAGAACCAATATTAGGGTCGAAAGTAAGATAATAGAAAACTAAGTCGGAAAAATAATTAATCTTATGCTCAAATTGTTTGTTTATAGAGTTTAGTTCCCAAATTACAGGTGATTGACCATAAAATAAAATATAATCGTTAGGGTCGAATTTTCCGTCATCTTCTCCCGAAACATAAATGCTGTTTTCCTGCAAATCATCATATCTTGGCAATGAATTATTTTCGGGCAACATTCCGGCACCGTTTCCAAATATTGAAATATTTTTCGGATTTATTTTCGAAACATCAACTCCTATAGAGACCAGATCATTATAAGTAATTTTATGAATACCGTTTTGTTGGGTAGAAAACTTATACCATTTCCCTGTAGCCAACACAGAATTATCGGCAAAACTCCATGATTTATTTTTGATATTTTTTGTTGGACTTTTCGACAAATAATACTTAAAACTAATAAGTTTTTCTGTTTTCTGAGTTAAAGGATTCTTCCTGAATGGTATAACTTTTACAATTGTATAATTCGCTTTGCTCTCGGTAGTCAGATAACACGAATAATTCAAATTATCTATTTTTATCCTGCCATTTAAAAAATCCTCTTCATTGCTTTCAACAGGTTCGAAAACTAAATCGGAAATTTGGATTTCGGGAGTATATCCGGCGTATTCCCATTTTGTTTTTTCAAGAAATAAAGGTATTCCTTTTAAAGGGTCTTCATAAAAAGCATTTTGAAACGATAAATATTTAACTTTTTCTTTATCATTAAGCGTTTGTTCTTTAATTCCTTCCCATTTAATCTGGACATCGAAAGCAAATTGTGCCTGTAAAGAAAAAAAATATGAAAATATTATAAATACGAAAATTCTTTTAACCATAAACAATTTTCAATTATCAAATAGATTAATTATTAATAACTCTTTAATATTGGAAATATTGCCCGAAATGACATTCAATTGTGTTAAAAAATTTAGTTTGTTATAAACAATTATTTGAATTGATTAAAATTTATAGGCAAAACTGATGTAACATAAATTAAAAAAACAAGTATAAGAATGAAATTTTTTTATTTCTCATAAAGGCTGAACACTGATTTTGATACATATAATTAACTAATTGTTAGCATAAATTAAAGAAATTGAGGAATAATTAGACTGTTTGAGAAATAAAAATTAACATTAAAGAATAAAAAAAAAGGTTGTAATACTAAAAAATTTCGTAATATTGTGTTCAAAAAAATTTAACATGATAAAAATATCGTCTTCTGTGATTAAGAAGCTGATAGTCTGTTTGTTTGTTGCGTTTTTTGCTAACAACGTGATAAAGGCACAAGACCCTGCTTTTTCACAGTTTTATGCTAATCCGTTATATTTAAATCCCGCTTTTGCAGGTTCTGCTGTATGTCCTCGAATAATAATGAACTACAGAAATCAATGGCCGGCAATAACAGGGACTTTTGTTACATATAACGCTTCTTATGATCAGCATTTCGACAAGTTATCCGGCGGATTGGGAATATTGGTAAATGCAGACAGAGCCGGAGAAGGAACTATAAATACAAACACTTTTAGCGGAATATATTCTTACAGGCTTGAAGTCAGCAGAACGTTTTCGATTAATGCTGCTTTACAAGCATCTTATGTTGATAGAAGGTTAGCATGGGAAAAGCTAACTTTCGGCGATATGATAGACCCAAGGAGCGGTTTTATTTACAATACAAAAGAAGAAATGCCCGCAGATTTATCGAAAGGATATGTTGACTTTTCGACAGGTTTGGTGGGATATACCGAAAATTTTTATGCCGGAGTTGCTGTAAGCCATTTAACTGAACCTGAAGAAGGGTTTAAAACCATACACACAATACCAATGAAATTTACAGCTCATGCCGGTGCAGTCATCGATTTAATGAAAAGGAAAAGTCGCACGAGAACAAATGAAGACATAACTCTTTCTCCAAATATACTTTATCAGCAACAGTTACATTTCAACCAACTTAACTACGGTTTTTATGTAAACTGGTATCCTTTTGTAAACGGAATTTGGTACAGACAAAATTTCAATAACTCCGATGCTGTAATTTTCCTTGCAGGAATTCAGCAAAACTCTTTTAAATTTGGTTACAGCTACGATTTAACAATATCAAAACTTACTAATATTACCGGAGGTGCTCACGAAATTTCTTTTGCTTTGCAATTGAGTTGTCCTCCTAAAAAGAAAAAAATAAGGACAATAAATTGTCCTACTTTTTAGTTAATAATTAAATTTGTGAAAATAAATACAACAAATATTATATATGAATCAGATAAATAAAAAAATGTTGAATAAAGTAAGTGTATTTGCATTATTTATATTGCTTTTTATTTCCTGCAAAAACAAGGAAGTATCAAATACTACCGGATGGGAATACAATAATCCTGCCAACGGAGGTTTTGAAGTAGCTCCATTTACAGAACAGGAAACCGGACCCGGATTAGTATTTATCGAAGGTGGGACTTTTGTTATGGGTAGAACCGAGCAGGATGTAATGTACGACTGGAATAACATTCCGCGTAGAGTTACAGTACGCTCATTTTATATGGACGAAACAGAAGTAAGAAACCTTGATTACCTTGAATATTTGTACTGGCTTGGCAGAGTTTACGGAACCGACTATCCTGAAGTTGTTCGTAAAGCACAACCCGATGAAAACGTATGGCGTGACAAATTATCTTATAACGAACCATTGGTTGAAAATTATTTCCGTCATCCGGCATATAGAGATTACCCTGTTGTTGGTGTTACATGGCTGCAAGCAAATGACTACTGTGCATGGAGAACTAACAGAGTAAACGAAAATATTTTAGTTGAAATGGGTATTCTTGACCTTGACCCTGATCAAACAAATGAAAATAATTTCAACACCGACGCATATCTTGCCGGACAATATGAAGGATTAGTTAAACAAGACTTAACCGACCTTAATCCAAGAGGTTCAGGAACTCGTAAAGTAAGAATGGAAGATGGAATTTTACTGCCTAAATACCGCTTACCAACCGAAGCTGAATGGGAATTTGCAGCATTAGGATTAATTGGAAATACTCTTTATGAAAGAGTTATTGAAAGAAGAATCTATCCATGGAACGGTCATATCACACGTACTGACGATAAAAGAGCTTATGGTGAAATGGTTGCAAACTTCAAAAGAGGTAGAGGTGATTATATGGGAGTTGCCGGAAATTTGAACGATGCTGCCGATATTCCTGCACCTGTATTTGCATACTGGCCAAATGACTACGGTTTATACAATATGGCCGGAAACGTCGCTGAATGGGTACTCGATGTTTACAGACCGCTTAACCTCGAAGATATGTCAGATTATAACCCTTTCAGAGGTAATGTTTACAAGAAAAAAGCTATTGACTCCGATGGTTTGATACGTGAAAAAGACAGCTTAGGAAATATAGTTTACGAAGATGTAACTGTTGAAGAAAATGTCAATAGAAGAAACTACAGAAAAGCTAATAATATTAATTATTTAGATGGTGATTATGCTTCAGTTCTTACAGGCGATTGGCTTGCAGAACCCGAAGACAAAAATACAACAAAATTAATGTACGAATATGGCGCCTCTTCTCTTATAAACGATGAAACCAGAGTGTATAAAGGCGGCTCATGGAAAGATAGAGCTTACTATCTAAGCCCCGGAACAAGAAGATTCTTAGAACAAGATCAGGCTAACGATTTCATAGGCTTCAGATGTGCTATGACACGCGTTGGCTCTCCTTACCAGGGTAGATAATAATCATTGATAATAATTCAACCCCATTTACTTTGTGGTAAATGGGGTTTTTATTTAATAGTATTTTTATGAATAACTCTATCGAACAAATTTATTCCATTTATAAAAAGTTTCCACAAATTTCAACGGACTCAAGAAATATTAAACCTAATTCAATATTTTTTGCTATTAAAGGAGATAACTTCGACGGCAATTCATTTGCCGCTCAAGCATTAGAATCGGGAGCAAAATATGCTGTCGTTGATAACCCGGATTTCTGTCTAAATGATAATTGTATTTTAGTTGAAAATACTATAACTGCATTACAACAACTTGCTTTACTTCACAGAAAAACATTGAAAATACCGATATTAGGAATTACCGGAAGCAATGGAAAAACAACTACAAAAGAACTTCTATTCTCAGTTGTGTCGAAAAAATTCAAAACATTGGCTACTACAGGCAATTTAAATAATCATATAGGAGTACCTCTTACCGTACTTTCAATCAAACCCGATCACGAATTTGCCATAATTGAAATGGGGGCAAATCATGTGGGAGAAATTGGAGAATTATGCAGTATAGCTCAACCTGATTTTGGCATAATTACAAACATTGGTAAAGCACATTTAGAAGGCTTCGGAGGGCCGGAAGGTGTTATTAAAACAAAAAATGACCTCTATCTTTCAATAAAACAAAATAACGGAACAGTCTTTGTAAATCATAATAACGACTTATTGATGCAATTAAGTAATGAAATTAAAAGATTTACTTATGGGAATAATAAAGAAGCCGATTACTATGGAGATGTTACCTTAAATAACCCTTTTCTCGAGATATCATTCACTTATAAAAATGACACTTATAATATTAAATCAAAAATATTCGGGGCTTTTAACTTCGAAAATATTATGGCAGCTGTGTCTGTCGGACTTTATTTTGAAATTAATCCTAACCTGATTATTAGTGCTATTGAAGAATATATTCCGTCGAATAACCGTTCACAACTTGTAAAAACTCAAAAGAATACAATAATACTCGATGCTTATAATGCAAATCCGACGAGCATGAAAAATTCAATAGAAAATTTTGTTAATCAATCATTCGATAAAAAAGTACTTATATTGGGAGATATGCTCGAATTGGGCGAATATAGCGGCGAAGAACATAAAAATATCATTAATCTCATCAAGAACCTGAAGCTTTATAAAACCATATTAGTCGGAAACGAATTTTATAAACAAAAGTCAAATGAAAATATTGATTATTTCATTAATTTAGAGGATGTTATTTCATTTTTAAAGCAATTGGATATTAATAATGCCCACATTTTGCTGAAAGGATCAAGAAAAATCGGACTGGAAAAATTACTGCCTTATTTATAAATTATGGGTAAAACAAAATATAGCGTAATAGGCGTAATGTCAGGGACTTCGCTCGATGGCTTGGATATAGCATATTGTATTTTTGAAAAAAAAGATGAAAAATGGGATTTTAAAATCAAATATGCCGAAACTGCAGAATATCCTGAATATTGGATAAATAAACTTAAATCGGCTCCAAGATTAAGCGGTTACGAATTAAGTTTACTAAACAACGAATATGGATATTACATCGGAGAACAGGTAAGAGACTTTATATTAAAAAATAAAGTTGAAGTTGATTTTATTTCTTCACATGGGCATACTGTTTTTCATCAGCCGCAAAAAAGGATGACACTTCAGATAGGCAGCGGGGCGTGTATTTCGGCAGTCACAGGACTCGATGTTATAAACGATTTCAGAATTATGGACGTTGCCTCAGGCGGACAGGGCGCACCTCTGGTTCCAATAGGAGATAAATTGCTTTTTAGCAGTTATAACTATTGTATTAATCTTGGCGGTATTGCGAATATTTCTTTTGATATTAATGATAAAAGAATTGCATTTGATATTTGCCCTGTAAATATGGCAATTAATTTTTTTGCCGATAAAATTGGATTAAAGTATGATAAAGACGGAAAATCAGCATCGGAAGGAAAAATAAATTTCGAATTGCTCGACAATCTTAATAGTATTGATTACTACCATCAAAGCTACCCAAAATCGCTCGGTAAAGAATTTTTTGAAAGCAAATTTTTGCCTGTAGTTCAAAAATATAATATCGATATAAAAGATATTTTAAGAACCATAACCGAACATATAGCCATTCAAATTTCAGAAGTAATTGACTTGAAAGGAAACAATAAATTACTTTTTACGGGAGGCGGTTCACACAACAAGTTTTTAATGCAAAGGATTTCAGAAAAATTGAATATTGAAATTGAAAAGCAGGATGATTTAATCATCGATTTTAAGGAAGCTTTAATCTTTGCCTTTTTAGGAGTGTTATTTACAAGAAATGAAACTAATTGTTTATCAACGGTTACAGGTGCAAATAAAGATACAATAGGAGGTGTTCTTCATAAAAATTATTGATATTGTTTTAATCTAATTTTAATATCTTTGCCAAAATTAAAAAAAGACAATTTCTTTCTTAATAATCTTATTATTTATAATTTATTAAATCAATTAAAATGAAAAAATTACTTAATCTAAAGTTTTTGTTTATTGTAATGGCAACGTTAGTACCGTTGTTTGCATTTTCGCAACATTCTGCAGGAGAAGCTCCTTCAATAGGAGGAATTAGAATTGAATTTATACTTTTTGGACTCACATTATTGGGAGTTGCATTATTCCATCATCACACACTTAAAGTAGCACTTACAGGTTTAACTGTTATACTTTTATTCAAATTTATTTTTGCAGACGGATTCAATTTATTTCACCATATTTTTGGCAAAGTTGACGGTTTTTTTAACGGAGAAAATCCGTTTATAAAACAAATTATCGATAAAGAAGCACGACAGGGAGAATGGCCGATTTTGCTTAATTTGTTCGGTTTATTAATTGGTTTTGCCGTTCTGGCAAAGCATTTCGAAGAATCGGGAGTTCCCGATATATTACCAAAATATCTACCTGACGACTGGAAAGGTCCATTTGTACTGTTATTTTTCGTTTTTATACTATCTACTTTCCTCGATAATATTGCTGCAGCAATGATAGGAGGCACTGTTGCACTTGTAATATTCAAGAATAAAGTACATATAGGATATATTGCAGCAATAGTAGCTGCAAGTAATGCCGGTGGAGCAGGAAGTGTAGTAGGTGATACCACAACAACAATGATGTGGATTGACGGAGTGTCAGCTTTAAATGTTTTACATGCTTTTGTTGCTTCTTTTGTGGCATTTTTGATTTTTGCATTCTATGCTTCATTCCAACAAGATAAAAAACAAAGAATTCAAAAAGATGTTAAACCCGGAGTAAAAATTGACATTGCAAGACTTCTGATTGTAGCAATGATTTTAGCAATGACTATTCTGACAAATATACTGTTCGATTTCCCTGCACTTGGGGTTTGGATTGCAATACTTATTGGTGCAATTTTCAGAAAAACTCCTTGGAAAGAAGCCAAAGAAGCTCTCGGAGGCTCGGTATTTTTATTATCATTGGTTACATGTGCCTCAATGATGCCCGTTGAAGAATTACCTGACGCATCATGGCAAACTTCTCTTTCATTAGGCTTCATCTCAGCAGTTTTTGATAATATACCTTTAACAAAATTAGCATTAGATCAAGGACATTATGATTGGGGTATGCTTGCATACGCCGTTGGTTTCGGAGGATCAATGGTTTGGTTTGGCTCTTCTGCCGGAGTTGCTATTACAAATAAGTTTCACGAAGCCCGAAATGTAGGGTTATGGATTAGAAAAGGTTGGCACGTAATGATTGCTTATGTTATTGGCTTTTTTGCTTTATATTTGCTTATGGGATGGGAACCTGCCGATAACAAACAGCATACCGAGCCTCCAATTAACTGTAAAGCCGACAAGTGTAAGGCAAGAGACGATGCACAAGCTAAGCTTTTATTTGAACAAGAGAAAATGAAATCACAAATAAATCCGACAAATTAAAAATAAGAAAAGAGGCTCTAAGTAAAACTTGAGCCTCTTTTTTTTATGTAATAATAATCATACATAAAGCGTTATTATTAACAAACAAATGTTTATAAAATAATATTTAAAAAAAATCCAAGTTCTCAAAAAAACTTAATTTTACTAAAAAATTATTAATATGGGAATTTTATTGCAAATTACACAAGTAGCTGCAAATGCGGCTGACACTATGAATCAGGCGATTCAGCAAACTGTTAATTCAAATGCGGTACAGCCGACTGAACAAACTTTTTCTATTATTAATTTAGCTTTAAAAGGCGGTTGGATAATGTTACCTATACTTGCATTGTCTATAATTGCCATTTATATTTTTGTCGAACGTTATATTGCCATAAATAAAGCTTCAGTCGAAGATGCTAATTTTATGAACAATATACGCGATTTTATACATAACGACCGTTTGGATTCGGCATTAGCACTATGTAAAAATAATAATTCTCCTATTGCAAGAATGATTGAAAAAGGCTTATCACGCATCGGAAAACCATTAAACGATATAAATGCAGCAATTGAAAATGTAGGTAAGCTGGAAGTTTCTCGTCTCGAGAAAAATATTGCATGGTTATCTACTGCTGCCGGAGCTGCACCTATGATGGGTTTCCTCGGAACTGTTACCGGTATGGTGAGAGCTTTTTATGATATGTCAGTTGCAGGGAATAATATTGATATTCAACTTCTTTCGAGCGGTATTTACGAGGCAATGGTTACAACTGTTGCCGGACTTATAGTCGGGATAATTGCTTATATTTGCTATAATGTTTTGGTTGCACGTATTGAAAAATTAGTTTTTACTCTTGAGGCTCGAGCAACCGAATTTATGGATCTTCTTTATGAACCTGCATCATAAAAATATATAAACGAATTATTTATGTCAATAAAAACAAGAAATAAACAAAGCGCTCAGTTCAGTACAGCATCTATGTCTGACTTGGTATTTTTGCTGCTTATATTTTTTATGATTACTTCTACATTGGTTAGTCCAAATGCAGTAAAACTACTTCTTCCAAACAGTACAAGCAAGACTATGGCAAAACAAAGTGTTACTGTTTATATTAACGACAAAACTCAGTTTTTTGTTGAAGAAACACCTTCGAGTGTTGAATCGTTGGAAAATACTTTGGGACAAAAATTGGCAGGACAAACAGAGGCCACTGTCGTATTAAGAGCCGATAAAATTGTTCCGGTTCAATATGTTGTTAATGTTATTGATGCTGTTAACGGAATAAATAATAAATACCAAACAAAGCATAAAGTAATATTAGCCACTGCACCAAAAAAATAAAATAATGGAAGAGAAGAAAAACAAAATAATAGGAATTATAGTTACTATTTCTTTTCATATAGTACTACTTATTTTCTGCATTTTGTTTGGATTTACCACACCTTTACCATTACCCGAAGAACAAGGAGTTGAAGTTAATTTAGGCAATAGCGAAGAAGGCACGGGTGACATTCAACCCGAAAATTTAACTCAAAACGTATCCGGTACAGTTGTACCTAAAAATTATACACCTAACAATTATGTCGATCAGGTAAACGAAGAAAGCGTTAATCTGAATCATAAAAATAAAAATGAAAAAGTAAATCAAAAGCCTAAAGAAACTAAAGAAGAAATAAAAGAAGAAAACAAAATAAATCAATTGGCACTTTTTCAAGGGAATAGAAATAAAGCAGGAGGTAGCGAAGGAAATAGCGGGAAACCCGGAGACCAAGGTAACCCATTGGGAAATCCAAACGCTGATAATTACCAAGGTAATCCCGGAAGCGGAGGAGGGCCTTCATTTTCACTCAAAGGTCGTACAGCGAAACTTTTGCCTAAACCTGATTATAACTCAAATGAACAAGGAACTGTAGTTGTAAAAATATGGGTTAATAATAACGGTGAAGTAACACGGGTAGAAGCAGGGCAAAGAGGAACAACAACTTCTGACAGAACTTTATGGAAATTGGCCGAAAGTGCTGCACTAAAAGCACGTTTCAGCCCCGATTCAGACGCACCGGAAGATCAAACCGGTACTATAACTTATAGATTTATCCGCTTAAACTAATCATGAACAATTATAAAAAAGCCCTTGGTTATATGTATAACCAATTACCTATGTTTCATCGCATAGGTGCAGCTGCCTACAAGGCAAACCTGAACAATACAATAAAAATTTTAGACCTTCTGGATAATCCTCAAAACAAATTTAAATCAATACATATTGCCGGTACAAACGGAAAAGGTTCTGTTTCTCACTATTTAGCCTCAATATTTCAGGAAGCAGGTTATAAAACTGCACTTTATACTTCGCCTCATCTAAAAGATTTCAGAGAAAGAATTAAAATAGACGGGATTCCTATTCCCAAAAAACATGTTTATTCTTTTATTTTCAAATACTTAGATGAATTTGAAAAAATAAAACCATCATTCTTCGAAATGACTGTAGGCTTAGCTTTCGACTTTTTTGCAAAAGAAAAGGTCGATATTGCTATAATAGAAACCGGACTGGGAGGGCGACTCGATTCAACAAATCTTATTGATCCCGAATTAAGCATAATTACTAATATTGGATTCGACCATACTCAATTTCTGGGCGACACACTCGATAAAATTGCTTTTGAAAAAGCAGGTATTATTAAACCCAAAAAGCCTGTTATCATTGGTGAAACTTTAAATGAAACAAAAAAGGTTTTTATCGATAAATCAACAGAATTAGACGCTCCTATTATCTTTGCTGAAGATAGTTTCAAAGTAAAAAGTTATAGATTAAAGAAATCTTATCTTAACTTAATAGTTAATAGAATAGCTGACGATAAAAACATAAAAATTAATTCAGGCCTAACAGGTTTATATCAGATTAAAAATATCAAAACTGTATTGACTGCTGCAGAGACTGCCAAGGCTTTAGGATATCCGTTAAAAAATAAACATGTTAGAAATGGGATTAAAAATGTCGTAAAAAATACCGGTTTAATGGGTCGTTGGCAGGTTTTATCAAAAAATCCTCTGACAATTTGCGATACAGGTCATAATGAAGACGGCATCAAATATATTTTGAATCAACTGGAATTATTGAAATACAAAAAGTTACATTTTGTACTTGGGATGGTTAATGATAAAGATATAGATAAGATTTTGGATTTATTGCCTAAAAATGCTGTTTATTATTTTTGCAAAGCAAATATTCCAAGGGGTTTAGATGCCGATTTACTTTCTGAAATTGCAATTTCAAAAGGCTTGAGAGGTAAAATTTACAAATCGGTAAAATCAGCATTAAAAGCAGCTAAGAAGGAAGCCCAAAAGGATGATTTAATATTTATTGGCGGAAGCACATTTATAGTTGCAGAAGTTTTATAACGCTAAATCAGTTCACAAAGTTCCTTGATATCAATGTTTCCTGCAGCCATTTGATTAAGCTGTCCCAAAATCCAATTTACTTCGGCATTTTTATCACTATTCTTGCGATTTTTTATTTGTAAGAATTTTCCCTTCAAAAAAGGTATATGACCAATTATTTCTTCTTTCGATATTTTTTTAAACTTAATACTTGTCAATACCGATTCAAAGTCCATCTTAGGATGCTCATAAATAATCGGTATCATTTTTTTTGCAAGTTTCAGTTTAATATTATGTGTTAATAAAAATTCAAATAAATCATATATCATCGAAAATTCAAATTCTCTGCCCTTTTTATAGTGTCCTTCTACAAATTTTACATAATGTCCGAAAAAGGTTCCGACGAAAACAGGCTCTAATTTCAGATTAGTGATTATCTTTTCAATCAGCGGAAAGAGGTTTTTCTTGAATATGTAAGTATATGTATCTTCAGGAATTCCCCAGTTTTTGAGCTGATGATAGCGTTCTATGACCTCGTTTGGCAAATTTTTACTTAACTTATCAATATATTCCTGTGTTAAAGGTATTGGTTTTGAATCGGTATCGGGATACATTCTGTCTGCACCCGGCAATACCCTTTCAAAAATTGTTGTGCCATCAGCAAAAGATTTTCGGGTTTCGTTTGGAACACCTTCAAATGCCATTTTACATCTTTCTTCAATAGTTTCCAATGCTGTAGGTATGTCATCTTTAGGTCCCCAGAATATTATCTGTGCATCTTCATCCCCACTTTTTAGCAATTCTTTTATAAATATTAGATCATCAGTAGCTATCATTGAATTTAGCTCTTCTGAGTGAATCATATTAGGTTTTTCGATACAAGCAATAACTTTTAACCTGTCTGATATTTCATTTGCAAACATTTTTCCGGGTTGAGTAAAATGAGATAATATGCCCTTGAAAAATGGTAAATTTACGGCATACAACAAGTTGCCGCTTTGTTTTGCTTTGATAATAAATTCATTAGGGAATTTTATATCGTTATAATCTAATTCTTTAAATGAAATATTCCAATCTTTATGATTTTTTACTTTTGATAAAAGCACATTCCTTACATTCAATAATGCCCATTGTCTGAAACATTCGTTATGAGTGAGTTCGGGTATCCATTTTGTATGAGAAACCCCTTTAATTTCAACTCTTGTACCTCCTTTGCAACTAACATTGACATCCTGCCTTCCTGCACCTATTCCTGTTCTTACCTTATTGGTACTTCTGTTTAAGAAACGAATATAGTTACACGCTTCCATAACTTCGTCGGGATTATTCATATCGGGATAGGTAACAGTTTCTATCAAAGGCATTCCTAATCTATCAGTTCGGTAAATACGAGTATGACCAATGTCAGATACCTCTCTGCATGAATCTTCTTCAACACTTAATTGTATTAACCTGACTTTTTTATTTTTTAACGGTATTTCACCTTCAACACCAACAATAGCTGTACGTTGAAAACCTGTAGGAATGCTTCCGTCTAAATATTGTTTACGTGTTATATGAACTTCACCTACTATTTTAAGTTTCGAAAGAAGTGAAATTTCAATGGCTATTTCCAAAGCCTCTTTATTTATAGGGAAAGGAGGAGTGTCATCAACTTCGTATGTACATGTTGTTTCATTCTTTAAACGATATATAATTTCTTTCTTTGTTTTAAACTCCATAAGTGCAGTTCCGTCGTACTCACCTAATTCACTTAGTGTAGGTCTCATATGCCTAATAACTTCTGCATCATATTCGTTTTCTTTTTGAAAAATTCCGGCTGGACAATGACAAAACAGCTTTTCCTTGGTTAAAAGTTGCTGATGCACTTCTAAACCTGACATAAATCCAATAGAATCATACGTTTGCTGTGTTGCATCTTTACGACTTACATACCCGATTTTTTTCTTAGTTTCTTCGTAGTTTTTTAAAGGATCGAAATTATTATTCATGTTTATCAATTTTGTAATGATTTCTCAAACCTGCAAAACTAATCATTTTAATTAACAAGTAAAAAATTAACTATATAAAATTTAAACTCAATAGTTTTAAACTTTATAATGTTTGTATTTTTATATTTAAATTAACAACTCTACTAATTTTTTATTTATAAATTTGTATTTGAATTTGAAATCTTAATATTCTAATATGAAAAAATTTATTACTCTTTTATTTTTTTTAAATTGTCTTTCTGCCTTTCCTCAAGCTATTATTAAAATAAATGAAATTCAGTCAAATAACGGAAGTACTTTTTCCGACGAAGACGGTGATTATGAAGATTGGATAGAATTGTATAATGCTGGTACATCTTCAATTAATTTATTAAATTACAGTTTAACAGATAATATTAATACACCTAATAAATGGAAGTTTCCTTCTGTAGTATTGCAACCCGGAGGATATTTATTAGTTTTTGCATCGGGTAAAGACAGAAAATTCTATTTCGACCATTGGGAAATGCCTGTAAGATGTACTCAAATATGGAAATATCAGGTTGGGAATGCAAATATCCCAAGCAATTGGAATACTGTAGGATATAACGATAACTCATGGACATCGGCTATGGGTTCGATCGGATACGGTGATGACGATGATTCGGTGGTTATTTCTCCTTGTATTTCAATATATATGCGTAAAACTTTCAGTATAAGCGATACTTCGAAAATATATAAAGCCATATTCAGTATTGATTATGATGATTCTTTTGTGGCATACATCAACGGCGTAGAAATAGCAAGGAGTAATATTAACGGAAATCCACCATTATGGGATGCTACGTCAATTACTGACTATGAAGCACAAATGTACAAAGGCGGAAAACCAACAAACTATACCTTAGAATGGGGTACACTAAAAAATATATTGAAAAATGGGTTAAATGTTCTGGCAGTTCAAGTGCATAATCGTTCAATAAACTCATCCGACATGACTGCTGCACCTTTTCTATCGTTTGCCATTAAAGACCAAAGTAATTTATTTGGTATTACCGATTCTCTGCCGTATTGGTTTAGCAGCAAACCAGCTTTTTTACACACTAATTTTAAGATTGATAATGACGGCGAGGAGATTAGACTTTTTAATCCGAATAATATTTCTGTAGATAATAAATTTTCGGGCATTCAGTTTGTAAACACTTCAATTGCAAGGAAGCCCGATGGTTCAAATAATTGGTGTATGACAACTCCTCCTACTCCCAAGCAATCCAACGGAACTACTAATTGCTATACCGGAATTTGCGACAAGCCACAGTTTTCACTTACTCCGGGTTTTTATAATGCACCGCAATATGTAACAATAACTAATAGCTTGCCGAATACTACCATAAGATATACGTTAAACGGAAACAAGCCAACCATCAACGATAAAGTTTATACAGGTCCGGTTTTAATTGATTCTACAAGAGTATTAAAAGCCCGTGTATTCAGTACTGACGGGACATTAATGGCCGGTTCGATAAATACGGCTACTTATTTTATTAACGAGACTTTTACTCTTCCGGTTGTTTCATTTACTATGGATTCGATGGATCTGTGGGATTGGAATACAGGCATTTACGTTCTTGGACCTAATGCTAATCTAAATCATCAGGCTTATAGAGGTGCAAACTTTTGGATGGACTGGGAAAGAGAAAGCACTTTGGAATACTATGATAATAGCGGTGCACGACAATTTTCGGTTGAAGGTTTAAACGGAATTTTCGGAAATTATTCGAGGGCAAAACCTCAAAAAAGTTTTGATTTTAAAGTTAAATCACTTTATGATACTCTTGATATAGATTATCAAATATTTCCAAACAGGAATCATACTGAATTTAAAAATTTAATATTCAGAAATGCAGGTTCCGACTGGATGAAAAGTCATTTAAAGGATGAATATTTACATGAATTGCTTGATAAAAACGGCCTTTACTGTAACCCTAACCGTCCGGTTATCGGTTTTTTAAACGGGAAATATTGGGGAGTTTATTATATACGTGAAAAGAGCGATGAAAAATTTCTTGAAAGATACTCAGGGTATGATAAAGATAGTATAGACCAGATACGAAATGCCGGAAACGATTGGGCTGCTAATGGAGATATGACTTCTTTTAACAGTATGGTAAACTTTTTTAGCAATAGCGACCTATCCTCTACCTCTGCATATAATATTGCTAAATCGTATTTCGATATGGACAATTATATGACTTATTTTGCAGCAGAGATGTACAGTGGCAATGATGACTGGGTTGGTAACACATGGTCGAATAACATTAAAATGTGGAAACCTCGTATTTTGGGTGCCAAATGGAAATACCAACTGCATGATATTGATCAAGGATTGATAGGATATAATTTAAATACAAACTCACTCGCATTAGCCATTAATCCTCTCGAAGGAGGCAATAATAATCATTCGATGATGCTTAGCAAATTTGTTCAAAACTCTCAATTTAAAATTGATTTTGTAAACAGATACGCAGATTTGCTTAATACGGTGTTTAAACCCGATACTATGTTAAAACTTCTCAATAATTACAGAAACAATTTATCTCCTGAAATGCAAAGAGCTTATAAGAAGTTTTTGCCAGCAAAAGATACAAACGAATGGATAAATTACCTCAACGATGTTGCTAACTTTATCAACCAAAGACCTGCCATAGTCAGAAATCATATAAGAAACTATTTTAATTTATTGGGCGATGTAAACATAACTTTAGATGTAGCTCAACCAAATATGGGAAGAGTGAAAATAAATTCTGTAAAACCTGATTCACTACCATGGACAGGAACTTATTTCAACGGAAACCCCGTAACAATAACTGCAATTGCTGAATCCGGCTATATGTTCGACTATTGGGAACCAAATATAGCTTACCCGACAAATAATTATAACATGACTATCGTGCAAAATTTTGCTCAAAATGATATTGCGAGAGCACATTTTAAATTAGCACCTTCAATAGCTGTAACTGAAATAAATTTTAAATCTGATCCTACAAGAAATTCAAGCGATTGGATAGAATTTTATAATTACGGTTCTACACCAATTACAATGAGCAATTGGAAAATACAAGTATCATCAACAGGTCAAACATACACTATACCATCAGGTACTACACTAAACGCCAACTCATATTTTGTTTTTGTTCAGGATACAAATATATTTCGATCCCAGTATGGTTATGTTCCTAATAAAAGAGGCCATACATACCTTAACTTTAATGATAATACCGATGAAATATATTTAATGAATAATTTCAACAATGTCGTTTATAGAGTTTACTACAGCGATACGGGGAAATGGCCTGAATGTGCCTCCGGTTTAGGAAGAACACTTCAGATAAAAAATCACTTGAGTAATCCTAATATATCAAGCAGTTGGACTTGCGGGTGTATGGGAGGATCGCCCGGTACCGGAGTGTTGCCATGCAATGAAAATATTATTTTTTCTGAAATTAATTATAACCCAAGAAATGATACCATTAATCCCGACGACTGGGTAGAATTGCTTAATAAAGGCAACGCTCCTGTCGATATTTCAGGATGGGTATTCAAAGACGGATTAGATGAACACTCTTTCACAATTCCTGACGGTACCATTCTAAATCCAAATCAAAGATTGGTTCTATCATCCGATTTGTTGAACTTTAATTTAACTTACGATATCTTTAATATAACGAATGTAATTGGAGACGTACCTTTTAAACTTGATGGAAATAAAGAAGCCATCAGGATATATAATAAGCAGGGGAAATTATATTATTCGATGGTATATCACGACAATTACCCATGGCCTGTTGGAGCAGACGGTAACGGCTATACTCTTGAACTTTTGCAACCTGACGCTAATCCAAACGAAGGTACAAGTTGGTTTGCAGGATGTTTTCTGGGTTCACCCGGTTCGGCATACGTAAACCCTTGTAATTTATTTGCAATTAATGATTTAGATAACGAAATTTATTTCAAAATATATCCTAATCCTTCAAAAAACATTTTATATATTGAAAGTAATGTTTTGAAAAATAACGGAACTATCTTTAAACTATTTGATTTGCAAGGAAGACAAATAATCGAAATACCAGTAAATCAAAATATAGTAAGCACAGATATATCTAAATTACAAAACGGAATATATATCTATAAAATAATTGATAATAAATTGAAAACCGAAACAGGTAAGATTATCAAATATTAAAAAACGTTAATCATTCATATCTAAGTGCTTCGATAGGATCGAGGTTTGCGGCTTTAATTGCAGGATAAATCCCTGAAATTACACCTACAATAAAACACAGAATAATGCCACTTATTATCCATATCCATGGGATAATAAAGCTGCTTTCTATAGCAATAGAAACGAGATTTCCAATAAGAATTCCGAATATTACTCCAAGGATCCCGCCAATCTGACCTATCACAACTGCTTCGACTAAAAACTGATTTTTTATCAACTGTTTAGTAGCACCAAGTGACTTTCTGATACCAATTTCGCGTGTACGTTCGCTTACTGATACAAGCATAATGTTCATAAGACCTATTGCTGCTCCAATTAATGTAATAATTCCAATAATTGAAGCAGCCATTGTAACATATTTCATGTTCTCAATAAAGGTTTTTGCCATATTATCACTTTTTGTTGCTTCAAAATTATTTTCAACACCTGACGGAATTGCTCTTATTATTCTAAACAGCCCTATTGCTTCACTAATAGCAGCATCCATTTTATCGGGATTTATCACTGAAACACTTATACTGAATGACATTCCCGGTCTTGAAAAATTCTGCCTCACATTATTCAGCGGAATAATACAATTCTTGTCGCCACTAAAGCCGAAACTACTCCCTTTTGATTTTAATACTCCTATTACTTTGTATTTACCTGTCCCTAGTGTAATATTTTGTTCTATAGGGTTTTCATTGTTTTTAAAAAGTGTTTTGGACAATTCATCCCCTATTATAATAACATTTGAACCTAATTGCACTTCGTTTAATGAAAAATTTCTACCCTTTTCTATTTCGTTTCCCGAAGTAAGCAAATAATTCTCATCTGCCCCCACAACTGCAATATTGGGATTTGTTTTTATTCCGTTGAATTTAACGGTTGCTGTATGAGTTGCAAAAGAAGAAACCGAAGTAAAAGCAGGAAAATTGTACTCGTTTTTAAAACGCTGAGCCTCTTCGTAGGTAATTTCTTTGAAATTTTTTACTCTTTGCCCTCTTCCAAATTGCATTTGAGAAACCCTGTTACGTATAGTAAAAGTACTGGCACCCATCATCGAAAAACTCTTAGTAATACTATATTTCAATGAATCTATTGCTGTTAGAATTCCCACAAGTGCCATAATACCGAAAGCAATTATTAGAACCGTCAATATTGTTCTTAGTAAATGACTTCTTATCGACTCGAAAGAAATCTTAATATTTTCGATAATTAGAAGTTTCATTTAAAATTTAATATTGAATTTTATTACCGAATGCCAAATCTCCTGCATCACCTAAACCGGGAACTATATAGGCTTGTGCAGTAAGTTCATCATCAATAGCTCCTGTATAAATTGATACATCATTCATAGAAACATGCTTTTTAATAAAATCTAAACCCTCCAAACTTGAAAGTGCTGAGACAAAATATGTGTGTAAAGGTTTTCCGTAATTGAGCAATTCCTTGTATGTTTTTATCATCGAAGCTCCGGTAGCAAGCATTGGATCACATAAAATTAAAACTTTGTTTTCAAGCTCAGGGCAAGATAAATACTCTATCTGAATTTCAAAACTACCCGATTTATCGTGTTTGCGATATGCAGAAATAAAGGCACTTTCGGCCTTATCAAAAAAATTTAATAATCCCATATGCAATGGCAATCCTGCCCTAAGTATCGATGCAATAACAGGTTGCTGTTTCAATACGGGAACCTGTGCTATTCCTAATGATGTTGTAACTTCGCTAATAACATACTCCATATTCTTGCTGATTTCGTAGGCAAATATTTCACCTATTCTTTCCATATTTCTGCGAAACCTCATACTATCTTTCTGAATCATTTCATCCCTTAATTCAGAAATAAATTGTGTAAATAATGAGGATTGATTACCAATATTATGTATCATTTCAGACGATTAAAATTTCATTATTCAATAAATAAGATTAACTTTTATGGCAACCAAAATTAATCATATTTTACTTAACAGTAGCTTTTTTATTTTTTTCCTTAGTAAAAAAAAATATCTTAAAAGTAAAGGGAGCCTGTTTATTATAACTGTATGATAATTATCTTCTTTAGAACCAAAACTTTTATAAAACCTTGCAAGATTCTGATCGTTTGAACCCTCAAAATCAAGGATTAAACCCGAATAAGAATAAGTTTTTATAAAATTATCAATTATGGAAGGCATTGCAAAAATTCTTTTTGCTTCATTATCTGTTGCTGAAAAAATGAATATTACCCTGTTTTTATAAAACAAAAATACAGCACCTGAACATAAGTTATTTACTAAATTATAAACTCCGTATGTTTTAATATTACCTTTATGTAAAAGTGAATAAATTAGGCGATTTAACCTTTTATAATCATTATCTTTCAGGTGCAGAAACTCTTTACCTTTATTATTCCTGAATAAGTTTATTATATCTTCAGGTTTAATATTTTCGGTAATTTTTAAGTTATTTTTTTCGGCTTTCTTTAGATTTCTTTTTAAATTTTCCGAATATTTCGACTTTATAATCTCATAATTGTTATTAAGCTCAAGAACATAGTTTTTGTTTTTTATTAAAGAAAAAGAAGACTCAATTTTATAAATATTTTCATTATTCAAATGAATTTCAATATACTTAAAATGCAGTGGAATAGCTTTTAAAAAATCTTCAAGTTTTTTTGAAGTTATAATTTCTTTTGAAAACACTCCTAATTGCTGGGTAAAAAAAGGAGGGAAAATATAATAAATACCAAACTTTTTTCTATAAATCAAAGGCATAACACTATGATAATCATCTTCAATAAGAGCATCCCAATTTTCTGCAACTATATTTAAATACCAAGAATTGGCATAAATTAATGAATTAAGTGATTTTGAAATGCATTCATCCCATTTCTTAAAATCTATTTCATCATTTTTATAATACTTTATCATTCAATAATATCTAATTATGATGTTGATTTAATGCATACTCAATCATATCGTTATATAACTGATCCCATCCTACCCATCTTTTTTTATTACATAACGATTCGTTGTGCCATAAACTGATAAAAGTACCATTAACTTTTTTTACTTCATCAATCAAAGAAAAAATAATTGGTTTGGCATTTTTTGCATCTTTGTTATGATAATCTCTTAATGTACCTTCCATAAATGCAAAAGGATGAATAATCAGGTTTGTCTCAATATCCATTTCAAGGTCATAGAAATTAAAAGAAGAAGCAATACTTGCTCTAAAGCCTATTTCGCTTGCGTATCCCATAGTGTAGTCGTCTGTAATACCAAGTTCGAGCAGGTTTCTGTACGTTTGTGGCATCGAAAGCTTTAAAAAATGCTGCCTCGATTTTGTTATCGGTCGATTTAAAACGTTTGACAAGTTATTTATTTCTTCTTTTAGTATGTTAATATTGCTATTTGAAGCATAAGAAGGATGAATGCCGACATCTGCCTCATCATCGAGCATTTTTATTAACGAGTGAAATTTCTGATTGTTTATAGGTATATTTTTATCGTAAGTTCCATACCTTGCAAACAAGATAAAGAAAATTGGTCGAAGACCATATTTTTGGTGAATAGTACTAAGATTTGAATAAGTATCAAAATAATCGTCACTTAATCCTGACAGTACTTTTGTTCTTTCGATAATTTCAGAAAAATCAAACCTTTTAAGTGATTTTAAATATCCGCCGATTGATCTGATAATCCCTTTCAACCTGTATGCATAGGCACTATCAATATCTATGGTAGGTATAAACGTAAAATCTTTTTTCTTTGTTTTAAAATTGGGGTAAAAACTTTTGATTTTTTCTTCAATACTTTGAGCCCATATGTTAATAACCGGCTTTTTAAGGAAATAATTTCGAAATGCAAAACTTTGATTTGGGGAAAACCTTTCGTGTTGGTCTTTGATATAAGGCAAGTATTCTTCGTATCTGCTTATTAAGTAAAAACCTGCAGCAAATGGGTCGAAAGGGAAAGCCGATTTTTTATTATTTACGGCAAAAGGAACCACAATATTTTCAAACTCGGTAAACTGAATATCAATCTGATGAATAGTTTCTTCAAACAAAATATTAGTAGATGAAAAAAATATTTCGTTACTCAATGGTTGTTCGGCGTAACTTATTTTTACTCCATCATAGTTTATAAAAATGTCCTTATCGCATGTTATATTGAAATCTATACCTAAAAGGTTTGAAAAATATATTTTAAAAATATAGTTTATTCTTCTTGTTTGGAAAGGAGTATAAATTAACATAACTTATTTATTCGAAATTAGAAATTATTTTCTCGCATATAAACTCTGCAGAATTGCCATTGCCAAAAAGAGGCATTGAATAGTCGCTTTTATTATTATTGAAATAATTAAATGAATCGACAATTTTTTCGTAAGAGTTTCCGGCAAGTTTTGCAAAAGAATGTTGTGTAAGTTCAGTCCACTCTGTTTCATCTCTCAATATAATACATGGTTTGGCGAAAAAGAATGCTTCTTTTTGAACTCCACCGGAATCAGTACATATAATTTTCGATTTTTTTTCAATCATTATCATATCGAAAAAAGAAATCGGCTGAGATACAATAATGTTTTTATTTTTCATTAAAACATTTTTAAGAGTTTTATTCGCATTTATAATCTTTTGAGTATGAGGATGAATGGGAAAAAATAATTTAAGATTAAAATTAGTTACTATATCGGTTAATGACTTTAAAATTATTTCCAACCTCGATATATTGCTTGTATTATAATTACGATGTAATGTAAGTAATATGTAATTTTCTTCTTTAAGGTTGAATTTTTCGAGTATTTTCGAGTTTTTTTCAGCAATTCTGCCGTAAAAAATTGCATTATCCAACATTATATCACCACTCAGAAATATACCTTTTTGATTTGGATTATATGGCTTTTTATCAGAGTGTATAAAGCCTTCGTTTTTAAGGTTCTTTACTGCATTTTCAGTAGGACAAAAAAGCATTGATGAGGCATAATCACAATAAATTCGGTTCAATTCTTCGGGCATATCATAATTATATGACCTTAAACCTGCCTCTATGTGAACTAAAGGAATTCTCAGATTTGATGCTGCTATACTTCCGACAAGAGTAGAATTTGTATCTCCATAAACGAGAACCAAGTCAGGATTATTTTTTCTGATTGACTTCTCAATCTTTTTTATCATATCACCAATCATTTCATTTTGATTGGTTGGTTTAACATTCAGAAAATCAATATTTTTGTTAATATTTAGCTCATCAAAAAAAATCTTCGACATGTTGTCATCATAGTGTTGACCTGTGTGGACAAGTAATTCTTTAATTTTATTACTGAATTTTTTTTCGATACATCTGCTTAAAGCCGCAGATTTAATAATTTGGGGTCTTGCTCCTATTATGGTCAGAATTTTTATCATTTTATATTTCTTGTTCATCGGCAAAACTGTAATAATTTTCTCCACTTATTATAATATGGTCAAGCACGTGAATTTCGAGTAAACTACCCGCAGCCTTTAGGTTTTTGGTAAGTTTAATATCGGCTTCACTTGGCTTAATATTCCCCGATGGATGATTATGACATAAAATAATTGAACTCGCATTATTATCAATAGCAATTTTGAAAATTTTTTTTGGATCGACTATAGTAGCTGAAATCCCTCCTTCGCTTACAGAAACGGTTTTAATTATTGTATTATTTTTTCTTAACAAGATAATCCAAAATTCTTCATATTTGCTGTCGGAAAAATAACTTTGAAGCAATTCATAAGCATCTTTACTCGATGAAATTTTTTTTCGGTTTATTACCTCGGCTCCTCTTCGCCTTTTCCCTAATTCAAGGGCAGCTATTATTGTTACTGCTTTAGCCTTACCTATTCCTTTGAAATTTTTGACGAAATCATTTACATTTAATCCCGAAAGGTCTACAAGATTATAATTAACATAACGTAATATTCGTTTCGACAAGTCAACTGCAGACTCATCTTTATTCCCCGAACCTATCAGAATAGCCAACAATTCAGCATCACTTAAAACATTACTGCCTTTGTTAATAAGCTTTTCTCGCGGTCTATCGTCTACTGCCCAGTTTTTTATGGCATTTTTCTCATTTGCATCACTCGCCATTTGCTAATAATTTTAACTAAAGTTATTATTTTTTTTAAATTAGTACTTTTGAGCTTAAATGTTTTTTTATTTATCAAAAAAAAACATTCTTATGTTTTTAGTTTTAAATTTTAAAATAGCAAAATTCAAAAGTAATTAATTTCTTTAAACATTTTCGATACTTATTCAATTAAAAATTAATTTTCTCAATCAATAAAAAAAAATTAATCAAACGTTTGTTTGATTAATTTTTTTTGTATATTTGCAAAAAAAATTTAATGACAACAAAAGAAAAAAATCAGATAGACGCTTTTGAAAGAATAGTTAATGCAAGTGCAGAACTATTCTCGAAATATTCGTATCATTCTGTAAGTGTTAGGGAAATTGCAAATAAAGCAAATGTTAATATATCAATGATTTCATATTATTTTGGAGGTAAAGCGGGTATTTTGATTGAAATTCTTAATCGCTTCTTTGATTTGCACTTTAGCACCATTAGAGCATCTATTATTGAAACTGACACGGAAGAATTAACAATAAAAAGACTTTTTAAAAATATGGTTAATATGATCAGACTTCACACTGATATATGCCTTATTGGATTCAGCGATTTACCTAGCAACGTTCCTGAAGTATATGAACTTAAAATTAATAAATCTAATCAGTTGATTGAGCTTGGAAATCAAATATCAAACAAGTTTGGTATTGATTTTAATAAAAACAAAGATATTGCATACATTTTAGGACCTGCAATGATGAGTATGCTTACTTCGCACTTTACGCACAAAAAATCGATATCTCAGCAATTTAAAGTAGAATTTGATGATGAATATTATGAAAAATACAGCAACACTTTAGCCGAGTTATTCCTATACGGAATTTTTGGGCTTAGTCAAAATAAAAAATAATTTTTTTTGAAATTTTATCAAACTAATGTTTGTTTGTTTTTATAAACTTTAAAATGTGTTTCAAATGAATTATGCAGTAATAGCGGCAGGAGACGGAAAAAGGTTAATAGAAGAAGGGATAAAAACGCCAAAACCATTGATAAAAATTAATGGTATTGAAATGATAAAGAGGCTATTGGATATATTTGAGGATAATAACGCAACAAAAGTTAGTGTAATAGTAAATGAATCATTTAAAGAAGTTAAAGATTTTATCTCTTCTCAAAAAAATCAATTCCCTATCGAGATAAAAGTTAAGTCAACTCCGAGTTCAATGCATAGTTTATACGAATTGAAACAATTAATCGGAAATACTTCTTTTTGTTTAACTACTGTTGATACAATTTTTAATGAGGAAGAATTTAAACTATTTATAAACTACGCTGAAAGTCAAAAGGATAAAGATGCAGTAATGGGGATAACCTCATTTATTGATGATGAAAAGCCATTATTTATTAAAACTCAAGGTGATAGAATAATTGAATTCAGTGACGATAAAAAAAACTCAATTTATGTTTCGGGAGGAATATACTTTTTCAGACCGGTAATTTGGGAAGTATTGCAAAATTCAATAAATGCCGGTACTAACAGAATGAGAAACTTTCAGAGGGATTTATTAAAAGCGGGGCTTAATGTCGGATTTTATGAATTTTCGAAAATAATAGATGTTGACCACGTGAAAGATATTGAAACAGCAGAGAATCTAAATATTAAAAATAATTAAAAGAATGGACAGCACTATAGAAATAACAGGAATATCGAGAGGTGAAAAATATTCGCCAAATCACACCAATAACGATGGTATCATCTTTAAGTTAGTTGCCAATGAGCTTAGTTTAATGGGAGCTAAAGTAGAACTTATTGACGAAAAAAAATTTCAAGATTCACAAATAAACACACAAATAGTATTTTCGATGGTTAGATCGCCAAAATCTGTCGAAAAGCTTATAGAAATTGAAAAAAATGGAGCTTTAGTAATTAATTCGGGGTTTTCTATAAAAAATTGTTACAGAGCAAACCTAACTAAAATTTTAACATACAATTCAATCCCCTATCCAAAATCTTTAGTTGTAAACACAAGCGAAATGATTTGGGAAGAATTGGATTATTTTAATAAGTATCCAATTTGGGTAAAAAGAGGAGATGTTCATGCAATTCATAAGGAGGATGTTGTTCTTGTTTACTGTCGTGAAGAGGTTAATAATGTTTTGTCGGAATTTAGAAAAAGAGGAATTAAAGAAGCTGTTTTGATGGAGCATATAGAAGGAGATATAATAAAATTTTACGGTGTAATAAATACCGGATTTTTCTACTGGTTTAGCCTTTTAGACACAAATCATTCAAAATTCGATATCGAAAAAAAAGTAAACAGTAACAATCATACTCCTTTTGATGAAAATAATCTGAAAGAATTGGCAGAAAAATCTGCAATGCTTGCAGGAGTATCAATATACGGTGGCGATGTTATTGTTAGAAAAAATGGGACATTATGTCTTATAGATTTAAACGACTGGCCTAGCTTTGCCCCGATAAGAGAATCAGCATCAAAAGCTATAGCGAGTCACATTTATTCACGTGCTGAACAATTTATAAAAACTAAGAATAATTCATTGGTTTTTGATAAACAAATGGTTTAAAAAATTTAAAACTATGGAAAAAACAAACTTAAATTATGAATCGACTCTAAAATCGAGAGATACAGAAGAATTATTAGATATCTGGTTTTATCGCCCAATTGGATATAGATGGGCTTTGTTATGCAAAAAATTAAAGATAAAACCGAATACAGTAACTGTTTTGAGTATAGTTTTAGGAGTAGCTTCGGGTTATTTTTTCATGTTTCACGATTTAAAACTGAATATAATCGGAATGCTATTACTAATTATTGCTAACTCATTTGACAGTGCTGACGGACAATTGGCTCGTATGACCAACCAACAAACACGATTAGGAAGAGTTTTAGACGGATTAGCAGGGAATTTATGGTTTATAAGCATATATTTTTTCATAGCTCTCAGATTAATGAACGAGGGTTTCTCATTATGGATATTCTTTTTGGCAGCATTTACAGGTTTTTTCCACTCATTTCAAGCTGCTATGGCTGACTACTACAGAAATGCATATTTATTTTTTATCAAAGGTAAAAATGGCAGTGAATTCGATAATTCTGAAACAGTTAGAAATAACTTTAATCAATTAAGTTGGAAAGAAAATTTTTTTAGAAAATTATGGCTACGAATATATCTTAATTACACATCGGAACAGGAAATTTTATCGAAAAACCTGCAAAAATTGATGAAATTGATAAATGACAAATTCAACGGAGTAGTTCCTTCTTGGCTTCAAAATGATTTCAGAACATTAAATAAACCTTTGATGAAATACACTAACATACTAACATTCAACACAAGAGCCATAGCACTATTCGTAAGTTTATTCATCAACAACGTACTACTGTACTGGATTTTCGAACTGACAGTGCTAAATATAATTTTTGCATATATGGTAATTAAACAGGAAGCAAAAAGTAAAATTATTTACGAAAAAGCTTTTAACATAAATAATGAAGACAAAAATTTTTAATTATAGGACTGTCTTTTTTCTTATTGGATTGGCAATGCTTTCAATAATGTTTTGCAAACTTGGATTGCATACTATTATTGAAAATATTGTAAAAACAAAATGGTGGTTTTTGGCTATAATCGGTTTGTGGCTTATCATATATCTATTGAATGCTCTTGCATGGTACTATATTATAGGGGAAGAAAAGAAAAAAATAGGATTTAAAAGAATTTTAAAATATACAATAAGCGGATTTGCCATAAACTATATCACCCCTCTTGTAAGTTTAGGCGGTGAGCCATACAAAGTACTTGAGCTGAATAAACATATTGAAAAAAATCATTCAATAGCTACAGTGATATCGTATAATATGATGCACATTTTTTCTCATTTTTTCTTTTGGTTGACAGCTGTTCTAGTACTACTTATAAAACTTGAATTAAAAAGCACTCATATTATTTATCTTGTTATTGCCTTATTTATATGCCTGAGTGTTATTTATCTGTTTTATACAGCCTATAAAAAAGGAATTGTTAATACTGCCATAAGTCTTATAGCTAAATTATATTTTGCAAGGCTTCTGGTTAAGAATATAAAAGATAAAAAAGACTTACTCAATAATGTAGATAAACACATTATAAGTTTACATTCCAACAGAATAAGAGATTTTTACTTAATACTTTTTTTAGAATATTTAGCCCGAATAATAGGGTGCTTTGAATTCTTCTTTATTTTAAAAGCAATTCTAACAGATATTAGTTTTTATGAAGCTTTTCTTATTAGCGCAGGTTCATCTCTTTTTGCAAATCTTTTCTTTTTTATTCCTATGCAAATAGGCTCAAGGGAGAGCGGTTTCTTCTTAGTTTTTGAAAGTTTGAAATTATCGCCCGCTATAGGTGTATATGTTAGTTTAGTAACACGAATCAGAGAATTTTTCTGGATTTTAATAGGATTGATTTTAATTAAAATTAAACCAAAGCAAAACATAATAATATTTGAAAATTTGAAATATGAATGATATAAAAGCAATTCTTTTCGATTTTGGAGGAACTATTGACACAAACGGCATCCACTGGAGTGAAATGATTTGGATAGCTTACGAAATGAATAATGTAGGCGTTAAAAAAACTGCCTACGAAAAGGCGTATATTTACGCTGAAAGAAGTCTTAATACAGGAAAAATTGAAAGTAATACTACCTTCCATGAAATGTTGATTGAAAAAATCAGCTTACAGTTCAACTTCTTACATAGTGAAAAATATTTAACTGACGAAAACTCGGATAATATTATAAAGAAAATAACAGAGACATGCTATAATGAAGTAAAATCGAATATTAAAAATCAAATAGAAGTATTAAGTTATTTAAAATCAAAATACAGTTTAGCATTAGTATCAAATTTCTATGGAAATCTTAAAACTGTAGTTAATGAATTCGATTTAACAGATTATTTCTCGGTAATAATTGATTCTTACGATATTGGGATAAGAAAACCCGATCCAATGATTTGGGAAGCAGGATTAAAATTATTGGATATTCCATACGACCAAACGGTTGTAGTAGGCGATTCGTATATTAATGATATTGCACCCGCTAAATATTTGGGATGTAAAGCTATATGGCTTAAGGGAAGAAGCTGGCATAATCAAAATCAGTTCGAACATTATTCGGCTGACAAAATAATTAATAATTTGAATGAATTGAAAACAATACTATAATACAACAACTTTAAAATTTTAAAAAAATGAATACAAATAAAAAAACTAATGTGGAAATGCCACAAGGTAAATTGGGAGTTTTAATAGTAGGCATTAACGGAGCTGTTTCAACAACTTTTATAGCCGGAACTTTAGCAGTTAGGAAAGGGCTTAGTACTCCTATAGGTTCTTTAACTCAAATGGGAACTATAAGAATTGGGAATAGAGCAGAAAATAATTTCCCTAAGATTAAAGATTTTGTTCCATTGACTGATTTAAAAGATATAGTCTTCGGTGGCTGGGACATCAGAAACGAAACCGTTTACGAATCGATATTGTACGCCAAAGTCCTCGACACTCGCGATATCGTAGGAATAGAAGACGAACTGAAAGAGATAAAACCTTTTAAAGCTGTTTTCGATAGTTATTATGTAAAACGTCTTACGGGAGAATGGGTAAAAAAAGGAGAAAATAAATATGATTTAATGATGCAGTTACGTGATGATATTCGCAGATTTAAATCCGAAAATAATATCGACAGGTTAGTTACAGTTTGGTGCGGCAGTACAGAAATATTCATCCCATGCTCAGAGGTTCATCAGTCATTGGAAGCTTTTGAAAACGGAATGAAAGAAAACCATATCGAAATTGCACCAAGTATGCTATATGCCTATGCTTCGATTGCAGAAGGAGTTCCTTTTATAAATGGTGCACCTAATTTAACTGTAGATATGCCTGCAATGTGGGAACTTGCCGATAAAATGAATGTGCCAATATGCGGAAAGGACTTTAAAACCGGCCAAACAATGATAAAAACTGTCATATCTCCAATGATTAAAACAAGAATGCTTGGATTAGACGGATGGTATTCAACTAATATTTTAGGTAACAGAGACGGAGAAGTACTTGACGATCCTGAATCATTTAAAACCAAAGAAGAAAGCAAACTTTCCGTTATTGATTCTATTCTTCAACCCGAATTATATCCGGAATTATACGGAAACTATGATCATAAAGTAAGGATAAATTATTACAAACCTCGCGGTGATAATAAAGAAGGATGGGATAATATTGACATCTTCGGATGGATGGGATACAAAATGCAATTGAAAGTAAATTTCCTATGCCGTGATTCAATTCTAGCAGCTCCTTTGGTTCTCGATTTGGTTTTATTTATGGATTTAGCTAAACGCGCAGGTTTTAAAGGTATTCAGTCATGGTTATCATTCTATTTTAAAAGTCCGATGCATACCCCAAATGTTGTACCGGAACATGATTTATTCATACAATCGGTAAAACTCAAAAATACTCTTAGAGAGATAATGAATGAAAAACCAATTGATTTCCTTGACGAAAAAATTGAATTATTTAAATAACATAAATTAAGTTATTGATTGCGGGGAGAATTTAGTTTCGCCCCGCTCTTTTATACTTTTTTAATATGAGGAATTACAAACTTGCTATATCATTGCTATTCATATTTTTAAGTGTTTTAAATACAAATTCCGAAAATCCGAGAAGCATACCCTCGGGAACAATAAAAAACAATCAACCTCTATTTTACATCGAAAGAAGTAAAAATAAAAACCGAGTATATTACGATGCCAATATTAATCTTGACGGAACAATAAATTCGAAAAAACCTATTGATGTTTATTGGATAAATTTAGAAGAAAATTACGGTAAAAGAGGAGAATTATCGTTTATTCAGGAGAAGTTTGCTTATGGCTACATTTCAGAAAAAATTACAGAAAATAATTATAAAATTAAATTAAAGGCATTTGATAAAAGGGTAATAAATTTACTTCTAGATAACAAGGGAAAAGCAAAAGCACAGATTATAATTAACGGACAAACTGCAATATTGAATCGTCTGTATATTAAAGCTAATGATAAAGGATTAAATACATCAGTCGAATATATCGAAATTTTCGGAACAGATACTAAAAATAATAAAGAGATTAAAGAAAAGATAATTCCCTAACTTTTTCTAAAGACAACATATATGAAAATTTACAAACTGACAAATATATTACTGATATTCATTATACTAATAAAACCGTTTAACAACGTAAAATCTCAGCACACTACTACAATAAAAGGAATTGTAATTGATTCGCTGACAAAAGAGCCTTTGCCTTTTGTAAATATTGTGTTTGTCGGGAAAAATATAGGTACAACTACAGATTTCGACGGGAAATTTTCATTAAGCACACAATGGGCTTCAAATTCGATAAAAGTATCTTTTATTGGTTATCATACAGTTACAAAACATATTAATATAGGGAAATCACAATTCATTGAAATTAAATTAAAACCTCAAAATATTGATCTCAAAGAAGTAGTTATAAAAACCGAATCAAAACGCTACCGAAACAAAGATAATCCGGCAGTAGAATTAATAAAAAAAGTTATTGAAAACAAACAAAGAAACAGAGGAGAAGCTGCCAAATTTTATGAGTACGATAAGTACGAAAAATTAGAAATGTCGCTTAATAATTTTACCGAAAAATTTATGGAAAGAAAATATATGCGAAAATTCAAATTTATTTTCGATTATGTTGATACATCCAAAGTTAACGGTAAACCTTATTTGCCTTTCTATCTTAAAGAAATGCTTAGTAGAGTTTATTATAAACAAGAAGGCAATATCAAGCGTGAATTTATTGATGCTCAACGTGTTGTTGGATTGGAAGAGTACATCGATCAAGATGGGATAACCTCTATAAATAAAAGCATGTACACAGATATTGACATCTACGACAATGATATTTTTTTTATGACAAATCAGTTTGTTAGCCCTACAAGTGTTATCGCTCCGACGTTTTATAAATTCTTTATTATAGATACAACAATGGTCGGGAATCACAGATGTATTAATCTTGCATTTATACCAAGAAATAAATTGAGTATGGGATTTACGGGAAATATTTATATTACTGATGATTCTCTTTATGCTATAAAAAAAGTAGATATGGGAGTTTGCAAAGATATTAGTTTGAATTTTGTTAGCGATGTAAAAATTGAGCAAGAATTTTCTCCCACTAATGAAGGTTTTTGGGCAATAAATAAAGATGAAATGACTGTAGATTTCAATTTAACAGGCAAAGGCATGGGTATGTTTGCACACAAAACGGTAATTTACAATAATCGTACTTATAATACAGAAAGGGCAGACTCGACATATCGCGGAGTTCAAAAATATATTACCGCCGAAAACGCTAATAAAATGCCATTAACTTACTGGAATTCACATCGCCCCGTTCAATTATCAAAATCGGAAAAAGGTGTTGAGGAAATGATGAATAGAGTTCAAAATGTACCTGCTTTTAGAAGGTTTATGGATATAGTTATGCTACTTTTTGCCGGTTATAAAGATGTTGGGCCTATTGATGTAGGACCTGTTAATACATTTTACAGTTTCAATGAAATTGAAGGATTACGACTTCGTATTGGAGGTAAAACCAATCTTAATTTTAGCGATAGATTTATGTTAGAAGGCTTTTACGCTTATGGAACAAAAGATGAAAAAAGCAAATATTTAGGAGCAATTACCTACTCATTCAGAAATATCAAAACAAATTTTAATGAATTTCCGGTTAATAATATAAAATTTACTTATCAACACGACACAAAAATTCCGGGACAAGAACTTAAATTTTTTGCTGAAGATAATTTCCTGCTTTCTTTTAAAAGAGGAATTTCAGACAAAATGACATATAACGATATGTATAAATTTGAATACAACCAAGAATTAGTTAAAGGTTTTTCTTACGGATTAAGTTTTAAATATTTAGACCAATATCCCGGAGGGAATTGGAAATGGAATTATAAAGGTATAGAAGATAATGTGGTTGTCAAAGATAGAATAATTACAAACGAGATAGGTTTTACATTTCGGTTTGCACCAAACGAGCAGTTTTATCAAGGGAAAACGTATAGAATTCCAATATTTAACCAATATCCAATAATACAATTCAGGGGTAATTTTGGGATGAAAGATCTTTTGAATGGAGAATACAGTTATCAATCATTAACAATAAATATCTTCAAACGATTTTATGCTTCGATATTAGGATATGCCGACTTAGAATTGGAAGGAGGGAAAATATGGGGTAAAGTCCCTTATCCTTTATTGTTTATTCATAATGCAAATCAGACTTATGCTTATCAGCTGCAAGCATACAATATGATGAATTTTCTCGAGTTTGTCAGCGACAAATATGCAAGCATTAATTATACCCATTATTTTAACGGACTTATTTTAAACCGCATTCCATTACTCAAAAAATTAAAGCTAAGAGAACTAATTTCTGTTAAAGCTCTTTATGGCGAAATCGGAGATAATAACAACCCATATTTAAATCACGATTTATTTTCTTTCCCGACTGATGAAAACGGCAATCCGCTAACTTTCTCTTTAAAAGGAAAACCCTATATTGAATCAAGTATAGGAGTAAGTAACATTTTAAAATTCTTACGAGTTGACCTTGTAAAGCGAATGACCTATATGGACAATCCCAATACACCATCATTGGGAATAAGAGCAAGGTTTAAGTTCGATTTTTAAAAAAATTTTAACCTAAAATCTTAAGTTTACATATGATTATATCCGCAAATATTTATATTTAAATACTAATCAATATTTTAATTTTTTTTTAATTTAGATATATTAGAATTTTATATCATAATTTTGAAATGTTTAACAAATTTTATAAAAACAAATTTATATATATATCAGTTTTATATATATTTGCAAAAAATTTAAAGAATATTATTAATTTATAAATATACAATTATGAAAGAAAAAAGTGTTAAAGTATTAGCTTTATTGTTTGTATTTGGATTAATTTTAACAGGTTGCGGGAATTTAAACAAAATGGCTAAAAGGTATAATGATGTTAAATATGAAGTTATACCTAATCCTTTGGAAGTTCATGGCGATAAGATTTCAGTTACTATAAAAGGCAAAATACCTGCCGGATATTTTCACAAAAACGCCGGAGTATTTATTCAGCCTGTATTGAAATATGAAGGTGGCAGTGTAAAATTAAAACCATTCTACCTTAAAGGAGAAAATGCAAAAGGTGATGGTACTATTATCAACAGTAAAACAGGTGGTTCATTCAGTTATTCCGATGTAATAGATTATAAACCACAAATGAATAAATGTCAATTGATGGCTAATCCTATTGCACATATGGCTAAAGAACCTTTAAATGCCAATAACACCGTTGAAAATGTAAAAAAACTATCAAAAGCAATAGAACTTGGAGAAACTAAACTTGCAGATGGTTTGATAATTACTTCACAGAGAATTAAAAACTCAGGAAACGCTATTTTAGCCCCCGATGGATATCAGAAAGAAACTACAGTTTCTAAAAAAGCAACTATTTATTTTCTCGTAAACATGTATGATCTTAATATGAATATTGCTTTAAATAAAGATCCTAAAGCTAAAAGCGATATTAAAGAATTAAATGATTTTCTGGCTAAAAACTGGGCTATTAAAAATATCGAAATCAATGCATGGGCATCTCCTGAAGGTGAAGAAAGACACAATGCAGGTCTCTCTGAAAACCGTGCAAAAACTGCTAATAAGTTTATTGAAAACGAAATAGATAAAGTTCTTAAAGACATTGCTAAAAAAACAAAAACCAAATTCAAGGATTTGAAAAAAGCTATTAACTACAATATCAAAGCAAACGGTGAAGACTGGGATGGTTTCTTGGCTGCTCTCGAAAAATCTGATATTAAAGACAAAAACACTATGATAAATGTTATTAGAGCTCAATCTGATAATCTGAAGAGAGAACAAGAAATGAGAAATATGACAGTCATTTATCAACAAGTTGAAGAAAAAATATTACCTCCTCTTCGTCGTTCTGAAATTACTGTTAATTTCTTAGAACCAAAAAAATCTGACGAAGAAATTGCAAAATTAGCCAACACATCTCCGTCTAATCTTGATGTATACGAACTTCTTTATGCTGCAACACTAACTAATGATTTAAACTCTAAATTAAAAATATACAAAGCTGCTACCGAAACTTATCCTCAAGAATGGAAAGGATATAATAACTATGCTTATGTAGCTATTGCACTCGGTAATACTAACGATGCATCAAACTATTTAGAAAAAGCAAATTCTTTATCCCCAAACAATGCTACTGTATTGAACAATTTAGGAGTAGTTGCATTAATGAAAAAAGACTATAAAGCAGCTAAAGGTTATTTCGAGTCTGCACAAAAATTAGGTGTAAGTCAGAATTATCACATGGCAGTATTAATGATTAAAGAAGGTAACTACTCAGGTGCTGTTAACTCATTTGGAAGAACTTCATGCGATTACAATGTAGCTTTGGCAAATTTACTAGCCGGAAACAATTCTGAAGCTAACAATGCAATTGAATGTGCAACTAAAGATGCTCAAACTTACTATCTTGCAGCTGTTATAGCAGCACGTAATAATAATGCAAATAAAGTTTACGAAAACCTGAAAAATGCAATTAACTTAGACGCATCATTAAGAAATCAGGCAAAAGAAGATCTTGAATTTTCAAAATTTTCTAAATATGCTGAATTTTTAAATGCTGTTAAATAAATATTAATTAAAGATGTTTAAAAAAAGCCCTGTTCAAAGGGCTTTTTTTTTTCACTTTTTAAACAAAAACAAAAAATTTTCGTTAAATATTAGTGTAGAAATTTTTTTTAACATTTTTATTTTGTAATTTTACACAAAAAAATTGAAAATATTTAACAAATTATAATTACAAAACCGTTAAAATTTGAAGTTATGAGAAAAATTGTATTTCTTTTTTTAGTATTAGTTTCTCTTTTTTCAATAAAATCTTACAGTCAGGATAGTGAAAAAGGAAAAATTTTTGATAATTGGACGATTAATGCAAGCGGCGGTCTCAGTCTTTTTTGGGGCGATATGAGACAATACAAGTTTTATCCTGTTGATAATTATGAAAATGAAAGAAACTTTGCATACAGTTTTACACTATCAAAAAAATTATCAAACACATTTGAACTCAGGGGTCAGTTTATTAAAGGAGAAATGTCGGGTACCAAAAGATATTTAAAAAGATATTTTAAAGGAGAATTCAATGAATATTATATTGGGGGTACATTAAGTTTTATTAATCTAATTTATGGATACGAGCCGTGCCGCAGATTTGATATTTATGGTATTGGCGGTATAGGATTTATTGATTTCAGGTCAGTAAAAAGAGTACTTGGAACTGACGCTTTTGTTTCAAGCACCGGATACTCGAACAAAGGAACAGTAGAAGAAAAAATGCAAACAGAAACTATAATTCCTGTCGGCTTGGGAATAAAATATAAAATTGACCAAAGATTTGAATTAAATTTAGAAAATCTATGGACTATCGCAAATTCCGATCGCTTGGATTTATCCGAAGGAAAATTTAAATACGACATTTTAACCTACAGTTCTCTTGGTTTGACTTATCGTTTCAACTTCAGAAACAATCCTTCTGCACTTGCTGAATGTGGCGATTTTACTGCTTCAAGAACCAAAAAAGGCACTCTTGGCGAATCTAAAGTATTTGATGATGCAGCTTCTAAAGCTGAAAAAGAAGCACTTAACAATAAACTCAAAGAACTTGAAAATAAAGTTAATACTCAAGACAATAAAGTTAAAGAACTTGAAAATAAAGTTAAAGAACTTGAAAATCAGAACAAAGCTAAACCAACAGATGTAAATATTGAAGCTTTAAAACGCGATATCTATAAATCAATACTTGATACATTACAAAGAACATCTACTGTCAATAAAACCATAATAGGAACTAACTACTTGCAATTGTCAATCTTCTTCGATGTAAACAAATACAATATTAAAGAAGAAGAAATGGTAAAAGTTGCTTCAGTTGCCGAAATGATGAAAAACGACAAAAACGTTAATATCAAAATAGTTGGTAATACCGACCAAAGTGGTTCTGTAGAATATAACAACTATCTCAGCAAAAAAAGAGCTGAACAAGTTTATAATACCTTGATAAATAAGTATGGTATCGATAAAAACAGACTGTCATTTGAAGGGAAAGGAAAGAGTGAGCCATTCTCTAAAGATAAATATGAAGTTAACCGCAGGGTTGATTTTATTAAACAATAAGTAATACTTAATTCTATTAAAAAGGCCGTCATAAATTGACGGCTTTTTTTTTAAAACTTCATCTTATACCAGAAAGTATTTTCCTTTACCTGTAGTTTTAAAACCTTATTGACCTTTTCGGCTAAATAAATAAATATTGGTAATTGCTTTTCCCTGAACCATTTAATTGCTTCTTCGTCACCACGGCTTGCGAGTGAAAATTGCAGTAAAAGCTCATTTTTCGATTTTTTCAACCATATTACAGCATTAGGCTCATTATCCATTGCATTACTTAATATTGCTAATTCCGGATAACCGTTTTTGAGCAACCATTGTATAGCCTCTTCATCTCCTCTTATAGCATTTGATAATGCAGCAAGCTCAGGATATCCGTTATTTAAAAGCCATTTAAAAAAATCTTTTCGACCGTCAACTGCTTTGCCGAAAGCAAGTAATATTTTTACATCGTAATTTATCATTTACTTTTTTTATGCAAAATTACATATCAGAATTGCATTAATCGTAAACTAAAGCTTTTATCCCTAAATTTTCTACTTTTCCGGCTATAATTTGCAATTCCTTTCTTGAGATTTTTTCAATGTTATTTAATGGAGTTTGTCTATTGATAGGATATATCATAACATATTCTGGATTAATTTCCATTAAATGTTTTAGCCACAGATTAACTTCTGTATCTACTGTATTATCAAAAGAAATCCCGTTATAAATACCCCTTAAAAAAAGCGACTGTATAATGATTTTAAAATCAATCATTTTCAAGTTTTCTACCAGATGTTCTATTTTTATATTATTTCCTGTTCCGTTAATGATATGGAATAATTCATTACTTCCGGCATCAAGTTTAATAATATTATTATCAATTTTTTTAAGAGACTCACTGATTTTTTTATTGCCTAAAGTGCCGCCATTAGTCAATAACGATATTTTCGATTGAGGGAAAAATTGGTTTCTTAACTTGTAAATTTCATCTACAACTGTTTCAAAGTCAGGATATAAGGTCGGTTCTCCATTTCCTGCAAAAGTAATTGAATCTATTATTTTATTTTCATTTTTAAGTCTTAAGAAATTTTGATTCAAACTATTTATTACTGTTTCTAAATCAGGAAATTTAGATGTGTTTTTATCTAAATCAGGGGTCCATCCGCATTCGCAGTAAACACAATTAAAATTGCAAATCTTACTGTTTGTTGGCAATAAATTAATACCCAACGAATTACCAAGCCTTCTGCTGTAAATTGGTCCGAAAACAATATTATCGAATAAAATACCGGTCATTTTTAGTCTAAATGTGTTTTTTAGTTTAAATTGCTTTCAAAATTATGAAAAAAGCAGATTAATTTAGATAAAAAAACTTAATTTTGGAACAAAGAAATTTTATGTCCGAATTAGAAGCGGTAAAAAGTGTAATTGGCAGAGAGATTGAAGTTTTTGAAAATAAATTCAAAACCTCAATGGAGAGTCGTGTTCCTCTCTTAGATATAATAACACGCTATATTATAAAAAGAAAAGGGAAGCAAATGAGACCTATGTTTGTATTCCTCTCTGCAAAAATCTTTGGTGAAATCAACGAAACTACTTATAGAGCAGCGTCATTGATTGAATTATTACATACTGCAACGCTTGTACACGACGATGTGGTTGATGATTCGAACGAAAGAAGAGGCTTTTTTTCGATTAATGCTTTATGGAAAAATAAAATAGCAGTTTTAGTCGGTGATTATTTGCTTTCGAAAGGTCTTTTATTAGCTTTAAACAATGAAGAATACACTCTTTTAAAAATTGTTTCAGATGCAGTAAAAGAAATGAGCGAAGGAGAGCTTTTACAAATAGAAAAAGCCAGAAAATTAGATATTAAAGAAGATATCTATTACGAGATAATAAGGAAAAAAACAGCTTCGCTAATAGCATCATGCTGTGCATGCGGAACTGCATCGATAACCGACAATAAAGAGATTATCAAAAAAATGCACGATTTTGGAACTTTTATCGGTATAGCTTTTCAAATAAAAGACGATTTGTTTGACTATGAAAAAAGTCGTGAAACCGGAAAACCAAACGGAATAGACATTAAAGAACAGAAAATGACTTTACCATTAATTTATATGCTAAACAACTGCAGTTATTCCGAAAAAAAATCGGCAATAAACATTGTAAAAAACTATTATAACAGACCCGACAAAGTTTCAGAACTGATAAATAAGGTCAATAATAGCGGAGGAATAGAATATTCGGTAAACAAAATGAATGAATACAAAACCAAAGCACTCGAGATTCTGTATTCTTTACCCGAAAATGAAGCAAGAAAAGCGATGGAAATACTTGTAAATTATACAATAGACAGAAAAAAATAATTGAAAATATAATAACAAACCATTATGCTAAAATATTCATTTACAATAATTATTTTATTAATCATTCAAATCCGGACTTTTTCTCAAAAAATTACGACTGATTATTGGGATAACGGAAAAAAAGTCAGAGAAGGTATTTTAATTGACACAATAAGAGACGGTAAATGGACATGGTGGTATAAAAGCGGAAATTTATGGAAGGAAGGGAATTATAATAAGGGAGTTAAAATTGGGAAATGGGTTACTTATTATGATGATGGTAATATTCAAAGCCAGGAGTTTATGGAAAATGGAACCAATATTTTCTGGTATCCCAACAAAATGAAGAAAAGCGAGGTAAATGTCGTAAATGGGAAATATGAGGGCAAATTTACATCATGGTATGATAATGGAAATATTGATGAAGAAATTGAATATAAAAAAGGGATAAAAGAAGGTAGAACCACTAAGTATCATAAAAACGGAAACAAAAGTTTCGAAGGTATTTATGTAAACGATAAACTAAATTGTTACGGAATTTGGTGGTATGATAACGGAAATAAAGAAATGGAAGGAAAACTAATTGATGATGAACAGGATAGTATTTGGATTTTTTATTATAACAACGGAAAAACAGGAAGCAAAGGAAACTTTATTAAAGGCAAGCAAGACGGGAAATGGGTATATTTTTACGAAACAGGTGAGAAATGGAAAGAAGGAGCATTTGTTGACGGTAAGAAATCGGGGAAATGGATAACATATTTCGAAAGCGGTAAAAAATTTAAAGAAGGCAATTTTGTTGATGGTAAAGAAGAGGGTGAATGGAGACAATATTTTGAGAACGGAAATTTAGAAAAACTTTTTAATTTCAAATCGGGTAAAATGAACGGGAAATGTGAAGCATGGTATAAAAATCTGAACAAAAAGTACGAAGTTTATTATACCAACGACAATAAAGACGGATCGGAAAAAAATTGGTACGAAAACGGAAATAAAAAAAGTGTTGGCAGCTATAAAAACGGAAAAATGGAAGGCGAATGGACAGAATGGAGCGAAAAGGGAGTATTGCTTTCCAAAGGGAAATATAAGCAAAATAACAAAACCGGAATGTGGGTATTTTATGACCAATACGGAATTAAATATAAAGAGCAGAATTTTGTCGATGGCAGAACAGACGGCAAATGGACAGAGTATTACCAAAACGGGAAAAAATCGGGCGAAGGGTCGTATAAAATGCAACTAAAAGACGGCATTTGGCAATATTGGGATAAACAAGGAAGGCTCATTTATAAAGTAGTTTACGACAAAGGAAGGAAAATAAAGGAAGACAAATTTTTAGAAAAAAAGCAGCAATCAGATAATCCATTATTTAGAAATTAATATTTTAAATTGAAATTTTAACAATATGAAATCGAAACACAAATTATTTAAAGGTAAAACACTTGCAATTTTATCCGGTGGCGGCGATACTCCCGCAATAAACTCAAGTATTGAATCAATAAGGAATAGAGCATCAATGCTTGGATTTAAGGTTTATGGCATAAAGCAAGGTTGGAAAGGACTTTTAGGCGATGGCGATATAGTTGATTTAACTAATCAGCCTTATGATGGTTGGTACGGTGGAACTGCTTTACGTTCAAGCAGAACAAACCCCTTCCCTTCCAAAAAGAATCCTGAAAACAGAGTGCCTCAGATTTTAAAAAATTTAAAACGTTACAAAATAGATGTATTAGTTACTATTGGAGGTGATGACACTAATGGTGCCGCAAAACGTTTATACGAAACAGAAGGCATTCCGGTAATAGGCTTCCCTAAAACTATTGACAACGACCTTAGAACCAGAACTATACATCAGTTTGGCAGAAAAAAAATCGAAGCTGTTCTATGCCCGGGCTTTCCTTCTGCTGCTAAAGCAATTGCTGAATTTACCGGAAAACTTAAAACTACGGCAGAATCTCACTCCAGAATTATTGTTCTTGAAGTTATGGGTAGAGATGCAGGATGGCTTACAGGTAGTGCAATTTTCGGTGGCGCCGACCTTGGACTAATTCCTGAAGTTGAAATGACCAAAGAAAGAAAAGATTTCTTTTTTGAACTTGTTAAAGAAACTTATCTCAGACATCCTAAAAAAATGCTTATAATTCCTGTTTCTGAAGGTGTTAGATGGTATGATGAAAAAAGCGGCAAATTAGATGTAGTTTATGCAAGTTCAGAAGTTGATGAATACGGACATCCACGTTTTGGCGGAGTTAGCGGTGTTATTGCATCCGAAATTTCTCAAAAACTTGGTATCGACGCACGTGCACAAATTACAGGTTATTATGCCAGAGCCGGTGCTTGCAGCAATTACGACAGAAGACTAACTACTACTTTAGCAGATAAAATTGTTGACCTCCTGTTAAGAGAAGAATACGGTCAAATGCCTGTTATGAATAAAATTGTTAACTATCAAGAATTAGAAGAATTTAATACTACATCTATTGATATGGGAGCCATAGGTAATAAACCTCTTTCTATGGAATATTTCGACGTTAATAATTTTAGATTCTCCGAAGCTTATAAGCACTTTTTAAATCATATTCTCGAGCGTCCGCATTTTACCGACTTCAATTACGATTTCCCGGTAGTAATACCCGAATAAAATATAAACAGCCCGCTTATTTGCGGGCTGTTTCAATTATAGAATCAACATCAAAACCACATTCTTTCTGTAATTCCTCAATACTTCCCTGTTCGATAAATCTATCAGGAACGCCCATTCTGACAATTGTATTATGATAATTATTATCAACCGCAAACTCCATAACAGCACTGCCCAATCCACCGGTTATAACTCCATCTTCAATTGTGATTATTTTTTGATAATTTTTAAAAATATGATGTAATAATTCATTATCAATCGGTTTTAAAAATCTCATATTAAAAATACCTGCATCTATGCCTTCTTTTTCAAGTATTTTTGATGCTTTAATTGCATTATTACCAATATGACCAATTGTTATGAAAGCTAAATCTTTCCCTTCTTTAATTATTTGACCTTTCCCGATTTGAATTTTTTCAAAATCAGTTTTCCATTCGGGCATAACACCTCTTCCTCTTGGATATCTTATTACAAAAGCTCCGAAGTTTTCCGATTGAGCCGTAAACATCAAATCTCTTAATTCTTTTTCGTTAAGAGGAGCTGAAATAATAATATTTGGAATACAACGGAAATAAGCTAAATCGAAAACTCCATGATGTGTGGCACCGTCTTCACCCACTAATCCTCCTCTATCGAGGCAAAAAATCACATTTAATTTCTGAAGTGCCACATCGTGTATTACTTGATCGTAGGCTCTTTGCATAAATGACGAGTAAATATTACAAAACGGAATCAATCCATTAACTGCCATTCCTGCCGAAAAAGTTACTGCATGCTGTTCGGCAATACCAACATCAAAAACTCTGTCAGGCATTTTTTCCATCATTAAATTTAAAGAGCATCCGGTAGGCATAGCAGGTGTAACGCCTATGATTTTGGGATTTTTTTGAGCTAATTCAATTATCGTCCTTCCGAAAACTGTTTGATATTTTGGGGCAAGCTTTTCATCACATGTCTTTTTTATTATTTCTCCTGTTTTACTGTCGAAAGTACCGGGAGCATGATATTCTGTCGGGTTCATTTCAGCCTTTTCAAGTCCTTTACCTTTTACAGTAATAACGTGTAATAATTTGGGACCTTGGATATCTTTCAAATCATTGAGCAGTTTTGTTAGTTTTACAACATCGTGTCCATCAATCGGCCCAAAATATCTGAAGTTTAGTGATTCGAAAAAATTACTTTTTGTAAACAAAGTAGTTTTAACAGCTCTTCCTAATTGACGAACCAATGCGCGTGAATTTTTGCCGTAAGGACTTCCACCACCCATCAACCACCAAATAAAGTCCTTGAACTTGTTGTATTTTTTTGATGTAGTAATTTTCAATAAATATTCCTTCAAAGCACCCACATTTTTGTCAATGGCAATGCCGTTGTCGTTTAATATTACCAAAAGGTTGCTTTTGGCAACACCTGCATGATTTAATGCTTCAAAAGCCATACCTGCAGTTAGGGAGCCATCTCCAATAACGGCAATATGCTGTCTGTCTTTCTCGTTTTTCATTGCAGAAGCAACGGCCATTCCCAAGGCAGCCGATATTGAAGTAGATGAATGCCCTACTCCAAAAGCATCATATTCGCTTTCGGACATCTTAGGGAAACCGCTGATTCCTTTGTAAGTTCTATTGGTATGAAATACGTCTTTTCTGCCGGTTAATATTTTATGAGGATATGCCTGATGTCCAACATCCCAGATAAGCTTGTCGTAGGGAGTATTGAAAACATAATGTAATGCAACAGCCAACTCAACAGTACCTAAGCTCGAGGCAAGATGCCCCGGATTTTTTGCTATAACATCAATTATGTATTTTCTTAATTCGTCACACAATTTGGGCAAATCTTCCTCAGAAATCTTCTTTAAATCTGAAGGATATTTAATTTTTTTTAGTATTTCTCCCTGTTCAATATTCATTTTTCAAAATCTGTAATATCTTTATCTAAACAGTTTTGGACACATTGTTGTTTTTACGAAAGTAGAAAAAAGCAAAGAAAAAGGTTGAGACGAAATTTTCTCAACCTTATTATTAAATTTATAAAAATACTATTGAGCCAATCTTTCGGTTAAATCAACTATACGGTTTGAATATCCGTATTCATTATCGTACCATGAAACAACTTTTACAAAGTTCCCATCCATAACCTGAGTTAACATTGAATCGAAAATTGATGAATGCTTATTTCCGATAATATCAACACTAACAATAGGATCGGTGCAGTATTCCAATATGCCTTTCATTGTGGTTTCTGCAGCTTGTTTCATAGCAGCATTTATTTCTTCTTTTGTAACTTTCTTTGTAAGTTCTACAGTTAAATCAACAACAGAGCCGTCAGGAGTTGGAACTCTCATTGCAAAACCATCAAGTTTGCCAGATAATTCGGGGATTACTAATCCAACAGCCTTTGCAGCACCTGTTTTTGTGGGTATTATTGAAACACCGGCTGCTCTTGCTCTACGTAAATCGCTATGAGGAGAATCGAGTATAATTTGATCATTTGTGTATGAATGAACTGTATTCATAAGGCCTCTTACGATACCGAAGTTATCATTCAACACTTTAGCTACCGGAGCCAAACAATTTGTTGTACAAGAAGCATTTGAGATGAACTGCATTTCGGGTTTTAGCATATGGTCGTTAACACCAAGAACTATTGTAGCATCTACATCGTCTTTATTGTCGGCAGGAACTGTTAATATTACTTTCTTTGCACCGGCAGTAATGTGTTTTCCCATTTTTTCCTTATTACGGAAAACTCCCGTAGATTCTATAACAATATCAACGCCTAATTCTTTCCATGGCAAATTTATCGGATCTTTTTCAGCGTAAATTTTTATTCTTTTGCCGTTAACTACTAAATAATCTCCGTCAACACTAACTTCTCCGGGAAATTTTCCATGAATTGAATCATATTTCAACAAATGACCCAATGTTGCTGCATTAGTCAAATCATTCAATGCAACTACCTCAATATTATCTTTTTGTATTAAACCTCTGAAGGTTATTCTGCCAATTCTACCAAAACCATTGATAGCTACTTTGATTTTAGCCATGTTTTTGAATATTTTTATTAATAAATAATTTTATTTTTCTACAAAATTACAAATTTTATCATAACCTGTAATTTGGTATATTAATTTTTAGTTCAACTTTATTCGATAAACAAAACTAATCCTTTTAAATACTCGCTTTCAGGATGATAAATATTTATAGGATGATCGGCACTTTGCGAAAGTTGATGAAGTATTTTCACATTTCTTCCGGCAATTGCCGAAGCTGTGAATATCATAGTCCTGAAATCATCTTTTGATATTGCCTGAGAACAAGAAAAAGTAAAAAGTATACTTCCGCTTTTCATCTTCTTAATAACTTTGGTATTGATATTTCTATATCCTTTCAAGCCTTTTTCTTTTAGATGTATTTGTTTTGCAAATGCAGGCGGGTCTAAAATTACAATATCATAATCTTCAGTATAATTTTCGATATAATCGAATGCATCTTCCAAAAATGATTTATGTGAGGCAGTTTTACCAAAATTTATCTCAACATTTTTGTCGGTTAATTCTATTGCACTTTTCGAACTATCAACACTGTGAACCAAAGCAGCTCCCGATTTTAAAGCCGAAACGGAAAACCCTCCGGTATAGCAAAATACATTCAGTACTTTTTTGTTTTTACAATAATTTTCGAGTAATTTCCTATTTTCTCTTTGATCATTAAAAAAGCCTGTTTTTTGACCGTCAACAAAATCAATAAGGAAAATATTTCCATTCTCGACTACTTTAATAGGATTTTCGGCAGTATTATATAAAAAACCATTTTTAAAATAATTTGCATTTGATAAAGTTGATTCGCTTTTATTATATATTGCATTAATATTCAACTCTTTTATTGACAATAAAGATTTTGTTATTACGTCTCTTAGTTTAAAAGCTCCATTATTATGAAATTGAACAACAGCCAAATCATTATAGCAATCGACAATTAAACCGGGTATCATATCGCTTTCACCATGAATAAGCCTGAATGTGTTGGTTGACGGATTGTTTATCAATCCTAAGCTCTTTCTCAGATTGAAAGCATTTGCAACTTTATTCCTCCAGTATTCTTCATTATATTGTTCTTTTTTGAAAGAAAAGATTTTTGCGGCTATACTGCCTTCAGCTTGAAAAAAACCCGATGCTAAATATTTTTTGTCATAAGAGTAAATATCAACAATATCGCCATCTTCGGGTTCGCCCGTAATTCCTTCGATAGCCCCCGTAAAAACCCATGGATGATACCTTAAGACGGATTTTTCTTTATCTTTTTTTAGTAGTATTTTAATGAAATCGCTCATTTGCTAATTTTTATCTTTATAAATATGAACTACTTTTTTAGTTTCGAAATAAGGTTCTTTAAAAAAATTACTTATCTCAAAAATTTTCACTTTACTGTTTAGTGATTGTATTTCTTCGTCAATATCACCACCTTTCAAATACAAAACTCCATTTTTTAAAGAATTTTGGTTTTTTGACAGTATATTTTTTTCAACCAAAGACCAAAATTCGGGTAAACGCATTACAGCCCTACTAACAATGAAGTTATACTTTTCGTTATGATCTTCAATTCTGATTTTCTCGGAACTGACATTTTTTAGGTTTAACTTGTCTGAAATATCCTGAACAACGCCGATTTTTTTTCCGATAGAATCAACAAGATGAAAATGGCAATCGGGAAAAAAAATTGCCAGTGGTATTCCGGGAAAACCTCCGCCCGTACCGACATCCAAAATCTTAGTACCTTTTTTGAAATTAATGACTTTAGCTATTGCCAAAGAGTGCAATAGATGATTAACATTAAAGTTATCAATATCTTTGCGTGAGATAAGATTTATTTTTTGATTCCATTCTTTATAAATCGGAAATAAAAAATTAAATTTCTCAATTTGCTCTTCAGTAAGTTCAGGAAAATATTCTGATAAAAAATTCATATTTACAAGTAAATAACAAAAAGATGTGAAAAAATACTATACGCTATTTTATAAATGCAGTTTGCAAAGTTATATTTTTGTTTTATTAAAATACAATTAATGTTATTCGATTAAAAGATGAAAAAAATATTGTTGTTAATTATTATTACAGGTACTATTATTCAAAACGTTAGAACTCAAGAACTAAAAAAAATAACAGTTAAAGAATACATTGAAACATACAAGGAAATAGCTATTTTTAATATGAACAATTACAAGATTCCCGCAAGTATAACGCTTGCACAGGGTATTCTTGAGTCGGCAAACGGTAACAGCGAATTGGCCAAAAACGCTAATAATCATTTCGGAATAAAATGCCATAAGGGATGGGAAGGGAAGACATATTTCAAAGATGACGATTCAAAAAACGAGTGTTTCAGAGTATATGAAAATCCTGCAGAATCTTTCAGAGACCATTCGCAATTTTTAAGGTCACGCCCAAGATATTCTTCTTTGTTTTTGCTTGAAATAACCGATTACAAAGGCTGGGCACAAGGATTAAAGGACGCAGGTTATGCTACAAATCCAAATTATCCTCAATTGTTGATAAAAATTATTGAAGAAAACAAGCTTTTTCTTTTCGATATTGGAAATGCTAATATTGCTAATGTTGAAAATATACCTGAAGTAAGTTTCAGACAAATCAATGATGATGAGGATGATTTTGAAGCCGTTTCAATAGAAGGAAATAACAGAAGAGTTTATTTAAACAACAATATCAAATTTATTTTCGCAAAACCGGACGATAATTTCAAAAAAATTGCAGATGACTTTGAAATGAAACCTAATGAGATAATACGTTATAACGATTTTTCGGAAAATTATAAACTTAAAAGCGGCGAAAAAGTTTATATTCAGCCTAAAAGAAGAAGAGGTTTTGCAGAATTTCACATTGTTAGAGAAGGAGAAACAATGTTTTCGATTTCGCAATATTATGGTATTAAATTAAGGATACTATATAAGAAAAACCGTATGGAAGCCGGCACCCTGCCTGCTATAGGTCAGAAATTATGGTTAAAGAAAAGAAAACCTGCAAATTAAAGAATTAAAAATCTTCAATAATCTCGACTTTACAGGCAGTTAACTTGAACGGAGCTATTTTCGAGTGAGGATCCAACTCATCACGGGTAAGATTATTTACGGGAGATTCGCTAAAATGCCAAGGCATAAATAACTCTCCTTCAAGAACCTCATCGCTGATTTTTAAATAAGTCGTAAGTTCGCCTCTGATTGAAGACACACGTACCTTGCTCCCGTCAGAAAAATTATGTTTATTAGCATCGTTAGGATGCATCAAAACGTATGACTTATTTGCAAAAGCATTTAATGTATCGTTTTTCCTCGACATAGTTGCCGAATGGTATTGAAATAAAATTCTACCCGAATTGAGTAAAAACGGATATTCATCCGAAACTTTCTCATTTTGCGGGACATAATCAACAGGATTGATTTTTGCTTTCCCGTTAGGTGTATTAAACTTTTCGAGGAAAAGAGTTGATGTTCCCGGATGCTCTAAATCGTAGCATGGCCATTGAATACTGCCTTTTTCCAGTCTTTTGTAGTTTATTCCTGCCATAATTGGTGTAACCAAAGCTATTTCATCGAATATTTCCGATTCATCTACGTACTTTTTCATTGGTTTACCCATTCTCTCGGCAATATCAAGTATTATCTGCCAGTCTTGACGAGCTAAGCCGGGCGAATCGACAACTTTTCTGACTCTTAAAACCCGTCTGTCGCTGTTTACAAAAGTTCCGTTTTTCTCGGCAAAAGAAGCAGCAGGCAAAATAACATCGGCAAATTGAGTAGTTTCTGTATGAAATATATCCTGAACAACAATAAAATCGAGTTTTTCGAAAGCTTTTTTAGTATGATTGAGATTTGGGTCAGTTACCATAGGGTTTTCGCCCATAATATAAATTCCTTTAATTTTTCCGTCGTAAGCAGCTTTAGCTATTTCAACAGTAGTAAGACCGGGTTTTGCCGAAAGATTTTCGTAAGGAACTCCCCAAATTTCGGCGACTTTTTTTCTGTTTTCATCATTACTAACAGGTATATAACCCGGATAGTTAATTGGAGATGCTCCAACATCGGTAGCCCCCTGAACGTTGTTTTGTCCTCTTGGCGGGTCTATTCCGGCTCTTTCCTTGCCTATTTGACCGGTAATAAGCATCATATTTATTAATGAGAAAACATTGTTTGTTCCCGTAACCTGCTGACTCATTCCCATTCCTGTTGCTATCATCGAAGTTGGAGACGTTGCATAAATTCTTGCTGCTTCAGCAATTTTATCTTTTGAAACGCCTGTAATTTCTTCTGTTAGTTCGAGTGTATATTTTTTGGCAAGCTCCTTTAGTTCTTCGTAAGCTTCCATGCCTCTATCAACCCGATTTAGGATAAAATCTTTATCAATTAAATCGTTTTCGATAATGTAATTTATCATTCCGTTTAATAAAGCTACGTCGGTTCCTAAACGAGGCTGCAACCATAAATGAGCATATTTTACCAATGGTGTCCATTTAGGATCAATGATAATTACCTTCATACCTTTACGTATACCTCTTTTAACGTATGTTGCAGTTATGGGATGAGTTTCAATTATATTATTTCCGGTAACAAGTAAACAATCGGTAGTTTCAAAATCTTCAATAGAATTACTGCCGGCACCGTCTCCTATAGATCTTAGCATAGCCGTAACTGTTGATGCGTGACACAAACGGGTGCAATAATCTACATTATTATTACCAAAAACAGTTCTTATAAATTTCTGAAAAATGTAGTTATCTTCGTTGGTACATTTAGCCGAAGCATAGCCTGCAAGCGCCTCATTGCCGTATTTTTCAATTATTTCATTAAACTTTTCTGCAATTAAATCAAGGGCTTCATCCCAAGTGGCTTCAACAAATTTTCCGTTCTTTTTTATTAAAGGAGTTGTAAGTCTTTCTTTACTTTGAACAAATTCATACCCGAATCTACCTTTAATACACAGCCTGCCATCATTTGGCAAAACGCCTTCAACGCCGTTTGAACGAACAATTTTTCCGTTTTGCACCCACATTTCGATTTGGCAGCCAACTCCGCAATAAGGACAAGTGGTTTGAACTTTTTTATCAATCTTCTCAATATTTATTTCATTACGATGAGGCTTTTCGACTATAGCACCGGTAGGGCAAAGTTGAATACATTCTCCGCAACCGTCACATTCGGATTTTCCCCAAACGCCAAACCCGCCGATTATATAAGAAGAAATACCCCTATCGGTAAGAGAAAGAATATTTTTTCCCTGAACTTCATCACATGCTTTAACACATCGAAAACACTTGATACATTTGGAAGCATCGTAAGTAAGAACGGGAGAACTATCATCAACAGGATAATTATAAAGTTGCCAAACCGACGGGAACCTCCTATTTTCGGGATTATCCAAATTATATCTTACCAGAAATTCTCTTAATTCATCAGAATAGGTATTATCATAAGCCTCATTATGCTCGGAAATAAGATAATCAAGCAAATATTTTCTTGTATTTTCTATTTCTTCGTCAAATGCAACTACTTGCATACCATCACTAATCTTGACCGAACATGATGTTACCATATTTTTAGAGCCGTTTATCTTTACCAAACACAATCTGCATGCACCCGTAGGGCTCAATTTTCGGTGATAACACAAATTGGGAATTAATATATTATTATCAAGAGCTACTCTCAATAAATTTGAGTCTTTTGCTGCCTTAATCTGTTTCCCGTCAATAGTAACGGAAACAATTTCTTTTTCAGTCATACTTACACTTTTTTAACTAATTGTAAAATTAGTTAAAAAAAGTCATATTATGGCTTGAAATAATATTATTTCTATTTAAATTTTTTATTTCATATTTTTCATTTGTGAAGCGTACATGGCAATAAAACCTCCGGTAATGGCAATACTATATGCAGAAATGGGCATATCTTTTATAAATAGAATAGGATAAATTAGCATAATCAACTGAGAAATAGAATAAATATGAAATCCTTGCTTTCGAAGATGCCACATTTTATAAACGCCTATAACAGAACTCAAACTTAAAATCAAACCTACAACAAAGAAAAGTCTTCCTGCTGATAACATTTTTAACATAATTTCCGAAAACATTTCCCACTCTTTTGGAAATTCAGTTTTTGAAAGAGTATCTGTAATAGTTGAATGAAAAAGTGAATAAATGGCATTATTTATTACTCCCCAACCATTATTGATAAAACTTAAAACACAAATAACCGTTAACAAAACAGGGCGTTTTGATGAATTATTATCTGTAATATCGTAATTTAAAAATTTTTCTTCCGAACTATCCATAAAACTAAATTTGGAAACAAAATAAACTATTGTACGTTAACTTAAAATATTACAAGTATAAAACAATGTTAAGTTTGCAAAGTTATTCTAAAGTATTTTTCATTGTAGCCTTTTTAACTTTTTTTATTAAAGATTTATTGTTGGCACAAAATCCGCATGTTGCACCGAAAAAAGTTAAAGCCACTTACTACGCTTCAAAATTTAATGGGAAAAGGACATATTCGGGAGAGAAATACGATACGCATAAATATACTGCCGCACATAAAAGTTTGCCAATGCACAGCATGATAAAGGTTACCAATCCTAAAAACCAAAAAACCGTAGTAGTAAGAATAAACGACAGATTCCGTAAAAAGGACTATATTGATTTATCATGGATTGCAGCAAAGGAATTAGGGATTATTAAACACGGTACCGCATATTTATATATTGAACCTGCAGATACTGTTTTAAATGAACGCCTTAAATTATTTTTCAGTTACGATAACGATTCTATAAGTAACTAAAAGCTGATTAATAGTTTTATTTAATCAACTATTTTGATTTTCAATTCATTAAGTTGAATTTCATTAATCGGAGAAGGCGAATCGCTCATAACATCCCTGCCGGCATTATTTTTTGGGAAAGCAATAAAATCTCTGATACTTTCTGAGCCACCAAAAAGCGAACAAAGCCTGTCGAACCCGAAAGCAATACCTCCATGAGGCGGTGCTCCATATTCAAAAGCATTCATTAAAAAGCCAAATTGATTAAGGGCTTCCTCATCGGTAAAACCTAAGAGTTTGAACATTTTTTTCTGAAGTTCTTTATTAAATATTCTGATTGAACCTCCTCCTACTTCTACACCATTAATCACTAAATCATAAGCATTAGCCCTTATTTGAGCAGGATTGGTTTCAATAAGTTCATAATCCTCAGTTTTAGGCGATGTAAATGGATGATGTTTCGCATAAAAGCGTTGAGTTTCTTCATCCCATTCCAACAAAGGAAAATCAACAACCCATAATGGAGCATAGTGATCTGGGTTTCTTAATCCCAATCGTGTACCCATTTCTAATCTTAACTCGCTCAATGCTTTTAAAGTTTTATCGGTATTGCCCGATAATATCAGTAGCATATCGCCGGGTTTTGCATCAAACAATTTAATCCAACCTTGTAATTCTTCTGGCGAATAAAACTTATCTACTGATGACTTTATAGATAAGTCATTGTTGTATTTAACATAAATCAAACCACCGGCACCTATTTGAGGTTTTCTGACAAATTCAGTCAGCTCGTCAATTTGTTTTCTTGTATATTCGGAGCAATTCGGGGCATTAATTCCTACAACAACTTCAGCTTCATCAAATATTTTGAATCCTTTATTCTTAACTAATTCGGTTAAGTAAACAAATTTCATTTCAAATCTAATATCAGGCTTATCGGAACCATAATATTTCATTGCATCTGAATATGAGATTCGCGGGAAATTGCCGAACTCAATATTTTTAACTTGTTTAAATAAATGTTTTACAAGGTTTTCAAAAGTATTCAATACGTCTTCCTGCTCAACAAATGACATTTCGCAATCGATTTGCGTAAACTCGGGCTGTCTGTCTGCTCTTAAATCTTCATCTCTGAAACATCTTACAATTTGGTAGTATCTGTCGTAACCGGCTACCATTAAAAGCTGCTTATATTGTTGCGGAGACTGTGGAAGAGCATAAAACTCTCCCGGGTTCATTCGCGACGGGACAACAAAGTCTCTTGCTCCTTCAGGAGTTGAACGAATTAAATAAGGAGTTTCTATTTCTATAAAATTCTGAGAACTCAAATAATTACGCGTTTCTAACGACAGCTTATTTCTTAATTCCAGATTATTTTTCAGTACGTTTCGTCTCAGATCTAAGTATCTGTATTTCATTCTTAGCTCATCGCCCCCATCAGTGAAGTCTTCAATTGTAAAAGGAGGAATTTTCGATTCGTTAAGAATTTCGATTTTTTCGACTATTATTTCTATTTCGCCTGTGGGTATTTTTAAATTTTTATTACTTCTTTCAGCAACAATACCTTTGGCAGTAATAACAAATTCTCTTCCTATTTTGCGTGCCTTTTCGCATAATTCGCGATTTTTTTCCATATCAAATACAAGCTGTGTAATCCCGTATCTGTCGCGTAAATCAATAAAAGTCATTCCGCCCAAATCTCTCGAACGTTGCACCCAGCCACTAAGGGTTACATTTTGATTAACATGATTAATGTTTAGTTCTCCGCAAGTGTGTGTTCTGTACATTTTGTTTTTTCTGCAAAAATACCAAAAAAGTATAAATCTGAATCATGAATCGAATTTTAATATTTTTCCCCGTTTTTTACAATAGCCTTAAATATGCATCGTTACACTTAGAAAGCATTTATTTATTTTTCAATATAAAAATGTATCTTTGCAAATATGGAAACAACCAGACAAAATAAAATATCGAGATTACTTCAAAAAACATTGGGTGATATATTCATCAAAATGACAAAAACACATTTTGGAAATGCTTTAATTACAGTAACAAATGTTAGAGTTACTCCCGATCTGTCGATAGCAAAAGTATATTTAAGCATTTATACATTAAATTCTGATAAATCGGCTATTCTTCCAATGATTAATTCGATGAATTCCGAAATAAGATACGAATTAGGGATTAAAACAGGGAAACAATTACGAATAATTCCTGCTCTTGAATTTTTTATCGACGATTCGCTTGATTATATTGAAAATATTGAAAAACTATTAAAAAAGTAATTTCTTGAATTTAGCGTTCTACATAGCTAAAAGATATATTTTTGCCAAGAAAAAGCATAATCTTGTAAATATTATTTCATGGGTATCGGTTATAAGTGTTGCTGTAGGCACAATGGCACTAATAATTGTATTATCCGTTTTCAACGGTTTCGAATCGGTAATATCAAATTTATTCAACAATTTTAACCCTGACCTCAAAATCGAATCGAAAATAGGGAAAACAATCTCAGTCGAAAATTTTCCGTTTGAAAAGATAAGAGAAATTGAAGGCATTGATTATATCAGCAAAACAATAGAAGAAAATGCCTTGCTAAGATATAAAGACCGACAGCAAATAGTTACAATAAAAGGAGTTGATGAAAATTATTCAAAAGTAAGCAAGCTTCAAACTGCTATAGTTGAGGGTAAATATTTGTCAGGAGGTGCTAATTTTATGGTTTTAGGCTATGGAATATACGACATATTGGGTGTTGACTTGAACGATTTTAAAACTCCTATTAATGCCTATTTTCCAAGAAGAGACAATAATTTTGGAGTAAATCCTTTAGAATCATTCAATAGCGAATCGACTATGGCAGTCGGGGCTTTTTCTATTCAACAAGATTTTGATACAAAGTATGCAATAGTACCGTTAGCATTTGCACAAAAACTAACAGGATATAGCAGCGAGATAACTTATTATGAAATAAGTGTTAAACAAGGATTTGACATAGAAAAAATTCAAAATAAAATTCAGCAAATAATTGGCAATAAATATATTGTAAAAAATAAATTCCAGCAAGAGGAAATGCTTTATAAAGTTATTAAAAGCGAAAAACTTGCAATATTTATAATTTTATCTTTCCTGCTTATGATAGCTTCTTTCAATATTATAGGCTCATTATCAATGCTGATAATCGAAAAGAAAAAAGATATACTAATATTGCAGAGTTTAGGAACCCCTAAAGTTTTAATAAAAAGAATATTTCTTATTGAAGGATTAATGATTTCATTATCGGGAGCAATATTTGGAATGATAATCGGCGGAGTTGTCAGTTGGTTACAGCAACGTTTTGGTTTTATTCCGCTTGAAGGCAGCGGTTCATTTGTTATCAAAAGTTATCCTGTAAAAATCAATGGATTCGACTTTTTGTATGTAGGAATTATAGTATTGTTTTTGGGTGTCTTGTCGGCTTGGTTTCCCGTAAATCAAATTACAAAAAAATATTTCCAAAAATCAGTATCCAACGACCCTGATTTTACATTGAATACAAAATAATTTTTTAGCTTAAATTGATAATTATTGGAGCAAAGTATTTCTGAATTACAGAACTTCTGATACTTCTGTTTTATTTATTTCCTTCCAAAATCAGCAGGAATTTCACCCCAATTTTCAGTATCCCATTTAAGAACTTTAGTATCCCAAGTATGAGATTGCAGCCAATTCTCGGCTCTTACCAATAATTCAAAGAGTTTACTGTTATTAATATTCATCTCAAGTTTGGTGTTGGCTTTTCTCTTTTTTACCCAACTTAAAGCTGTAACCGAATCGGTATAAATCGGCATATTTATTTTATTCTTGTCCAACCATGCCAAAGCATGAACTATAGCCAAAAACTCTCCAATATTATTAGTCCCGTCCTTATAAGGCCCCTGTCTGAAAATTTCTTCCTTGCTGTGAGTAAAAACTCCTCTATACTCCATTATTCCGGGATTACCTGCACATGCTGCATCTACACTTATGCTCGGTATTATCGGAGTTATGTTTATTTTATTCGGTTTTTCTAATAAATTAATATTACTTTCTTTATAGGTTAGGTAATTTTCGGGATTATTTTTAAAGGCATCGTTGGCAGCTTCAAATGTTTCAAAAGACTTATACTTTGCACCGGAAATACCTTCGATTTGCTTTTTGCAATCGCTCCAACTGTTGTAAACACCAGGATTTTTGCCATTCCATACTACGTAGTATTTCTGTTTTGGCATAATTTTATTATTTATTTTTTAAGTTTTTATAGTAAGTATCAATTAGTATTTGCGCTGCCACATAAGAGCTTATAGAATTATTTTCGATTTGTTTTCTTAATTCGGGTATCAATTTTTCAACATCTTTATCATGATAGAAATTATCAATTAAAATATTATTAATAGTTTCAAACATAATGCTTTGTGACTGAGAATTTCTTTTTGAATAAAAGTAGCCGTTATTTTTTGTAAAATTTACATAATCCGAAATAATGTTCCAAATATCATCAATTCCGGTGCCTGTTAATGCAGAACAAGTAGTTACCGTAGGTGTCCATCCCGAATCTGTCGGAGGGAATAAGTGAAGGGCGCTTTTATATTGAGCAACAGCAATTGATGCCATTTTTACATTATCGCCGTCAGCTTTATTTATAACTATTGCATCGGCCATTTCCATAATTCCTCTTTTAATTCCTTGAAGTTCATCGCCGGCATTTGCCAACATAAGTAAAAGGAAAAAATCGACCATTGAGTGTACAGCCGTTTCCGACTGTCCAACACCAACAGTTTCGACAAACACAACATCAAAACCCGCAGCCTCGCAAAGAATTATTGTTTCCCGAGTTTTACGAGCAACACCACCCAAAGAACCGGCCGAAGGCGAAGGTCGTATGAAAGCATTTTCATCGGTAGATAATTCTTCCATTCGAGTCTTGTCTCCAAGTATGCTTCCTTTGGTTTTTTCACTGCTCGGATCTATTGCTAAAACAGCTAATTTATGTTTTTTTTGCGTTAAGTATTTACCCAATGCCTCAATAAAAGTGCTTTTCCCAACTCCCGGAACTCCTGTAATTCCTATCCTGACCGAATTACCCGAATATGGCAAACATTTTTGAATAATTTCCTGTGCTTGCAACTGATGTTGATATAAAGAACTTTCGACTAAAGTTATTGCTTTGCTTAATATTGTTCTGTTTCCCGACAATATTCCTTCTATATAGTTTTCTGTAGTAAGCTTACTTATTTTTTTGTTGGCAATAGCTTCATTCAGCTCAGGATTAACAGATTCAGGCTGTTCTATACCTTCGTTTACTTTTAAAGCAGATATATAATTTTTCTTTGTCATTTACTGAATAATCAATTATTGCAAATTTACTAAGAATTTATTTTACCTTTTATTCGAAGACAACATTTAAAACTTCGAAATTTCATTATAGAGCATTTGTGTAGGCAATCCCATTACATTAAAATACGAACCTTCAATACGCTCGATGCCGATATAACCTATCCATTCCTGAATTCCGTATGCTCCGGCTTTGTCAAAAGGCTTATAATTCCGAATGTAGTATGAAATTTCTTCGTCTGTTAAAGTCCTGAAATATACTTTACTTTCGGCATAAAATGTTCTTTCTTTGTTTAAAGTTTTTATACATACACCAGTTATTACATTATGCGAACGTCCGGAGATTAATTGTAAAATATGACTTGCCTCATCGGCATCTTTGGGTTTTCCGAGTATTAAATTATCAACACTAACAATAGTATCGGCAGTTATCAACAAAACATTATCTTTCAATAAATTAGTAAGGGATTCTGCTTTTTTTTGAGCCAAATAAACAGGAACTTCAGTAATTTTAAGGTTCTCGGGGAATACCTCTTCGATATCGGCATGAATAACTTCAAATTTAAAGCCCATACCTTCCAGCAATAACTTGCGGCGAGGCGATTGCGATGCCAGTATTATTTTATATTTGTCGAAATCTACCATAACTCTATGCTGTATTTTACCCCTATCATAGTTAGTATTCCCAGTAATATCAATATCTTCGAAAAGTTCCCTAAAAATACAAATTCTTCTTTTTCAGTTGCTTTCCAAAGTTTAATTGCAAGATATAAGTATGGGATTTGTACTACTATAATTAGAAGGTAAGCAAGGTACTCCATATTTATAATTTTCAGCTTAAACTGAAAGAATATTACTGAAATGGCTCCAATTAACGAAATTATTGCTGCAATTCTTTTCGCTTTTTCTCTCCCGACAACTATAGGCAGAGTTGTACAACCCCATTTCGAATCGCCTTCCATATCTTCAATATCTTTTATTATTTCACGTAAAAGCGTTGTTATGAAAGCGAAGAAAGAGTATGATAAAATAAAATAAGATATAATCCAATATACCTGTAATCCTTCGGTAAACATAATTTCATTTCTTTTAATAATAAAAAACTCAAAAATCCATACAAGCATTATTAGTGAAGCCGTTAAAAAAGCAACTGCAATATTTCCCCACAAGAATAAACGTTTATATTTAAGCGAATAAAAATAAAATACCGCTACAGGAACCAAAAAAAACAACCCTAAATTAATTGATTTAGCTTTGACCCCAAGATAAAAGCCTATTAATACGGCTATTCCGTTTATAATGTAATAAATTGAATATGCTCTATTTGTACTGATATAATTGTCGATAAAAACTTTTTCGGGTTTATTGATTGTATCTATCGATTTATCGAAAATATCATTTATAATATATCCTCCGGCTGTAATAAGAAGTATCGATAATGTCATCAAACAAAATTCGAGAAAGCCCATTTGAAGAGATATTTTTTCGATTGCATAAAAAGGAGCAATTATAAAATATCTGATTAGAAACATTGTAAGAACTATCATCAAAAGATTCTTCCACCTGATAAGACTGAAAAATTTTACCATACTGTTTTTTTTGGCAAAATTACGTTTTTTGCTCTTTGATTTTGATTTTTTATCATAGCATTTTAATTTATTTTATTATTAACAATTACTTTCGATTATTAGGTTTAAAATTTCAAGGCTTAATTTTTTTTTATAATTTTGTGCTCTTATTTTAAAATACATTCGTCATGGATAATAATAAAGAAAAGTTGTTTTCGGAATTTCCTCCTGTATCTACTCAGGAATGGGAAGCAGCAATTCAGGCAGACCTTAAAGGTGCTGATTATGAAAAAAAACTTATTTGGAATACTTTAGAAGGATTTAAAGTTAAACCATATTACAGAGCTGAAGACATCGAAACTCTTAAATATTTAAATACTAACCCCGGTGAAGCACCATACTTAAGAGGAAATGAAAGCACTAAAAACAATTGGGAAATAAGACAAGATATCGAATCGGAAGATTTAGCCGCTGCAAATCAAAAAGCTGTCGATGCTTTAAAAAAAGGAGCTGATGCTGTGGGGTTAAATATGAAAAATGTAAAAAATATCGGCGACTTAAATGTTTTATTTAATAATATTGATATTACCAAATCGAAAATATACATCACTTCCTCTATTTCATATAAACAGATTGTCAATTTACTTATTGAGTATATAAAAATAAATTCCATCGAAAAAAATAATGTTAATGGTGCTTTAAACTTTGATCCATGGAGTTATGCACTAAAACATGGAAATTTTTATAACTCATTTGAGGAAAATATTTCGGAAGCTTTCGATTTAATAAACTTATGTAAAAACGAACTTCCTAATTTTAAAATAATAACCGTAAATGGCAATTTATTTCATAATTCCGGCTCAAGTATAATCCAAGAATTAGCATTTACATTGGCTTCGGCTAATGAATATGTTTATCAACTCACTAAAAAAGGATTATCTATTGATGATATTTCTCCTCGAATTATGTTTAGCTTTGGTATTGGTTCTAATTTTTTCATGGAAATTGCCAAAATAAGAGCAGCCAGACTATTATGGTCAAAAATTGTTGAACAATATAAACCATTGAGCGAAAAATCAATGAAGATTTTTATACATTGCGTTTCTTCATTGTGGAACAAAACAATTTTTGATTCATACGTAAATATGCTAAGAACAACTACCGAGGCGACTTCTGCGGCTATTGCCGGTGCTGATTCTATTACTGTTCTTCCATTCGATTTGCCTTTCAGAAACTCTGATGAATTCTCCGACAGAATAGCCCGTAATCAGCAAATTATACTTAAAGAAGAAACTTATCTCGATAAAATCGTCGATCCTTCTGCAGGTTCTTATTATATTGAAAATCTAACCGATTCGATAGCACATTATTCATGGGAGCTTTTCAAGAAAGTAGAAGAAAAAGGCGGTTTCTTTGCTTCAATTACAGAAAATTTTGTTCAAGAAGAAATCAATAAAATTGCTCAAATCAGATTTGACGAATATGCTACACGCAAAACTACCATTTTGGGAACAAATCAATATCCCAATTTAAGCGAAACCATGCTTGACAAAGTTCAGGAAGAATCAACAACCGATATGAATGATGATGTTGATGAAAATACTTCATTCAAAAAGCTTGTTGTAAAGAGAGGAGCTGAACAATACGAAGAGCTGCGACTTGCAACGGAAATTTACGCTCAGGAAGGCAATTCGGTACCAAAAGTATTTCTTTTGACTTATGGCAATTTAGCAATGCGTAAAGCAAGAGCTACTTTTGCTTCAAATTTCTTTGGATGTGCAGGATATGAAATCATTGACAATCCCGGCTTTTCTTCGGTTGAAGATGGCGTTAAATCAGCTGTTGATAACAATGCTGATATTGTAGTTATTTGCAGTTCAGACGAAGAATACATTGATACAGTTCCTGTGATTGCAAAATCAATAAAAGAAAAGAATCCGGAAATAAACGTAACATTAGCCGGTTATCCCAAAGAACATATAGAAGCATTTAAAAATGCCGGAGTTGACGATTTTATTCACATTAAGTCGAATGTTATAGAAACATTGACTTCATTTCAAAAATATTTCGGAATAATGTAGTTGAAACATAAAAAAATAAGGAATAAGGATTTTAGTTTTAAAGCTCCTTATTCCTTATTTTACCTGATGAAAGTACTTTTTGAAGATATTTTTCAAATCTGGTCTTATTCAAACCGTCCATATAGTTATTGTTGTGCATATCAGTCCCCAAAAAGTCAATCATATTATTATCGACTAATTTTTCGGCTGTTTTTTTTACAGGAATATCGTAATAACCCGATAAAGAAATTATATTCAACTGAAAGAACACACCTCTTTCTTTCAATTCTTCTAATTTCTTAAAATTGTTAAACCAATACGAGTATCTTTCGGGGTGAGCAAGGATTACATTATACCCTTCTATCTGAAGGTCAAAAATAAAGTTTAACAAGTTTGGGTGCGGACTAAAATAAGATAATTCGACCAGAATAAATTTTTTGCCAAACGTTAGAAGATTTTTTGACAATAATTTCTCGTTGAATTTGTCGTCGAGAAGATATTCGGCTGCTGCAGAAATTTCTATTTGAATATTTTCTTTGGCAAGAGCAAGTTTAAGTTCATTTAGTCCGTTGTTGATAATTTCGGGAGTATTTTTATAAACTTCTCCTTGAATATGCGGCGTAGTGATAATTTTTGAAAATCCCATTGCAGCCATTTGTTTTATCAGTTCAATAGACTGGTTTATTGTTGAAGCACCGTCATCAATACCCGGTATTAAATGAGAATGCATATCAGTACCTATAGCATCCAACATTAATGGCTGACTTAATTTTTTGGAACCAAATAAACTTTCAAAAAAAGGCATTAAATATATTTTATTTATCTCTTGGAATATTGTTTTTCGTAATAATTCTGATAGTCTCCCGATGTAACTTCATTTAACCAGTCTTCGTTTGCCAAATACCAATCAACAGTAATTTCCATACCTTCTTCAAACTGCAGTGATGGCTTCCATCCCAACTCTCTTTGTAATTTTGTAGAATCTATAGCATATCGCAAATCGTGTCCCGCTCTGTCTTTTACGAAAGTGATAAGTTTTTCACTAGTTCCGGGTTCACGGTTTAGTTTTCTATCCATTATTTTACATAAAGTATGAATAAGGTCAATGTTTTTCCATTCGTTATTACCGCCAATATTGTATGTTTCACCGTTTTTTCCATTATGATAAATCATATCAATAGCTCTGGCATGGTCAACAACATAAAGCCAATCCCTTACATTTTCACCTTTTCCGTAAATTGGAATTGGTTTATTATTTTTAATATTGTGAATTGATAATGGTAATAACTTTTCAGGAAATTGATATGGACCGTAATTATTCGAGCAATTTGAAATAACTATGGGTAATTTATATGTATGATGATAAGCTCTTACGAGATGGTCGGAACTTGCTTTTGATGCCGAATAAGGACTCCTCGGATCATAAGGTGTTTCTTCGGTAAACATGCCTTCCTCGCCTAAAGTGCCATATACTTCATCGGTAGAGATATGATAGAACCTTTTACCTTCAAAATTATCTTTCCAACTGTTACGTGCTGCATTTAACAAATTGACCGTACCGACAATATTTGTCATTATAAACTCCATAGGACTTGCTATCGACCTGTCAACATGCGACTCGGCAGCAAGATGAATAACTCCGTCGAAATTATATTTTGAAAATAAGTTATCTATCGCAATTTTATCGACTATATCGATTTTTTCGAATATATAATTCGGTTTGTTTTCAATGTCTTTTAAGTTAGCAAGATTCCCCGCATAAGTCAACTTATCGAGATTAACAATGGTATAATCCGAATATTTGTTAACAAAATATCTTACTACATGTGAGCCGATAAAGCCCGCTCCTCCTGTTATCAATAATGTTTTTCCCATACGATTAAATTAATTATATTATTTGGCAAATTTAAAATTAATTCTTTTTTATTAAACAATTAAAAATATAACTTAGTTTATTTTAATTTTAATTCTCTTAAATACATTTGAATAGTATTTTCTAATCCAAAGTACAGGGCATCGCTTATTAAAGCATGTCCAATAGATACCTCCAATAAATTAGGAATATTTTGAGCAAAAAATGCCAAGTTATTCAAATCTAAATCGTGGCCGGCATTTATGCCAAGACCAAGCTCATTTGCCTTATTGGCAGCTATAACAAAAGGTTCTATTGCTTTTTCTTTATTTATATGATAATTTTTTGCATAACTTTCGGTATAAAGTTCAATTCTGTCAGTTCCTGTATCAACTGCTGCCTTAATCATTTCCAAATCAGTTTCAATGAAAATTGATGTCCTAATACCAAAACTTTTAAAATAACTTATTACTTCTTTTAAAAACGAAGCATTAGTTATTGTGTCCCATCCTGCATTTGAAGTTAACGCATCGGGTGGATCGGGGACTAAAGTAACTTGTGCAGGAATTACTTCGGTAACCAAATTAATAAAATTTACTGAAGGGTATCCTTCAATATTAAACTCTGTGGTCAATAATGGCTTAAGTTGTCTTACATCGCTATATTTTATATGTCTTTCATCGGGGCGAGGATGAACAGTTATTCCCTGAGCTCCGAACCTTTCACAGTCGAGGGCTGCTTTTACGACATCAGGAATATTACCTCCGCGAGCATTCCGCAAAGTAGCTATTTTATTTATATTTACGCTTAATTTTGTTGATACTTCTTGATTTAAACCCATTTATTATTTATTATTTTATTTACAAAAGTACTAAAATTCCTTATGCTATGTCCTTTTTATTCTCAATTTGTTCAATGTTGTAAAATAAGGTCAAATGAATTTCAAATAAAATTTCTATGCAAAATAGTTGTAAATTTGCAAATTAATTAATTACAAGGTAATGGAAAAAAATAAAGATTTTAAAAAGTCGAAAAAAACTGATAACACCGGAACGAAGAAAACATCAAACAAAAATTTATCAGAAAAAAATAAAAAACGAACCAATTTCAATAAAAAAGACGATTTAAAAGATAGAAAAGACTTTTCTAAAAACAACAAAAGAACAAATACTAAATCGGAACATCTAAAAATTTCAAAATTTAAACCCGAACTCAAAACGAAGGAAAATACTGACTATAATAAAGAATCACAAATACGAACAAAACTAGATTTACCAAGGCGTAAACGTCCGCAACGCTCTCCGATTTTGGAGTTGAAAGATTTTAAAGACAGTAACAGAGATATTTTCGAAAAACCAATAAGATTAAATAAATACATAGCAAATTCGGGTATATGCTCACGTAGGGAAGCCGATCAATTAATTATCAGCGGTGCTATTTCGATAAACGGGAACATTGTTACAGAACTTGGAACCAAAGTAAATCCCGGAGATATAGTGCAATATGGAGGAGAAACACTTGTAAACGAAAAGAAAAGGTACGTATTACTCAATAAACCAAAAGGCTATATTACTACTACTGACGATCCGCAAGAAAGACGCACTGTAATGGCTCTGGTTAAAGATGCTTGCAAAGAAAGAATTTACCCTGTCGGACGTCTTGACAGAAATACTACAGGATTGCTATTATTTACAAATGACGGAGAATTAGCTAAAAAACTAACTCACCCTAAACATGGGGCTCAAAAAATATATCATGTCGAACTCGACAAACCTTTGTCAAAAGCTGATATGGAAGCTATTGCAAACGGCTTGGAACTGGAAGACGGAATAGCCCAAGTTGACGAAATTGCTTATGTAGAACAAAGTAAAACAAAAAAAGAAATTGGAATTGAAATACATTCAGGGAAAAACAGAATAATAAGAAGAATTTTCGAGAAACTTGGTTACGAAGTAGTTAAACTCGACAGAGTTATGTTTGCCGGACTTACCAAAAAAAACATTTCAAGAGGAATGTGGCGTTTTCTTGACGAGAAAGAAGTAGCTGCTTTAAAAATGCTTAAGTAGCATAATATTAATGTTTTACTATCATAATTACTTTTTATTTTTTTTAAACACCGGAGTAATTTTCTTTTAACAAGAAATTTAAAAGATGATTATTTGCAATAAATTTTGAAATTTGTAAGTTTATCTAAAGTTATTTCTTAATCATACATGGTTAGTAAACTTAAATTAAACAAATCTCTTAAATTGGCATTTAAAATACTATTAAGTGCAATTTTAATCTTAATTATTTCTCTTTCGGTTTTAATTTTAGGAATCTACAACAATCACAGCAGTATAAAGAAATTAATCATTAACGAACTAAACAAGTCGCTTCAAACCGAAATTTCTGTTAAAGATATTACTTTTTCAGTTTTTGAAAACTTTCCTAACGTTTCTTTTAACTTCAAAGGCATAATTGCAAAAGACGCTACAAATGAAATAAAAAAAGGCAATTTACTCGTTGCTGATAATATTTCAATAGAATTTAATTTGTGGGACATTTACAACAAAAAGTACATTATTAAAAAAATTAACGTAAAAAGAGCAAAAATTATATTAAAAGTTGATAATCAAGGAAATGACAATTTTCATTTTTGGAAGTCAGATAAAAATATTTCAAAAAAACAACTATCGTTTAATTTAAAAAACATTTCTTTTAATAATACAGAGCTAATATATGTAAACAGTGCAATACACCAGTACTACAACATAAATCTAATAAATGTAAAATCAAGGTTTTACTCTGCTGAAAATTTGAATAAATTTAAACTGAGCGGAAATATATTATTGAATACATTTCAATCAGAAGATATTGTATATTTCAGTACCCGAAATGTAAACTTATCAATTAAAGCAAGTATAGACGAAAATTTAAAAAATATCAGAATCGAAAAAAGTTCATTCGATTTCGATAAAAGTGCTTATATTATTGAAGGTAATATAGGCTACGGTAAAAAAAATCAGATTGTTGACATTTCATTTAAAGGGAAAAATATCCGACTTGTTCAAATATTGGAAAATCTACCTGAAAATTTAAAGACCAATTTATCACAATATAAAAGTAAAGGAATTTTTGATATAAATATTAAAATCGATGGTCTTTACGGAGGGCTGAATATCCCTGATGTTAACGCATCTTTTAAATTAAATGACGGCGAATTTTATTACCCCGGAAACAAGGTAAAAATGGCAAATATACAATTGGAGGGCAACTTCAATAATGGGAAAAAATCAAATTCTCGCAAAAATCAATTAAATATAAGCAAGATAAGCGGTAAAATTGACAATAGTTTGTTTTATGGCAGTTTCAGTATAACAGATTTCAGCAATCCTTTACTAAATAGTAATATAAACGGAAGGATAAATCTTAACGATTTATATATTTTTTTGGGAAATAACCCTTTTAAATCATTAAGCGGATTAATTGACATAAACATTCAGTATGGCGGACTACTTAATCAAACCGCACTAAAAGCCGAAACTATTATTAAAAGTAATACAAGCGGCAGTATAGAACTTAAGGATGTATCATTTCAGTTAAAAAACGACGAAAAAAGATTTGAAAATATTAATAGCAGCCTTACTTTTAAGAATAATAATCTGCAAATCAATAAACTAATTGGAAAAATTAATAGTAGCGATATTGATATAAAAGGTTATATCGAAAATTTAATACCCTTCTTACTTTTGAATAATCAAAATCTTTCAATTAATGCAGAGTTAATATCAAAAAAGCTGATTCTTGATGACTTACTTACAAAAGTTTCGGGTGAAAAACATTTTGTCTTTAGTTTTAACCCAAAAATAAATGCTAATCTAAAACTGAATTTTGAAAACTTTGCCTTTCAAGGTTTTAATGCCAATAATTTATCCGGCAAATTAACATCATCAAATAATACTCTCCTATTTGAAAACCTTCAAATGAATACATTGGGAGGTAAAATAAATGGCAACCTGTTTATTGACGGGCAACTACAAAGTAAATTACTCATTACCTGCGATGTTAATACAGAATCAGTAAATACAAAAAAATTATTCACAGTTTTCAACAATTTTGGGCAAAAAAGCTTAACCCATGAAAATATTGACGGAGATTTAACTTCAAATATACAATTTGCGGCATATTTCAGTCCAGAATTAAATATTGATAAAAAAAGTATATGGTCGAAAATTCAATTAAAAATTGAAAACGGTAAACTTACAGAATATAAGCCCCTTCAAAAACTATCAAAATACGTTAATGAAGAAGATCTGAAGAATGTTTCATTTAAAACTATAGAAAATTCCATATTTATAAACGATGAAGTTGTTTATATTCCTTCAATGGAAATAAAATCAAGTGCTTTGAATTTATCAATATCCGGGAAACACCAGTTTAACAATCAAATTGAATATAGAGTCAACATATTATTATCCGAACTGCTGTCGAAAAAGCGAAAAATGCGAAAACAGCAACGAATTAAGCAACAGGAAGAGTTTGGATACGAAGAAGATGACGGCCTTGGCAGAACAAAAATTTTTATTAAAATCACAGGAACTATTGATAACCCGATTTTTAGTTATGATACAAAAAGTCTTAAAGAAAAAATTTTTAATGATTTAAAAATTGAAAAATCAAATTTGAAAAATATTCTAAAAGAAGAATTTAAATGGACAAAAAAAGACTCATCAGATATTTTATTCGAACAAAGGCTAAGGCAGCAGGAAAAAGGAAAGTTTGTTATCGACTGGGATGAAACAAAAACAGAAACAAATAAAATCAAAAAAAATGATACAATAATACCTTCCGGTGTAAAAGTAAAATGGGATGAAGATTAACATAAAAATTCGGATGATAAATCTGAATTTAATAAAATCAATTCCCAGCAATTTTCCTGATTAAAAAATAAAAATAAAGTTAAAAAGACTTTCACGGCATTAAAAAATAAAAAAATATTTGTAGGTTTGTGGCACGAAATATTAATCAACACAATAAAATAAGTATGAATAAACTAAAAGCGATTTTATTAATTTTAATGCTGACAATAATTGTTGGATTTTATAACAATTTATCGGCATGTACAAATTTTCTGATTACAAAAGGAGCATCAAAGGACGGCTCAACAATGATTACTTATGCAGCCGATTCTCACACTTTGTATGGAGAGCTGTATTATCGTCCTGCAAAAGATTATCCTGCAGGAACAATGATGGATATTGTTGAATGGGATACCGGTAAACCATTAGGTAAAATAAAACAGGTATTGCACACATACAGCGTTGTTGGTAATATGAATGAATATCAGGTTGCAATCGGAGAAACAACTTACGGTGGTCGTGAAGAATTGCGTGATACAACTGCAATAATGGATTACGGAAGTTTGATGTATGTTGCATTACAACGTTCGAAAACCGCACGCGAAGCTATAAAAGTAATGGCTGAACTTGTTGCAGAATATGGATATCACAGTACAGGAGAATCTTTTTCGGTTTCAGATCCAAACGAAGTATGGATTTTTGAAATGATTGGCAAAGGGTCTCCGGTTTATGATAAAAACGGGAAAATTGATTTTTCACGCTATAGCAAAGGAGCAGTATGGGTTGCCCGTAGAATCCCCGACGGCTATATTTCAGGTCATGCAAACCATGCCAGAATAACAACATTTCCTCTGGAAAACGGCAAAACATCAATTTCTAGCAAAAATTTGGCAAAAATTTTTAATCCCGAAGTAGAAACAGTTTATGCTTACGACGTTATTAGTTTTGCAAGACAGAAAAAGTACTTTAACGGGAAAGACAATGAATTTAGTTTCTCTGACGTATATGCTCCTGTTGATTTCAGCAGTGCCCGTTTTAGTGAAGCAAGAGTATGGGCTGGCTTTAATAAAGTTAATAGCGAAATGGGCAAATATCTCGATTATGCATTGGGCGAAAATCTTAAAAACCGTATGCCGCTATGGATAAAACCCGACAAAAAACTTTCGCTCGAAGATGTTTATAGTATGATGAGAGATCATTATGAGGGAACTCCGCTTGATATGACTAAAGACCTCGGAGCCGGTCCTTACGAGTGCGGCTATCGCTGGCGTCCTCTTACATGGAAAGTTGACGGCGTAACTTATTTAAACGAAAGAGCCATTTCTACTCAACAAACAGGCTTCTCTTTCGTTGCTCAATCGCGTTCATGGCTTCCTAATCCTATTGGAGGTATTTTGTGGTTTGGTGTCGACGATACATACAGTACCGTTTATGTTCCTATGTATTGCGGAATTACAAAGGTTCCTCATTCTTTCGCCGAAGGCAACGGAAGTATGCTAAAATATTCACCAACATCAGCTTTCTGGATTTTTAATCAAGTTTCTAATTTCTGCTACTCTAGATACAATGTAATGATTAAAGATGTTATAAAAGTTCAATCGGAACTTGAAAAACGTTTTATTGATGCAGTTTTAGCTACCGACAAAAAAGCCGAAGAACTCTATAAAACAGATAAAGAAAAAGCTATAAACTTAATTACTGACTTTTCGGTTAATCAAGGTAATACTGCTTTCAGAAAATGGAAAGAATTGTATGAATATTTGCTGGTAAAATACATTGACGGAAATATCAAAAAAGAAGAAAACGGGAAATTTATTAACAACGGTTATACTCAACCTGCTTTCCCAAGTCAACCAGGCTATCCCGAATGGTATTTGAAAAAAATAGTTGAATCAACGGGAAACAAATTAAAAGTTAAAGGAGAAGCAAGTCATTAATAATTTTTGATTTATTATAAAAAAAGCCAACAAATAATCGTTGGCTTTTTTTATTTTTGAGAAAAAATTAACGAAAATTAATCAATAGAAGAAGTATCTTCATGTTACAGAACTTCTATCGATTAGTTGGGATAAGACCGTTTAGAAATCTTACTTTTGAATAAGTACAAAAAGTATTGATTTTTAACACGATTATAATAAAAAAACATTCTGATGGATAATTCGGAATTATTGAAAGAATTAATCTTAGATATTAAAAACTTAAGTGTCGATTTTTCGACTGAAAATGGTACTTATAATGCAGTTAAGGGGTTGAATTTGTCAGTCGGAAACGGAGAGATATTAGGTTTGGTAGGCGAATCAGGTTCGGGGAAATCGGTAACATCTCTTGCATTAATGCGTTTACTAAAATCACCACCGGCAATAATAACAAATGGTGAAATAAATTTTAAAAATAAGAATAAAGAATGGGTTAATTTGCTTAGTTTAGATAATAACACTATGCGTGATTATCGAGGCAACGAGATAGCAATGATTTTTCAAGAGCCCATGACATCACTAAATCCTGTAATGAAATGCGGTAAACAGGTTATTGAGGCTATAACTGCTCATAAAAAAACCGACAAAAAAAAATCAAAAGAAATATGCCTTGAATTATTCAAAGAGGTTTTATTGCCTGAACCGGAGAAAGTCTTCGATAAATATCCTCATGAACTTTCGGGAGGTCAAAAACAAAGAATAATGATAGCTATGGCTTTGTCGGGGAATCCTTCATTGCTTATAGCAGACGAGCCAACAACTGCACTTGACGTAACTGTTCAAAAAAGCATCATTGAACTTATTCGCAACTTGAATAAAAAATACGGAATGTCGGTAATTTTTATTACTCATGATTTGGGTGTAGTTGCCGAAATATCCGATAAAATAGCTGTAATGTATCAAGGCAATATTGTTGAACAAGGATTAAAAAACGATATATTGCTTCATCCAAAACACCCCTACACTTGTGGGTTGATTTCTTGCCGTCCGCCATTAAGTAAACGTCCCGAAAAACTAATTACAGTCTCCGATTTTTTAAATAATAAATCTGTTGTTTATAAAACCATATCACCTGAAGAAAGAAAACAAAATCACGATATTTTGTATAGTCAAAATCCATTACTCGAAGTAAAAGACTTAGAAGTAAAATTTAATCTTAAAAAGAATTTTTTCGGTAAATCAATAGAGGACTTTGTTGCCGTAAAAAAAGTCAGTTTCGATGTATTCAGGGGTGAAACTCTTGGCATTGTTGGGGAATCGGGTTGCGGTAAAACAACTATTGGCAGAAGTATATTGAACCTTATAGATATAAGCAGTGGTCAAATTATTTATGAAGGGAAAAATCTCAAACTTCTGGGAAAATCGGAAATGAGAGAAGTAAGGGAAAAAGTTCAGATAATTTTTCAGGACCCCTATTCTTCGCTCAATCCCAGAATTACGATAGGAAATTCAATAATAGAACCTATGCGTGTACATAAGATTGAGAAAAATGATAAAACAAGAAAAGAAAAAGCCATATCTTTACTTGAAAAAGTGAGCCTAAGCTCAGCGTTCTTTAACCGATATCCTCACGAATTATCTGGAGGGCAAAGGCAAAGAGTATGTATAGCAAGGGCTTTGGCACTAAACCCTCAGTTAATTGTATGTGATGAGTCGGTTTCATCGCTCGATGTATCAGTTCAGGCTCAGGTTCTTAATTTGTTAAATCATCTAAAAAAAGAACTCGGGTTAACTTATATTTTTATTTCTCACGATTTATCTGTTGTAAAATATATGTCCGACCGAGTTTTGGTTATAAAAAGCGGTCAGATTGTTGAAAAAGGCGAAGCCGATAATCTTTATAATAATCCTCAGCATCCATATACTCAAAAACTTATTTCTTCGATTCCCGATTTACCAACAATTTAAATAAAACATTTATGCCTTTTACTTATGAATACCCCCGACCGATGGTGACAGTTGATATAATATTTATCAACATTGTTAAAAACAAAATTTTATTGATAGAACGCGGAAGAGAGCCATATAAAAACTATTGGGCACTACCCGGAGGCTTTGTCGATATGGACGAAGAACTCGAAGATGCAGCTTACAGAGAATTAAAAGAAGAAACAAATGTAGATAATATCAGCCTCAGCCAGTTTAAAACCTACGGAACTTTAGGAAGAGATCCAAGAGGCAGAACTATAAGCATTATTTACTATGCAATAACCGAAAAAGATGGTATTACGGCAAAAGCCGGCGACGATGCAGCAAAAGCAGAGTGGTTTGATATAAAATCATTACCTAAATTAATAGCTTTTGACCATAGAGATATAATTAATGACTTTATATGTTCAAAGCGTTTATAGCTTGAAATCCTCTGTTTTTTACAACATAGATAAAGCCATTTAAAAGGGTTAAATAAGAATATCTTATTATAACATTTATTAGGTTATCCCAAATATTACATTAGAAACGCAGTGAACTAATGAAATTAATTGGGATAACCCCGATTTAGAATATATTGTTTTTATTACATCTCAGGATGAATTTTCAGAACCTCTTCGGCCTTTTTAATTAACTTTTCCTGATTGTAAACCTGTGCAATCTGAAGCAAACTTTTTACGGTATATATTGCTTTAGCTCTTTCCTGTGCTACACTTCTTCGATACTTTGGTTCTAAAGTATCGTAATATGTAAGTTCATTTGCATATTTGTCAATTATTATTTCAGCCATTTCAGTTCCTTTATTCATGGCGCCTGCAGCATAATAAATTTGGACATGCGAAATAACATACATATCGAAAGGAATTTTACTGTTAGGGAAAAACTCGTTTGCCTTGTCAAGAACCTTAACTGCTGAATCTTTTTTACCTTCAATTAGCAATGCCTGAGCGAGACGTGAAAACTGATTACGTGCAACCTGAGAACTTCTCATACTTTCAGGGTCAACGTAAACTTTTGGGTCGTTTAGATTACCCCATTGGGTTTTGTTCATAAGCAAATCGTAAGTAGCATCGATAGATACTCCGCCAAAACCTTCGGTTCTATTGGTTGATGCATAAGGCAATAATCGATATACTATGCCTTCCATTTGGCAATAATCGGTTATGTTTGCCACATTTCTTACTGATGAAGGATTAACAAAATATATAGGACGTTCCCAGTTGTTTGTTGCCAAAAGGTCAAGTAACATCAATTCATTTTTGAATATACTGTTTTTGCCTAAAGTCCATTCGAGCTTAGGATATAATCTTTCAGCATCTTTTTGATTAACTATTCCTTTTTTAACAAGATATGCCGAGTCGATATTTAATCTTATTTTATTTGTTGGGAAATAGCTTAATGGTTGACCATCTTGCCCCATAGCCTTAGTACTTGGATCATCGCTGCCAACAAATTCGATAAGTTGTTTTAAATCAACATATTCATTTATAGCATCATCTTTAACATAAGTAAATTCATTTGTGCCTTGTTTATATTTTCCGACAGGTAAAGTAAAAGGCAGAGGTTTGGATTCGTAAATTTTGTTAAATAACTGCTCGACATACCAAGCACCAGAAGCAAGAGTATAATTTAAAACTCTTACGTCAGTTCTTACCCCTTCAACTTCCTGAGCATACCACAGAGGGAAAGTATCATTATCGCCATTAGTAATAAGAACTGCATTTGGAGCACATGATTTAAGATGATTAACAGCAAAATCACGTGCAGCGTATTTATGAGAACGATCGTGGTCGTCCCAGCCTTGTTTACCCATTACATAAGGAACGGCAAAGAATGTAATCAATATAGAAGCAATTACTGATGGCATAGCAGGAATTTTTCTTTTTGATAAAAATTCAAAAATTGCCATAACACCCAATCCTATCCAAATAGAAAATGCATAAAACGAGCCGGCAAAAGCATAATCACGTTCACGAGGCTGCATTGGCGGCATATTCAAATAAATTGCAATAGCTAATCCGGTAAAGAAAAACAGCAAAAATACCACAAACATATCTTTCCAGTCTTTTTTATACTGATATAAAAGACCTATAATTCCCAATATTAGTGGCAGGAAATAAAAAGTATTGCGGGCTTTGTTGTTTTTCATAGATTCTGGAAGATTGTCCTGATTTCCCAATCGCATAGCATCAATAAATTTTATACCGCTAATCCAGTTGCCGTTCATAATGTCTTTATTTCCCTGAGTATCGTAGCCGTGGCCTTGAATATCGTTTTGTCTTCCGGCAAAATTCCACATAAAATAGCGGAAATACATATGTCCTAACTGATATCTAAAAAAGAAGGATAAATTTTCGCCAAAAGTAGGTTTTCGGTCGCCCTTTATTCCTGCCCATACTTTATACATTGTAGGATGCTGACGGCTGTCGTCGTTGCTGTACATACGCGGAAATATCGTACAATCTTTCGAATCATAAGTATAGCTTAAGTTTGCTCCAACCGAAATATACTTATCTTCTCCTTTTATATATTTTGTTGCACCCTCTTTGGTTCCTGTTGGGCGAGCATTATAATACTGCCCGTAAAATAATGGATTTTCGCCATATTGCTCTCTGTTAAGGTACGACAATAGTCCTATGGCATCTCTTGGATTATTTTCATTAATAGGTGTATTTGCATTTGCCCTAATTATTAAAATGAAGAAAGTAGAATAACCTATTAAAACAAATGTCAATGCAACTAATGCGGTATTTAAAACAACTTTTTTCTTTACAATAGAATAGCGGATTCCAAAAATTATACCTCCGAACAAAAGAATAAAATATATTATGGTACCATAATTGAATGGTAATCCAATGCTATTTTTAAAGAACAATTCAAATTTCCCTGCCAAATCGACTATCCAGGGTATTATTCCGTAAAGAATAACTGCCAACATCACTACTGAAACGATAAGAGACAGTATTACACCATTTCTGCTTGTTTTATAATTCTTGAAATAATAAACGAAAACAATAGCCGGAATGGCAAGCAGATTTAACAAGTGAACTCCGATTGATATACCTACAAGGAAAGAAATAAGAATAATCCACCTGAAAGAATGCTTCTCTGTTGATTGGCTTTCCCATTTTAATATAACCCAAAAAACAAGTGCCGTAAAAAACGAAGACATTGCATAAACCTCGCCTTCAACTGCCGAAAACCAGAAAGAATCAGAAAAAGTATAAGCCAAAGCACCAATAAATCCGCTACCAAAAATTGCTATCATTTTTGGAGTAGTCATTTCAGAATTATTAGCTAATACAATTTTACGACCTAAAAGTGTTATCGACCAAAACAAAAACAATATAGTCAGTCCGCTTGCTATTGCTGACATAGCGTTTATAGTATAAGCAACTTTAGTAACGTCTCCGAAAGCAAACAACGAAAATATTCTACCAAGCATTTGGAAAGTTGGTGCACCCGGTGGATGTCCTACTTGAAGTTTAAAAGCTGTTGCAATATACTCGCCACAGTCCCACCAACTTGCTGTCGGCTCGGCTGTCATTAAATATACCGTCGTCGCTATTATGAATGTAGCCCAACCCAACACATTGTTTAATAACTGATACTTCTTCATTATTTTTGTTTTTGTTTAAATTATACTCTTTAAGACTTTATAATAATTGCTTTAATTCTCTTATTTGCTCGCTTATCATAGTAATTTTTTGTTCGGCATCAGCCTGTTTCTTCTTCTCGAGTTCTACAACCTGCGCCGGAGCATTATTTACAAAACGCTCATTATTTAGCTTTTGCATTACTGAAGACAGGAATTTTTTGTTGTATTCCAATTCTGCTTCCAAACGTGTAATTTCGGCTTTTGCATCAATATTTTGATTAACAGGAATATAAAATTCTGTGGTTCTTACTAAAAAGCTCTGAGCTTTTTCAACCTTATCATTTACGTATTCTATTTTTTCAAGATTACAAAGTTTTTCGATTACACATTCGAATTTTCTCGGGAAATTCTTGTCATTTAGTACAAATAACGGAATACTTTCCTTATTGGCAATATTTTTTTCTTTTCTGAATGTTCTTATTTCAGTAATAATTTCGATTACAAAGTTGAATTCATCAAGAATTGTTTGATCAGTTTTATCGGCAACAGGCATCTGAGCTGTCATTATGCTTTCACCTGATTTTCTTTCTTCGAGAAGGTGCCATATTTCTTCGGTTATAAATGGCATAAACGGATGTAGTAACCTCATTAATTTATCAAATAGGGCAATAGTTTCATTATAAGTATTTGAATCTATCGGACTTTGATAAGGCGGTTTTATGATTTCGAGATACCATGAGCAAAAATCATCCCATATAAGCTTATAAGTTGCCATTAAAGCATCACTCAGACGATACTTATTGAAATGGTCTTCAATTAGCAAAAGAGTGCTGTTAAACTTAGCGTTAAACCAGTCAACTGCTACTTTGGCATAGTCGGGTTGTTCGATACTATTGTTTATTTCCCAACCTTTTACTAATCTGAGTGCATTCCAAATTTTATTACTGAAATTTCTGCCCTGTTCGCACAATGATTCGTCAAAAGGCAGGTCGTTTCCGGCCGGAGAAGTAAGCAGCATACCTGTACGAACTCCATCGGCACCGTATTTGTCGATAAGCTCAATAGGGTCAGGAGAGTTGCCCAGCGATTTCGACATCTTTCTTCCAAGTTTATCGCGAACTATTCCGGTAAGATAAACATTTTTGAAAGGAATTTCTTTGCGGTATTCAAGGCCTGCCATTATCATTCTCGCAACCCAGAAAAACAAAATTTCAGGCGCTGTAATTAAATCATTTGTCGGATAATAATAGTTAATATCCTTATTATCAGGGTTTCTTATCCCGTCGAAAACAGATATTGGCCAAAGCCATGATGAAAACCACGTATCCAATACATCTTCATCTTGTTTTAAATCCTTAAGCTGAAGATTAAGTTCAGGATATTTTTGCTTAGCAATAGTAAGTGCTTCGGTTTCGTTTACAGCAACTATTACATCATTATTTGGAAGATACCAAGCGGGAATTCGTTGACCCCACCATAACTGACGTGAAATACACCAGTCTTTTACATTCTCCATCCAGTGTCGGTAAGTGTTTTTAAACTTCGAAGGATGAAATTTAATGGTGTCATTCATTACTACTTCTAAAGCAGGTTTGGCCATTTCGCTCATTCTCATAAACCATTGCAACGATAGCTTTGGTTCTATAACCTCATCGGTCCTTTCCGAAAAACCTACTTTATTTGTATAATTTTCGGCTTTTAGCAAATATCCCTTTTCTTCCAGTTCCTTGCTGATTTTTTTGCGAACTTCAAATCTGTCTTCACCAATATAAATCTGAGCTTTTTCATTTAAAGTTCCATTGTCGTTTAATATATCAATAGCTTCAAGTTTATATTTTAAACCTAAATTATAATCGTTAATATCGTGAGCAGGTGTAACTTTAAGACAACCAGTACCAAACTCCATATCGACATACTCATCAAATATTACCGGAACTACACGATTTATCAAAGGGACAAGTACTTTTTTACCTTTTAAATGAGAGTATCTTGTATCGTTAGGATTTACACATACGGCTGTATCTCCAAGAATGGTTTCAGGTCGTGTAGTAGCTATTGTGATAAAGTCGTCGCTGTTTTCCAAATAGTATTTTAGGTAATAAAGTTTCGAGTTAACTTCTTTGTAAATAACTTCTTCGTCAGAAAGTGCAGTAAGTGCTTTAGGATCCCAGTTAACCATACGGACACCGCGATATATGAGGCCTTTGTTGTATAAATCGACAAAAACTCTAATAACCGATTCATACATATCGGGGTCCATAGTAAACTTGGTTCTTTTCCAATCGCAGCTTGCACCAAGTTTTTTGAGTTGTTCAAGAATTATCCCTCCGTGTTTTTCTTTCCATTCCCATGCATGTTTAAGAAATTCTTCTCGTGTAAGCTCCGATTTCTGTATTCCTTGTTCACGAAGTTTAGCGACAACTTTAGCTTCGGTAGCTATGGAAGCATGGTCGGTTCCGGGAACCCAACAGGCATTAAATCCTTTCATTCTGGAGCGACGTATAATTGCATCCTGTATTGTATTATTTAGCATATGCCCCATATGAAGAACTCCGGTAACATTTGGAGGTGGAATTACTATAGTGTATGGTTCTTTATCATTCGGCTCTGAGTGAAAAAAATCATTACTCATCCAGAAATCATACCATTTTTTTTCTGTTTCCTTTGGCTCGTATTTGGAAGTAATCTGCATCTTTTTTATTAAGTAATGTTTGTAAACCTGCAAAAATAAAAAATTGTTTCCTAAACTAATGTAAATTTATTTTTATTTAGCAACAAAACTGCTTTAAATCAGGAAAGAACTTCTTTTAACACCTCTAATGAGTTAATTTTTCCCAAATCGTTAATATGTAATTGATAATATTTAATAATCTGCTCAAGTAAATATCTGCGTTCGTTGGTTTTTAATTCTATTTTATCCATTTCGTCGAAATGCAAATTAATAATTGTCGATAATAGTTTGCTGTAGTATTCATCAATATAATGAGCATTAAGCGGAATTTCAGGCTGGAAAATTCCTTCATTCAAATTAAAATAAATGTTTTTATTGCTGAAATTGTTTATTGGATAAAAACCGAGATATTTTACATAGTTCATTAAAAAAATCAGATGAAAATTCAGAAAATTTCTTTGAGCTAAATCGAGTATTTGAAGCGAATTTAAAAGAAAATTAAAAAGCTCATAATTATTTTCTTCTTCTTTTAGCGTTTTATAGATTATTTCATTTATAAAAACAGCAATTGAGCTTTTGTAAATATCTGACTGTAAATGAATAAAATGTGATGCAAGCCTAATTTCTTTAGCAATTTTTACTGAAGATTTTTCGTTATGATAAGCCGTAATTTCAATAAAAGTAAGATGTTCAAGCAAACTGCGTTTATTTCTCGATGTATTTTTTTTTATTCCCTTGAAAATATATGATTGCAGTCCAAACTTTTCTGTGTAAATCTTAGCGATAATACTGCTTTCGCCGTAATCGACCTTTTTTAATACTAAGCCTCTGGTTGTAACAAGCATAGTTAGTTTACAAATAGTATTTTAGTTACCATTGTTTCTTCACCGTCGGAATTTGTGCTAAATACGAGATAAACTCCAGTTGCTACTCTTTTGCCGTCAAAATTTTTTCCGTTCCAAACAAGCTGTCCTCCGGTAGAAACAGCATTGTAAACTATATTTCCGTAAATGTCGGTAATTTTAACATTAGCATCTCTTACCAGTCCTTTTATTGCAATATATCCGTCATATCCGGGCTTAACAGGATTAGGATATGCATATACGTTACTGTGAACTTCACCGGCTTCAGTAGCTGTTCCGCGATATGACAACAAACCTGCATCGGTAGCTATAAAAACTTCACCATTTTCGGGATTAATTGCTATCGACAAAATATTATTCGAGAAAAGTGGACTATTTTCGGTAGTAAAATGAGCCAGTTGTTTTGTGCCGTCATCGGATAGTAAAAACAAGCCTGCTTTTTGAGTTCCGACCCATTTCCGGTTTGCTCCATCTACTGCTATGGCAGTTACTGTCTCAAACTCGAGAAGATGCTGATAATAACCACCCAACTCCACCAAAATAGTTTGTGCATATACCTTTGATTCAAAATCGTTTACAGTAGAAAAAACATTATCGGGATTATAAATAATTTTTATTCCTTTATCGGTACCTATCCATATTTCCCCATCCAAATCTTGCTCGAAACAAAGAATTTTATTTGACGGCAAATCATTATTTTTATTAATATTAATCCAAGCTTTTTGAATTGTATTTTGCTTTTTATTAAAAACAACTATCTTATTTTCCCTTACCTTAACCCATTTATAACCGTTTCTGTCAATCATCAAATCAGAAATATCATTATCGACAATACTACCAAGATTGAAAGCTTCCCATTGTCCGTTTTTATATTTTACCGATAACGAATTTGCGACTTTTGAGTTTGTTGCCCACAGGTTACCGTTTTTATCAAACTCAATATCACCAACCCTTACAGTATAACGATTGCTGCCTACATATATGGGCAATAAAGTGCTATTTGTTTCATTAAAAACATTTGTTATGGTATTACCCGAAATTTCAACTATACCTACCGACCATGTTGCAGCGTATTTTTTATCGGAAACAGATGGATCGCTTACCACTTTTAAAATATCCGAAATAGTATCGAAACCGGAAACATTATCCTTGTTAAAATTGGTCCAATTTTCTGAAGAAAATCTGTGCATACTTGCCTGTGTGTAGGTATTTCCCCAATTTGCCGAATTTATTCCTCCGGGAGATAACCAAATACCGTTTTTATCGGAACTAACATTGTAAATCTGACTGTTTTCAGGGCTGTTTGGCTTTATAAAATAACTGTAATTCCCGTTATCCCAAAGCCTTAAAAGACCATTTTTACTGTCGCCTATCCACAAATTATAGTCTTTATCAATTATGGCACAATTGGGCATTATACTTTGTTGTGATGCAGAATTAAAATAACCGATTATATTCATAGAAGTATCACGCAGCAATACGAAACCCCAGTGTGATGATACAAAAAAATCATTGTTGCAGTATATATCAGAAATTAGCATTGTATCAGTAGGGTACCATTTATTGTTTTGAAAAACATATAAAGTATCAAATGCCGTATTTTTTCTGTCTTTCAAAGCAATAAGCTTATTATTGAATATTTTTATTTCCCTAAACTTATCATTACTGCCAGTAATATCAGTAATTTTATTCCAGTTTTGATAATTAACCAAATAAGGATTATTTATATCAGCTTTATATAACCCTTTTTCTGTTGCTGCTATTATTGAAGTATCATTCAATGCAATGTCGAAAACTTCGATTTGAGTGGCATTTTCGCCAATGATATATGTATCTTTGATTTCATTACGGACTATATCGACAACAACTATCCCGAATCCGCAAGATAAGTAGGCATATTTACCTCTGAAAGAAACAGAGTTTATGTACTTTTTCCCCGGTATCGACTTGTTTTTAATATCGGGTATATTGACAATTCCGTTATTTTTCACAAGGTCGATATTTGCATTGCTGTACGCTATAACCAAGGTTTTGTAAGCAGTATTGTAATTAATGGCATTTACACCCGTTTCTGAAAGTCCGTTAACCTTCGATAACCTGTTTACAGTATTATCATTTTTATCAAAATAAAATATACTCGATGAAGTTGCAGCATATATCCTGTTGTCGGCTTCTACAACTGCTTTTATATTGTTATACTGTAAATGTTCGCGCCATTGACCAATAGCTATACCCTGAGAATACGAATAAACCGAAGTACTTATGATAAAAATCAGAACGTATAATTTCTTGAAAATCACAATAAATTAATTTATTAAATCAATTAAAAATACATACATAAAATAACACTTTTTTTTATGATTTATTGCTTCAAACAATCAACTAAAAGGAAAACAAAGAAAAATAAAATTACGAAATAAAAAATTGCTATCAGTTTATTTTTTTAAATTTGCCCGATAAATCAAATTTTTTGCAATGCTTTCAGAAATAAATTACGACAAATTATTTAAATCGTTCAACACACAAAAAGTATTGATAATTGGCGATGTAATGCTTGATACTTATTTGTGGGGAAAAGTTGACAGAATTTCGCCCGAAGCTCCTGTTCCGGTTGTAATGATTGACAGAAGAGAGAACAGATTAGGCGGTGCTGCTAATGTAGCTTTAAATGTACAGGCTTTAGGCGGTATTCCAATCTTATGCTCTTTGGTTGGTGATGATTTCAGAGGAGATGATTTTATAAGTTTGCTTCAAAATAATAATCTAATAGAAACAGGAATTATCAAAAGCAGCGAAAGAGTTACCACAACCAAATTTCGAATTATCGGCAACAAAGCTCAAATGCTTAGGGTTGACGAAGAAACCGTAAAAGAACTGAGTGATTCAGAGTTCAGGAGGCTTTACGAAAAAATCGAAAACATTCTGGAGTCAAATAAAATAAGTTGTGTTGTTTTTCAGGATTACGACAAAGGTGTGATTACAAAAAAGCTGTTAGATTTGCTAATCCCGAAATTAAACGAGCTGAATATTCCTATTGCAGTCGATCCTAAAAGAAAAAACTTCTCTTACTATAAAAATGTAACTCTGTTTAAGCCAAATTTCAAAGAGCTGAAAGAAGGCATGAAGATAGATATTTCATTAGAAAAAGAAAATGAACTTGCTCAAGCTGTAAACGAACTGCTTGAAAAACAAAACATCAGAATCGTAATGACTACATTGTCCGATAAAGGAGTTTATATGAGTTGCAATTCAAGAGATAAAGGACGTTTATCAGCCTTAATTCCTGCCCATGTTCGTATGGTTGCCGACGTATCGGGAGCCGGCGATACCGTAATCGGCACTGCTGCTCTTTGTTTGTCGCTTGGTATGAAAGCATACGACATCGCATACATCTCCAATCTTGCCGGCGGTATGGTTTGCGAATATATAGGTGTTGTACCGGTTGATAAAGAAAGGCTTTTAAAGGAACTAAAACAATCATTATAATTTTAATGTTTTGAATTCTTTTGATAATCCCGATACAAAGAAAATATATGTTAAAACTATGTTTGACAACATAGCACACAGCTATGATTTACTCAACCGCATTCTATCATTCAGAATAGACGTAATCTGGAGAAAAAAAATCATAAAATACCTCAAACCGTTAGAAATTAATCAAATACTAGATATTGCTACCGGAACTGCCGATCTGGCAATAATGGAAGCTAAACATCTTAAAACAAAGGTAGTTGGCGTAGATATATCCGAAGAAATGTTAAAATTCGGAAACGAAAAGGTAAGTAGAAATAAATTAGATCATTTAATTTCTCTGAAATTAGCCGATGCAGAATCTTTGCCATTTGAAAACTGCTCGTTTGATGCATGCACAGTTGCATTTGGAGTAAGAAATTTCAGTAATTTAACTATAGGACTAAAAGAAATTTACAGAGTTCTGAAAATAAATTCGCCTCTTGTAATTTTAGAATTTTCAAATCCAGAATCTTTCCCCATAAAGCAATTATATGGATTTTATTTCAAGAAAATTCTTCCCAAAATTGGTAAATTTATATCTAAAAACTCCGATGCTTATATTTATTTACCCGATTCTGTCAGTAAATTTCCTACCCCAAAAGAGTTTTGCGAAATATTAAAGGGAATCGGTTTCACTAAAGTTGGATACAAAAAAAACACATTTGGCATTTCAACTATGTATTTTGCCATAAAATAAAAAAATTGTATTTTCGTTTGATTTTTTAGTTTTTTTCAATCTTTTAAATTTTGAAAACAAAAGTATTCATTTTCACTATAGTCATTTTTGCTTTTACTTTGTGGACATCAAACGCACAAAAGGTCAGAGTACCTAATAATCCGAATTACGATTTAAAAAAATATCATTTCGGATTTATGCTTGGTCTCAATCAAATGAATTTTGTCATTAAGCCTATCGAGAATCTCAAACCTTTTGATACTCTTTACGGAATTGAATCAACAGCCGAATCGGGCTTTAATATCGGAATAGTAGCCGATTTAAGACTTAATGAGTATATGAACCTGAGGTTTATTCCTTCTTTGGCTTTTGGCGAAAGAACTCTTAATTACTTTATTAAGTTTAACGACCAAACAGTTTCAAGTGTTGCCAAAAAAGTAGAATCAACCTATATTGAATTTCCCCTCGAATTGAAATTACGTTCTCAAAGAATGATAAACACACGTGCTTATGTATTAGGCGGTGCTAAATACTGCATCGACCTGGCTTCACAAGAAAAGAAAAAAGACGATAATGATGTTTATCAAATTAAATTATTGAAAAACGACCTTCAGTTTGAGGTAGGTGTGGGATTCGATTTCTATCTTGTATATTTTAAACTTGGTACCGAATTGAAAATGTGCTATGGTTTAAATGACCTGCTTATAAGGGAAAATAATGTATATACCGATGGTATTCAAAATTTAAGAACTAAAATGTTTCAGTTTTCGGTAACATTTGAATAGAATGATAAAAGAAATCGAAATATCGGTACTTCCCGAAAATTATTCAGACAATTCACTAATCAAGAAACTAATTTCCAAAGAGTTAAGAATTAGCGTTGAAAATATAAACTCCTTTACAATTCTAAGGAAATCAATTGATGCACGAAAACACCCTGTAGTTTTTCGCTTACGTATCAGGGTTTTTACACATGAAACTATCAAAAAAAAAGAAAAAAAAATATACGATTACAAATTCGTAAAAAATAAGCCCCCGATTATTATTGTAGGAAGCGGACCTGCAGGATTATTTGCAGCATTACATTTACTTACTAAAGGACTGAAACCCATTCTGATTGAAAGAGGCAAAAAAGTCGAAGAACGTAAGCACGATATAGCGAATATTCACAAAAACCATTTTATAAACGAAAACTCAAATTATTGCTTTGGTGAAGGAGGTGCAGGAACTTATTCTGATGGCAAACTATATACTCGCTCAAACAAAAGAGGAAATGTTGATGACGTTATAAATCAACTTGTTATACACGGAGCAAATCCAGAAATACTCATCGATGCTCACCCGCATATTGGTACCGATAAATTGCCCGCTATAATATCAAATATCAGAAACACAATATTGCAGCATGGTGGCGAATTTTATTTCGATTCAAAAATTACTGATTTTATTATAAAAAACAACAAGATAAGTTCAATAATTGACCATAAAGGTAATAATTATGAAGGAATTGCTTATATTCTTGCAACCGGACATTCTGCAAAAGATATCTACGAACTCCTTTATAATAAAGGCCTATATATTGAACCAAAGCCTTTTGCCTTAGGAGTTAGAGTAGAACATCCTCAAAGTTTAATCGACGAAATTCAATATCATCAAAAGAAAAGAAGCGAATTTTTACCTGCTGCAACTTATCAGTTGGTTACACAGGTCGAAAACAGAGGCGTATTCTCATTCTGTATGTGTCCCGGAGGTATTATAGTTCCGGCATCTACAGAAAACAACAGTATAGTGGTCAACGGAATGTCGAATTCGAGGCGGAATTCAGTATTTGCAAACTCAGGAATTGTCGTTACGGTTAATCCCAATGATTTTTCAAATTTCGATTCTTATGGGCCTTTAGCAGGCTTAGCATTTCAAGAAAGCATCGAAAAAAGAGCATTTCAATTTATCAATAAAGGACAAAAAGCCCCGGCTCAACGCCTGACTGATTTTGTTAATAATACTCTATCACAAAACTTAAACAAAACTTCTTATAATCCGGGAATTGAAGCGGTAAATTTAAACGAAATTTTACCCGAATTTTTAGCATCAAGCTTAAGAAGAGCATTTGTTGATTTCAACGGAAAAATGAAAGGCTTTTTGACAGAACAGGCTAATGTTGTCGGATTTGAAACAAGAACCTCCTCTCCTGTCAGAATACCGAGAATTCAATCAACACTTAATCATGCAGAAGTTGAAAATTTATATCCGTGCGGTGAAGGTGCAGGTTATGCAGGAGGAATAGTATCTTCGGCATTGGACGGTATTGCTGTTGCCGAAATGATTTCAAACAGAATTAATATTTCTTAGAATTTTAAACTTTTTAACGGCTAACTTGTCGAATATTTACAACTTATATAAAACTAACAATATTACATTTTAACATTGTCCGATAATTTTAAATTGAACAAAATTGACGATAACGAAATACTAAGACTTTTTCGTGATAAAAAGTCAGAAAAGGTCGCTTTTGAGCATTTAGTAAATAATTATAAAAAAATACTTTACCACCATATAAGAAGAATAGTTGAAAATCACGATGATACCGATGATGTTCTTCAAAATACTTTTATTAAAATATATGAAAACATAAAGTTTTTCAGAGAAGACTCAAAACTTTACACGTGGATATATCGTATTGCAACAAATGAAGCACTTAACTTTATTAAAAATAAAAAAGTAAGAAATCTTTACATTAACACGATATCGGAAAAGTATTCGGAGCAACAAACAGAAATTCAATCAATTGATGGTGAAAACATTCAGAAAATTCTGAAATTTGCAATAGATCAACTTCCCGAAAAACAAAAAATTGTATTCTATCTGAGATACTACGAAGAACTTAAATATGAAGATATTTCAGAAATATTAGGGACTTCGGTTGGAGCTTTAAAAGCATCGTACCATATTGCAGTAAAAAAAATCGAAGAAATTTTAACCCGAAATTAAACCTTTTCAAAATATAATATCTAATATTTATAAAGCAAATAAAAAAATGGATAACGAAATAAAGAATGAAATTTCAGAAATAGCTCCTAACTTATCAAAAATTTTCAAGAGAAATGAATTTGATATAAACGAAGAATATTTTGAAAATTTTAATTCGCGCTTAACTGAAAAAATTGAGCAAAGAAATAACTTTAGAAAAAAACATTCTTTTAAACCATTTTTGTATGCTGCAGCAGCAATAGTCGCAATAATTTTTATTTCTATGCTTTATCGTCATACAATACTGAAAAACAACAATAAATCTTCGAATGATTTGTTCTGGGATGAAGTTATAAGCAGTTCTGTTTTGGTCGAAAAAATAGATGAAAAAACTCTAATAGATTATCTGATAAACAATTATGGTGAAGATTACGAAGCTAACATAAAGATATCTGACGAAGAAATTAAAGAAGATGATATTTTAAAATATTTGGAAGAAAATGAACCTTTAAGTATTCAATTATAATTTAAAACTTATTAAAAATGAAAACATTAAATAGTGCAAAATTAATTTTGGTAATTTTTACGATTATTTTCTCAATAAATTCTGTTTACTCGCAAGCCGGAATAAAGAGAAAAGAAATTAAAGATAAAATAGAAGCACAAAAAATAGCTTTTATTACTAAAGAACTAAACCTAACAACTCAGGAGGCTCAACAGTTTTGGCCTGTTTACAATGAATATGCCGAAAAAAATGAAGAAATTTTAAAATCGATGGGTAAAAAAAACATTGAAACAAAATTTATTGATTTAGAAGAAATATCGGATAAAGAGGCTTTGGAAATAGCTGACGAACAGATAGTTTCGGCACAAAAGTTGCTCGATTTGAGAAAAAAATATCACATTGAGTTTAAAAAGATTCTTCCTCCAAAAAAACTGTTAAAACTTTATATTGCTGAAAAAGAATTTAAAAGATTTCTTCTTAAAGAAATAAAAGACAGAAAATTAGACAGAAGAAGATAGCAAATGCTTCGAATCAATAAGCTTATAAAAAAATTATCCTGATGCAACTGCTATTGCCGCAACACTTATTTTAACTCCTTCGATACTACCTAACAACATATTAATGCACGATTCGAGCGTAGCTCCTGTGGTTATTACATCATCGACTATCAAAATATGCTTGTTTTTAATATTTTCATTGGCATTAACACTAAAAATTTCCTTTACATTTTCCCATCTCTTAAATCTCGATTTTCTCGTTTGCGTTTCCGAAGCATACGTTCTTGTCAAAGTAGTTTTATCTAAGGGAATTTTCATACTATTGCATAGTCCTAATGCAAACATTTCTGCCTGATTATATCCCCTTTTTTTCTCTTTCTTTGGATGCAAAGGCACCGGAATAATTACATCAATATTTCTATAAAACTCTGACAATAATAACTCTTTTCCCATTATTTCGCCTATAAAAATTCCGACTTCCTTTGCTTTTTTGTATTTAAGCTGATGTATCAAATGCTGTACTTTACCAGTTTTGGTGAAAAAATAATAAGCTGTGGCATGCTCTACCATTGTTCTACCCCAAAATATTTTACATATCGGGTTATCCTTTTCGAAATGATAATTGGTTTTAGGCATTTTAAAAAGGCAAGAGGTGCAAATAATTTTTTCATTTTTAAACAAATTTGCGCCACACGCATAGCATAGATTTGGATAAAAGAGCGAAAAAAAATCGTTTAAATAATTCACAAATCTTGGGTATTTTTTTATAAGATTTTAATGCTTACTTTTGCAGTAAAATTACAATAAAATTAGTATAAATAAGTTATTATTTTAAAAAAAATTATGACTGAGAACAATCAAAACGAAAAAAAGTATAAAAGGATAATAGCAATTTTGCTGCTTATAATTTCGCTGCTGATTATTTGGCTTATAGTTGAAAAAAACAAAGTCAATACCATTTATGTTGAAAAAAACAGTGCTTTGTCAAAAAATACCGAATTACAAGCAGAGCTTGATTCATTGATGAGAGAGCATAATAAGATAAAAAATGAATATGGCGAATTAAGTTCAAAATTATCGGAAAAAGATAGTATAATTATGGCTAATGCTGCCGAAATCCAAAAATTGATTGCATCTCAAAGCGACTACTATCGTACTAAGAAAAAACTTGACCTTTTAAGAAAAATTACTCAGGGTTATGTAGCCCAACTTGATTCATTATATCAGGTAAATCAAGCACTTACAGAAGAAAACATCAGAATTAAAAAAGACATAACAAAAGAACGACAAATAAGAAGCGAACTGGCTAAAGAGAAAGAAGTATTGAACGAGAAAGTTAATGTTGCATCTATGCTCAAGGCATACAACATCAAAGCCAGCACAGTACGCTTGCGTTCAGGAGGTTCTAAAGAAATTGAAACAGATAAAGCTAAACGTGTTGAAAGAGTTAATATTTGCTTTACTCTGAGCGAGAATAAAATAGCTACTCCGGGCAAAAAAACAGTTTATGTAAGAATTGCCCGTCCCGATAATCAAATTGTAAGCGAAGGAAAAGATGATATATATTCATTTGAATATCAAGGTCAAAAAATCCAGTATTCAATGAAAAAGGAAATTAATTACGATAATAAATCGCAGGAAATTTGTTTATCGTGGGATAAAAAAGATGAAAAAACACCTGCTATGGTCGGCAAATACAATGTTGCAATTTTTATCGACGGATACGAAATAGGACAATCGCAATTTGAACTAAAATAAATATCTACAATCATATAAAAATCAGAAACAAAATTTCTGAATAAATAAGGAAGTTTACTGATAATAAATTTTAAATTATGCTTCCGGATTCGATAAAAGAGTTTATTCAGTTAAATAAATCTTTTGAAGGAGAACCCATAAAAATTGAAAATTGTTTCAATTTATCGGGTGGTTGTATTAATGATGCAGCATTAATAAAAACAAATATCGGGGAATTTTTTATTAAATGGAACATCGAAAAGAAATACCCTGCTATGTTGGAAAAAGAAGCCAAATCGCTTGAATTTCTTGCTAAATACAATCTAATTGATGTTCCGGAAGTGATTTTCTTTGATTATGTTTCAGAATATCAGTTTCTTGTACTTCAATACATAAAATCCGGAATTAAAGTCAAAAACTTTTGGGAAGATTTTGCCGTGAAGCTGGCAAATATTCACATGCAGAAAAACAAATATTTTGGTTTTGAATTTGATAACTATATAGGTTCTCTCAGCCAATCAAACAACTACAAAGACAACTGGTCGGATTTTTTTATTGAAGAAAGGCTTGTTCCAATGATAAAAATGGCCAGAGACAGTAATAAAATTTCATCTGTTTTGGTAAATAAATTCAATAACTTCTTTAAAAAAATTGATGAAATTTTCCCTGATGAACAACCATCGTTATTACACGGCGATTTGTGGAATGGAAACTTTATGGTTAATGAAAATGGTTATGTATGCTTTATAGATCCTGCCGTTTATTTCGGATTCAGAGAAATGGACATAGCCATGAGCAAGTTGTTCGGGGGTTTTGATTCAAAATTCTACGAAACATATAACGAATATTATCAAATGGAAAAAGGGTGGGAAGTAAGATTAGATTACTGTAATTTATATCCGTTATTAGTTCACGTAAATTTGTTTGGCGGGGGATATATAAACTCTGTAGAGAGAGTTCTTTCAAAATTCTGATAATTATAAACAAATCAGTAAACGAGCCACTCTGCCTCAGATTATTTGCTCTGGATGTTTTGTTGGCTTTTATTAAGTTCTAAAATAGTAGCATTTATTATTTCGGAGAAAGATTTTATATCAAAACAGTAATATCTTAGGCTATTTAAAAATTCCTCCCTATTGGTTTGATGTTTTTTAAATAAATTCTGATAATAATACTGCGAATAATCTCTTGCATAAGTACCTTCCTGCATTTGCGACATAATTGCAGCATCGGCCAGATAAAAATCATATAAAATTTTTTTCATTTTATCGGGCGGTATTATGTTTTCGGTATTATAATTCTTAGGAGCAGAATTACAAGAAAATAATATAATAGCAATAATTACAAGCAATCTTTTCATTAAACTTCTCGATTGAATTTTAATCTTTTTCCCTTGATATTTTCAAAAAATTCGCCTTGTGAATAAACTAAATTCCCATTAACAAAAGTATGTAAAACTTTAGAATTGAAAGTAGAATTTTCAAAAGGAGACCATTTACATTTATAGAGTATATTTTCTTTTTCTACAATCCATGGATTATTATTATCGACAACAGTTATATCGGCATAATATCCTTTTCTGATATATCCCCTGTTTTGAACTCTAAACAAAATCGCCGGATTATGACACATTTTTTCAACCAATTTCTCTATGCTTATTTGTTTCTTATTAACCAATTCGAGCATGGCAACAAGGGAATGTTGAACCAAAGGCCCTCCAGATGGAGCTTTTAAATAGTTTTGACTTTTTTCTTCTAAAGTGTGAGGAGCGTGGTCGGTAGCAATTACGTCAATTTTGTCGTTAATTAAGGCATCTAAAAGGCTAATTCTGTCCTTTTCTGTCTTTATGGCAGGATTCCATTTTATTTTTGTTCCTTTTTCTTCATAATCTTTATCGGAAAAATAAAGATGATGAACACAAACTTCGGCAGTTATTCTTTTTTCATTAAGTGGTAAAGAATTATCGAGTAGCGCAATTTCGTCTTCTGTTGAAAGATGAAGTAAATGTAACTGTGTTCCGTGTTTTTTGGCTAATTCAACAGCAAAGGAAGAAGATTTTAAACAAGCTTCTCTGCTTCTGATTTCAGGGTGAAACTTGACAGGGATATTTTCGGCATATTTTTGTTTAAAATATTCAATGTTTTTTCTGATAATCGTCTCGTCTTCACAATGTACTGCAATTAATAATTTTGAACCCGAGAAAATTTTTTCGAGAGTTTCGATATTATCAACCAGCATATTGCCTGTAGATGCTCCTAAAAATATTTTTATTCCGCAAACATTCTCGGGATTAGTTTTTAAAACTTCATCGGCATTATCGTTAGTTACACCCATATAAAACGAATAATTCGAAAGAGATTTTTCGGAAGCCAAATTGTATTTTTCCTCAAGCAATTCTTGAGTAATTGTTTGAGGAACTGTATTGGGCATTTCCATAAAAGAAGTTATTCCGCCGGCAACAGCAGCTTTGCTTTCAGAATAAATGTCTCCTTTATGTGTCAATCCCGGCTCGCGAAAGTGAACCTGATCATCTATAACTCCGGGTATAACAAACTTTTCGCTAACATCAATAAATGAATATTCGGAAAACAAAGGAACTTCAATATTATTATCGGTAATATCCTTAATCAGTCCGTCTTCGATAACAACACTGCCTTTGAAAATCCTGTTTTCATTTACAATATTGCCGTTCGCTAATATATATTTGTTTTTCATTCAAAATCAAATTATAAAAAAATGACCGCAAAAAGCGGTCGAAAAAACTTAATTCAGCCTTTTATATTTTTTAAACCAACTCTTTATTTTCATACTCAAAACACCAAAAAAAGCCTCTTTAAATATTTTTTTGCTCATTTTCGATGTTCCTTCTGTTCTATCGGTAAAAATTATCGGGACTTCGACAACATTAAACCCGAGTTTAACGGCGGTAAATTTCATTTCAATCTGGAAGGCATAGCCCATAAATCTTATTTTATCGAGATCAATAGACTGTAATACTTGTCTTCTGTAGCATTTAAAGCCGGCTGTGGTATCCATTATTTTCAAACCGGTTATTAGTCTTACATAAATTGATGCGAAATAAGACATAAGAACTCTTCCCATTGGCCAATTTACAACATTAACGCCATTTATGTACCTTGATCCTATAGCAACATCAGCACCTTTGTTTGCACAAGCATCATATAATCTCAATAAATCTTCAGGATTATGAGAAAAGTCAGCATCCATTTCGAAAATATAGCTGTAATATTTTTTTAAAGCCCATTTAAAACCGTGAATATAGGCGGTACCTAAGCCAAGTTTTCCCTTTCTTTCTTCAATAAAAAGCCTGTCAGGAAACTCTGCAATTAATTTTTTAACTATACCGGCAGTTCCATCAGGCGAATTATCTTCAACAATAAGAATATCAAACGGTTTGTCGAGTGAAAATACCTTTCTGATTATTTTTTCTATATTTTCCTTTTCGTTGTACGTTGGAATAATAACTACGCTATCTGACACTTTAAAAGAATTTTAAGAGTTTAGGTTTTGAGTATAACTGCTATAAGCCTTTTTTATTATCAATAACATATTGTTAATAAGTTAAATAATGTTAATTAGAAACTTTCTCCTTAACCAAAAATATATAAGTCGGGAAATGGTCGCTGTATCCTCCGGTGAAAGAAGTTCCAAAATAAGTTCTCCAAGGATATCCTGCAAAAGTGCCTTCTTTTTGTTGTAGGAAAGGCTTATTGAATACCCTTGCTTTAAGCAAGCGATATGAGCTAAGGTCTTTTAATACTAACGGTTGCGAAACTATAATCTGATCAAAAAGATTCCAAGAGTCACGAAAAGCTAATGAGCCTATTCCTTCTTTGACATAAAGTTTATACATTGGATTATACAAATCTCCGGGTATGGTTTCTTCAATGGTCTTCTTTGCTTTTAGATACTTTAGGACACTTTTGTTGCTTGGATCATCATTTAAATCGCCCATAATAACTATCTTTGCGTTAGGGTCTTTAGCCATAATAGAATCAGCAACCGAACGACAAAGCATAGCAGCTTTAACTCTTAGATGTTCGCTTCTTTTCTCTCCGCCTCGGCGCGATGGCCAATGGTTTATTATAAAATGCATAGGCTCGCCGTCAAAAAGTCCCGATACTACTAATTGATCACGCGTACGAAAATTTGTATCTTTAGGATTATGTAGCCTTACAGTATAACTATTAGTAACTTTAAAATGTGCTTTTTGATAAATCAAAGCAACATCAACGCCTCGTCTTTCCCAACTGTCGTAATGAACTATACCATAATCCATTGGCTTAAGTAATGGTTCATTTATTAAATCTTCCAAAACACTTCTGTTTTCTATTTCGCAGAGTCCCATAATTATAGGACCTCCTTTAACCATTTCATCACCAATTTGTGATATCACCTCTGCCAAATTCCGAATTTTTATCCTGTATTTTTCTCCGTTCCATTTATTGGCACCTAAGGGAGTAAATTCCTCGTCATTTACATTCTCTTGATTTATAGTATCAAAGAGATTTTCAACATTATAAAAACCAACACAAGCGACCTTAATGGTTTTTTTTACCTGTGCTTGAAGAATTGAAGCCGTAAAAGTTAATGCGAAAAAAACTATCGCATAGCTAAAAAAAACTGTCCTTTTTAACATCGTTGATAAATTTTAATCTACAAAGATACAACCTTTTGTTTATTTCAAAACGAAAAAAAATTTTTGAAAATTATAAATGTTAATTTTATTTAAGTTGTTTAAAAAATATTTAGTTTTGAAGAATTATTAAAATTAACAATGGGTAAAAAGAGTAATTCGAAATCAACTTCTGAAGATTCGTTTAAGTTAAATGTTCTGAAAATATTTGCCAATGAGCCCTATAACAGTTTCAATTACAAGCAAATTGCTTCGAAAATGAAACTTGGTGACAAAAAAAGTAAGGAAAATATAGTTTCAGCAATTTATGAATTAGTCGACAGCAAAGCTATATTGCAGGAAAGAAGAGGAAAATATAAACTTAATCCGATTTATCTGACTCAAAACATATCAGGATCAAAATATATTACCGGAAGAGTAGATATGAAACAAACCGGTAAAGCATATATTATTCAGGAAAAAGATGCAGAAGATATTTATATAGCGCCTAACAATACTAATCATGCCCTTAACGGAGATTTGGTAAAGGTTATGCTATTTCCGCTAAGAAAAGGTCGCAAACCCGAAGGTCAAATAGTCGAAATAATTGAAAGAGCGAATAAGCAATTTGTCGGAATTGTCCAGGTTTCCAAAAAGTTTGCCTTTTTGGTACCGGATAATGTAAATATTACCGTCGATTTGTTTATCCCTTTAGAATCACTGAATGGTGCAAGAAACGGAGACAAAGCCATTGCCAGAATAACTGATTGGCCAGAAAGGTCGAAGAATCCTTTTGGAGAAATCGTTCAGGTTTTAGGAAAGCCCGGCGATAATGACGTAGAAATGCAATCAATTCTGGCTGAACTCGATTTCCCTCTTTCATTTCCTGAAAATGTTGAAAAAGAAACACAAAATATCAGCGAAATTATTCCCGAATCTGAATTGAAAAAACGCCGCGATTTTAGAAATATAACTACCTTCACTATCGATCCCGAAGATGCTAAAGATTTTGACGACGCACTTTCGATTAGAAACCTCGAAAATGGTAATTGGGAAGTTGGTGTTCATATTGCCGACGTTTCTCACTATGTTAAAAAAAACTCTCTGATTGATAAAGAAGCTTTTGAAAGAGGAACTTCCGTTTACCTTGTTGACAGGGTAATTCCTATGCTGCCCGAAAAACTTTCAAACGAATTATGCTCGTTAAAACCACGTGAAGACAAACTTTGTTTCTCGGCAGTTTTTGAAATGGATAAAAATGCCAACATAAAAAACGAATGGTTCGGAAAAACCGTCATAAACTCGAAATACCGTCTCAATTACGATGAAGCACAAGAAATTATTGAAGGTAAGCCCCATCCATTATCAAATGATATACTTACACTTCATAATTTAGCCCAAAAATTAAAAGAGCAACGTTTCAAGAACGGTTCTATAAATTTTAAATCAACAGAAGTTAAGTTTAAACTCGACGAAAAAGGTAAGCCTCTGAGTGTTTATATTAAAGAAACTAAAGATTCGAACAGGCTGATTGAAGATTTTATGCTTTTGGCCAATAAAAAAGTGGCCTCTCTAATCGGAAATATTAAAGATAACAAAAAAAGAAAAACTTTTATCTATAGAGTTCACGATGAACCAAACCCTGAAAAATTGAATACTTTCGTCGAATTTTTAGGGAAACTCGGTTATAAAATGAAAATAGGTTCACGAAAAAACTTAGCCAGTTCATTCAACAATCTTTTTGAGAAGATTGAAGGAAAGGGCGAAGAAAACATGATTGAAACTATTGCAATAAGAACCATGACCAAAGCATATTATTCAACCGATAATATCGGGCATTACGGTTTGGCATTCCCTTTTTATACTCACTTTACTTCTCCAATAAGACGTTATCCCGATTTAATGGTTCATCGTTTGTTGGAAATGTACCTAAAAGACAAGCCCTCAGTAAATAAAGAAGAATATGAAAAAATGTGCGAACATTGTTCTAAGATGGAAAAGAAAGCAGCTGATGCAGAACGTTCATCGGTAAAATATAAACAAGCCGAGTATCTTTTAGACAAAATTGGCCAAACATTCTACGGCTTAATATCGGGGGTTAGCAAATGGGGTATATATGTAGAACTGGAAGAAAGCAAGTGTGAAGGAATGGTTTCAATTAAAAGTATGGCCGACGACTTTTATTACTTAGATGAAGATAATTATCAGGTGATAGGACATCAGTTCGGACATAAATACAAATTAGGTGACAGAGTTAAAATAAAAATTATCAGAGTTGATTTATCGAAAAAGCAGATGGATTTCGAACTTGTTGAAAATAATTAAAATTATAGATTTATGGAGTCGAAAAAATTTCAAATTTCAGGAAACATTGTTGATGTTGTCAACAATAAGATTTTTAAAGGTATTATTACCGTAAGTAATGGTAAAATATCAGAAATTGAACATACGGATAATGTTTCTGAACGTTTCATAATCCCGGGTTTGATTGACTCTCACGTACACATAGAAAGCTCGATGCTCACTCCTGCAGAGTTTGCCCGTACAGCAGTAGTTCACGGCACTGTTGCAACTGTATCCGACCCGCATGAAATTGCAAATGTTCTCGGAATCGACGGTGTAGATTTTATGATTGAAAACGGAAATAAAACAAATTTTAAATTCTTTTTCGGTGCACCATCATGTGTGCCTGCTACGCCTTTCGAAACCTCCGGTGCAACACTGAATTTGATGGAAACAGAAATTCTGCTGCAAAACCCTAAAATAAAATACTTATCCGAAATGATGAATTATCCGGGAGTTATCTATAGCGATAAGTTAGTAATGGATAAATTATCGCTTGCAAAAAAATATATAAAACCAATTGACGGACATGCTCCCGGACTTATAGGAAAGGATGCACAAAAATATATAAGTTCAGGTATTACAACAGACCACGAATGCTCTTCAATTGAAGAAGCTGTCGAAAAAATTAAATATGGTATGACTATACAGATAAGAGAAGGAAGTGCCGCAAAAAATTTCGACTCTTTAATCGATTTACTTTCAACATACCCCGATAAAGTTATGTTATGTTCAGACGATAAGCATCCGAATGATTTGATAAAAGGCCACATTAATGAATTGTATAAAAGAGCCGTAAATAAAGGATATAATCCAATAGATGTGCTAAGAACCTGCACTTTAAATCCCGTTAAGCATTACAATCTTAATGTTGGGCTACTGCAAAAAGGCGACGATGCCGACATGGTAGTTGTTGATAATCTTAATGACTTCAATATTCTCGAAACTTACATTAATGGAATTAAAGTTGCCGAAAAAGGGAAAAGTTTACTTAAAAGTGTGAATGATAATAATCCGAATATTTTTTTCGCAACAAAAATTTCAACTAATGATATTCTTGTTCAAAATAACGGGAAATTGATAAAAGTAATTAAAGTTAACGAAGGTCAACTAACTACTGATTGCATATTTTACAAACTTGTTTCAAACAGCAATAATATTGAGCCTGATATTGAAAACGATATACTGAAAATAGTAGTTGTAAACAGGTATACCAAATCTAAACCTTCGGTGGCTTTTATAACAGGTTTCGGATTGAAAAAAGGGGCAATAGCTTCTACAGTGGCACACGACAGCCATAATATCATAGCTGTTGGCACAAACGACAAAGATATTGTCGGAGCCATTAATCTTATTGTCGATTACAAAGGAGGAATAGCACTTTTCAATAATGATGAAAAGCATATTTTACCATTACCTGTTGCAGGTTTAATGACCGATAATGACGCACATACAATTGCCGACAGATATGAAACTATTGAAAAAAAATCGAAAGAATTAGGTACTCATTTGAACTCACCTTTTATGACGCTTTCTTTTATGGCATTATTAGTTATTCCTAAATTAAAAATAAGTGATAAAGGACTTTTTGACGGAGAAAAATTTAGCTTTACTCCTCTTGAAGCAGAATAGATAAGTCTTACATCAATATTTTGTATAAAATTATATAAATAAAAAAGCATCGGACTATTTCCTATAATTTAGGATTTTAAAGCTTATAAATGTTATAGCTTCAAATTGTTCATTATATTTCAACTAAACATTAATGAAAATTTGTTATTATATTTGTTATAAAAAAGAATCTCAACATGGTAATTTCATCCAATAATTTCAGATGCGACACTTGCCCCAACAAATCTTTTATACTCGATGATTTGTCGTACGATGAACTGAATCTGGTTATTAAAAATAAAAAGGACAGGAAATTTAAAAGAGGAGAATGTATAATGAAAGAAGGGGAGAAAATTGAAGGTTTTGTTTATTTAACCAGCGGCTTGGCAAAGATTCACAAAATTGAATTCGAAAAAAGCGAACAAATAATCGGAATATCAAAACCTTTTGATTTTATTGGGTTTCTGTGTAATTTTACCGGAGGTTACTCGAAATATTCTTACACAGCTATCGAAGACGCTACAGCTTGTTTCATTCCTATAAAAATAATTAAAGACTTAATAATAACAAACGGAAACTTTTCGCTCAATTTACTAAAAAACCTCAGCAAAACTGCCGAAGAAATTATCGAAAACCGATTTCGATTAAACTCTAAACACCTTAGAGGAAGAATTGCCTATATTCTTTTATTCTTTGCTAATGAAATTTATAAGAATGATACATATAATCTGCCAATCTCAAGAAAAGAAATTGCCGAACTTATTAATATGACTACCGAAAACGTAATAAGAATAATGTCCGAATTCAGACAAGATAAAATTATTTCAATCGATGGTAAAACTATTAGGATTTTAAATAAAGAGTTTCTCGAAAAAATATGTAATGCCGGTTAAATCAATTATTTTACATAACCTTACATTTTTGCATTTTCGGAATTATTATTCATTTTAAATTCAAGCGGAGTCATTCCGGTATTATTTTTAAAAGCAGTATAAAACGATGATTTTGAATTAAATCCAACTGTTTTTGCAATTCCTTCCATCGAATAGTTACCAAATTCACCTGAAACTAACATTTGCTTCGAATCATTTATTCTGTAATTGTTGATATATGAATAAAAGTTTCTTTTATATATTTCATTTATAACTTGTGATAAATATTTTGAATTTATGTTTAATGCCAAAGCAACGTCATCTATGGTTAATCTGCTGTAATAATAAGGCTTTGTTTCCATATACTTTTCCAAATCTCTAATTATTTTATCTTTCTGAACTTCTGTTAATGAAGAATTTTTGTATTTTGATGCATTATTTTTTTCTTCTGTTTTCTTTGAATCATCTTCTTTGTTTTCCGAAAATGTCATTTCATTTTTATCATCAATAATATCAGGTAAAAGTCTTGTTTCTGAATCATACTGTTTTACATAAATATTTCTCTGATTCAATCCATAAGTAAATATAATTACATTAAATATCAACATTATACAATTGAAAATAATTCTATGTGGCAAATTGGTTTTGATATTGAAAAAATGAACGGTATCGATAACGAGAAATAATATCAGAAAAAATGTAATTAATACCCTAATCCACGCTAAATCAATGTTTTCCTTGTATGAAAATATGTTTTCAATTTCCTTTTTATAGTTTTTATAATAATAAAACGACAGGACTACATATACCAATAATTGAATGTTAATAATCCCAAAAACTCCAATCTTATTGATATTTCTTAAGTAAATTATTAATTCATTATCAGTAATTTGCCTATAACCGCCCGAAACAAACCATTGCTTTTGTTCATAGGTTAGAAAAAAATAAGGAGAATTAATAATTAATACTAAAACAGCAGGTATAAAATGAATTAGGTCTCTTGAGCTTAAACTAAAATTTCTTTTTGTTACGGATTTTATATAAATGTAAAATAGCGGAAAAAATAAGAGTGCAACAGGCAAACTCAAATAATAAGTATAAGCAAGTATTTTATAGGTCGAATAATAATAAGATAAGCTAAACCCAAAATAAACAGCCGATAAGAGCATAAAAATACTCAATATCTTAAATGGTTTGTTTTTAGTTTTAATATACAGAAAAACTAAAACAAATGAAAATAATATTGATTGATAAACAATTATAAAACTCAGTATCTCGTCAATGAATTTCAATTTTATATTTTTTTCTGCAAATTTATCAAAGAATACTTAATAAATATTCGCTAAGTTGTTTTGTTTAAATTTATGATAAAAGTACTAATAATAAGGTTTTAATTTGTACGAATTCACGTATTCGAACTCCATTAAATTTGATATTAAATAACGAATATTGATTTTTGCAAAAGTTTAAATTAAAGTATAATATTCAAAAAAATGTTTTTAAAAATGAAATTATCAATTCGAAAAGTATTCATTTTGGCATTATCGATTTGTTTTTTTTCGATAACTAATGCTCAAAACTACGTAGAAATTGGAACAGGAACAGTAAATTCTCCCTATCCCCCCTATGGAAACTGGAATTACGCATGGTATAGCATGATATATCCCCAAGCCGCTTTAGGTTCTGCGAAGAGTATAACTAAAATTGCTTTTAATTACACAAGTACTTCAACGGTTACATTTACAAATCAGAAAATATATCTGAAGCACACAAATTCAAATACTTTCCCCGATGCAGGATACGAAAATCCTACAGTTTCGGGTTATACACTTGTTTATAGCGGTTCGATTACATTTACAAACGGTTGGTGCGAAATTACATTAACAACTCCGTTTTCCTACAATGGAACCGATAATTTAATAGTTCACTATGAAAACAGATATGGGACATCAGCATATTGCAATTTTGCAGCCACTTCATCTACAGTAAACAATAACAAAGGCTGTGGAAGTGACTCTTCATTCCCAACAACTAACGGTTATTTAAACCCTTATCCCAGTGCATTGCCTAATATTCGTTTTTACTATTCAAGTACAGGACCGGCAACACCTTCGAACCCGATTCCTGCAGATAATCAGGTAAATGCATCGGCAAGTAATTCTTTGTCGTTTTATCTGGGGGCAAATACCACAAATTACGATTTATATTTCGGAACAGATTCATTAGGAGTTTTAAATCTCAATTCTTCGGTTAAAGTAGTAGATAATGCAACAGTTACATCATCAGGAACATATTCATACAATCTTCCGACATTATTAAACTCAAAAACTAAATATTTCTGGAGAGTTGTTGCTAAAAACGGGACACAGTCAGAAAATTCTCCCTTATGGAAGTTTACAACAGAATTAATTATTTCATCATTCCCTTATATTCAAGGTTTTGAAGATTCAACAGTATTTTATCCCGGATGGTACGGAAATTTTACCGATTGGACCTACCCAATCAGCGGAGCTAATGCCATTTGGAACATAAGTCCTAATTCACACTCGGGATTGAGTGCCGCTTATGCAAACCCTTCAACAACAACTACTGTATCGGCTTTATGTACTCCAAGATTCAACCTACCGAATAATCATAGAATTTCTTATTGGTGGAAATGTACACAAATATCGGGATCTGATACAACATTTTTTGAAATCTCAACTAATGGCGGAAATACATGGACAATATTAGACACATTATCTCCGACTGTTGCAATGACCGGCTATGTTCAACGTTTTCACGATTTGAGCGCCTATGCAGGAAATAACGTAAAATTTCAATGGAGATATAAAAGAGGCATCACTACAAGTTTAAAAAACTGCTATTTAGACGACATTAAGGTTGAAGCTATTCCGAGCGGTGCGATTATGACTTTAAGTGCTTCTACACTAAATTTTAACGAGCTTTATGTTAATGGAACTACCAAATTAAAAATTGCTATCGGAAATATTGGAACTTCAAATCTTGTAATTTCGGGTGTTTCGGTATCAAGTCCTTTTAGTTGTAATTATTCAGGAACTATTTTGCCCGGTACATCAGATACAGCAACAGTTATTTTCACAGGAATTGCTCCAGGAAGTTTTTCCGAAAATCTAACAATAAATTGTAATGCTTCGGGAAATAATATTATATCTCTTTCGGGAAATGTTTTGGCATTATTAAGCAACATTTATGAGACTTTTGAAAGTACCCCTGTTAATACAATTCCGACACACTGGAACAAGCTCAAAAGCAAAGACCCGTATCAAACTGTAAATGATATTGTCGTGAAAAATTCGCCTTATGATGCACACTCAGTGCCTAATGTAGTTAAATTCTATAACAATTCCGATACTATCTCTCCATTGATTTTAATTACGCCTGGAGTTACTAATTTTGCTAATGATACATTAAAATTCTGGGCATCAAAAACCTATGGAAATACAAATACAGTAGAATTAATTGTTGGATTAATGGATGATCCTTATGATGGAAATACATTTATACCTGTTTCGACTTTTAACCTTGCCGATAGCATGGTTCAATATATGATGACATTTAATCCCACAAATACAAAACCCTATATAGCTTTTAAACATGGTCAAAATAAACCTTATCAGAGCATTTGGTTAGACGACGTTTCGTGGCAGGGAAACGGAAATATAGTTCCAAATTCTGCAGCAGTGGTGTATCCATTAAATAATGCAATAAATATAATTACTAAACCTAATCTAAAATGGACATCAACCGGAGGTAATCCTACAGGATACCGTTTAAATTTAGGAACAAATAACCCCCCCAGCAACCTGTTAAATAACGTTGATTTAGGAAATAATACTTCATACCAAATTACAACGCCATTAGCTTATAATACCGATTATTATTGGCAAATTGTGCCATATAATTCATTTGGAGATGCATCAAATTGTCCTGTTTGGAAATTTAAAACAATGGCTGACCCCACAATAACAACTTTACCTTGGACTGAAGGATTTGAAAGTGTAACTCCTACAAACAATACACCCGATTATCCTCTGGGATGGAGCATTCAGAACGGCGGACAGCAATCATCATATTGGGATATTATAACAAACAACTCTGTATATCCCGATAACGCACATACTGGCCAAAAAGCTATGAATATGATGTTTAGTTTATTAGGACCGAATAATGATTGGTTATTCACACCTCCTATTCACTTGATAGGTGGAACAAGTTACGATTTCAGTTTTTGGGTTAAAGCACCTGTATATATTGACAATGGAGATACCACTTTCGAAAAATTTGCAGTATATATGGGCACTGATGCCGATTCGAATGCAATGACATTAGAAACAATATACAAAAACGAATTTATGAGATTTCCTACTTATATTAAATATACCAAAACAATCACCCCTGCTTCTACCGGCAATTTCACATTCGGATTTTATTCGTACAGCGACCCATTGCAATGGATAACATTAATTGATGATATTAAAATAGAATTGGCTACCGGAATAGAAGAAAATTATTACAACCTATTTGAAATTTATCCAAATCCGACAAATGGCGAATTTATTTTAAAATTGGATAACAATCAGACTTATGATAAACATATTACAATAACAAATTTATTAGGTCAAGAAGTTTATAAAATAAGTACAAATAATCAATATAATTTTATCGACTTAAGGAATATTGATAAAGGTATGTATATTGTTACTATTAATGACAATAACCATTATTCGACAAAGAAACTTATTATTAAATAAGTTATATTATTTTACCCGCAAATTTAGGCTGTCTTTTTCAGACAGCCTTTTTTTATTTTTTTAATTAATGTAATAACTACCAAAAAAATAAAAAAACTTAGTGCATTATGTATTGTCCTAACATAAGTTGACAAAAAAATGAAATAAATGTCAACTTTTTTTAGGATGAGACACATCAGTATCACTTCCCCTATAAGGGGAAGCAGGGATGGGGTGTTTAGTGCAAAGGAAAAAGATAATTAAATTTTAAAATTACCCCTCCTCCGCCTCCCCTAAAAGGGGAGGGATTGTGTAGTAAAAGTCTGATTACTATTTAGTTGTAATAAATAATTAATGAAAAAAATATTGGTCAATAAAATAAAAAACTTAATTTTACACTAAAAATCAATCAAATGCTACAAAGCACAAGATTATCCAATCCATCACAGATTCAATGAAACAATTATTATTGTGCTATCCAGTATTCGGGATTTACTTTATTATTGCCGTCCCATATTTGAAACTGAATAACTGTTTTATTATCATCAGTATCGGTAGAAATAAGCCCTATTTTCTGCTTTGTACTTACTTTGTCGCCTCTTTTGACATAAACGGTTTCAAGGTTTGAATAAACAGATAAATAATTTCCATGTCGAATAATAACTACCTGCTTACCGTTTGGGCCGGAGATAACGGCAGTAACTTCACCATTGAAAACAGCTCTTGCATTTGCTCCTTTGTTTGTAGTAATATCAATACCGTCATTGTTTATGACTATACCCGGCAACTCGGGATGGGCATGGGTTCCAAAAGAGGATGAAATAAGTCCTTTTTCTGTTGGCCATGGCAAACGACCTTTATTACTTGCAAAAGTATGCGAAAGTTCCATTTCTTCGGGTGTTGCCGACATAATATCGGTCGAAATTCTTTTACTTGTTCTATTAGCAATATTTTCAACAGATTTTCCGGCCGATTCATTTCTAATTCTTGCTGCTTCCTTGGCTTTTCTCACCTCTTCAGCAATTATTCTTTCAATTGCTTTTTGCAAATTTCGAGCTTCGAGTTCTTTCTTTCTCAATGTATTTAACAACTCTTTTTCGGTTTTCTGAAGCTGTTGAACTGTCCTGTTTTTTTCTTCCTGCTCTTTTGTAAGTTGATTCTTTTCTGTTTGATTTGAAACAAGCAGTAAATTCTGAGTATTTCGGTGTTCTTCGAGTTGTTGCTTTTTCTGTATAAGTTTGTTCTGAGTTTCGTTTATTAATTTTACCTGTTTTTTGCGGTATTCCGAGTATTGCTGATAGTACTTTAACCTTTGAAAAGCCTGATTAAAACTTTCAGAAGCGAAAATAAACATAACAATATTGTAATTACCGCGATTTTTATTTGCAGAAATAATCATTCGTGCATATTCAGCTTTTAAACTTTTCAATTCCTGATTTAGCTGTTCTACATTCTTCTCTGTTTTACCTATTTCATCACTCAGGTTGTTTATTTCTTGATTTATGTTATTTATCAATTGCTCTCTCTGATTTATTTGTTTCTTAAGTATTATCAATTGATTTAACGAGGCCTGTTTGTCTTTTTTTGTTTCACTTAAAAGTTTGTTTGTATATTGTATTTCTTGCTCAATTTTACGTTTATTTTCTCTTAGTTTATTTTTATCGGTTTGAGAAAACAAAGCTTTATTTATTACAAAACAAACAAGTATTGCAATAAATATTTTACTTACAATGTGTTTCTGATTTTTATTTACCCTAATTTTATGTGCAAACATAACCCAAAAGTAAAAATTAATTTAATACGATTCGGTTTTTTTATAAGATTTAGGAATTTTAAAAGGGAAAGTTTGCTCAGAATCAACGCTTACTTTCGAAAAATCAATACTGATTTTGATTTCCTTTTCGGCTGAAACATAAATTATCATCGACATTGGAAATAATTGATTTTCAATTTTTTTATAATTCGAATATTGAATTCTTAGCTTGTTGTTTGCTCTAATTTCTTTAACCGAGAGTTCTTTTATTTTAAAAGTTACAGGATCAATAAAAATATTTTGTATCAATACCTTCAATTTATCATTTTCGTTTTTAATAAATTTCTTTAGTTTTCGCCTGTTAACAGTAGTCAAGTGATAGTATTTTCCGTCGTACTCGAGTTTGAATTTGTCGTTTTCATAATATTTAAAATCATTTCCTAAAATTATTGCCTGCAACATATCAAAATCAACCGCTCCATTAATAAATCGGTTAATTGTATTAAAATCGCCGGTAAAATATGTTTCATCTACCCTGTTTAAATAATAAAAACTATCGTTATAAAGCAATAATCTGGCTCCTTCAATAGAAAACTTTGAAATTGAAAGCCAAATAACACTGTCTTTTTTCATTCTAAGCTGTCCGCTGAATGAGGATGAATTTTTATCAACTTCATATTCAGCTGTAAAAGAAGCATTCAGATAATTGTAATCGAACTGATTTTGCCACATCAATGCAAACACACTATCTACTTGTTTTAAATCAACTTTATTGTCGCCGGCATTATTTTGATAATCGGCTTTTTCGGTTTTGGTGGGTGTTTTACATGAAAATAACAATAGAAAATAAAGAAAAAGAATCTTAAAAAATACTTTTTTATTTGATAATAAGCGTTTTACTTTATTTAGAGAAAGATTTTTTAATGTTATCATAAAACTCACTCATACAGTTTTTTATCAGTAATCTTTTTTATTAAAAAATCTGAGCCGTTACCTATTGATTTTGCTCTTTGCCAATAATCAAGTGCTTTGTCTTTTTCACCGAGTTTATAATAGACATCTCCCATGTGTTCTAAAATAATATCATTATTTGCTCCACCACTTTCTAAAGCTTTTTTAAGCCATTTTTTAGCATCATCATATCTGCCTAATTTATAAAAAACCCAACCGTATGTATCTTGATATGAAGGGTTTCCAGGAGCTAATTCATTTAGTTTTCTGCCCATTTGTTCAGCTCGGTCTAATTCTTCATTCTGAAGGGCAAGATAATATGTAAAATTGTTTAAAATATAAATATTTTCAGGGTCAATAAGCAGTGCTTTTTTAAAAGTAGAAAACGACTTGTCGAATTGATTGTTTTTAAAGTATAAATCGCCTAAATAAGTGTAAAACTGCAATAATAACTTGTCGTTATCAATGACAAACGTAACGCCTTTTTGAAGTAATGACAGCGCTTTTTCAATCTGACCGTTTCTATAATAGCCAATTCCCGTAATTAAATACAATAATGGTTGTTCGGGAAACAACTGTATTGCTGTTTCTCCTTCTCTAATCAATGCCGAAGTATCGTTTAACTCCGACTCAATAATGAGTAGTGTTTCCCAAATAGGATAACGGCTATTGTCTAAACTATTAACTTTTCTTAATGCTTCACGAGCTTGCTCGTATTTTTTATCTCTGTACAAAAAATCAGCAAGGATTGAATATGATTTAGGATCGTTAGGATGAGTATTAACAAGTATTTCAGTCAGTTCAAAGGCCTGATTTTTGAGATTATCGTATATTTCGGTAACTGTATAATAAGAAAGCAGAATATTAATCTTAGTATCGATATCAAGATTGGGGTTAGCAAAGCCTTTTTTCAGCGATAAATAAGATTTTTCTTTATCGCCAATTTCTCTGTAATAGCCTGCAAGCGAAATATTTATATACTTATCCTGTGGAGCAATATCGAGTATTTTTTTATAGCAAACATAAGCATTATCATACATTTTTTTACTCATATAGAGTTCAGCTATCATAGCGATATAGCTTACATTCTGAGGATATTGGGCGGACAGTTTTTCTAATGTTTCAACAGCTTTTGAAAATTTGTTTAGTGAAAGGTAGATTTTATGTTTTTGAATTGATATTTCTTCTGTTATTCCTATTTTTTTCTCAATCAAATCATACACTTTAAGCGCTTCCTGCAGGTTATTTTCAAATATATATGCATTTGCCCAATCGTAAAGATATTCAACTTTATCGGGATTTCTCTTTACTATTTCTTCCCAAACGGCAGTAGCTTCTTTAAACTGCTGATTGCTTGTATATAAATCGGATAAAAGTATTCTGTACCAAATATTGTCGGGCGAAAGCTCTATAGCCTTCTTGGCATAAATTATTGCTTCATTTATTTTCTTTATAACCTGATTAATTCTTGCTATTTCGTAATATGCAGCAGCATAATTAGGGTCGCGGCTAAGAACAGTTGAAAAAAGCTGTAATGCTTGATTATAATTTCCCAACAACTTCTCTTTGTTAGCATCAATAAATATTCCGTCGATGATGTACTTCTCTGAATTGCTCAGAGTTTTTGCACTTTTAATTTCGTTTTTTTTGTTATTAATTTTTTCTGTAGGTTTACATGATATTATTGCCGTAAAAACCCAGAAAGTAAGAAGAAGATATTTTATTTTCACTTATTGACTTTTAAATACTGAGAGCTAACGTAAATAAAATTAATTTGTTATTTAAACATTATAATTTATTGTGGTAAAATCGCCTATACTTAATTCATTAATATCGCCTTTATACTCAACATAACTACCTATCATTGAATTATCTATGTTGGCATTTTTAATTTTCGAATATTTCTGAATAATGGTATCAGTAATAATAGAGTGACTTATTACAGAATTTTCGCCGATGGAAACGTAAGGCCCGATAATTGAGTCGTTTATCTGAACATTATCACCAATATAACAAGGATGTTTAATAATAGAATTATTAACAACGGCAGATTCGGAAACGAGTTTATCGCCGTTACTTGTTTCGAGAATACGGCGGTTTGTAAATACTGTTGCATCTTTGTTTCCGCAATCGAGCCATTCTTTTACTTTTCCGACAGAAAACAAAGTTCCTTTTTTAAGCATATTCTGAAGTGCATCAGTAAGCTGATATTCATTGCTTTTAATAACGTTATTGTCAATCAGGTACTGGAGTTCATTTTTTAAATAATTACCATCTTTAAAATAATATATTCCGATAATGGCCTTATTTGAAACAAATTCTTTAGGTTTTTCGACAAAATCGGTAATAATTTCATTTTCGTCAGTTTTGACAACGCCGAAGGCACTTGGGTCATCAACCTCATGAACCCATATTATACCGTCTTTGTCCTGGTCGAGGATAAAATCGGCGATAAAAAGTGTATCAGCAAAAGCAACAATGACCTTTCCATTGAGAGATTCTTTTGCACACAAAATAGCATGAGCAGTACCCAAAGGCTCATTTTGATAATAAATTTTACCTTTAGCCCCGAGGTTATTTGCAATATTAAGCAATCGTTGCTCTACCTCGGCACCGAAATCTCCTATTATAAATGCTATTTCCTCGACATTTTCATTTGTAACTTTTACAATACTTTCAGCCAAACGCTGTACTATTGGTTTGCCGGCAACCGGAATAAGTGGTTTTGGGATTGTTAATGTATGGGGTCTCATCCTTTTTCCCATACCGGCCATTGGAATAATTATTTTCATAAATCAATTTTTTTAATTTTTACCAGTATGCCCAAAGCCGCCGCTTCCTCTTGCAGTATCATTAAGTTTTTCAACAAGATTCCACTCTGCTTTTTCATATTTTGCTATAACCATTTGAGCAATTCTCTCACCGTCATTTATAACATATTCATCATTAGAAAGGTTCACTACTATAACCTTAATTTCACCTCTGTAATCGGAATCTATTGTACCGGGGGTATTAAGAACAGTAATGCCATGTTTGAACGACATACCGCTTCTTGGACGTATTTGAGCTTCATAACCTTCGGAAAGCTCTATATACAATCCGGTAGGTATCAATGCTCTTTCAAGTGGTTTTAAAATAACAGGCTCCGATAAATTTGCCCTTAAATCCATACCCGCAGAAAATGCTGTTTCGTAAGCAGGCAAATTGTGTTTCGAGTTATTTACAATATTTATTGAAACCATTATAATTTTTTTAGTGCAAAAGTAAAAAAATTAGTGAAATATATAATTCCTGAATTCAGCATTTGAAGTTTTGTTGGTGAAAAGTTTTTTCTCTTTAATTAATTGATTTTTATCTTATATAAAAAAGGCTGCCAAAAAATGACAGCCTAATCACAACTAAACAAAATACTTAATAATGTTTATAAAACATTAACTTTAAATGGCAATATTCTCTTGTTTCTCTGCTTTCTTTTTATTTACTATCTTGTATAATTTGCTTGTACCATACACAGCTCCCAATACCAATAACACACTAAATCCGCCATCAATAGGAGCTCCACCTCCAACAGGCACATTTACTTGTCCGTTAGTATTAGGGGCATTCCCTCCTCCACTATTATTCGGACTGTTTGGGTGTGGTGGTTGTGCCAAATTTATAACAGGAGACATTGCTATTATTGCAATTATTAACCAAGATTTTACTGTTTTTTTCATTTTTAACGATTTTTAAAATTTTTTATTTAAAAAGTAAGGCACTCGATAATCATCGAATGCCTTAGATTAAATTACTTAATAAAAACTTTTTTAGAAATTGTATTAGAAGATGTTATTACTTTAACCAAATAGTAAGCAGATGATTCATTCAATTCTAATGTATTTACAGTATTATTTGAAACCTTTTGACGCATAATTTCCTGCCCTAAAAGATTCATAATAACAACTTCTTCAATAATGGAATTACCTTGATTTTTGATGTAAATTTTATTTTCGTTTGCATAAATAAGTACATCATTTTCATTGTTTATTCCGTTGTTGTTATTTAATTTACCGAATAAAACATTGAACCTGTATGAATTATCAGATGGATTAGCATAGAAAGAATAAATATTTTGCTTTTTCATATCAATGAAGCTTTTTGTAAGTTTATCTTCCAAAATAATTTCGGTATTGTTGTTAAAACTGTTGATTTCGTCGGCAGAAATTGAGTATAACCCTGATTTTCCTACTTGCAAAGCCAAAGGAACTACAACATTTTCATTTAATTCAGGAAATGTGTTTATTGAAAGATTTTTATTTGGTATTAAAGTATATAACTGAGGAGCATCGCTTATACCGAACAATTTTTCGACATCAAATTGACCGTCATATCCTTTTGTAGCATTAGAGTTAAAATTGATATAAGTTATATCCTCAAAATTATTTCCAACAACTTTAAGTTTCAATAAATCGCTGACAGATGATTTATAGAAAGCACCTCCGAAAGTTTTAGCAGAAGCGGGAATAATCAAAGAAGGGATACCTGAATTATTTGCTTTAACCATAAATGCTTGATTTGAAGCTATTGTTGAGAAATCTCCTATTAAACCATTACTTGCAATATAATTTGATCCATTCCATATCCAAATTGATGCATCCATATTATTTCCCCAAGTGTTGAAGCCATTGATATTTATTGCAGAAGGATAAGGATTTCCGATAAGATTATAACCCGGATAAGTTGCAGAGTTTGTATAAGTAACAGGTGCGATGACATTGTTATGGTTAAAATAACTACCTTCAAATTTAATTGTAGCATTATTATTCGACCAAACCTCATATCCTTTACCTGCACTCATAATTTCCTGCCAACCGGTTGTAATATCAACCCAAGGAGATGTTCCGGGGTTATTTATCCACGATTCGTTATATTTTTGAAGATATAAAGTATTTCCTGAGTTAACAGGATTAGAAGAAGAAAATGTATATCCTGTTGCATCTCCTACAGGTGAACTAATAAAATGCCATTGATTAGCTGTTAAGTCTCTTTTTGCATAAGCTTTTCCTTTGATAGTAAGATTGCTATTTTGGATTAATTGAGCATTTGACTCGAGTGTAATATCATTACATATTGCAGGTAAATCAATAACCGGCATATTTGATGCATTTGAAGGAATTATTACATTTTGACTTAGAGTAGGTATAACACCTTCTGTCCAGTTTGAAGCTTTATTCCAATTGGTGTTTACATTACCGGTCCATTGATTATCCAAAGTATTTTTAATTATTTTAAATGAATCGAATAATGAAGCAACCCCCTGGTCATTTACTGTGTAAGTAGTGATAAAAATAGTATCAGTACTAACAATAACGTTACTGAATGTTGGTTCACCGGTTTGACCAAATCTACCTGTAAATAAACTGAAGTAGTTTGGAACACCATGAGCTGAAAAAGCTGCATTCATTTGGGCTTCGTTGCGAGGTTCATATTTTTTCTTACCTGCCGAATTATTCAAGAAATAAATAGTTCCTCTTTTTGAATCGAAAGTACCACCCAATAAGCCGGTTAAATTATCGCGAACCGTAACAGGTACTATTTGTTGATTAGTAACAGAATTGGTAACAAGAGACATATATTTAACAGGACCAATTACTTCATAAACATGATCATGTCCTTGGAAAGCAAGGTCTATTTTCAAACTGTCAAGCACAGGAGCCATTTTTGTACGGAATGTTTTTGCGTCAGAATCGCTTTGATGACTTGAACTACCTGTATAAATAGCTTTATGATAGAATATTATTCTCCATTTTACATCAGGATTAGCTTTTACCTGTTTACTTAACCATACAGCCGTAGAATCTAAATATCCTGCTGTATTGTAATCTTCGGAATTAATTGCCATAAATAGTGCATCTCCATATACAAATGAATATACACTACCTTTATAAGTAGCTTTTGCATAATCGAATGCAACGGAATCGTTATTGAAATGAAGAGCAAAGTTCTGATTTGTAGATCTGTCATGATTTCCTATAACAGAGTTGAATGGTTTATTCATTAAAATATTTCTTTGAGTCTCGAAGAATTGCTCCCATTCCCACTCGGAATTGCTTGCGCCTGAAGTTTCTACCATATCACCACAATGTAACCAGAAATCAGCATTAGGATACATATTATTAGCGGCATTAGTAGTTTTTCTTGAAATTTCAAACATTTCATCAGTATTTGCTTGCGGGTCTGTAGTATAAACGAATGAAAAACTTTCTTTACCGGAAACAGCGGTTTTGAATGTACCTATTTCGCTCCACGAACCATTTTTCCCAACTCTGTAAGAATAGAATGTATTCGGAGTTAATCCGTTTACAGTTGCTTTATTGAACATATAGCTTTTTTTAGTATTATTGGGAATTCCTGCAAGTGAACTAAGATTATTAGCTGATACTGAATAATTAAGGTTTTTAGCTGAGTCGCAACGAGCTATAACTTCAAACATCGGATTATTAAATGCATTAGTATCATTTACAATTCCTTGTACTATCTGCACCTTACCTCCTGTTACGCCTGCATTAGTAAACCAGTTGAACCCCATACGAGTTTTAGGATCTTTATTAATGTTTACAGTAATATTATAAGGCATAGTAAATGGTTTCAGATTACTTATTGCACTATTCATATTTACTAAGCTTAATGAATCTCTGTTTTTATTTAAAGCCATTTTTGCTTTAAGGAAAAGAGTCCAGCTTGGAGTTGTATAATCGTTTGAATTATAATTATTCAAAGTCAATAACATAGAATCAACAGCATTTCTTAAAGGAAGTACAACATTGTTGTCCATTGGATCTAAATCGGTTCTCAAACTGGCAATTGTAGAAGAAAGTGTAGTCTGACCAACAGAATTTAAATAATTTAAGAAAGCTTGCTCAGAGGGAGGGATTGTTTCATCGCCTTTATAATGTGATTTGAATGCATCAACTATGTGAGGAGTAACAATACCTGCTGTTGTTGCATCTAAAGAATATGGAGGCATTTGTAATTGGTAAGAAACTATACCGGTTAAACCTTGAGTTAGGAAATTTTCGGCATAGTTTTGGAATGGTAACCCATTAGTGTTGTAATTGATGTTTGTAATATAATTAGTTGCCACATTTAAAATACTATCGCCATTGAGTTGCATAACTCTGTATGGACAAGGCCATGTAACAACAGAGCCAGTTTCAATATCATAAACAAAAGAAGTATTTCCCTGTACAGAACGTCTTGTTATATCATTAGCATGATAATGACCTGTAAACATCATTTTAAGACCTGCTTTTGTGAAATTTGCTGAAATTGTATCCCAACCTTTGATAACATATTCAGGGAATAAAGCACTTTGGCCAACATAATGTTCGGTTAAACCGTGATGCATCATACCCAATACTACAGCTCCCGAATCGCGAGCTTCTTTAAGACGATCAAGAACCCACTTATAAGTGCTTAATTTTAAACCACTTTCAGTAACAGGCTTATTTAAAATCATATTTGAATCATAAGAACATGCATCAATAGACAATACCCAAAGTTTTTGTTTTGGTTTTGCCAAATACGATAGTGAAACTGTATCGGTTTTTGAAGCCTCAGCATAACCAAACTGACTGTATATTGTTTTAAAATCGGAAGGAGAAACAGAATCAACCTTATTAATTATGCTACCGTTATAACTGTATGCATGAACATTGTTTATATCATGATTTCCGGGTGCTACATAAACTTTAGTTACACCATTCGATTCGATATAAGACAAAAATTGTGTTAAATTTTGGTGGCTGATTTTTTCGCCATCTTTAGTCAAATCACCGGGTATTAGTAAAATTTCAGGTCTTTCATTATAAATTTTCTCAGATAATTCCTGCATTATTGCATGACTTTCTTTTATCAATTTCCTGTCGTAAGCAAGGTATGTTTGAAAGGCAACACCGTCATTTATTAATAACGAAGGGTCCATATAGTGTAAATCTGTTGCAACTGCAATTTTTGTATTTCCTAAAACTGATTGATTTTGGACGTACTGGGCTGTTGCAATTGAATCATTAATATTAGAAGCAACGAATATAGGATTAGAGTAGAACCATAAATCAGCAAATGCTTTAGCAGGTGTATTCGGATACATTAACGAATCTGACAATGGATTTCCATTTTCATCAGTTTCATTTTGTACATTTAATCCGTGATTTGTCCCACGCAAACGATAATACATTGTATCGCTGTAGTTATTAAGTACTAATGACATCTGTTTCCAACCATTACCCAAATCAACCCATTTAGTGCTTGTGAGACCGTTGTTATCGGTAATACCTCCATTAGAATCAAAACGAGCAATTACTTTTGTTGTAGAAACACTTGGCTCATTATAATTAGGGTCATTTGGCTGAATTTTGCCTTTTACTCTTCCACATATAACGTCAATATGATTAAGTTCAGGATTATTGTACGAGCTGTAAATATTATTGTTTATTCCTTGAGGATCTCTAACTTTTATGTGCAATACTCTTGTTTGTCCGCACACAGGTAATGTTTGACCCATTTTTGCAACTAAATTACTAGTATTATTTTGTGGTGCTATCTCAAATATTAATGAATCAATTAAATCTCCGTTTACAATAAAACTATTACCTGAGCGTAAACCATCAACATAAGATTGAGGATTGGTTTTATCAGTAATATAGGTATATGTTTTTTGATATTCACCCGGCCAGAAATCTGGAGAATCGCTGTGAAAATCGGAACTTGCGAATAACCACCATGCACGACCTTCACTTAGAAGCGCATCCCATACTCCACCAACTTTAGCAGCGTAAATACCGCATCCCCCGTAGGTAGTTCTACCGTAAGTGTTATAAGCGGTTTTGTACTCACCTCTATCGGGTCCTTTTTGGTGCCCGGGCATACTTTCAAATCCAAAGCATACCGTGGGACCGGCATTATTCATATCTCTAAAACCTGCTATATTGTTCATACCCTTTCTTTCGGGATGTGCAGGTATAATCCATGATGAATAAGGATAATTTTGCTGTACCCAAGCTATTGCTTCTAATGTTTTTGTATGATTATTCCCATTGGTACTTTTAATCCATCCCTGCGATGCTCCACCTAATAAATCTAAATCAGAAGCATCAAATTTGTATTCAAACTCTGCAACTGGATTAACATTAGGATTTGTTCCAAATTGATTATCAATTATTCCCATTGAGCAATGTTCATGTCCGGGCATGTTCCATTCCAATGCTTGAAAAACCATTTTATTGGGATATAAAGCACGTATGGCTAAAATATCGTTAAAAGAATAATCGCGAATTGATTGCCAACGCCACATATTCTGATGACCGCTGCTCATACTTAATGTCCCAATTATAGGGTTTGGCAGAAATGAATCCCAATAAGTATTAATTCCAAGATCCAGTCCTGAGAATTTCCCATGTCGGTTAAAACCACCTCCATGTTCACTATTTGCCCACCAATCAAGTCCAAATTTGTGATTCGATTTCAAAACAGTATCTATACTGTATGAACCATCAGTGTAAGTGGAATGCTGATGGAAATCACCCTTCAAATAGCCCGAATTTTGACAATTAGTATTTGTATTGCCCAAAAAAGCAGTACAAATTGCCAATAAAACAGGCATTTTTGTTAAAATTTTTAAAATGTCTTTTTTTTTCATACGCATTTAGGTTTTTTTAAATTTTGGGAGCAAAATAAGTTATAAAGATTTCGATTTCTATAAACTGATTTTTACCTTTTCTTTAATAAAACCGGCTGTTTTGGACTTTTAAAATTAAGTTTCTATTAAAATTTTTAATCAGATTTTAATTTTCATTTTTAAAAAAATTAATACTGAAACATTAAAGTATTGGTTTTTTGTCGATAAAGAATAAATGAATAATCGTGATTTGATTTTTTTGGACTTTTAAATAATTTAACAATTAAATGATGAGTTTTAATGAATAAACCAAACTTATTGCATATAGATACTTCTTATTAAATTCAAGTTTCGCATGAACATCATTTTATACTATTTCTTAATTATTCGATAAAAATTAATTTCAAATTAAATTACCAATTTTTTTTAACTATTTAATACAAAAAATGTTATAAATAATAGTTGCATAATAAAAATTTATTATCTTTGCAGCCTTAAAAAAAGAAATTACTAAACACATTAAAATCAAAGTAATATGACAAAAGCAGAAATAGTAGCAGAAATTGCTAATAAAACAGGGATTGAAAAAGTTTCTATTCAGAATACCGTAGAAACTTTTATGGAAACCATAAAAGCATCTTTAATGAAAGGTGAAAATGTGTATTTAAGAGGTTTCGGAAGCTTTATCGTTAAAAGAAGAGCAGAAAAAACAGGAAGAAATATTTCAAAAAATACCACAATTATTATACCTGCTCATAATATTCCTTCATTTAAACCTTCAAAATCATTTGTAAACGAAGTTAAAACAAAATTGAAATAAATCTAAATACATCTCATTATGCCAAGTGGTAAAAAAAGAAAAAGACACAAGATGTCAACTCATAAACGCAAAAAGCGTCTAAGAAAAAACAGGCATAAGAAGAAATAATTCTTAAGGTGTTTTTTTATTAATTACATAGTGGCAAGTGTGTCGCTATGTAATTAATTTTTTGTATAAATTCAGTTTTGTTGTATTTGTTTAATAAGCTCATTAGCTAATTTACTTAAAAAAGTGAATAAAGAACTGATAATTGATTCGAGAGCAAATGAAGTAGAGATTGCATTACTTGAAGATAAGCAGTTGGTTGAACTCAATAAAGAAAAACGTAACAGCAATCATACAGTCGGGGATATATATCTGGGGAAAGTAAAAAAAATTATGCCCGGATTAAATGCAGCTTTTGTTGATGTTGGTTACGAAAAAGATGCCTTTTTACATTATCTTGACTTAGGTCCTCAATTAAACTCTCTTCTGAAATTCATCAAATTATCTCAAAATTCGGGAGAGATTGTTAATATGGAAAATTTTGTTATTGAACCTGATATTGAAAAAACAGGTAAAATAACAAATGTATTGAAATCGAATCAAAATATATTGGTTCAAATTGCAAAAGAGCCAATATCAACCAAAGGTCCCAGAATATCATCGGAAATTTCATTCCCGGGAAGATATTTGGTGCTGGTACCTTTTTCAAATCGTATATCGGTATCGCAAAAAATAAAAAGCACTGAAGAAAGAAACCGCTTAAAACGATTAATACAAAGCATAAAACCGAAAAATTTTGGTATAATTATCAGAACCGTAGCCGAAGGGAAAAACGTTGCCGAACTCGATGCCGACTTAAGAAGCCTTACGTCAAAATGGGACCAACTTGCACGTAAACTAAAAGAATCAAGACCTCCGGAAAAGATACTAAGTGAACTCGACAGAACATCGGCTATTCTGAGAGACATGCTTAACAAAGATTTTAACAGCGTTATTGTTAATGATGTCGAATTAGCCGAAGAAATCAAAAATTATATTTCTACAATAGCACCCGATAAAGTCGATATAATAAAAATTCATAAAAGTAAAATCCCAATTTTTGAACAATATGGTATTGACAAACAAATAAAAGCTTCATTCGGGAAAATAGTAACAATTAAAAGCGGTGTTTATCTTATAATAGAACATACTGAGGCTATGCACGTTATTGATGTGAATAGCGGACACAGGTTAAATACCGATAAAACTCAGGAAACCAATGCCCTTGAGGTTAATTTAGAAGCAGCATCAGAAATAGCCCGTCAATTAAGGTTAAGAGATATGGGCGGAATTATCGTTATTGATTTTATTGATATGAATGAGGCTGCCCACAGAAGAAAGTTGTTTCAGAAACTTTCTGAAGAAATGCAAAAAGACAATACCAAACATACAATATTACCACCAAGCAAATTCGGCTTAGTACAAATAACACGTCAACGTGTAAGACCAGAGCTAAATGTCGAAGTACTCGAAAAATGCCCTGCTTGCGATGGTACAGGAAAAATTAAACCCAATATTCTATTAATTGACGATATTGAAAACGACATCAGATACCTTGTAAACGAACAAAATGAGCGTTTTCTGCTTTTAGAGGTTAATCCCTATATTTATGCCTATTTAACCAAAGGATTATTTAACTACAGGATAAAATGGTTTATTAAATACAAGAAGTGGATAAGACTAAAATCCGCATCTTCCTATCATTTGCTTGAATATCATTTTTTTAACAAGAATAAAGAACTAATTAAAATTTAGTTTATCAATCTTTTTCGTTTAAAACATTAATAGCTGTCCAAGCCAATAAGCAAGCTCCTGTCCCCAGAATATCCTCGTCGATATCAAAAGTATTTGTATGCAGATTTGAAGTAATATTTTTACTTTTATTCATAGTACCAATTCTGTAAAAACAACTTGGGCATTGTTGCGTAAAATATGCAAAATCTTCGGCAGTCATTCTTATATCCAGTTCTTCAAAATTCTCAGAACCAAGAAACGAAACTGCAGATTCTTTTACTATTTCGGTCAATATATTGTCATTAACTAAAAAGGGATATCCTTTATCAATTCTTACCTCGCAACTACCTCCCATAGCTTCGGCGGTTTTTTCGGCAAGGTTTATTATTTTATTATGTGCCTGTTCTCTCCAAACCTCATTAAATGTTCTTAGAGTTCCTTCAATTACAACTTCATCGGGAATGATATTAGTTCTTCCATATCCGTATATCTTACCAAATGAAAGAACAGTAGGAATTTCGGGAGGCGAAAATCGTGAAACTACCTGTTGCATCGAAACAATAATATGAGAAGCTATCAAAACAGGGTCAATATTCAAGTTTGGGGTTGCTCCATGTCCACCTTTACCTTTAACAGTTAAATAAATTTCATCGGTAGATGCCATATACTTCCCCGATTTAACACCCACTTTTCCGGCTTCCAAATCGGGTAATACATGTTGACCAATAACAAAATCGACTTTAGGATTTTCCAAAACTCCTTCTTTTATCATTTCTTTTGCACCTCCCGGGAACTTTTCTTCAGATGGTTGGAAAATCAATTTTACAGTACCGTTAAAATTTTCTCTGTTCTCTATCAATATTTTTGCTGCTCCCAACAACATTGCCATATGAGCATCATGACCGCAGGCATGCATAACTCCTTCATTTCTCGAGCAGTATTCAAAAGTATTATTCTCTTTTATTGGCAAAGCGTCCATATCAGCTCTTAAAGCCACAACCCTACTATCAGGATTTTTACCTCTTATCAATGCTGTTACTCCGGTTTTAGCCAAAACCTTTATATTTTCAGCTCCGTATTGTTTCAGTTTATCAACGATCAACTCCGAGGTTTTATATTCTTCAAACCCTAATTCCGGATACATGTGTATATTTCTTCTTATCTCTACCAACTCAGGTAATATCTGATTTGAATATTGTTTAATTTTTTCTAATATACTCATATTAAAATATTTATCCGATTTGTTGTATTTGTATGAACTGTTTGTAAATTCCATTTCTGTTTAAAAGTTCACTATGAGTTCCTGTTTCAACAATTTTTCCGTTATCCATAACAACAATTAAATCAGCATTCTGAATTGTAGATAAACGGTGTGCAATAACAATAGTTGTTCTGTTTTTCATTACGTTTAAAAGAGCATCCTGAACATATTTTTCCGATTGGGTGTCTAAAGCCGAAGTTGCTTCATCCAAAATAAGTATTGACGGATCTTTTAAAATAGCTCTTGCCAAACTTAACCTCTGTCGTTGCCCACCTGATAGATTTAGTCCTCTGTCGCTCAAAAAAGAATAATAACCATTTGGCATTTTTTCGATAAATTCGTGAGCATTAGCAATTTTAGCAGCTCTTATTACATCCTCTTCGGTATTATTTGTTCCAAAGGCAATATTATTGAAAACAGTATCATTAAATAGTATTGTATCCTGCGAAACAAGGCCAACCTGCCCTCTTACATCCGATATAACATAATCTTTTATATTTATTCCGTCAATAAGAATCTCACCTTCGGTACAATCGTAAAATCGGGGAATTAAATCGACCAAGGTTGATTTTCCGACTCCCGAAGCTCCTACTATTGCAATTATTTGCCCTTTCGTGATTTTTAAATTTATAGAATTTAATACTTTTTTATCGGGATTCGAGCTATAATAAAAGCTGACATTTTTAAACTCAATTTCTTTTTCAAAACTTTTAAAAGGAATTGCATTTTCTTTTTCAACGATTACTTCCTGTGCATCTAATATTTCAAAAATTCTTTTGGCACTTATTCTACCCCTTTGAATATTGTAAAAAGCAGTTATCATCGATTGTGCAGGAGGTATCATTCTTCCGAAAATTATTACGAAAAATATCAAAATATCGGGTGATATTTTCTTTGAGATAACAAGACTGCCACCTATAAGGATTACTACCATTAATCCCAATACCGCAAGGGTTTCGGTTAATGGAGATGCGGCTTCCCTTCTTCTTAAAATACGAGCTAAAATACGCGAATAATTCTTGTTTACTTTAGCAAACTTTTCAATAGCAAAATCTATTACATTAAAAGATTTTAATATTCTTAATCCGTTAATTGACTCTTCGACAAGAGTAACAATATTGGAAAGTTCTCTCTGACCCCTTTCTGAATTTCTTTTCAAACTTTTTCCGACAATATTTATTAGAAATCCGGCAGGAATTAAAATTATGAGAGAATAAAAAACTAACTGGGGACTTATAAAAATTAATACAATTGCAAAAAAAATCACATTTAACGGGTCTTTTACCAGCATTTGAAGTGAACTAACCACTGACCACTCTATTTCATTTATATCTGACGATAATCTGGTAATTATATCACCTTTCTTCCTTTCCGAATAAAAGGATAATGGCAGTATCAGTAATTTTTCGAAAACATCATTCCTCAAATCCTTTACCATACCATTTCTTATTGGAGCCAGAAAATACATTCCAAGGTATTTAAACAGATTATTGAGGAAAGAAAAAACTATAAAAAAAACCGAAATAAACAACAAAGCATGATAAGGACTTTTATCTTCAATTATCTTTGCCAGAAAATAGTTAAAGTTTGCAATAATAGAATGACTGTCGAAACCAAGAGGAGGCCTTTCTATAGATGTTGACTTTACATTATTGAATAAAATATTTATAAACGGAATAAATAAAGCAAGATTGAAAAAAGAAAACAAGATATATAAAATATTAAAAAAAATATTTAAAAAGGCATATTTGCTGTAAGGCCTTATATATCTGAATATTCTTAATAAATCTTTCACACTTGCAAAGATAGACAATTCATTTTTATAATAAATGGATGAATAAATAAAAACTTTTAAAAATTCGGTGTTAGTTAGCAATTTATTAATTTAGCCGACTAAAAAGTAAATATGCAGGAATACGAAATATTAAACCAAATTTATCATAACATTGAAAACTCTTCCTATATTGAAATTATAGCAGTATTTTTCGGATTATTGAGTGTTTGGTTTGCTCGAAAGGAAAATATTCTTGTTTTTCCTTTTGGGCTTATAAATGTAGGCCTTTATGTTTATATTTACTTAATTTCGGGATTATATGCAGCAATGAGCATAAACTCATATTTTGTTATAATGAGTTTTTACGGCTGGTATTTCTGGTCGAAAAAAGATTCGACAAAAAAAAATGTTCCTATCAGCTATTCTACCAAAAAAGGCTACTTAATTGCCGCTGCACTATTTACTTTATCGTTTGCAATTATTTATTATGTACTTAAAAATTATACTGATAGCACTGTTCCGATTTTAGACTCATTGACAACCTCGCTCTTTGTAGTAGGAATGTGGATGCAAACCCGCAAAAAAATCGAAAACTGGCTCTTTTGGATTATTGGCGATGCACTTTCAATACCTATGGTAATATCAAAAGGCCTGTATTTTTCGGGGTTACAATACCTCGTTTTTATGATGATAGGAATATCAGGATTTATTGAATGGAGAAAGAAATACTATTATGCAAAAAATAAAAAGAATAGCGATAACGGGGCCTGAATCAACAGGGAAATCGGAACTTTCCGAAAAACTTGCAAGATTTTATAACACTGTTTGGGTAAACGAATACTCAAGAGAATATCTCGAAAATTTAGGAAGGGATTACAATTACGATGATATTCTTAAAATTGCTCAACAGCAATACAATTTAGAAAATAATGAAGCCTTGAAAGCAAATACATTTTTATTTTGCGACACCGATTTTACTGTAACGAAAATCTGGTGTGAATTCAAATATGGAAAGTGCCACGAATGGATATCGGAAATGTTTTTAAAACACAAATACGACCTTTATTTGCTGTGTGATATAGACCTACCTTGGATTTACGATCCACTAAGAGAACACCCTGATAAAAGAGAAGCATTATTTTCGTTGTATAAAAATACCCTCGAAAAAGCAAATTTCAATTTTGAAATTATAAGCGGTACCGGCGATAAAAGGTTAAATAATGCAATTAAAGCATTAGAAAAACATTTTATGCTAAATATTCAATAGTTTTTTTACTATTTCTGCAACAATTTTATTATCAGCTTTTCCGGTAAGTGTTTTAGAAGCAATTCCCATTACTTTGCCCATATCTTTAATTCCCGAAGCACCTGTTTCGGAGATAATATTTTTAACAATATTCTCTATTTCATCATGAGAAAGTTGTTCGGGCAAATATTTTTCAATTATGCCGATTTGAAACATCTCAACATCGTATAAATCGATGCGGTTTTGACTTTTATATGTTTCGGCAGCCTCTTTTCGTTGCTTAATTAGTTTTTGAAGTGTTTGAAGTTCAAGTTCTTCAGGTATTTCCGAAGTGGCTGTATCTTTACCTGTTTTTATAAGTAAAAGGGCAGCTTTTATTGCTCTTAATGCTTCAAGTTTATCGCGATCCTTAGCAAGCATCGCTTCTTTAATATCATTATTTATTTTTATTTCTAAGCTCATTTTCAATCGACATTATCGTGTAGAAATTTGTTATTTGGCTTTATTTCAATAGTATTATCGGGATTTGTTTCGAGTGTATATCTTGATATTTCGGATTCTGAAGACGGTGTAACTTCATTTAATACTACATTTCTTCTGATGTATGCGGGTTTATTTTCAAGTTCGGTAAGTCCTTCAGTGGTTTTAAGTTTCATACTCAACTCTTTCAACCTCTCGATTCTTTCGTTGTTAAGCCTTATTTGCTCGTGATTTGGAGCTGTTTCCTTATTTGTTTCAGTTTGAGTAACCGATGGTTTTTCGGCAGGGGTCAACGATTCGCTTTTTACAACGGGTTTTTCTTCAGTTGACTGTACTGCAGGTGTTTTTAATACAAACTGCATTTGATTATCATCACTATTGACAACTTCTTCCTTTTGTGCTATATTGACAGGCTCTTCTTCTTTGGCAACAATTTTTATATCTTCCAAATCTACATTATTTTCGGCTACTTTAGGAGGATTAATTACTACAGGTTCGGGTTTTTCGATATCTAAAGTAACGACTTTCTTTTCGGGCTTAGAATTAGTAGTTATTCCCAAATCGTTTTGTTTATCGAATCCTGTAGCAATAAGAGTAATTGATAATTTTTCGCCTAAATTATCGTCGTAACCGGCTCCCCAAATAACATTTACGTCATCACCGGCTTCGTTATTGATATAATCTGTTATTTCGGTGATTTCGTCCATAGTAATTTCGTGTTCCATTGAAAAAGAGAGGTAAAGAAGTATATTCTTGGCGCCCTTGATATTATTATCGTTTAGCAGAGGCGAATTTATTGCCAGTTCGACTGCCTGAAAAGCTCTGTTTTCGCCGCTCGCAACTCCTGAACCCATAAGAGCAACCCCACTGTTTTTCATTACAGTATTTACATCTCTGAAATCAATATTTACGTAAGCTTTTTCGGTTATAATTTCAGCAATACCTTTAGCTGCTGTAGTAAGGACATTGTCGGCTTTTTCAAAAGCCTGACTCATAGGCAAATTACCGAAATCGCGCAATTTATCATTATTAATAACTAATATTGCATCGACATATTTTTTAAGTTGCTCAATTCCTTTTTCAGCCTGTTCTCTGCGTTTTTTACCTTCAAAAGAAAAAGGCAAAGTAACGATAGCAACAGTAAGAATTTTATTTTCCTGTTCATCGGGTAAGTCGATTTCTTTAGCTAATTCAGCAATAACAGGAGCAGCACCTGTACCGGTTCCGCCTCCCATACCGGCAGTTATAAATAACATCTGAGTGTTTTTTTCGAGTATGGCTTTTATTTCTTCAGATTTCTCTATCGCAGCTTTTTCGGCTACCTGAGGTATATTGCCTGCCCCAAGACCTTTTCCTAACTGAATTTTAGTAGGAATTGTGCTTGCTTCGAGTGCTTGCGCATCTGTGTTGCAAACTATGAAATCAACTCCCGTAATGCCTTTTTTATACATATAATTTACGGCATTACTTCCTCCTCCTCCTACTCCTATAACTTTTATAATTGAAGATTGGTTCTTTGGCATATCAACTTTTAGCATACTCTTTAATTTTTTTAAGTTATTTATTTACTTACGTTATTGACTGAATTATACATCATTAAGTAATAATTCTTTCGTTTAGTTTAAATACTGTTTTTTCAAAAAAATTGTTTGTTAAATTTATTGTTTTATTTTTTAAATATTATGTGATAATAATTTTTTTATTTAACACTAAAATGTTAATTACTTTACGTCGTCACTTAGTATTTTTTTGATTTTATCAAGGAAGCTGCTTTTCTTTGGTGCATTATTTTGTGCAGTAGAATTTGCAGGCTCTTCGGTTTTATTTTTCTTTTCCTTTTCAGTTTTCTGAATTCCTTTAATAACAAGTCCGATACCTGTAGAATAAGACGGATTAGCCAGCTCTTCGTTGTTTGAACTGTTGCTGAGATGTTCATTAGGGTATCCTATTCGTGTATCCATACCGGTCATAAATTCGCAAAGCTGAACAATATGCTTGAGCATAGCACCTCCACCTGTCAATACAATGCCGGCAATCAATTTTTTTTCATATCCCGAGTTTTTAATTTCAAACATAACATGTTCGAGAATTTCCTCCATGCGTGCCTGTATAATATTGGATAGATTTCTCAGTGATATTTCTTTGGGAGGTCTTCCTCTTAATCCGGGAATTGCAACAATCTCTTCATCACGATTTTCGCTTGCAAGAGCCGAACCAAACTTAATTTTAAGGGCTTCTGCCTGACTTTTTATTATGGTACACCCCTCTTTAACATCCTCAGTTATTATATTTCCCCCGAGAGGAATTACAGCAGTATGTCTTATAATTCCATCCTGAAAAATAGCAATATCGGTTGTTCCGCCTCCAATATCAACCAAAGCAACTCCGGCTTCCTTTTCTTTATCGTCAAGAACAGCCTCAGCGGAAGCTAATGGCTCTAATATCAATTCTTTAACCTCAAGATTGGCTTTTTTGACACTTTTGTAAATGTTTTTTATTGACATTACTTGTCCGGTGATAATATGAAAATTGGCCTCGAGGCAATTTCCCGAGATACCTATTGGTTGTTTAATTCCGGGTTCATTATCAATAATAAATTCCTGAGGAATTACGTCGATAATTTCTTCACCGGGTTTCATGGCCAATTTGTGCATATTTTCTATCAACAAGTCAACGTCGGCCTGTGAAACTTCATCGTCGACAGAACTACGCATTATACCGCCTCTTTGTTGTAAGCTCTTTATATGCTGTCCGGCAATACCTACATAAACTTCGCCAATTTCAACGTTAGACTCCATTTCCGCCTGACTAACGGCATTTTTTATCGATTCAACCGTTTTTTCGATATTATGTACCGAGCCTCTCATAACTCCTATAGACTCAGACTTACCTCTGCCTAATACTTCTATTTTTCCGTTACTATCACGTCTTCCGACTATTACGGCGATTTTGGTTGTCCCTATATCTAACCCGACTATAATTTCATTTTCACTCATAACAATATGTCATTAAAACATTTATTCATTTTTTGTACAAACTACCTGATTTTCGTACTTCAAGTTTATTGTTTTATATTTATCCCACCCTGTTTCTTTCAATGCGTTTTTATAAAAAACGTCTAATTTAAAAAATTTCTCCTCAATATTTTCTGCATCACCCAAAATAATAATATGTTCATTGAATTTTGGAATCAATTCTATATCACCTCGCTGATTTACATATATTTGCTCTATAAGTGAATAAAAAAACTTATTCCCGCTTACAAAATTAGCAACTTTATAAATATTATACAAGATACTGTCATTTATTAAATTCAAAGTATCGGAACGATTATTCTTTATATCGGGTGAAAATGGAGCATATATTGAATTTATATAACCCGATGCTATTGGGACATTTGCAGTATATTTTTCTGAAACCGGCATCTTTACTCCATATGAATCCAAATAAAATTGTTGATCAAACTTGTTTATTATCCTAACAATGGGTTTACGTTGAACTATCTGTAGTTTCAATGTTCCGTCAAGCGATAAAAAAGCATTACTTTTATAAACATAAGGATAATTATCGATAATTTCTTCGATATATTGTTCATTAAGATTTTTAAGATATTCACCCTCAATTTTTAAGGCTTTATCTTTTATGTATTCAATAATTTCATCTTCGGTAAAAAACGGATCTGCATCTTTATAATCAATTTTTATTTCTACTCCTTTACATTTAAGGTTTTTATGATTGATATTGGACATAATAAGCCCAATAACAGCGGCCGCCCCCAATAATATCCATATAATTACCGATATCTTTTTCTTCATTCCTGACTATTGTCTTTTGATATATTATTTTGTTTTATTGATAATTTCTTTTGAATAAGCAAATTTTCAATTGGTTCTACCATTTGGTCAATATCTCCTGCCCCAATAGTAACAAGCACTTCAATATGTGAAATTTTTATAAAGTTCAGTAATTGCGATTTTGATAATAAGTGTTTATTGGGATTACATATTTTGCGTAGCAATATCTCAGAGTTAACACCCTCAATAGGTAATTCCCTTGCCGGATAAATGTCAAGCAAAATAATTTCATCGGGTATTGAAAGACTTTGGGCAAACTCTTCGAGAAAATCGCGAGTACGGGAGTAAAGATGAGGCTGAAAAATTGCAGTCAACTTCTTATTTGGATAAAGTTTTTTAACCGATTCGAGACATACTCTAATTTCCTGCGGATGATGAGCATAATCGTCAATATAAACAAGATCATTGTCTTTTATCCTGAAATCGAACCTTCTGTAAACTCCTTCGAATGTAGAAAGAGCCGTTTTTATTTCTGCTTCCGATATTCCGGCAATAACAGCAACACTAACGGCAGCTATTGCATTTTCTAAATTATGTAAACCCGGATAATTCATAACCAACCCCTCAATTATACCTTCGGGATAAATCAGGTCAAACTTATAGCTTCCATTTTCATTTCTTATGTTGGATGCATAAAAGTCAGCTTTTTCGTTTAACGCATAAGTAAGAGTTAAAAGATTATCGGGAGTATTGACTTCTATTCCTTTTTTTAAAATAAGACACCCCTCTTTATCTATCTGATCTATAAATAATTCGAACGATTTTTTTAATTCATCAATATTTCCGTAAATATCGAGATGGTCGGCATCTATTGCACTTACTATTCCTATGAAAGGATAAAGATTCAGAAATGAACGGTCAAACTCGTCTGCTTCGACTATAACAAAATTGCTTTTTTCGGATAACAGCAAATTGGAATGATAATTTTTGGAAATTCCGCCCAAAAAGGCATTACAATCATATTTCGAATGTTTGAAAATATGTGAAATTAAAGTAGAAATAGTTGTTTTTCCATGAGTTCCGGCTACAGAAATTGATTTTGTTCCTTTGGTTATCATTCCGAGTACTTCGGAGCGTTTATAAATCTCAAAATTATTTTGAACAAAGAAAACGAATTCCTTATGAGTTTTGGGAATAGCAGGTGTATAAACTACAAAGTCAACATAAGGAGGTATAAATCTTATATCCTCTTCATAATGTATGATAATACCTTCTTCTTCCAACTGTCTTGTAAGCGAAGTAGGAGTTTTGTCGTATCCGTAGATTGTATTTCCCTTTAGTTTGAAATATCTTGCCAAAGCGCTCATTCCTATACCGCCGATACCCAGAAAATATATAGTTTTATTATTAATATTCTTTTCCATCGTCACTAAATTTTAATTAAACTTATGGCCTCATCGGCAATTTTTTCGGCAGCATCCTCTATTGACAGTTTTTTGAGATTTTCTTTCATTTCTTTTTGTTTTTCCTTGTCTTTGATTAATTCATCAATAGTTGTCTGCATAATTTGACGTGCCTCAGAGTCTTTAATCATAATTGCAGCGTTTTTCTCAACCAACGAATTAGCATTTTTGGTTTGATGGTCTTCGGCAACATTGGGTGAAGGAACAAGTATTAGAGGTTTACCAACTATTGCCAACTCTGATATTGCAATTGCTCCGGCTCTCGATATAATTATATCGGCCATAGAGTATGCATATTCCATTTCATTTATAAAACTGAATATCTTTATTCCATCCGATTTTATTATAAATCTTTGCTTTATGTCTTCATAATAATATTTTCCGGTTTGCCAAATCAACTGTAAGTCTTTTTCGAAAAAGTATCCGATAGAATTGGCAATACTTTCATTTATTGTTAATGCGCCCAAACTTCCGCCTAATGCCAGTATTGTAGTTTTTTCGGTACTAAACCCGAAATATTCCGCAGCTTGCTCCTTCGATATTTTATTCTCTACAATATTTTTTCTAACAGGGTTTCCGGTCAAAACTATTTTGTCTTTGGGAAAATATCTTTCCATGCCTTCGTAGGCAACACAAATTTTATTTACTTTTTTTGAGAGTATTTTATTTGTAATTCCGGGATAAGAATTCTGTTCTTGTATCAAGCATGGAATTTTCATTTGCAATCCTGCTCTCAGCAAGGGACCACTTGCATATCCGCCAACGCCGATTATCACATCGGGTTTGAAACTTCTAATAATTTGCCATGCTTTAATATAGCTTAATATTAATTTTAATGGGAAAAGTAAGTTCTTTATAGTAATTTTTCTTTGAAATCCGCTAATCCAAAGTCCTATTATTTTAAAACCTTCGGCAGGGACTTTTTCCATTTCCATTTTTCCCTTTGCACCGACGAATAATATATCGGCATTGCAATTCTTCTGTTTTATTGCTTTAGCAATTGCAATTGCAGGATAAATATGACCTCCTGTACCTCCTCCGCTAATTATTATTTTCATCATTAGCAACATTTACATTTTCAACACTTTCAGTTTCTTTATTTTCTTCTGATTCTATTTCGGCACTTACACTCAGCATAATACCGATAGCTATACTCGTGAACCAAATAGAAGTTCCCCCCATACTAACCATAGGCAGAGGTTGTCCGGTTACGGGAAATATTCCTACAGCAACCGAAATATTTATAAATGCTTGGAAAACCAAAAGCAAACAAAGCCCAATAGTCAGAAAAGCTCCGAAGCTTCCCGGACTTCTTGCAGCAATTCTCATACCTCTGTATAGTAAAATCAAATATAAAAGCAATATAAATACTCCGCCAATAAATCCATATTCTTCAATAATTATGGCGTAAATAAAATCAGAATAAGGGTGAGGCAAAAAATTTCTTTGAGTACTGTTTCCCGGAAATTTCCCGAAAATCTCACCACCGGCTATTGCAATTTTCGCCTGCTCCGCTTGATAGTTTCCGTCACTATCTTTATCTTTGTCCAAATGGTTCTCTATTCGGTTTTTCCAAGTTCCAAAACGGCCTACCTGCGGAAAATTGAAAATCAACACCAAAAATAATGCTCCAAATACTACTCCTGTGGCCATAGTTAAGAGTAGAAATTTTATTTTTATTCGTCCTATAAACATTAAAATAAAAGTACTAAGAAATAATATAGCGGCAGTTGAAAAATTTGCAGGCAAAATCAATAAACAAACAAGAGCTATTGACCCTATTATAGGCAAAAATGTTCCTTTAAAATCATCAACATGTTCTTGTTTTTTTGCTAATAATCGAGCTACAAACATAATCAAAGCAAGTTTAGCAAAATCAGAAGTTTGAAAAGTTAAATTTACAATCGGTAAAGTTAACCATCTGTTTGCCTCATTAAGGCTTGTTCCGGTTAATAAGGTAAAAAGCAATAATGGTATTGTAATTATTATTGCCAGAATAGAAATTCCCGAATAATATGAATACTTGATTAAATGAGCCCCATACATCAGAAATAATCCAAATATCAATATTAAAAAGTGTTTTAGCATATAATATTCGGTATTCCCGCTTTGATATTTATATGCAAGCGTACCGGTAGAACTATATACCGATAATAACGAAAATACCGACAGTAAGGCTACTATAACCCAAATAACCTTATCACCTCTTAATATTTTGAATAGTTTATTCATCAATAAATTGAATTACAAATCGTTTACTGCTTTTTTAAACTGATTTCCTCTGTCTTCGTAATTTTCAAACAAATCGAAACTTGCACATGCCGGCGACAAAAGTACTACATCGCCAGTTTCGGAAAGATGGTAGGCTTTCTGCACAGCTTCAAATGCAGAATTAGCCTCTTCTATCTGTTTTACTATTCCCGAAAATTCATTTATAATTTTTGAATTATCAACTCCAAGGCAAATTATTGCTTTAACTTTTTGTTTTACAAGTTGCCTTAAACTGCTATAATCGTTTCCTTTATCCTGTCCGCCCACTATCCATACTGTCGGTTTAGTCATACATTCGAGTGCATACCACGTAGAGTTCACATTTGTTGCTTTTGAGTCGTTAATAAACTCAATACCGTGAACTTTTGCAACAAACTCAAGGCGATGGGGAACATTCTGGTAATCGCTGAAGCTTTCTTTTATAACCTCGTTCCTTATTTCCAGAATTCTTGAAGCAATTCCGGCCGCCATTGAATTATAAATGTTGTGTTTGCCTTGTAATGCTAATGATTCTAATTCCATTTTTAATATTTTATTATTTATATTGAATACTATATTGTTGTTCTCAATGTAAGCTCCTTCGTTTACTTTTTCTTTAAGCGAAAAACTATATTGTTTGGCTTTTATATTCGTCTCATTTATATATTTTTTCGTTACTTCATCATCGGCATTGAATATAAATGAGCAATTGGGCTTTTGATTTTTAGTAATACTGATTTTCGACCTTATATAATTTTCGAAAGAATAGTTATATCTGTCAAGATGGTCGGGTGTTATATTTGTTATTACCGAAATGTAGGGACTGAAAGTATAAATCCTGTCGAGCTGAAAACTGCTTATTTCAAGTACATAATAATCGAAATGATTTTCAGCAACAAGTAAAGCGAAACTATTACCTACATTGCCTCCTACAGCAACATTTAAACCGGCCTTTTTTAAAATATGATATGTGAGTAATGTTGTTGTGGTTTTACCGTTACTTCCGGTTATTGCAATAATTTTTGCATTGGTAAATCTCGATGCAAATTCTATTTCATCAATAATACCGATTCTTTTTTCTTCGGCATTTTTAATTATTTGAACACTATCGGGTATGCCCGGACTTTTAATAATTTCATCAGCATTTAATATTAGTTCGGGAGTATGTTTTTGTTCTTCAAAATCAATGTTATAGTCTTTTAGATTTTTTCTGTAATTATCTTTAATTTTCCCAAAATCAGACACAAAGACATCATAGCCTTTCTTTTGAGCTAATATAGCTGCTCCTACTCCGCTTTCTCCTGCTCCAAGAACTACAATTCTCTTTTTAGTCATCGTTTTTTTTATTATCTGATTTTTAATGTTAATATTGTAATAACCGCAAGCATAAATCCGACAATAACAAATCGCACAACTATCTTTGGTTCGGCATATCCGAGTTTTTGAAAATGATGATGCAACGGTGCCATTTTAAAAATTCTTCTTCCTTCGCCGAATTTTTTCTTGGTATATTTAAAATAGCTTACCTGAATCATTACCGACAAGTTTTCGGCAAGGAAAATTCCGCATAAAATAGGGATAAGAAGCTCTTTTCTGATAAGTATGGCAAGTACCGCAACAATACCTCCCAACGACAAACTTCCGGTATCGCCCATAAAAACCTGTGCTGGATAGGTATTGTACCACAAAAAGCCGACGGTTGCACCTACAAAAGCACTTACAAATATTGCCAGCTCTCCGGTATTGGGGATATACATTATATTAAGGTAGTTGGCAAATATAATATTACCCGAAACCCATGCCAGTATTCCGAGAGTAGAACCAATTATAGCAGCAGTACTAGTGGCTAAGCCGTCAATACCATCTGTAAGGTTGGCACCATTCGAAACTGCTGTTATTATCAGAATTACAATAGGAATAAATATTACCCATGCCCACTTTTTATAATTTTTTCCTGCCCACGAAATCAGAACCGAATAATCCAATTCATTGTTTTTGAAAAAAGGAATAGTAGTCTTAGTCGATTTTATAGATTCTTTGTTAAATACTTCTTTTGCTACCTCATAGTTGGTTTCATTCAAAATATTGTGCGATTTAACATACTGGCTTTCTTTTACCTTTTCTTTTATTACAATTCCTTCATGAAAATACATTGTAGTACCTACAATTATTCCTAAAGTGACCTGACCCAATATTTTAAATTTTCCCGCAAGCCCTTTTTTATCTTTTTTAAACACCTTGATATAATCGTCGAGGAAGCCTATAAGTCCGAGCCAAACTGTTGTAACAAGCATAAGGATTATATAGATATTGTTGAGTTTAGCGAAAAGTAAAGTAGGAATTAAAATTGACCCAAGAATTATCAATCCTCCCATAGTAGGAGTTCCTTGCTTTTCTTTTTGACCTTCCAAACCTAAATCACGTACAGTTTCGCCTACTTGTTTCTTTTTTAAATAATTAATTAAACTTTTTCCAAAAACCAATGATATCAGCAAGGAAGTAATAACCGCCATCGAGGCTCTGAAAGAAATATATTGAAATACGCCCGCTCCCGGAAAATCCCAAACTTTATCCAAATAATCAAAAAGATAGTATAACATTGTTTTCTATATATTTAAAAATTCATTAATAACTTCTTTATCGTCGAAATGATACTTAACCCCCTTTATTTCCTGATATTTTTCATGACCCTTTCCGGCTACAAGAATAATATCGCCGGGTTTAGCCATCAAACAAGCCGTTTTTATTGCTTCTTTTCGGTTTTCGATAGTAAGTACTTTGTTTTTCAATGAAATATCAACGCCTTCATTTATTTGTTTTAATATTTCATAAGGGTCTTCGTTTCTTGGATTATCTGATGTAAAAATCACAATATCACTGTTTTCGGCGGCAGCTTTTCCCATAACGGGTCGCTTTTGTGCATCGCGGTTACCACCGGCTCCAATTACAGTTATTAGCTTTTCATTTTTTGTTCTTATGGTTTCTATTGTCCTGAGTACATTAAGCAAAGCATCGGGAGTGTGAGCGTAATCGACTATTGCGGTAATATTATCTTTCGATTGAACATAATCGAAGCGTCCCTCGGCAGCACCTAAATTGCTCAACTCCTTGAGTACGGAAATTTTTTCCTGACCTAATAAAACTGCTGCCGAATATACTGCAAGCAAATTGTAAGCATTGAACTCTCCTACAAGTCTGGTTGATAATTCATTACCATCAATACTCAACAATAAACCACCAAGTTCGTTTTCAAGAATTTTACAATTGAAATCAGCAATATTCTTTAATCCGTAAGTATATTTTGCTGCTTTGGTATTTTGCAGCATTACCATCCCGTTTTTATCGTCAATGTTAGTTAAAGCAAAAGACTGTTGAGGCAGATTATCAAAAAACATTTTCTTGGCTTTTATATATTCGCTAAAAGTCTTATGAAAATCGAGATGATCGTGTGTTATGTTTGTAAATATTCCGCCACTGAAATTTATTCCGCTTATCCTGTGCTGAACAATTGAATGGGAGCTGACTTCCATAAAGCAGTATTCGCAGCCTTCGTTTACCATCATATTCAACAAGCTGTTCAATTGAATTGCATCGGGAGTTGTATGAGTAGATGGGATTTCCTTGTTTTGAATTCTATTGCAAACCGTTGATATTAAACCTACATAATACCCAAGCTGCTTGAATAAGTTATAAAGAAGTGTTACTGTTGTGGTTTTTCCGTTTGTGCCGGTAACACCGATAAGTTTAAGTTTTTTTGAAGGGTTATCGAAGAAATTTGAAGCCAAAACACCTAAAGCCTCACTGCTATTTTCGACCAATATGTATGTTGCATTACTTTCTGTTAATTTAGGGAGTTGTTCGCAAACTACAGCAATGGCACCCCTTTTAACCGAACTTTCGATAAACTCATGCCCGTCAACCTGAGTTCCTTTAACAGCAACAAAAAGCGAATTTTCTTTTACCGCACGAGAATCAAAACATATATCTGATAATTGTATATCCGAAGATCCGATGATTTTCAGAATGTTTACATTATTCAATATTTCACTTAAGGCCCTTTTCATTGTTTTTTGCTTTTTTCTTTCTTCTCTTTAACTGTTGACTTTTTACTTTCTTCGGTTTTGTTTACTTTTTTCTTCTTTGCCTCAATATCTTTTTTTACTTCTTCCGCTTTATTTTTATTACTGCCTGTTTGCTTGATTTCCTTATCTTCTTTGTTTTTAACATTCGTAATTTTCTTTACATTATTTTTGTTGACAGATTCTGATGAGTCAGTTTTATTTTCAATGCCAATTTTAAAATTAAGCGTTTCGTTACCTTGTATTTCTACATCTTTTCTGTTCAGGTTAAAGACTATGGTACTACCTTTTAAAACCGGTGAAGACGCCGGTATTGACTGTCCGATGACTTTTCCTTTTCCGATAATTTTGGGTTTTAGTCCTAACTTTTCGGCAATATAAACTGCATCACGGCTTCCCATACCATAAAAGTTAGGAACTGTTTTAGTATTAAAATCGAAATTTTTGTATAATACAGTACTGTCTTTTTTAGTGCAAACTACATATTCATAACCCTGAGAATCGCAATTAAAAGGTATTTGCAAGTATGAGTAAATCTCGTTTAAGTCATTATAAAGCGAATAATTTACATAAGGAATTTTAAAATTAGCCGTTGAAGGCTTATAATTTTGATTAATATCAAGCTGAGTTGCAAAAACCCTGTCGGCTATTTCTTTAAATACCGGAGCCGCAATAGCACCTCCGTAATAAACACCTTTTTTGGGATTATTAATAACAACTATACACGAATATTTAGGATTATCGGCAGGGAAATAACCCACAAACGAAGCTCTGTAAATCTTGCTTTCCTTATTTTCGGCATAACCAATTTTTGCAGTGCCTGTTTTTCCGGCAATTTTATAAACGGTATTCAGCAAATGCTTGGCTGTACCGTGTTCAATAACACCTTCGAGTATGCTTTGAACTTTCTTAAGAGTTCGTTCGCTGCAAATCGAGTTTTTTATTACAACCGGCTCTTTTTTCTCAATAAGTTTTCCTGTTTGTAATATTTCTTTAACAAAAAGAGGCTTTACCATAGTACCGTTGTTTGCAACGGCATTATAAAGAGTAAGAGTTTGCAATGGAGTTAGCAACAATTCATAACCAATTGACATCCAAGGCAAAGATGTTTTCGACCAACTTGTTGATTTTGTATCTTTAATATAAGGATTACTTTCTCCTTTCAATTCAATATTCAGAGGTTTGTCTAATGACATATCTTTCAGATAATCAATAAATTTCTGAGGATTTTTCTGAAATGTTCTTGTAACAATTTCAGAGATGCCTACGTTTGATGAAACTTCAAAAGCTTTTGTAACAGTAACCTTTCCATAACCTTCAGGGTGCGAATCTTCCATTTTTTTGCCTGCATAAAAAGTTACTCCGGTATTAACAATAGTGTTGGTATCAAATTTCCCTTCTTCGAGAACGGCAATCAAAGAAGCCAGTTTAAATGTTGACCCGGGTTCGGCACTTTCCCATATAGCATAGTTTATATCTTCACGATAACTGCCGTCGCTTCTTCTTTTAAGGTTGGCAATAGCTTTTATATAACCGGTTTTTACCTCCATCAATATTGCACAACCATGGTCGGCATCGTTTGAATCGAGACATTTCATCAATGCACTCTCAGCCACGTCTTGTATATTAATGTTTATTGTAGATATTATATCTTTTCCGTTTTCGGGTTCTATCTGATTGTTGCTTTCTACAGGTCGCCATATACCGTTTGCTATCTTTCGCATCAGCCTTTTTCCGCTTACTCCCTCCAGTTCTTTACTGTAAGCTCCTTCCAATCCTACATATAAATTTTCCTCTATATTCTTGTAGCCTATCGTTCGTTGTGCTAGTATTTGAAATGGCATTTTCCTGTAATCTTTTTCCTCAACTATAAATCCGCCTTTATATCTTCCCTTTTTCAGTAACGGAAATGTCCTTAGCCTTTTCAATTGTGTATAGTCGATATTTTTTCTGATAAGTAAATCTCTTTTCCCTTTCTTTCTTCCTAAAAGAAGATACTTTTTGTACTCATCTCTGGTCTTTTCGGGGAAAATTCTCGATAAACTGTCAGATAAAGAGTTAAGATATCTTGTAAAAGTATCGGTTGGAATAACAGTTTTATGTAAATCAATCTTAACATCGAAAATCGGTATTGATGTTGCGAGCAAACTCGAATCGGACGAATAAATACTTCCTCTAACTGCTTCAACACTTTCGTACCTTAATGAAAGATTTTCTGCTTTTTTTCTCCAGAAATCGCCCTCAACAAATTGAATAACAATAATTTTGTATATTATTAAGAAAGCAAAACATACCATAGCAAAGTATATCAGCCTGATTCTCCAAATAATATCTTTTTTATCGTGCCCCATCTATTTTTCTGCTTTTTCGGATTTATTTACCTTTATTTTTACCGGAGGAACCAATGATTCGTAAACACCTATACTATCGAGTTTTTTTGCAATTTCCGATTGCTTGCTGCTGTTCATAAATTCCGATTTTGTCGTAATATGCTCAAATCTGAGTTCTTTTAGTTCTTTTTTTAAATTCGATATTTCCCTGTAATTTTTTATAGCCCAATAGCTGTTTGCTATATAAATCAAAGTAAGAAGAGCAATAAAAAGAAAAAGAGGGAAAAATTTTATAAATACATTTTTAGTCAAAAAAGTACCATCACCTATTGCAGTAATAACACTGCCTACCGAAGTATCCTTAGGCAACTTTAATGACCACTTTTTACGGGTCTTACTTTTTGGTTTTTCTTCGGGAGATCCCTCCTGATATTTTATTTTGTTTTTGCTCATTTTTTCTCAGCTATCCTTAATTTAGCACTTCTTGAACGATTATTCTCATTAATCTCAGTTTCGCAAGGAAAAATCGGCTTACGATTTACTAATATAAAAGGGGTATTGACATTTCCGTAAAAGTCTTTCTGCTGAATCCCATCAAAATTGCCTGAACGAAAAAAATTTTTCACTAACCTGTCTTCAAGTGAATGATATGAAATTACTGCTATTCTTCCCCCCTTTTTCAAGCAATCGACAGACTGAACCAGCATTTCCTTCAATGCTTCAATTTCCTGATTTACTTCTATTCTCAATGCCTGAAAAACCTTTGCCGAATATTTGTTCTCCTGCCTTTTATTAATAACACAACTGCTTATTATTTCGAGTAATTGCGAAGTTGTTAAAATTTCTTTACTACTTCTTGATTCAATTATTACTCTTGATAATTTTTTCGCATTTGAGATTTCACCATAATTTTTAAATAATTCAAACAACTGATTTTCAGTGTATGAATTTAGAACTGTTTTGGCAGTTACACTTTGTTTTTTGTTCATCCGCAAATCAAGCTCCGAATCGAACCTGAATGAAAAACCTCTTTCAGGGTTATCTATCTGATAGGATGATATTCCTAAATCGGCTAAAATTCCATCAACAGGAATTGAATTATAAAGTCTTAGGAAGTTCTTTAAAAATCTAAAATTCTGATTAATAAGCGTAAACCTTTTATCATCGATTTCATTCATTATTGCATCACTATCCTGGTCGAAAGCAATTAATCTGCCTTCCGAATTAAGATGTCTCAGAATTTCAGCAGAATGACCACCTCCTCCGAAAGTTACATCAACATAAACACCTCCGGGATTGGTAATAAGTAAATTAATGCTTTCAGTTAGTAATACAGGCCTATGATACATTAATTTTTAAGTTAATATTTTACTCAAAATCTGTTTTCCCAATTCTTTCGTTAGCATAAGCAATAAAATCCATATCAATGTTATTTACCCTATTGTATTGTTCTAAATCCCAAATCTCTATTATGTTTATTCTTGTTATTAAAACAATATCTTTTGTAATTTTAGCTGCTTTTTTCTGCTCACTCGGTATTAAAATCCTGTCGTTGCTATCCATCTCAATTTTGTTTGCCTGCGACAGCTTCCTCATTAATATAAGATCCTTATCATTGTACGGATTTAGCCTTTTTTTTATCTTTTCGATTTCAATAAGCCATTCCGACATAGGAAACATTTCGAGAAACGGACCAAAAATGCTTTCGCGTATTACGAAACCATTATCAACCACACTCAATAACTGCTTCTTCAAAGCAGAAGGAAACTTAAACCTTCCGTTTGTATCAACAGTACAATATTCATTTCCTATGAGTATGAGCATATTCTAACAAAAAAATTCAGATTGTAAAATTAAACTAAAAAAAATTAAAAATACCATTTTGTTAATAAATTTTCCATAAAAATCCAAAAAAATCCATTTTTACAACTTTATACTTATTTTAAACAAAAAAGTTACATCGAAAACAATATTATATATTTGCCTGATATTATGATACTTAAAATGCTAAATAAAATTAAAATTCTATTTTTTTAGATAGATTTTGATGGTCTATATAAATATTAAGAATCGAAAAAAATTTGGAGATTGTTAATAACTTTTATGTTTATATAAAAATCGTTTTTAAAAAAAATAATATTTTAAAAAAAATTTGTTGGATAAAAAAAATATTGTAATTTTGCACTCCTGTTTAAGTGAAAAAAATGGTCCGTTCGTCTAGCTGGCCCAGGACGCAAGGTTTTCATCCTTGAAATCAGGGGTTCGAATCCCCTACGGACTACGAATTTTAATAAAAATAAAACAGCAGATGGCTAATCATAAATCGGCGTTAAAACGCATACGTTCAACTGAAAAGAGAAGAATTCGTAATAGGTATTATGCCAAAACGTTACGTAATGCATTAAAATCGTTCAGAGCATTAACTGATAAATCAGTTGTAGCTGAAAAAATGCCTGCAATGGTTTCAATGATTGATAAGGTTGCTAAAAAATCTATTATTCACAAAAATAAAGCTGCCAATCTAAAATCGAAATTAGCTAAGAAATTAAATAATATGAGTTAAAAAAAAATATAGAGTTTATTCAAAAAAAAGAGCCTTTTTTAAAAAAGGCTCTTTTTTTTTCAATTTCTGAAATTTAAATTCTTTCCGACATTTTTACAGATATAATTTCTTTTTCTTTTAATTATCAGAAAATAACCTTTCTTAGTATTAAAAACATTTATAAAGATTATTAGATGAGAAAAGCTTTATTTACCTTTCTTTTTTCCTTTATTCTTTTTCAAATTACATCCGTAAAAGAACAGTTCATCATCAGAAATTTTTTTCCCAAGTTTTATTGCTTTTTCAAATTCTTTACACTTATCAAAATCAATAAAATCCTCGGGTCTGGCATAAACCGATGATACAGCTTTGTTATAATAAGCATCGGCATAAGAAGAATCACACTGTATAGCTTTATTGAAATAAATTATTGCCTCGCTGTAGTTTTTAGCTCTATGATACTCCAAACCTTTGTTATTGTAATTTATTGCATTTATGCGATTTATTTTCGCAGAATCTATCTGAGAATAACCCGTAAAACAAAAGGGTAAAATTAATAATATAAAAAAAAATTTCATTTTATAAACTATTTTGTTAAACATCCTATACCCCAACAAAAACAATCCATTGTTAAACCATTTATTGTATAATTCCAATATGAAAATGGCCTATTATGCTGACAATATACACCCCAAAGACAAGCATTTTCACTACTTTTAAAGTCACTGCATAAAGTCCCTAATTTACTATCAACACATAATGTTGCTACTGCTGGTCCTTTTTCATTTTCTATACCTAATATGCTAAGGTCCTGAAAAAAGAATTTTACATCAGGGTCACTAATGTATGACATGTAGTTTGTTTCATCAATAATCAGAGACGACTTTGAATTGTTATCGTAAACATAATTAGCATTGTTTGAACTTTCAATTTTAACTTCTTTTTTGCATGATATAATATTCATTAAAAATAAACTTAATAAAGTGTAAATCAATATTTTTGTTTGTTTCATAAATTGTTTTTTTTTAAGTTATTAATTAAAATTTTAAGTTTTTATAGGTAGGTTTATTATTAAAAATTAAACTATAAACCTACCTAAAAATACCTAAGTTTGTCTTACATAACTTATCGAAAAAACAAAGATCTAAAAACCTTTTTGCAAGTTTATTATTTATAATTAAATTTACAAGATCTGTATATAAGCAAAGAGCAAGGAGCAAGAGAGTACGTATCTTGCTTCTGTTTAATTTAGTGCTGATAGATAAAAAATGTAACATAAAAGAATTAATAAATTAAAGGTTGTAAATATAATAAAAAAAATTCTAAATTGAAAATTTTAACAAAAATTCTTGAAAAATTAATATTGAAGTAGATTCATCACTATTAACTACTTCCCATTAAATATCATCAAACTCCCTTTATACTCCTTTTCTCTCCCGTTTCGTTTGCTTTTTGCTTTTATTACATAGTAGTAAACACCTGCGGCACAGGTTTTGCAACTGAAGTCGTTTTGGTAGTTAGTGTTCTCGTATATCATCCTGCCCCAGCGATTGTAAATTTGCAGTGTTATATTGTAGCTCTCGGCATTTTGTATAACAAAGTTATCGTTTGCTCCGTCTCCGTTGGGAGTGATTACGTTGGGTATGGTAAGTGGCGGATTGCAAAAATTCTCATCTCCTTGTGTTATTACTATGGTATCCGATGAATATACATCATACTCTGCTACATAAGCCCTTACCCAATAGGTGCCGGGCTGTTTTACTTCAAAGGTAGCCGCATGGCTGCTATCCTGCCAGGTATAAGTGGCATTGGGTAAATTTGGGTTTAGTATTAAAGTCTCACTTTCGCATAAAGCGGTATCTGCCCCAAGGTTTATATCAAAACTGCATTCGCAGACGGAGACATCGTCGATAAGGTATAAACTACTTTTCCAATTTATTTTTGTAGTATCAATTAACATGTTTGTAGAATTATCATTATTAAAATTTCCTATTGTTAAAAATTTTTCATTTTCGATTGAAATATAAATACCAGATATTTTAGTCCAATTAACTCTATCACTAATAATACCTTTACTATTTTTTATTTGAGGTGTAGAGTCAATAACATAACTATAAGGTAATATAACGGGGTTTGGAGTTATATAATTACATGATAGCACCAAATCGATGTTTTCAATTGCAATCCCACATTCTTTTGACAATATTGTAAAATAGTTAATACAATATTTTCTTTTATTAATGAGTGTACTTGTTAATTTAATTTCAATGTATTCCCTATAATTGTAATTTCCATTAATACTTGGCGCAAGAAATAAAAAAACACCCGCACATCCATTTCCATTATGGGGTTGATTATTTTGTAATATATTACTAATATAATTGGATGTTGAACAATTATTTAAATAATCTGATGAACCTGAATTTGCATTTGTCCATGGAAAAGCTAAATAAATTAAAGATCCATCATAAGGACATGTTGTAAATTCTTCAAAACCTGAATTAGGAACCAGATTCCCAGATAAAATATGCTGTGATTTTACATTAAAAGTAATAAATAAAAAAATTATTAGTACTAACCTTCTTTTCATAATAAATATAAAGCAGAGGGAATTACCCTCTGCTTTTAAATTAAATTTATTTTACTATTAATAATTTGTCTTTAGCAATTATTTCATTATTTGAAATAATACGATAATAATAGATACCCGATTTCAGGTCTTTGGTAGAAACAGAAATAAATTGATAACCAGTCTGGAGAACAGATGTTTGCAATAAATTACCTGAGTATCCATAAATTTCGAGCATCGCATTTACAATTAAAGCATTATCAAACTCTATCATTACTTGGTTACTGGCAGGATTTGGATAAAGTTTAGCAGAATTAGTTTTCGTATTTATCGACTCTGATTTGGGTGCTTTTGCAAAATCGACTACAATAGCATCTTCATCAATATTAAGCATCAATCGGGCAATATATACCGCATCGCCGCCTTCCCATGGTGTATATTGGGTAGCAATAGGCAGTAATATTGCTGTTTGCTCCGGCGTTAAATCGTAATTCCCTTTTGCAAAACTATTCAGATAAATTTCGTTAACCACTTTGCGGAAGTAATCTATCTGCTTTTCGTCCTGCAGTGTAGCATTTTTGAGCATAGCCAGCGAATCCTCACTGTTTTTGATAAATTCTTCGATAGCATCTATTTTTCCGATATTGCCGGCAGCTTCCTCGGCATAAAAATTCTGATACAAAACATCGGTAGTTTCACCAAGATTCATTAATGCCGGATTTTCTTTCAGATTTTTGTACAAAACTTCCTTATCATAGGTTTTGTATTGTGTCTCCAAATCGGTGTATGCATTTGAATCTCTTACAATTTTACCATACAATGCCTCCCTTTCGCTGGAAGCAATGCTGGCAAATGTAGGTAATGACATGCAACTACTTATTGCATTGGGGCTATTGATAAATTGGGCTATTAAACTTTGAGTTGGATTTGGACCAATACTATTTTGAATCTGCATACTGGTTGGCGGGCTGTTTTGCACAAACCAACGAACTGAAGCAATTGGTATTAAAGTTTGATCTGCCCATAGCTTACGGTAAGCTTGAGGGATTGGATCCCAATAATTACCCAGCCAAACATTATCAGTATTAATTACATCCCATTCGCCCTGCGAGGTAATAGTAGATTGTGTATTGAACAAAAAGCCATTGAAACAATGCTTTATTGTATTACAATAAAATTTCGTAAAATTGCAATTACCAAAAACATTAATACCTGCACCGTATAAACTAATTGTATCATCTATAATAAGCCCATTGTTCACTTGCGATATATCTACTCCGTAAAACTTATTATCAGAAGCTGTAGAATAATTAGCAATGGAAAGTGTATTATGCCCAATAAATATACCATTACAATTCAATGCTTTTATTGCTGATTTGGGCTTATTAATAGGCGGATAGTTAGCATTTAATTTAATAATATTACTATGAACCTCTACCAACAAATTATATGAGGGCATACTGTTTGTATTGATCATATTTATTCCTCTGTTTTTGGCATTTATATCATTATTATTCACTGTTATTTTACACCTTCGCGGTTGTATGTTTAGAATCCTAATCCCTTCTTGGCAATGTGTGGTGTCGATACCTGATGCATCTCTTATTTTATTAAATCTTACATAAGAATCATCAAATAAATCCCTGCCTTCTACTCCAAAATTACTAATATTTATTGAATTCCCTTCTGCAAGCAATTTCAAATTAAAGGCATATATTCCGTTATAGCAACTATCAAAAATATTGCTTTCTAATCCACTGCCTCCTATTTTTAATCCATGCCATTGATTATTCTGTTGTATACTTGTATCGTTGCCTAAGCCGAATATTGCTGTTGCATTGTAGATTTGAACCGGATTTCCTCCGACTGTTTGTATTGTAGAGTTTATATTTTTAAAATAATTATTAAATATTTCTACATACGATTGTGCAGTTTTTATTCCACAAAACATATTTTCAAATGTGTTTTGATTATAAATGCTCGAGGGATCACCGATTGTAAGGGCGTATGTCCTGAAAACTTCTATTCCGCTACAGGTCTGTTCGCCCTGGTGTGGGGGATATTGAAGGCTATTGCTTCCCACAAATTTCATATTTCTTATTAAAGCAGGATATGCTGGTGTGCCTCCTCCTGAGCCTTGATAAACTGTCAAATTCTTATAATTATTTATAAAATATGAATCCTCTAACGAAAAGGTAGAGCCTTGCCTTATGTTCAAAGCATGTTGTGCATTGGTTATTACTGAACCTCCGCTTATTTTTACCGTTTGTGTTTCTCTGTCGGTATAAATTCCATCCCACATATTTGTACAGCAATCTATATTCGATGTTATTACTGTTCCATTGATAATATGCAACCCAATGTTTTCCTCTTCAAGCAATATTCTGGAATCGGGGGACATATATACATTTACATTATCAAATGTAACATTATGTTTCATCTTAAAATCTCCGTTTATCAGTATGGTACTAGCGTTACCGAATGTCATAGGTTGTTGTGTAGTATAATTATCAAACCTATAGGTTATGTTATCTTCGCAACAGGCAAATATTCGCTTAAAACCTGATGATGGACTGTAAGGACATGTATCTATTGCTATAACGCTTAATATGGATGTGTCGCAATATTGCAGAGTATTATCGAACTGTACTGTGATTGATTGGCCTATATTCGAAGATATTATTTGTCCGCCTCCGCTCAATGTCCATAAATAGTCACATTGCAATGAGCCATTCTCAATAAAATATGTGGCTACTGTATTACAATCGTTATTATTGCCATTTATGATTAATTGTCCGGTTTGTGCTTGCATACATGTAATTTCAATCATTACAAGTGAAGTAATTAAAAGTATTTTTTCTTTCATTTTATTTGGTTTTTTAATAAGTTAATATTTTTTTAGTTTCACTTAGTTTTAGGTCGGTTTACATTTATATCCTTTTTTTTAAACCGACCAGCAGACACTTAAGTTTGTCTTGCATAACTTATTAAAAAAGCAAAGATCTAAAATTCTTTTCTTAGTTCTTGATTTTATCCTTAATTTTGTTGGTTCTATATCTACATAAGGAGCAAGGAGCAAGGAGCAAAGTACAAGGTACAAGCAAGTGAGTGAGTAAGTATCTTACTTATGTTGTTTGAAGGGCTTACGGATAAAAAATGTAACATAAAAGAATTAATAAATTTTAGGCTGTAAATATATTAAAAAAAAAAGCAAAATAATAAAATTTAACAAAAATTCTTAAAAAATTAATATTGAAGTTGATTCATCACTATTAACTACTTCCCATTAAATATCATCAAACTCCCTTTATACTCCTTTTCTCTCCCGTTTCGTTTGCTTTTTGCTTTTATTACATAGTAGTAAACACCTGCGGCACAGGTTTTGCAACTGAAGTCGTTTTGGTAGTTAGTGTTCTCGTATATCATCCTGCCCTAGCGGTTGTAAATTTGAAGTGTTATATTGCAGCTCACGGCATTTTGTATTACAAAGTTATCGTTTGCTCCGTCAACCAACAATCTTTTATCTTTTCTCTTACAATTTTTTTCATACTTTATGTAAATCGTTTTTTTTAAAACATCTTTCTTTCGTTCATTTTACCTTTCTTAGGCTTTTTGAGCGTTATAAATACATTTACCCGAATTTCTCTGTATCTCTCTGGTTATAGTTGATTTATCAACGCCAAGTTGTTTAGCAATAAAATTTTTTCTGTGTTTTGCTTTTATTTATGCTTGTATTTCATATCTTTGCTTTATGGTTAAATGTTTACTCATAGCAACTTTTTTGTAGAAGATTAGGGGGCTAAGATAAACTTTATCCGTAAAAACAGAGTGGGGGAAAGTTATTTTCCCTCATCTGTTTTTGGAAATTTTAATAATTATCTCTCCCTTTTCATCTCTTTTATTTATAAAAAAGTTGAATTTGTTGCTTGAACTTAAAATATAAAAAATTCTAAAAAAATATTATTGTGCAAAAAAGTTTTGTAGTAATTTTTTTCTACTTTTGCATGAAATATTACTAAATGGCAAGAATTATCCAATTATCAGAAGCAGCTTCACTTGCAATACATGCTATTGTACTAATTGGTAAATCAGAAGGTTTAATTAATGTTAACACTATTTCCGAAAGAACCGGTGCTTCAAGAAACCATCTGGCTAAAGTAATGCAACGTCTTGTTAAGGACGGTTACGTAAGTTCAACGAGAGGCCCTTCAGGAGGCTTTATACTAAAAAAGAAACCGTCAGAAATTACTTTACTTGATATATACCAATCAATTGAAGGCCATATTTCAATAGAAGGTTGCCCTCTCGACCGCCCTGTATGTCCATTTGATAAATGTTTGATGGGAGGTATTATAAATAAATTATCATTAGAATTTAAAAATTACCTCAGCGATCAAAAACTCTCCGATTATTTGTAGTTAAAGTTTTTTATCCCGAAACTCTACAACTTTTTAAATTGCATTGTTGATAAATTTGTAAGTATTTTACTTAATTAATCAAAAAAAACAAGTATTTTTATTAAATTGATTATTAAATTCTTAATTTTGTTTTAATAAACAATTTTAAAAAGGAGAAAGTTATGAAAAAATTACTATTTTTTTTAGTTCTAAGTTTACTTTTTGCTTATGGCAATAAGGTTCATGCCCAATCAAATATATATGAAATGAGCGATTTTAGTGTATATCAGAAAATACATAAGAAAATCGCGATTATACCAATAATCATAACTGTTGATATAAAGAGCTTACCACGTGATTTGACTGTTGACGATATGCTAAAGCTGCATAAAGATGAATCGGTTTTTCTTCAAGATTTCTTTTTTGCTGCAAATTTGAATGAAAACAGAAACAAAAGACTTACCGCCGAATTGCAGGATGTAAGAAAAACAAGAATGTTGCTCGAGAACAACAATATTAATTATTCTAACATGTCGAAATTCAGCTATGAGGAAATTTCAAAAATATGCGATGTCGATGCTCTTGTGGTAGTATTTTTCTACAAATCGTCGCAGATTGTAAACGAGAATTCGAGAATAACAGTCGATTCAAAAGTATCAATTATCGATAAAAACGGAAAACTGCTTTGGGAATACTATGATACAGTATTTGCCGGACCTGATAAAAACGCCCTGTATCTCGAAAAAATTATTTTAGAAAAAGCTGCAAAAAGGCTACCTTACCGCAACGAAATTAAAGAGCCTAAAACAAATTAAAATTATAAAAAAATGAAAACAAAAATATTTAAACCTATTGTCACAATAGGATTTGCGATTATTTGTATTCTACTGAACAGTTGCCTCAAAGACGGGGATTTTGAGTTTGATAAGCTGGCAAAAAATCAGTATGACCCTTCCTTAGCAGCACCTCTTATTAATTCAAAACTAACCTTAAAGGATATACTGAAAGACACCACGGGAATAATTCAGGTAAATACCGACAACTCGCTAAAATTGGTTTATAAATCAAATAATCTGGTTTCGCTAATGGCCAAAGATATATTTATAATACCTAATCAGAGCATACTTACCGATACTAATAATCTTAATTTAACACTACCTTCACCGGGCGACTCTAATTATCTGATTTTAACAAATAACTATAAATTTGCTTTACCTGAACAAGATCAAAGAATCGACAGCTTTTTTATTAAAAAAGCAACTCTGAAGTTATCGATAAATACAGATATAAATCATAAGAGCAGACTCAGGCTTACCATTCCAGATGTTATTATGCAAAACGGAAATCCTTTCATTCTTGATGTTCCTATCGACTACAACGGCTGGGCTTGTCCGTACACAATTACAATTCCCCCGATTGACCTTTCGGGGTGCAGAATTAAGTTTAATAATGCTCCGGGACATAAAAACGAAGTTACTTTCAAATACGAACATTATATTTATCACGACAATTACCCTTTAAATCCGAATTACTTTATATACCTCAATAACGAAATGGCTGATATTGAATATGCTAAATTGTTCGGATATATCGGACAACAATCCTTCCCTATGTATGATACTACCGAAATAAGCATATTTACGACACAAACATACGGAAATTTCAATTTTAACAATGTTAAAGTAAGTATGGATGTTAAAAACTCGTTTGGAATACCTTCGGAAATAAAAGTAGAGAAATTTATGGCCATAAATGGTAATAATGTTGTAAATATAAACGATTTTCCTAACCCCAATCCATTACCGATAAATTCACCCAATGTTAATCAGGTAGGGCAATATGCAACCACAAATATACCATCTGTTACCAGTACCGATTTGGCAAATGCCTTTAATATTGCACCTAAAAAAATAATATATAAGGTTAACGGTAAACTCTACCCCGTCCCCGACCCTACACACGAATCGTTTGTCTTGGATACCAGTGCAATTAAAGTAGATTTTAATATTGAATTGCCGCTTTACGGAAAAATCGGGGGCTTCGTACTTCAGGATACTTTAAAATTTGATTTGTCGAAAATAAAAGATATCGCTGAAGCAAGTTTTATGATTAATATGCTTAACCATTTCCCTTTAGATGCTGATGTTCAGGTATATTTTACCGATGCCTCATACCAAATTCTCGACTCGCTGATAATCGACGGAACTAACATTATAAAATCGGGTATAGTAGGTAGTAATGATATGGTAAGCGTTCCTACTTTCAAGTCAACCCAAATAAACGTAAATAACACCCGTCTCCGAAAAATCGAAAACAGTAAATTTATGTTTATAAATGCACGACTTAAAACTTTTGACTTCCCAAATCGCGATGTTAAAATTTCTAACGAAGACTACATTAATGTGAAAATGGGAATAAAGGTTAAAACTAAACTAAACCTCTAAAACTAATCGATATGAAAAAAAATATACTCCAAATAATAACATTATTGCTTTTAATAAATTGTTATTCAATTATAAAAGCACAAGACGGGAATACGATTTATTTTATGCAAAATATTCCCCAATCAGGGTATTCTAATCCTGCTTTATTTCCAAATTGTAAGTTTTATTTGGGAATACCGGGGATGTCTTCTTTGTTTTTAAATATCAACAATGGTAGTTTTTCATATAATGATATATTTACTCGCAGAGCCGATGATTCTCTGATAATTGATAAGGACAAACTATTAAATGCATTATCCGACAACAACAAACTATCGTATGAAATTTCTCAGCAACTATTTGCAATGGGTTTCAGAATCAAAAAAAACTATATTTCTTTTGGTGTAAATTATAAAATGACAACTAATTTTAATTATACCAAAGACTTTATGACTTTCTTGCTAAAAGGAAATGAACCATTTATAGGGAAAACCGCCAACTTAGGCGACTCAAAATTCGGTTTAAATTCATATTCCGAATTATCTTTCGGTTATTCGAGAGAATTTGGCAAAAAACTTTCATTCGGTGCACGATTCAAATATCTGATAGGAATTGCAAACGTTTATACCGAAAAATCGGTTATACAGCTTTATACTGATCCAAATACTTACGAAATTACTGCAACTTCCGATTTTCTTGTGCATACTTCAACACCGTTCGATAGTTTAAAAAATTTCGATAATCAGGCAAAAAAAATCAAATGGGAAGATTTATCAAAAAACAACGGATTTGCTGTAGATTTCGGAGCCGAATACAGGCTCAACAAACGCTGGCACTTCGGGATAAGCCTTATAGACCTTGGATCAATTAATTGGAAAATGAATACTAAAGACTATATAAGTAAAAACCCAAATGCTCAATTTACTTTCAGCGGTTTCGATATAAACGAAGTTTTTAAAAACGGTGAACTCAAAGATTCGATTTTCGAAAAAATGCTCGATTCGATAAAAGAAACTATGGGAATTACCGATGTAGAAGGAAAATCTTACAAATCGCCTCTTAAAACCAAATTATACCTTTCTGCTTCCTATAATTTAACTCCAAGAGACAGATTCGGCTTTTTATTATTGCACGAGTTTGTAAATAATGACGTAAACCGTATGTTTAGTATTTCATACAACAGAAATATAGGAAGGTTTTTTGCAATAACATTAAGCAATACCATGGTAAGCGGGCAACTTTTTAATCCCGGAGGCGGAATTTCATTTGCATTAGGACCATTTCAAACTTATATTATTGGCGATCACTTTTCATCAGTATATTTAGCCGACATGAAAAATTTCGGAATTCATTTCGGAATGAATTTAATTTTCGGAAAAACCAAACAGGGATATAGGTACGAAAAAATAAAAACTACTAATATCAAAGAAGATGATTACAGTAAAAGCAAAAGAAAAATTACTTACACTCCTGAAGTTCCCGACAGTATGCTTGTTCCTGCATCAGATACTTCAATTGTTCCCGATGATATTAAGCCAACATTTACCGACACAACACAACAAAATATAAACTTACCCGATAGCAACAATTCAGAAATAAAAGACACGGCAATAATTGAAAATATCAAAAACGAAATACAACCTATTATCAACGATACTGTTCAAAGTGCCGAAAAACCGGTTGAAACAGGCTCTGAAATCAAAGAACAGGAATCACCCAAAATAGATACACCAACAAATACTGAACAGCAAAAAATTGCAGAACCTCCTAAACCTAAAGCAACAATTAAGCCTAAAGTTCCAAAGAAAATACCTGCGGCAAAAGTACCTGCAAAAAAATGATACACTAATAAATCCAAATTTCGGTAATATAATTTACCGGAATTTGGATTACTCAACAGTAACTGATTTAGCTAAGTTTCTGGGTTGGTCGACATTACAACCGCGAAGGACAGCTATATGATAAGCAAGAAGCTGAAGAGGAACAGTAGCTAAAATAGGGACAAGCATTTCTTTGGTTTCAGGAATTTCAATATAATAGTCGGATAATTCTTTAACCGTTACATCTCCTTCGGTTATCACAGAAATAATTCTTCCTTTACGTGCTTTAACTTCCTGAATATTGCTGATAACTTTCTCGTATGTCCCCTTATTGGTAGCAATGACAACAACAGGCATCTGCTCGTCGATAAGAGCAATAGGACCATGTTTCATTTCGGCAGCAGGATAACCTTCTGCATGAATATACGAAATTTCCTTTAGCTTTAAAGCACCTTCTAAAGCAACAGGGAAGTTATATCCTCTTCCAAGGTAAAGGAAATTTCTGGCATAAGTAAATATTTTGGCTATTTCCTTAATATTATCGTTCTGTTTCAAAACTTGGGAAACCTTATCGGGTATAGATTCCAACTCGTCAACTATTTCCTTAAAAACTTTATTATCAACGGTTCCTTTTTCCTGAGCGATAGCTAAAGCCATAAGCGTAAGAACTGCAACCTGTGCGGTAAAAGCCTTAGTGGAAGCTACACCTATTTCAGGACCAGCATGTGTAAACGAGCCTGTATGAGAAGCTCTTGCAATGGAAGAACCTACAACATTACAAATTCCATAAATAAATGCTCCCTGCGATTTTGCAAGCTCAATAGCAGCAAGAGTATCGGCAGTTTCTCCCGATTGAGAAATAGCTATAACTATATCATCAGGATAAATAAGAGGCTTACGATAACGAAACTCCGATGAATATTCAACTTCAACAGGAATACGGGCCAACTCCTCGAACAAATACTCGCCCACAAGACCTGCATGCCACGATGTTCCGCAGGCAGTTATTATTATTCTTCTTGCTTTTAAAAATTTATCTTTATGATCAATAATACCTGCCAATGATATATAACTAATATCTTTTTGAATTCTTCCTCTGCAGCTGTCTCTTATTGTTTTGGGTTGTTCGAAAATCTCCTTTAACATAAAGTGGTCATAACCTTCTTTTTCAAGTTGACTTAAATTCATTTCCAACTTGTGAATCAATGGAGTTTTCTCGACATTGCTTATGGTTTTAACTTTCAATTCTTCACCTCTTCTCAAAATTGCTATCTCTTCATCATCAAGATAAACAACATTTTTGGTATATTCAACTATAGGTGTTGCATCCGAGGCAAGGAAGAAATCATCTTCTCCTATCCCTATAACCAAAGGACTTCCTTTGCGAGCTGCTATCAATGTATTAGGATCATCTTTTGATATAATTACTATTGCGTACGCACCAATAACCTGATTTAATGCAAGTTGAACAGCATCGAAAACAGAAATATTGTTTGTTTCCTTTATATATTCAATTAATTGTATTAATACTTCTGTATCGGTATTACTTTGAAATACATATCCGTTTTTAATTAACTCCTCCTTCAAAACGGCATAATTTTCGATTATTCCGTTGTGTATAAGAGCTAAATTTTCTGATTGGGAAAAATGAGGATGAGCATTTACATCATTGGGTTCGCCGTGAGTAGCCCAACGAGTATGAGCTATACCTATTGTTCCGCTTATATCTTTACCTTTAACAAAATTTTCAAGATCGGCTACTTTTCCTTTTGTTTTATAAACATTCAGCTTATTATTCAATATTGCAATACCGGCACTGTCATATCCTCTGTATTCTAAACGGTGAAGACCTTTTATCAGTATCGGATATGCTTCACGTGGACCTATATAACCTACTATACCACACATATTTAAATAGATTTTGGTTAATATTTATTTTATTAAGGTATATTTAATTTCAAGTTTCAATCTGTCAGAAAATGTTTTATCCGTTCCTCTCATTATCAATCTGTTAGCGGTAGTTCTACGAGAATCAATTAACATTACAAGACCATAATCGGTATCGGTTGTATTGAGCATATATTGAATATATCGCGTTATCCTGATACGATATTCTCTTTTGGAAGAATTGTAATTAGCATCAAAGAACGATGAGCCTTCGTCGATATAATCGGGCAAAAATGCTGTTTTACCGCTTGAGAGTTTTCTTAAGAGTGTCAAAAGCTTAGGAGGAGTATTATTGTCATTAACATCAATATTACTAAGCACCAATACAGCCTCATTTATAACGACTTTCCTGTCTTTAACCCAGTTTCTCAAATAAGGTAATTTTAAGTTTATTTTTACACCTCCCATCGATTGAAGATATAATTGTTTAAATCCTTCAGTTGTATCGGCCGGCATTCCTATACCCAATTGTTTTTTTAAATCCAAAGAGGCATTTGAATAACCATAATGATTAAAATTAGTAAATTTCGAGCATTTGTCATTTATTACAAATATATATTTTTTTTGTGTTGTATCGCCTGAATTTTTGTAATAAATTGTTAAATCTGCTAAAGTTGAATTCAAATTAAAATAAAGTATCGCCCCCTTGTTGGTTTGAGTTGTTGATAATGGCAATGCTTTGATAAAAAGTCCCTTGAAATAGTCTGTAAACTTATCGTTATCGATTAAATTGGCAGTACCTGCATTTAATAGTTTATTACCGAAATATGAGTTTAACTTTATTTGCAATAATGGAGGATATTTTACTCCGTTTATCGATACACTGTCCTTTGGAGCAGGTGTAAATACAAGGTCTCCAAGCTCATTAACATCGTCATAATTTAAAACCTTGTCGGAATAATAAACACTGTCAATATAAATCTTTTCGCTAACCTCGTAAATCTTAATGTGTTGTTTGTCCAATTTAGTAGTAATATCGTTGTATGTATAACTGCCTGAATAAGGCAATTTCAGAATCACCGAATCAAGCACGGGGTTATTTCCGAAGTCAACGTTATTATTGGATAATCTGATTTGAGTGAAAATTGAAGCAGAGGTAGTGCCAAAAATAGGGTCGTTGTAAGTTCCTAACAAGTTTAAAGAGTAATTATCCGTTCTTAACGAGTCGTCGATTAAGGAATAAGCAAACACGGTAGATGTATCGGAATATGCTACGCCTAATTTCTCGCTTTGAGGTTGCAAATCAAGCCCGATTAAATCCGGTTCTTCGTCGCATGAATTAAGTAATATTGCAAAAAACGATAAAATCAGAATAATTGCAAAGTGGTAATTTTTCAAAGTTTTCAAAAGTTTATTTGTTAAATTTAAACTACAACAGACTCTTTCGCCATTACTTCATCGTAAAAGTCCGAATATGCATCAATATAATTATCATTGTTTTGGTAAGTTAATAAAGGCTTTCCCGATTTTAAAGCATAAGAAAGAACTTCGCTATTTATACTCTGACTGCCTAAAATAATTCCGTCCGAAAAATCGATAGCGGCTTTCATAATTCCTGCATAATCGGGTGTTTTATAATGCTTGAGCTCTTTGTTTGTAATTCCGGGTAATTTTATTTTCTGAGCGAAATTTTTATTTAATTCTCCCTTAAAATCGTCGTCATAAAGCGAAATAACTACTTTAGTATCAGAAAACAAAGGGTTATCCTTATAAGCTTTTTTGATGTAAAGCGGAGTAAGCGATGTAAACCATCCGTGGCAATGGATAAGCTCAGGTGACCAACTTAATTTTTTGGCAGTTTCAATAACGCCTCTGGCAAAGAATATTGCCCTTTCGTCATTATCTTCAAAAAAGACATTATTTTTATCGTAAAATTGAGCTTTACGCTGAAAATAATCTTCGTTATCAATAAAATATATCTGCATACGTGCAGTTTGAATAGAAGCAACTTTAATTATTAATGGATGGTCGTGATCGTTAATAATCAAGTTCATTCCCGAAAGCCTGATAACTTCGTGAAGCTGATTTCTTCTTTCGTTTATATGCCCGTAACGCGGCATAAATGTTCTTATTTCTTTCCCTTTTTCCTGTATTCCCTGAGGAAGATACCTCCCTATTCTCGACATGTGATTTTCTTCAAGATAGGGTGTAATTTCTTGATTTACAAACAATATCCTGCCTTTGGTCATTTTATAATATTTTTTATTTTTCTTTGCAAAGGTAATGATTTTTAATTAAGTAATCAATTATTCAATTGTTAAACCTAATCTAAAATTTTAATTAATAACCAAACGAGCAAATTATTACAATATTGCATGGCTGCAAATACTATCTGTCGGTTGGGGGCAGTGCATCGAGAGTATTATAAGTAAAAAAGATTGTTTTGTTTTTTACAATATTGAATTTAAAATTTTCAGACTTAACCTGAGATGAAGAAGAGTATGCCCTGAATTGAATATCGTTTTCGCCTTCGGGTAAATAAACCCTTGTGTAGCAAATATTATAAGGTATTGTTTGCCAGTTTCTTGTATCGGCTTTTTCGGTCAATGCATTTAAAATCCCAATAGCTGAACCCAAATCTTCGTTTTCTTTTCTGGCAGCAGCTTCTATGGCTTTTTTTGTTGCTAATCTTAATATTGAGTTACCCATTTCTCTGAGCATGCGGTCGTTTAAAGTCTTGAATGCTATTCCGTTGATATCCTGAGCCGTTTCAAGAGTGTAGGTTTTATCGTTGCTCAATATCTCAGCTCTTGTAAATATTGGTTTTCTTTCGAGATATTTCGGAAAAGCTATTCTCAAAAAACTAAGTTTTGCAAAGCCCGATTTTTCTTTATCGCTTTTATCGCCAATAAATATCGGAAACGACATCCCGTATTGTTCGTTAGCAAAGGTAACCCAACCATCATTATTCCCTGTTTTCGAAAAATTAATACTCCATTCCGACTTTACAGGCCCTAAGCCGTTATGCCATAAAAAAACAAGTTCTCCTCCCTGATTTGCCTGATGTTCGTACTTCATATTAAATTTTTGTTCATAAAACCTCAGTTCCTCCATAAATCCGGTTCTGTATGCAGCTCTTAAAAGGTCCTTTTTCAACTGCTCGGGTGCCTGAAGGTTGAAGTTTTTCGAATAAGAGTTTTCATAAACATTCAAAGCATTTCTGTATGCTATAAATGCATCGTTATATTCTCTGTTTGCATCGTATATCAAGCCCATAACAATATGAGCAAAAGCGTCATCCTGATAGCGGTTTTTATGGTCGGGATACTTGTCGTTAAGTTGATTTAACTTTTCGTTTATTTTGCGTACTTCAACAAGAGCTTCCCTGTTTTTACCAAGACTAAGATAATTGAGTGCTTTATAATAATTAACCAAAACAACTTCAAAATCTTCAGGTTTGTAGGGCTTTACCGAAGGATTTGATACCAAAGCCAAAGCTTCAAGACCTAAGTTTTTTTGCTGATCTTCAATAATTCTGTCGGCTTCCTCAAAAGCTGCATTACTCTCGTTATAATTCTTGCTTATCCAGTCAATCCAACCTTTGTTAAACAGGTATAAAACCTTGTTTTTGTTTTTCTTGCTTTTGTCTTTTTCAAGTATTTCCTTAGCTTTAGGTATATCACCCGTTGAAACATATGATTGAAACTTAATATTTTGTTGGTAATATGTTGCACAGGAATTAAGTAAAATAAAAATTAAAAAATATAATCCAAACCTCAGAATTTTGTAATTAGCCCTCATCCTTTACGCAGAATTAATTATTATTAATAATAAACTCAAAAAATGCCGACAAAATTGAAATATCTGTTATTTTGTCGGCATTTTGTAATATGTTATGATTTTCTTAGTTTGAAATTACTTTTTTAATTTCTTTATCACCAATCCAAACGATTTCATTAGTTTCGATATTAGTAAGTTCGAGATTTATCTTATAACTTACTACTTTATCTTTATTAAACGAATCTACGGTAGAATTAATACTTCCTTGCATAATAAAATCGGCACCGAGTTCTCTACCCCATCTTTTTGTAGTTTCAGGCGAAGCATAATCCTGCTGATCGGCTCTTTCGCCTCTTAGTTGCTCTCTTTTATCTCCGGCTTGAACCAATCTTACTCTGCGATCTTTTAAAAATGCTCTTTCGATGTCCTTTATGAAAGTTTCGGCACTTATATGCTCGCTGGTTTTATTGTTTATTAATCCTACTATAACAACAGGCCTTTTACCGTCGTTTTCTTTTTGATATTCCGATAACCAGGCTTCATTTAATACCTGTGCAATCATAGCATCTGCTGTCATCTTTGCATCGCTGTCATTCCATCTTCCGCTTAAATCGAATTGCTGGTCGGGCGATACTCTTCTTACCTCGCGTGTAGGCGTACAGGAAATTGTTGCTATTACAAGCAATACTAATGCTAATTTGAAAATATTTTTCATAAAATAATTTTTTGAATTTTTAAACTTTTACAATATTTTTCAATTGCTTTTTACAAATATTATGCCAAAGATAAGCATTTTAATCACATTTGACTAACAAAATCGAAAAAAAATTGACAATTAAATTATTTTGAACGAATATGATATTAGTTAACAAAAACCTTAATTTTTAATTTTTGACAAGTTTAAATATGCTTTTGTTTTCGGAAATATCTGTAATTTTTACAAAATATATTCCTTTATTCAAATAACTAATATCAATTATATTATTTTCAGGTATTGCAAAGGAAGATTGAATTATTTTGCCATTAATATCGACAATTTCAACATCTTTTATTATAATATCCGATTTTATTAAAAAAGAATTTTCTGTAGGATTGGGGACTATTGTAACTTTATTGTTTTCAAAATTATTTACATAACCCGTACCGTTAAAAATGTAAAGTAAAGAAGTATCGGAATGGCAACCGTTAATATCGGTATATGCAACCTGGTAATTTCCGGAGGTACTCGGAGCATACATGTTCAAATTAGCATAAGGGATTAATTGGCCATTATAAAACCAATAGCTTCCTGAAGGAGAGGAAGAAAATAATATTCCGTTATTTAAAGTGATTACGGGTGCAGGTGGGGTTTGGATTACAATAACCAATGCGGAGTCGGAATAAACTGCCGGCGGATTTTGGCTGGTATCAACAACAAAAGCTTTTACCCATTGAGTTTGAGTCGGATTAATTGATATATTATCGACCGTGACGTTTGGGAAAAGTTCCCAGTAATACTGCAATTTGGTATTCAATGCTTTGGAGAATATCTTAATATTATCAATACCCCAATGGTCAAATACATTTGTTGGTGAGGCTATTTCCTGATACCATCTGAAACAAGTATTATTTGAAACTGCGCTATCGGGGATAGGAACCGAATAACGATTCTATGTATAGTAAGGTCCCATCGGAACATTTCCGCCAAAAGGAGTCCAATATCCGCCGCTTCCATAAACATATCCGGGAGAGTTAAATGTTCCTGAAGGGGCAATATCTACTCCGGGGAAATTGTGCCATACATGACCGTTATCAATAGACCATTGCAGATGAACACCCTCTGATGGCAAGTCGGGAGTTTCGCAGTTAGTTGCGTTTTGATTTCCTCCGTACTTCATATCCCACTCAACTCTCATATTAGTATCTATCGGCATTTCTTTTGTCCTAACCCATCGAGGAGCCATGCCATATCCAAACCATAATACCGCTCCTTCTGCAGGCAAACTTAGCGGAGGACAGGGATTATTGAATAATGGTGCCGGATTTACTGTAAATTTTGTCGAATCATAGTTGCCTAAATTAAAATCTTCATAAAAAACCATCAAACCGACCATATTGGCTATTTTTAAATTAACTGTATCTCCCTTACAAACAGTGATGGTGTCGTTTAATATTGAATTGTTTGAATTGTATGCCAACACATCAAAACTAATTTGACTGTGAGATAACATTACATTGAAGCATAAAAAAATCATAATTAACAGTTTTGTTCTTTTCATATCAAATAATGTTTAATAAATTTCTATTTTGTAATAGACAAATTTAACAATAAATAAGTTGTATTTGTACAAATTATTAAAAAAATTAATTTTGCTTTAAAATTAATTGAATTGAATCCTTTAAAAAAATTAGCCGGACAAACTGCTATTTATGGCCTTCCTACTATTGTCGGTCGATTGTTGAATTATTTTTTGGTTCCATTGTACACTCGTGTTTTCACTACTGATGAATATGGTGTTGTTACCGAACTTTATGCTTATGTGGCATTTCTGATGGTTATTTTGACCTATGGTATGGAAACTGCCTTTTTCAGATTTTCGCAAAAACACGAAAATAAGGATGAAGTTTATCAAACATCGGCATTATCATTAATAATAAGTTCGATGTTTTTTATAGTTATTACAATTATGTTTGCCTTCCCAATTTCAAGGACTATGGGATATGCATCAAATAGCGAATACATTGTATGGTTTGCATTAATTTTGGGCTTGGATGCAGTAACATCAATTCCTTTTGCATTATTACGAATCCAAAACAAAGCAAAACGTTTTGCAATAATAAAATCTGTAAATATAACTCTTCAAATCGGGTTAAACTTATTCTTTATACTTTTATGCCCATGGTTGTCAAAAAATGTTGGTAATGTTTTTATTCAAAACATTTTACGATATATTTATTCGCCCGAAATAGGAGTTGGTTATATTTTTATATCAAATTTACTTGCCAGTATTGCAACATTTTTTCTATTATCGCCCGAACTCGAAAAAATTAAGTGGAAAATTAATAAAGAGCTTTGGAAACAAATGTTTTACTATGCTTTCCCGATAATGATATGGGGCATGGCCGGAATTGTAAACGAAACATTCGACCGTATTCTGCTGAAACATCTAATTCCGGCAGACCAAAATCCTATGTCACAGTTGGGTATTTACGGAGCCTGTTATAAAGTGGCTATTATAATGACATTATTTATCCAGACATTTAAGTTTGCTGCCGAACCTTTCTTTTTTGCTCAGGAAGGTAAAAAAGAAGCAAAGCAAATTTATGCCGATGTGATGAAATATTTTGTTATAATTTGTACGATAATTTTTGTTGTTGTAACCGTATTTATCGACTTTGTAATCCTATTTGTAGGTAAAGACTTTCGTCTAGGAATAAACGTGGTTCCCATATTGCTTTTAGCAAACTTGTTTCTGGGAATATTTTATAACTTATCTATTTGGTACAAAATTACTGACCAAACACGTTTTGGTGCTTATATCTCATTAATTGGCGCTGCAATTACTTTGCTTTTAAACTTTTTGCTTGTACCCGTTTACGGATATATGGGAGCAGCATGGGCTACATTAATTTGCTATTTCTCAATAATGTTTATATCATACGTTTTGGGACAAAAATATTACCGAATAAACTATCAAACAGGGAAAATACTTTTTTATATACTGTTTGCAGTTTTAATTTATTTTGCCAGCAATTTCTTAAAGCTAAAAGAACTTCATTTGCAAATCGGTTTAAACTTTGTTTGGATAACTTTTTTTATTTCCACAGTCTTAGTTTTCGAGAGAAAAGAGCTTAAAAAACTATTTTTATAGCAGCTAAACACCTTTTAAATACTTATTAAATTCTTCTGGAGTATTAATGTTGATAAAAGATTCTTTTGCATTTATTAAATAATCGGTATCCCAGTAACAAATATCTGTATTTTTGAGAAAATTCATAATTTTAAAATTATCTGATGTTAATAGAAAATTTTCGAGTTGATGTAATATTTTTTTAGAATAAATAGCATGAAGCGGTTCTATATATTCTTTTGATTTAGGGATACAAACATCGCCTGAAAACATTGAAAAGTAATCAATTTGTTTTTCAATTATGTCTTTTCTAATAAAGGGCATATCGCATGAAACCATAAATACATAATCTTTCATCGAATAAAAGAGTGCCGCATGTATTCCCGATAATGGACCGCAGGATTTTATTTTATCTTCAAATACAGGATAATTTATATTTTTTTCTAATTCACCGGAAATATTGCTTATTACAATTATTTCATCAAATACAGAAGCTAAAGTATCGGAAATTTTTTTTATGAATTTTTCTCCGTTATATTCAAGCAAGGCTTTATTAATTCCGTTGAATCGTGTATTGTTCCCTCCTGCCAATATAGCTGCACCGTATTTTTCTCTATTTGCTGTCACGTCTTTTTTTATTCAAATTTATCTAAAATCTTTCATAAAATTGCTTCTAATTATTAATTTTGGCGAAAAAAAATAATTATGTTTAAAACAAATGAATATTTTGACGGTAAGGTAAAGTCTATATCTTACCAAACAAGCGAAGGTCCGGCAACAATAGGAGTTATGGCGGCCGGCGATTACGAATTTGGGACATCCACAGTCGAATATATGACTGTTACATCAGGTAAAATGCTTATAATGCTTGAAGGCGAAACTGAATGGAAAGAATACGGGGAATTTGAAACTTTTGTAGTTCCAAAAAATTCGAAATTTAAAATCAGCGTAAAAGAAGACACAACTTATCGTTGTTTGTACAGGTAAAATTTTGAACATCAGTTTTTATTAAACATCTTATTTTCTATAAATAGAAAAGTGTTTGTTTTTGTCAGGAAGTAATAAGGTTTTAGTAGCCTTTTAGTGAAGTTTATAAGAGTTTTATCTTAAACTTTACCAAATTTTTCAAAATAAATAACTTAGGATCAACATTTTAAAAGGCAAAATTTATACTAACTTTACTTTCGCTTAAAAAATTTTTTTTAAATCAATTTTCGGATGTTTTTCTACTTTTTTGGGGATTTTCCAAAGGGATTGTGAAACAAAACTTACTTCCTTCTCCTAATTTCGATTCAACCCATATATTTCCTCCCATTAACTCAACGTAAGCTTTACTAATTGATAACCCCAGCCCGGCACCTTGATAAGCAGATTTATTCTCTATATCAGCTTGAACAAATCTATGGAAAATTAACTCTTGTTTTTCCTCTGAAATACCAATTCCGGTGTCAATTACATAAAATAAAATATCTGAATTTCTTTTATTATAACCAAGTTTTATATACCCTTTTTCTGTAAATTTCAATGCATTTTTCATTAAATTAGTCAATACTGCTATTAATTTTTCTTCATCAGTTTTAATTAATGATAAATCATCTGATAATGGTAATTCGATTATTAATTCTAGATTTTTCTTTTTAGATTCCGGTTTGAAAAAATTGAAAATATAATCAACTGATTTATTAATATTTGTTTCTTTAATCTCTAAATCCATCACCCCTGATTCTATTTTAGAAATATTTATAATGTCATTTATTATATTAAGCATTCTTTCACCACTTTTCTGTATCATTTCTATGAATTCCTCTTTTTCTTTAACATCAAAATAGTTGTCCTTTAAGAGTTCTGTAAATCCAAGTATGCCGTTCATTGGAGTTCTTATCTCATGACTAATATTAGCTAAAAAGGCTGATTTAAGTCTATCGTTTTGTTCTGCTTTTTCTTTTGCCATAATGAGTTCTTTTTCCATTTTCATTCTTAATTTGATATTAACTAGTATCTGTGAGGCAAAAGACAAAAGTTTGTATTCTCCTTCTGAATACTGATGATAATTTTCATTGAAATCTAATCCAATAAATCCAACTAATTCAGATGAGTTTAGCATGGGAACAGCTATCAGACTTTTGATATCCTGAGATTTTAAAATTTCTTTTTCATAGCCTTCGGGCAAAGTCATTACATCATATATAAATAAAGGATTACCACTTTTAAAAACATCAACCCAACGTTCAGGAAGTTTTATATTCTGTAGATTTTCTTTTTGGGGAGTTATATTTAAATTACACCATTCATATGTATTTGATGTTAATCCGGTATTTTGGTCAAAATCGAAAATATATCCTCTGCTTGCTCCGAAAAAAGTACTTATTTCTTTTAAAAGATTATTTGTAGAAGAATCTATATCTTCTAACGGCATATTTATATATGAAGATGAAATTTCGATAAGGATTTGTTGAAATTTGCTTTGAAATAAAATTTTTTCTTGATATTCAATAGTTTCTGTAATATCGCGTGCAGTAGCAATTAAAACATCTTTTCCAAAATATTTGCCTTTGTTTACAATTACTTCTTTGGGGAAAATTGCACCTGTTTTTTTTACCGCCCAAAAATTGAATCTAATTGGGATGCCTGTACGAAAGACATTTTTTGAATCCTCCCATATTTGTTCTATATTATTTAAGCCAGGAGCTGCAACTGTCATGGGAGTCTGCCCAATAAGTTCTTCTCTGCTGCACTCATAAATTTTAACTGCACCTTTATTTACATCAATAAACTCTCCGGTTTCGGGATTCTGTATATATATAGCTTCACTAACCGAATTAAAGATATCAAAATAGCTTTCTTTAGATATTTTTAAATTTAAATCCGCTAATTTTTTTTCAGTTATATCTTCAACAATTCCCTCATAATAAATCACATTTCCGTTATTATCAAAAATAGTTGTAGCAGTTTCTCTTATATTGATTTTCGATCCGTCTTTTCGTTTTGCATCTAATTCAATTCCATAAACATGTCCGGCTGATTCAATCTGTTTTATAAATTTTAATCTTTGAAAAGGGGATGTATATATATCTTTTTCAATATCAATATATTGCAATTCTTCTATGCTTTCAAATCCAAATATGTTTAAAAATGCCTTATTTGCAAGCAAAATTTTACCATCGGGTGATGTTCTATATATTCCGAGTGGTGAATTTTCAAATAGATTCCGAAATTGTATTTCGTTTTCTTTAAGAATATTATCAGTTATTTTTTTTTGAATTAATATGCCGGCAATATTAGCGATAATATCAATAAAATATGTGTTGTCAATTACTTTTTTGTTGAATGTGAATAAATGAATTATTGCTAATAATTTTTTATTGGGGATAATTCCTATTGTATAAATTTTATGTAAGCCTATAATTTTTTGTATGAACTTAGCTGTTAAAGGAGATAAATCAGACTTTGCAAAATCTTCTAATTTGCCGGGAAATTCAACCAACTTCCCTAACCTAAAATAATTATCGTGTGTATGAATTAGTTTAAATTGTTTTCCTATTGGATTAAAGTTTGTTTTTTCTAATATTTTTTTCAATATTTTATTGTCAATTCCTGAGATACTTTCAAGTGTAACTATACCTCTTTCTTCATCAACAGAATTGAACAAAATTACAGTATCAGACAAAAAATCGTTTAATAAATATGTAACATAATTATAGATATCATTTAGACTATCGAGTTTTATAAATTGGGGAATCAAATCATTTAAAATTTCCAATTTTTTAAAATCATTGAAAGATGACTTAGATTCCTTTTTTAATTTTTCGATTTGTATTTTTAAAATTGAATTCTGTTCTTCAAGATCACGAACTTTATTCAAAAGTTCATTATCTTTAGACAAATCATTATTCATAGATTTTGGTATTTGTAATCACAAATATACTAATTTATTAATAAAATCTTAAATCTTTTTATATTTTCTTCAATAAAATAATGAATTCAAAATTAATAAACAAAAAGAGGCTGCCTTACTTTTCAGACAGCCTCTTTTTTGCTGATAATTACTTTAATAAGTAATACTTATTTTATATCCCAAGTATCACCGCTATTGAGCAAATCATCCATACACTTTATTTTGGAAGTTTCTTTGGCATATTTTATTTGTTCTTCTACCAAATCGTCGTATGTAGGATACATTGCAGAACGAATTACGCCGAAAGCCATAGGTAAATGAGGAGGAGTCATTTTTGCCAACATTAGATGTAAGCCCGGATCCTGTTGATATTGGTCGTGTACCAGTATATCGTCTTCGGTAATGCCGTTAACGCCTATTTCAACAACTTCCAAACGAGAATTTCTCATAATGATTCCTTTTTTCTTGTCTTTCCCAAAAAGCATCGGCTCTCCGTTTTTGAGATGTATTTGATGTTCATCTCTAAGATCTTTTGAAGTAACTTGAGCATGGGTTTTATCTGCAAAAATTACGCAATTCTGTAATATCTCAATAACAGAAGTACCATCATGACGGGCTGCTTCAAACATAACCTCAGTCATCATTTTAGGATTGGTATCAACTGCTCTGGCAAAGAAAGTTCCCTGAGCACCTAATACCAATTCTCCCGGATTGAATGGATGTTCTATTGTCCCTTGTGGTGAAGTTTTTGTAACACTACCCATAGGAGTTGTCGGAGAATATTGACCCTTTGTTAATCCGTATATCTGATTGTTAAACAAAAGAATATTTACGTCAATATTTCTACGAATTATGTGGATAAAATGGTTTCCTCCTATAGCCATAGAATCTCCGTCGCCGGTGGCAATCCAAACGCTTAGGTGTGGGTTTGCAACTTTAACTCCTGATGATATTGCAGCAGCTCTGCCGTGAATACCGTGAAATCCGTAAGTATTAACATAATAGGGGAATCTTGACGAACAACCTATACCAGAAACCAAACAGAAATTTTCTTTGCGATAACCAATTTTAGGAAACACATTGGCAACTGAAGATAAAATGGCATGAGCTCCACATCCGGGACACCATTTTACCATTTGGTCGCTTACAAAATCTTCTTTTGTCAGTTCTACATTAGAACGTTCTACTGTATAATTTTCCATTTTTATTTCTCCTCTAAAATTTGGTTAAACACTTCTGTTAACTCACTAACTACAAATGGCAAGCCCTGAATTTTGTTATATTGGCGATATTTAAACTCAGGATGCTTCATTCTAAGATAATTTACAAACTGTCCGGCATTAAGCTCGCAAACAACAATATTTTTGTGATTTGCAAGTATCTGAGCTGTATTTTTCGGTAATGGCATAATATGGTGGAAATGAGCATGTGCTACACTTTTACCTTCGTTTTGCAGTTGCTCAACAGCAGTTAAAACAGCTCCATAGGTGCCACCCCAGCTAACAACCAATAAGTCAGCATTAGGATCTCCGACAATAGTTTGTTCAGGAATAAAATCGGCTACTTTTTGCACTTTTGCCTCACGCAATTCAACCATTTTTTGATGGTTTAGCGGGTCTGTTGTAACATTTCCGTAAATATCTTCTTTTTCCAAACCGCCGATTCTGTGTCTTAACCCTTCGGTTCCGGGCAAAGCCCATTTTCTTACCAAGGTTTCAGGGTCGCGTCTATATGGTTTATAATCGGGTTCGTTTGGTTTTGCTATTGGAGGCGTAATTTTGGGTAAATCGTCCATTTTTGGAATTCTAAACAGTTGAGAACCATTTCCCAAATAACCGTCTGTCAATAAAATTACCGGAGTCATATGCTCCATTGATAATTTTGCAGCCTCATAAGCATAATAAAAACAGTTTGCAGGAGAAGAAGCAGCAATAACGATACAAGGAGCTTCGCCATTTCTTCCGAATAATGCCTGCATTAAATCGGATTGCTCGGATTTTGTAGGCATTCCTGTTGATGGACCTGCTCTTTGCACATCTACTATGACCAAAGGTAACTCAGTCATTACTGCAAGCCCTATTGCTTCGCTCTTTAACGATAATCCCGGACCTGAAGTAGTTGTACATGCTAAAGAACCGACAAAACTTGCTCCGATTGCAGAACAAATACCGGCTATTTCATCTTCTGCCTGAAATACTTTTGCTCCAAGTGATTTGTGTTTTGCTAATTCCATTAATATTTCAGTGGCAGGTGTAATAGGATATGAACCTAAAAACAAAGGCCTTCCAGATTTTTCGGATGCCGCAAGCAAACCCCAGGCAGTTGCAATATTACCTGTAATATTGCGATATTTCCCTTTTTCGAGTTTTGCCTTTGGTACAACTATTTGCGATTCTAATGCCTCAACCGATTCCGCAAATATATATCCGGCTTTTAATACTGTTTTGTTTATTTCACTTATTAAAGGATTCTTTTTAAATTTCTCGTCAAGATATTCAAAAGTAGTATCGAATTTTCTGTCAAAAATAAAATAGATAATACCTAAAGCAAACATATTTCTGCTTTTTTCGGCTATCTTAACATCAGTGGTAAGTTCTTTTATGCTGTCTTTAGTTATTGTAGTAATAGGTGCTTTTATGAGGTTATATTTGTCCAAACTACCGTCCTCGAGAGGATTAGTTTTATAACCTGCTTTTTCAATTCCTTTTTCATCAAAAGTATCAGTATCTACAATAATTGTAGCTCCAACCTTTGCCCATTTCAAGTTCGATTTTAGCGAAGCCGGATTCATTGTTACCAAAACATCGCATAAATCGCCTGAAGTATGAACTTTTGAGCCGATATGTACCTGAAAGCCTGATACTCCGGCTATTGTGTTGTGTGGAGCCCTTATCTCTGCCGGATAATCGGGAAAGGTGGCTAAATCATTCCCTGCCAAAGCAGCATTCTCCGAAAAAAGTGTTCCCGTAAGTTGCATCCCATCTCCCGAATCCCCAACAAACTTTATCACAACATCCTCTTTTTCTATTACTTGCTTTTTCTTTTTAACAGTCATTGTGTTGAAATTTTTATTGATAATTTTGATGCAAAGTTAATTTTTTTAAACATTTTTTAATGATTATTGTCGTTTTTTTTGACATTTTTTTAACCTGCCGTAACTATATGAGTTTCTGATTCCTTTATAATTATTTTATAAAGGATATATTACGAATTATAGGTAAAAGTTAATACTTTTATCTCCAATTAAACCTATTAAACCGAAAATTTCAACCTGAAAATTCTTGAAATATTGATTGTGGTTCTTTTTCTTGATTTTCTGTAGAAGAATAAAGTTATAAACTTTGATATCTTTTCACTTAATAATATCAAAATCAATAAAAAATTCATTATTAATATAATATACACAATATAATTATTGACTTTTCTTAAAATATCCGATATTTGATTAAATTCATAAATATTATTAGCTAAGCAAGCCAAAACAGTCAATATCTGTATGTTAAGAAAGATTATCAGGTTATATATTATGAATAAATTTATAGCCTTTTTCATTGGAATTTACTTTGATTTTTACGGCAAATAGAATAATCTTCCGTTAATTAGTAATGAATTTAATGTTAAAAAAAAAATCATAATCAATAAATTTTTCATTTTTTTAATAATATTTCATCAAATAAATTATTTTTGTAACATAAAAATAAGTGTTTCACATTGCAAAAAATATAGCGTGTATTCAGAGATAATTGGTAAAAAGGTAGCTAATTCAAGTAATAAAGAAATTTATTATATCGATAACTATAAATTGCAAGATTTAAAGAATATTGTAATTTGCGATGCTCTTATTTTAGATTATACTGACTCAAAAGGATGTACAAATTTTTTGAGATCAATCAGAAATTCTTTAATAGAATCGATTTATCTGGTTCCAGTATTTATTTTTGCTGTAGATTCTATAGTTGATCCCCTTACACAAATCTTATCCGACGGAATAATCTCCTCGGTAAATGATAAGTTTGTAGTAGAAACTATTGAAAAAATTTCAATAAAAAGAGAGAATTTAGGACTTAAAGAATCTAATACTTTTGAACAAAGAATTATAAACAAATTACTTAGAATACTTTACACAAGAAATATTTCATTAGAGCCAATTGTAAATCCTGAATCTCATACAGGATATGAGTTTCCGTTTATAAACGGACATTTCAACAACAACCAAACTACCGCTATGTATGATATTTTGGAAGGTATGGTTGAAACTAATTTATTAACATCAACATTTTCTGACAGAGTAAAATTATGTAACAGGTGTTATTCGGCTTTTCTGAATTATCGTGAATCATGTCCAAAATGTCGCTCCTATAACCTAAGCAACGAAAAAATGATATACCATACCGAATGTGGCTTTATGGGAGTAGAAAAGGCATTTGGTTCGCAAACCTATAAAATTTGTCCTAATTGCAATAAACAATTATGGCAGCTTGGTGTTGATTATACTAAGCCATCAGGGATGTACAGTTGTAACGACTGCCGACACTTATTCCGTGAACCTGTAAGAATGGCATTTTGTTTCAACTGTCAAACAGAGAATATAATTGATTTATTGCATGTAATAAATATAAACACTTACCAGTTAACTAAAGAAGGAGAAAAAATGGCTCTTGGAGAACAGAATAAGGAAAAGGAAAAAATTCTGGAAGCTAAAAACGAAGTGGGAGTTGCAGGGTTTATATCTTTTACTACTTTTTCTACGTTTTTAGATTATGAAATTCAAAGAATTAAAACAACAGGGACTCCCATAGCTATAGGGAAAATAAAAATAGATATTTCTTTAAACGATAAAACTAAATTAGGTTTTAAATTTCAAAATTTACTTCAGGAAATTGGTGAATTTATTAAAAATACCACTTCGCCAAGCGATATATTAACAGTAGGACCTAACGATGTTTTTTTGATTATAACATCCGATAATTCTATGACTAAACTCGACTTTCTATTGGCAAACCTTCAATTATCTACACAAAAAATGCTAAGTCTTGCATTCCCCGAAGTCGATATTTCTGCAAGGGTTAAGTCAACATACATTGACGGAAGTCTTTCAAAAACTGAAATTATAAACGATTTAATAAGATAGTTTTTATTAAGCAAGTTGCAAGCTTACAACAACAGTTGTTCCTTCTCCTACTTTACTGTCAATTGATATAGAGCCTCCGAAAAGTCTCAAAATACGTTTAACAATAACTATTCCCAAACCGATTCCTTTTTTATCGTTGGCATCGGTATTGACATTCATAAAGGCGCTTATGTTGGCTATTTGTTCTTCCGACATACCTATACCCTTGTCAATTATTTTAATGACATATTTATTCTTTTCCTGACTTGCAATAAATTTAACGGGAGTATTTTTTGGAGAAAAATTAAACGCATTTTCTATCAACTCTTTAATTAAATCTTTAAAAAACTGTTCAGGTATTTTAATAGGAACATTTTCGAATTCAATTGAAATGTCATTACTTCTCGAAACGTTGTCCGACAATTCTTTTATCAACGAAATAGCAACATCTTTGGGATTTTCTACTTTCATCTTAAGCAGTTCGTCAATATCACCTTTTTGAATCGACAGAGACTCCAAGCGATAGTAGAGCATGGTCTTCATTACTATTTTATTGAGTTTTACGCCGGCATTATAAATCAAAGATATAAACTCAACTATTTCGGTTTTGCTCATATGATTAGACTCGGTAAGTATCATACTCGAAAATCCGATGATGGCACGCAAAGGGTCAGAAAGCTCTTTTGCTACAGGAACACCAAGATTTAGCGTAAGTTCGTTTAGTTTTTCCTCACTTTTTCGTTTAAATTCTTTAATTCTTTCTAATCGAGTTGTTACTGCGTTTAAAATTTCTTCGATAGTAAAAGGTTTCGAAATATAGTCGTCAGCACCCAACTGCATACCTTTTCTTAAATCGTCGCGAGTATCCTTTGCCGTCAGAAAAATAAAAGGAATATTTGAAGTAAGAACGTTTTTACGCATATTTTCAAGAACTTCAAAACCATCCATTTCAGGCATCATAATATCGCAAATTATTAAATCGGGCTGAACACGTTTTGATATTTCAAGACCGGCATAACCACCATCTGCCTGAAACATTTCATAACCTTCGCTCTCGAGAATTTCAACAATATTCTCTCTTACTTGTTGATTATCTTCGATTATTAATATTTTTTCTGCCATAAAATTTAAAATTTTCACGAAATTACATTTTTTTCGGAAAAAAACTATAAATTTGGTATTTATTTTTAAATTATCAGCAAATGCCCAAAAACGTCCTCATAACAGAAGATGATAAAGTATCGGCAAAATTTTTGCAAGAATCTCTTAAAAGCCTTAAGTACAACGTTGTAGATATTGCACAAACTGCCGAAGAAGCTATTAAACTTGCAGGTATCCATAATCCTGACATTGTAATTATGGATATAAATTTACCCGGTGATGTCGATGGTATAGAAGCAACCAAAAGAATACGAACAATTCACAAGATTCCTGTTGTATATCTTACAAGTCATTCAGATACTGATACGCTGGAAAGAGCTTTAACAACCGAACCTAACGGATATTTACTTAAACCTTTTAAAAAACAAGAGCTTTTTACTGTAATTGAAATGGCTCTTTATCGCGATACTTTAGAGAAAAAACTTAAAGCTAACGAGCAATTTCTGGCTCTTACTTTAGAATGTATAGGAGATGGACTAATAACAACCGACAATAACGGAAATATTACTTTAATAAATAAAGAAGCCGAAAAACTGACAGGCTTTTCAATAAAAGAAGTAAGAGGTAAAAATATTTTTCAGATTTACCCTGTTGCAATTGAAGATTCGAAAGAAATTTTTAAATCCTTTGATGACTTATTGAAATTCTATTTTAGTGAGGAGCAAAACAAAGACCTGATTTTAACTCTGAAAGATAAAACCGTAATTCCTATCAGTCAAACTATTGCTCCTATAAAAGACGAAGACAACAATATAAAAGGTTATATTATAACTTTCAGAGACATTTCTTTAATGAAAAAAGCTCAAATAACCCTCAGAAGAATTAACGAAGAATTGGAAGAAAGAGTTGCACAAAGAACAGTAGAACTACGAAATAAAAATTTTGAATTAGAAAGCGAAATACAAAAAAGAAAAATTGTTGAAAGCAATTTATACAAAGCTTTGGAAAAGGAAAAAGAATTAAACGAACTAAAATCGAGGGTAGTAACTACAATTTCTCATGAATTTAAAACTCCTATAACTTCAATTTTAAGCTCAATAGAATTGCTTAGTAAATACACAATAAATCACCCTGTTTCCGAAAAAATCAGCAAACACTACGAAATAATCCGCAATGCCTCAAAAGTTCTTACTCAAATGGTTAACGACGTTTTATTGATTGAGAAAATTGATGCCGACAAATACGAATTTCATTTTCAGGAAGGCAATATAGGTGATTTCGTAAATGAAATTATAGATGATTTTCAATCGAGTTCAGGGAAAAATCATAAGTTTTTTTTCGAAACAAAAAACTTACCCGAATCGACCTTAATAGAAAAAACTCTATTAAGACGTATATTGAATAACCTAATCTCAAATTCGATAAAATATTCCAAAGAAAACACGGTAATTAATGTTTCACTCGAATATCAAAGTAATAAATTTACTTTAACCGTAACTGACAAAGGTATTGGAATCCCTGATGAAGATCAAAAGTATCTTTTTAATCTTTTTCACAGGGCAAGAAACGTAATAAATTACGAAGGAACCGGCTTGGGTCTTTCAATTATTTTTAAATCAGTAACTTTGCTCAATGGGAATATAAGACTTAAAAGCAAAGTAGGCAAAGGAACTTCATTCATAATTGTTTTTCCTGAGCATTTACCGGAAAATACAGAAAATTAGATTTATATGAAAAACCTTGACATATCTTTTATTCAAAGTAACTTATTCTGGGAATCGACAGATTTGAACTTAGAACATTTCGATTCGCTTATTGATAAAATTAATGTTGAAAGCCAAATAATAATCCTGCCTGAAATGTTTAACACAGCATTTTCGATAAATCCCGAAAAATGTGCTGAAACTATTGACGGGAAGACAATAAACTGGATGAAACATCAGGCTTCAAAAAAGAATGCCGTTATTGCAGGAAGCTTACTGATAAATCAAAACTCAAGATACTATAATCGCTTTATTTGGATGCAACCTGACGGTAATTACCAATATTATGACAAGAGGCATCTCTTTAGAATGAGCGATGAATTTAAAATTTTCAATCAAGGCTCAAAGAGGACCATAGTGGAAATTGACGGATGGAAGGCAAATCTGAATATTTGCTACGATTTACGCTTCCCTGTATGGACTAAAAATACTTTTAATGAAGGCAAATACGAGTATGATATAATTATTAATGTTGCAAACTGGCCTGCAAGCAGAAGCTATGTATGGCAAACACTCCTAAAAGCAAGAGCCATAGAAAACCAATGCTACGTTATTGGAGTAAACCGTATAGGTGATGACGGCTTCGGCACACCACATTCGGGCGATTCGATGGCATTAGACCCTTACGGTAATGAAATAATACGTGCAACGCCTTACGAAGAAGGCGTTTATAGTATTAGTCTATCAAAAGAATTACTCGATGATTTCCGAGCAAAATTCACAATAGGTTACGATTGGGACAAGTTTAATATTATTTGCTAATATTTTACTTTAAATTTTGGCAAGGTCAATCTCGAAATTATATTCTTTTTCGGGCTGACTGCAATGCAAAACACATTGGTCGCATACCGACAACTCGCCGCGAAGACGTTTTTTAACCATATCCTCAAGTCGGAACTTTAGTGGTTCTATTGTAATTTTTTGAATTATCTCGTCAGCAAAAGCATACATCAACAGCATTTTTGCATTATGTTCACTTATTCCTCTCGAACGCAAATAAAACATAGCTTCATAATCGAGCTGCCCAACTGTTGAGCCATGACTACATTTTACATCATCATTATATATTTCCAAAAATGGTTTTGAATTTGCTTTAGCTTTGTCGGTTAGCAATATATTCTTATTACTCTGAAAAGCATTGGTTTTATAAGCATCTTTACCAACATAAACATGCCCGTTAAATGCTCCGGTAGCACTATCGTCCAGTATTCCTTTAAATAGTTCGTTACTAACACAGTACGGATGATTGTGCTTTACATAAACCATATTATCAATATGTTGTTTTCTGTCCATTAAATAGAGTCCGTAAGCATTTGCCTGACAATTTGTACCATTAAAATATATATACTGATTATTCTTAATTTTACCGCCGTTTAAACTTATTCCGTTAGTAGTTAAATTAGTATTGGCATCAATGCTGTAATATATAGTATTTATCAGTGTTGAATCGTTATTCAGATTCTGCATTTTATAATGTTCAATGGTTGAGTTTTCGGCAGCATATACTTCTGTAACACTGTTGATAAGGCTTTTTTGATGATTATAAGAGTCGTCGCAGTGTATAAGGGTAATTTTTGAGTTCTTTTCAAGAATAATCAAATTACGGGTTTGAATAAAAATATTTTTATCGTGATGAATAATATTAACTAATTGAATGGGTATTTCAACCTTAACATTTTCAGGGACATAAATAAAGAAGCCGTCTATAGCCATGGCTGTATTTATGTTTGTAAAACTATTTTCAGAGGCTTCTTCAATTTTTGCGAAATATTTATTTACTAACTCGGGAAATTCTTTTATGGCATGAGCAAAGCTTCCATAAATCAACCCGTTGGGAAATTTGTTAATATAATCATCCTTTGCAACATACCATCCGTTGTACATTGCTAACATTTTAGTCTTAAGATGAGGAACATTGCATTGAAATATTTTGTCGATATCCTCAAATTTTTCTGGTGGTTTGTAGTAATGATTATATGTTTCATTATACACATCCGTTAAATCGGTATTTCTCCACTCTTCCAAAGCCTGAGTAGGTAATCCCGATTTTAAAAAATTTTCAAAAGCAGACTTTCTGATGTTAATTAATTCCTCGTTGTTATTTACAGTAATTTCCGACCGGTATATCTCGAAATCATTTACAAGTTTATCTTTCAACGGAAATATTGTATCTTGTTTTTTCATGATTCAATTTATTGAATTCAAAATGTTTAATAAAAAAAACATCTTAAATTTAAAGTTTATATACTTTCTTTAATCCATTCATAACCTTTGTTTTCAAGCTCAAGAGCTAATTCTTTGCCTCCCGACTTTACTATTCTGCCTTCGAACAAAACATGAACAAAATCGGGGACAATATAATCTAAAAGTCTCTGGTAATGAGTTATAACAATAGTAGCATTTTCGGGGCTTCTGAGGTAGTTCACTCCATTAGCGACAATTCTTAGGGCATCAATATCAAGACCGGAATCAGTTTCATCCAATATTGCCAATGTAGGATTTAACATTGCCATTTGAAATATTTCGTTTTTCTTTTTTTCGCCACCCGAAAAACCTTCGTTTACAGAACGATTGGTTAGTTTTGCAGTAATCTCGACAATTTTTTTCTTTTCTTCCATCAAACGCAAAAATTCTCCTGAAGGTAATGGGTCTAAGCCTTGATACTTTCTTTGTTCGTTAACTGCAGTACGCAAGAAGTTTGTCATACTTACACCCGGAATTTCTACAGGATACTGAAATCCAAGAAATATTCCTTCGCAAGCCCTCGCTTCAACAGGCATTTCAAGAAGGTTCTTCCCTTTGTACAATATTTCTCCTTGTGTTACGTCAAACACTTCTCTACCAGCAATTACAGATGCAAGAGTACTTTTACCGGTACCATTCGGGCCCATTATAGCATGCACTTCTCCTTTATTAACCTGAAGATTTATTCCTTTTAATATTTCCTTTCCATTTATCGATGCATGCAAGTTTTTAATATCTAATAACATATCTTTTAATTTTTATAAAAATCAAATTTTAATAATAATTTATTATCAACCAACACTGCCCTCTAAACTTATCGAAAGTAATTTCTGTGCTTCGACAGCAAATTCCATAGGCAGTTTATTTAAAACCTCCTTAGCATAACCATTTACTATCAAACCTATGGCACTTTCAGTAGAAATACCCCTTTGTTGACAGTAAAACAATTGGTCTTCGGAGATTTTGGATGTTGTAGCTTCGTGTTCTATGATAGATGAACTGTTTTCGGCTTTTATGTAAGGCCATGTATGAGCACCGCATTTATCGCCCATCAACAATGAATCGCATTGTGAATAATTCCTCGAGTTTACGGCATTTTTGGTAATTTTTACCAAACCTCTGTAACTGTTATTACTGTGGCCGGCCGAAATCCCCTTTGAAATTATTGTACTTCTGGTGTTTTTTCCCAAATGTATCATCTTTGTACCCGTATCGGCCTGCTGATAATTATTTGTAACAGCTACCGAATAAAATTCTCCTACTGAATTATCTCCCAACAATATACAGCTTGGATATTTCCAAGTAATTGCAGAGCCTGTTTCTACTTGTGTCCACGATATTTTTGAATTAGTACCCTTACAAATACCTCTTTTTGTTACGAAGTTATAAATACCTCCCATACCGTTTTTGTCGCCGGGATACCAATTCTGAACAGTAGAATATTTTACTTCAGCATCTTTTAAAGCAACTATTTCAACTACAGCAGCATGAAGCTGATTTTCATCTCTTTGCGGTGCAGTACAGCCTTCCATATAACTAACATAAGCACCTTCATCGGCAATTATCAGTGTTCTTTCAAATTGACCAGTATTTGCCGCATTTATTCTGAAATATGTCGAAAGTTCAACGGGGCAACGAACTCCTTTAGGAATGTAACAAAACGAACCATCGCTGAATACAGCAGAATTTAATGCAGCAAAATAATTATCGCCATAAGGGACTACCGAACCCATATATTGCTTAACCAAATCAGGATGTTTTTGAACTGCTTCGCTGAAAGAGCAAAAAATAATTCCCTGTTTTGCCAATGTTTCACTAAAAGTAGTTTTTACCGAAACACTGTCTATAACAGCATCTACAGCTACTCCGGCCAATTTTTTTTGTTCTTCCAAGGAAATCCCTAATTTGTTAAAAGTCTCTATCAAAGCAGGATCCACCTCATCCAAACTCGCAAGTTCCTTTCTTTTTTTGGGTGCTGCGTAATATATAATATTCTGATAATCAATTGGCGGTATATTCAAATGAGCCCAATTCGGCGATTTCATTTCCTGCCATTTCTTGAAGGCTTTTAAACGAAATTCGAGCATAAATTCAGGTTCATTTTTTTTAGCAGAAATAAACCTTATAGTATCTTCACTTAATCCAATGGGTGCGGTTTCAGTTTCTATGTTAGTTACAAAACCCCATTTATATTCACTATTCGTTACATCGTGTATAATATCTTTAGTATCATCATTCATTTTGTAATTACTTTTTTATCACGAATAATTATTTATGCAAAATTATAAATTTTAAAGTAGTATCTTTTATTTGTTCATGTCGCATTATGAAAATTAATCTTATCTGTTAACAAATTAATTTAAATAATCAACTATTTTATAAACAATTAATTTTATTAAATGTTTGTACTTTTGCAGGGTATAAATATTTGATTTTAAGAATATGTTGGAAGATAAAAATTTTAAACGCACAGAACTTAGTGATTTAGGTGAGTTTGGATTAATAGATTACCTTACTAAAGACTTAAAACATTACAATTCATCAACAATTAAGGGTGTAGGTGATGATGCAGCGGTTATTTCATTTGATGATAAAAAGGCAATTTTGATATCAACCGATTTACTGGCCGAAGGCATACACTTTGATATGGTTTATACACCTTTAAAGCATCTTGGCTATAAAGCTGCAGTTGTCAATTTCTCCGATATTTTTGCTATGAATGCTTCTCCAAAACAACTATTGATAAGCATAGCAATATCTAATCGCTATTCTCTCGAAGCTATTGAAGAAATTTACGAAGGGATTAAGCTTGCCTGCGACAAATATAAAGTTGATTTGGTTGGAGGTGACACTACATCGAGCCAATCGGGCTTAATTATATCAATGACCATAGTAGGAGAAGCAAACAAAAATGAAATTGTTTACAGAAACGGAGCTTTGGAAAACGATCTTGTATGCGTTAGCGGTAATTTGGGAGCTGCCTATATCGGATTGCTTGTTCTCGAACGCGAAAAAAGAGTTTTTAAAGCTAATCCCGAAATTCAGCCTGATTTAGAAGGCAATGATTATATTCTTCAACGTCAACTTAAACCCGAAGCAAGAGCCGATATAATCAGAGCTCTGAATGAAAACTCTGTTAAACCTACTTCTATGATTGATATTTCTGATGGTTTAGCATCAGAAATTCTTCATATTTGCAAACAATCGAACAAAGGTTGCCAGATATACGAAGAAAAAATACCAATAGACGCAGAAACTGCCATGAAAGCCGAAGAATTTAAAATACTTCCCACTGTAGCTGCCCTTAATGGCGGTGAAGACTACGAATTACTATTTACAATAAAACAATCCGACTACGAAAAAATTAAAAATATTAAAAATATAAGCATAATTGGTCATATTACCGAATATAGCAGCGGTGTACATCTTATTACATCGAGTGGCAATGCCATTCCTATAACTGCTCAGGGTTGGGATGGTCTTAAAAATAGATAGTTTAACATTAATATTAAATAAAAATGAAAAAGAACATAGGAAAAATAGATAAGTTGATAAGAATTCTAATAGCAATAACATTAGTAATTCTTATTTCTGTTTGTATCATAACCGGCATTTATGCAATTATTGCCGGAGTTATAGCATTGATAATGATAATATCTTCAATTACCGGCATTTGCGGGATTTATTATTTAATTGGGATTAAAACTTGTCCAGCTGACAAAAAAGAATAAAAAAAAGCTCACCTCTCAGTGAGCTTTTTTATTAGTCTGTTTTATTTTAGTACCCGAATATTTCCTCTAATTTAAGGTATTTAACTTTACCGTATTTTTTCAGAACATCGAAATTTGTCTCTTTCTTATCGCCTAAAACCAAATATGTATGAGTTTTGTTTTTAATATATTGATTATGAAACTCTTTAACATCGTTTATTGTCATATTCTGAACTTTATCGAAAATATCTTTGCGGATATCATAGTCAATTCCTAATTTTTTGGCATTTTCGTATGACCATAAAATGTCTGATTTTGTTATTCTGTCAGTTCGCATTTTTTGAATTATGCTGTTTTTGGCAAGATTGAACGATTTGTCAGATTCTGGAAGCTCATTAAGCAGTTTTGTCATTGCCTCAAGAGCATCGCTTAATTTGTCGTTTTGAGTAGCGATATACGAAATTCCCATATAAGATCTGTCTTTTCTTTGAGGAGACTGATACATTGACATTGCTGTATATGCCAGCGAACGCGCTTCACGAAGTTCTTGGAAAACAATAGAATTCATGCTGCCACCGAAATATTCATTAAAAAGAGTAACTTTAGGTGTCATATCTTTATTAAATAGTCCGCCTTTGTTCAACATAAGCAATTGCGATTGTTTACTGTCAAAATCGACATGATAAACAATGTTTTTATTAGTTTCCTTTTCGACAAATTTCATTTCTGCAGGAATTTGTTTCAAGTTATCGGGGATTTTATGATACTTATTAATAATATCGGAAATTTCGGAGTTTGTATGACTTCCATAATAAAGTACTCTATGCTGATATGAGAATAAATCTCTAACTTTTTTTACTAAATTCTCGGCTTTTAATGCTTTTAGCTCTTTTTCCGACAAAATGTTTGTGATAGGCGATTTAGGACCGTATATTCCGTAACTTACCATTGCACTGAAAATTCTCTGAGGATTAAGTTTATTGTCGCCTCTTTTCTTAATAATATCATTTACTAAGTTATCAAGTGCTTTTTGATTGGGCTGACAATCCGTAATTATTTCTTCGAACAATTTTATGGCAGGTTCAATATTTTCGGATAATCCTGAAATACTCGCTGTCATTTGATCGGCAGAACTATTTATATCCCAAGAACATCCAATTTTATAAAACTCCTGTTTTAATTGTTCATCACTATATTTTGTTGTTCCCAAAAATTTAATGTATTGAAGTACAGTCACAATTTCCTTGTCATTATTATTACCCATATCAAACAAATAAACAAGGTTAAATGTATTATTTTCTTTATTTTGCTTATAAATAAGCGGAAGTCCGTTTTTTAGGTTAAAAGATTGAATATCTTTTTTAAAATCAATAAAAACGGGTTCGATTTCAGCAACTTTATTTGCTTGTATCATTTTAAGGAAAGCTGACTGGTCATCACGATTTATTTTAATAGGTGTTATTTTGGGCTTTTTTACTTTCTTTATCGATTCGTCTTTCCCTTTTCTTTTATAGACTAATACATAATTATCATTCAAATTTTTATTGGCGAAATCAATTACTTCCTGTTTGGTAATTTTTGCAATATTATCGATAGATTTTATGTAATCAGCCCAATCGATATTCTGGATAAACGATTCAACAAAAGCCATAGCTCTTGAATCATTGTCTTCAAAATCTTTGATTTTTCTTAGTTTAAGGTCATTGATAACTGCTTTCATAAGCCAATCGGGAAATTCGCCTTTTTTAATGAGTTCAATTTGAGACAGTAATAAGTCTTTTACTTCATCCAACGATTGACCTGCTTTTGGTTTTCCTGTTAACATTAATACTGAATAATCGTGCATTATATTAGGATTTGAACCTGCACTGAGAACTTTCTGTTTTTGATTGAGATTAAGGTCTATTAATCCGGCGGTTCCATTTGTAAGCAACATATCAATCAAAGTAATCATTTCGGCATCTTTAGAGCGACTGCCATCAAAACGATATGCTAAAATTATATTTTCAGCATCGTTGCCAAATACTTCTTTAATAACAGGTTTTACTATAGGTTCTTCTTTTTTAAAAGCAAACTCAGGAACATTTGATTTTTTTAGTTTTCCGAATTTTTCATCAATAATTTTTATAGCCACATCGGGGTCAAAATCGCCCGATAAACAAACAGCCATATTGTTTGGCACATAATACTTTGCAAAAAACTCCCTGATATTTTTCATTGAAGGATTCTTAATATGCTCCTGTGTGCCTATAGTAGTTTGTGTTCCATAAGGATGATAATTGAATAATCCTTCAAGCATTGCTGTATAGGCTTTCCTTGCATCGTTTGTTAAAGTCATATTCTTTTCTTCATAAATGGTTTCAAGCTCGGTATGAAAAAGCCTTAAAACGGGGTTACTAAACCTGTCTGCTTGAATTATTGCCCAATTTTCGAGTTGATTAGAAGGGATATTATCAACATAAACGGTTTCTTCCAATGATGTATAGGCATTTGTCCCTGTTGCTCCTATTGATGACATCAATTTATCATATTCGTTGGGTATTGCATAAGTAGAAGCTATGTACGAAATACTATCGATTGCTTGATAAAGTTTTTTTCTGGAATCTTCATCGGTTAATTTACGATAAACTTCAAATAAAGAATCAATTTTAGCAATCAGAGGTTCTTCACTTTTCCAATCTTTTGTTCCGTAGTTTGAAGTTCCTTTAAACATCATATGTTCGAAATAATGTGCTAAGCCTGTTGTTTCTGCAGGATCATTCTTACTTCCTGCCCTAACGGCAACATAAGTTTGGATACGGGGAGCATCCTTATAAACTGTCATATAAACTTTCAATCCGTTGTCAAGGGTATAAATCCTTGCTTTTAAAGGATCGTTAGGAACTTCAATGTAATTGTATTGCTTTTGAGCAAATGATTGAATTGCAAAAAAGCAAAAAATTGAAACAAGTGTAAAAAAGATTTTGTTTTTCATGATAAGATTTATTATTTAAAAAAATTAAAATTTATAATAAGTACTTTAATAACAACAATTTAAGCAATAAGTTTTTTATATTTGAACCGTTTGGGTTGGTCTTCGCCGGTTCTTTTCTTTCGGTTTTCTTCATATTCAGAGTATGAACCTTCAAAGAAATAAACATTAGCATCACCTTCGAAAGCCAATATGTGAGTAGCTACTCTGTCTAAAAACCATCTGTCGTGAGAAATTATAACCGCACAACCTGCAAAATTCTCCAAACCTTCTTCCAATGCACGTAATGTATTGATGTCAATATCATTTGTTGGTTCGTCGAGTAATAATACATTTGCTTCCGATTTAAGTGTTAATGCAAGATGTAAACGATTTCTTTCACCACCTGATAAAACAGCCGTTTTTTTTCCCTGATCAACTCCGCTAAAGTTAAATCTGGCAACATAAGCTCTTGAGTTAATAAGCCTTCCTCCTATTTGCATTTGCTCGTTTCCTTCAGATACAACTTCCCATACATTTTTTTCGGGGTCAATAGAAGCATGCTGTTGATCGATATATCCTATTTTTACTGTTTCTCCGATAACTATACTTCCGCTATCAGGTTTTTCGGCACCCATAATCATCCTGAACAAAGTAGTTTTACCTGCCCCGTTAGGACCGATAATTCCGACTATACCTGCAGGAGGCAGAGAAAAACTTAAATTTTCGAATAAAACCTTATCGCCAAATGATTTGGAAATATTGTTAACTTCAATGACTTTACTTCCCAATCTTGGACCGTTTGGAATATATAATTCAAGTCTTTCTTCTTTTTGCTTGCTGTCTTCGTTCAATAACTTTTCGTATGCAGTCAAACGTGCTTTACCTTTTGCCTGACGTGCTTTAGGTGTCATTCTTACCCACTCAAGCTCGCGTTCCAATGTTTTTCTTCGTTTACTTTCAGACTTTTCTTCCATTTCAAGCCTTTTTGTCTTTTGATCGAGCCACGAAGAATAATTTCCTTGCCAAGGAATACCCTCTCCGCGATCGAGTTCTAATATCCAACCGGCTGCATTATCCAGAAAATATCTATCGTGAGTAACTGCAATTACAGTACCTTTATATTGTTGCAAATGATGCTCAAGCCATTGAATCGACTCGGCATCCAAATGATTTGTAGGCTCATCGAGCAACAGAATATCAGGTTCCTGCAATAGCAAACGACATAATGCCACCCTGCGCCTTTCACCACCGGATAAATTTTTAATTAAAGTCTCAGGCTCAGGGCATTGTAAAGCATCCATTGCCCTCGAAAGTTTAGTATCTAATTCCCATGCATCGTAATGCTCAAGTAGTTCTGTTACCTCACCCTGACGTTCAATAAGTTTGTTCATCTCATCATCACTCATAGGTTCGGCAAACTTATTGTTAATCTCTTCATATTCTTTCAACAAAGAAACTACCTCATGAACACCTTCTTCAATAACTTCTCTAACAGTTTTTTCATCGTCAAGTTCGGGCTCCTGAGCTAAATATCCTATTTTATATCCCGGTGAAAATACTACATTTCCGATATACGATTGCTCAATACCGGCAATAATCCTCAATAATGTCGATTTCCCCGAGCCGTTTAATCCTATTATCCCGATTTTTGCTCCATAATAAAAAGACAAATATATGTCTTTGAGAACCTGCTTATTGGGCGGGTAAATCTTTCCCACCCCTACCATAGAGAAAATTATTTTTTTATCGTCAGACATATTCAATTTTTTTGCAAATGTAATAAAACTTAATTTATACTTGTTTTGCGAATATTTTCCAATGTATTTTTAATAAAATTGGCTATTTATTATCACAAACAGCTATAAAACCCCGTCTCGACTTGTTTGTAAGCTTATATCTGTCGTCAATTCTATAACCAACAACCCAAACAATATCTTCACCCGAACATAAAAGCCAAGTTTGTTCTTTTTCTATCAACGAAAGTTTTTGGTCAACAAAAAAGTCACTTACTTTTTTCTTTCCTTTCATACCAAATGGTACAAAATAATCGCCCTTTTTCCATTTCCGCAATAATAAAGGAAATTTCAACTTATCGAAATCTAAATAAGCCCAATTCCTATCGGTATTTATCTTTAAAATCTCGTTTTCTTTTGTAATTCTGATGTCCAATTTTATTGGGGTTTCTATCTTGGTCGTATCTTCATATACCAACAATTCATCAATATTATCGTTATTTTGAGAAACTTCAGTAATAATCAGTTGTTCTCTGTCTTTGACCAATCTGTGTGTTGACGAAAAAAACTGTTTACCCGAACCCGAAGCTGTATCTAAAATTGGTATAATATTGTCAATAGTTTCATTATTAAATCCATATTGATTTAAAATATGGTACATGAAAATCTTTAACGGATATAATTCCTTTAATTTGTTTATATTGATAAATATTCCATTTTTTTCGGTTTGAATCAGCTCATTTTTCTTTATTTCGATATACTGATTCATAACCTGCTCAGCTTGGTAGATTTTATCAATATTTTCGAACATTATTTTTTCGAAGTCGGGACTTATATTTTTAAAATGAGGTAATATGTTATGTCTTATATAGTTACGTTGATATTTTAACGATGAATTTGAGCTATCCTCTCTAAAGATTATATTGTTATCCTTAGCATATTTTTCTATTAAGTCTCTTGTTGCAAAAAGCAATGGTCTTATAATATTACCTTGTTTCGGCAATATACCGTGCAATCCGGCAATTCCGGTACCTCTTAGCAAATTGATAAAGAATGTTTCAATTTGATCGTTCTGATGGTGTGCAGTTGCAATATAATTGTAGTTATGTTCTTTAAGCAATTTATCAAACCAATTATATCTCAATTCACGAGCTGCCATTTGAATCGAAATTTTATTATTAGCAGCATATTCCGTAGTATTGAAACGATTTATAAAAAATGGAACCTTGTATTTTTCCGAAACCTTTTTAACAAAAAACTCATCAGCATTCGATTCATCCTCCCTGAGTTGAAAATTACAATGTGCTATGGCAAAATTAAAACCGGCATTATAAAAAAGGTCTGCCATTACAATAGAATCAACTCCCCCGCTAACTGTAAGTATTACAGAATCTTTTTTTTGAAATAATTTTTGTGTAACGATATAATTTTTAAACTGTTCTAACATTTTTTGATATTATCTGGATTCATATTTTGCAAATTTAAAAATTCTAAATGTTTATAATCTTTTTTCAACAATTTTAAATCATTAAAAAGTCTTTTAAAGATTATCGATTTTTATTAATTGCAAGTTTCAATTTTTAAAGTTACTTTTGCTAAAAAAAGGGAACTAAGGTTTTTATGCGTCAGTTATTTTCTTTTCTTCTGAAATATCATTTCTTTATACTGTTTCTGATGTTTGAATTTATCTCGCTTTTATTTATTGCCAACAGCAGTTATTATCAAAATACCAGGATTTACAATACAATTTTTCAGTTTACTGGAGGAGTTTATCAAACTTTTAACAATGCTACCGACTATTTACATCTTAGGGAAAACAACCGCTTACTTGCAGAAGAAAATGCCCGATTAAGAGCACAAATACAGGAATCATACGTAAAACTAACCAACAAAGAAGTTTATGTTAACGATACTATTTATAAACAACAATTCAGTTACGTAGATGCAAAAGTTATAAGTAATTCTATCGGCAAGCGAAACAATTATCTTATTTTAAACAAAGGCTATATTCAAGGAATAAGAAGCAATATGGCAGTAATAAGTTCTAACGGAATAGTAGGAATAGTAAATAATGTAACTGCAAATTTCAGCTCAGTAATGTCGCTGCTTCATTCAGAAACAAAAATTAGTGCAAAAATAAAGAAATACAATGCCACAGGCTCGGTAATTTGGGAAGGAGGTTCTTTTAAAAAAGGAAAACTTGTCGATATTCCGCAACATATAAAATTTCATATTGGCGATACAGTTGTAACCAGCGGATTTTCACTCGATTTCCCCGAAGGAATAAAAATCGGTACTATTACTGATTATTCTTTAAATCCCGGAGATAATTTCTATGACATTACTATTAACTTTCTGACCGATTTCAATAAACTTGACTATGTATATATCATTAAAAATCTATTCAAAGACGAACAATTAAAATTAAAAGAATCGCAGCATGAATAATATATACATTAAAAACATAGTTCGCTTTTTACTTCTAATATTGGCTCAGGTTCTTGTATTTGATAATATTCAATTTAGAGGTTATATCAATCCATACATATATATTGCCTTTATATTGATGTTACCATTTGAAATACCCAACTGGCTGCTTATAACTGTTTCGTTCTTTACCGGACTTACTGTCGATTTTTATTCCGATACTTTGGGGATGCATTCGGCAGCTTGTACTTTAATGGCATATTCACGACCGGGAATATTAAGAATGATTTCATCAACAAAAGATTACGAGGTTGGAATTACTCCAAGCATTGCCGACTTAGGGTTCAGCTGGTTTTTTAAATATACTGCCATACTTACGCTTATACATCATTTTCTATACTTTTTCCTCGAAGTATTCACTTTTCATGAATTCTTTTATACTCTGACAAGAGTTGTTATTAGCAGTTTTTTTACTGTTTTATTCATAATTATCGGGCAATACATTTTAATTTCAAAAAAATAAAACTTATATTTGTAGTTAATTTTCTGTAAAAATGAATGAGCAAAAAAGATTATTTCAAATTATCACTATCAACTCTACTATTGTTTATGTCTTTTCATTTTTGTTTGTTTATTTTATTTATCAATTTATTACGGCTTTCATAGCTTCACAATACCATTTAAGAGTAATTTTTTATTACGACCAATTAAAATTCTTAACTCCCGACAATTCTCCTTTTTGGTATTCCGACTCAGCTCTTACGGTGTTTGGCTCAGGACCGCTTATTTCAATTTTCTTTGCTTTTGTTTTCATTATGATGTATCACCGTCTATCAAAAGACGAAAGCCTTGTAAAACTTTTTTTCCTTTGGGGAGCTTTGCATTTTATAAATAGACTTATCGGTTCTTTTGTTATTGGCACAATATTCTTTCTTTACGGTTCAAATCTTATTGCCGATTGGCTTTATTTGGGTATGGAAATCAAAATTCTACTGGTTACTATTGCCATAATAGTACAAATAGTAATTGGCAGCTATTCGGTTTTCCCGATACTTGTTTCGGCTAATTCATTCAAACTCTTAAAACCGGAATACAGAGGGCAATTTGTTAAACATCAGGTATTTTACCCATGGTTGTTCGGAAGCATAATTTTAATCATATTGTATTTGCCTAAATTTCCGCTTCACGAAACTTTAATTAATATAACTATGCTTATTATGCTAATACCTGTTTATTTTAAATATAACAACATTATGCTCCCTTCGATAGATGATGAACTGCCGGTATATCGCTTATCATGGCGTTTCATTGTTTTTCTTTTGGTTTTTCTTTCTTTTTTCAGAATTATTTTTGGCAAAGGAATACAGTTCGGAACCGAATCGGAAAATGAAAAAGGTATTGTTGAGGTTATGATAATTGTAGGTATTATTATAGCCGGACTTATATACCAATTAATCAAAAGCTACAAAAAAAGAAAAAAACGCAGGCTCGAAATGTTAGCCGAAATTCAAAAAGCTATTGATGAACAATCAGTATAATTATTAATAATTTTATAAAATGAAACACAAGTTTTTTTTATTTACATCAATATTTATTTTAGTTACCATTTTTAAAAGTAACTCTCAGATAGTAAATGCAAAACCCGATGATTTCAAAGAAATTACAAAACGACAACTGATTGTACAACTTATAACCGAAGACTCATATTTTACTGATGATTTGGAGAAAAAAATAGCTAAAACCGGCAATGTTAAAAGAAAATCGGAACTCGAATCGGAGCTTGCCGCATATCGTAATTTTGTTACAGGTTATAATTCATTCATAAAAGATGTTATTACTAAGTTTTGGTTATTGAATAGTGCTAAACCCGTTGAATTTAAAACTTTTTCTCAGGTTCAGGAAATTAGAAAAGTTAATCCTAAAAATTTCACTTTACTTCAATTTGTTCAAACCAAACTATGGGTAAAAAACGAATACGGTCAAGAAACTTTTACCGGCAAAACTATACCTACACTTGTTTATTCCCGCATGGAGAACAGCGAACCATACGATAATAATTTCAACAAAAAAATCGACTACAGTTTTTACTTCCCTTACATAGAAGCGAGAAAAAATGCACAACTTTATCCTGGCGATTTAATAATTTCGGTAAAAATGATTCAAAATCATATAAACGAAATTATGGCTTATGATAAAAAGAATTATCCCTTTATTGACTTTGCTAAAGATCAGGATGATGAAAACTGCTCAAAACTTAAATCCTTAACCCTGCTTCTTGATGAAAAACATCTTGACAGTAAAACCAATAAACAAGAAATTACAAAGTCTTACTCAGGTAATTTGAATATTATAAGTTCCGATGAAATTATCAATAGCATTGAGAAAGAGGAAGACGTTATTGTAAGTTTAATTTTACCTTACAGCATAAAATCAGACAAATCAGGGGTTACGGGATTAGAAAATGCCGAACGTATTATGTATATTAAGTGTTTTGTTAATGCAAAAAATGCAAACGTTTACTCATGCTATGGTACAAAAACAACCGATAATTGGGAGCCTTATTTTAAAACACAGGAATTCAAAAAGATAGAAAAGTGTAAATAAGAAATCTAATTCTTAAAGTGCATTTGATTTGCCTGTAATATTTCGTAGTTATCAGCATCATAAATAAATACAACCAAAGATGCATGTTTCCAGTTAATTCCGGGTGTATCGGGAGGGAAGTTTTGTTTTAATGAGTAAGAAAAATTATAATTTATTTCAGAATTAACAGTATTTGCTGCCAATCCGTTAGTTAAAGTTGCTCCCCAAATTCCGTTTACAACGTCTCTTAACATATGTCTGTGAACATAATTCGGGTCAATATTCGAATGATTTTGCTGAGGAGCTATAATACTATCTTCAGTTATAAGAAGTTGTATCATCAACTTTTTCTTGATGGTTTTCAAAAACTTAGTTGTAACAGTCCCTGATAACTTTTTAGCCACTGTATCATAAGTTGAGTTAATTTCAATATCCATTTCGGGAATTTGAGACAGTACTTTAGATACTTTCGAAGGCCACAAATCATGATAAACAATATGGGATTTTTGAGGGAAACCTGTTCTGTTAATCATTCCGTTGGGTAATCCTGCCGAAGCAATACCAAAAAAATTGTACCATGCTGTACCGGCTTCAGTTCTGAAATCTTCGGGCAAATTTGGCCTTGGTTTTGAAAAATAATCATTTGAATGTACTGCAACAATAATAACTTTATCGCCGTAAATTGAATCGATAAGAGCCCCCATAGCAGCTGCATCGGGGCAATTTGGACAAAAATGTCCGGTATAATCTTCTATTATTGCCCGCTTTCCGTACCATTCTTTTACCGGCATCGGAATATAAGGGTCATTAATTTTATCGCAGGAATAAAATAATACCAATAATGAAATCAGGATTATTATAATATTTTTATTCATATATACCTCTTTTTAAAAACTACTGGTTATTGTAATATTAAAACCATTTGATGCCGGCACTTGTCGGCATACACCACCAACACAAACTATCCCTTCGTGTTGTTTGCCGTAAGAGAGCTGAATACGACTTGAATTTTTGATATAACCTATGCCAACGTTATAAAAATGAATTTTCTCATTTTCATTACCGTAATTATATTGATCGCTTAATGAGAAAAACCATGTGGGAGCAATGGTATATTCTGCCATACCCATTAACCAATTTCCTTTATCCTGTTTTGTGCTTAAATGTTGTATTTCTGTTCTTATTGTTTTAAGCGGTGTTATTTTATAACTTAAATCAACGACAAAAATATTTGCATAAACAGTTGGAACTCCGGGATGGCCTTCAATAACAGCCTGATTGTAAATCAGATTCATCCACGAAAAAATTCCTTTAAGTTTACTATTGAATTTTTTTGAAACTTCTATGTTGAAATCTTGAAAATAAAGTTCATCTCCAAATTTAAAAAACTTGGAATTATATCCATTAGTGCCTCCTTTGAACAATTCGGTAGTATCATTAAGTTTTTCGGTAACAATTGAGTTTGCTTTCGAAAAATTCAACTTTACTTCAGTACCGTATTTACCTCCTAATAAAGTATTTTTGGGGATATTATAAACCACGTCTGCCTGCAGGCTCATTTCTCCGTTGGGCTGAGTAGCATAAGGATAATAGGCTGTTAATGAATAAGCATGCTGTCGTGTAAGAGCCGGTAAATAATTGATATTAAGCATATTTCCTGTTTCTGTTCGCTTCGATTTAAAGCCCATATTATCTATACGTTTTCCAGATAAAATAACCCCTAATCCTTTTTGAGAATAAGAAGTAGAAACAAGAAGAGCTTCGCCATGCCTGTAAATAAATGAGTTTTGCGAATTAGGATCATTACTTTTATAAACATATTCTGCATTAACACCTACCTTACCTCTTGAAATATCTATTCTTCCGGCAACAGCACCAACATTTTCGGGCAAATTATATTTCTTAGAAGCATCGAATAAAATTTCCTCATCGGGCTGATACTTGCTTAAAGCGCTTGTACCGAGAGTAATTCGTGTTTTGCTTTCACTTAAAGAATTAAAAATATCATTAAGAACAAATTCGGCATCTGCACCTCTTACAATTCCGGGACCCTCGTCCCAAAAGTATCTTTGTGTCCCCAAAACAGCTTTTAATAATATTCCCTGAACCGGATTGAATTTAACTCTAACTCCGTCCATTGCGTTATCATATCCCAAATTTCTCTCTTCATAACTTCTGAAAATCATTCCGCTACCAAACTGTTCATAGTAATTTCCGACAGTTATTTCCAAATCGTCTATCTTGTAGGAAGCAAATCTGTATGCAATGCCGCTTCCTTTGTATCTGTTATCGAATCCTAATAAAGGATTTCTGTAGCTTTCATATCTTAATCCTGCAGTAAAATTGCCATTGGTATATATTAGGTTGGCAAATGCGTTCATTAGCATTTTCTCGGGAACATCAGGAGCTCCTATGGTAGAATCTTTCTGATAATACTGTGCATCGAGCTGGAAATTTCCCTGAATACTTCCATTGCTTAAAAAAGACTGCGCTTTAATACCGGCTGCAGATAATAATATGAACGATAATATTATAAATTTCTTTTTTAAAATAAACATTACTATAAGTTTTATTCTGAAATATTTTCGCCTTTAGATAATTTTCTAACTAATTCAATAAGTTGTAATTCACTGCCTTCCGAAAACGAGGTGTGTTGCCATACAATTTCTCCGTTACCGTTAATCAGAAAAGTATGAGGAATCATATTTACATTCATGGCTCTTTTAAAATCGCTGTTAACATCAAGCAATACTTCATACTTCCAATTATTACCGTTAACCGTCGGTAAAACTCTTGAAGATGAACGTGGATCATCTATTGATACTGCAATTAATTTAACTCCAGTTTCTTCCTGCCATTCATCATAAACTTCGGCAATAGTCGATAATTCTTTCATACAGGGTTTGCACCATAGAGCGAAAAAACTTAAGATTATAGGTTTCCCGTTATTTGAAATCTGAGATGTGTTAAACGTTTTTCCGTCAACAGTTTTAATTGTTACAGAAGGAATTTTCTTTGTTTTAAGTTCATTCTGTTGAGCAAATACTCCACTTATTAATAGTAAGTTTACAAACAATAAAATCTGAATTTTTTTCATTGAATTACAGGTTTAAGATATTTTTCAAAATTAGTAATTTATTACCTTAACAAATTCTATTAACTGATTTTTAACATATTAAAAAAGGCTGTCGAAAATTGACAGCCTTTTTTAAATATTATTTTAAACCCAACTTTTTCTTGACCAGCGGCATTATGTCGTCACTTGAATCTTCATATAATAATGCCCCTACACCACTATCGAAAATATAAGTATATTTGTTTTCCTGAGCAACTTCTTCAATAGCTTTTTTAGCTTTATCTATAATAGGAGTAAGCAGTTTTTTCTCTCTTTCCTGATAGTCTTTCTGAGCATTATCTTGATAATCTTCAATTCGAGCCTGCATATCCTGCAATTCACGAGTTTTTGTTTGTTTAATCAGGTCCGACATTTGCGATTGATTATTAATAAAGTCCTGATATTTCGATTCAAATTCGGCTTTCATATTTTTCAATGTAGCCTCGAGTTCTTTCACATGTCTTTGAAGTGTTGCGTATGCAGAATCTCTTCCGGGCATAATTTTCAATAACTCATTAGAATCGATATGACCTAATTTTACGACTTTTTGCGCCAAAGAAATGTTTGAAACGCTTAAAAATAAAGCTAAAGATATTAATACTAAAAATTTTTTCATTGTTATTATCTGTTTAAAATGGGTTGCAAAAGTAAATATTTTTGTTGAAAATAAATACATGTCTTATTTTCTTTCTCCTGATTTTTCATTATTTTCTCTGTTACCGCCTGTTGGTTGAGCAGCTTTAGTACCGGTACCCGAACTTGCAGCAGGTTTAGTAGGTTTATTTAGTTTATACCCTAAATCGTCCAAAATTTCATCGCTTATGTCATATTTAGCATCGGCATAAATAATTGTCAAACTGCCGGCTTTATCAAATACAAAAACATAATTTTTTTCCTGAGCTCTTTTCTCAATTGCATTATAAACTCTGTCCTGAATAGGTTTTATCAAATCCTGACGTTTTTTGAAAAGGTCACCGTCTTTTCCGAATCTCTTTTTCTGCAATTCTTTAGCTTCTTTTTCGGCAGCTATTATTTCACTTTCACGTTTTTTCTTCATTTCTTCGGGCAAAAGAACCGATTCGTTCTGAAATGCTTTATAAAGATTATCGACTTCTTTTAATTTTTGTTCAATTTCTTTTTGCCACTGTTTCGACAAGTTATCTATTTCATTTTGAGCATCTTTATATTCGGGTATATTGCTCAAAATGTATTCTGAATCAATATATGCGTATTTTTGTGAAAATATTGCAGTTGTTGATATCAACAAAATTGCAAAACTCAATAATACTTTTTTCATTTTATTTAATTTTTTAATGTTAACTTATATTCAATCTCAAATAATGTGCCAAATTAATCAATTGATTGGTTAATTGAAAAATGGAACTGACCTCCAGCAGCATCTGAAAATCCCGGTACTTTATCGAAGCCGTAACCCCAATCTAAGCCTAACATACCAAACATTGGCAAAAATATTCTAACTCCGACACCGGTTGATTTATACATATTATAAGGGTTAAATTGTTTGAAAGATGCCCATGCATTACCTCCCTCAATAAATGCCAAACCGTAGATAGTTGCATTTGGATTTAATGATAACGGGTACCTTAATTCGACGGTAAACTTATCGTAAACATTACCACCTGTGTAATTAACACCGTCTCTTGGTGTAAGGGTATTATTTCCATAACCCCTCATAGCAATAAGTTCTCTGCCGTCGAGAGCATAACCCGAAAGCCCGTCACCGCCTAAATAGAACCTTTCAAAAGGAGGATAACCCACTTTGTCGTTGTAATAACCAACAAATCCAAATCTCGCCTTAGTATTTAGAACCCATTTTCCTGTTAAATTGAAGAACCAAGAAGCTTTAAATTTCCATTTATGATATTCGAGCCATTTATATTTTTCTTGGTCACTAATATTGTCGTAATCTTTTTTGTTAAAGAGGGAATATGGCGGTGTAAACTGCATTGAGAGAGATATTTCAGAACCCGATCTTGCATAAATAGGAGCATCTATAGAGTTTCTCGCAATCACTAAGCCATAATTCAAATTGTTTGAATATCCGTCGCTAAAAGTAAATAATGACTTATAATTGTGTAAAATATAATTTTGTAAGCTCAAAGTATGATAAATGGTAAAATAATCATCAGGCCATTTTAGTCTTTTACCCAGTCCTAAAGAAATACCGTTTATTGTTAAAGAAGCATAAGCCGAATTGTCGGAATCATAACCGTTTGTTTGCACTGAATGATAGACTGAAACACTAAAAGCATTCGGTTTCTTTCCGCCTAACCAAGGTTCGGTGAATGATGCACTAAGCGAATAATAGTATTTACCGTTGGTTTGACCTCTTAAGCTTAGTTTTTGCCCGTCTCCTGCTGGTAATGGACGCCAGGCTCCTTTTTTAAATATATTTCGAGCTGAAAAGTTGTTGAAAGATAAACCTAATGTCCCAACAACCATGCCTCCGCCCCAGCCACCTGAGAGCTCAACCTGATCTGACGATGTTTCTTCAACCTGATATTCAATATCTACTGTTCCGTTTTCGGCATTTGGTATAGGAACAGGCTTTAAAGTTTCTTGATTAAAATAACGCAATTGAGCAAGCTCGCGGGTTGTCCTAATTAAATCAGACCTGCTGAACAACTGACCGGGTACTGTTTTAATTTCTCTTATTATTACATGATCATTGGTTTTTGTATTACCCTTAACGGTAACCTTGTTTATTCTTGCCTGTTTACCTTCCCTTATTCTTATTTCTATATCTATTGAATCATTTTCAACTTGAACTTCGACAGGTATTGCCTGAAAAAACAAATATCCCTCATCCATATACAATGAGCTGATATCATATCCGTTAGGGTTAAAATTCAGGTTTCTGCTGAGGGCTTCTTGATTATATACATCTCCCTTTTTTATCTTTAATATTTCGCTCAATTGAGCCGAAGAGTGCTTCGTATTTCCGACAAAAGAAATATTTCTGAAATAATATTTATGACCTTCGTAAACCCATAAATCGATATTTATCAGCTTGTTAGATACTTTATAAATTGAGTCTTTTATTATTTTAGCATCTCTGAACCCCAATTCGTTGTACTTATTAATAATATTTTCCAAATCGTTTTTATAATCATCCTCAATAAATTTCGACGATTTGAAAATTCTGTATATCTTTTTTGTTTTCGTTTCCTTTAAAGCTCTTCTGATTTTACTATCAGTCAATTGCTCATTTCCGTAAATATTAATTTGATTAATTTTTACCCTTTTATTTTTTTTAATGTCAATAACTAAAAAAACGCTGTTGCTAACAGTGGTATCAATAACTTGTCTGATTTCTACTTCAGAATTAAGGTATCCTTTTTTGCCAAAATACTTATTTATGGCATTAGTAGTTCTTCTTATAAGGTTTTCGGTAACTACATCCCCGCTCGAAATTTTAATTTCTTCTCTAATTTTATCGGCTTCACCTTTTCTAACTCCTAAAAATCTGAATTTTGATAATCGGGGACGCTCCTGAAGAAATATATCCAGAAAAATTATTTTTCCTTGAATTTTTGTTGCAGTTATTTTAACGTTCTCAAAAAGTCCCTGATCCCATAACTTATCGATGGCTGCGGAAATTTTTTCGCCGGGTATCATTATTTTGTCGCCCACAGTTAAACCCGATATTAATATTAACATATTATTATCCAAAAAATTAACACCGGTAACAGTTATACCGCCTATTTCGTATTCTTTGGGATTGGAATAATCGATATCGGAAAGTTCATTACCTAAAGTAATTTGAGAAAAAACAGGTAAAGAAAAAATATTTAAAATTGAAATAAATAATATAATGAACTTTTGTTTAATAAAAATTACTCGAAAAGCAGAAATTAAGAGTTTTGTAAGTTTCATCAAGTTTATAAATTTAATAATTGTTCGCTTGTCATTCCAAATCTTCTTTCTCTGTTTTGAAAATCCAATATTGCCTCATAAAGATTTTCTTTTCTGAAATCAGGCCAAAGCACAGGGGTAAAGTATAATTCGGAATATGCAATTTGCCAAAGCAGAAAGTTACTAACACGATATTCTCCGCTTGTCCTTATTAATAATTCAGGGTCGGGATATTGTGAAGTACAAAGATATTTTGATATAAGCTCCTGATTTATTGAATTGACATCAATAACTTGTTCAGCCGCATCTTTGGCAATGTTCTGAATTGCTTTTGTAAGTTCCCATCTCGAACTGTAGCTTAAAGCCAGTATCAATGTCATTTGGTTATTGTTGGAAGTGTTTTCAATAGCTTTTACCAGTTCATTATAAGTATTAGTTTCCAAACTTTGAATATCGCCTATTGCCTGTAGTTTAATATTATTGTCGTTTAAAGTTTTTGTTTCCTGATTAATAGTATTAACAAGGAGGTTCATCAATGCATCGACTTCTGATTTTGGTCTGTTCCAATTTTCGGTCGAAAAAGCATAAAGAGTAAGATACTTAATACCTATTTCTGCGGCAGCTTCAACTGTTTCTCTTACTGCCTTAACTCCATTTTGATGACCAAAAGTTCTGTCGTGCTTACGCTGCTGAGCCCATCTGCCATTACCATCCATTATAATGGCAACATGCTGAGGAATTTTATTTTTATCTAACTGTTCTTTTATACTCATTAAAAAAGAATTTGAACAATATAACGCAGGTTAGTAGTATATATTTTCCTTATAATTAAATCCTTTTTCAAAACATGATGGTTTAGCTTTGTAACCGAGTTTAAAAGTTATAAAAACTCCTGCAAAAGAATACCAGTCTTTAGTAGATGAGTTGCCTCTCGATTCGCCTTCCAAATGAGGAGGATAAGGCAGTAATGTTGACGGGTCAACTAATTCGGGGGTTCTATCGGCAAGAGCAACTGCAACAGTCCCTCTTTCACCAAGAAGTATATTTTTGTCAATATAGGCTGTACTAATATCATCGATATAATCGGTAAAAGTTTTGCGGATTCCCCATTCGGCTCCTATACAAATAGCCTTAGAAACGCTGTATTTTACTCCAAGCCCGAATGGTATTGTAAACTCCGTAAGCGAATATGGTTTTCTTTCGGGATAAGAAGCATATCCTTGCCCCTCTAAGCCTAAAGGTTGTAAATCGTACCACTTGCCCTCATTTGTTGCCGGATTTACCCAATATGCCTGTGGATTGAAGTGGAAAAAGCCAATACCGGCAAATATGTATGGAGTAAACCTATGTTTTTTACTTCCGGTAAAATATCCGAGAAAATTAAGCTCTACCTGTGAAGAAATTTCAAAAATATCGGACCTGAAACTTAAATTTCTAATATTGTCAAAATCTGCATCACTGGCTTCAACTCTTCCGTAAAGAGCATTTAGTTTTAATGCCCAGTGAGGATTAAGATTATATCTGTATATTATTCCGCCTGCAATTTTGGGATTGTAAAACTGTGATGAAGTATTTATATCGCCCAGATAGTATGACGTACCGGCTAATATACCCAACTCCGAACGTTGTGCATACATTATATTGCACATTAACACAACTGATACTATCGAAATTATTTTTTTCATTTTTCGAACTTTTAAGATTATATTCCTGAAATAAATTACAAACAATCAAAAACTTACAAAGCAACCTATCATTTTCAACAAGTTAGCAAAAATAGTATTTTATTTGATTTTAAACAACTTTTTATTCCAATCAATTTCTGGCATCGTTACCCCATAGTAACTTGAGCCTGATTGTTGAAAAGAAGTTTTGACGTAGCATTTTAACAAGGTTTATCGTAAATGAATTCTTTTTTACGACGAGTTCGGTATTGGATGTAAAACTAAACTCACGCGAATCGAGACTTGCCGAATAGTTTACATCACGTGATTGAACATTAATTCTGATTATACTGGTGTCGGGTATAATGATAGGTCTTACTGTAAGATTGTGAGTTGCTATGGGAGTAATAACCAAACTTTGAGAATCGGGAGTGATGATAGGACCTCCGCAGCTTAAAGAATATGCAGTAGAGCCTGTTGGGGTTGCAATTATTAATCCGTCGGACCAATAGGAATTCAAAAATTCATCATTTACAAATACCTTGATAGTGAGCATTGATAACGGATTTTGCTTATATACAGTCATTTCATTAAGAGCATAGTTTACTTCTCCAAAAGGATTATTTTCGGTTTCAAGCGAAATAAGAGTTCTTTTTTCGAGTTTATAGCTGCCTTCAGCAATTGCCTCGATTGTAGGAATAATCATTTCTTTTTGAATACTGGCCAAAAAACCGAGCCTTCCCATATTAATACCTAAAATAGGAATCCCCGAATCTCTTACCAATGTTATGGTATCGAGCAAAGTGCCGTCGCCTCCCAATGAAAGTAAAAAATCAGTATTTCTGTTTATTTCAATATGATTTGTAAAAAGTTCAAAATCAGGTGTTAGATTTATATCCGATTTTATCTGATCAAAAAATGGTTTGTATATATTTATTTTTATACCTTTTTCATTAAGTTTGTCTATCAGTAATTGTAAATAACTAATATATTCCTTGCCAATATTTTTACCAAATAAAGCTATTTTCATTTTTTTAAATTGAAGTCATAAAATGAATAAACCAACCGATTTCGCCTTTATGATTAACCGAAAAATCAAGCCTCATAACCTTATCATAATATGTAACAAAATCAACACCTAACCCACCACTATATAAAAATCTGTTTATCAGAATATTATTAAACATCTTCTTTGAATTTTCCACATATCCGATATCGGAATACAAATTTACAAAAAAAGCATAAGGAATAGTATTAAATTTTACCGATTTAACCACATCTACTTTCATAATTCTTTGTGGTACAATGGCATATTTCAGATTTGTTTTTAATAAAAAATACTTTTGACCATTTATAACATAATATTCATACCCTCTAAGATAATCACGACCATAACCTAAGCCGTTCTGTATAAAGTAAGGAAGCTCATCGGAAATGAATGAAGTTGCCCCTATTGCTGCGTAATAACGGCTATCCAATTTCCAAAACTTTCTGTAAGTTGCTTTAAAAATATAATAATCGGCTTTTTCATTTTTTAATAATCCCAAACCTTCTTTTGTAATTTCAAAATCAAAATAATAACCTCTTAGCGGATACGGTTTGTAATCGCGATAATCGCTTTTATACTGATAGTAAAATGACAGAAAATTATTATCGATTAAATTTGATGTTGTATAATCAGGATTTATTGCAAGCAAAGTATCATGAAACTTAAACCTATCATAACTCAGTTCAAAAGTATGAGAATTGTGAATATCAGGCCTAAATAAAATTCCCGAAGAAAGTGATACTTTTAGCTTTGGGTAACTATTATTATCCTTATAAAATTGAACCTTGTCATTAACTGTTTTAACAGCTACTTCATGATTTTGGCTATACTCGGTTTTAAAAAACAATCCCAAAGTTTGCTTTTTGTTTATATAAGGTACTTTATATCCTATTCCGTATTTTTCATCGTATCCCAAACTAAAAAGAAAATCGACAGTTTCGTTTCTTCCTCTGAAATTATAAATCATAACATCGATACCATAATTTACCCTTTCAAAATCTTTTGTTTTCCACCATGTATTGAAGTTTCTGTCGGCAATATCAAAAACAGGTATAGGCCAAATATACCAGCGTTCAACGACATCAACATTGATATTTAAATTATTTCCGTTGACTATTGTATCACTTATTGTAACAAAATTGAACAGTGATATATTCATAAGATTTTCGGAACTTTTTTTCTTTTTCAAAAGAAAATTTTCCTGCGAAAGTGTATCGCCCAATTTGAATTCAAGCTCTCTGAAAATAATTTGAGTTTTTGTTTTGTTATTTCCCGATATCGCGATTTTCGAAACAATAAACTCCTGAGCATTTATATAAGTCGTAGTTAAAAGAAGTAACAATGAAGAAATGAATATCTTTAACATAACCGATTAAATACTTAGGTACTTCATAAGCGATTCATACCTGTCTCTTAAATCATCAATATCGGTTTGATCGGTTATAATATGTGTAATATGGTAATTATATCTGTAAAAAGTCTGCAACAAAGAATTTATCTCCATTTTGTTCAATTTAAGCGATACTTCAATTTTTGTTGAATCATCATGTGGAGTAACAAACAAACTGAGTATTTTGGCATCATTCGATTCAACTATTTGTGAAATTTCGCTCAAAGCATAATCGTTCTGATTTATCTCAAGAACTAAAATGGCTCCCGGAGTATCCAAAGAAGCAAATTTCGAAACAGCATGCATCAGTTTTTTTAAAGATATTACACCCAAATAGTTTTTTTTGATATCAATAACCGGTAAAACAGTAAGTTGAAGTTCGCTGAAGATTTTTAAAACCTCATAAATATGCTGATTTTCGAAAACATAAGGATTATTTAAAGAAAGATTTTGATTTCCTAAAGGCTCATCAAAAGCCTCACATAAATAAATGTCGTCTTCAGATATAAGACCGAGATAGTTATCATTATTAGCTATAGGATAGTGGCTTATTTTATGCTCATCCATCCATGTTAAAGCTAAAGTTGCAGAATCCGAAGTTTTTGCAGGGAGAATTGTTTCATCAATCAATGATTTAGCAAACATAAATTTTTATTTTTCTACAAAAGACAAAAGTAATAATTATTTGCAAAAGATAAAATTGCAATAAAAATTATCCTGTGTAATATTATGCTAATTATCAGATAATTAAGAAAGAAAGCAATTTATCTGATTAAAGTAACCGAACCCGAAACAGATTTTTTAATCCCAACGGCATCGGTATAAAAGATAACGTAAACATAAACTCCTGTGGGCAAAAGTTCATTTGAAATTTTTCCGTCCCAACCTTCGTCAATATTTTTTGTTGTAAATAGCATTTTACCCCAGCGGTCGTAAATAAACATTTCAAACTCCTGAACATTCATTCCGTAAGGTTTGAAAATATCATTAAATCCGTCGCCATTGGGAGAAAATGCGTTAGGTACATAAAAAGTACCGTCAGGACGAACAATAACCCATAAATTAGTTGAATCAATACATCCAAATACATTTGATACTGTTAATCTGACCAAATATCTTCCTGTATCCTGGTCGCTGTATGTATGATAAAAATCAGCTATTGTAGAAGTATTTCCGTCTCCCAAATCCCAATACCACGATGTACTTGATAGCGAGCCATCGTAGATATGAACAGTAGGGTTAAATACCGAAACAGGGTTAGGTGAAACAATAATCATAGGGGTGGGCAAAGGACTTAAGTTAACAGGAGTAGTAGCAGTATTAACACACGAATTAGTATCAGTACCTGTAACGGTATAAACAGTAGAAACAGAAGGACTTACAACAGGACTAGGTAAATTATATTGTCCATTTAGCGAAATATCGGGAATATTTGATGACCAAACGTAAGTATTAGCACCTCCGGCTTGGAGTTGAGAAGTTGCACCAGGGCATATAGTCGAAGGGGTTGAAGTTGCCGTAACTATTGGCAATGGATTTACAAAAACTGTAACAGTATCAGTATCGGTAAAACCTGAAGCATTAAATCCCGTAACAATATAAGTTGTTGTTGATGTCGGATTTACAGTTATTGAGGCAGTATTTTGACCGGTGTTCCATTGATATTGAACAGCTCCGGTAGCAGTAAGAGTGGCTGTTCCGCCATAACAAATTGAAGTATCAGGACCTGCATCAACAAAAGCACAATCAATTTTTACCAGAACAGAATCTGTTGCCGATTGTCCGCACATATCTGTGACAGTAACAAAATAGTTAGTAGTAGCTGTAGGTGTAGGATATACAACAGACGAGTTTCCGGCTCCATTACTCCATAAATACTGATAAGGGGGTATTCCGTATTGTGCAACTGCTGTTAATGGGACACTGCCTCCACAAACCGTTGTATCGCCGTATGCTACAACGCTCATCTGATTATAATCCTGAATAGTAAGATTAACCGTGTCATACCCACATGCTGATGTTTGAAATACCAATTTTATTGTTTCTATACCCTCAACAACACCGTCGGCAAAAGGAGTAATAGTCAGCATAGTAGAGTCTTGCCCCATGGGAATTACAACCATGCTTGGAATATTATTATAATCAACTCCGGCGGTTGCAGTTCCACCTATAAATGTAATAGGAATATTGAAATTATATGGAGCAATATAAGGTAATTTAAATTTTAAAGTAACATTATTACATCCTTCTATCATGCTTGAAGTTGAAACTGAGGGAAGTGAATAAACGGTAGTTAAAGCTGCTCCCTGACTTGAAAAACTGTTTGCCTCTAAGAAAACACCCGAATCATAAGCTGCATCACCGGCATCAGCAACAGCGATCTTTATGTGATATTGGGTACATGGTATAACTAAAACCCAGGCTGTAAGAACTGTTGTAAAAGCATCATACTGTATTGTTAGCCCCCCTGTATTATTGACATAATATTGCGAATTAACCGAAATATTAACATTATCAATAGTTACAGGCATATTGGTATTGGGAATCAAAGCAATGTTCTTGTTATTATAAGGTAATCCTAAAGGATTGAGTCCGGTAACAAAAAATCCGAATACATCATTGAAACTTGTGTTGACAAATTCGGGATATTCTTCGGAGCCGAAAACATATTTGAATTTTAATGTATCTGATAAGGGGACAAAGTCAAATTCCAATACAGCAGCATCATTTATAGTGTAACCGGGAATCAAAGCTTGTAATTGAGGATCACTTATATTAGTAGTTCCGGTAGGAGTAGTTGTACTTGCTGAATTGTTTGGACCTACAGCACCCGAAACCCCACCTGAAGCTAAAATAACTCCACTGGAAATACCAAGATTGGTAGGATTAGGGCCGGTACTAAAAGTTCCCATCATATTTCCTGCCAAGGGGCCTGTTGACCCGTTAAATTTAACATTACTTACGGTTACTCCTGTCCCTAACAAAGTATTTTGAACTATTTGCTGGGGCGTTGTACCTGCTCCGCTCGTTACTATCAATTGTGCGTGAATATTATTAAAAACTACAACTGATGATATTATTATTGAAAATATAAATCTTTTGAACATAAACAAATATTTTTTTAAAGAACCTTATTGGTTTATTTATGACAATTAAATTAAACATTTTGTTGCCTATAACTACTTTTTTTTACGAAATTAAATCAAAATTGTTTAGAATTTAAAATAATTCTTAAAAAACTATTATTTTTACCCGAAAATTTAAAACAATAAAAATGGAACAAATAAAAAATTATATTGAAGAAAATAAAGACAGATTTATTGAAGAACTATTCGGATTAATTCGTATTCCTTCGATAAGCTCTTTATCAGAAAACAAACCCGATATGATAAAAGCTGCCGAATATTGGAGAGATTCGATATTAAAAGCAGGTGCCGACAAAGCAGAATTAATAGAAACAGCCGGGAATCCTGTTGTTTACGGCGAAAAAATTATTGACTCATCTTTGCCTACTGTTTTAGTTTATGGTCATTATGATGTTATGCCTGTTGACCCTATAGATTTATGGGAAACACCACCATTCGAACCTCAAATAATTGACGGTAAAATTGTAGCCCGAGGCGCCGACGACGATAAAGGACAGGCCTTTATGCACGCAAAAGCTTTCGAATTTATGGTAAAAACAAACTCTTTGCCATGTAACGTAAAGTTTATGATAGAAGGAGAAGAAGAAATAGGCTCGCCTAACTTACCTGCATTTTGTGAAAAATATAAAGAAATGCTTAAAGCCGATGTAATTCTTGTTTCCGATACAGGGATGATAGCTCAAGATATACCCTCAATTACTACAGGATTAAGAGGTTTAAGTTATATGGAGGTTGAAGTTACAGGTCCTAACAGAGATTTACACTCCGGTATTTTCGGAGGTGCTGTTGCCAATCCGGCAAATATTCTTGCTAAAATGATAGCCTCGCTTCACGACGAAAACAATCATATTACTATTCCCGGATTTTATGATGACGTTCTCGAAATCAGTGCCGAAGAAAGAACCGAAATGGCCAAAGCTCCTTTTAATCTAGAAGAATACAAAAAAGCTCTCGATATCAAAAGCGAATGGGGCGAAAGAGAATACACAACAACCGAAAGAACCGGAATACGACCTACGCTCGATATAAACGGAATCTGGAGCGGATATATCGGCGAAGGAGCAAAAACCGTTTTACCATCTAAAGCAACAGCTAAAATTTCGATGCGTTTGGTGCCAAATCAGAAAAATGAGAAAATTAGCCGTTTGTTTCAAGAACACTTCGAAAAAATTGCTCCCGACTACGTTAAAGTAAAAGTCACTGCACTACATGGCGGCGAACCTTATGTATCTCCAATGGATATGCCGGCTTATAAAGCAGCCGAAAAGGCCTATTTAACCACTTTTGGCAAAAAACCCGTTCCCACACGCAGCGGTGGTAGTATTCCTGTCATTGCCGAATTTGAAAGAATACTCGGGATTAAATCAATTCTAATGGGTTTTGGTCTTGAATCGGATGCTATTCACTCTCCAAACGAAAATTACCCTTTGTTCAACTTTTTTAAAGGGATAGAAACTATACCTTATTTTTATAAATTTTATTCCGAACTAATGACAAACAAATAAATAACACTTATGAAAAAATCATTCATTATTATCATTGCGGCGATATTTTGTCTTTTATCGCAAACAAAAGCTCAAGGATTTAGCGAAGGTAGTTTAACAGCAGGACCTACGTTAGGAGTTTCCTATGGTTTTGCACTTGGTGCACAACTCGATTACGGTTTAACCGATAATTGGAGTATAGGTGGCGATATAGTTTACACTACCTACAAACAATTTTACAACTATAATTTGCTTGGAATGTTATTGGCAGGAGCATATCATTTTATGCCAAACAACGAATGGGACCCTTATGTAAAAGGCGGTTTGGGATTTTTCAATTGGACAAACGATGCTCCTCAAGGATGGAATGTTGCATATTCTTCAGGAGTAGGATTTGTATTACAAGCAGGATGCAGATATTATTTCAACGATAATATTGCTGCCAGAGCATCACTCGGATTTCCTTATTACGTGGGATTAGGTGTGGATTTCAAAATCAAATAATAAAAAAGCCCGAAAATTCGGGCTTTTTTATTATACCATTCCAATTTACTAAAAAACCAAATTTTTCTAAATCGGGGGTGTCTCAATTATTTTAATTAGTTCACTACGTTACTAATAAAAATATGGGTTAAAAGTCATAATAAAAATTGTGCAAACTGGTTCTTATACCTGCATAAACAAAAATTGAATTTTTACTCCCTAAATCTGTTGTTTCCGATCTATGAGTTACTCCAACCGTAAAATTTAGATTGGTATTAGGATTTATTAAGTAACTTATTTTGAAATCATTATATATTAAATGTGTCTTTATTCCTTGACCAACAAAATTTCCATATTCATTCTGGTAATTTTCATAAGATTTAAAAATATCTTTGCCAAAATTAGTGCTATTTGTTGAATCAGAACCATATAATATATAGTTGAATTTATATTCGGCGAAAAATCTATTAAAATTATACTTTATTATAGAAACTGATTCCCAAAAGTTAGCACCGACAGGATGAGCCAACGGTTGATTGTAATGCCCGTAATTTTGAAGCGAAGTTCTGTGAGAATACATATATGGCCTAACGAAATTATATTCCGTTTGAAAATAAAGATTATCAATATTCAGAAAATCGAACATTTTAATTCCAATTTGGAAAGCTTGTTTATTTCCTACCCATCCTCTACCTGAAGTAACCTCTTTTAACTTAAATTCATCGAGTACAATTTGCCCGTAAAAAATACTGCTATTAAACATTCTGTAGGAAATATTCATCCCCAAAAGAGCATTATCGGGTGATCCCAGCGAAAACTCAACCGGACGGAAAAAAATAACAGGATTTAAATAATTTATATCGAACCCCCTGAATCCGGTACTATCTTCAGCCTGCCATATAATCGACTCGAAAAGCCCAATATTAAGTCTGTTATTTACTGCATAGTCTAAATAATGAAAAGTTCCGTATTTTTTTCTATATCCAATGTCTTTAGAATATGGCATTTTTAAATCCTGAAACTCTGCATATAAGTTAATATACTTTAATTTCCATACATTTGTAGCAATTTTCAGGTAAGGATAGTTAAAAGAATTATCAGATAATAATAAAGAACGATAACCATCGCCTATAAAATTTTTCCCATGACCAAACTGAATATTAAAATATTTTGAAGGTGTATAAGAAATATATCCGCTTGCCCATGCATAATCAAAGCCGTTTTTGCCGTATAGCTTAATTCCCCCTTGACCCGGGACAACCCTGCTCTTCCTTATACTTTGATCAATATAATCAATAAAAGTAGCCTGATTTTCATAAAACGTTGTTGAAAATGAAAAATCGCTTCCCAAACTTCCTTCGACTAAAAAGCCTCTGGTATTGATATATTTATTCTCGGAATTCGAGTTAATATCTTTCCCTAATTCAAAATTAAATACAGGGTCTAATGTTAAATTAAACTCTTTGTTATCAACTATCAATAAATGTTCGTTAAAAAGCTTATTCCATACCCATTTTTTAAACTTATTCCGATATTCTGATTGCAAATAGTACGAACTTATTATACTGTCACAGTTAACCACTTTATTTATTTCATAATTTAACCATGGTTTAATTGATGGATGAATATATTCATTATTCAGACAAGCTTCTTTATCGATATTACTGAAAAAAGGATTATTTAAAGGAAAATTTGTCTGTTGTCCAAACGAATAAACAACGATAAAACAAAAATAGACTATAAGAAACTTTTTCATTAAGGAAAATAAATAAAAATAATTTGATTGAGAAGATTAAAAATGTATTTAAACTTCCTTACCGCAGAGGGTAATACTTTTACCTCTTTTTTTGAGTATAAGAACAGGAATATAGGATAAAATTGTTGCCAGAGTTAATATTACTATCATCATTAAAATGATGCCGTATCTGTTAAGAAAATACGCAAGTACTATAAAAAAGACATTTGTAATTACTAATATAGTTGTAGCTTTTAAGTGAGAATATCCCAATTCTAATAACTTATGGTGCATATGCCCCCTGTCGGCTTTGAAAGGAGACTGTTTACGGCACAATCTTGCAATGAAAACCCTTAAAGTATCGTATAAAGGAATAATTAAAACAGCAAAAGATACAGCCGGAGAGGCAGATATATGCATAGGGCCGGTTATTTTTAAATTACTTTGGTTAAATTGTATTGCAAACACAGCAACCAAAAAACCTAAGATAAGAGAACCTGTATCGCCCATAAAAATCTTCTTTTCTTTACCCCAGATGTTGAATATTATAAACCCAACCAATGCCCCTACTAAAGCTGCCGTGAGATTTGCAAACTCATATTGTCCCGAATAGAAGAACCATAAGCCAAAAGTTATTGATACAACTATTCCTATACCTGCAGCCAATCCGTCAATACCGTCAATCAGATTAAAAGCGTTAATTATAACAACTACAACAAAAATAGTAAGATATAAACTGGTATAGTAATCAATATCTTTAATTCCCATAAATCCGTGTAAAGAGGTAAGACGTATTCCCGCAAAATCAATCAGAATAATTGCTGCTATTATTTGAGCAACAAGCTTGTTGAAAGGAGAAATTACAAAAATATCATCCTTAACACCTACAAAAAACATTATTAGAGTACCTGCCGTTATAAACCTAAGTTCAAGAATTGAGCCGTAAGGAGAAAAAATCATCACCGAAAGCATAAACCCGGCAAAAATCGCAATACCACCCAATGTAGCCGTCGGCTTTTTATGTGATGTCCTTCCATTTGGCACATCAACTAAACCCTTCGCCAAACATAAATCCACTATTGGTCTTACCGATAAATAACTAATTACAAACGCCAGCAAAAAACAAGACCATAATGTAATTGAATGATTAAGGAAAAAAACTTTCATATTTTTTTAATAAAATCGATTACAAAAGTAATAAAAAACAGAAAAATTTAAATAATTTTTAAAAAAATCTGCTGTAAATTTTCACCAAATATTTTCCCAATTTAAAAATAATCGGATAATTTATTCTGACAAATCTTCCATAATTATAGGTTTCACCACCAAATTTTGACTTAAAATCTCTAACACCATACTTTTCTTTTGGATTTCCCGCACCAAGAAAATCAAAATAGCTCAAGCCTTTTCTATAACCAAAATCTATTGCCGACCAAGTAGCCAATACACTGGGGTAATTATATTTATATTCTTTATCCATTCCGCAAACATACCATTCATAGATAGTATCATTACTTATGATACACATAATACCGCCAATAACTTTATTTTTATACTTTATCAACAGATAAACACCATTACCTTGCTGACAAATAGTTTCAAAAAATACTTTAAAAAAACTCCAGTCAGCTAAAGGTTTTTTTGCTCTGTATTTGTATAAATCAACCAAAATATTATAAAAATCTTTAACTTCCTCAATTGTTTGGGCAATGCTAACTTCAGTATTTTCCTTTATAGCTCTGTTTATTTGTCTTCTTTTACTCTCGCTAAAATAACTTAATGGATTCGGTGTTTTTTTTAAATTTACAATAAAGTTGACATTCTCTTCAAAATAGAACCTACGTCCATATAGAAATTCTCTATAGGCTGTTTCAAATTCAAAAAAATTCCTGAACTCAATGTAAACAGAGGATTTTGAAAATTTATTCAGAAATGAAACAATGATTTCTTTAAAGTATTCAAATGAATTATCTTCATTAAAATTTATCAACGGGGCGCCTGAAACTATAATTCTTGATGATAGTTTCCCTCTTATTCCGCTTCCTTCCTTAATTATTACTGCTATCAAACATGCTTTAATTTCTGAATTTTCGTCAATAACGAATAGTTTTATTGGTTCATATCCTTTAACTTTTTCATAAAAATGATACATCCATGGTAGTTGAAAAGGATTACTGTTAGGATGTTTAACAACATATTCCTCCCATTTTTTTTCAATTACTTCGTTAACAACCGAAAAACTCAACTTAATTTCAATTATTTATTTCTGCAGAATGAAGGTTATCTTTTTTCTCAAGTTTTATAACTATCAGATAAAATAAAGCAAGTATAATACCCACAATAGCCATAGCTGTAAAATAGCCAAATAAATGTATATAAGAAAGATAAGCTGTTAAGCCACATAAAAAAGAAATACTCCAAATTACCGCTACAGCTTTTTTTCGACTTAATCCGGTTAACAACACTCTGTCGTGAATATGCCACGAATCTGCAATAAACGGGTTCTTACCTTTTGAAAGCCTGACGGCAAAAACCACCGACATATCAACTATTGGTAGAGCAAAAATTAATACAGCATAAGGAAGAAAATAGTTTGATGTATAATGATTTGGTTGCCATATAGTTAAGACAGACAATACATAACCAAGGAATAATGTCCCAGAACTTCCGAGAAATATCTTTGCAGGATGAAAATTATAGGATAAAAAAGCAATGCAGGAAGCTAAAATTATCATTAAAGCCATTGTTACCAAATAAGCTTCTACTGATGTAATTAATGAGAGAAATATAGTTGCTATTACTATTAAACCGGATGCTGAACCATCAAGACCATCAATAAGATTTATTGAGTTTAATAATCCCAAACACCAAATAAGCAACAGAAAAATTTCAAAATATCCTATTTTCCATGGTATATTACCCGGTAAAATCATATAAGTATCCTTAACTGTAACTAATAGTATTACTAATATTACAATAATTTCAGTAATAAATCGGGTAATATAACTTAAACGTTTTATATCATCGAAATAACCAATAATAAAAATTAGAGTACTACTTGCAAAGAGTGCATAAAACTGAAATTTTGATTGTTTTTCAGGGAATAGATTATCTAAAAAGAAAATACTCGAAAGCATAGTTATTAAAAAAGGAATAAAAATAATCCATCCTCCAATTACCGGAATTTGATAATCATGAGAACGCTTTCTGATTTTTCTTGGAATATCAATTTCCCTGTCTCTTGGTGTACATATATAATTTTTATTATGTGCATATTTGATTACAAATGGAGCAAATAAATAAGCTAATAATGAAGATAAGATAAATATACCGGCAGAAAAATACAAATAGTAAGTTAACATCACGAATTAATAATTTATATGATACAAAATTCAACTATTTATTTTTATTTTTTTAATTGTTTAATTTTCTCTGATAACAATGTGAAAAAGAACATAAAAACTGTTTTATATTCTTTTTTCTTCAATCTTTTAGGGTCAATAATCCAAGTTACTAACCATTCAAGCCCCAAAAACTGCCAAAACTTTGATGGACGTTTAAATGTTCCGGCATAAATTTCGAAAACAGCACCAATATTACATATAACTTTTGCATTCAACTCTTTACTTATTTCATAAATCAATTTTTCTTGCTTAGGAGCAGATAATCCGACAAATAAAACATCAGGGGAGAATTCATTTACTTTGTTTATCATTTCATTTTTGTCCGATTCTGAAAAAACATTTTTAAATGGAGGCGAATAATAACCACTTTTAATATTTGAATATTCAATTGCTAATCTTTGTTTAATTTTATCCAAAACAAATTCAGATGAACCAAGGAAAAAACAAGAACCTTTATTGATATTTAATTTGTTTATCATAAAATAAAACAAGTCCTCACCGCTTATTTTATTAATTCTCTCATTTAAAAGAATTCTTGCTGCAATTTTGATAGAAACACCGTCAGGAATTAATATATCGGCGTTTTGTAAAGCATTTTTATAAACTAAATCGGTTTTCGACCATTCTATTGCCGAGGCATTAAGAGTGCTGATTATTTCTTTTTTACTAAAAAAATTATATTCGTTTAATTGACCAATATAAAGTTCAAACTCGAAAAGTTTTTTTTTCACTTTATATTTAGTTTTTTTATTTATAAAATTCTAAGCGATTATAACTATTATCTTTCAATAAAATTTTCAATTAAATCTGCAACAAGGTCAATTTCATTATTTAGACTATAATGGTGATTTCCAATAAAAAGTCCATTTTTATCCACTAAATCAGAATTCTTTAAATCACCCGATACCTCATAATCAAAATAAGATATTACCTTATTTTTTGTAAAATTACCAGAAACAATAGGCCGACACTCTATACCATTTTCAATAAACAACTTAACTAAATCATCACGTTTTTTATGTGTTTCAGGAGATACTATTATAGAAAACCCAAACCAAGAACTTTTTCCTATTTCTTCTTGAATTATTATTCCAGGGATCTTTGCGATTCTTTTTTTAAAATAATCCGCATTTTCCCTTCTAATTTTAATAAAATTATCTAATTTATTTAATTGTTGAATACCAATTGCACCACTTAATTCAAGAGGGCGAACATTATAACCAGGTAAAACAAAGTTCCACGATTCATCAAACCAATTATCACTTTTAACACCTGTAACATAATTATTTTTGGGCAATTGACGTGTCCACCCATGTGCTCTAAGGCTTAATAATATATGATATAATTCTTCATCATCTGTACTAATAACCCCACCTTCCATTGTTGAAATGTGATGACTAAAAAATGATGAATAAGTCCCCATAATACCAAAAGTTCCGGTCATTTTCCCTTCAAACTCCGCACCCATTGACTCACAATTATCTTCTATTAGTATTATATTTCTCCCTTTAATAATATCATTTATCTTGTCAAATTCATTAGGGTTTCCCAATAAGTTAACAGCAAAAATTAATCTTGTTTTTTCTGATATTGATTTTTCTAAACATTCTATATCAATATTTAATGTATAAGGATTTATATCGACAAATTTTATCTTTAACCCATATTGATATAATGGGTAATAAGTTGTAGCCCAAGAAACAGCAGGAACAATCACTTCATCACCCCTATTAAGTTTGTTTTCTTTTCTATAAAATAAAGCTGCAACAGCAAGTAAATTTGCTGAAGAACCGGAATTAACCATTACAGAGAATTTCGATCCAAATTTATTAGCAAAAATTCTTTCATATTCATAAACATTTTCGCCCATTGTAAAATTACCGAAATCAATTACTCTTTGCATTGCATCATATTCTTCTTTTCCCCATGTTGGTGAAGCTAATGAATAATTAATTTTTTTTCCCATTTGTTAATTATTTTTAATGTAAAAATTATAAGTTTCTTTAATTCCTTCTTCTAATGTATAATTAGGTGTCCATCCTAATTCTTTCTGAAATGTAATATCAACAAGTTTTTGTTTCATCCCCACTGGTTTTGATAAGTTGTGAATAAAAGAACCTTCAAAACCAATTACTTTAGCAGCAGTTTCATAATATTGATTTATTGAAAAATCATAACCTAGTCCAACGTTCATTACTTGAGGTATTTTAGAGAAATTTTTTATTGCAAACCAAATAAAATCTGCTAGATCACCTGCATACATAAATTCTCTCCTTGCTTCACCATCTCCCCAAATTTCAACTTCTTTTATATTTTGTTCTTTTGCTACTTTTAGCTTATGAATAATTGACGGTAATAAATGTGAATGTTCAGGGTCAAATTTATCATATTTACCATATAAATTGCAAGGAATAATAGTTTTATATTCATATATTTTATTCTCTCTATTTATATATTCACATAATCTTAATGCAAAAATTTTTGAAAGAGCATAACCTTCATTTGTTGGCTCTAACTCTCCCTTTAAAATTTGACTCTCTTTTAGCGGATTTTCCGCATTTCTAGGATACATACAAGAACTACCCAAATTGATCATTTTTGTTACATTATTATTTCTGGCTGAAAGTATAATATTTCTAGCCATATCAGTATTGTCAACAAGAAATTTGACGGGATGATTTATATTAGCATGGATTCCGCCTACAATCCCGGCAGCGTGTATGACAAAATCAAAAGAATGCTCTTTAAAAAAATTATCGACTGCCTTATAATCTAATAAATCAAGTTCATTGATACTCGGATAAAAAATTTCATATTCAGAACCCGGAATTCTCTCTCGTATGTTGGAACCAACCATTCCATGGCCACCAGTTAAAAATATCTTTATTTTATTCATAGATTAATTTTTCTTTTTATTCTATTTATATCTGATACAACCATTTCTTCAACCATTTGATTTAAAGTATATTTAGGTTTCCATCCTAATTTATTATAGGCTTTGGTTGCATCTCCTATAAGTAGATCTACTTCTGTCGGTCGAAAATACTTTGGGTCAACTCTCAAAATAATACTACCTATTAATTTGTTAATGTTTTGAATAAACTCATTCCCAACAACTTTTTCAAATATATCTTTATCAATACTATTTACAATTCCAGTTTCGTCAATTCCGTTACCAGAAAATTCAATATTAATACCAACAACTTTACATGCCATTTTAACAAAATCTCTAATAGTTGTAGTTACACCTGTAGCAATTACAAAATCTTCAGGTTCACTTTGTTGTAACATTAACCACATCATTTCAACATAATCTTTTGCATGCCCCCAATCTCTTTTTGCATCAAGATTCCCCAAAAAGAATTCTTTCTGTTTACCACAAACAATTGATGCTATAGCCATAGTAATTTTTCTAGTAACAAATGTCTCTCCTCGGACAGGGGATTCGTGATTAAACAAAATTCCATTACACGCAAACATATTGTATGCTTCTCGGTAATTTACAGTTATCCAGTATCCATACATTTTTGCAACTGCATATGGTGAACGTGGATAAAATGGTGTTTTTTCAGATTGTGGAACTTCCTGAACTTTGCCATATAATTCGGAAGTAGATGCTTGATATATTTTGGTTTTTTTCTCCAAGCCCAATAATCTAACAGCTTCTAAAACTCTTAATGTACCTATGGCATCTGTATTTGCAGTATATTCAGGTAAGTCAAAACTAACTTTCACATGACTTTGAGCTGCTAAATTGTAAATTTCATCAGGTTGAACCATCTGAATTATTTTTGTTAAATTCAAACTATCAGTTAAATCTCCATAGTGAATTATAAAATTCCTATTATCAATATGAGGATCTTGAAATAAATGATCTATTCGCTCAGTATTTATCAATGAGGTACGACGTTTAATACCATGAACTTCGTATCCTTTTTGTAAAAGAAACTCTGCTAAATACGAACCATCCTGCCCGGTAATACCGGTTATAAGTGCTTTTTTTGACATAACTTTTATTTTTATTATTTCTTTTTTAATTCTTCAATTCTTTCATTTTTCGGCAAATTTTTAAACCATTTTTTATGAATACTGCTTGATGGATATAAAACTGCCCACGCTGTAACAAGAATAATCTTAAAATAATTGCAAATACTTTGATTATCGAAATACCATTTTTCAAGTTGAGCTTTATATGGCATTACAATTGTTCTTAAACTTTCCTCTATGGGCATATTTAGTTTGTCAAAGATAGTTTCTTCGTCTCTGAAAACAATAGAACCTATTCCTGTTAACCCGGGTCTCATCTTAGATATAATGCCCTGTTCTTCTTGAGTATAAATTTTAAAATTTCTTGGTGTCATAGGTCTGGGACCAACTATCGACATATCTCCTATCAAAATATTGATAAGTTGCGGAATTTCATTAATCTTTGTTTTTCTTAAAAATCCGCCTATTGGTAATACTCTGGGATCGTTTTTCAATGTTACATCCCCTGTTCCCATATTAGGACTATTTTTAAGCATAGTTGCAAATTTTATCAATCCAAATTCTTTACCATCTTTACCTATCCTTATTTGACGATAAAATACATAATGCTCACCTGTTAACAATAAAATAATAACTATTGGTAACATAAATGGGAAAAGCACAATAATAGCCAATAAACTGAATATAATGTCGAAAATTCTTATCATAATATATTATTTTTACATTTTTTGATCTAAACTCTTTCCTTTTTCTATATGTTGAAAATTAGGCAGATATTCTTTTAAAATTTCTACAATCTCATTTTTGGATATTTCAGGTCTATCAAAAAGTGTTTTTAAACTATTAAATATATTATCTATTTCCTGAATTGACCTTTTCTTTGAATTTTTAATAACACCAAGATTAATAAATTTATCAGTATCTAATATTTCATCTGCAGTATAAAATTCTTCATAAGCTTTCTCCCCTGATGTATCAGAACCGAAAAAATAAACAGGGTATGTTACTGATTTTTCATTAATCAACAATGCTTTCTCGCATGCTTCTTTTTCTGTATCACAAATATCGGCTTTTAGATTCAATACGGACAGTAAATCTTTAGCAATTTTATCGAAAGATATCATATCTTTTTCCTCATCTAATTTCGGATAAAAAATATCTCCGGATTCACCTAATATCGAAGCAATCAGACAAAGTTCGCCCGATTCTTGAGGTGATACAAAAAAGCGTTTAATACCCAATGGACAAGACCATGGTTGTTTTTTATTTAATCTTTCAAGGAAACCCAATGGAAGACTCCCATTAGAAAAAGCAACATTCGCAAATCTTGCAGTTTTTATTGGTATTTTCGAGGAATAAGCCATTATCAACTCTTCCATGAGTTTTTTACTTGCTCCCATAATATTCACTGGATTAGCAGCCTTATCAGTAGAAACGCAGAAAAAATGCTCAGGAGGAAATTCGAGAAGTAAATCAAGTAATTTTCTGGCTCTAAGCACATTGTTTTCAATCATTGCTTCAATTGAAAATACATCTTTTTCACTTCTTACATGTTTATGTGCAGCAAAATTTGCTACTATATCAAAAGGAGCATAATGTCTGAATAGTTTATCGAAAACTTTGTCCCCAAAATCTACCGGATAAGTAATAAAATCATCAGGAATATTATATCCTACAGAACTTCTTAAATCTCTGACAAGTTCTGTTAATCCGTTTTCATTAATATCTACAACAACAAGCTGTGATATTTTAAACCTCAATATAGCTTTAATGTAAGAGGAGCCTATTGTCCCTGCACCTCCTATAACCAATACTTTTTTACCATCAATTTTTGATGATAACTCTTTGTTATATTTGATTAAATCAGCTTTGAGCAAGCTTTCTTCCCTTTTTGTTACATATCTTTTAATAAATTTATCTAAATCAAAATGTAATTGCATAATAAATTAATTTTTAAATGATTTTAATGTTATTGACAGTCCATCAATTGTGCTTAAAGGCATTTTCTTTATTTCTAAAGCATCTTTTATCTTACTGTTTGATACTACATAAGACTCTGTTAACTTCTTTAATCTTTCGCTATTAAAAGGTAAATGTAATATATCGCCTATATTTACAATTATTTTAATAAGTTTTGGATTTATATATAGTATTTTTTCTTTTTTATTCATCGAATTTGCTATCAGAATAATAAGATCTTTTGTAGATATTGCATCATCATCAGCCATTTGATAAACTCCTGATTCAACATCTTTTATAATAATCTGTTCAATAACATAACTTAAATTTCCAATTGAAGTAAAAGATCTGGAATTATTAAATGCCCCCAATGGGTAAGGAATTCCATTTTGAACCAATTTATAAAGCAGATTTAAATTTCCTTTGTTACCGGGACCATGTATCATACATGGTCTGATAATATAAACTTTCTTTTCATTATCAAGCTTTTGTGATAATATGTAATTTTCAGCTTTCAATTTTGACTTCCCATAAGGCGTTTTAGGATTCGGAATAAAATCTTCTGTTAAAATTAATCCATCTACGCTATCCGCAACAGCCTTAACCGAGCTGAAATAAATAAATTTTTTAGAATTACTGTTTATAAAAAATTTAAATATTTTTTCGGTCAACCCTACATTAATTTTATCATATTCATCCTCTTTGCCATCTTTTGTATCATGAGCTTTTCCGGCCAAATGAATTATAGTATCAATACTCTCACATTCAATTTCTTTCAATTGTTCCCAATTGTAAAAAACATCATACGAGTGAACCTCAGGCGATTTAATATCAAGTGCTATCAGCTTATAAAAAGACTTGTCTCTAAGATATTGAGAAATATTATTGCCAACAAACCCGAATGCCCCTGTTATCAAAATTGTTTTTGTTTTCATAGTCGAATTGTTTTAGCTTTTTCCCAATCAATTTTTGAGGCAGCTTCTCCTACACTAACAAAATTAAAATCCTCAAGTAATTTTAAAAATTTCGGGAAAGAACTCTTTAATCCAACATAAGATTTAAATTTTCGCATAAGAGGTAATTGATTAAGCATCGGTTGACCGGCATCAAAATCGCGTGGATGAAAATAACTAACAATATAAGGAGATTTTTTTGCCCAATAATTAATTAAAAAATAAGGAAATAATCTGAAAAATCCTCCGCCGGAAAAAATTAACTGTTTCCCGAGAACAGAAACAGTATTCATAGGGAATTCTCTGATTTTAATTCCATTTACTTGAATTACTGAAGGTAATATTTCTCCATAAGATGGGAACCCACCATAATCATGACTATCTGAAGGTAATACGGAACAGTCGTATTGAATGCCGAACTCCGATAATATTTCAAATGCCCATAATGTTCTTTCGGTTATTGAAAATGCAGGAGCTCTGTACATAATTATTTTCTCTCCTATAATATTTTCAATAAAGGATATTGCTCTTTTCGTATCCTCTCTGAATTCTTCAGGTTTCATTCTATGAACCAGTTCATGAAAATAAGAATGACAACCTATTTCATGACCTTGACGATGTATTTTTTTCACAACCTCAGGGTATTTTTCAGCTACCCATCCCAGAATAAAAAAAGTTGCTTTTAATTTTCTATCATCCAATGCCTCAAGAATATTATCAGTACTTTTAAATATTCTGGTTTCGTAATTATTCCAAGTGGAAGGCTCTGAAATAAAATCGCAATGAAACCAATCTTCAATATCTATTGTTAGAATATTCATAATATTTTAAAAAACATCATAATCGCCAAAAGTTAACTTCCAATTATTTAATTCCATTAAAAAATCAGAACCTTCAAATTCATTATTTATCCTTACAATATAATGTGTTTTTTGGGGTAATAGTTTATATGGTACAACCCAAAAACCATTTCTAATTAATAATGAAAATTCATGATTAGAAGTATGTAAAACCGTTAGAAAGTCTAACTTTTTTCTTTTGCATATTCTCTTTGAATAATCTAATAATTCTCTTGCAATTTTCTTATCATTATCTTTTATAATCAAATCCATTATCATTCCAACATTAAATCCCCATATTTTTTCTGCTTTTAAAATTATTAAACCTTCAATTTTATTGTTATTTTCATAATAAAGCACATAATATTCTCTGGTCGGTAAATCGTAATACCTCCATTTTAAATAAATATAATCTTTGTATGTTGATAATGGATAATCAAATTTTACTAAATCCCAAAATTCATTTATTTTTATTTCATCTGATTTTCTTTCAAAATCTAATAGTTTAATATTATGATTCGGTATTACATCCAGTTTTATTACTCCACCGTGTTTTTCTTCCTTACTTCTGTTAAAATAAGATTTTATTAAACGAAATATATTGAATGGTTTAATTAACAGTGGAATATCTCCTAAATGACTAAATCCTAATTTTTGAGTAAGACCAGGATAAGATTGATGATTAGGCATTCCTATTGTAAATAATACATCTTTTTCTTTGCATTCTTTATGTGTTGCACTAACCATAAGAGGAAACAATCCATTTCTACGAAATTTGGGTTTTGTTAATAAATTCAAAGCTATTGATCCTGATATTTTTTCCCCGGAACGATTAAAAATAACTGGAATAACAATATATTGCCCAGCTATTTCACCGGTATTATTTTCTCGAGATGTATACAAAAAAGCTTTTCCCGCAGGATTTTGTAAATATTGCCATTCGAGATATTCTTTTTTATTGACATCCCTGTCTTTATAATATGAATGAGCTAACTCAATTAACTCATCAATATTGGAGAAGTCGTTTTTTTCAATTATAAAATCCATTTAAAAGTGTTAAAAGTTACCATTCCTATATTTTTTAACACCAATAAGTGCCAAAAATAAATGTAGAAAATATATTGATGTAATTGGATATCTTTTAATTATCTCGGGTCTTTGTAATAATCTTATTAACCAACCAAGCCTTAATTTCCACCATATTCCCGAGATTTCTTTGTTTTTACCAGCATACCAATCAAATACTGCTCCAATAGAGCATATAAGTTTTACATTCAAATATTTATAATTCTGATATGCCCATTTTTCTTGTTTTGGGCATGTCATACCAACAAATAGGACATCGGGGTTAAACTCATTAATTCGTTCTCTAAAGCTTATATTATCTTCTTCGGTAAAATATTGCTTATATGGAGGAGATAAAAAATCAACAACAATATTCGGGTATTCGGTTGCTAAACGTTCTTTTATTTTGATTAAAGTATCATTACTTGCTCCTAAAAAGAAAACCCTACCAGATATATCGTTAATTCGTTTTATAAAATGGTAAAATACATCAGGTCCTTGATTTTTTATAATATTTTTCCCTCTTAATAAAATTGAAGAAATTGCAAAAAAAACACCATCAAGAACTAAATACTCCGTATTCTTGAGGGCTTGACGAAAAGTTTTGTCCTTGACTGATAAGCTATATGAATGAGGGCTAATTGTATTAATCATTCTGGGAGCGCCTTCTATAGGAATCTTATCCAGAATGTCATCAAAAACTTTAAACCCCATTACGTCAACATAATTTATATTTTCACATTTCTTTTGTGACATATATTCTAAAATAATTTATTAAAATCTACTTTCTCGAAAACATTTAGTTTTCCTCCTATGGTAGCATCTTTGATTATTCTGCCATTTTCTTCAAAAGCTCTACGTGCAAGTGAGTAAGCAAACTCTTCGGACTTATAATCAGGAACATCCCAACGTTGCCCTTTTTTATAATAATCTTTAATAAAATGGTTATCATCGTCATTATCATTTTTAACTGCTATACCCGCTTTCTGATTTGTATTAAAACTATGGTCTTTCCCTATAATGTAAACTTCACTAAACCCCATATAAAATGCTAATTGTAGGCAAGTATACGAAACGGACATTCCACTTCCGAATGGTTCTTTAAGTACATTCCCGGAAAATTTTGGACTAAATTTACTTTTTATAAAATAGAAATTATCTTTCTTATCAAATTTATTTCTTAAATCCCATTCATAAAAACAAATACCATCTTGATTGTTATATTCATCAGTAAACTGTAACAACTGGGATTTTTTATCTATACAAACCAAATAATTTGGCTTAAATCCGTTTACTTTTTCCATAAGATAAATTCTGTTCATCCCAATAGTATATTCATTTTCCAACAGTTTAAAATCAATTTTATTTAAACTTGGACCATTTGCAATAACAAAACATCTTTTACCTTTATGTATATTGTGAAATTTTTTTAATCTTTCTTTATTCTCAAGAGTAAATTTAAATGGAAGCATCCATGCAAGTTTATGAGGAATATTTAAAATTCTTCTAATAATAGCTCTTAAAACGCGTGAAATTGTAATTTCACTTTTATCCATTTTTTTTATTCTTTCAATTATAGCAATCATTTTTCCTGAGTTATTTTACAAAATATTGTTAATGGTGATCCATTTGCCCTTTCAACCATTAAAGGCAAAAAATAAATTTCGGAAATATTACCGTTAATCTCATATAAAGACATATCTTCAATAATACAAATTGGATTACCAACGCCTTGAGGGTTTAAGAAAGCTTTGTGAGCTTTTTTACCTTCTTCTCTATATTTTAATGAAGTTAATGAAATAAAGTCGAATCCAATAATTTTAATATTCGGGAATTCGCATCTTAGCCAAAAACCTACTTCTTCTGAAATTCCAGGATTGTCATTCCAATATTTATCAATATCTCTATATTTTTCATATCCGGTTCTCAATAATAAAACTTCAGTATTATTATTTATTTTACCATATAGAAGTTCTTTTGAAATTAATACAGCATTTTCTAAAGGAATATCAATAAGTTGAGCTTTATCAGAATACCAAAAAGAAATTGGATAGTCAGTTAATGTCATTCCATCGTCAAAAAAGTGCTTTGGGACATCTATATGAGTACCTAAATGATTTGTTGAAAATATCCACTTTGAAGAATTTGCAGATGCTCCAGTTGAAATTTGTGATAAATTCTCCTCATAAAAATGATCCCTATTTCCATATGTTGGTGTTTTAATATTTATTATATGAGAAAGTATGATTAGGTTATTTTCTTTCATTTTTAAGAAATAGATACTTTAACGGTAATTTTTTTTATTAGCTGGGGTTTTTCTATATAATGTTGAGGACTATGTCCATCATTAGGAAACATTATAGCAAAGATTCCATTTCCAATAATTACTTCTGTACCTTGTGGAGATGGATTTTTAAAGAATGTTCTGTCTTTAATGTCATCATAAGGAATATTTACTTCCATATTATCAATGGGAGACCACTTAACTTTTTCAATGCCAACTATCGGATATTGAATATCAACTACATGCTTATGTGCTTCATAACCTCTTTCAAAGTTTTCTTTCGTTTCATATTCACTAACAATAGCAATTGTATTTTGGTTAATCTTATAATTTCCTAATTCAATATCAGGAGTTGCATTTAAGATAAATTCTAACCCTTCATATAAATCCTGTGATATTCCTTTATAAATTTCTATATTTTTTAAATTATCTAGAATCATAAATTATTATAATTAATAATGAATCAATTTATTTGATTTTTAACTTTAAAAACTATTTTTTTAATTATTTCATTTGATTGATTATAGCAACATCCCGGTTTATGAGGATCTCCAGTAAGAAAGATTGCAAAATCATTCTCAGATACTACAAAACTTGATATATTTTTTTCTGCTTTATAAAAAATAAAATCTCCTTCAAGACGAAATTCATCTGTTACAATTAGATGTTTTGGGTTAACAGTTTGCATAATCTCAGTTCCCTTAACAACAATTTGAATGTCGGTATAATACGCATGTGTTTCAAAGTAATTTTCAGAAGCATCTTTTGGTAAATATTTTAGAACTTTAACAATTAAATCATCTCCTAAAAGAGAAATTTCTCCTTCAGGCAGATTTATTAAGTCATGATTATTTATGAACTCCAAAATTTTATCTAAATATGGAATAATTGTATATTTTTTTAAATTATTTAAGGTATCTAAAATCATTTTTCACCTCCTTCTTCTTCAATATCATAAATGTGAGGAACATCTCCGCGACTTACAGCAATTCTTATTGCTGGTTCATTTCCTGCAGCAGTAATTTTATGCTTTTTCCCTTTTTCTATAAATACTATGTCCCCTTGTTTTATTAAAAACTCTTCTCCTTCTATTTCCCATTTCCATTGACCTTTAATAATATACCACCATTCATTCCAATTAGGATGATAATGTAAACGATTCCCTTCACCTGGTAATTGAGAAATAATTGTTGCACTGTTATTTTCCGTGTTAACTACCCTATAGCTCCACGATATTGAGTTATCGTGGCTTTTAATAATTTCATCTACATTAGTTATTGGTAAATTTTCGTGAATAAAATCATTATTTATAACCCCATCTTTTTTAAGAATATCGGGAACAAAAACTTCAACTCTTTGTTTTCTGGCTTCAACAAAATCTTCTGTTTTATTTTTTTTATTTTCCAGAAACTTAGCAACAACTTCAGCTAACTCAAAATCTTCCTCATTATCAATATCAATAGTCGAATATCCTTTCAATTGAAAATAGCTAACCTTACCATCTCCTCCATGATATCCACTGTTATATTTTCTCATATTGGAAATAAAACTATCATATCTCCATCCCATTATTCCACAGGCATAAGCGTAAACCGGTTTTAAACTTTGAGATGGTAAAGTTTGACCTTTTTGGTCAAAATTAATAGGTTTTCCATCAAAAACACATTCAATTTGATCAGCTTTGACAGAAATTAACGTATCAAGATTTTCATTGATCATTTTATTAACAAAACTATTAATTTCATCCACACTTAAAAATGGGGATGTAGATAACAATTGAATTAAAATATCTCCCTTAACATTTTGCATAAAATCTAAAACGAAATCATCATTTGTAGCTTCATTAGAGGAAAGGTGCTGAGGTCGTTTATAAAATTTAACATTATAATTTTCAGCAATTTCCTTAAAATAGTCCGATTCTGAGTTTACATATATTTCATCAAAAATATTTGATTCTACTGCTTTTTTTATTATGTGCCCAATCAAAGGTATTCCATTAAGAGGTCTGATATTTTTTTGTTTGACTCTTTGGCTGCCCATACGGGCAGGTATCATTGCAATTATCTTCATAAGATTTATAAAATTTATTAATTTTAATTTGTTATTAAATTGTTTTAAATATTTTTGTCAATTTTGTATATAATATCTAATGCTTTATCAATCTCTTTTTCACTTATATACAAGTTAGGTCTGAAACGTATAGTTTTATCCATCGTTTTGTTGCATAGAAGCCCTTCTTCGAATAATTTTCCCCAAAAAATATTTCGTTTATCTTCATTATCAAAATCAAAAGCTATAATTAGACCAGAATTTCTCAAGTTTCTGAGATTTTTACATTTTTTTAGCCCATCCATTAAAATTTTACTCATTTCATTTACATTTTTTAGAATATTATATTCTTTATATGCTTCTATAACATAAATAGCTCTCACCATATCAACAATATCTGCATCCCATGTCACTTCAAGTCTAACCGGTGTTTGAAATATTTTTGAAAATTTCTCTTTTACCATTATTCCTGCTATTTGTACTTTTTTGCCAAAGACTAAAATATCAGGTTCAATTCCCAAATTTTCAAAATACCATATTTTCCCAGTTCCTCCAAATCCGATTTGCACTTCATCAAAAATCAATGGGATATCATATTTGTCGCATAAGTTTCTTACTCCTTCAAAAAATTCTAAAGAAAAGTATTTATCACCAAAAGTACACTGGATAGGTTCTATTAAAATTGCAGAAACATTTGAATTTTCCGATTTAATGATATCTTCAATTTCATTTAATGTTGAATTGACCTTTTCAAGATTTTTTTCAGGTAATCCATTATTATATGTTATGGTAGGATTTTCTAACTGAAACCAAAATGGGCCTGGAAATCCGTTTAAGCGAGTACCTACAGGTCCTTTCCTTGTTGTTAGAAATCCTCCGTAACCATTAATTCCATGAAAACTTTCATTAAAAGTAATTACAGATGGGTTTGTAAATCCTTTGTAATCAAATGCGGTTTTTAATGCAGCTTCAATTGCCAATGCTCCTGTACATGAATAATGAAAATGAGTATATTTCCCTCCCAAAGAAACATATTCAGTAAAACATCTGTTAAACTCTTCTGCTTCATCAGTAATAACTTCGCAATTTGTTACTTTACAACTGGCAACTTTAATTATTCTTTCTTGGAATTCTTTAGTTGAGAAAATTGGATGATTGTATCCTAATGCAACAGTTGCATACATACCAAAGAAATCAATATAATCACGATTACTTATTTTATCATGAAAAAAAGAACCTTTACTTTTATCGAAATCAATCTTTAACCCGAAAATACTACTTCTGCTAATGTTTTTCATAAAAATTGTATTTTAATAAATTTTATAAACCCTTAAATTATTTGTAATAAACTACCTAACAATATTTTACAACTCATTATCAAAATATTCCTTTAACCAATTTGTAAATCTTTCATCCATTTTCATCGCATCTTTAAATATTTTGCCATAACCTTTATTCAGTATCAGTCTTAATTCGCTGCCAACATTCTTTTTATCTTTGCTTAGTGCTAATTTAAATGCTTCCAATTCAATGTCTTTTATTGGAAAGTCTTTCCAAATTTGTTGCAATAATTCACGAATTTCTAAACGGATTTTTTCCGGTATATAACCTAATTTTACTGAAACATAGTTTGCCATATCCATTCCATAACTTACTGCTATTCCGTGAGGTACTCTGTAATTTGTTAAAGATTCTATAGCATGACCGAAAGAATGTCCGTAATTGAATACTTGTCGCTCCTTTTGATCAAATTCGTCAATTTCAATATATGATTTTTTAATTTCCAGACTACGTGCAATTATTCCCTCTAACACTTTTTTATCGGTTAAAGCCAATGGATAATCTTTCTTAAAGCGTTTAAAATCCGCCTCACTCGCAACAATAAAATAGTGACACATTTCCCCTAAGCCCGACTGAATATGAGCAAACTCCAAAGTATCTAAAAATTTCAAATCTATAAAAATCTTATTTGGAGGATAAAAACCTCCTATTTGATTTTTATATTTTCTGAAATTAATTGAAGTCTTACTGCCTATACAACTATCCCCCTGTGCTAATAGTGTTGTTGGGAAAAAAATCCAATCAACTCCTCTGTACATTATCGAAGAGATAAATGCGGTTACATCTTGAGTTATTCCCCCTCCTATTGCAAAAAGTCTGTGATTTTTTCTAAAACCATTTTCTATTAAATGATTTATTATCGGAATTATACCTTCATAGCTTTTTTGCTCCTCAGTAGCATCTATTCCTATATAATTATTTTTTTTCAATATTGAATTAATAGTTTCATTGTAAAGGCGAATAATATTATTATCAATAATTATAAAATCGCCACTTTTTAATTCATTTTCTAATGTACTTTTAATATCTTCGATAAATTCAACACTATAATCGTGTATAATTGATTTTATTGTAAAATTAAACATTTATAAACCCTCCGTCTATTATAATATTTTGCCCTGTTATGTAAGTATTCATATCGCTTGCAAGAAATAACACTAATCTGGCTATTTCAACTGGCTGTGCGAATCTCTTTAAGGGAATAGCCTCTGAAAATAATTTTATCTCTGATTCTGGAACTGTTGACATTGTAAGTTCAGTTTGAGTAAATCCGGGAGAAACAGCATTTACTAAAACATTATATGGAGCTAATTCAATTGAACTTGTTTTTGTTAAACCTATTAATCCTGATTTTGTTAAAGTATAGGCTGTTCTTTTTTCTCTTGATTTAACTCCCCAAATAGAAGAGATATTAACAATCCTCCCATATTTTTGTTTTTTAAATCTACCAGCTAAGTATTTTGTTATTTCAAAAGGAGCTTTTAAGTTTAGATTAATAAGAAGTTCAAAGTCTTCCTCTAATATATCTTCAATAAAGTTATTTCTATTTGTTCCAGCATTGTTTATGCAAACATCAATTTGAGGAATTGAATCTAAATAATTAAAGAAATTTTTAAACGAGATCTTATCTGTAAAATCGGCTAAAACATATTTAACGTTTTTCAAGCCCCTTTGAATACACTCATTGTTGAGTTTTTCAATATTATTATAATTACTTGCCCCAGTAACAATCAGATTAGCTCCAGATTTAATAAATTCTTCAACAATTGCTGCACCAATTCCTCTAGTTCCGCCAGTTACTAAAACTGTCCGCTCTTTGAAATCTATATTCATTTTTCAGGAATTTCAATAAAATCTTTACAAACAGACAAGAAATTAACTAATAAATGATCATAAATCATATGAAGATCCTCTATAGGTCCATAATCTCCTTTAGGGTTGGGTGTATAAAGTGATATTGTTGCAACTTTGAGCAATTCCCCTCCTGAGAATCCTATAAAAGCAATAGATTTACCACCGTGTTCGTTAGCATATTTAGCAGCTCTAATTACATTTTCGGAATTTCCACTAGCTGAAATACATATAATTACATCACCAATTTCAAAATTTCCTTTTAGTTGCTCAACAAAAATATCATTAAAAGAAGTGTCATTCCCCACAGCTGTAATTAATGGCACATTGTCGGTTAAAGCTCTGACTTTGGGACGAAACTTAGTAAAATATCTTACAAAGAACGCAAAATCAGCTTGCATATGAGAAGCAGTAGCAGCACTCCCTCCATTACCGCAAATATAAACAGTTTTACCATTTTTAAAAGTTGTTATTAATAAATTAACAACTTCTGTTAGTTTTTCAATATCAACTAGATTTAATAAATTATCCAATTTTACTCTATATTCCTGAAAATAATTATTCAGAGTTTCTTTTGATACCATATTTACAAAATTAATAAAATAATAAATATAACATTTTTATTTGAAATAAAGTTTGAATTTAATTAAAATTCTTTTTCTGCATATATTTTGTCAATAATTCTCATTAACTGCAATGCATCAGCAGAACTACCAATTTTTATTTTAGTATCGTTTTTAATTGCATCAAAAAAATGTTTCATTTCATACCGCCAACTATTATTTGATAGATACTGTGTATTTACTTCATCTTTCCAAGTAGCAGCGGGAGCTGCCGAGCGATTTTTTGCAATAGTAAGAATTTCTTCACCGTAAGACATAGTAGAGGTTATTAAACCATTTAAAACCATATAACCTTTTTCTAAAAATACTTCAAGTGAAAACAAATGACGCCATTGTGTCATAGTACTGTGTAAAGATGCAACTTTCCCTGTTTTAGAATCTTTTAGTATAACAAAAGCATTGTCTTCAACATCCATTTTCCAGTAAAGATTAGAAACCTCGGCTTTTACTATATCAAAATCTCCTGATAAATATAAAAACAAATCCAACATATGAATTCCTTGATCAATCAATATTCCGCCTCCCGAAAGTTCTTTCTTTGCCCTCCAATCATTGAAGAAATCAGGAGTAACACTTTTACCATATCTTCCACGCATCCATATGATTTTCCCAAATTCATTACTTTCAACTATCTCTTTCATCCTTATTATGCTATCGTGATGACGATGATTGAAGCCATACATTAATTTTCTGCCATTGCTTAATGCCTCAGTTTTAATGACTTCTTCCATTTCAGCACCGGTAAATGTTGGAGGCTTTTCACAAAATACATGTTTCCCCGCTTGAAGAGCTTTTATTGTTAACGGTTTGTTTAAAAAATTAGGAGTACAGATTACAATTGCATCTATCTCCTTATGATTAATTATTTCTTCATGGGTTAAATTAGGTATTCCTTTATAGTCATTGCCGATTTTGGGTTCTGAAATAGCAACTACATCAGCAACCCCAAGTTCGTCAAGGGCCTGATGACGAATTAAACCCATTTTTCCATAACCTATTATTCCTACTTTATAGCTCATATAATTTATTTTTTTAATTCATTAATCAAATTATTTACTGCATCAATTTCCATTTGTAATTTCCCTTCTTCAGCATAAGAGCCTATATGTGGGGTCAAAACTACATTTTTTAAATCACACAATGGTCCATAATAGGGTTCTTCAGAAAAAACATCAATAGCTGCCGCCGAAAGTTTATTTTCTTTCAATGCATTGTACAAAGCATTTTCATCCACTACACCTCCCCTTGCTATATTTACTAAAAAAGCTCCTTTTTTCATTATTCCTATCTCTTTTTCTGCAATAACAGGAGTTTTATCTTTATTACCGGGTATATGAATAGTAATAATATCAGATATCGAAAGCAATTCTTCTAAACTTTTCAAAACAACTCCATTTTCGCTTGCCCAAGAATGATCAGGTTTTATATCAAATCCTACTACTGCATTTCCAAGAGATCTGAACATTTCAGCAACCATTTTCCCTATTCTGCCTAAGCCAACTACACCTATAGTCTTTTGATGTAATAAGTTTCCTGTTTGTTTCTCCCACTTTTTATTTTTTAAAGCCGCATCAGCCTGCGGAATTCTCCTTAACATAGAGAATGTAAGTGCTAAGGTAAGTTCTGCAACACTACGTGTCGGTCCATCGGGGGTATTTACTACCTTAATTCCTTTTTTTGCTGCATATTCCAAATCAACACTATCCATTCCAACACCAACCCTACTAATACATTTTAAATCGGGCAAAGCATCCATTACCCTTGCAGTTAAAGGTTCAACTCCGGCAACTATTCCAATGCAATCTCTTCCTAATTCTATAACTTCATCCTCGGTTAATTTCCTGCCATAAGGATTATTAATAATTTCAAATTCATGATTTTCTAAAATTTCTAAGGGTTGTCTTCCAACCTGCCCAAAAGAAGAAGGAGACAGTAATATCTTTTTCTTTAAGTTCATAATAAAAAATTTTTGTTATATTATTATATTTATTGATATTTTTATATAAAATCAGTTTAGAATTCACAACAAAATTAAGCAGTATTAATCAATTTCTTTTTTTTAATATTTTCTTCGTATTCAATCGATAATAATCCTCCTATGAAAATAACAATATTAAAATGCAGGAATACATCAGGTCGCTGATATGCAAGCAGGATAAATACTATTAAAAAGAATACCCCTCTGAATGAAAACGAAATCTTAGCCATTACAAATATAAAAAACAATAAAAACAATGAAACGCCAACAATACCATGACGATAAACAAGGTATTTATAAGATGAACCACCTGCATTATATTTATCATCTAAAACATCAGAACCGGGACCACGTCCAAAGATCAAATCATCTCCACCTTTCTCTACAAAATAATCATAATTTCTTGAAAAATAAGTCTGTACTCTATTATCTCCACTCAATTTCCCATCAACAATTTTTAATCTTGAAAAAACATATGTATCAAATATACCTGCTTCACTTGTCAGAAGAAATAAACTAACCGTAAGAAATAAAATTCTTGTATACGTTTTCTGATTAAAAGCAATATTTAAAAAAAGTATAATATAAAAAGCAAGAGAAAAACTAAATAAACCGGATAACATCAATACAATTCCGGTAAATGTTTTTAACTCAATCCTTTTATATGATATTAACATTGCACAAATAGTACCTACTACGCCCGGTTCATCAAACATACTCATATATCTTGGGAAAAGTATCTGTGGAGGACTAACATCAAAAAGATATACACTATACATTATCTCTTTTGCTGCATTTAAAGGTGGTATTTTAAAACTTGGCAATGAAACAATAAATCTTATAAAGTATGTTATTAATCCCAAAAATAGAATATAAGAAAATATTTTTACAAATTTGTCGAAAACAAGAATTTTTATATTATCAGGAAGTAAAATGTACATCAATGGTAATACAGGAAATAATGAGAAACCTGAATACGTAGTACCTCCCAAGAAAAAATACAAAATACAAACTATAAAAAAAATTGTTATTTGAATATTTCTTTTAGACTGGACATATTTATAGTATTTTAGTGATACTAAAAATGCAATTATCCCCATTAATTGATTAACCGGCTTTACTATACTCCATGTAATATATGGTTGTATTGTCAGAATAACACAAACTGATAATATAACAATTGTCGAGTTATTTTTGTGAGCTTTTATCATATTTTACCAACTTTTAATTATCCTTTTTATTTTCAAACCGAAATTCGAAAATAATAAAGATTTGGGGATAAACAACTTAAAGAATGCTCTATAAGTAGATTTTCTTAATAATAAAGATTTATCTTTTATTTTAAATAAATGTTTCACTGAATCTTTAAAATTTGAACCCGATAAATGAGTAAACATCATATAATGAAATTCATCTACAAGATTATTTTTTACATAATGTTCATTATATTTTTCAAAAAGTATCTGAAATGTTTTATACCAGGCTGTCATGTTTCTTGATAGATTGTTTGGATGCTGACGCCTATATACAAGCAACTCATTTAAATGATAAAATTTATATTTCAACCCCAACCTTATCCATAAATCTCTATCCTCATAAGGGATTGTTTCATCGTGATATCCAACAATATCATACAATTCCCTTTTAATCAAAACAGATGGAGCAACTATTCCATTATTTATAAGCATTTTTGGCATAATATTGTCTGTATAATCCTTTCCTTTATTTTGATAGAATATGACTTTTTCATTTTCATCTATAATATAAGCATCACAATGACAAAGTGCATAATCATCTCCTAAAGTTTCCATTATTGCAACCTGCTTTTCAATCTTTTCCGGATGCCAGTAATCATCTGATGCACAACCTGCTACATACTTTCCTTTTGCCATTTTAAGTAATGTGTTCTTATTAATTACTGCTCCTTTGTTTTTTTCATTCTGAATAAAAGTAAAATTATACTTTTCACTTAATTCTTTTAATATTTTACCCGTATTATCTTTTGAACAATCATCAATTACTAACAGTTCGATATTCTCATATCCATATGTTTGATTTACAATACTTAGTATCGTTTTTTCAACAAATCTTTCATGATTATATGAAGATATAGTTACAGTAACCAAGGGTTTATTTTTTTGCATAAACGTAATCTTTTAACAAATAAGTTATTGTAATTAAATATATAAAATACTTAATAGCATTAGCATATATTGCACCCTGCAATCCAAATATATTAATCATAAAAACAGTAAAAAAATAAGTGAAAGTAGCAAATACAACAGAAGTAACGATAAACATTTTTGTTTTTGCTTTTGCTAACATTAAATAAGATACAAGAAAGGAAGCTATTTTTAAGAAATCACCTACTAACTGAAAGAAAAATAAGTTTCTCATTTCTAAGAAATCTGAAGTATAAATCAATAAAATTATTTGATCTCGAAAAATAAATATTATTATCATTATAATAACCAACAAAGGAAGAAGAATTTTCTGTCCCTGTATAATTTCACGCCTGATTTTTACCTTATCTTGCAAACTGGATAGTTTTGGTAAATAATAATATGATATTGTTATAGTTATAATTCCCAAATAAGAATTTGATATTTTCCATAAACCACTCCAAATTCCTGCATCATGTATTGATAAATTTTCTATTATGTAATTACGGATTCCTATATTTACAAAGGGGCCTAAAACCATATTACAAATACCCATCAATGTAAATGCAAGTAGCCTCATTATATTGATTTTATCGAAATTTTGATTAAATAACGATTTTTCATACCAGTCAGATTTCGTTACAAATAATAAAGAGAGAAAAAATACTATAGACTGTGAAATACTCAGTGAAATTAATGCCCCTGATAATCCATAAAAATATGCAGCTAAAGTAGTAACAAATAGTCCAAATAAGCTATTTGAAATATTCACCATTACTAACTTTTTTATTTCACCTGTTCCATTTAAAATTTTTATCAGTAATGTATTAAGTCCAAATAATATAATATTTACACTAAAAATCTTTAATATAAATGAATACTGATTTGTTTGAAATAACTTCTCCGATAAAGATGATGAAAAAATAAATATTAATAAGCCAAAAAAAGTTGTAGAAATTAATGTAATTTTTAAAGAGTTTGATAATATTTTTGCTAATTGATTTTTATCTTGTTTGTATTCAGCAACATATTTAACAACCCCATCCTGTATCCCTCCGGTAGCAATTGATGTACTCATAGTAATAAAGTCAATAAACTGACTTATCATTGCTACTCCGGTTGTACCTAATGTAACAGCAATAATTTTTGTAACTACAATTCCTGAAACTTGTGCAATAACTGTACCAATTCCTGTAAAGAAACTGGTTTTTATCATTTCATTTCTACGTAAACGCTTAAAAATATTTAATTTCAAATGTTAGTAAGTATTTAAAAGTCGGGTTATTTTTTCAACTTCTTCTTTTTCTATTACCGGACTTATAGGAAGGCTCAACACTTCCTGATGGATTTTTTCGGTTATTGGTAGTTTTATTGAGTTCCATTCTTTATAAGCACCTTGTTTATGAGGTGGTATAGGATAGTGAATTAATGTTTGAACGCCGTTGTCTTGCAAATATTTCTGAAGTTTATCCCTATTTGATGTTCTTATAACAAACAAATGCCATACATGTGACAGATAATTCTCAATTTTGACATTAGTATCGTTAATTGGCAGAACAATATTTTCATTTTTAATATTATCGCAATAATATTGTGCAACTTTCCTGCGATATTGATTTTCAGCATCAATATATTTAAGCTTAATATCTAAAAATGCAGCCTGAATTTCATCCAAACGACTGTTTAGCCCCTGATATTCGTTTTGATATTTAACTTTACTTCCATAATTAGCAATAGTTCTGACAATATCGGCAAGTTCATCGTCATTTGTAGTAACGGCACCCGAATCGCCCAAAGCTCCTAAATTTTTACCGGGATAAAAGCTAAATCCGGCAGCATCTCCCAAAGAGCCTGTTCTCCTGCTATTCCAGTAAGCACCAATTGCCTGTGCATTATCTTCTATAATTTTTAAATTATGTTTCTTTGCAATAGCTTCTAATTCATCACTCCAACATACCTGCCCATACAAATGCACTACCATTATTGCTTTTGTTCTGCTGCTAATATGTTGTTCAATAAGAGATATATCCAAATTATAGGTATTAATATCAGGTTCAACAAGAACAGGTTTTAACCTGTTATCAGTTATAGCAAGTATGGTAGCAATATAAGTGTTGGCAGGAACTATTATTTCATCTCCTTCTTTCATTACTCCCATCTCGATATATGCCTTAAGTATTATTCTCAATGCATCTAAACCGTTTGCGACACCAATTGCATTCTTAACACCGACAAATTCAGCCAGATGAGTTTCAAAATTTTTAACTCTTTCGCCAAGCAAATACCAACCCGAATCAATAACTTCTGAAGCAGCTTTTTTAAGTTCTTCTGCATATTGGGCATTGACTTTTTGTAAATCAAGAAATTTAATCATAAATTCTAATCTAATCTAACTTTTTTTAAAAATTTTGCTGGACTTCCTACATGTATTTCATAATCGGGTATATCGTGAGTTATCAATGAGTTTGCACCAGCAACAGCATAATTACCTATCTTTCTTTTCTCAAGAACTTTTGCTCCCAAGGTAACATCAGATACATTCCCGATTTCAATGTATGAACTAGTAATTGATCCGACAGAAAAATGGCATAAATTACCTACAGTAGTATTATGTCCAATAATTGAATTGGCCATCATTAATGTACACATCCCAATTTTGGCAGCAGGTCCAACATAACAATTTGACATTATAAATACTCCAGGTTCAATAATTGCATTTTCAGCTACAAAAGCAGTTTTATGAATTATTGTTGCAAATCTTTCTTTAGGAATGTTTAATTTTTTAAATACCTCTTCACTTTTAACATTTCTTCCAATCATGTGAATAGCATAAACAAAATAATAATCTTGTTTCAGAAACTTTTCTATTTCATCAGTTCCTCCTAATACAGGATAACTATTAATTGTTTTACCTTTTTCAAAATCATTAATAAAACCTGCGATTTCCCATTCAAAATCATTAAATCTTCTTCTATTATCTTCAACACATGAAGCGACGACACCTCCATTGCCTTCGCCTCCAATAATTAAAACTTTTTTACCCATATAAATTTAACTATTTTTTTTTAGTATAAGTTCATGTTTTTTTATTATTTTCTTTGCAGTACAAACCATAGGAGGTCCAATAAATTTCCCATTCATTAAAGCTACTCCTTTTCCCTCATAACTTGCTTCCTTTGCTAAACGAATCATTTCTTTTGCATCATTAACCTCTTGTTCAGTAGGTGAAAAATAGCGATGGGCTAATTCTAATTCTTTAGGATTTAAAATCAACATTCCTTCAAATCCTAAATTTCTAGCTAGGATTAAATTCTTTTCAAGATCTTCAAAATCGTGAACATTAATATGAACGGTATCAATAGGTATTACATTATTTGCTCTCGCAGCCATTGCAATTATTGCTCTCGGAGTAAATAAACTTAAATGTTCAGTATCATGAATACCCTCTAAATCAGTAATAAAATCTTCACAACCGTAAGCAATTGCAATAACTCTTTCTGATGCCTGACATATTTCTTGAGCATTTAAAACCGCCGCTGCTGTTTCAATTAATGGGATAATCTTATAGGTCCCTAAAGGAATTCCCTTCTCATATTCAATTGTATCAAGTAATTTTGAAAAAAAATAAACATCTTCACCTTTTTTCGATTTTGGATACATGAACCCATCAATACCATCAATAGTTAATTGATAAACATCCTTCAATAAATGTCCAGATTCCCTATCATTAACTCTAGGAAAAACTCTATGTTTTCTAAACGCACCTTTTTCTACCCATTTTTTTATTGAGTCTCTTGCTAATTGTTTATTTTCAGATGGTTGAACTGAATCTTCAATATCAAGCAACAGAACATCAGCTATTGATTTAGAAGCACTTGCCAATAATCTTTCATTATGACCTGGCACAAACATAAGGCTTCTCATTAGGTAATCATTCATAATTTCTCCTTTTTTTTGACTAATACTTTTCTTCTGAAACTTAAAATATCAATCCCATTTTGATTAAACCCAACGGTCTCAACATAAATAATTCCTCTATCCCTTTTTGATTTAGATTCGATTTTATCTAATATTTCTGTTCGGGCATAAATTGTATCGTTTATAAAAACAGGATTAATATGCTTAACATCTTCATAACCAAGATTTGCTATTGCTTTTCCGCTAATATCAGGCACAGTGATACCTACAATTAGACTAAAAACTAATGTTCCAACAACTAACACTTTCCCATGATGATTTTTTTCTGCATAATCAATATTTGTGTGAATGGGATGATGATTCATTGTTAACAAACTGAAAATATTATTATCACTTTCAAAAATTGTCTTTGATAAAGAATGATAAATTATACTTCCAATTTCAAAATCTTCAAAATAATTTCCTAAATTACTGGCTTCCATTTATTTTCATTTAAAATTTTTTGGTAACTTTTAATATGAGGTGGTTCAATTACTCTTCCTTTATATTTAAATATGGCAGGACTACCTCTTTTTTTATATTCTATAATTATCTCATAATACTCTCTTAATTGATTTTCACTATAAAAATTGTAATTATTAATTTCAGATAATTGTTGTGGATGAATAATGAATTTAGCATCATAACCAATACTTAACGCTTCATTTAATTCTTTTCTAAATATATCTAAATTATTAATTTCCATACATGCAATATCAATTGCAATTTTATCAAATGCTTTTGCATAATTTAAAATTAAAAAACGAGGTATTCTTAATATTTCATAATCATATTTTATGCCTAAATTTAAACAGTAATCATGGCTACCAAAGCCAATGGCAAAAATATAATTTCCGTAAATATTAAGTATAGATTCAATATTTATTAATCCTTTTGATGATTCAATAAGTATGATAAATTTAAAATCACTAACTTGAAAATGATTGTTAATTCCATTTAAAAATCTTTCTACTTTTTCTATTGAATCAACCTTCGGTAAAACAATATTTTTAAACTTTTTAAATAATTCATAATTTTCGGATACAATTTCAGCATTAAAATCCCACAATCTGACAAAAATTGGAATACTTCCGTTATATGATATTGATAACAAGTTTTTAATAGAATCACTCAAATTATCAATCCTCACAGAATCTTCAAGGTCAAAAATAAAATAATCTGGACTAAATTTATCAATAGCTGAATAAAATTTCTTATTTCCTGCCGGTATGAAGAAGAACGATTTAAGCATTTTTCTTAAATTCTAAAAATTCATTATAATCATAAATATAATCTTCTTTAAGATAAACCTCCGAAGCTAAAACCAGACAAATTGCTCCTGAGGAAAAGTTAAGCAGTTCACGCCACATACCGGGTACTAAATATAAACCATAATATGGCCTGTTTAAATTTACTATTTTTTTGTTTTTGCCATCGTCGATCATTACATCAAAGCTTCCGCTTGCTGCAATAATCAATTGTTGAAGCTCTTTATGAGCATGTCCGCCGCGTGATTCCCCTCCCGGAATATCGTATAAATAATAAATCCGTTTAACCTCAAACGGTATATCAATATTATTATTTAATGCCGTGATGTTACCTGCCCTGTTATGAATTTTGGGAAGCTCAATAACAGAACAATTGTATATGCTCGATTGTATTTTATAATCAATCATTTTCCAATAATATTTTTAAATTCTTCGTAGTCATAAATATAATCATCAGGGTCATATTTACTTGAAGCCAAAATAACACATAAAGAATTGGTTGAAAAATTTTCGATAGAACGCCACAACATATTAGGAACATAAAGACCATAATATGAGCGATTCAGAGAGAATATCTGTTTTTCGGTACCATTATCAATTACCACATCGAAACTCCCTGAAATTGCGATTATAAACTCATGAAGATTTTTGTATGCATGACCTCCTCTTATCTGGCCGCCCGGAACATCATATATTAAATACGTACGCTCAATTTTAAAAGGGATATGATTCAATTCCTCGACAAAAGACAGATTTCCTCTGTCATCCTCAAATTTAGGCAATTGAATTATTTCAGCTTTTTTCATTATAAAATTCAAATTATCAGTTTTGTTAAAAAAAATCATTTATAATTTACTAATTATAAATGATTTTACTAACAATATTATCTGTTTTTAAATAATAAACCCCTTTAGAAAAAGATGAGAGGTTTATTTTAATTAGTTCACCATTTTTTTCAATATTTTCCGGTTTAATTTCCCTTCCGAATGTGTCGAAAATTTGAATTTTATTAATTACTCTTCCGGAAGAATTAATAATATTAAAATAACCGCTCGACGAAGGGTTCGGAATTACTTTGTAGGTATTGTTATTGTTTTGAAGATTTATTTGAGAAGGAGAAGAATAAAAGGTGTTAATATTAAAAATAGTATAATTAGGACTAAATCCACAGTTATTCAAAGCCTGAACGAATAATTGACAATTGCCCGCCGGCATACCGCTTTGGTTCCAGGTTATAAAACAAATACTGTCATAATAATATAAATTCCCGACAGATTCAGGAAATATCCTCCAAATCAATGAATCGGCGTATGTTGATTGGGCAACAAATTCGCTTACGGGGAAATAAGTCAGATCTATTGTATTTATTCCGTTTATAATCAAAGGATCAGAAGGCAAGGGCAATATATTAACATTGATGGTATCGGAAATTGGGCTTAAACCGCATAAATTGTAACTGCGTGTACTTATTCCGACCTGTCCGTAATACTGTCCTGTCCAGTTAACTTTAGCAGTATTATTTTCAAATAAAATATTAGCTGCATTAGAAGGTTCGATAAACCATATATAACCTAAAGTATTATAATTATTTACAACAGGATATAACGAAACCGGTGTATTCTGGCAAATTATACTGTCGGTATAGCTCCCAAAGACAGGTTTATCGGGAGTATCAATAATTTTAATATAAAAAGTATCTGAAGCAGGTCCGAAACCGCATTCATTTGAATCTTTTACAAAAAGCTTGTATAATCCCACGGGTGAGTTATTCCAGCTGATAAGAAATTGCGATGAATAAGCATAGGAGGAAATTTGCCCTGCAGGCTGAATATTCCATAAATGAGACGAATTTGGATTTGGGGCAGTTAACTCATAAGTACTTGAATTAATTCCTTTGCAAATGACAGTATCGCCCGATATAAAATATGGTTTATCAGGAAGCGGCTTATAAAATATCTTAATTGAATCGGTTAAAGTTTCACAAGAATTTATTCCGACAACTTCGATATTTATTTTAGTGTATCCTACACTTTTGTCCGCTGAAGAAGGCATATAACTAAGCATTCCGTCTTTTGCCTTAAGTATTCCGCTGCCTGATGAAGAGAAGAAAACTGTATCAGAATTTAATGCGATATAATTCAATACTATTGAGTCGACATTAGCACAAACAAGAGTATCAGATGAACGTGAAAACTGAATATCAGGGATATAACTTAAAATAATATCGTTTGATTTGTTTTTACATCCTATCTCATTTGTTTGAATAACACTTATCTTACCTTCGCCATTGAAAAATATGCTGTCAATTTTACCATTTTGCAATAATATGATGTCATTGTAGTACCACTCATTTACAAATTCGGGAGATGACTGGATTTTTAATAAAACAGAGTCGTTTTTGCAATATGGGTTTATTCCTGAAACGCTGATTGAAGGGGTAATAGGACTATTTACTTTTACGAAAATTGAGTCAATAACAGTATCATTATTCGGTAAAACAGCATTAAACAAATACCATGTATCAACCTTAGGAGAAGATTTAAAAGTATAATTGTTTAAATAAGTAATCGTTGAATCAAAAGGATTAGAATTCAGATTTAATGAAATAGGAGTAGAAGTCAAATCAGCCTCAAGATACAAAGTATCCTGATAACATATTTCATTTGTACAAGGCTCAATTATAATTCTGAGAGTATCAATATGTTCGTCGGGATTAGAAACTTTAATAAAAACAGTATCCGTTCTGTTCCAGAAGGGATTAGGCTTGTTGAAAGATAAAAAACCCGCAGTATCGATGCTGCAATTAAGTGAGTTTGACTTAATAAACGAGAACTGAAGTTGTTCGCTCGAGTAGTAAGGTTCTTTTACCAGATTCTTTAAATTAACTTTTCTGATTTTTTCCCAACGTTTGTATTTTATGAAATTATATTTATCAATATTAAATTCCGACTTTTTTCTCAACGACATTCCGCTGAGTTTTGAAGAATTATTAGAATTTTTTTTCAAATAAAACTGTATTGTTATATAATCAATTGTATCAGGACAATCAAAGAAAATTTTATTTTTATTCCAAATGTTTGAGTTTATTGGAGTACTGAATATAATAAAATTGTTTGTGGGATAAAAAATAATTTTTACATACAAAGAATCATTAATAGCACCACCTTGAGTATAAAATTCAAGTAAATTAGTACCTTTTTCAACGCCTCCTAAGCCTGATATTGAACAAAAGTAGCCCGTAGTGTTTCTGTTAATTAAATATCCATTTGAAGAGCTTACCCCTCCACTATCTTGGATATTCCCTATATATATTTTATTATATCCATCAGGAAAGCTATCATTATCTAAATCGACATTTAATTTAGGAAAAATGTTTTCATAAGGATTTGTAATGCTGTCGAATAATATTTTTGTCCAGTATTTATAATTTCCAACAGGGATGTTGTTTAGTTTACACCAAGAAAGTAATGAATCGACTCTCGACATATATGAATTCCACCCACCCACTAGAGGATAATATCCTCCAAAGTGATTTATCTCAACACTGACATAATTTAACGCAATATTTTTTGCAATTTTTGATTTAATTGATTTAAATGTTTCAACTTCAGTATTAAAATCAAAACCACCAAAAAAATATCTTCTTTTCGAATCTAATTTATTTTGATTGAAAAAATTTAAATAACCGCTACTTTTCAAACCACTTGAAGTATAACCTGCATTATTAAATGCATCTATAATTTCATCTGCTTTAAAATATGGCCATAATCCTCCCGGTTGTGCCCATGTATTAGGGTATTGAAATCCAAATTCATCACAGTACTTTTTTGTTTGCAACATTAACAATGTAATTCCCTCTCGATTCAAATGAATATCATAAATTCCCAATTTTTTATACTGTGCCTGAGTCATTGTAAAATTTACATTATCTTCATACCAAAAAGAAAGTAGATATAAAGTATCAGGATCATTCGAATTAAAATTCTTTAAATTTTTGTAAGTAAAAATTTTATTTAACGAAGGGATATAAATATTATTAACAGGCTTACCTGAAGAACTAAAATTACTAAACTCACCCGGCGACACGCTTATCACTTGGTTTCCCGATATATTAATAAGCCCTTCGTCATTAAATGAATTGGTAGTTATAGAATCTATTTTCAAACATATTTTTTTTTGATTTATATGATCAACTCCCGGATTATTATTAAAAAAAACAGTGTCACTAAAATTTCTTACAGTGAAAAATGTTGTATTATGATTAGGCGTATGATCTATTAATTCGTGACCTTGAGAAATAAGATTACGTATAGTATTTATATATAAAGTATCCGCAGGATCGATTAAAGCTAAATTGAGGCAAAATCCAAACTTAAAACCATAATTATTAAAAATATTTGCATAATCTATCCACTTCTGGGAAGTTTGATTATCATCAACTCTAAAGCAAACACCAGCTTTTTTATTGACATATTGAGAATAACCGAATGAATTAACTAAAGTAATTATAAAAGTTAATAAAATGATTTTAAATTTCATGGAAAATTTAATAGTTTTATTAGCAATAATAATAAAACTTATATATAAAAGTTGTTAATAAGATGAAAAAAAACAAAAATTAACATTAAGAATTGAAAAACAAGTTAATTTTATCAGAGTCAGTAATCAAATACTATTTTATTGATTTACACAGCTTCGCCCCGTCAGTTACATTGCTTGTAACGACCTGAAATTAAATACTATAGCAGAATTTACCGATTTAACGTTGCCAAATGAGTAAAAATTTTTCCTTATTTGCCTGAAATTTTTCATAAAACTCTCCAATATTGCAAACTGCAAAGTTCAAATTATAATTACTACAAAAACCTGATAGCTTCTTCTATTAAAAATTCTTTAATTTCGTTTTCACTTATTGGACCGGTCAAAAAATCAACTGATTCGGAAAAGTCAATATCATTATGAAAAGCCAATTGTTGACGAAATAATTTTTCAGAATATTGATTCCCGAAAATTTTTTCACATTCATTACTGATTTCCTCAATTGAATAGTGGTTTTTAAGGATAAAGTATAAATCAACATAATCTTTCCACTTTGCTCTTCTTCCAAGTGCAAATGCTTTCATAGCAGCTAATGATAACAAAGAAGGAATTGAAAATATTGAGTCATTTTTAATTGAATGATTTACAGGATAAGGATAATAAAAAAAAGTGATTTTAACACTATTAATTAACAAGTGAAGTTGGTCGACATCTTCAAAAATAGGTATTTGTTGAAAAGGTATTTTTAAAAGCTTTTTTTTTAATTGATGCTTTATTATTGGTTTATAAGAGAAAAAATCAAAATCAATAGAACGCCTGTGTCCTATATAAAGAGCAATAGCAGTACCACCTACCAGATAAAAATTTCTATTGAACATTTTCAAATGCTCAATAATTTCAATTTGATTTTTATTAAATATCTCTGTGTGCATATTTATTAAAGAAAAGCGTAAAGAAATGTATTGTCAACTCGTGAAGGTTAGCTTTTTTTCTTTCGCTTTTGTTCAATAATGAATAAAAATGTTTTGCTACTTCATCAACACCGAGTAAATAAAAGAGTTGTCTAATAGCATTAATATCACCATAGTTTAAAATAGTTTCTACGAGAACTTCTATACTGACGTCCTCCTTTTTATCTTCAGGGATAAACCAAAATAGAGATTTTTGCTGATGGATAAAATCTTTAATCTGACTATTATTCATTATGATTTAATTAAAAAATATCGATAAAAATTTTACCAATTTGATTGAACTATAGCGATAATTAGTTGATATTATATTTAAAATTTCCAATAATCTGCATGGTACTTTATTAAATTGCTCACTGATTCTTCATTAACCATATCTGAGAATACAATCAACTTGAAGTTAGACTCATTTGCTTTAACCCAAATTTTTCATTACATTACTGCGTTCCTAAAGTAAAATTTAGGATTAATCAATATTGGTGGTTATCACAAGCTGATTGAAATCTTTAAAATTTTGATTTTAGTAATTTTTTCAAACTAAGTCTCTTCTTGATACAGCTTCGCCCCGTCAGTTACATTGCTTGTAACGACCTGAAATTAAAAACGATAGCAGAATTTACCGATTTAACGTTGCCAAATCAGTAAAAATTTTTCCTTATTTGCCTGAAATTTTTCATAAAACTCCTCAATATTGCAAACTTGGAAAAATATTTTTCTGCTTATGAAGGCTTCGGCTTTCTTAACCAGTCTAAAAAGGTAATTCTCATCAATATTATTACCGACAAACAATAAATCAATTTGATTACTGTCAATACCAACTGCAAGGTCTCCTGTGAGGTAAACCTTTTCGAGATTCCCTATTTTATTGATAATACGTTTTATTATCTGATCGATACCTACATACTTTGTAATAATACTGTTGATATCGGAAAACAGCGGGTGATGAGTGTTTGCCTTAAATAATTTTTTATTACCTTTATTGGTTGCAATAAGCAATCCGGCCTCTTCAAGTTTATTTAATTCCATACGAATTGCATTGGTAGATTCATTAAAATCGCTTTCTAAACCCCTAAGGTAAGATTCCGAATCGGAATTCAAAAAAAACTTCAACAATAACTTAATTCGAGTTTTAGATGTTATTAAAGCTTCAATCATTCGTAAAGAATAAATAAATTTGAGTAGCAAAATTACTCAATATTTATATAAATTGTATAAAAAAATTGTTAATTTTTTAATAACCTAACGCATAATATTTGATTCTCAATGATTTAAATCGTATGAAAATTTCTAATATCGTGTACAATTTGGATTGACTGCAAAGTGTCCGATGGACGATATCCTTTGCCTGATAGTATATTTTGGTAAGAAACTGTATGTAGATCGGTAAAACCACCTGAAAATTCAATTTCTTTTCCGTCAACAGTGATTGAACGCCAAGTGAACTGTGATTTTTCTTTTGCTTGTTCAGGCAAGTCATTAGAATCAATACTCAGTTTCCAGTTAATATTTGCATTTGAAAGTTTAAGAAAACCCGATGCTTTGCTTTGGTTATGTTCGAATACGACATTCTCTTTGACATCACCGAAAATCCAAGTAAGCATATCGAAAAAATGCACTCCTATATTAGTAGCAATACCTCCCGATTTTTCGATATTTCCTTTCCAAGAACGATAATACCAATTGCCTCTGCTTGTTATGTAGGTCAATTTGATGTCGTAAATTTTTTCTTTTGAACCCTCATTCACGTATTTTTTTAAATCAAGAATAGCTGGGTGATATCTTAATTGAAGTATAGTATATATATTCTTTTGTGTTTCATTTTCGAGGGCAATCAAAGCTTCGACATTCCATGGATTGAGTACAAGAGGTTTTTCGCATATTGCATGAGCTTGATTGCGTAAAGCAAGCCTTATATGAGCATCGTGTAAATAGTTAGGAGAACAAATACTGACAAAATCAATTTGTTTCCCGTTACCAATTCTGCGTAGTTTATCCAAATGTCTGTCGAAACGCTCGGGTTCTGAAAAAAAGTCGCATTCAGGGAAATAACTGTCGATAATTCCAACACTATCGAAAGGGTCGAGGGCAGCAGTCAATATATTTTCGGTTTCTTTAATAGCTTTCATATGACGAGGAGCAATATATCCCGCTGCACCGATTAAAGCAAAATTTTTCAATTTATTTTAATTTTAAAAAAAAGTGTAAACTATATTATTAATTATATAGGAAATTAAAGTCTTCCGTCAACAATTTCGAGTGGTAAAACAGCTTTTATATCGTACAGAACACTGTGTTTTGCTCTTTTACTGTAATCTATTTCCTTAAATTGATCGTGTGCCACGGCTACAACTATAGTATTGTAATTTGCTATATCGAACTCCGATATAAGGGTTTCGCCATATTCATGCAAAACTTCTTCAGGATTTGCCCAAGGGTCATAGATTTCTACGAAACAACCGAATTGACGAAGTTCATCTACAACATTTTTAACTTTTGTATTTCTGACATCAGGGCAATTTTCTTTAAATGTGAATCCAAGAACTAAGGTTCGCGATTTATTAACAGGAATATCCTTTTTAATCATTAACTTTATAATCTGAGAAGCAACCCAAGCTCCCATACCATCGTTCATTCTACGACCGGCGAGAATTATTTCGGGATGATAACCCACTTCCTGAGCTTTTTGAGCAATATAATACGGGTCAACTCCTATACAATGCCCTCCTACTAAACCCGGTGCAAAACGGAGAAAATTCCATTTTGTCGATGCAGCATCAAGTACAGAGCGGGTATCAAGGTTCATATATGCACAAATGCGAGCTAATTCGTTTACAAATGCAATATTTATATCACGCTGAGAATTTTCGATAACTTTCGACATTTCAGCTACTTTTATTGATGGAGCTTTATGGGTACCGGCTTTAATAACTGTTTTGTAAAGTTGATCAACAACTTCTGCAATTTCGGGATTAGATCCTGAAGTAATCTTCTGAATGGTTGTAACTGTATGAACTTTATCGCCCGGGTTAATTCTTTCGGGCGAGTAACCTGCAAAGAAATCAACATTTAATTTCATACCTGAAGTCTTTTCGATTACAGGAATACAATCTTCCTCGGTACAACCCGGATAAACAGTTGATTCATAAATAGCTATATCACCTTTTTTTATAACTTTACCTATGGTTTCGCTTGCTTTTATTAGAGGTGTAAGGTCGGGACGATTGTTTTTATCTACAGGCGTCGGAACAGTTACTATATAAATATTACAATCTTTTATATCCTCTATCTGATAAGATAAAAGCATGCCTTTTTCATCGGGCATCGTATGCACTAAAACTGACTGTAAATTTTCATCATCAACTTCAAGTGTCGAATCATGTCCTAAATTTAATGCGTCAACTCTCTCTTTATTTATATCAAACCCTATAACCGGGAAGTGTTTGGCAAATTCTACGGCTAAAGGTAATCCTACATACCCTAAACCTATCATGCAAATCTTATGCTTTCTCATACTTTAGTTTTTTAAATTTTAATATGCAAATCTATAATATTCTTTTCAAAAAAGTTATGTTTTTTAAATTAATTTTTACTTATTAACGACTCCGCCATCATATAGCCATGAGCTGTAGCATATATTATTGACCTTGTATAACCTGAACAATCACCTATTAGCTTTAGGTTTTTTAATTTATTATTATCAAGCAAGTTGGAGTAGAATTTAATTTCAGGAGCGTAAACCAAATTATCAGGTGAAGCAATTCCGGGAATAACATCATTCAGATTTTCAATAAAATCGATTATACTCTCAATTATTCTTCTCGGGAAAGCCAAATTTACATCACCAAGAATAAAACGGTCTTTTTCAAGTGTAGGTAAAACCCTGTAAAGATTTTTTGTGCGTTTTGAGTTTTTGAAGTTTTCGTAAGTTTGAAGTATTACCTTTCCTTCTCCTGCGAGTAAATTTGACATATTGGCTATATGAGAACCGTACCCTATAGGGTCGTTAAAAGGTTCTGTAAGTTGTATCGTAACTAAAACGGCAAAATTAGTATTGCTGCTCTTTTGTTTCATTTTAGCATGGCCGTTTACAGTAACAAAATCGTCATAATTCTCAATAACAACATACCCTGAAGGATTATTACAAAATGTCCGAACCATATACCCTGTTTTACTTTTGTATTTTACCTTGAATTCGTACATTTCCTTATTTATATTCTCTACAATATGATTGGGCAATTCATATCTTATGCCCAAATCAACTTTTGTATTATCAATAACAAGCTCAGGATATTCTTTTATAACTGTATTTACCAGTTTATGACCACTTCTTCCGACCGCAACAATTACTACATCGAATTCTTCATTTCCGCCGTTTATATAAACTTTATTATCATCTATCTTAATATCAGTAACATTTTCGCCGAAACGGAATTCAATATTTTGGTAGCTTTTAAAATTCTGATAAATATTGTTTAAAACCATTTTAAGTTGGTCGGTTCCAATATGATAGAAATCGGCCGAGACAGGCATAAAACCTTTTTCATAAAACTTCTGAAAGTAAATACTTTTTTGAGAAAACGAACTTCCGGTTTCAACATTTTTGTCGGAAGTATTTGAAATATAAAAATCGACCAGTTGCTTTTGCAATTGCATATCTACCTGAATATCACCGCCCATTTCAGTTGAAACAAACAGCTTACCGTCTGCTCTGATACCTGATATACTTGATGAATAGATATCGTTGCTTTTCTCAAAAACTACTATTCTGTGATTTTCATTTTTTATTCTTTCAATAAAGCCTATTGCTGCTGCTCCAAAGCCTATTACTGCTATATTCATCTATTTATTGTTTAAAAATAAGTTATCAATTTTTTTAATTTCATTAACGGGAATTTCTTTTTTATTTCCCAACAAATGGGTTATCAGAGTAATTTTTGCTGCCTCTTCAATAAGCTCGAGCCTTTCGAAAGCTAACTGAATATTGTCAGCAAACGTAATAATCCCGTGATTTTCCATTATAATTACATTTGTTTTTGCCGAAGCCTCAGCAATTTCATCGGCTAATTTTTCTGTACCCATTAAATTATAAGGAACACGTAAAGGAGTTCCAAGTAAAGCTCTTGTTTCTCCCGTAAGGTTAGTTTTAATTTCTGCATCAGATGCAGAAAATGCAGTTGCTGTAGTAGGGTGAGCATGAATAATTGCATTAACATCTTTTCTTTTACGAAAAATTTTCAGATGAATAAGATATTCCATACTTGGTTTTAGTTCAGGAGTGAGATTTTCACCTTCTAATGTAATAACTGCAATTTCGTTTTCCTTTATTTTTGATTTATCTGTTTGTGATGAAGTAATAAATATTTTGTTATCCATTTTAAGACTAACATTGCCTCCCGAGCATGTTGTAAGCCCTCTTTCGTAAAGCAACCGCATGTAATAAGCCACAAGTGATTTTTCTTTATTATTCATCATATAGAAATTTTCTGAGTTTAAATAATTCATTAGGTTTGAAAATGCCCTTTTCCGTGATAAATGCAGTTATATAATTGTAAGGTGTAATATCAAATGCGGGATTAAGAGCTTTGCTCCCCGGAGAAGCAATCAGAATTTCTCTCAGAAGTCCCTCTCTATCAATGCCCTGCTGATATATTACCTCATTACCCGAACGTTCTTCGATAACAATACTGTTTCCATCGATTAAATTAAAATCGAAAGTTGATAAAGGAGCAGCTATATAAAAAGGTATTTCGAAAGCTTTTGCAACTATTGCTTTCTCGAAAGTACCTATTTTATTTGCAGTATCGCCATTTGATGCTATTCTGTCGGCTCCGGTGATTATTAAGTCAATTTCGCCTTTTGAAGCATAGTAAGCTCCGGCATTATCGGGTATAATTGCAAAATCTACCTCTGCCTGCGAAAGCTCCCATGCTGTCAATCTTGCACCTTGCCCGCGAGGTCGTGTTTCATCTACATAAACGAATATCTTTTTTCCGCTTGAATGAGCTTTGTAAATGGGCGACAAAGCACTTCCATAATCAGAAAAGGCAAGCCATCCGGCATTACAATGAGTGAGAATTTTTGAATTATCCTTAATTAATTGCTCGCCATAAATCCCAATATTTTTACTTGCTTCAATATCACTTTTCGATAATTCTTCAGCCTTTTCAATAGCACTATTTATCGATAACTTGCCGGCATTGTAAACTTCCTCTACGGCAAAGAATAAATTTCGTGCTGTTGGTCTGGTCGACTCTATTTCACTTTTGGCATCATCTATAGCCTTTTTATTATTTCCATATTCAATATAAGCTTGAGCCATTGCATAACCTGCGGCAACTCCGATTGCCCCTGCGCCTCTTACAGTCATATTCTTTATTGCTTCACAAGTTTCTTTATAATTTTTACACGAATATATCTCGAAAAAAAAAGGTAAACGATTTTGATTTATCATTTTAACGACACCATCTTCCATCCATATTGTCAAAAAATAATCATTCCCTACTTTCATAATAATTTAATTTTCAATATTATCGTTTTGCTCTTCCCCTATTTTTCTCAACAGTTCTTTTCTATTTTCTTCGTTTTCAATTATTTTTTCCTTCTTCGATTGTAACTCTCGCTTTAAAACATCTATTCGAGCCTGTATTCCGGTAAGCAAAGTTGTTTTTTTATCGGAATTCAATAAAATATCCCTGTGTTCCTCAAGTTCCTGCAATTTTTCATAGTCAGAATCGATACTTTGTTTCAAATGATGAATTTCGGCATCTATTTCAGCAATTTTATACTGCATTTGTATTGCCCAGTTTTTCTTTTTGTTTCTGAAATAATCGTCAACTCTGTTATTTAGTATTTCGAAAGCCTGTTGCAACTGCGAGTAAAGAACTTCCCTCTCTTCTTTTATCATTTTAATTCCTTTGAACTCCGATTGGATTTTTTTCAGAAACTCTCTTGTGGCCTTGTATTCGTGCGATTCGTTTGCCTGTTTCAGTCCTTTTTCAACCAATGATTTCAAACGTTTGTAATTTTCTGATGCCTCTTTTACAAATTGTTCTCTTTCGGAATTTAACTTGTGGTTGACAACTTCATAAGCCTTTTGTAGTTTATCGAGCAGCAACGAACGCTGTTCGCGAACCAATTCCGAATTTCTGACCTGATTTTGAATCTGTATAATTTTATCCTTAAGCGACTTTTCGACATTTGCGGTCGTTTCCGCTAAAATTTCATCTGCTATTTTATTTAAGTCGTCAAAATTTTTATTTGAAATCTCAAGTTTCGATTTTTCTTTTTCAAGTTTCGATAAACTTATTAAATCGAATGCTTCCTGAATTAATTTTTGAATTTCATCTTTACGGTTACGAGAAAAGGTAATTTTTTTTACTTCTGATTGAGTAGAGATTAATTCTTCTCTTATTTCGTTAATATCCTGATTATCTGTTATTTTACTTATTAAATTTTTAATTTTTTCTACATAATTTTCAAAAATATGCTTTGTTTCGTTCTCAATATTGTTTCTTTCGTTTTCGATTTTTTGTTTTAATAATTCAAAAGCTTGCTGAAGCTGTCCGTAAAGCTGTTCTCTGTGTTCTTTCCTAAGTTTTATACCTTTAAAATGATTTTGAACCTCAACCAAATAATCCCAAGTTTCGCGATGATTCTCACTTTTATTTACTGATTCTATTGCACTTGCAATTTCTTGTTTTAAAATAAAATAATTATTTGCAGCTTCGTTTTCAAAATCAATCTGCTCTTTTGCAATTATTTTCTGTATTTCATTAAAACGCTCCTGTATCTTGTTCTGAAAATCGATTTTTTCGTTTTTGGAAATATCAGCATTTTTCAATAGTTGTTTCAGTTCTATCAATAGTTTTTTTGATTCTCTGTAATCTTTATTAATTAATCTTGAAGCGTGTTCAAGTTTATTTTTAAGTTCATTAAGTATGTTGATATTTTTACTTTCTTTTATATTATCGTTCATTACTTTGCAAAAAGTGATTAATTAGAAGCACTAAATTAATAAAATTAGCTCAACTTTAAATAATTTATTGTTCAATTTTTAAATTTTAATCTTAATTGCAACATTTATAATATTTTTGTTGAAACAATTTTTTAAACAATTTGAATGTTTTTTAAAAGAAAAAAGGTTGAATTATCAGGTTCACTGAATTCGCTAGCACTGAGAAAATTTTTTAAAAATAAACTTTCAACAATATCACTAATTGTAATAGTTCTGTTTACTGTCATTTCGATATTGGGATATTTAATTACACCCGATAAAACACCTTTTTCAAACGAACAATATCTTGAATTGTCGAATAAAAAACCTGGTTTCAAAGTTTTGATGCTTTATGTCAGAAAAAACGAACCATTAATATCTCAGAATATTTTTAAAACTATGTTTTTCGGTATAAAAAGCAATTATGAAAAAATACCGGTTTATTCATACAAATATCAGAAAGACAAAATAATTGTAGAAACATATACAGGAACAACTCCAAATGACGGGGAAATAAAAGAATACTCGCTTGCTGATGTTGCTTATGCCATTGATGTAAAAAAACCGATTGTACTTAATAACGGATATTTATACTTTACTGATTTAGAACAAAATAACCATACTAAGTCATTGGAAGATTTGAAAAAAACTGTTGAAGAAAAAAATTTCAAAACAAAAAAATACATATTAGGCTCCGACCGCTATGGAAGAGATATGCTAAGTCAGCTTATAATAGGAACAAGAGTAAGTTTATCGGTAGGATTGATTTCTGTATTGATTTCGTTGGTAATAGGTATAAGTTTGGGAGCTATAGCCGGTTATTATAGAGGTTGGGTAGATAATTTGATAGTATGGTTCATAAATGTTATATGGTCAATACCTACGCTTTTGTTGGTAATAGCAATAACTTTTGCTTTAGGGAAAGGATTTTGGCAGGTATTTATTGCCGTAGGGCTAACAATGTGGGTTGAAGTAGCAAGGGTTGTAAGAGGGCAAGTTATGAGTTTAAGAGAAAAAGAATTTGTAGAAGCGGGAAAAGCACTAGGATTCAGTAATTTCAGAATTATATTCCGACATATTTTGCCTAATGTTATTGGTGCTGTTATAGTAATTTCCGCTGCTAATTTTGCATCTGCAATATTAATGGAAGCAGGTTTAAGCTTTTTAGGTATAGGTGTTCAACCGCCTGTACCCTCGTGGGGCGGATTAATTAAGGAAAACTATGCTTATATTATACTCGACTCTGCTTATTTGGCAATATTACCCGGTATTGCAATTATGATTATAGTTTTAGCCTTTATGCTTGTCGGAAACGGGTTACGAGACGCTCTTGACGTTAGATTGTAAATAATTATTATATGAATGTAGAAGAACTAAGGGATTATTGCCTTTCAAAAAAAGGAGCAGAAGAATGCTTCCCATTTGATGACGTAACTTTAGTGGTTAAAGTAGGCGGAAAAATGTTCGCTCTTATAAATCTTGACGGAGAACTCAGTATTAATTTGAAATGTGACCCTGATAAAGCACAGGAACTTCGTGAAACTTACAACTCAATTACTCCCGGATATCACATGAACAAAAAACTATGGAATACTGTTTTTATTGATAATACTATAAGTAATAAACTAATAAAAGAATTAATCGACCATTCCTACACGTTAGTTTATAATTCTTTACCAAAAAAAGTAAAAAATAATATTTTGTAGAATATGAAAATAGCCATAGCAGGTTCAACCGGTTTTATTGGTAAAAAGCTATCAGAAAAATTTCAAACTTTAAACTACGATGTTATTCCCCTGAAAAGAGATGATTTTAAACCGGACAATAATCAAGAATTGATAAAAAAAATTGAAGGTTGTGATATTGTTATAAACCTTGCAGGTGCTACTATTGCCAAAAGATGGACAAAGAAATACAAAAAGATTTTATACGACAGCAGAATCGAAACTACAAGAATTTTAGTAGAAGCAATCAATAATTTGAAAAACAAACCCAAAAAGTTTATATCTGTTTCAGCTATAGGCATTTATGACAATATCAATAATCATACCGAGAACAGCAAAAATTACGGGGATACATTTTTGAGTAAAATTTGCATCGACTGGGAAGCAGAAGCCCAAAAAGCTCATACTAAACTCATTATTACGAGGCTTTCAATAGTATTAGACAAAAACGAAGGAGCTTTTAAGAAAATGATATTACCATTCAAATATAGAATAGGTATGGTTTTTGGAAAAGGGAATCAATACTTTTCATTTATTCATATAGATGACTTAGTATCAGCATTTTTGTATTTTATTGATAATCCTGACTGTGAAGGGATTTATAATTTATCAACAGGTGAAAATATTAAATATTCTGATTTTGCTAGAATCTGCAACCGTAAGTATAAGAACAGAATTTTAATTCATATACCTGAACTTTTCTTAAAAAAAATACTTTTAGAAGGTCATATTATATTAACTCAAGGACAATCGGCCATACCGGAGCGTTTGAAAAATGATAATTTTAAATTTAAATATCTTTCAATAGAAGAAATTCTTGATAACTTAATATGAGCATTTTATTGATGTTATCAAAATTTTATTAATTTTGTACTGAAATAAAATTAGTTCACAAATTAAAACAATTCTTATGAAAAAAACGATTTTTACACTTTTTGCATTATTTTTGCTATCTGCCGGAGCATTCAGCCAAATGAGTTTCCAACCCGTGAAACTGAAAAAATCATCTTTTGATTTGACTGATAATCAAAAGAGTCTTGTTTCACATGATGAAAATACATCAACTATTTTGATTAGTGATGAAGATAATGACATGACAAAGAAGAGAAGAAGAGGAGGAAGAAGCAGAGGTAGAGGCAGAGGCAGCAGCGATTTTAGCAACAGTATTAAAATCAATCCTCTTTCAATATTATTTGGTACTGCCGGCGTAATGTATGAAAGAAAAATTGCCGACAACATGTCTTTGGGACTCACCGGAGGTATTTATTTTAACGATATGAGCGCTATGACTCTTCAAAGCAAATATTCAGGATTTAATATTTCTCCCGAATTCAGATACTATTTTGAAAGTGCCATTGAAGGATGGTTTGCTGGAGCCTTCTTTTCATATACATCAATAACAAATTCTCAAAAATATACCGACGGAACTGCAATTGCTGTGGATGAGAATGGTAACGACGTTATGGAAATCAAGAATACCGTAAACGTTATTGGCGGAGGTGCTTTTGGTGGTCGTCAATGGATTTGGGGAGGATTTACTCTTGATGTTTATGCCGGTTTAGGTTATACATCAGTGAGTTGGACTTATGATAAATATTACTCACCCGGTTTAGGCGGCGGTTTATCTCTGGAAGGAGTTTTACCTGTTTTGGGTGCTGCTATAGGATACTCGTTCTAAACAAAAAAATATTTATAGAAAGCGAAGCCGAGAAAGCTTCGCTTTTTTTATTTCCTGTTGAAATTGGTATTGTAAGAAGCACTGTCGGTATTGTCTTTTACGTAGTATCTCCAGGTAATGTAGTTCTTATTTTGCATAGTACCGTACCCCTCAATTGTATTACCGTTTATAGTTTGCTTCGGCAAAACAACATTTTTTCCCGATACTATTGCAAAAGCCGTCCCCGATAGATTTGCAAAGTTCGTCAGTTTGATATTACTTTCGTTATTGTTATCAATTTTTATTTCGCAATCGAAGTATTGATTTTTTGCAAGGGGAACTTCAGTACAACTCCACAAGCCTACATAATCAGCTCGAGTAAAAGTGTCAACCGGCAAAATATCATCTTTTTCGCAACTTATAACAACAAAAATAGCGATAACCATTAAAAAAACTACTTTCTTCATATTTTCAATTTTTTATTTTTTATCAACTCAATTTTTATACCAAATTTAGAAAAATTTATTTTCACTCTATATAATAGCACCGTTTTTTTTAATAGTTTTGAAAAAAATTGGAAATTGAACAGTTCGATATTATTATTAGGGAGTAATTTGGGTGATCGAAGAAAAAATATTGATTCGGCAATAAACTTTTTGTCTTCGTCATGTGGTATAATTAAATCAAAATCATCGATATATGAGTCGGAACCATGGGGATTTGATGACTCAAACAACTTTTTCAATATGGCAATACTTATGAATACTAATTTTACTGCCGTTGAACTTCTTCAAAGAATACTGGAAATTGAAAATATAATGGGAAGAGTCAGAGATAATTCTAAGAGATACACTTCCCGTATTATTGATATTGATATACTTTTTTACAACAATGAGGTAATAAAAGAGATTGACTTAGAAATCCCTCATCCTTTAATACAGGAAAGGCGATTTGCACTTATACCTGTAATGGATATATCACCTAAGTTTGTTCACCCGATTTTTAATTTGACTATAGAAGAATTACTTATTAAATGCCCTGATAAATCAATAGTAAAAAAAATTTCACAATAATGATCTACAATTATATAGTTATAGAAGGCAATATCGGTGCAGGAAAAACTTCATTAGCAACTAAAATTTCCGAACAATACCAAGCACAGCTTATACTCGAACAATTTGAGGAAAATTCATTCTTACCTAAATTTTATCAAGACCCTGAAAAATACGCATTTCCGCTTGAACTTTCTTTTTTGGCCGAAAGATATCAGCAATTAAAAGAGCTTCTTTCGAAAAAAGATATTTTCAAGAAATTTGTTATAGCCGACTATTTTATTGACAAATCGTTAATTTTTGCTCAAAAAAACTTGCAACACGATGAGTATCTTCTTTATTCAAAATTATTTAAAATTATCAACCCTATACTTCCAAAACCCGATTTAATTGTTTACTTGTACAAAGATATTGATAATCTGGCACATAATATAAAATTAAGAGGAAGAAGCTACGAGCAAAATATACCAAACGACTATTTGATTAAAATTCAGGATGGTTATCTCTCATATTTGCGTTTATTGCAAAACTACCGAATAATAATAGTTGATACCAATAAATTTGATTTTGTCAATAATGAGAATGATTTCAAAAAGATAGTAGAAATTATTTTTAAAGACTATCCAACGGGATTACATTATATTACTTAACCAACTTGTTTTCAATTAAATAACTTGCTATTTGTACCGCATTAGTGGCAGCTCCTTTCCTTAAATTATCAGCCACTACCCACAAATTCAGAGAATTTTTATTCGAATAATCTCTTCTGATTCTACCGACAAATACTTCATCTTTGCCCTCTGAAATTATAGGCATAGGATAAATATTATTTTTAATATCATCATATACAACTACACCTTGGGTTTTATTCAACAATTCATAAATATCCTCAATATTGTAATCTTTTTGAAACTCAATATTTACTGCCATCGAATGACCTCCCGTAACAGGCACTCTTACAACAGTGGAGGTTACCATAATCGACGAGTCGGAAAGTATCTTGCGGGTTTCATCAACTAATTTTTTTTCTTCGGAAGTATATCCATCATCTAAAAAGTTTCCACCATGCGGAAACAGATTTTTATGAATCTGATATGGATATGCCATTTCTGTTTTTATGCCTTTTATTTCATTTTCAAGTTGTTTAACAGCTTTTACACCAGTTCCGGTAACTGATTGATATGTTGAAATAACAAGTCTTTTTATTTTATAAATTTTATGTAAAGGAGCAAGTACCATTACCATTTGAAGAGTTGAACAATTAGGATTGGCAATTATTCTTGTATTTTCATTTAATTCCAATGAATTTATTTCGGGAACAACCAGAGGTACATCATTGTTCATTCTCCATGCCGAAGAATTATCAATGACAAAAGTACCGTTATTGGCAAATTTGGGTGCATATTCGAGTGATATAGCCGCTCCTGCCGAAAAAATTGCAATTTCAGGTTTTGATAACAATGCCTCTTCTATTGATTTTATTTTTAATTCTTTACCAAAGACAAATACTGTTTTGCCAACCGACTTCGAAGAAGCTACAGGTATAATTTCGATATCACTAAAATTTCTTTCTTCCAATACTTTTAACATTACACTGCCGACAAGTCCGGTAGCACCGACTATTGCTAATTTCATAAAACCAAAAATTTTTGCAAACCTACAAAATTGTTTCTTTTTTATCTTTGTTTTTTTAATAAAATAACTTAGATTTGCTGAAACTTAATTATTCTCCAATCCAATGTTAATTATTAAATTTATTATGAAGTGTATAATATTTGTAGTTTTATTATTTCCATTTTTGTCGTTTTCTCAAGTAAATGATGATTTTTCTGATGGCGATTTCACCGATAATCCTGTATGGACAGGTAACGATACCAGTTTTATTATTGATAATTATCAACTTAGAAGTTATGGCCCTCAGGCAGCAGCCAACATTATTTATTTAAGTACCGAAAATCATTTAATAAACAATACTGAATGGTCATTTTTAATTGATTTGAAGTTTAATCCTACATCAACAAATTTTGTACGTGTGTATCTTGTTTCAAACAAATCAGACATAACATCTTCAGATTCTGCTTATTATATCGAAATTGGGCAAACAAATCAGGATTATATCAAATTTTTCAAAAAATCAGGGACAACTGTTACACAACTTTTTACAGGAAATACTGCCTTTGCTAATAATGTTAAGGTAAGGCTTAAAATAACGAGAGAAAATAACGGTCTATGGTCTGTTTATTCCGATAATTCGGGAGGATATAATTTTGTGTCGGAAGGGAACAGCTTTACCGATAATTCAATTTACGAGACAAAGGCTTTCGGCTTTTATTGCCAATATAATACAGCCTCAAGATACAATCAGTATTATTTTGACGATGTGAAAATAAACAATATTGTTATTGACACTGTTCCTCCATCAGTATTAACCGTTTTGGCTACAGACAGCAGCAATATTGATATTATTTTCTCGGAAGAAGTAAATCCTTCGACTGCGGAAAATATTAACAATTACTTTGTTGACAACGGCGTTGGTAACCCTGTTATTGCTACAAGAGACCAAAATAATAAATCAGTTGTTCACCTCAACCTGCCTCAAAATCTGCAATCAGGAATTCAGTATAACATTGATATATTGAATATAAGCGATATCAAAGGAAATTTTATGCAAAATTCAAGCAACTTGTTTTATTATTATAAACCTAAGCAATTCGACATACTAATCAATGAAATAATGACTGATCAAAACCCCGCACCGCCGTTGTTGCCTCCTGTTGATTATATTGAATTATACAATAGAACTATTTATCCTATAAGCCTTAATAAATGGAAAATAAAACTAAAAGATGACGGAAACTACATAACACTGGGAAATTTCATAATTAACCCGAACGATTATTTAGTTATAACTACTACATCGGGAGTATCGCAACTTTCACAATTTTGCAGTAATATTATTGGGTTGTCGGGGTTTACAATTAACAACGAAACCTCAATTACACTTTTTGATAAAGATTTAAACTTTATTCACAATATAAAATTTGATGTAAGCTGGTATAACGATGAAAGCAAAAAGGATGGCGGATGGTCACTGGAAATGATAGACCCTGTGAACCCTTGCGGAGACAAAGAAAACTGGAAGGCTTCGATAGACAATAAAGGCGGGACTCCCGGAAAACTTAATTCGGTTTATTCTTCAAATCCTGACCTTTCGAAACCAAGTGTTTCGAAAATATGCATCTTGAATAAAAAAACTATTAAAGTAACTTTTAATGAAAAAATAGATTTACTTAATGCTATAAACCCATCAAGATATATAATTGATAAAGAACTAAACATACAAAGTATTTCGACTTTTGCAAACGAATACAATTCAATTCAAATAAATCTCACAGATTCAATAAAAGAAAATAAATTATATTCCTTTAAAATTAAAGATTCAATATTCGATTGTGCCGGAAATATGGTTTCCGAATATTCGGAATACAATTTTGCTTTCCCGATAAATCCTGAAAAAAATGATGTGGTCATCAACGAAATACTTTTCAATCCACCACTGAATGGTGTTGATTTTGTTGAAATTTATAATCGTTCTTCAAAAAATATTGATTTAACAAAATTATACTTAGCGACAACAGATCCAATAACCAATAAATTAAAATCGATGTACAATATATCGAGTGATTGCGGTATTCTTTTGGCAAAAGACTATTTAGTATTGACAACTAAACCCGAAGTTGTTAGCAGTCAATATCTTGTGCCCCATATTAATAAATTGCTAAAAATGAATAGTTTACCATCATTCAATAACGACAAAGGAACAGTTATAATTTGTACTAAAGATTCAGCTATCATTGACAGATTTGATTATGAAGAAAATATGCATCTACCATTATTGGTTGATTATAAAGGTATTTCATTAGAACGTATCAACCCCGATTTACCGACAAATCAGAGGCAAAACTGGCATTCGGCAGCACAGTCGGCCGGTTTTGCTACCCCGACATATAAAAATTCTCAATACAGCGATTTATCTATATCCGACAATGAAATTTCAATTGATCCCGAAATTTTCTCCCCTGATAACGACGGATATAACGATGTTTTAAAAATAAACTACAAATTGTCAAAATCAGGGTATATCGCTAATGTTTTAATATTCAATTCAAAAGGAGTATTAATAAAAAATCTTATAAAAAATGAATATTTAGGTACCGAAGGTAATTTTATTTGGGACGGATATACCGACAATTTAATTAAAGCCGACATAGGTATATATATTGTATTTGTTGAGATATTTGATACCGAAGGGAATGTGAAAAGGTATAAAAAAAGTGCTACATTGGCTGGGAAATTTTAATATAGTTCATTATTTGCATTATTCGTACTTTTGCAAAAAAATAATGCGATTAATAAGCCTTTTTATACTGAAAATTTTTGGATGGGAAGTTAAAGGGAAACTTCCCAAAGAAATAAAAAAATGTGTATTGATAGAAGCTCCTCATACTTCCAATATTGATTTTGTAATTGGAAGACTGGCATTTTTTTATTTGGGCATAAAGGCAAAATTCCTGATTAAAAAAGAGCTTTTCTTTTTCCCAATGGGTTTTATATTAAAAAATCTCGGAGGTATTCCTATCGACAGAAAAAAGAGCAATAATGTAGTTGATTATGTTTCATCTTTAATACGAAAAAGCGATGAATTAGTCGTTGTAATAACACCTGAAGGGACAAGAAAATATAATCCAAACTGGAAAAAAGGTTTTTATTATATAGCCATAAAATCAGAAGTTCCAATAGTTTTGGCATATATCGATTATAGTAAAAAAGAAGGGGGAATCGGGAAAGTAATTTATCCTGATGGAAATTTCGAGAAAGATTTTGCCGAAATAACAGAGTTTTACAAAGACAAAACAGCAAAATACCCCGAAAAATTTAATCTAAGTCCGATGTATAGGAAATAAAAAAGGCTGTCTAAATAGACAGCCTTATCTGAAATTTATCGATTCAGTTTAGGAAAGTTAATCATATCTTTTATAACAAAAGCATCAGGGAAATCGAATTTGATTTGTTGAAGAAATCCCCGAGCTTCCATTCGCGTTCTGAAATCTCCTACTTTAACTTTAAAATGCGGTTCTTCATAAACTACATAAGCCTCAACATTCGGATATTTCTCGTTGAATTGTAACTTTATATTATTTGCATTAGCTTTAGAATTATTCCCCGATTGAAAAAAAATATTAATTCTAAAACCGGGGATAGTCTGCTGAATTCTGTTTACCTCAATATGTTTATTGACCAACTCATCTATTCGGTCATCCTGAATTAGTTTAATATTACTATTTTCCTGTGCCTTAGATATATTAAACAATGTTGAAAATAAAACAATCAAAATAAAACTTCCTCTCATAATACTACCTTGCCGCATTATTTATTTCAACAGGTTGAATACTTAATACCGGAATTGGGCTATTATTGACCATTTGTTGAGCATAAGGACCTAACCAGAAATTGGCTGCAGTTTTTTCCTGCTCAGTCATTATAACAATCAAGTCGGCATTAACATGTTGTGCATATTCAATAGTTGTTGTTGTAATGTTATCGGCTTCATGATAATTTGAAATATACTTAACATGATTTTCTTCCAGATATTTTTCAACCTGATTAACATAAGTATCAACTTTTCTTCTTATTGCTTTGAGAGTAGTAGTATAAAGTCCGAGTATATGAATTTCCGAGTCGAAATACTTAGCCATTTTGCAGGCAAAAGGTACTTTTTGACGAGTATCGGCAGAACTGTCGATAGGGAGAATAATTTTTTCCAGTTTCTTTTTAAAGTTAAAACCGTATCTTATAGTTATAACAGGACAAGGAGCATAAGTAACAATTCTGAAAGCATTGCTGCCCATCCACATTTTTTCGAACCCTGATGCACCGTGAGTACCGGCAACAATCAGGTCGGCATCGTTGTATTTGGCCTGATTGGCAATTTCGCTGTAAACCCTGCCCTTGCGGAGTTTGTAGCTTAGTGTGCCATTCACTAATTTCGGTTGATATTCCTTTTGGATTTTCTCAATATGAACTTTGGCTTCGTTTCTTATTTCTCCTTTCGAAGTAAAAAATTCAGAATCAGCGTTAGTATCGCTATCAACCCAAACCATCATTATGTTTGCACCGGTTTTATTGGCTATGTCAATAGCAAGTTCCAAAGCATAGAGAGAACCCTTAGAAAAATCTACAGCTACAATTATTTCTTTCATAACTTTCCTTTTTTAATGAATTATTTTTTAATTTAGCTAAATTAATGTTTTTTTCATAAATTTATACGTTTTATATTAAAAAATTGTTTCAAAAATTAATTTATATCTATGAATGAAAATCTTGATGCAAGCGGCAAACTACTAAATCAAGCCGAAAAGGAATATGAAAAAGCTTTGCGACCACTATCTTTCGACAGTTTTGCCGGTCAGTATCAGGTTATTGAAAACCTTAAGGTTTTTGTTGGAGCGGCAAAACTCAGAGGTGAGGCATTAGACCATGTTCTTTTACACGGTCCTCCGGGATTAGGTAAAACAACTCTATCATATATTATTGCTAATGAATTAAACGTAAATATTAAAGTAACATCGGGTCCGGTATTGGATAAACCCGGAGAACTTGCCGGTTTACTTACCAATCTTGAAAAAAACGATGTTCTTTTTATCGATGAAATTCATCGATTATCTCCTGTTGTTGAAGAATATCTTTATTCGGCCATGGAAGATTACAAAATAGATATAATGATAGAAACCGGGCCTAATGCACGCAGTGTCCAGATTACTCTTCACCCGTTTACATTAATAGGTGCAACTACCCGCTCGGGATTATTAACAGCTCCTCTTCGTTCACGTTTCGGTATTAATTCAAGATTACAATATTATGATACCGAAACTTTAACTAAAATTATTGTACGTTCAGCCGGTATTTTAAATGTTAAAATAACAAGCGAAGCATCCATCGAAATAGCACGCAGAAGCAGAGGAACCCCACGTATTGCAAACCTGCTATTAAGAAGAGTTAGAGACTTTGCTCAAATGAAAGGCAACGGCAATATTGACTTTAGTATTGTTCAATACGCATTAAATGCTCTAAACGTTGATAAAAATGGTCTTGATGAAATGGATAACCGAATTTTAGCAACTATTATCGACAAATTCAAAGGAGGTCCGGTAGGATTAACTACTATCGCAACAGCTGTAAGCGAAGATGCAGGAACAATAGAAGAGGTTTATGAACCTTTTCTTATTCAGGAAGGTTATATCATAAGAACCCCCAGAGGAAGAGAAGTTACCGATTTGGCTTATAAGCATTTAGGTAAATTTAAATCAGGGCATCAGAAAAATTTGTTTGATTAAACCTTTTTATGGAAAATATTTCTGATTTAATCAAACAAAAAGCATCTAACCTTAATTTCGATTTTTGCGGGATTGCTCCTGTAGCAGAACTTTTTGAAGAATATAATTATTTGATAAGTTGGCTTAATAAGGGCTTTCACGGCGAAATGAAATATATGGAGAATTATACCGATATAAGAAAAAACCCCGGATTATTAATCCCTAATGCAAAATCAATAATTATTGTTCTGATAAATTATTTTCCAAAAAACAAAATTAATGCATCAGAAAACTTTAATATTTCGAAATACGCTTACGGTGAAGATTATCATATAGTTATAAAAAGCAAACTGCAATTGATAGTCGAACTTATTAATGAATTAATACCCCATTCCAAATCAAAAATATTTTGTGATACAGCACCTATTTTCGAAAAACTATGGGCAATTAGAAGCGGTTTGGGTTGGATTGGGAAAAATACTTGTCTTATAGTTCCAAAAGCAGGTTCGTTTTTCTTTATTGGAGGAATAATAACCGATGCTACTTTAGAATATGATAAACCTATGACAAAAAATTTTTGCGGCAATTGCACAAAATGTATTGATTCATGCCCTAATAAAGCTATAATTGCACCCTACAGAATTGATGCAAGAAAGTGTATTTCATACCTTACAATAGAATACAAAAATATTTCGGAAAAAATTTCCTCCGAATTACTTAATAACTCAATTTTCGGTTGCGATATTTGTCAGGATGTTTGTCCAATCAATAAAAAATATGCAAAACCTGCAAAAAATGATAATTTTGGGTTTAATACCATAATTTTTGAGAAATCAAAAGAAGATTGGAAAAACTTGACTAATTCGGAGTTTAAAAAAATATTTCGCGACACTCCTTTCAAGAGAGCCGGCTTTAAAAGATTAAAAAGAAACATTTTCTCTGCAGAGCAATGATTTTTGATATATTTGCCTTTTAAATTATTTAATACAGTCATAATGAAAATTAAAACATTAGTACTTTTTTTTGTATTATTATCAAATATTACTATTTCACAAACAACAAATCCCGTTAAAACAGAAGCTTTATCAGTTATATTTAATCGAAAAAGTATAAGAAACTATACCGGAGAAAGTATAAGTAAAGGGACTTTGGATACTATTTTACGAGCCGGTATGTCTGCTCCTTCGGCAATGAATAAGCAACCTTGGGTTTTTATCGTAATTGATAATAAAGACAAATTGATGTATCTATCAGATAGCTTGACAAATTCGAGAATGCTAAAAAAAGCTGCCGCTGCAATAATAGTATGCGGTGATATGTCAAAAGCCATTCAGGGTGCTGAAGATTTTTGGATACAGGATTGTTCGGCAGCATCTCAAAATATATTATTGGCAATTGAAGCTCTAAATTTAGGAGCTGTTTGGACAGGTGTTTATCCATACAATAAGAAAATGGGATTTTTAAAAAAATATCTTAACCTTCCTGAGCATATAATTCCTCTTAATGTTATAGCTATAGGTGTCCCTGATGGTGAATTTTTTCCGAAAGATAAATACAAACCTTCTAATATTCATTGGAATGGATGGTAAAAAATTAATTTTTATTGTCATTTTACTATTTGAAATTTCTGAATCGATTTTTTCTCAGAAACCAAATTTTCAATTCAAAGACGGCGATCTACTTTTTCAAGACCTTGATTGTGGCGAGTTGTGCACAGCCATTGAAAAAGTTACCACAGGTTTCAAAAACGCAAAACTTTCACACATTGGAATAGTTTTTAAAGATATTAATAAAAAAGTATTTGTTATAGAAGCTATCGGAAAAAGCGTACATATAAACCCTATTGATACATTTTTGATAAGAAGTACAGATGAAAACAATAACCCTAAAATTATGGTAGGGAGATTAAAACCTGTTTATTCATACTTGATTAAAGACGCTCTTAAAAAAGCCAAAGAATTAGTAAACTTCCCGTATGACGACGAATTTTTATTAAACAACAATAAATACTATTGCTCTGAATTGATTTATGAAATATTTAAGTATGCCAATGGAGGTAAGGATTTCTTTAAATTAAAACCCATGACTTTTAAAGATCCTGCGACAGGGGACTTTTTCCCTGCCTGGATAAAATATTATGAAAATCTTAATATTTCGATACCTGAAGGGGAATATGGATTAAATCCCGGCTCAATATCACTTTCCGAAAAAATTGACATAATTGAAATTTTTGGCAAAATTGACGGTATGTAAATAAATAATTTCCCGGTTACATAACTATTATTTTCATAGTTTAAAGATTTAAAAAATTAATAATGTAAATTTGTACAAAAAAAGATGAGAAAAAGTATTTTATTAATAATAATTCTGTTTTTTTATTTTAACTATGCCTATACTCAAAAAAACTCAATTAAATCATCTATTAGTGATACTATTGATGTTTTACATTATAACATAAACTTAGAGGTAGCATATTATTATTCAAATCAGATATCGGGTTTTGCTGAACTTACTTTAGTTCCAAAGTTAAATAATTTGCAGAGCATATCGTTAGAATTACTTAAGTTAACTGTTGATACTGTTAAAGTTAATAATAATATCACAAATTTTACACAGATTCCGGGAAAAATAATAATTAGTCTGCCAAATAGCATAGGCTCCTCGGATACATTAAAGGTAAAAGTTTACTATCATGGTATTCCTCAAGTTGAGGCATATGGTTGGGGTGGATTTCATGTAAGTTCGGGTATTTCTTATAATTTGGGCATTTCATTTGGTGACGATCCGCATAATTACGGAAAATCATTTTTCCCTTGTGTTGACGATTTCATCGACAGAGCATTATATGACTTTTACATAACCGTGGATTCTAATAAATTTGCGGTTTGCGGAGGTTTGCTTCAAAGTAATGTTAATAATGGTGATGGTACACGTACTTTTCATTGGCAGCTGAATCAATCAATACCTGCTTATCTTGCTTCAGTAGCTGTTTATAATTACGTTTCTGTTAATGACACTTTTATTAACATAAACGGAAAGGAAATTCCAATTAATATTTTCGTACAACCAAACGACACTAATAATGCTAAAAACTCATTTATAAATTTAAAAACTATATTACAAACTTTCGAAAACTTTTGGGGAGCATATAACTGGGATAGAGTCGGTTATGTAGCAACTACTCTCGGAGCTATGGAGCATGCTACAAATATTGCTTATCCGGCAAGCCTTATCGACGGTACTCTTGACGAAGAAAAACTTATTGCTCACGAATTATCACACCATTGGTTTGGAAACTTGATAACTTGCAAAACCGCTGAAGATATGTGGATTAATGAAGGTTGGGCTACATATAATGAAGCTCTTTATAAAGAAGGAGTTTACGGGAAAAAGGAATATAAAGATTATCTGAGAGAAAAATTAATGAGAGTTTTGCAATTCTGCCATATTAAGGATAACGGTTACAGGGCAATTTATGGAATTCCAAGCAATTACACTTATGGTGAAACTGTTTATCAAAAAGGCTCAACTGTGGTTCAATCACTTAGAGGATATTTAGGCGACAGCCTTTTTTTCAACACAATAAAATCTTTAGTTCAGCAATATGCCTTTAAAGATATTTCTTCATACGAAATGCGTGATTTTATAACTGCCAAAACCGGCATAAATATGAACAGTTTTTTTGACTTTTATGTTTTTCAACCCGGATTTACTCATTTTTCGATAGATTCTATGATTTATTCCGCTTCAACTGGCAAAACCACAGTATTTGTTCGTCAAAGATTAAAAGCTGCACCGGCATTTGCCAATAATAATATAGTAGAAATTACATTTATGAATAATCAGTGGCAGAAATACACCGATACAATTCATTTTTCAGGCGAATTTGGGTCAAAAACTCTTAATATTCCTTTTATTCCTGAGATTGTTCTTATTGACATGGAAGAAAAATTGGCTGATGCAACAACTGATAAGTTTGAAATTATTAAAAATAACGGATTATTGGATTTTAAAGAATGTTTTTTCCAATTAGACGTTCAGCAAATAACTGATTCTGCATTGGTTCGTGTAACTCATAACTGGGTAAAGCCCGACAACATTAAAAATAATATTTATGACATTAAGCGTATTCATTATGACAGATATTGGAATATTGAAGGTATTTTCCCGAATAATTTTACGGCAAGCGGAAAATTTTACTATAACCGTCTGTCAAATCAATATCTCGATAATAAATTTATGCCTTCGCATCAATCGGCAGATTCATTAGTTTTACTTTACAGGAAAAATACTTCACAAGACTGGGAACCTGTTAATTTTATCAAAAATGGCGATATTTTCTCAGGATATCTTGTTACTCAAAATCTGAAAAAAGGAGAGTATGTTTTGGCTATAGGTAAGCCTTTTCAATCAAGTATTAATAACTACTCATCCGATAAAAATTATATTGAGATTTTCCCAAATCCAACTTATGAAAAATTTACAATAAAGCTTTCTGAAAATATAGATACCAAAAGGATTTTAATAAGAAACATTTTAGGTCAAATAGCTGATACAATAGAAGTAAGCGATAAAAATTACAAAATTACTTACAATGCTCAAAAACTAAAAAGTGGCTCTTATTATATCGAGTTATTTGATGAAAAAAGCAATTCCACTATTAATAAAACACTTATAATCTGCAAATAATTACAATTCAATAATTTTGTTTTTTATTGCAAACTTTATCAAATCGACTGTTGATTTTAATTCGAGTTTTTGCATTATATGATTCTTATGCGACTCAACAGTTCTTATACTTATAAAAAGTTTATCGGCAATTTCTTGATTAGAAAGTCCTTGTGCAAATAACTTTAATATTTCTGTCTCTCTGGCACTTAAAGTTTCTTTTTTATCGGTTTGTTCATAAGATTTTGCCTTTCTTATATAACTTTTCAGGATTATGTTTGAAATCGAATCGCTAAAATATTCTTCCCCGTTGTAGATAGTTTTTATGGCTTCGTACAATTCGTTCCTGTTTGTATTTTTAGGCAGATAACCTTTAGCACCGGCTTTAATGGCATTGAAAATAAAATCCTCGTTAGTAAACATCGAAAGTATAAGAACCTTAATATTTCTTGTTTTTTCGTTTTCGTTAATCATTTTGGTAAGCTCTATACCCGAAATTTCAGGCATAGATATATCGGTTATCAATATATCGGGTTGAACATACTTTATATTGTCAAAAAATTCTTTTGCAGAAGAAGCTTCACTTATAACCTCAATATTGTTCATACTTTCAAGTAAAGCTCTTATACCGTCACGCACAATCTGATGATCGTCAACCAATGCAATTTTAATTTGACTCATTTAATAAAAATCATTTTTTTACAAACATACAAAAAAATAATAATATTACTGCAAACCATTAATTTCATAATCAAGATATTACATTTTTCTTTTAATGCAAGTCTCTATAATTTACGTAAATAAAAAAACAAATGTGTTTATTAATAGGTTTTTGTCATACTTTCGGGAATGCAAAGAATATAATCGGCTTTATAAACAGATTCTTTTTCTAATACATCAATATTAGCTTGCTCTACTGAAGAAATAGTAAGGATTTTAATATTCGGATTTAGCTGCTTCAAATACCAGTAAATACTTTCATAATTATCGGAATGATATGTGCCGTGATAATGAATAAATATTTTACCTTTATTCCAATTTTTAATAATATTATGAGCCATAGTAGCATCTTTAATTGCTTGAGCCTTTGGTAAGTTTGAATTGGAATGACCTCCCATAGGCGAACTGCCCATATTTGAAATCATTTGTTTATAGCATTGCAAATCGGGATCATATTTTACGGGCAAAGGGGGAAGAAGTTTTTTAGCATCGGCATTCAACGAATCCAACACCTCAAAACCGCCACGATTAACCATTGAAGCATAACGGCGAGGAATATTTGTGGCAATAAATGGTATTTTGTTCTTTTTAGCAAAGTTCAATAACGGTTTATAATCTGTTTTATAGTTATTCCATAGTTTTGCCTCTGCTTCAAAATTATTTTCTTTAATCTTATCGTTCAAAAATTCGTCAATAATTAACTGATTATCTGTTTCAAACATTTCGGCACCAATAACCAACTGTTTAGCTTTTGATTTAAAAATATCATCAGCTAATTCTTTTTCCAACCAATGGCATATAGGATTGTTATGAAGTTCGCCAAAAAGTACAATATCAGCATTTAAAGCATCTTTGAGCAAGTTATCGTAAGAGGTAGTTTTACCTGTTTTATCAAATATCATGTATGCAGGCTTATCGCCTGTCATACTTGTAAGTGTAATAAATACAATTAATAATAGATAATATTTTTTCATATCTAACTGTTTTTCAATTCATCAACATGAAACATAAAAGGCAAAATATCTTTTACGCCGTCAAAAATTACAATTTTACTTTTTTCGCTCATCAGTATAATCTTAAGCTCTGAATTCTGCTTTATCTCATATTCCGACAAAACTTGCCTGCATGCACCGCAAGGGCTGATCGGGTTTGTAATATCAAATTTATCGGTATTTGCATAAATAGCTATTTTCCTTATTATTTCATCGGGAAATTGAGAAGAAGCTGCAAACACAGCAACCCTTTCGGCACACAAACCGGAAGGAAATGCTGCATTTTCTTGATTATTGCCGGTTATTATTTTTCCATTGTCCAATAATACTGCCGCTCCGACAAAAAAATTAGAGTATGGTGCATAGGCTTTTTTCGATGCTTCTTTAGCTTCTATCAATAATTGTTTGTCTTGTAAATCAAGTTCTTCGATGGTATCATAAACCCTGTAGTTTATCAACAACTGCTTTTCTTCCATATCTCAAAATTATTAGCATTTCAAAAGTAATAAAATTATGATTTGTTACTTATAAATTTTTTATTATCTGGATAAAAAAGGAATAAAGAATAGAAAAAAACAAATATTGTAACCCCCGATTGCGATTCGATAGTATCTTCATTTATCATCGATAAAGTGATAATAATAAAAAAAACGGAGAAATAGAAGTTTTTGAATCTATTGTAATAAAATGCAGGATACAATAATGAAAAAATAAAAAATAAAAAGCCAAATATTCCGAAAGCGGAAAAGATTGACAAATATTGATTATGAGCCCTGAGGCTTTTACCATAAAGAGCAGAATCCATTTTATTTAACTGTTCTTCGTATGCTTTTACCATATCACCCGTACCAACACCAAACCAGAAATTACTTTTTATTATTCCAATTGCCGCTTTCCACAGTTCTACCCTTTGAAATACCGAATGTCCCTCTATACTTCCATTTACCTGATAAGAATTTAACTCAAAAAGTATTTTCAGAAACCTTGATTTTAAACCGAAACTATTGACATACTTGTAGTTTGCATAACCTTCTTCTATAGCTCTAATATCATTTTCCGTCAAATTTGCAATTCCTTCGGCGTCTTTAGTCAACCCTTTGGAATTCAAATACCTAAGCAATGTGTTTACCAATGGTTGTCCCATTTTATCAGTGCTGTCAATCGATATAGCACTTCTTTTGGGCCATTCTTCTTTTATTTCTTTCGGACAAACATACAACCATAGGTAATTGCCGTTCTCTATTATCTTATTTTCAGGATTATGAAAATATAAGTTTCCTTTTCGCGTGTATTTTGGCAAATTACATATTTCAACTTCAGAAACTTTGAAGTATGATATATAAATATTTGCAAAATAGCCAATTAGAAAAGAAAGCAAAATTACTATAAAAGAAAGCGATACAATTTTAAATATGATGTTCTTGCTTTTGATTGAATAGAAAACCGTAAATGATAAAACCAAAATAAAAAATATTACTATTCCCGTTAATGATTGCAAAATGAATAAAAATATCACAAACCATAATAACAGAATAATGGCAATTGTTTTTTTATATCCCGAAAAAATTTTTTCGATAAATAATTGATAAAATAAAATACTAATTGCCAAGCATATACATAAACTAAAACGAATATGCGATATAAAAATGGATATTTCTCTGATATCTTTATAATCTTTTGTGAAATAGAAATAGATATTTCCTAAAGTTCCTATTAATACCGAAATTACGAAAAAATGTAAAATAAGATAAAACGTTTTTTTATCAATAACGACAGAAGTGCTGATTATAAGAGGTAAAACAAGAATTGGCAACTTTGTCCTTAAATCTTTCAATGCGTAATTGAAATCGCTTGTGTATAATAATCCAATAAAATGTAACAGGAATAATCCAACAAAAGCTAAAACTGCCTTATTCTTGAGGAAAATCTTAATTCTATCGAAAAACCTTTTATCGAATACAAAATTAGCAGCTAAAATTATCTGGGAAATACTCATCAAAAAATTTGAAAGAGGTATTCCCACAGCCAACATTATAAGACCTAAAATATAAATTTTGTCCTGTAATTGTCGGCTTATATTAAACATCAATAATTGGATATGAATAGAATATAATTACCAACGTATTAATAATGAATTTATTTTGCTTTATTGTTTCCCTGAAGCATTTTTTTATACTTCTGATTATCGGAGAGTATTTCCAATGCTAATTTCAGTTCTTTATCATCTGCCAATGAAGATTCTATTCTTCCTTTTTGAAAATAGTATCGGCTTACTATCTCATTTTTCAACAGCTCTTTTATTTCTTCTTTATTTTTCTTAAGGTCTTCATTCTTATCGTGTATAAGTTTATCTCTAAGAGCAAAATATTCACTTTTTATGGCATCGAAATAGTTTTCTTTTTCGGCAATATTTTTCAACTCTTCAAGATTTTTTTCGCTTTTGGTTGTATAATCGTATTCTTTATCGGATAAAAATTTGATAAAATCATTATAAATATCATCGGTTACAACAAATTCATTTGCAGGGCTTATTGAGTTGTGTGTTCTTTTAAAATAATTGGCATATTTAAAAATTAAGTTCTTGGTAATTAAGCTTGCCGAAATATTACTTAGCTTTTCGGGTTCTACAACAATATCGGGTTCAATACCTCCGCCGTCGTAAACTATTCTTCCGTTTTTGGTTTTAAATGCAGTTTTTAATGAATCAGGGATTTTATTGGAATAACCGTCTTCATCTTTGTTTGAGTAGTCAATAGCTTGAATACATCTTCCGCTTGGTACATAGTATTTTGCAACAGTAATTTTAACCTGAGAATTGTAGCTTACAGGAAGAATGTTTTGAACCAAACCTTTACCGAAAGTTCTTTGTCCGATAATTACGCCTCTGTCGAGATCCTGAATTGCACCTGCAACTATCTCGGAAGCTGAGGCACTGTTTCTATCAACCAGAACAACTATCGGAATATTAAGATCTTCAGGATTACTTGTTGTTTTGTGAGTAAAATTTCGTTCTTCGAGTTTTCCTTTTGTGCTAACAACTGTTTGGCCTTTTTCGACAAACAAATTAACAATATTAACAGCTTCTTGAAGCAGTCCGCCCCCGTTGCCTCTGAGGTCAATAATTATGGATTGAATTTTTTTCTCTTTTAATTTTTGAAACGCTTCTTTTACTTCTTTTCCTGCATCCTGCGTAAAACCTGAAAGTCTTATATAACCTGCATTATTCCCCACGACACCGTAATAAGGAATGTTATCGATTTTTATCTCTTCACGTACAATTGTTTTTTCTATTGGTTTGCTTTCACCTTCTCTTTCAATTAACAAAGTAAGTTTTGTACCCGGTTGTCCCTTTAAAATATTACTAACATCAGATGACGTTTTCTTTTTTATACTTTTATTGTTTATCTCAAGAATTTTATCACCCGGAATTAAACCGGCTTTAAATGCCGGAAATCCTTCGTAGGGTTCAGAAATAATGACATAATCGCCATCCTGATGTATCAAAGCGCCTATTCCGCCATATTGTCCTGTGGTTAACAGTTTATAATCTTCTATTTCTGATTCAGGGATATAAACAGTATATGGGTCAAGGCTTTCAAGCATGGCATCTATGCCTTTTTTCATCAAATCACCCGGTTTTACTTCATCTACATAATTTATATGAATCTGACGATAAAGTGTTGTGAAAATTTCAAGATTTTTTGATATTTCAAAATCATTATTATTCTTTTGGGTATATGCCTCAGAATTGAATATTAATAAAAATGTTAAAATACCTAATAAACTAAATAAAGATTTTTTCATAGCATTTTTTATTATGGAACGGGGTCATAACCGCTACCGCCCCAAGGGTTACAAGAAATTATTCTTTTAATTGTCAGCCAGCCTCCTTTGAATGGTCCATGTTTTTTTAATGCTTCTATTCCGTATGATGAACATGTTGGCGTATATCTGCAGGAAGCCGGAAAATATGGAGAAATAGTATATTGATAAACTTTAATCAAGCCAATAAAAACAAAAGTTAAAAATTTAAAAATATACTTCATTTTAGTACATCTAATTTACCTCAGTATTGTCTATAACAACAGAGTTTATTAAACGTTGCAAAATTACATTTATTTTTTCTTCAATATAATGATAATTATGAAATTCCTTTCCAATGAAAAGCAGAGCAACGAAAACCTTTTTATTATTTTTTTCTAAAGGTTCGTAAAGCAAATGCTTGCTTTTTCTGTAAACTTCTTTTATAATCCTTCTGATTTTATTTCGCTCAACCGCTTTTTTCGAATATTTTTTCGGAATTACTATCATTATTTCGGCAGGAGAGCCATAATTCAAAGAAGTTTCTATCCATTTTACTTTAAAAGGATATAAAAAAAAACTATTCCCCGAGTTAAAAAGCAAATCAATTGATTTTTTGCTGCATAAGCGTTCATTTTTTTTAAACGTTTCTTTCATTTTAATAAAAAATCAATTGATATAGTTATAGTATATTTTAAGTAAAGTCGATAAAAAGCTTAAGAGAAACGAAAAATCAGTTTAAAATTAATTATTTCTTTTTAGCTTGATTTTTCAAGAATTCCTCAATTGCCATAGTCATAGAAGGAGAAGTTTTAGTGGGGGCATGTACATTAAGAGTTAAATTATACTCTTGAATAGCAGTAGCAGTATTGGCACCAAATGCGGCAATTATTTTATCGCCCTGAACAAAATCGGGGAAATTATTCATTAAAGACTTAACTCCCGAAGGACTGAAAAATACTATCATATCGTATTTGTTGATTTCAATTTCGGATTTTAAATCTACGTCAACATTACGAAACATAACGGCTCTTTTGAAATTAATATTATTTTTCTCGAGTAATTCGGGCATTTCCTGCTTTTGACCATCAGAACAAGGCAACACAAATCTGTCATCGGGAAATTTAAGTATCATGTCCATCAGCTCCGACGGAGTTTGTTTCCCGTGAAAAATCTTTCTTTTTCTATATTGTACATACTTCTGTAAATACAATGCAATAGCTTCGGAAATACAAAAATACTTTAAAGTGTCGGGAATTTCATATCTTATTTCTTTTGCTATTCTGAAATAATGATCTACTGCGTGTCTGCTAGTAAAAATTACAGAATCGAACTCATGTAATCTGACTTTATCTAACCTAAACTCTCTACCCGATACACCCTCAACTCTAAATAATTTTAAAAAGTCAATTTTTAAATTATATTTTTCAATTAAATCGCGATATGGTGATTTCTCCAGGTCGGCAGGAGGTGGTTGTGAAATTAGAACATTTTTTATTTTCATAAATGAAATAAGAGTATTTATTTCAAAAAAATTTACTAAAAAAATTCTATATTATTGATTTTCAGATTTAAAAACATCTTAATAATTATCAACAACGGTAGAATTTCCAGTGTGCAAAGATATAAAATTAAATAGAAATGTGAAAATCTTGAATATGTTAAACCTATTATTATATAACGAAAATACCTTAATATATTAATTATCAATAATATAATTAAGCCAATGTTGATTAAAAACTCATTTATATTATATTTAAAATAAAAAATCAAAAATGTTAAAGGAATCAAAAAAAACGAAGTTATGACATTGTATATATAACTGTTAAGTATGTATAATGATGCAGCTTCATCGTTTTTAAAAATAACACCTATAATATGCATTACTGCCCATTTTATTATGACAAAAAACGCAATAATTAATGATAATTTAACTGAAATTTTGAAAAGATTTTGAATTTCGTAGTATACTATATAGAATGAAAATGTTTGAACAACAAAAAAAGAGAAAGAAACTACGTAAGTAATGTAAAGAAATATTGAAATTCTGTCTTTTAATATATCCTGTTCTCTGACTAAATGTTGCATTTTTTGATTGCTGAATGCAGCATTGAATATTTGACGAATTATTTTTCTGTAATTGAAAATTATCCATGCCGTTATTAAAGCAATAAAAATATAAACAGAAAAAAATGGATCTAATGATTTATTTGAATATGGTGTTTCGGTCGATTTTTTTTTTAATTCATGTCCTTTAAATAAAGATTCTCTGTATGAAATTTCTTCAACAGCTTTATTATTCTTTGCATAATAATAAATATAAAAGTTTTTTACCTTTAGGGAATCGGCTTTTTGGGCATAAATACTATCAATAGAGAGAGGAGCATTATTATGAAAAAATATTTCACTTTGATAAAGTCTCAGAGTATCCTTAATAGTAGTTTCAATCACTTTAAATTATAATCAATGAATTTAAATCAAAATGTTTAAGTTAGTATTTGAAATCGAGGTTAAAAATTAAACCAAGGTTCACAGCTAAAGAACCTGCACTTGGGGTTGCAAAAATCTGGTTATATTTAACATCAAAATTCATGCTTATCAATTCATTAAAATCGAGCATAAATCCGGCATAAGGAGTAAACCCAAAATCAGAAGTCAAACGAGAACCGAAAGTTGATTCGGCTTCTTTGAAAAACTGAGGTTTTTCCTTGTTTGTACTGATTTCAATACTATGATTTATAACATAAAAGCCAATTCCCAACCCTACATAAGGTTTAAATTTCTGTAATGGCGAAAAGTAGTATTCAATATTAACGTTAAAAGGGTATAATGTCGATTTACCATCTGTTGAAAGTACCATAAGGCCTGTAGTATCGAGCATAGCTACAGTTTTAAACATAGTGTCTAAATCCTTAATGTATTTATCTTTAAAACTTGACTTATAATAGTTGAAACTTGCACCGAAAACAAAATGATCGGTAATAAAGTATTTTAAATGCAATCCCAAACCCAAACCCATTTCAATATTCTTGGAATAATCGGCAGTAGGAATAGATAAACCGCCATTCAGCCCTATATATGTCTTACCTTCAGTATAACGTTTGTAAACCTGCAATTCGTCAGGTGAATTGATATCAAGATTAATAGGCTCAAAACTCATTTGAGCATTAGTCAAGAAAACACTTAAAAGAAACGTGATAACAATCAGAATTTTTCTCATTTTATTGAAATTCAATTTAGTTATTAACTCTTGTTATTTTTCATTTTAAACCAAACTTAATTTATCTAAAGAATAGTTTAAAATTCTCAAATTGTTGTATTTATTTAAACTATCGTAATACTAATGTATTTGATACAAAATCAAAATCAAAAGTATTAATTTTTTTTGTAACAAATTATTTAAGTTGGAAAAAGATTTAAATAAACATATAAAAATTTGATTTAAATGTTGATTTCTAATATTTTAAATATCGAAAATAGTTCGCAATCTATTTAAGTAAAGAAGAAATCAAAACTTGTTATAATTTTGTTAAAATATTTTTATTCAGAATTTTTGTTATTTTAAAATTGATAATTTAAAGCCTATATTATTTATTATCTGATATTTACAATATTTATGATGTTAAAATATTTTTACGTTAAAATTTCATAATGTTATATCATAAAAATTATTTATTTACTTTGCAAAAAAATGGGTGAAAACACAAATTAATAATCATAAAATTAATAAATACGAAATGAAACAAATTACACTTATGCTGATTTTTCTATTGTCTGCATCGGGAATATTTGCCCAAAATGGAACATTTTCGGGAAATATTTATGATCAGGTTACAGGTAAATCAATATCTGAAGCAATAATAAAAGTCAGCGACAGACAGACATTGACAGATGCAAGCGGGAATTTTAATTTAACAAACATCCCTCAAGGCACTTACCAATTAGTTATCAATGCATTAGGTTATGATAGTTATGAAACGAACATAACAATCAGTACTTCTCCCCTGTTTTTAAAAATACCGTTGATTCCTAAAAGTATTTCCGAAAACGAAAGAAGGGGTATAACAGAAATAAATATTAATGAGCTCGACCTCGGCGATGACAGTAAAGGTCAAGCTGTTTCGGGTTTACTTCATTCGTCGGGAGATGTTTTCACTTCTACTTCAAGTTATACGTTTGGAGCAATGTACTTCAGAATGAGAGGATATGACTCGGAAAATTACTCTGTTTATATGGGAGGTATCAATGTAAATGATGCCGAAAACGGCAGAACCGTTTGGTCAGAATGGGGAGGCTTAAACGATGCTACAAGAAATAAAGAAGTAGTAAACGGAATCGCATCTTCCCGCTTTAGTTTCGGGAATTTGGGAGGTGTTACAAATATAATAACCAGAGCATCATTGCAAAGAAAACAGACAAAGTTTACTTACTCTCTTTCAAACAAATCGTACACTAACAGAGCAATGTTCACATATTCAACCGGTTTGATGGACAATAACTGGGCTTTCACAGTAAGCGGTTCGCGTCGCTGGGGTGAAGGAGGTTACATTGACGGCGTTTTTTACGATGCTTGGGCATATTTTGTCTCTGTAGAAAAGAAAATTAACAACAAACACAGTATAGCCTTCACGGGATTTGGCTCTCCAACAAAAAGAGGACAACAAGGAGGTGCAACTCAAGAAACTTACGATTTAGTTGGAAGCAACTATTATAATCCAAACTGGGGTTATCAAGATGGTAAAAAAAGAAATTCAAGAGTTAAAGACTTTCATGAACCAATGATGATTTTAGCCCACTATTGGGATATCGACAGAAAAACCAGACTGACCTCTTCTTTAGGCTATTCGTTCGGATACAACGGAGGAACTGCTTTAAATTGGTATAACGCAGCAGATCCGCGTCCTGATTATTACCGCTATTTACCAAGCTATCAAACAGACCCTTATATTAAAAATTTGGTTACACAATCTTGGTTAAATAATCCTGAAGTTTCTCAAATTAACTGGGATAAGTTATATCAGGCAAATTATCTGGCAAACGCCACAGGAACCCAAGCAAAATATATTTTGGAAGACAGAAGAAACGATCAGCAACAATTCAGTGTAAATATTCTATTAAACAAAGAAATAACAAGTAATGTAAAATTTGACGGTGGTTTGGAGTATCGAAAATACAGAGGTCATCATTTTAAAACAATTGCCGATTTGTTAGGTGGTAAATATTGGGTAGATATCGACCAATTTGCCGAAAGAGATTTTCAGGGCGACACCATAAAAAATCAAAATGATTTAAACAATCCTAATCGTATTGTAAAAGAAGGAGACACATACGGGTATGATTACTATATTTACTCAAACACAGGTCAATTATGGGGTCAAATGGATGTAACACTCGATAAAGTTGATTATTATATCTCAGGAAGTGTAAGTAATACAACATTTTGGAGACATGGTAATATGAAAAACGGTCGTTATCCCGACAATTCTTACGGTGACTCTCCTGAAAGAAACTTCGTTACAGGAGGAGTTAAAGCCGGAGCTACATATAAATTTTCGGGTCGTCACTTTCTTATCGGTAATGCGATTTATTTGACCAGAGCGCCTTTCGTTTACAATTCTTTCGTTTCTCCCCGTACAAGAGGACAGTATGTTAACGACCTAAAACAGGAAAAGATTATCTCCGGAGATTTGAACTATATCCTTAGAACACCTCAAATGAAAGCACGTTTGACAATTTATCATACAATGTTTTATGATCAAAGTGAAGTTACAAGTTTTTATCATGATGATTATAAGACTTTTGTTAATTATGCTTTGACAGGAATAAACAAAGTACATCAGGGAGTTGAATTTGGCAGCGAAGTTAAGGTATCGCCCACAATTTCCGTTTCTGCCGTTGCTGCTTTGGGAAATTTCAGATATACAAATAATCCTAATTCCACTATTTCTTATGATAACGGTTCTAAACCCGATACAACTCAAATAGTTTACTCAAAAAGCTTTTATGTAAACGGAACACCTCAAACAGCAGGATCAATAGGATTAAATTATCGCCATCCAAAATTTTGGTTTTTTAATGCTAATTTTAATTATTTCGGCAAGATGTATCTTGATTTTAATCCTGAAAGAAGAACTTCTGCAGCTCTTTCAAATATGTCACCCGATGACCCGAGAATTCCGGATATTATAAACCAAATAAAACTTGACGATGGATTTACTTTGGATGCATCTATCGGAAAATCTTGGCAAATAAACAAAACCAATATCAATCTTAACTTTAGCGTAACAAATATATTAGATAACACAAAACTGATTACGGGCGGTTACGAACAAATGCGTTTCGATTACGACAACAAGAATGTAAATAAGTTTCCACCTAAGTATTTTTACGGTTTTGGAAGAACATTTTTCTTAAACTTAGGTATTAGATTATAATTAATTGAATTTTAAAATAAATAACAATGAATAAAATGAAAACATTTAAATCAAAATTTATAAGTTTATTAGTATTGCTCACAATATTTGTATTGAGCAGTTGTGTTGACGATGATTATAACACACCCCCAATTAATATTCCAAAGGCTAATTTAGTAGCAAATAAAACCATTGCCGATTTAAAAGCTTCTTATGCCGGTGTCCTTGATTCTATTGAACAGGATTGGATTATAAAAGGTATAGTTGTTGCAAACGACGAATCGGGAAACTTTTATAAAACTTTGGAAATTCAAGATTCAACTGCCGGTATTGAATTAAAGTTAGACAGATCTTATTTAAGCACTTATTTCAAAGTAGGTCAATTGGTATATATCAAATGTCAAGGATTGTATTTGGGAACTTACGGAGGATTGATACAATTGGGCTATAAATACAATAACGACATTGGTAGAATCCCTGATGTAATGATAGATAATCATATATTCAGAGACGGACTTCCCGGTACACCCCCGAATCCATTTGTAATGACAATTCCCGATTTAGCAACTGTAGGGCAATCAAAACTTAACATGCTTGTTAAATTCGAAAATGTTAGCTTTGTAGAAGCCGGACAGCCATTTTCTCTTACAACAGGTACTACAAACAGAACTATTAAAGATCAGAACGGAAATACTCTGATTTTACGTACCAGTAATTATGCAAACTTCGCTTCTAACATAATGCCAACAGGTAAAGGAGACATTGTTGGAATTTTAAGTAAGTATAATAACGATTGGCAATTGTATATAAGAGACATGAATGACCTTAAAAACTGGCAGGTAGATAATTCGCTCGAAATTTTCAACGAAACATTTGCAACCGATTTGGGACAATTCTTCCAATTTAGTGTTCTTGGAGATCAAATGTGGGTACAATCAACTGCAAGCGGCAAAACTTTCGCAAAAATGACAGGTTATGTTTCGAATGTAGGATACGCAAATGAAGATTGGCTAATAATGAGTAATCCGATAAATATGGATAACTACAAAAATGAAATTATGAAATTTGAAACTGCTATGCGTTATGGGCTTACAACAGAACAAACACTAACATTATATTGGTCAAATAATTACCCGGGAAGTGGAGATCCTAATTCCGCTACATGGAACGAATTAAATATCCCTACTTTACCTCAAGGTATTGACTGGACTTTTGTTCCTTCAGGTGATATAAATTTAAGCGGAGTTACAGGTACTAATGTATATTTTGCTTTTAAATACACTTGCGGAACTACTAATGTTCCAACATGGGAAGTTACTAACATTGTTATTAAAGGAGAACCAATGAAATAATTCTTTAATAAAAAACCATAAAAAAAGCCTATTAATTCGATTAATAGGCTTTTTTATTTGATGCTCAAATCATTGGTTTAGATATAATGATAGAGCAAAGTATATAATACTTTTTACTTTCTTAGTTCAAGGAGTATTTCCAACATTTTAATTCCGGCTTCGGAAATAACGGTTCCGGGACCAAAAATTGCAACAGCACCTGCTTTATAAAGAAAATCATAATCCTGAGGAGGGATAACACCACCCACAATAACCAATATATCCTCTCTTCCATGCTTTTTTAGTTCTTCAATTACTTGAGGCACAAGGGTTTTATGTCCTGCAGCAAGTGATGATACTCCAAGTATATGAACATCATTCTCTACTGCTTGTTTAGCAGCTTCGGCAGGTGTTTGGAATAATGGTCCAATATCAACATCAAAACCAATGTCAGCATAGCCGGTCGCAACAACTTTTGCTCCTCTGTCGTGTCCATCCTGTCCCATTTTTGCAATCATTATTCTTGGTCTGCGTCCTTCTATGGCAGCAAACTTGTCTGCTAATTCGCAAGCTTTTTTAAAACTTGCATTGTCTTTCGATTCAAATGAATAAACTCCTGAAATAGAACGAATCATTGCCTTGTATCTCCCGAAAACTTTTTCTAATGCATACGAAATTTCTCCAAGGCTGGCTCTTTTACGAGCAGCATCTATTGATAATTCAAGTAAGTTGCCTTTTCCGCTTTCGGCTGCTTTTGTCAATGCATCAAGGGCTTGTGTTACTTCTTCATTATTCCTGTTTGCTCTCAGATATTCAAGTCTCTTGATTTGTGCAAGTCTAACAGCAGTATTGTCAACTTCGAGAGTTTCAATAGGAGCTTCTTTCTCAAGACGATATTTATTTACTCCTACTATAGTATCCTTCCCTGAATCAATTCTTGCTTGTTTTCGTGCGGCAGCTTCTTCGATTCTCATTTTTGGAATACCGGTTTCAATTGCTTTTGCCATACCGCCAAGTTCTTCAATTTCCTGTATCAAAGCCCATGCTTTTTCTGCAAGCTCTTTAGTAAGAGATTCTATATAATATGAACCTGCCCAAGGATCTACAACTCGGCAGATGTTTGTTTCTTCCTGCAAATATATTTGAGTATTTCTGGCAATACGTGCAGAAAAATCGGTAGGTAAAGCTATGGCCTCATCCAAAGCATTAGTATGCAATGACTGAGTATGTCCTAATGCCGCAGCTAATGCTTCAATACAAGTACGAGTTACATTGTTAAAAGGATCTTGCTCTGTTAAGCTCCATCCCGAAGTTTGAGAGTGAGTTCTAAGAGCCAAAGATTTCGGATTCTTAGGATTAAACTGTTTTACAATTTTTGCCCAAAGCATACGTGCAGCTCTCATCTTTGCTATTTCCATAAAATGATTCATGCCTATAGCCCAGAAAAACGATAACCTCGGAGCAAATGAATCAATATCCATACCCGCATTTGTTCCGGCTCTAAGGTACTCTAAGCCGTCGGCCAATGTGTAAGCCAATTCGATATCGGCAGTAGCACCTGCTTCCTGCATATGATAGCCCGAAATACTTATTGAATTAAATTTGGGCATGTTTTTCGAAGTAAATTCGAAAATATCGGCAATAATTCGCATTGATGGCAATGGAGGGTATATATATGTATTGCGAACCATAAACTCTTTCAAAATATCATTCTGTATGGTTCCGCTTAGTTTATCCATACTAACACCTTGTTCTTCAGCCGCAATTATATAAAATGCCAATACAGGCAGTACTGCTCCGTTCATAGTCATTGATACTGACATTTTATCCAATGGAATCTGATCGAACAGGATTTTCATATCAAGTATCGAATCTATAGCAACACCTGCTTTTCCAACATCGCCTACAACTCTTTCGTGGTCAGAATCGTAGCCTCTGTGAGTAGCCAAGTCAAAAGCTACCGACAATCCTTTTTGCCCTGCTGCTAAATTTCTGCGATAAAAAGCATTCGACTCCTCTGCTGTAGAAAAACCGGCATACTGACGTATGGTCCATGGTTTCATAACATACATAGTGGAGTAAGGGCCTCTTAAAAATGGCGGTATCCCTGCAGCATAATTTAGGTGTTCCATACCTATCAAATCTTTTTCACCATATACCGGTTTTACAGGTATCTGCTCAGGAGTAATCCAGTTTTTTTTATTATCTACCTGACTTTCCCATATTTCAAATGGTTTTTTATTATTATCAGGTTTATAATCAACGTTTTTAAAATCGGGTCTCATTTATAATATAAATTTATATTTACAGGGCAAAATTAATAATTATTTTAACCCAAAATCAATCTAAGGGATTTCAATTTTATAATAACAATATAAAAAATGGTGAGGAAATACGATTTTATCGGGTATGTAAATATAACTTTAAAAACAAACAATCTCATTTTCTGATTGTTATATTGATGTTTTTGTTTAAAAAATAAAAATAAGTTTTCGTATATTTGAAAAAAAATTGCTAAAATATTTTAAGCTGCTTATGCAAAAAAAATATAACATACTTTTTATTGAAGATGATTTTAACTTCGTTGGAATTATTGAAAACGAACTTAAAAAGGGAAAAATTCAATTTAATAAATTTTTGGCCGATTCTTTAGAAAATATTATTCCTGAAATTGATAATAATAAAATTGATATTGTGATTGCAGACTTTTATTTGGGAAAAGATAATGTGCTTAGTATTATCGAAAAGATGAACAAAGAGCCATATTATCAAGATATTCCCATTATAGTTTTATCAAATGCCACACAAGATGAAATTATTGTCAACTGTATGAAAGCCGGAGCTTTTGATTTTATTACAAAGAATAAAATCAAAAAACTTCCTTTCAGCGTTATTGAAGCAATTAAAAAACGAACCAATTCCGAAGAAAAAAAATATATCTTATCTTCTTTAAAATTAAGCGAGAAGAAATTCAGAGCCATTATTGAAAATTCAAGCGATATTATCTCTACTCATGACGAGCTTGGCAATTATACATTTATATCATCATCTTGTATTAAAATTCTTGGCTACCAACCTTCCGAATTGGTAGGTCGAAGTCCTTTTGATTTTATTCATAATGATGATATTGAAATTGTTAAACATGCAACCGAACAAGTCTATAAAAATGCTAACAAAGGAATACCTACTCAATTCAGGTTCAGGCATGCAAAAGGTCACTGGGTTTATTTAGAAACTGTTAGTAAAAATTTATTCGATGACCCTGATATTAACGGTATTATTTCATTTACCAGGGATGTAACAACCAGAAAATTAATTGAAGATAAAAGAAGAGTTTTCGAGTTTGCTCTCAAAAATATAAATGAAATAGCAAGTATAACCGACCTTGATGACAGATTTACATTCGTAAACAAAGCATTTCTGAAAAAATACGGTTATACTGAAGAGGAGATTTTGGGAAAACATATTAGGATCTTATGGTCGAAAAATAACGACCCTGAAAAAACGAAAGAAATTCCAGTAAAATCCAGAAATGGATATTGGAAAGGTGAAGTTTTGAATATAGATAAAAACAACAACGAATTCCCGATTATGCTTTATGCTTCTTATGTTGTTAATGATTTTAACGAAACTGTGGGGTTGGTTGGGTTAGCTATTGATATTACAGAACAAAAAGAATATGAAAAACATTTAATTAAAGCAAAAGAAGAAGCTGAAAAGTCAAGTAAGCTTAAAGATGCTTTTATTGCCAACATTTCGCACGAGGTAAGAACACCATTAAACGGAATCGTCGGGATGACATCAATTATGAAAGAAATGCTCAGCGAAAAATTAGGTGATGAAGAATTGAAAATATTCGATATAATAGAAAACTCAAGTAAAAGACTTACCAGAACTATGGATATGATTATGAACATATCGCGTCTTCAGGTAGGTGAATTTTCTGTTCATCGTTACAAAATCAACATTAAAAAATGCATTTTAAAAGTAATTGATGAATACATCCCTTTTGCTAAAGAAAAGGGATTAGAATTTAATTTTATCGATAAAACAAAAGTAGATGTAGAAATATGCTTTGATGAATATTGCTTAACTAAATCATTATCGAATATAATAGATAACGCAATAAAATTTACAGATAAAGGAAAAGTTGAAGTATTTTTTGAACAGAAAAATGACGATGAATTTATTATAAAAACCGTAGATACCGGAATTGGCATATCTGAAGATTTTATGAAAATTATTTTTGAACCATATACACAAGAAGAAATTGGTTACAATCGCAGCTATGAAGGCATAGGATTAGGATTGACAATTGCCAATAAAATGCTGATACTCAATGGTGCATCATTAGAGATTGAAAGTATAAAAGGGAAAGGAAGTAGTTTTTCAATAATAATAAAAAATAGTATGCTTGAAGATATTAAAAAACCTGAAAAAGAAGTAAAACAGGTAATTGAAAATACTTATAAAACCGAAAATAAAAAAACAATTCTGGCAGTTGAAGATGATAAAGCCAGCCAAGATTATTTGAATTATGTCCTAAAAAAAGAGTATAATGTTTTATTTGCACCAAATGCCGATATAGCATTGGAAATATTATCTAATAGTGATATTTCTCTTATACTTATGGATATTTCGATAAAAGGGAATATGAATGGCATAGAGCTTACAAAAAAAATCAAAAGCGAGGAGCAATTCAATAAAATACCAATAATAGCAATGACTGCTCACGCATTTGAAAACGACAGAATAAACTCAATTGAAGCAGGTTGTAGTTTATATCTGTCGAAACCAATTATGAGAAAAGATTTAATTAATGCAGTTGAACAGCTAATTTAATTTATTATGAAAGATAAAATAAGAATTATTTTTATTGAGGATAACGCTGATGATGTAGATTTAGGTTTAAGGGAGCTTAAGAAAGAAGGGTTTGATGTAACTTATGTAAGAGTTGAAACAGAAAATTCTCTAATAGAAGAAATTGAAAATTTTAAACCAGACATTGTCATATCAGATTACAGTATGCCTTCTTACGATGGTAAAAGTGCTTTAAATCTGATTAATAACAGATATAAAGATATCCCAGTAATAATTTTTACAGGCTCTATAAACGAGGAAACTGCCGTTGAATGTATGAAGCTCGGTGCTTCTGATTATATTTTGAAAGAAAGAACAAAACGACTTCCCTTTGCTGTTAAAGAAGCCCTTGAAAAAAAGCATATTACTATTGAAAAACAAAGAGTTGAATCTTCTTTAATTGAAAGTAATATGCGTTTTATAGAACTCGCCCAGCAAATTTCCGACATTATTTACATAACTGATATTAATGGAATAATTACATACATTTCTCCAGCCACAAAAAAAATAAGTGGATATGAGCCAAGTGAACTGATTTCATACCATTTCGATAATTATTTTTGTTCACATGAAATTGAAAGAGCAAAAAATCTTTTTAAAAGCATAGTAGAAAAAGGAGATTCGTTAAAAAATGTTCAGTTCGAATTAAAAAGAAAAGATGGTGGTACTTTTATCAGCGAAATTAACAGTACTGCAATTATAATCGACAATAAAATAAACGGTTCAATTGGTGTTTTAAGGGATATTACCGAAAGAATCAAATCGCAAAAAGAATTAATACAAGCTAAAGAATCGGCCGAAAAAGCAAATAAACTTAAAGATACTTTTATTGCCAACATATCACATGAAATCAGAACCCCATTAAACGGAATACTCGGAATTACATCATTGTTGCACGAATCATTATTAGACAGAATCACAAATAAGGAAGAACACTTTTTTCATCTTATAAATGTTTCGAGCAAAAGATTAATCCGAACAATAGATATGATAGTTAATTTTTCGAGAATAAGAATCGGTGATTTTAAAATCAATCCGGTTTGGATAAATCCCGAAAATATTATAAACCAGATAATTCTCGAAAATATTGAAGAAGCATCCAGAAAAGGATTAAAAATTGATTTTGCAAACGATTGTGAAAATATTGAAATATTATTTGATGAATACAGTTTTACAAATTCTGTTTCTCAATTGATAAATAATGCAATAAAATTTTCAAATAAAGGCGAAATAAAAGTATCGTTATTTATTGAAAACAATCAATTGAAAATTAATGTTAAAGACGAAGGTATAGGTATTTCAAAAGAATTCGAAAATGAAGTATTTGAACCATATACTCAGGAAGATATCGGCTATAACAGAAGTTACGAAGGAATAGGGCTTGGACTTTCACTATCCCAAAAATTGATGACTCTTTCCGGATCAAAAATCAGTTTTGTTAGCCAAAAGGGCAAAGGGTCGGTTTTTACAATAAATATTAATCAAAATGTTGAAATAAGAAAAATTGAAAATAACAAAGATATTGAAATGAATGATGCAGATATAAATCAAAAGCAAAAACAACTCAACATACTTGTTGTTGAAGACGACTTTTCGAGTCAAGAATTAATAAAAATGATTTTGCAAAAATTAGATCATAAAGTTCTTTTTGCATATAATGCTCAGGATGCAGAAGAATTACTTAAAAAGAATAAATTTGACGTAATATTTATGGATATATCCCTTAGAGGGAGTATTAACGGTCTTCAATTTACCAAACAAATTAAAAAAGATCCTAAGTTTGCCGATATTCCGGTAATAGCAGTTACAGCTCACGCTTTCGAAGCCGATAAAATTGCTTCTTTGGAAGCCGGTTGTAGCGATGTGATTATTAAACCTCTTCGAAAAATTGAAATAGAAAATGTTTTAAAAAAATACACCTAACTCTTTTTTGCTCTGATGATAGATTTTAAAAAAATTAATATCGAAGAATTCAATTATTATCTTCCTGAAGAAAAAATTGCAAAATATCCGCTTTCTCAAAGAGATAATTCGAAATTACTGGTTTTAAACGACGGAATTATTTTTGAAAAAAATTTTTTCGATTTACCCGAAATATTGCCCGATAACTCGTTTTTAGTATTTAATGATACTAAAGTAATACATGCACGAATTATTTTTGAGAAAGAAAGTGGAAGCTTAATAGAGTTTTTTTGTCTCGAACCCGTAAGTGAAACTTCTGATTATCAATTAGTATTTCAACAAAAAAGTAAATGTATTTGGAAATGCCTAATAGGTAATAATAAAAAGCTAAAAAAAGATACTATATCAAAGACCTTTGGCAATAACTTCAATTTAACCGCTAAAAGAATAAAACCGATAGATGATGCTTGGATAGTTGAATTTTATTGGGATTCGTCGGAAATGACATTTGCCGAAGTAATTGAGCAAGCCGGAGTTATACCATTACCGCCTTATATTAAGAGAAAAAATAACGAAAACGACAAAATAACTTATCAAACAATTTATGCCAAATACGAAGGTTCTGTTGCAGCTCCTACCGCCGGTTTGCATTTTACTAAACAGGTATTCGAAAAAATTTCCGAAAAAGGGATAAATTATGACAAAGTAACTCTTCATGTCGGTGCAGGTACTTTTAAACCAGTATCTTCATCAAACATTGAAGAACATATAATGCATAACGAAAGATTTTCAATCAGTAAAAATTTCATAATCAAACTAATAGATAATATTAATAAAAGAGTTATTGCCGTTGGTACTACAAGCACTAGAACTTTAGAATCGCTTTATTGGTTTGGGGTTAAGCTCGAAGTAGTCAATAATTCCGATATTTCACCATATATTGAACAATGGATGCCGTATAACACGGAATACAACATTGGTCTTTCAGCGGAAAAGGCACTAACTAATGTACTCCAATATTTGAATATCAACAATTTAGATGAATTGAACGGCTCTACTCAATTAATAATTGTACCTGGTTATGAATATAAAATTATAAAAGGTTTGATTACAAATTTTCATCAGCCCAAAAGCACACTATTACTATTGGTTTCTGCGTTAATAAACAACAAATGGAAAGAAGTTTATAATTATGCACTCGACAATAATTTCAGATTTCTGAGTTATGGCGATAGTTGTTTGTTTCTGAAATAAATAGCAAATAAGTTTAAACATATAAAGATATGTATATTCTGATTGTAAGTGCTACATCATTGGAAATAGAGCCATTGATAAAAGAGTTTGATTTTGTGAGCAATAAGGATAAGAACCTCACAGCTTACAATTATCGCAATTATGATATTGATGTGCTTATTACCGGAGTTGGAATGGTTGCTACTGCTTTTTTCCTCGGAAAAACTTTACAGGCAAATAATTACGATGTTGCTTTAAACCTTGGCATTGCCGGATGCTTCGATAAAAAAATAAAATTAGGAACAATCCTTAACATAAATGTCGATAGTTTTTCCGAAATGGGAGCCGATAACGGTGAATACTTTCTTTCTATACTCGATTTAAAACTAATTGAAAACGACACATTTCCTTTTACAAATTTAGATATAATCAACGATTCGGAATTTAAAAGTGCTTTGATTAATAATTTGCCAAAAGTAAAAGGCATTACTGTGAACACTATACATGGAAATGAAACAAAAATTAAAGAAGTAAAGAGATTGCATAATCCCTTAGCCGAGAGTATGGAGGGTGCTGCTTTTATGTTTTCGTGCAAAATGTTCGATTTAAAACACATTCAAATACGAGCCGTTTCAAATTATGTAGAAAAACGTAATAAAGCAGGCTGGAATATACCTCTGGCAATTAAAAATCTGAATAGTTTTATTTTACAGCTACTTGACGAATAAAACGAAAAATTCTGCCGAAAATATGGAAATAAAAATAGCATTTTCTCCTTGTCCAAACGATACATTTATATTCGATGCCATGGTTAATAAAAAAATTGATACCGAAGGCATCGATTTTATTTACCAAATGGCCGATGTTGAGCAGTTAAACAATTACTCTTTCAAGCAAATTTTTGATGTTTGCAAAGTAAGTTTTCATGCTTATCTTCATATTATTGACAGTTATATTTTACTTAACTCGGGAAGTGCATTGGGAAACGACGTAGGCCCATTATTAATATCAAAAAATAAGATAGAACCCGTAAAACTACAAGAAATAACAGTCGCAATACCAGGAAAATATACAACTGCAAACCTCCTTTTATCGATTATTTATCCTCGAATTACCAATAAAATTGAAGTTATTTTCTCAGAAATTGAAGATAAAATATTGAATAATGAAGTCGATGCCGGCGTTATAATTCACGAAAACCGCTTTACATATCAAAATAAAGGGCTAAAACTTATTGCCGACCTTGGTAACAAATGGAAAGAACTCACAAATCAACCTATTCCGCTCGGTGGAATTGTTGTAAAAAGAAATCTGCCTACAGAAATAATACTGAAAATCAACAAAATAATGAAAAAAAGTGTTGAATATGCTTTAAATAATCCCAACAGCTCAAAAGAATTTGTTAGATGTAATGCTCAGGAAATGAGCGAAGATGTTATGAAAAAACACATACAATTATATGTAAACGATTATACCGTTGATCTTGGATATAATGGGAAAAATGCCGTAAAAAAACTTTTCCAAATAGCAGTTGAAAAAGGATTGATTAATGAGTTTCCTCAAAAAGCATTATTTTTGTAGAAAAAAATTATGATAATTATAACAGGAGCAGCCGGTTTTATAGGCAGTTGTTTAGTAGGCTTTTTAAACACAAAAGGGATTGATGAGCTTGTTTTGGTTGATGATTTCAATAAAATAGAAAAACTTCCGAATCTGGCATCAAAAAAATATATTGAGAAAGTTCAAAGAAATAATTTTTTTTCGTGGCTCGAAAAGAATAATCCCAAAGTTGATTTTATTATTCATATAGGTGCCCGTACCGATACAACAGAATTTGATGTCAGAGTATTTGATGAACTTAACCTAAACTATTCGAAAAAAGTATGGAATTATTGTGTTGATAATAATATTCCTTTGATATATGCTTCGTCAGCCGCTACTTACGGTATGGGAGAACATGGTTACAGCGACGATCACAGCATTATACCGCTGTTAAAACCTCTTAATCCTTATGGGGAATCAAAAAACAATTTTGATAAATGGGTACTCAATGAAGAACGAAAGCCGGCTTTTTGGGCAGGATTAAAGTTTTTTAACGTATACGGGCCTAATGAATACCACAAAGGTCGTATGGCTTCTGTTATTTTTCACACTTTCAATCAGGTGATGAGTACCGGGAAAGTAAAACTTTTCCGCTCTCACAATCCAAACTATAAGGATGGTATGCAACTTCGCGATTTTGTTTACGTCAAAGATGTTGTTGAAGTTATTTATTTCTTATTGGAAAATAAGCCACTTTCAGGAATATACAATCTGGGAACCGGTAAAGCAAGAACTTTCCTTGATCTTGCTAAGGCTACATTCAAAGCTATGAAACGGGAGGAAAACATTGAATTTATTGATACTCCCGAAGATATACGCGATAAATATCAATATTTTACCGAAGCCGATATGACAAAGTTAATAAACAGCGGCTATAAAAAACCGTTTTATACTCTCGAAAACGGAATTAGCGACTATATTGAGAACTATTTATCTGAGAAAATTAATTTTTAAAATCAATTCGTAATTTCTGCCCGGCATAGGTTGCCACGCTATAGCCTGATAATTAACATCAAAAATGTTGCAAACAGAAAATTGAAATACATATTGCTTTTTATTAGTGTTTAAAATCAAGCCGGAAGAAACATCAATTAATTGATATGAAGGCATATAGCGTGTATTTGTTGTATTAGTGTATCTTTTACCGATATATTGAGTTTCACTGTTTATAAATATTTTTTTCCACTCAATTCTCATACCGGCATTATATGAATATAAAGGCGTATAAATCAATTGTTTATCGGCAGTATTGTCATTCTGATTTATAGGTTTCATATTCTTTGCAGATGTAAAAGTATGAATTGTATTGAATCGGAAAATTAAACTGTTTAAATAGTAAGTATAGTTTAAATTAACTTCCAATCCACTCGAAATAACCTCTTTTAAATTTAAAGGTGTCCAATAACGAAATACAGGATCGGGCTGCCATAATATCCAATTGGTTATTTTAGTTCTAAAATAAGTAACTTCGTATTCCAAATCAAATAACTTGTTTGTTGATTTTCTATATTTCAAACCCATTTCATACGAATAACCATTTTCGGGCAATAAATTAGGATTTCCTCCCGGATACCAGTACAAATCATTTAATGAGGGCAAATGATAATTTTTGGAAATATTTCCTTTAAGATAAATGTTGTTACTGTTAAACAACTTATATTCAATATTCAATGAGGGTAATAACGGTTGAAATTTATTATCCGTAATCTCTTTACGAAGAACCAAATTCATAAAGATTCTTTTGTTGAAAGTTGATGATAAGTTTGTAAAAAGAGAAAGTTGTTTTCTGTCAATTTTACTTATGTAATTATTTGAATTAACAAGGTAATAATCGCCTGAGATACCTGACTTTATAGAAATAATGGGGGATATTTCGTAATAATGTTTAAAATTTGCAGTAAAACACTGATTTGTATTATCCGAATTAACAAATGAAATTTTATTAATATAATTCAAATAATCGTAATTGTATGCCAGTGATGTTTCGATTTTGCTTTTTGTGCCATAATGTTTCCAATTAATAATACTTCTAATGGCATTGTTTTTTTGACTTTCATTATTTGGAACAGGCATTACCGTCAAAGGCTGAGGAATTTCTCTATAATTATTTTGTAACCAGATTTTAAGGCTTACCTCATCATTGTTTTTTCGGTTAAAATAAAGTTCTTGTAATATCCCATATTGATAATAACCGGCATCTTCACGGGTTTGCCTGATATAGTCAGCATTAGTTACTGCATTGTTCAAAAAACTGAAATCATTTTCCGATGTTAAATACATTATTCGCGTTCGACCTGTAAAATTTCCATTTTCAAAATTAACATCAGCATAAATTCCATAAGTCGAAAAACTGCCAATTTGCTGAACTAAGGAGACTTTACTTTTACTATTTGTCAATTTCTTATTATCCAAATTAATACTTCCTCCTAACCCTCCGCTTTTATTTACAAGCGAACTGCCACCATAAAAAAGATTTATATCGTCGAGAAAAAAAACAGGTATAAGCGAAAAATCCATTTGGCTCAACATAGGAGAATGTATAGCAACATCATTCCAATAAACAGGTGTATGTGAAGCAGAAGTCCCTCTGAATGATGCAGTTGCCAATCCTCCTTGTCCGTAGCTCTTTATAAATACCGAAGTCTTTGTACCTAAAAGCTCCGACATACTCGCAGTAACTTTTAAGCTTAAAGCTATAGAATCAACAGTATAAGACTTTAAACCATATAAAGGATTAAACTTACTTTCTGATATAGTAACAGGCTTTAATAGAATAGTATCAACCGTTTGAGAGTAAGCCGGATTTTGCAAGGCTAAACAAGCAAAAAAAGATAAAGCTATATTTTTAACTCGCCTGTTCTGCATATTGCTTAACTACTTAGTATAATGCACGTTAAATATCAAACCCGCCTTGTTCCACCTACCGGGAGACGGTATATTGCCAAAATCGTAATATTCAATATTAAAAATATTTGAAGATTCGGCATAAAGAATTAAACTTCGAAGTTTATACGTCAATTTTAAATCGGTTGTTATAAAAGGTTTGTAATCAACTTCTTTCCCTGAAATTGCATCAGTATATGAACCCATACGCTTTTGATAAACACAAGCCCAACTAGCTGAAATATTTTTATAAAAAATATGTTCGATGCTCAGTACTGCTTTATTTTTTAAATAATCGAGCAGATAATATGAAATATAATTCTCGCTTTTTTTAGTCATATCCAAATAAGCATACGAAAAATTCAAATTACGAAAAAATGTTTCTCTATTGTAAACTTTTGTGAAATCGATATTTACAGAAAATTCGGCCCCTAAGGTTTTAATTTGAGTTATGTTTTTACTTTCCCATTTCAAAGAATCGGGATGTTTTACCCAATCTATCATATTGCTGCCATCGCGAATAAAAAATGAAATATGAGAATTTACTGCAAGCGTATTGTACTTCAACCCGCTTTCGTAAGCGACTGCCTCTTCGGGTTTTAAGTTTATGTTTCCTGAATTAGTCGGACCAACATAATATAAATCGGTATAAGAAGGCATTCTAAATGAGTGATTTACCGAAGCAAACCATTTTGCCGAATTATTAAATTCGTAGCTAATGTCTAATCCTCCACTCAAATTATTACCAAAATCATCATTATAATTATTAAATATTCCTGTAGAAATATTAAATCGTCCTTGCTTGATTAAGTGTTCGGCAAAAATTCCGATATTGTTCCTGTTATGTCCTCTTGTATATGCCGTATTATTGACATTAGGGATACTTTCGGGTTTATCGAGCAATTCACCTAAAACGTTACTCATTATTCTTTCGCTCCTGAATTCAATGCCAAGAGCAGTCTTCCCCAAAAATGAATTAAACCTGACATTACTTTCGGCTCCGGATGTAACGGTAAAGTGATAATTATGATTTTTATACCATGACGGAGGATTAGATCTGAATAGTTCGAATCTGTCTTTGTTCGTTCTTATATAAGCCTGTGTCGAAAATTGAATTTTGCCGTTAGTTTTAATACTTCCGTTTGCAAAAAAAGTCTCAGTTTGTTCGTATTGATCGGGATATTTTGCTGTATAAAACGAATTTGCACCAAACTTTTTGTTGTTATAACCTGTTTGAAAATTAAAAACTGCAGAATTTGCAGTATAAGAATTCCGGTAAAAAAAATTTATAACATCAAAATCAGTATTATTGCGGTAGCCGTCAGACTTTTTTTTACTGAGTGAGAAACTTTGGTTTAATTTTTTATATCTATATGAAATTGAGGTTGATAAGTTGTAAAAATTATAATCACCGCCTAAAACCGAAAGCATAACTTTATTTTCAGGATTAAGCCCGGTAATAATATTTATTGCACCTGTAAAGCAATTAGCACCATAAATACGTGAGCCGGGACCATGCAATATTTCAATGCGTTCAATATCATGAAGTTCTATAGGTAAATTCATACTATGATGACCTGTTTGGGGGTCATTCATTTTTACACCATTAAGCAATATCAAAGTTTGTTCAAAACTACCTCCCCTAAAACTCACATCTGCCTGAATTCCAAACTCTCCTCTTTGCCTTATATCAGCAGATACCGCATATTCAAGCAGTTCGTTTACATTTTGCACAGGTAAATTATCTATTTCTTTCTTTGTAATAATTTTTATTATTCTCGATGTTTCGTTGTATATCATTGTAACTCTCGAACTGCTGATTTCGGTTTCTTTCAGATTTATTGTATCTGTTTGACAATAAACTTTTGTAATATTTGATATAAGAAAAAGAATAAAAAATGCTTTTAACCTTGAAATCATAAAATGTACTAGTTAACAATTAATTTTTCGGCAGCAAAATTACCTTTCTTATCGTTAATAAGAATATAATAAATACCGCGGGAAAGTTTCTCAACATCTATAATAGTGTTATTATCAGCATATTGACTTAAAATTATCTTACCGTTTAAATCTATAATTTCTACTTTCACATTATCATTATTGTTTAGTTTTAGTCTGATGAATCTATCGGCAGGATTAGGATAAATACTGAAATATAATGATTTGTGAACATCATCGGTTGAATTATTCGTTGTATTATTAATTACTCCAACAGCGTCTAAATCAAAACCGCTTGTCCAGTATGGAGTAGGAAAAGGGTCATTGATAATTCTCCCGAATGAATCATAGCTGCAGAAAGGTATATCAATAGAACCTACAACATCAATAATTTTAATATGTGTAATATTGTTGATATTGACTCCAACGCTGTCCTGAATATCGCTTAGGTCGAAAGGTGTACCGTAAAAAAGCCTATACTTACCGGCAAGATTATGGATAGCAGTAGGATTAATATTTCCGAAAGCCGGTATTTGCGAATTGAACTGAGTAAGCGATTGTGAAGGAAAACGGACATAATTAATTCCATCTGAGCTGACTTCAACAAAAGCTAATTCTAAAAAATTATCATCGAAAGCATTTTCGAAGACGGCAAAATCATAACCGGCACCATTGACAATGGGTTTGGTGAAAGTCAAAATTGCTACACCCCTATCGCCAAGACTCACAACATTATTGTCAGCCTTGCCCAATGCATTTATAGGGTTTCCATAGGATGCTCTGTTTGTACCGAGATGATCGGGGTCTTCAAAAACTGTATCCGAAATATTTATGTATCCTCTTGAAATATTGCAAGTTACCGCCCAATCAATAAAAATTGAAGAATCTTTATTAATAGCCGTTGACCCGATTTGACCGGCTGCGGGCGGAAACTGTGCAAATGATTTTATTTGTATTAAAACAAATATAGTTAATACTATCTTTTTCAATTCTTTACAATTTTTTTATAATGTTTGTTTTTCCCCGTTGAAAGTTCTAAAAAATATATTCCTGAGGGTAAACCGGACAAATCAACAAAATTTGTCCCATCTTCAATATTTAAAGATTTTATTTGCAATCCCGATAAACTGAATAGTTTAATATTATTTATCTCATTGTTATCCAATATTTTGAAATACAACTTATCATTAGCAGGCAAAGGATATAAAACAATGTTGTTTGAAATTTCAAAATTATCAATAAAAGTATTTGGAGATGATGCATTTAGTTCATCAAAACAGAAATAAGAAGGAGTATTCATACCATAAGCCCCCATATCTGATGATGTAAGGCCGAAAGAAATACTATCGACTAAGCCCATAGATGATAAATCAACCCACTTCCATTCTTTTAAAATATAATCCTGACTATTGTTGCTGAATCTGAAATCTGCGAGATAAAAATCAATAGTATCTTTTAATAACCCATTATAGTAACCTTTTATTTGCAATTTAAACCAATCGGGGTCATTTCCTGATGGGCCTCCGAATTTTTTTGCCAAGCTGCCATCGCCATAAAGCATCGAATAATATGCGTAAGTACTGTTAGTTACATAAAAACCCGATAAAGCGAGCGAATTGGGGAACCGAACGGTGTTGGGTATCATATTATAATTATTCATCCAGTCATAATTTACGTACGAAACTGCATAATTAGCAGTATTGGAAGCACCTTTGCCTGTTATTGCCGAAAACTGATTAGTATAACCGATAGTTAAAGTGTCGCTTTTATTTGAATATGCAAATCCATACCAGGCGTACATACCACCGCCATAATCGGTAAAAGAGTTGGGAAAGTAAAAACCACCGCTGTAAAAACCACCGCTGTTGTCACTTCCGTTCCAAAATGAATTTGGAGCTAAACTCAAATTTTCAAAATTTGCCACGTTTTGACTATTAGCATAAAAACTAAAAAATAATACTGCAAAAAGAGTTGAAAAACTAATTAATATTTTCTTTTTCATGATATTAAGATTTTAAATTATTAATTATCACTAAAAACTCTTTAGGCCAAGATTAAAAGAAAAAATGAAAAAACGGAGATTTATTCCTGTTTATTCAAGCTCTTTTTACCCGAAAGCCTTGAATCTGTGTTTATTAATGGCAGGTCTTCTGACTTACTCACTTTAAAACTGCCTTCCCATTCATCAATTCGGAACAGTGGCGAAGATTGTTCTAAAGTATTTTAAGAGCTTACAGCAGCGGGAACTGTACGGGATTCACACCCGTTTCCCTTTTAATCACTACTTTGGAACCATTAACGAGGCAAAAATAATTCAATTAAATTAATTGAAAAAATTAATTGATTAATTTATACTTATTTTATTTATTCATAAAAAGCACTGATTATAATATCTTTATATCGATGCTTAATTTTTTTCTAATATTAAAAAAATCAAATTCAATAAAACTTGAAATGGAAATCAATAAAATAAAAAACTTAAAATCTAATCGAAATAATCAAATATATTTCCGATTTCAACATCGTTTTCTTCAGAAGTTTTTATAACATCTTCATTTATCGGATAAATTATAATATCTGCCTTTTTATTATTCAACTGTTTAGCAATTTTTTTATAATCATCAAAATCGGGCTTTTCAGTTTTCAATATATCATTCTTCTCCAATTTAACACCCGACAACACTGTTTTAATCAATACTTTATAATAAGCAGGTTGAATTCTTTCATAAGTATTTTTATCGCTTAAGCTGTTTTCGTAAATATTCTTTATAGAGCAATAAAATTTATTATTTCGATAAACTAAAACTCTTGGTTGAACAATAAGCATAGCACTTATCGGCTTATCAATTTTATTCACTAATGATATATGTGGTTCAACAGTATTCCAGTCGAACAATGAATTAATAGTATTGTAATCGCTGATATTACCGGTATTGCCGAAATCGATAATAATATGATCGGCAGCTTTTATGACACTTTTATCTAATAGCTTAAGATTTGATATTTTCACTATCAAACTTATTATTTTATCATTGAAAAAATCGTTTTTATTCAAATAACTAATCAGCGACAAAAATTTTTTTTGATTGCCTATATTATCGGTAAAATCATATAATACAGCTATTTCAATAATTTCATTGAGTTTATTTTGAGTAGTTATTGATAATAGATTATTACATATAGTATTAGAAATTTGTTCAATTTCAAGTTCTGAAGCCCTGAGTAAAGATTTTTCGGTAATTTCAACCACAGGAACAACTCTGTATTGACGTGTAGGTTTTTCAGAATAAATAACTTTGGATTTAACAGTTATTTCGTTTTTATCAGTTTTGTCGATGCAAAAAAAATTGATATAAACTTTATCAACATAGTTGCTTTTTATAAATTGCATTTCATTTTCGCTTAAAGTAAAAGGATTTTTATTGACTAAAATTCCCTTTTCGTTTTTATTAGTGCAACTTATAATAAATAATAAAAAAAAACAGATCAATAAATTACGCATAATAAAATCTTAACTTTTACATAAAAAATTCCAAATTAAGACTTTCTAAACAGTATCAATCAGCACTTTCCTTGCATATTCAATAGCCTTTTTATAGAAATCTTCGTTAATAAAACCTGCAGGTGCTTTAGTTTCGAATATTCTTTTCGGAATGTTCAATTTATTGAAGTCGAAACCTTCTCTGATTTTAAAACGATATTTATCTTGGAGTATTTGTCGGCCAGTTTTAATAAGTTGTTCGGGAGACAAATCAATATTAAGAGTCGACAATGCTTTTGAAACCATTTCGGGAGTATATATACCTCGAGCAAAAAAGCAAATTGCAATAGAGGAAAGTACTTGTCGAAGGCTTTCTTCATTAATAAGTTTATCTACAACTTGTTCGGGAGTAAGCGTTTGATTTATAAGTTCATTTTGGTCGAGCGAGTAACCTGCGTTATCTAAATGGCTATGTCTGGCTCCTATTGTAAATCCGATATAAGCCCCAACTCCTGTATGATATCCTGCCATTTCGTTCTTGCCGAAAGATAAAGCAAATTCTTTTCCTCCGTAAATTTCGGAAGCATAAGCAACTCCTTTCCCCAATTCTGTGTAAAAATTGTTTGATTGAGCTACTATTTTGTCAACAGCATCCATGTAACACTTTAAGTTTCCAAACTCAAATTTAATTCCTTCAGTTTCATTATCACTGATTAATTTTTTTTCGTATGCTTCGGTTGCCCATGAAAGAACCACTCCCGTAGTTATAGCATCAAGGCAATATTTCTCGACCAAATCGATAAGTTTGAGCATATCTTCGGGATTACTTATGCCGAGCATACTTCCAAGCGAGTAAACAAGTTCATAATCGTAACCAACCATAGTGGTTTTATAGAAATAGGGCTCATCTTCGTATGGTTCGCGCAAAACGGCAAGATGAATACATCCGGTAGGACAATGCGAGCAAGCTACACGTCGTCCTAAGTAATTTTCGGCAATACTTTCACCCGAAATTGTTTCGGCTTCGTCGAATGTAGCTGTTTTAAGATTTTTTGTGGGCAAAGCTCCCATAAGGTTCAAAGGTTTTATATTGCCGGCAGTACCTAAATCGTGATACTTTTTCATAACAGGAGAATCTACTGCTTTATCATAGATTTCCTTGTAAAGGTTAATAAAATCTTTCCTTTGGGGAACTTCAATATTCTTTTTCCCGGCAATCATCAGCCCTTTTAACATTTTACTGCCAAATACAGCACCTAATCCTAGTCTTCCGAAATGTCTGTATGTTTCGGTAACTACCGAAGCATAAGAAATCATTTTTTCGCCTGCTTGCCCTATTCGCATAATAGTACGCATTCCCGGTTGATCTTCATTTGCTCTTATAACATCACCGACAGTAAATGCACTTTTCATCCCCCACAAAGTGTTGGCATTTTTAAATTCAACTTTTCGGTTTTTAATGACCAAATATATTGGCATATCGCTTTTCCCTTTTATGACAATAGCACCATAACCGGCCATTTTCATTGCTATTGCACTTCTTCCTCCTGCGTGGCTTTCGCCCAAGTCGCCGGTTAATGGCGATTTAAACATAGCAATAGTCTTAGACGCAAAAGGGTAAACCCCAGTAAAAGGTCCTACCGCAAATATTACAGGATTAGATTCAGAAAAAGGGTCTGTATCCTCGGGGCATTCCTCAAAAAGTAATTGAGTAGCCACACCCGTTCCGCCTATATATTTCGAAAACAAATCCTGACGATTCTTTATCCAAAACTTCTTTTGAGTAAGATCTATATATAAAACTTCGCTGTAATTCTGATTGGTTACCATAAATATTAGTCTTTAATCATTTCTAAAACATTGTGAGGACAAAATTTAACACAATTGCCACAGTGTACGCAAATTGCAGGTTTATTTTCCGTTTCATTCCAAAAAACAGCCTTTACAATACATGCTCTTTGACAATTTCCACAACCTATACATTTTGAGGAGGTAAATTTTACTCCACGTCCTTCTTTTGCTTTTAAGGCTCCGGAAGGACAAACGGCAGCACAAGGAGGATTGAAACACGAACGACATATTATAACCGAAAATCCATTCGACATCCCACCCTGAGATTTTACTCCTATACAACTGTTTGATAATCCTGCATATCCTGTGCGTCTTGTGCATGCAAACATACAACTCTGACATCCTACACACCTTTTTGAATCTTTTATTGAGAGTCTCATACCTTAATAGTATTTTTTCATTGCAAAAGTAATTCTTTTAACGAATTAAAAACAAAGTCTTTTGTTATAATGAATTTAAAAAAATGATAAATCTATCGCCAAAAATATTATTTATCTTGGTTATCTTGTAAAACAAAAATAACCGGGTATAATTCCCGTCCTAACAGAGTCAATAACATCACCTTCTGTAGAATACCAATAAACAAAGCCGTTTTGAGTATAATCTATCGCATCTGAAACCCATAAATTATTTTTATCGGGCGAAAAAGCAATTGAATAAAATAAGCGTTGTTTTCTCAAAATGAATGGATTAGCCGGCAGAGTATTATCATCTACTGACATACAATAAATATGCTGATTGATATAATAAAGAGTATCGCCCGTTTTGTTAATACATAAAGACGAAGGACTTTGAATTTTGCTCGGAAAAGTTAATTTCTTTTCAATTTGTAATGTATTTGGGTTTAAACAATTCAATTCTGGATACTCTTCGTTATTATAACCGCCGCTACTCAATACCCATAAACGATTATATTTATCAAATACCATACTATTCGGCTCTTTTCCGACTTTTACCGAATCAATTAGCCTATCGGTAACAGCATCGATAACTTGTATTGTATTGTTTGGTGCTTTTATAAAATATTCCGACCAATTGCAAACAAATACTTTATTCTGATATAACAGCATTTTATCGGTAGATTTTCCGCAGTAGATCGTATTTTCAACTGTTTGATTTTCTGCATTTAAAACATACAAATAATTGCTTCTTAAGTCAGAAATATAAATTTTATGATTGTTTACCGGTAACAAATAACGTGGAGAATTAAGGCCTGAAATGGTTTTCAATGATTTAAAGTCTTGCAGATTTACAATTTCAATTTTTCCCGAGTTATTAACGACAATATAAAGCAGGTCATTGACGATTTCTGCCGAAACAGGAACATCTCCGAGCGGACGTTTATTTTTGGTTTCAAAAATACTATTATAAACTTTGTTTGTATAAAAATTGTAAAACGAAACACTGCCATTTCCTTGCCCGAAATTACCTTCATTAATTATAAATACACCCTTGCCATAATTATAATCAGTCTTTTCTGTATTTACCTCTCCAAAATCGGTATCTTTTGAACAAGAAAATAGTGTAAAAATTATAATTAGTAAAAAAGATAGAATTTTAAATTCTCTTATCATCGGCACAATAAAATCAATTTATTGCAAAAATAAGTAAATTAAGCAAGTTTATATATTTTACCCGGCAAACTTTTAATTATCCCTTCAAGTTCAAGATTTAATAAAGCTTCTGCGATTTTTGGAACGCTAAATTTTGATTGGCTGCAAATTTCATCTATAGAGCAAGTTGCATTTTTGGAAAGTAATTCATAAAGGTTTTTTTCAACTTCCGTTAATTCGATAAATAATTGTTTTTGAGCAGGTTTTTGTTTTATTTTTTTTAGATCCCAGCCCATAATATACATAATGTCGTCAGCCGACTGAATCAGAGCAGCTTTATTAGTTTTTATAAGATTATTACAACCTTCCGAATATGTATCTCCGATTTTGCCGGGAACTGCAAAAACATCTCTATTGTAGGAGTTGGCAATTTCGGCAGTTATCAAAGCTCCGCCTCGCTTTGCAGCTTCAATAACAACAACAGCATCAGAAATACCGGCAATAATACGGTTTCTTTTAGGAAAATTTTCTCTGTCAGGATTTGTTTCACTCATAAAATCAGTTAGTAAGCCTCCTTTTTGAGTCATTTTTTCAGCTAATGATTTATTTAAAGGAGGATAAACTCTGTCGAGACCATGGGCAAGCACACCAACAGTGAAAAGATTGTTTTCAAGAGCGGCTTTATGGGCGCAACTATCCACACCATAAGCCAATCCGCTCACTATCAATATATCATGCTCCGAAAGGTCTTTTACAATCTTTTTACAAATATCCTTGCCGTATTCGGTAATATTTCTTGTTCCAACAATCGAAATAACTTTATCGGCATTAAGATTAGCATTACCGATATAATAGAGCATAAGCGGGCCATCAATACATTGTTTTAACCTGAAAGGATAATTGTCGTCTAAATAAAAAAGTGTTTTTATGTTATACTTTTCAATGAATTCCAACTCTTTATCAACCCTATCGAATACATCTTGATTTATAATAGACTTGACAAGAGTTTCGCCAATGCTTGGAATTTTGAGTAAATTTTGCTTTTTCTCTTTAAAAACTCCTTCTGCGCTTCCACAATATGAAATAAGTTTTTTAGCAATAATGTCGCCTACTCCGGGTATAAGTGTTATTGCAATTTGATATCTTAACAATTTATTTATATTTTATTAAACCTGTAGTTTTTTTATTTCATAATTTTGATACAAAAAAATAAAAAATTGTCCAGAAAAAAAAATGTTTTAATAGCTCCGCTCGACTGGGGATTAGGACATGCAACAAGATGTGTCCCAATTATTAATGTACTTTTAAAAAAAGATGCAAATGTAATTATAGCAGCCGATGGTCGTCCTTTGGCATTTCTTAAAAAAGAATTCCCCGATTTACCTGTAATCCTGTTTCCGGGATATGGAATAACTTATCAAAAAAAAGGGAGTTTTGTCCTGAAAATATCTGCAGCTTTACCTCAGATTTTTCAAGGCATTTATAACGAATATAAAATGTTGGATGAAACCGCAAAAAAGTATTCTATCGATTTGGTTATTTCCGACAATAGATTCGGGTTATGGAACAAGAATATTCCGAGTATTTTTATTACTCATCAGATAAATATTAAAAGCCCTTTCAAATCAAAATATTTCGACGAAATGCTTTTTAATTTTAACAAGAGTTTTATTAAAAACTATAAAGAATGCTGGATTCCTGATTTTGAGGGCGAAATCAATTTATCAGGCGACTTATCGCATAAATACAAGCTTCCTATTCCTTCATTTTATATTAATCCTTTGTCGAGATTTGTAAAATCGGAATATAAAAACATTAATGAAGATATTGATTTAATGGCTTTAATTTCAGGCCCTGAACCTCAAAGAAGTATTTTTGAAGACATGATAATCAGCCAATTAAAAGAAATTAACTTAAAAGCTGTAATAGTAAGAGGCACTCCTGAGAAAAAGAAATCAGTCAGAATGAACGAAAATATTACAATTTTCCCTCATTTGTCGAGTGATTTGCTTCAGGATTATTTAAAACGTTCGAAAATTGTTATTTGTCGTTCGGGCTATTCAACTATTATGGATCTTGCCGTTATGGGGAAAAAGGCAATACTTGTCCCTACCCCAGGTCAAACCGAGCAAGAGTATCTTGCAGATTATTATTCTGAAAAGAATTACTTCTATTCATGTGAGCAAAAGAATTTCAAACTTGACGAAGCATTGGAAAAATCAAAATCATTTTCGGGTATTTTATTAGATTGGGATTATAAATTACTCGAAGAAAGAATAGATTTTTGGCTCAATCAATAACAGAGAAAAAAGAAAAGGTTTCAGGTTAGCCCAAATTTTTCATTAGAAGTGCAGTGAACTAATTAAATTAATTTGGGATACACTGAATAAGAAAATCTTCATTGAATAATTTGGGATAGAATTTTTTTTATTATTATTGCCAAAAAAAATTTAAACGATTAAGCTATTGATTGATAAGCCATTTATATTAAAATTTCTGAAATTTGGCATAGTAGGGGCTTCCGGAGTAATTGTCGATTTTGGTTTTACCTATTTATGCAAGGAAATAATTAAAATTCCCAAATATATTTCAAATGCAATAGGATTTACCATAGCTGCAAGTTCAAATTATATACTCAACAGAGTTTGGACTTTCAGAAGTCATAACCCTGAAATAGGAATAGAATACGGCAAATTTATTTTTATATCGTTAATAGGCTTAGGAATAAATACATTGATATTGTGGATACTTGTCAGTAAATATAAAAGGAATTTCTATATATCGAAATTGTTTGCAATAGCTTGTGTTACAGTTTGGAATTTTTTTGCAAATATGGCTTTTACTTTCAATACAAATTAATTGATTTAAATTTGAATTATTAGTTATTTAATTCGTAAAAACCAGGGTATAATCGACAATAAATCTACAATAACCCTAAATCGAGCTTAGCTTCGTCAGAAATCATATCTTTATCCCATGGCGGATCGAATACTATCTCCAGATTAACTTTTGATATCCCGGCAATATTGCTGACTTTCTGTTTAACCTCTTCGGGGAGGCTCTCAGCCACAGGACAATTTGGTGCAGTTAAAGTCATTTTTATTTCTACACTAAAGTCTTCGTGTAAATTTATTTCATAAATTAATCCCAAATCGTAAATATTAACGGGTACCTCAGGATCATAAATAGTTTTTAAAACATTTATTACCCCTTGTTTATATAATTCAAGTTCTTTGTTTAAATCCATTTCAACTCTTTTTTAAAAATTAAACATCTGATAATAAAATTTATTCTTTGTTATCTTCATATTTGGTTTTGAAAACCAAAGCATATAATTTCATTTGTTTAATCATTGCCAGAAGGCCATTTGAACGAGTTGGAGATAAATGCTCTTTAAGCCCGATTTTATCGATAAAATCCAAATTAGCATCAATAATATCCTGAGGTTTTTGTCCCGAAAGTATTCTTATTAAAAGATATGCTATTCCCTTGGTAATCACTGCATCGCTATCGGCCTTATAATATATCTTACCGTCGATATACTCGGCACTTAGCCACACCCTTGACTGGCATCCTGCAATTAAATGATTGTCGTTTTTGTTTTTCTCGTCAATTTTTGGGCATTCTCTACCCATTTCAATAATGTAGTTATATTTATCCATCCAGTCATCGAAACTACCGAATTCTTCAACAATCTGTTTTTCAATTTCTTGTATATTCATTCTATTTAGTTAGTTTCAAAAAAATAAACACCTTTATCGTTTTTACCGTCATTTATTTCACAGAAAAAATTCTCGTCCATTTTTACTTCAAGCGACTTTGCATCAACATATTGAGCAGTAATTTTAACTTTATTATCCTCGCTGACTTTTAGTTTAACATAATTATAAACAAATCCGTCACCTTTTGGGTTTTGAATTAATTTTGATTCTGAAGCAACTAAAAATGCAAGTTTATTTTTTACCGATTCTTTGGCAAAATACTCATAAACATCTATTTGCATACCTCCGATTGCATCAGGAACTTTTTCTTTTTCTTCGTTATCGGCAATAAGTTTACATTTATTGTAATAAACAACCATTTTTACATTTTTACCCGATTTTAACGATTGCAAAAGCTCATCGAAATTTTTCAATTGTTTTTGAGCTTTTATTGAACCAAAAACAATAGTGAAAATAATTGAAAATAAAATTACCTTCTTCATAATCATTATAATAACATTTTTTTAGCTTTTTTTATTGCATTAATAAATAAGTCTATTTCCTCAAAAGTGTTATAGAAAGAAAATGATGCTCTTACTGTCCCCTGAATATTATAAAAATCCATTAACGGTTGAGTGCAATGATGCCCTGTGCGAACTGCAATACCGAGATGATTAAGAATTGTACCTACATCGAAAGGATGAGAATTGCCAATTAAAAAAGAAATAAGAGCAGCTTTTTCTTTAGCTTCTCCAATAATTTTTATATCCTCAATTTTTTTTAGTTCTGCAGTAGCATAATTAAGCAGTTCATTCTCATATCTTTCAATTTTATCTAGTCCTGTATTTTTAACGTAGTCAAGTGCTGCCGATAATCCGATAACATCGGCAACGCTTGGAGTTCCGGCTTCAAATTTAAATGGAAGTTCGTTATATGTAGTTTTTTCGAAAGTAACTTTTTTAATCATTTCCCCTCCTCCTTGGTATGGAGGCATTTGATTTAACCATTCTTCTTTACCGTAGAGAACACCCGCACCCATTGGCCCATATATTTTATGACCCGAAAAACAATAAAAATCACAGTCCAATTCCTGAACATCTACTTTTGAATGGGCAATACCTTGTGCACCGTCAATCAATACGGGAATATTTCTTTTATGAGCAATTTCAATAATAGTTTTTATAGGATTTATTGTCCCAAGTGCATTTGAAATATGTGTAATTGCAACCAACTTTGTTTTATCGGATAACAGAGCATTAAACGAATCAAGGTCGAGTTCTCCATTTTCGAAAATCGGAATAACTTTTAATTTTGAATTATGATAACCGCATGCTAATTGCCATGGGACAATGTTTGAATGATGTTCCATGGTTGATATAACAATTTCATCGTTTTCTTTCAGAAAAGCTCTTCCAAAACTATTGGCAATTAAATTTATGCTGTCAGTTGTCCCTTTGGTGAATATTATTTCATGCGAAAAACGGGCATTAATAAATTTTTGTACATTTTCACGAGCTTTTTCAAAAGCTTCGGTTGCCTGCTGACTGAGATAATGTACACCCCTGTGAACATTACTGTTTTCTTCCGAATAATATTTATTAAGTATATCTATTACTTGACGGGGCTTTTGAGTAGTAGCTGCATTATCGAAATAAACCAGTTGCTTATCAAATACTTTTCGGTTTAATATAGGAAAATTTTTTCTTATTATATTAACATCCATATTTACTTCTTTTTGGTACTTTTTGAAGTGCTTTTTGATTTAGATTTTACACCCGCAGTCTTTTTTGTTTTTGTTGCTTTTTGTGTTTTATTATTTTCACCGGCAATTTTCAAACATTCTTCAAGTGTAATGATTTCAGGATTAGTTCCTGCGGGAATTTTGATATTTTTTTTGCCGTATTTTATGTATGCACCATATCTTCCATTGAGTATTTTTAAATCTTCATTTTCGGGAAACTCTTTAATAATGTTAGCCGATTGTGCTTTACTCTTTCCGACAATATATTTAATTGCTTCCTCTAATTCAAAATTCAAAAGGTCTGTGGTTTTGGGTATAGGATAATTAGTGTTTTTGTAAGTAATATAAGGACCATACTTCCCAAGATTAAGAATTATTTCACTATCTTGATGTTTACCTAAGTTTTTAGGCAAGTGTTTCATTAATTCTGCTTTTGCACTTTCTGTTTTTTTCTTATTCTCAATTATTTCAATACACCTTTCTTCGGTTATTTCATAAGGGTCATCGTTTTTTGTAAGCGAATAATACTTTCCATTATGCTTAATATAAGGTCCGAATCTTCCGACAGCAACTATCATTTCATCGCCATTATAATTACCGACATTTCTAGGCAAATCAAAAAGAGCGAGAGCTTCTTCCAATGTAATATTTTCTATACTTTGTCCTTTCTTTAGTCCTGCAAATTTTGGTTTTTCATCAGATTTGGTTTCTCCGATCTGAACCATTGCTCCATATCGCCCAATTTTTACATAAACATTTTTTTTAGTTGCGGGATCAATGCCCAATAAACGTTCGCCCTTTACTTTTTCCGACTCTTTTAGTGTTTCTTCTACATTTTCATGAAAAGGTTTATAGAAACTCTTAATCATCTCATTCCAAACAATTTTACCTTCGGCAATTTCGTCGAATTCCTTTTCGATTTTTGCAGTAAAGTTGTAGTCCAATATCATATTGAAATATTGAACCAAGAATTTATTAACGACTATACCAATATCTGTCGGGAAGAGTTTTGATTTTTCAAATCCCGATTTTTCTGTTTTTTGTACTTCTTTGATTTTATTGTCTTTAAGAATAATTTGCTCATACTGTCTTATTATTCCTTCTCTGTCTTCTTTTACAACATAATCTCTTTTTTGAATAGTCGAAATAGTAGGTGCATAAGTTGAAGGCCTTCCTATACCGAGTTCCTCTAATTTTTTTACAAGACTTGCTTCGGTATATCGAGCCGGAGGTTGAGTAAAATTTTGAGTTGCATTACACTCTTTTAATAATAGTTTTTCTCCTTTTTTTACTATTGGTAATGTATTTTTATCAGTATTTTCTTCTTCTTCGTCATTAGACTCATTATAAACTTTAAGAAAACCGTCGAATTTTATTACTTCGCCCTTAGCAATGAATTGCTCCTCTCTTTTGTTGATATTGATATAAATATTTGTTTTTTCCAATATTGCATCACTCATTTGAGAAGCTATTGTTCTTTTCCATATCAGATCATAAAGTTTTTTTTGTGAAGCATCACCCTCTATTGATTGATTATTCAGATATGTCGGTCTAATTGCTTCATGTGCTTCCTGTGCACCTTTAGTTTTTGTAGTAAATTGCCTTGATTTTACATACTCTTTACCGTAAATGCTCTCAATTACATTTTTTGCCATGCTAATTGCCAGTTGAGACAAATTGACCGAATCGGTTCTCATATAAGTAATATATCCCGATTCATAAAGTTGTTGAGCAACTAACATTGTTTTAGCAACCGGAAATCCTAGTTTTCGGCTTGCCTCTTGCTGAAGTGTTGATGTTGTAAAGGGAGGAGACGGTGATTTTTTTGAAGGTTTTGTTTCAACACTTTCAATAATAAAATCGGCACCAATACAATCATTCAAAAAATTGATTGCTTCTTCCCTATTTTTAAAGCGAACAGATAATTCGGCACTAAATATGGTATCATTTTTAATGAATAATCCTATTACTTTGTAAAATGATTGAATTTTAAAGTTTCTTATTTCTTCCTCTCTTTCAACAATAAGTCTGACAGCAACAGACTGAACTCTTCCAGCTGAAAGTGCCGGCTTGACTTTTTTCCATAAAACAGGCGAAAGCTCATATCCAACGAGTCTGTCTAAAACCCTCCTTGCCTGTTGTGCATTTACAAGATTTATGTCTATATTTCTCGGATTTTCTATTGCATGAGTTATGGCTGTTTTTGTTATCTCATTGAAAACTATTCTCTTAATTTTATTTTCATCCAATCCTAATGCTTCTTTCAAATGCCATGAAATAGCTTCTCCCTCGCGATCTTCATCGGATGCAAGCCATACAGTTTCTGCTTTTTTTACATAAGCCTTAAGTTCATTTACAGTTTTTTGTTTATCCTTAGGAATTTCGTATTTGGGCTCAAAATTATTGTCAATATCTATACTTATGTTGTTTTTAGATAAATCTCTTATATGACCATAACTGGATTTCACAATAAAATCTTTACCTAAAAATTTTTCTATTGTTTTGGCTTTAGCCGGTGATTCTACAATTACAAGATTTTTGGACATATTTCCTATATATATATGTATATTTTCGGTGCAAAATAAAACATAATATTTCTATTTTTATAAAATTTACTTCACATTTTAATTTACCCTAATTTAATATTGGTATATTTAACTAACTTTGCACTTCAAAAAAATGGTTGTTAAATAATTGAATTTTAACAAAATAAGTAATTAGCTAACAATTAATCAATAAATTTGTTTAAATAAAAACCGTAAAATTTTAAAAGTGGTAAATAAAAAAGTATATATCGAAACATACGGTTGTCAGATGAATTTTTCTGACAGTGAAATAGTTGCTTCGATAATGATGAAAAACAAATACGAACTTACATCAGATATAACTCAGGCTGACATTATTTTTCTGAATACCTGCTCGATACGAGAAAATGCAGAACAGAAAATTCATAAGCGACTAAAAGAATTGAGGGCATTAAAGAAAAATAAAAACAATCTTAAAATCGGATTGCTTGGTTGTATGGCCGAAAGGTTGAAAGAAGATTTGTTAAAAGAAGATTCGTTAGACCTTATTGTAGGACCTGATGCATATCGTGATTTACCCAAATTAATAAGTACAGTTGAGAAAGGAATTAAGGCTGCCAACATTATATTATCCGAAGAAGAAACATACGAGGACATCGAACCGGTACGTATGGATCAAAATGGAGTATCGGCTTTTATCTCTATAATGAGGGGATGTCAAAACTTTTGTTCATATTGTGTTGTGCCATATACAAGGGGAAAAGAAAGAAGCCGCAATCCAATGACTATTATAAATGAAGCAAAACATTTATTTGAAAAAGGATATAGGGAAATAACTTTATTAGGACAAAATGTTAACTCTTATTATTGGAACAACGATGAAGAATATAACTTTGCCAAACTAATAAAAGCTGTGGCTCAGGTTAATCCTTTACTAAGGGTCAGATTTGCCACTTCGCATCCAAAGGATATTTCAGACGAATTAATTAAAACAATATCCGAAAACCCAAATATATGTAAATCTATCCATTTGCCGGTTCAATCGGGAAGTTCAAGAGTGCTAAAAAATATGAACAGAAAATATACTCGTGAATGGTATTTGGAAAGAATAAATAAAATTAAAGAAATTATTCCCGATTGTGCAATTTCTACCGATATTATCTGCGGTTTCCCGGGTGAGACAGAAGAAGATCACAGAGAAACGTTAACTCTTATGGAAGAAGTTGGTTTCGATTATGCTTTTATGTTTAAGTATTCAGAAAGACAAGGTACTTATGCAGCTAAATACTTAAAAGATGATGTCTCGGAAAATATTAAAAATAAAAGGCTTACCGAAATCATTGAACTTCAAAACAGTCTTTCACTAAAAAGCAACACTGCCGATATCGGAAAAACATTTGAAGTACTTATAGACAGCTACTCAAAACGTTCGAACGATATGTTTTCGGGAAGAAACAGCCAGAATAAAGTAGTAGTTTTCCCCAAAAAAGACTACAGTATTGGACAATATGTCAATGTTAAAATTAATAAATGTACTTCGGCAACATTAATAGGAGAAATTGAATAAGGCTGATTTATAAAAAGAATAAATTATTACTTTTTTGTTAAAAAAAATGTCATAACGCAAATAATTACATTGCTTTGTAAAAAAAGTGTTATTTTTGCAAACTGCTAATAAATAAAAAATTACTTAATCTATTAATAATGAATAGAATCTTTTTTATCTTAAAAAAATCCAGAATTTTTATAATTATAGGACTTATTGCTTATTTAACATCTTGTACACCCCAAAAAAAATTGATTTATTTACAAGAGAAAGCACAAAAAGAGAGTTCAAATGTATATTCATCCAAAGGCCCTGATTATAGGCTAAGACCTTATGATGTTTTGTACATAAGAGTAAACAGTATAAACAGCGAAAGTTTCGATTTCTTCAATGCCGGTCAGGGTGTAAACAACTCTTATTTATTCCAAAGCGAAATGGGAGTTTATCTTAATAGCTACACCATAACCGATTCGGGCTTTATTAATTTTCCGGTTGTAGGAAATATTGAGGTTTCGGGTCTTACTGTAGAAGAAGCACAGAAAAAAATTCAATTATCAATAAACAATTATTTAAAAGACGCTACAGCTACAGTAAAACTTGCAAGCTACCGTGTTTCAATAATTGGTGACGTTATGAAGCCTGGAGTTTATTATTTTTATCAAGATAAAGTAAATTTACTTGAAGCAATAGCCAAAGCAGGCGATTTAACTGTTTATGGTAACCGTTTCAGAGTTATGCTGGTAAGAAAAACCGAAAAAGGTGATAAAGTGTCATTTATCGACCTTACTGACAGAAATTTATTAAACAAAGAAGAATTCTATATTCTTCCAAACGATATAATATACGTTGAACCCAATAAAGTGGCTAAATCATTGGGATTTGCAACTTTCCCTTGGTCACTTATGTTGTCAACCATTTCAACAGTCGTTGCAGTTATTGCTTTAGCAAAGAAATAATAATTCAATTTAAATTAAAATAATTTTAAAGTGGAACAATATCAGATAAATAACAATTTACCTCAAAGCGAACAAGAAGAAAAAGTGGACTTTATGTCCATTATATTTAAAATGCTTGCACACTGGCATTACTTTGCTATTTCGATAATTTTAGCATTGCTACTTGCTTTTATTTTTAATAAATATTCAGTGCCTATTTATCAGGTCAAATCTACAGTTTTGATAAAAGATGATAAAAAAGGCGGCGGTTTCGATAATAGCATATTAAAAGAATTATCAATATTTGGTTCACAAAAAAATGTTCAGAATGAAATTGGAGTGCTTCAATCTTACACATTGACTAATAAAGCTATTAAAAATCTTAATTTTTATGTTTCATATTTCACCGAAAGTAAATTCAAAACAAAAGAACTTTACAAAGAAAGTCCTTTTGAAGTAATTATCGACACATCAGTAAATCAACTGGTTGGCTCTCCTATTTTCGTAAAAATTGTTTCAAGCGACAAATACGAATTGGAAATTCCTGAGCAGTCAAATGCCACTTTGTTTAATTACAGAGATGAAAAAGCCTTAGAAGAAAAAGTTGATGTTAAAAAAGTTATAAAAACACTTACTTTCGGCGAGTGGTACAAGGACGAAAATTTGAACTTTAAAGTAGTTTTATCTCCGCAATATAAAGCATCTGAGCATAACGGGAAAAATTTTCAGTTTGTAATTAATGATTTAAATCAGCTTACTACTCAATTTAAAAATACTAAAATTGAGCCTATAAACAAAGAAGCTACTATTCTTGAAATTACACTTAAAGATAAGAATAAACAAAAAGCTATTGACTTTATAAATACATTAACAGAAGTTTATATCAATAGCGATTTAGAAGATAAAAACTTAATTGCAACAAATACTATTGCATTTATTGATGACCAACTAACAGGCATAACCGACTCGCTTTATAAAGTTGAAAACCAACTCCAATTGTTCAGAACATCAAACAAAATAATGAATATTAGCGATGAGGCTAAAACTGTTTTCGAGAAAGTAAATTCTTTAGAAAAGGAAAAAGCTCTTGAAAACTTAAAATCGAGATACTACAAGTACTTGATGGATTATATTACAAAAAATGCCGAAATCAAGAGTGATATTGTTGCTCCATCTACTATGGGAGTTGAAGATCCGTTACTGGTTAATCTTGTAGCAGAACTTGTAAAACTATCATCAGAAAAAGAAAGGTTGAAAAGTTCAAGCACATCGCTGAACCCAAGAATTACCGAAATTGACTTAAAAATTGAAAACTCACGAAAAACTCTGATGGAGAATATCAGAAATATAGTTAACTTTTCAAATATCACAATTAAAGAATTAGATAAGAGAATAGCTCAGGTACAGGCTGAGGTAAATAAACTGCCTGCGACTGAAAGAAACCTTCTGAATATTGAAAGAAAGTTTAAAATAAACGACCAGATATATACTTTCCTTTTGGAAAAAAGAGCAGAATCGGCCATTGCTAAAGCCTCCAATATTCCCGATAATAAAATATTAGACAAAGCAAGAGATGCCGAAAAAGTATATCCTAAAACCTCTTTGAACTATATTATAGCACTAATTCTTGGAATTATTATTCCTTTGGTTTATATTTTTATCAGAGATTCTTTGAACGATAAGATTGTTGAAAGAAGCGATGTTGAAAAAATTACCAAATTCCCTATTATTGGTCATGTTATTCACAGTGACAGAGAAAGCAAAATAATTGTACACGATTCACCAAAATCTTCAATTGCAGAATCTTTCCGTTCTGTGAGAACAAACTTACAGTTTATTGCCAAGGGTAAAGAAAAACAAACAATATTGGTAACCTCAACAATGGTAAGCGAGGGAAAAACTTTTGTTTCAATCAACCTTGCTTCAATATTCGCACTATACGGAAAGAAAACATTACTTATGGGTTTCGACTTACGTAAACCTAAAATCTATCAAGACTTTCAACTAACCAACACAGAGGGTATAAGTTCTTTCTTAATTGGTAAAAGCAAAATTGAAGATATTATACAAACCTCCTTCCTCGAAAATCTCGATATAATAATGGCCGGTCCTATACCTCCAAATCCTGCCGAATTAATTGCATCTGAGAAAAATGACGAATTATTTGCTAAACTCAAAGAAATATATGACTTCATAATTATTGATACTCCACCTGTTGGACTTGTTACCGACGCTTTCCTTCTTATGAAATATACCGATGCAAATGTTTATGTTGTTAGACAAAATTACACTCATAAGAAAGTTTTCGGAGCAATTATCAACGATATTGAAAAGAGAAAAACCGGTGATTTCAATATTTTAATTAATGACGTTCGTTTGGATAGAGACTCATACGGATATGGTTACGGATACGGTTATGGTTATGGATATGGTTATGGATATGGTTACGGATACGGTTACGGATACGGTTACGGATACGGATACTATTCAGATGATGATGAGCATAAAAATAAGAAAAAGTCATTCTTTAATAAAATGAAAAATTCTTAAGAAGATATACCAATAAAAAAGCGGCTTACTCGCCGCTTTTTTTATTTTGTATCTAAGCAATGTAAATATGCTCCGCCTATAATTAATTTCCCATTATAAACGATTGCTGAAGATCTTATTTTATCATTAGTTTTATATGAATTAAGTAAATTCCCTGTTGCGGCTGAAACTACATAAACATTACCATTATCACTCCCAAAAAATATATAATCTCCTGAAACAACCGGAGATGAATGAATAGCCTTATCAACCTGAAAAACAACTCTATAATTGCCTGAATTAGTGTCTATTTGATATAATATTCCTTTTTTAGTTCCAATATAAATATCATTGTTTTTTATTGCAGGAGATGAGAAAATTGCCGACTCCAAATTAGCTTTCCAATTTATTCTACCTGTCTGATTATCTATAGAATAGAAAAGGCCATCTAAACTGCCTACAAACAAATTGTTTTTATAAACCGAGGGTGTACTATGAATGCCTGCTTTTGTTTTAAGTTTCCATACTAAAGCACCTGTATGCTTATCGAGACAATAAATATGTTTATCTCTACTTCCAAAATAAATAAAATTCTTATATACAGCAGGAGATGATATAATCCAGCCTTGAGTTTGAAATTTCCATTTCAAACTGCCATCGTGTATATTGAGAGCATAAAGACTTTTGTCCATACTTCCAAAAAATACAGTTTGCTCATCATAAACCGGAGAAGAAAAAATCCAGTCGTCGGTTTTGAATTTCCATTTCAAAATACCGGTTTTAAGATGTAATGCATAGAAGTAAGTGTCGAAACTGCCAAAATATATTGTATTTTTATGAATGGCAGCGCTTGAACGTACTTCTTTACCTGTTTTAAATTTCCAAATTTCAGTTCCTGAATTAAAGTCTAAAGCAAAAAAATATCTGCTTTCGCTGCCAAAATATAAGACATTATCATAAACTACAGGCGAAGAATTAACTCCCGACAAATGGTGAAATTTCCAAATCAACTCAAGATTTTTTCCTGCATCTCCATTATTATAATTTGCTGTTCGGCATTTATTTGCCCTGAAAACCGGAATTTCTTCATAATTACCGTCATCGTAAATTTCGAGAATTTTACGGGTTGTTGCTATTATTGCAGATACTTGACCAAGCAAATTTTCTTCTCTTTTGAAAATTTCCAGTTTATTTTGACACATACTCAAGTTTTAATCTGTTAAGATCTTCAGTTAGCTTAACCTTAATTTTTTGAAAATATTCATCCCAATTATCAATATCTTTGATAGTTAAATAAGCATCCGAGTGTTCTATTTGAAATATTTCTTCCTTTAAAGCTTTGACTTCCTGTTCCAATTTTGCAATTATTTGTTCAAAACGCTTTATCTCAGTAATTTCTTCGGTTATATGAGCAAAATGCAGTTCATTATTTTTAAGCAAATGATATAATTTTTTTATAGTCTCGAGATCATTATTTATATAAGCCTGATTAAGTTTTACAAAAACCTCTGCAGCCTGACTTTTCATTTCATCTGCAATAATATCGGGATGGCATAATTTGCTTGCATTTCTAAACAGTTTTTGTAAAAGCTTTTTATCATCATCGTTAAGTTGAAATTTTGGTTCGTTTTTATTGCTTATATATTGCTTTTTAAAATTAATGTAATCTTGCTCTGCCTCATTGTATTCGGTGTTTTTATCGGGATTCTGATCTTTTTCGTCAAATAACAGTTTTCTTCTTATATCAAGTATTTCGAAAACAATTCCTCCAACGGCTTCATTGTATTTAATCCCGAATTGATGAATAAGTTGATATAATTGTGCCTTTCTGAATGATAATACCGATATTTGAGTTTCAAGCAGTGTAGCCACTGTTTTTAAACCAACCAGTTCTATGTTGTCATTTTTCTGTGGAGTCTTTTTCGACTTATTGTCCATATAAATTGATATACAAATAAATAACTTTACATATTATTTTTTGTTCAAATTTGATTAAAAAGTTATTCAAATAATTGAATGATATTTTTAATACTCTAATATTTTTCGTTTTCGTCTTTTACGATAAGAAAATTTTTGGGAAGTTTGCTTTGAATTAGAATAGCTTTTTTTGTTACGGGATGTATAAAACTTATAGATGTTGAATGTAATCTTATTTGTCTAATGTACGTTGAGTCGGCTCCATACTTCCTGTCTCCAACTATAGGATGTCCCAATTCCGACAAATGAACTCTGATTTGATTTTTGCGTCCTGTTTCAAGAGAAATTTCCAAAAGTGTGTAGTTACCATAATTACCTATTGTTTTATAATGTGTTACAGCATATTTAGCATTATCGCATTTTTCAACAGATTTCATTTTTTGTTTTTCGTCTTCAATAAGCCAACTGCTTAAAGTTCCTTCGGTAATTTCAGGCTTACCTTCTACAAGTGCATAGTATATTTTCTCTGTATCTTTCCAATTACTTTTCATTGTTTGCATAATATCGGTACTTTTTGCAAGCAATATTGCACCGGAAACTTCTCTGTCAAGACGGTGGATAATGTATGCATGTTTTTTCCCCTTGGTACTGTCTTTAATATATTCATTTACAGCTTTTAATAAAGAAGGCTTACTAATACTGTCAATTCCGTGAGTAATTATTCCGGCAGGTTTATCAACTGCAATCAAATACTCATCTTCATATAAAATTGAATACGGAAATTCGTTACGAAAAGTATTTTTTTTATTTTTAATATATTCTAATTCAGTACCTTCTTTAATAAATAAATTCGCTTTTGTTAATTTACGAGTCCCCAAATATATTGAACCTGAAGAAATAATCTTTTTAATTTTTGACTTTGATGTTTCACTAAAGTATTCTGAAACAATATTAATCAACGAATCAGTTTTTTTAACAACAAATTTCATGTATTCAAAAAAAAATTACATTTCTAATTGAAAATCAGGTATTGAATCTGTATGTTCAATTAATTTTTTTGCGATTCCTTTTAACTCTATTACAGGAACGAAATTATCGTATTCTTCCTGTGTAATCATCTCTTTTTTCAACATTCTGTTTATGGCAAAATTCATATAATCAACAATAAACTGTTTTAAATTTCCATTTTTATCAAATGAATATTTAAACCACTTTGGACGAGGTATTAAATTTGACAGAAACAAAGATTCGGGAAGAGTCAATTTTGAAGCATCTTTATTAAAATAAAAATGAGCGGCTTCGTTAGCACCATAAATTAATGGTCCCCATTCAATTATATTGAGATACACTTCAAACATTCTTTCTTTTGTAGAAATATTGTTATTTTCAATAAGCCACACAATAAGAGCTTCTTCAATTTTTCTGGATAGAGTTTTATTTCTGTTCAGAAATACATTTTTTACAAGTTGCATACTAATAGTGCTTCCACCTCTTGCAAAACGCCTTGTTTTGATATTTTTGGTGATAGACTCTTTAATTGCCTCGGGAAGAAAGCCTCTGTGCCAGAAAAACCCAGCATCTTCCGAAATAAGAACTGCATTTTTCAGGTATGTTGATATTTGGTCGAGTCTTCTAAAGTTGGGATTTGAAGCTCCAACTAAAAATTGTCTCACAGCTTCACCTTTTTCGTAGGCAGTATATTCAAATTCGTCATTTATTTTCGAAAAATCAGTATTTCCAAAACTTATAATTTTAAAGTTGTGCCTGTTCAATTCCGACAAAAAGCTTATTGAATCAGGTGAATCTATATCTACGTAAAAATCAAGCTTGTAAGATAAATTCCCGGCGGTTTTAATGCCTTCAAGGTTAAGGAATAACCCTTCAGGCAACGACTCGAACAAATCTTGAGATGGGAATTGCGGCTTATTAATTTTCAACCATACTTGACGAGACGGATATAAACAGTACTTAATGTACGGATTAAACGTTAATTTATTGAAATTTACGATCGTACTGCTATCTAACTCGAAATAATTGTCGCCTATATTCAACGAAAAATCGAAAGACGCACCTTTAAGTAAAACATCCTTGGTTGAAATTTTATCATTATACAATATTAATCCACTAATCGACGACTTGCCTTTTATATGATTGACACTATTTGAATAAGAATTTTCGGAAAAATTGAAATCAAGCGTATCAAATTGTAACTTAACTGCCCACTTGTAATTAATAAAAGGGAGGTTAATCTTCTTATTTTCATTCGAAAAAAGCTTTATCCTTACATTTTCTTTTTCAGGATTTATCTCTCCTTCACAAAGCCATTTTTGAGATAAATTATTTTCAAATACTTCTATCGGAATGCTAAATGATGAATTACTGATATTTATTTTCGGAATCGAAATATTTATTTTCTGGTTTTCACTGTTAGCAAGTACCTTAAAATTTTCAATACTTATTTTGTCCGGTATCTTAAAGAAAATTGTATTTATTAATTTGTAAATTCTATAACCATATTCATATTTTTTTGAGGTGTTAGTTACTGAATAATCACTTTTATTACCTTGAAAAAGAAAGCTGTAGTTATTTTCTTTTCCCGATTTCATCGGACTTAAAATAAAATTTTCGACTTCTATGCTTAATGGTTTTATTTTAAATAGAAATAAGTTCCAGAAACTTATTTTAAGTTCAATTTTTTCGATGTAAATCAAATTTTCACCAATTTTTGGTTTTAAATTAATTTTCTCGGCATAAACAGTTGAAATTCCTTTAAATTTGATATTTTCAACACTTAATTCTGCTTGGTTGTATTTATTGAAATTTTCTATCTTACTTTCGACAACACTACTGATTATAGTATTTCTGAACAATATAAAAACTAATAAAACAAGTGCAATAAAGGCAAAAGTAAAATAGAAAAATTTACTTCTGTTGAATCTAAATGAAAGGCTGTTAATCTTTATTTTCAATAGTTTGAAAAAATTAAAAATTATATGCAAAAATACAGTATAATTTGCATAAAAAAGGGTTTATCATTAATCATTTTTAATGATAAACCCGACAAATATGACTATTTGATTAGAATACTACTTTAAATTCTACTCTTCGGTTTTTAGCTCTTCCTTCTTCAGTTTTATTACTTTCTACAGGTTGAGTATCGCCAAATCCCTCGGATTTTAATCTTTCAGGAGCAATTCCTTTTTTAATTAAATAATTTTTAACTGCTTCGGCTCTTTTCTTCGACAGCCATAAGTTAACATTCGATTTTCCGGTATTATCGGTATGGCCGTAAATATCGAGATTATATTCTTTGTTTTCAACCATTACTTTAACTACTTTATCCAGTATAGGGAATGATTGTTTTTTAATTATATCTTTTCCGGTTTCAAATTGAATTCCCTGTAAAGCCTGATTGAAAACTTTCTTAACTTCGGCTTTAACCTCCGGACAGCCTGCATTTTCTTTAATTCCTTTTACTTCAGGGCATTTGTCCATATAATCAGGAACACCGTCTCCGTCAGTATCTATCGGGCAGCCTTTTGAGTCAACTTTAGCATCTTTTGGTGTATTTGGACAATTATCGAGATAATCGGGGACACCGTCTCCGTCGCTATCAACAGGGCAGCCTTTTTCATCAACTTTCACACCTTTTGGTGTATCAGAACATTTATCCAAATAGTCGGCTACGCCATCTCCATCTGTATCAACAGGACATCCAAAATTATCAACCTTCACGCCTGCAGGGGTTCCGGGACATTTATCCATATAATCAGGTATTCCGTCGCCATCAGTATCAACAGGACATCCGTTTGAGTCAACAATAACACCTCTTGGTGTTTTTGGGCATTTATCCAGGTAATCGGGAACTCCGTCATTATCGGTATCGACAGGACAACCGTTAATATCAACTTTTACACCGCTTGGTGTTTCAGGACATTTGTCCGATTTGTCGGGAACACCATCTTTATCTGTATCCCTTGGAGCACCAAAAGCAAATACAAATCCTATCGAATGTGCTATATAATTGTCATTATTTTTAGCTACCCAAAAATCTCTTTCGTCATTATCGGTAAAATTATAAAGCATTTGATACTGTAAAGCAAAATCTTTATAAATATTTAACTTTAAACCTCCTGCTACAGTATAAAGTACATCATATCCGCTGTTTATCTTGCTTCCGTTATATCTCCAGTTATTGGCCATCCCGATTCCGCCTCCCACAAAAGGAGCAAAAAATGATTCTTTTTTTAATAAATATCCGTTATTTAATTTATAAACTAACAACAAATTTATATCGGATTTTTTTCCTTTAAAATTCTTTTGTGCATCTTTGTAATATCCGTATAAACCGTATGTCCCTTGAATAATTGCATCGAAAGAACAATTTAAATATCTGTTTAGAGAGCCTCCGGCAAACCCGAAAATATTATTGTTTTCAAAATCAAGAAAACCGTTACCGTAATCGCCATTATACTCATTTTTGCCTCCATAAACAGCTAAACCCCATTTTTTCTCGGCATTTTGCCCATTTGAAAATAAATATACTCCTGCAAGTAATAGAAATAATAAAATCTTTTTCATAACATAAAGGTTTTAATAAAAATACTATTGATTTTTTCGTAAAATTAAATCTTTTTCAATAGATGAACAATTATAAAGTTAAATAATGAAAAAATTTTCATTAAGTATTTATTTAATATTCTCTAAAATAATTTATTCCAAATTTTTCATTAGGAATATTGAGAACTAATGAAATAAATTGAGTTTATTGTTAGATACTTTCGGCCGAAAAGAATAAAAAAACACCATAAAGAATTATCATTTAAAAATTTATTGTATCTTTGCAAAGAATTTAGCGGATGTGGCGTAATTGGTAGCCGCGCCAGACTTAGGATCTGGTGTCTAGCGACGTGGGGGTTCGAGTCCCTTCATCCGCACTTGAAACCCGTAAATTACGGGTTTTTTATTGTGTAAATACGTACTGAATAATATTTGCCCCCATTTTTAAGGCTTTAAGCCTTGTAGCTTCAGAATCCTTATGAACATCCTGATCTTCCCAACCATCTCCTAAATCACATTCGTAGCTGTAAAAACAAATCAATCTTCCTTCATAAAACAAACCAAAGCCTTGAGGACGTTTACCGTCATGTTCATGAATTTTTGGCAAGCCATTAGGAAAATCAAACTTTTGATGAAAAATTGGATGATTAAATGGAAGCTCAATGAAATCAAGCTCAGGAAAAACTTTCTTCATCTCAGGACGAATATATTTATCTAATCCATAATTGTCGTCAATATGCAAAAAACCTCCACTTATAAGATACTTCCTCAGGTTTTGTATATCTTTCTCCGAAAAAACTACATTACCATGTCCGGTCATATGTACAAAAGGATAATTAAATATTTCCTGACTACCAACATCTACAGTAGCGTATTCGGCATTAATATTTGTACCGAGATTCTGATTGCAAAATTTAATCAGATTTGTAAGTGAGGTAGGATTAGCATACCAATCGCCGCCACCGCCATACTTAAGCAGCGCTATTTGATATGTAGGAATAGGAGTAAATGATGTAAATAACAAAAATGTAAAAGTTATAAATAATGTTCTGAATTTTAATAATCTCATTTCTCCCCAATATTTATAATAAAACGATTAAATTTAATTTTAATTTTATTCATTTATCAAACTTACGGTATGACAAGCAACCAAACCTGCTGTTTCTGTTCTAAGTCTTGATTTACCAAGTGAAACCGGTTTAATACCTATTTCTAAAGCCCTTTCTATTTCATTTTTACTAAAGTCACCTTCGGGACCTATTAAAATTAGTACACTTTCATTTTTAGGACATATTTTATTAAGTGTTGTTTCAATATTTTTGTCGCAGTATGCAATATATTTATTATCTGACGAAGCATAATGAATAAAAGACAGAAACTTTGAAGGTTCATTAAGTCTTGTTTTATATGTTTTAAATGATTGCTTCATGGCAGAGATAATAATTTTTTCGAGTCTTTGCAAGTTTAAAGTTACTCTTTCTGAATGTTCGCATATAAGAGGTGTTATTTCATCTATGCCGATTTCAACAGCTTTTTCGATAAACCATTCGATGCGTGCAATATTTTTTGTAGGTGCGATAGCTATATGGAGATGGTAGTTTCTTTGACCATAGTTTTCTATAGTATTTATAACCTCTACAGTACAAGCTTTTATATCATTGCTTATTATTCTGCATTCATAAAGAGAACCTTCGCCATTTGTAAGATATATAATATTCCCTTCCTTTAAACGTAGAACCTTGACGCAATGCAATGATTCTTCTTTATTAAGTTGGTAGATATTACTATTTATGTCAGGAGTAAAAAATAAATTCATAAAGAGAAGATTATTAAATTGCTTTAACGAAAAGAGGCTATCCTTTTTCGACAGCCTCTTTAAAATTTATTGCAGAAAAAAATTATTATTTAGCAACTCTTTCAAGCCATTTTAGCATAAATAACATTGTAAACATAGAAATCAGACATGCCACAACGAAAACGCTCCATGTCATCCAAATAGGAATAGAATCATAAAGTATTGCACCAATAAACAATAATTGATTTCCAAGAGCTGTAGCACCTAACCAACCACCCTGCATAATTCCTTGATATTGAGGAGGAGCAACTTTAGACACAAATGAAATTCCCAATGGGCTAATAAATAACTCGGCTACAGTCAATATAAAATAAGTTCCTATGAGCAACCACGGTGTAACTCTTTGAGCATCGGACAGTCCACCCATTTCTGTAACTTCAGATTTTAAAGGAACATGTAATGAGCCAACTGCCATAACAACATAAGCCATAGCAGCTATAAACATACCAATTGCAATCTTTTTGGGTGTAGAAGGTTCTATGCCTTTTGCTCTGAACCATCCAAAAATTGACATTATAATAGGAGTAAGCAAAACAATAAACAATGGGTTTATTGATTGGAAAATCTCGGCACCTTGTATAGTAACTATTCCAAGATTAATTTTAATACCACTCAAATCAGTATAGTCTTTTGCAAAGTATGTGAGTGTCAACCCATTTTGATGGAATGAAAACCAGAAGAAAATAACAACTCCAAAAACAGCAAATAAAGCATATAAACGTTGTTTAATTTCTTTAGCATCCATTTGAACATCATTTGGATCAATAGATTTTGATACTTTAGGTGCAGGATTAGGAAATCTTTTCTTATTAAACATATAAATCAAAAATGAAATAAACATTGCACCTACAGATATTGCAAAAGCATAGTGGAATCCTTGAGTAAATACATTTAAATAATCATTTGCAAAAGCTGTGATATCGCTAACAGGTTTGCCACTTACCTGAACAGCAAGGTCTTGTAGCCTTTGAGCAGCTTCGGGTGTAATAGTTCCTTCAATATGATGATGGCAAAGCTCAGGTAAACTTGAGTTGTATTGATACCCGAATTTTGCTAACCAACCGTTACGCATACCAACAGCCATTAATGGGGCAAATAAAGCACCAACATTAATAAACATATAAAACAATGAAAATCCTGAATCTCGCATTTTCGAATACTCATTGTTATCGTACATTTGACCGACAAGAGCTTGAAGATTTCCTTTAAATAATCCATTTCCAAAGGCAATTGTAAATAAGCCAAAACATGAAATAATCAAAAAAAGTGTTTTATTTGGTACAGGGGTAGGTGTGGGTATGGCAATCATAACATAACCTAATGCCATTACAATAAGTCCTGTCATTATGGTTCCTTTGTAATTCCTTGTTTTATCGGCAATTAACCCACCAACAAATGCCAAAATGTAAATTGAAAAATAAAAAATTGAATAAATTAATCCGGCATTAGTACCATTCAGACCAAACTTAGCCTGTAAAAAAAGTACAAGAATAGCCATCATGGTATAAAACCCAAAGCGCTCGCCCATATTTGCCAACGCCGCTGCTAAAAGTCCCTTTGGATGATTTTTAAACATAATTTTTCTTTTTAATTAATAATTTATTTTTTCGATGGTACAAAAATAATCAAAAAATTTTCTTTACAAAATATATTTACCGTTAGCAGAAAAACAACCTTATCAAACATTATTTTCATTCATTAAAATTGTTTTGAATAAAAAATTGCTAATTTTGCAAAAAATTTATTTTATGTCCGATTTAGTAGGTATTTTTTCAGGGAGAGCTACTCACTATTTAGCAGAAAAGATTGCTGAACATTATGGAAAAGAGCTTGGGAAATCAATGGTTTTAGATTTTTCCGACGGAGAGTTTCAACCTTCTTATGAAGAGAATATCAGAGGACGAGATGTTTTTATTATACAATCTACATTTACTCCGACTGACAACTTATTTGAACTTTTGTTGATGATAGATGCAGCTAAAAGAGCCTCGGCAAAGAGAATAATTGCCGTTATACCCTATTTCGGTTTTGCACGTCAAGACAGAAAAGACAAACCAAGAGTATCAATTGCTGCCAAGCTGATAGCAAATTTGCTTACTGCAGCCGGTGTACAAAGAATAATAACTATGGACTTACATGCCGACCAGATTCAGGGATTTTTCGATGTACCTGTTGACCACTTATACGGCTCCAGCATATTCATACCTTATATAAAAGAACTCAATATCCCTAATTTAACATTTGCTTCTCCAGATACAGGCGGAACAAGAAGAGCCGGAATGTACGCCAAAATGCTCGGAACAGGTTTTGTTATTTGTTACAAACAAAGAAATAAGCCGAACGAAGTAGGACAAATGGAGCTTATAGGTGAGGTAAAAGACAAAAACGTGATATTGCTCGATGACATAATTGACACAGGAAATACAATTATAAAAGCAGCTAACCTTGTTATGGAAAAAGGTGCTGCAAGTGTTCGTGCCGTGATAACTCATCCGCTTCTTACCGGTTGTGCTTATGAAATGATTGATAATTCGCCATTTACAGAACTTATTGTCAGCGATACTATTCCTCTTAAAAACCATAGCCCGAAAATAAAAGTTATTTCTACGGCAAAGCTTATTTCAAATGTTATAAAAAGAGTTGAAAACAACGAATCAATTTCAGATTTATATCATAAAAACTTTTAAAACACCCGTTTTTAGTAATAACTGGAGCCATCGAACTTTTTAGGGTGGAAAGTAATCGAAGCTCGAAATAAATAAATAAAAAATGAAAACAGTATCTATGAGCGGTTCTCTAAGAGAGAACGTAGGGAAAAAAGATGCAAAAGCAAACCGTACGAAAGGATTAGTGCCATGTGTGCTTTACGGTGGGAAACAACAATTGCACTTTGTTGCTAATGAAAAAGATTTCAAGCAAATTATTTTTACACCTGAAATCTGCTTTATTGAATTAAATATTTCAGGAAACACCTATTTGGCTACATTACAGGATGTTCAATATCACCCTGTAAGCGATCGTATCCTTCATGTCGATTTTCTTGAAATAGTTGACGACAAAAAAATCGTAATCAATATTCCGATTAAAATTGTCGGTACTTCACCAGGTGTCCTCAGAGGGGGTAAGTTTGTTAAAAAAATGCGTACACTTAAAGTAAAAGGATTAGCAAAACATTTACCCGATAATATCACTATCGATATTTCAAAATTGGATATTGGAGACTCTATCAAAGTTAACAATCTGGAATACGAACATATAGAATTTCTTGATGTTCCTTCTTCAGTTATTGTTACTGTTAAAACTGCACGCGGAGTAGAGGAAGCAGCAGCAAACGCCGAGTCAAAATAATTTGAAAATATTCTGTTTTAAGAGACTGCCTTAAAAGTCAATTTTTTTACTTATGCAATTGACAATATTGGACAGTCTCTTAATGTTTTACAACGATAAGGTAATATGAAATTTTTAATCTGTGGATTGGGTAATGTTGGTGAAGAATACGCCAATACTCGTCATAATATAGGTTTTTTGGCTTTAGATGTATTAGCCAAACAAGCCGAAGTAAATTTTTCATTAAACAGACATGCATATATGGCTGAAATGCGTTATAAAGGACGCAACATTACTTTGATAAAACCCACAACATATATGAATTTGAGCGGTAAAGCCATTAAATACTGGTTAGAAAAAGAAAAAATTCCTATCGAAAATTTACTTGTTATTGTAGACGATATCGCACTTGAAACAGGTGTTATAAGATTGAAAAAATCGGGCAGCGACGGTGGTCATAACGGATTAATTAATATTACAGAAGTACTTCAAACAAATAATTTTGCACGTCTTAGAATTGGAATCGGGAATAATTTTCCCAAAGGCTTTCAGGTTGATTATGTATTAAGTAAACTCACAAAAGAAGAAGAGGAAATATTCGATAAAAAGCTTCCGATAGTAGCGGAAGCCGTTAAAAGCTTTGTTACCATCGGAATTGAAAGAACAATGAACTTTTTTAACAACAAATAAATTACTCTCTTCTGCCTAAATATATCATCAGATAGTAAACCAAAGTACCTAACGAAGCTAACGCAGCCAAAACATAAGTATAAGCAGCCCAACGAAGCGCATCCTGAGCTTTATCATGGTTTGTATAATCGGTAATACCGGAATTGTTTAGCCATGCTAAAGCTCTGTTACTGGCGTCAATTTCAACAGGTAAAGTAATTAAACTAAACAGAGTTGTTAGCCCGAATAAAATAATTCCCACCAATAAAAGTGTAGGGAAAGTGTTTATCATTAATACGCCTGCTAAAAGCACCCATTGAACCCAGTTTGAAGCGAAGCTTACTATAGGAACCAATGCCGAACGCATCTCAAGAAAACTGTAAGCTCTGGCATGCTGTACCGCATGTCCGCATTCATGGGCGGCCACAGCTGCAGCTGAAACACTACTGCCATAATATACATCTTTACTCAAATTTACGGTTTTATTCTTAGGGTTATAATGGTCGGTAAGCTCACCATCTACACAAATGACGCTTACATCATATATATCATTTTCGGTAAGCATCTTTTCAGCAATTTCCTTACCTGTTAAACCCCTCGAAACAGGAATTTTGCTGTAATTTCTGAACCTTTGCTTCAACTGACTGCTTATCAAAAAGCTTATTAACATTACTACTATAAAAAATATTGTTATCATAGTTTAAATCTTTTTTTATATTAACGCAAATTTTAATCCAAAAATATTTTTCTGACAAATTTTCGCTTTAAATCAAAATCGTGCCAAAATGTCATATTATTTTTGTAAAATTTTATCAAGTACTAATATGAGATGACCTCAAATACCTTTAAATATTGATGTCTTTATATTTAAAATTTATCAATTTTTAAATACATTAATCAAAATATTTGGCATATTAGTTGCGTTAATAGTTTCGAATTTTAAAAAAGGAGGATATATGATTTTTAAAAAGAAAAATCAGTGGTATATTTTCCCATTTTTCCTGTTGATTTCTTTTATTTTATATTTGATAGTATCGAACAATGGGGGCTTATACGGCAATCAATCCGAGAATTTTTCGGTAAAAGACACTTTAAAAAATCAACCTAAGGTAGATATTAAAGTAAATAAAAAGTATGATGAATTTGGTAATCTGATACAATACGATTCTTCTTATAGTATTTTTTATTCATCTCCGGGAGCTGATATTCATTTTTTCAACGGAAACTCGGACAGTGTTATGGCTCACTTTCGTGATTTTTTTGATAATGACAAATTTTTTAAAGATGAATTTTTCGATAAAAATTTCCGAATGTTCGATTTTGACAAAGGATTTTTCAATATCGACCCTATGGAATCGATAAGAAAAATGCAGGAAAGAATGAAGAAATTTTATTATTTTCCAGATAATGACAGCATAATTTTTAATCAGCAACAACAAAAAATAAAGTCACAACCTCAAAATATGATAACTTTATAGATAGGCACAATAAATTTAACCCTGAAGACAGAAATTTTTGACTAACTTTGACCACAAAAAAAATAAATGCTCGCAGAAGCAAAAAAAATTGTCAGAAAAGAAATTAAGCATTATAAATCGCTTATGAGTAATCAGGAGCGGATTACCCGCTCAGATTTTCTTTTAAGAAAATTGGAAAATAATATTCGGTTTATTAACAGTAAGACTATTCTATTTTACTGGTCTATGGATGATGAAATTCATACACATGATTTTATTCAAAAATGGTCGGATAAAAAAAGAATTATTTTGCCTAAAGTAAACGGAGACACCCTTGATTTAAAAGTATTTACTAATATAAACAGTTTAAAAGAGGGGGAAAGATACGGAATTTTGGAGCCAGACGGTGAAGATTTTAACGATTATGACAGAATTGATCTGGCAATAGTACCGGGCGTTGCCTTCGACAGTAAAGGAAATCGCCTTGGAAGAGGAAAAGCTTATTACGACAAACTTTTACCTAAAATAAATGCATACAAAATTGCATTGTGTTTTTCTTTTCAGCTAAAAGAAGAAATACCGGCTGACGAAAATGACATTAAAGTTAATGAGGTGATCTCTGAATAAATTGAATTAAATGAAAAAATACCACTTAGTTTTACTTTCTCTATTATCAGGTCTTTTGTTTGCAATATCATGGCCTGAAAGGGGTTTCCCGTATCTAATTTTTTTTGCATGGGTTCCATTATTAACAATAGAAAGCTACATAACTGATAATCCCGATAAATTTGGAAAATTAAGCGTATTTCTATACTCTTACATTTCTTTTTTTATATGGAATTTACTTACAACATACTGGATTTGGAATTCTACCGAAGTGGGAGGAGCTTTTGCCATTTTGTTCAACAGCCTCTTAATGTCAATAGTATTTAGTGCATTTCACTACACACGTAAAAAAGTATTCATAAAATTACCATCATACTGGGTTTTAATATTTTACTGGATAGCCTTCGAGTTTTTTCATCTCGACTGGGATCTTTCGTGGCCGTGGCTTACACTTGGCAATGTTTTTTCAAATAATGTAAAAATTGTTCAATGGTACGAATATACAGGAGTATTTGGCGGCTCTTTATGGATTTTAATTATCAACATATTAATTTTCAATATTTTTAGAATATACTTCGAGAAATATATTCATGAAAAAAAGAAACAATTACTGACAAATAGTATAGCTCTGTTTGTGGTTTTAATTGTTCCTATATCTTTTTCTTATTACAAATATAACAGCTACTTTGAAAAGGGGAAAACCGTTGATGTAATTGTAGTTCAGCCAAATCTTGACCCTTACTCCGAACAATATTCGGTTCCTCCATTGGAGGTTTTGGATAAAATGCTTCAATTAGCAAATCAAAAACTCGACACATCAGTTGATTGTTTGGTATTTCCCGAAAGTGCATTACAGGAATATATTTGGGAAGAAGATTTTGATTTATCGCCGAGCATAGTTATGATAAGAGGTTTTTTAAAAAATTATCCGAAATTAAATATACTTGCAGGATTATCAAGCCAGCGTTTAATAGGGGTAAATGAGCCATTAACATTAGCTTCGAGGCCATTATCAAGCGAACCGGGAAGGTACTACGAACCTTTCAACACTGCATTACATATCGATACAAGTAGTTTATTACAAAAATATCATAAATCGAAGTTAACACCAGGGGTCGAAAAAATGCCTTTCAAGAAGTTTTTTAAACCCATTGAAAAATTTGCCATCGATTTGGGAGGTACAGTCGGGAGTTTGGGTATTGATACCGAAAGGAAAGTATATAATACACATCAAGGTTTCAAATATAACCCTGTAATATGCTATGAGTCAATTTATGGAGAATTTGTCGGTCAATTTGTCAGAAATGGCAGTGAAATTATCTTTATTATAACCAATGACGGATGGTGGGGTAATACAGCAGGGCATCGTCAGCATTTCAGCTATGCCCGTTTGCGTGCTATTGAAACGCGTAGAGATATTGCTCGTTCGGCAAATACCGGTATATCAGGTTTTATTAACCAAAGAGGCGATGTTCTGCAAAGAACAAATTATTGGGAACCTAACGTTATAAGACAAAAATTAATTACTAACGACATAATTACCTTTTATACAAAATACGGAGACTATATAGGACGAATTTCAAATTATATTTCTTTATTGTTGATAATACTTACCTTATCGAAAGCCCTTAAAAGAAAAGGGAAACTAACGTCTTAATTCAAAATTTTTACCGAGATAAACTTTTCTAACATGTTCATCATCGGCAAGTTCTTCTGCAGTACCCGATTTTAGAATAGAACCTTCAAATAACAAATAAGCTCTATCGGTAATTGATAGTGTTTCATGAACATTGTGGTCGGTTATTAATACGCCTATATTCTTTTCTTTTAGTTTTTTTACTATAGTTTGAATATCTTCAACTGCAATTGGGTCGACACCTGCAAAAGGTTCATCAAGTAAAATAAATTTGGGGTCAACAGCCAATGCTCTTGCTATTTCGGTTCTTCTTCTTTCCCCTCCTGAAAGCTGTATTCCTTTATTTTTTCTTATATGTTGAAGCCCAAACTCGTTTAACAGAGATTCTAATTTTTCAATTTGCTGTTGCTTAGTCAGTTTTGTAAATTCAAGTACTGCAAGTATATTGTCTTCAACACTTAAATGTCTGAAAACAGAAGCTTCCTGAGCAAGATATCCAACGCCGTTTTGAGCTCTTTTATACATTGGCATCTCGGTAATATCTAAATCGTCTAAGAAAACTTTACCCGAAAGTGGTTTTATCAGCCCTACCATCATATAAAAAGTAGTTGTTTTACCGGCGCCATTAGGTCCGAGCAATCCAACTATTTCTCCTTTTTGCACTTGTACACTGACCTTATTAACAACAATACGGTTTTTGTATTTCTTAACAATATCTTCTGTCCTTAATATCATAACAAATCATATAGGATAAATAATTTGATTATCCAACTCTCTGCAAAAGTAATATAAAATAGTTTTTAATCTAAAAAAGAATTGTTAAAGAAGTTAACAAAGTACTAATGCACAAAATTCATAGATAAAAATAAATAATAGCATTCCAAAAGTTTAACCCGAAGATATTAGTCCTTTTTCTCGATTTTAGCCCATGAATCTTTTAATGTTACTGTACGATTAAAAACTTTATTTTCAACTGTAGAATCAGGGTCAACGCAAAAGTATCCAAGTCTTTCGAATTGAAATTTTTCCAAAAGGGTAACATTTTTAAGATAAGGTTCGGCTTTACAATTTTTCAATATTTTGAGCGATTCGGGATTAAGGTTGTCTTTGTAGCTTCCACCTTCAGGGTAAATTTCAGGATCGTAAGCATTAAAAAGTCTGTCGAAAAGACGAACTTCAACGTTTAAGGCATGCTCAGCAGATACCCAATGAATTGTACCTTTTACTTTACGACCATCGGGTGAGTTTCCTCCCCTTGAAGCAGGATCATAAGTGCAGTGAATTTCAACGATTTCGCCATTTTCATCTTTAATCACATTTTCGCATTTAATAAAATATGCGTAACGCAATCGCACTTCATTTCCCGGAGACAATCTGAAATATTTTTTTGGCGGATTTTCCATAAAATCGTCCTTTTCAATATAAATGACCTTTGAGAAAGGAATTTTCCTTGTACCGGCATTTATATCTTCAGGATTATTAACAGCATCAAGCTCTTCGACAGTATCAGGATAATTTGTTATTACTACTTTCAATGGATTTAATACAACCATAACTCGCATTGCCTTTTTGTTTAAATCTTCCCTAATGCAATGTTCAAGTAATGCAACATCAATAGTATTATCCCGTTTGGCGACACCTATGGTTTCAGCAAAATTTCTTATTGATTCGGGAGTATAACCTCTTCTTCTTATACCGCAAATAGTGGGCATACGGGGATCGTCCCAACCATTAACATATTTTTCTTTTACTAACTCCAATAATTTTCTTTTGCTCATTAGAGTATAGCTAAGATTTAATCGTGCAAACTCTATTTGTTGAGGAGCGTGAATTTCCAATTCTTTTATAAACCAATCATATAAAGGGCGATGCACTTCAAACTCGAGTGTACAAATCGAATGTGTAATACCTTCTATCGAGTCGCTTTGCCCGTGAGCAAAATCATACATAGGGTAAATACACCATTCATTCCCGGTTCTGTGATGCTCGGCATGTATTATCCTGTAAAGTATGGGATCTCGCATGTGCATATTGGGAGAACTCATATCAATTTTTGCCCTTAAAACTCTTGTTCCATCGGCAAATTCTCCATTTTTCATACGTTGAAACAAATCGAGATTTTCCTCAACACTTCTGTTACGATATGGGCTTTCTTTACCGGGTTTAGTCGGAGTTCCGCGAAATTCGCTAATTTGCTCCTGAGTTAAATCACAAACATAAGCCTTACCTTTTTTTATCAACTTAATAGCCCACTCGTATAATTGACCGAAATAATCAGAAGCATAATACTCTCCATCCCATTTAAATCCAAGCCAGCTTACATCTTCCCTTATTGAATCAACATATTCAATATCCTCTTTTGTAGGATTTGTATCATCATATCGTAAATTGCACTTACCGTTATATTTTTTAGCCAAACCAAAATTCAAACATATAGATTTAGCATGCCCTATATGCAAATATCCATTGGGTTCGGGCGGAAAACGAGTATGTACTCTTCCTCCGTTTTTCCCCTCTTTCAAATCATTTTCAATTATCTCTTCAATAAAATTCAATGCAGGTTTATTGCTATCCTTAGGTAAATTTTCGTTCATAGTTTAAAAAATTTATGACCACAAAATTAAAGTATTATTAGTTACAAATTAATATTTCAAATCCCTTTTATTAATATTCAAAAAAAATGTAGTTTTAACGTTTCAATATTGTTGTTTTACTTAATTGATTTACAGATATGTCTTATATTGAATTAGAAGGAATGGAGTTTTTTTCGTATCATGGTTGTTTTAAAGAAGAACAATTAATAGGTACAAAATTTAAAATAGACCTTGTTATAGAAGTAGATACAGATGAAGCAGCTAAATACGATGATTTAAATAAAACAATAAATTATCTTACTGTTTATCAATTAGTAAAAGCTCAAATGTCGATAAAATCAAAGCTTCTTGAAAATGTTGCAAAAAGAATCCTTGATGAACTTTACTCAAAATTTCCAACAATAAAACATGCTAAGATTAAAGTATCGAAAATCAATCCGCCACTTGGCGGTAAGCTGCATGCTGTGAGTATTATTATGAACAGATAAAATTAATTCTATTGATAAAGAATAAAAAAATAACTTTGTAGAAGGGTAAAACAATAACTTAAATATAATAGAAAAGAATTGATAAGCAAAGAAGATATAAATACAATACTTGAGGCTGTTCGAATAGAAGAAATAATAGGCGAATACGTAAAATTGAAACGCAGAGGCGTTAACTTGATTGGGTTGTGTCCGTTTCATAATGAAAAAACACCTTCATTCACAGTATCTTCAACTAAGGGTATCTTTAAATGTTTTGGTTGTGGTAAATCTGGCGATGCATTGACATTTTTGATGGAACACGAACATTTTACATATCCCGAAGCGTTGCGATTTTTAGCTCAAAAGTATAATATATCAATAAAGGAAGAAACTCAGGATAATCAAAATGTTCAGGAGAAAGAAGAAAAAGAATCGTTATATCAAATAACTGCTTTTGCAAATAAGTTTTTTGTTGACAAGCTCTGGAACAGTAATGATGGCAAAGCTATAGGGTTAACATATTTCAGAGAAAGAGGATTTAGTGATATTATAATTAAAAAATTTGAACTTGGTTATTGCAGCGCTAAATGGGATGAGTTTACCGAATTTGCAAAAAAAAACGGATATAAATCACAACTATTAGTTAAATCGGGTTTATCGATAGAAAAAGACTTCAAGTATTTTGACCGGTTCAAAGAAAGAGTAATTTTTCCTATACATTCGCTATCGGGTAAAGTAATAGGTTTTGGAGGCAGAATAATCGGGTCGGATAAATCAAAATCAAAATATATTAATTCGCCCGAAACCAAAATTTATAATAAAAGTAAGGTTCTATATGGGTTATATTTTGCTAAAAACGCAATAGTTGCCAAAGATAATTGTTTTTTGGTAGAGGGTTACACCGATGTAATATCGCTTTATCAAGCCGGTATTGAAAATGTAGTTGCATCATCGGGCACTTCACTTACAACCGAACAAATAAGGCTTATAGGAAGATATACCAAAAGCATTACGATATTGTACGACGGCGATACTGCCGGTATTAAAGCAAGTTTCAGGGGTATCGACATGATACTCGAAGAAGGCTTGAATGTTAAAATTGTATTATTTCCCGAAAACGAAGATCCCGACTCATTTGTTAAAAAAAACCGCTCGTCAGATGTAGTTGATTTTATCGAAAAAAACTCGAAAAATTTTATTTTGTTCAAAACGCAACTACTCTTTAATGAAGCATCTAACGACCCTATAAAGATGGCTGCTTTGATTAACGAAATAGTAGGTAGTATTTCATTAATCCCAAACAGCATATCTCGCTCAATTTACATTAAAGAATGCAGTAATTTACTAAAAATCCCTGAACAAACGCTTATAAATGAGCTAAATAAGATTTTAAGAAAAAAAACATCAAAAACTATATCCGAAACAGATATTCCTGCTGAAAAACCTCCTTTAAATTATGAAGATATAAACGAGAATATTTTTATTGATGATGCTTTTTTTCAGGAAAGAGAAATAATAAGGTTGCTTCTTAATTTCAGTAATAGAGGCATTAAAGTAATTACCGAAGAAAAAACTGAAGATAGTAAAACTTCCGAAACAAAAATCAAAACTAAAGAACCTTCAGAGAAAACAATTAGTGTTGCTGAATATATCATAAATGATATACTGAATGATGAAATAAAATTTAATAATGAAACTTTTCAAAAAATTTTTGAATTATGTATAAATGAAGTTGAAAAAGGGAGTTTAAATTTCAAAGAGATACTTATACACCATAATGATAAAGAAATTAAAGAAACATCTATTGACCTAATGTCAACACAATATATACTAAGCGATTATTGGGAAAAACTTCACCAAATTTCAGTTCAAACCGAAGAAAGCAACAAAATACTCGAGAAAGCAGTTACCCAAGCACTATTCTCATATAAACTTAAGCGAATCGAAAAAATGCTTAAAGATAATTCAGAAGAAATAAAAAATTCTACAAGTGATGATGATTTAATCATTTTAATAGAAAAACAGAAAAAATTGGAGGAAATTAAAAAAGACTTATCATCAAAATTAGGCCGAATAATTATCAGATAAAATTATTTGTAATAAAAATTTTTTAACTTTTAACTAACTTTTTTTGATTTATTTGTAATCCTTTATTTTCAAAAAAAGTTGTAGGTTTGGCGTCCGGAAATTTTTTAAATAACAATAGTAATATGAATTGCGAAACAAGGCTAAATCCCAATCCTTTAGTAAAGTTCTTGCAAAAACCTTGCAAGGAATTTACCAAAAAAGATATTATAAGATATATTGAAGAGAATAACATTGAAATGTTAAATTTACGATATGTCGGAGGAGATGGAAGACTAAAATGTTTGAATTTTGTAATAAACGATATAAACCATCTTGATACAGTCCTCAGCAGTGGTGAAAGAGTTGACGGTTCGAGTTTATTTAAACACATAGAAGCAGGATCAAGCGATTTATACGTTATTCCGAAATACAGAACTGCTTTTCTCAATCCATTTACTGATATTCCGACAGTTGATATACTTTGTTCGTATTTCAACAAAGAAGGCGAACCTCTGGAAAGCTCACCCGAGTATATTTTGCAAAAAGCTCACAAAGAACTTAAAAGGGTAAGCGGTTTTGATTTTGAAGTAATGGGCGAACTTGAGTATTATATAATAAGCGAAAAAGACGAATTATTTCAAGCCGAAGATCAAAGAGGATATCACGAGTCCTCGCCATTTACAAAGTGGGAAGAACTAAGAACTGAAGCTATGCTTGCAATAGCTATGACCGGTGGGAATATTAAATACGGTCACTCCGAAGTAGGTAACTTTACAATAGGAAATACCATTTACGAGCAAAATGAAATAGAGTTTAATCCTGTACCATTGGAAGAAGCTGCCGATCAATTAATTATTGCAAAATGGATACTGAGGACATTAGCATATAAATATGGTGTTACTATTACTTTTGCACCAAAAATAACCGTTGGCAAAGCAGGTAGTGGTATGCACATACATACCCGATTAATGAAAGACGGCAAAAACATGATGATTGAAAATGGTAAACTTTCCGATAACGCCAAAAAAGCTATAGCCGGCTATTTAACACTTGCTCCATCACTAACAGCATTTGGGAATACAAATCCTTCATCATATTTTCGCCTCGTTCCGCATCAGGAGGCTCCTACCAACATTTGCTGGGGCGACCGAAACCGCTCAGTATTAGTAAGAGTACCGTTAGGATGGTCAGGAAATAAAAATATGGCTAAAATTGTTAACCCGCTTGAAGATGATAGCTCAACTGACTTCTCAAATAAGCAAACTGTTGAGTTTCGTTGTCCTGACGGTTCTGCAGACATTTATTTGCTACTTGCAGGTCTTACAGTTGCTGCACGTCATGGTTTTGAAATGGAAAATTCACTCGAATTTGCCGATAAAACTTATGTTGATGTGAATATTTTCCATGATGAACACAAGAATGTGGCATCTCAACTTGAACACCTTCCCGCTTCGTGTTACGAATCGGCTCAGAAACTTGAACAACAACGTCATATTTACGAAAAATACGGCGTTTTCTCAAAAAGTATGATAGACGGAACTATTAAAAAATTACTCGACTACAACGACCAAAAGCTTCGTGAAGAAATTCACTGTAACAAAGAGAAAATTTTAAAACTGGTTCAGCAATACTTTCATTGCGGTTAACAGATTTTACTATTCTTCGTTGAAAAGCACTGTTAATAATGTATTCCCAACAATTAACAGTGTTTTTTTATCTATATTGCTCATATCATCTTTCATGGTATGCCAATAAGGGAAAAACCCCGATGAGGTGGTCTTATCATGATGGACAATGTCGATTGTCGGGATTCTAGCAATTTTGTTTATATAAAGATGATCATCAATAATTCCTCCGGTTTTTTCCTGAGAAAAATAACTTTCATAACCAAGTTCTTTTGCAATATTCCATACCTTTTTCATAACATCAGGAGCAAAATACATAGAAGTATTTTCCATGGTAAAAACAGCATCCTTAGCGCCGACCATGTCCAGGAGAATACCGAAACGTGCATAATATCCCGGCTTATGAGGATTGTTTGCCCAATACTGGGACCCTAAACACCACGTATCTTCCGACTTATTCTCGATATCATTAGGTTCACCATAATCCTCCGAGTCGAAAAGAATAATATCCAATCCTATTCCGGGTTTGTTTTGCGATAAAAGTCTTGCTATTTCGAGCAAAACCCCTACCCCGCTTGCTCCATCATTAGCAGCAGGTATGGGTTTTCTATGATTTGACGGATCGGGATCAAAATCGGCATAAGGACGCGAATCCCAGTGTGCAGCAAAAAATATACGGTTAGGATTAGCCGGGTTAAATGATGCTATTATATTTTTTGAACTAAGATAAGTTCCATTCCAAGCTTTAGCTTTAAATTCCTGAACATACACAGTATCGCTCCACTTAAGTAAAGTATTTACCAAAAATTCAGAACATAAAATATGCCCTTTTGTATTAGGTACTCGAGGGCCAAATGATAACTGTTTTTCAATAAAGAAATAAGCAGAATCGGGATTAAACTTCGGAATATTAGTATTTTTTATAAGTGTTTTATCTGTTTTTTCTTCTGTATTATTATCAGAAAATTTACATGATAAAACAATGAATATCAATATAGTAACTAAATATAATGTTTTTTTCATTTTTCATTTATTCTAATGACCAGGTAGAACCTTCTTTACCGTCTTTAATACTTATTCCAATTTTTAATAGCTCATTTCTTATTTTATCAGATGTAGCGTAGTCTTTATTTTGTTTAGCCGATTTACGATATTCAAGAATTATATTCATTAAACTTTCAATCGTTTGATATTGATTATTAACATTATCGCTTTTCAATCCAAGTATTTCAAAAACAAATGTGTTAAAATATTTTTTTAGTGTATTTAAATCGTTTGCATTAATTGTGTCTTTTCCGTCATTTATAGAGTTTATAATCCTAAGAGCTTCAAATAAATTGGCAATAACAACAGGACTGTTGAAATCGTCGTCCATTGCAGCATAGCTGTCAGCAATTAATTTACTGATATCAATACTCGATTGAGCCGAAGTATTTAATTTTGTGATAGTTTCAACACCGGTCATCAATCTTTTCAGTCCTTTTTCTGCAGCCTGAAGAGCTTCGTTAGAAAAGTCGAGAGTACTGCGATAATGAGCCTGAAGGATAAAAAACCTTATTGTCATAGGGTTATATGCCTTTTCCAATGCGGGATGATTACCATTGAAAAATTCGTTTAATGTAATAAAATTGCCTAATGACTTGCCCATTTTTTTCCCGTTGATAGTAATCATATTGTTGTGAATCCAATATTTACAAGGCTCACAATTATGGGCAATTTGGCTTTGAGCAATTTCGGATTCGTGGTGTGGGAACAATAAATCCATACCTCCTCCATGAATATCGAAATACTCCCCTAAGTATTTGGCACTCATTGCAGAACATTCGGTATGCCACCCCGGAAAACCATCGCTCCATGGTGAAGGCCATCGCATTATATGTTCGGGTTGTGCTTTTTTCCATAAAGCAAAATCAGCTGTATTCCTTTTTTCTTGCTGTCCTTCCAACTCTCTTGTTGTTGATAATAAATCATCCAAGACCCTTCCTGAAAGCTTTCCGTAGTGATAATCTTTATTATATTTGTTTACATCGAAATATACCGAACCCTCAGAAACATAAGCATAACCTTTTTCAATGATTTTTTTTATCATTTCGATTTGCTCAATAATATGCCCCGATGCACGAGGTTCAATACTTGGACTTTTCACATTAAGCTGGTTCATATTTTCGTGGTACCTGACAGTAAAATACTGTACTACTTCCATAGGTTCGAGATTCTCTAAACGAGCTTTTTTGGCTATTTTATCTTCACCTTCGTCTGCATCGTTTTCAAGATGACCGACATCGGTTATATTTCTAACATATCGTACTTTATAACCAATATGTTCAAGATAGCGATAAATCAGATCGAAAGTAATTGCAGGGCGAGCATGACCAAGATGTGCATCGCCATAAACAGTAGGACCACAAACATACATTCCTACATAAGGAGGATGCTGAGGACTGAAAATTTCTTTTTTACGGCTTATTGTATTGTAAAGCTGCAAGTTGTGTTCCATACAAACAATTGAGTTTATTTATTTTGCTGCAAAAGTAAATAAAATTTTTATGCCTGATAAAATAAGTATAGATGATAGGATGACAACTATTTAATCAAATCTAAATTAATCAGAGGAATTGCCGATTCTTCTTATCTAATTACCAATTTCTGAATCTGCCGCCCCGATTGGCTGCTTAATCTGACGAAATAAACTCCTTTTGCATAATCAATGGCATTAATAAAAAAGTTCTTTTCTCCTTTCGTAATTTCTCCTTCGTAAATTGTTTCTATTTTTTTACCCATTATATCAAATAATTCCAACAGTATTTTAGTGTTCGAATTTCCGGTAACAGGAATACAAGTTATGTATTTTGCAGGATTGGGATAAATACTTTTTAGAACACAACCATTATTATACTCATTCTCAGCAATATTGTTTATATTTAATTTATATTTAAACTTCCACTTTCCTGATGGAGCTGTTATTGGTCTAACCATTTGTTTACCTGAATTTGACTTAGCATATATAAAATATTCAAAAGTGAAAGTAGTAGTATCGGGTGAAACATACGAAGGTAAAGAAACCGTTGCTTTATAATAATCAGGCTGCCCTGCTATAGGATACATAACCGCTGAATCTGAAATCGACAGTGAATTTACAGTATAATAAAGCATAGCTTTTTGAATTCCTGAACGATGTTTAATCAATGCAGTAAATTCAACATTTTGGGGAGAAGGATTATTCCCTAATAAATCATTCTTAGGCTGATGTACAATTAATAATGGATCTTTTGATGCTACAGAATGAGTTATACAATGTATTGCTCCGCTTGCCGAAATTGTTGAGTTACAATTAATTCCAACAACATTATATCCCGGTAATGATTGCTGATATATTCTTTGGGCAATTGTGTCATATTGAGCGTAATAAGTGGGATATATAAATGTTTTGTTTACAAAAACACCGTTTGTAAAAGTAAGATAATCACCATTGGGCGGGTATGAACCTGAAGTAGAGGGAGGCATCGGAATTCTAATAACTTTATACGGAGTGCCAAAAACAGATAAATGATTCGACAGTAAATATTGCAGATTGGCCTCTATTTGAGGCCCATCGGCAGTACCCGACGGATATTGCCCTACCAATATTGTTTCCTCATCCAACAATTTCATATGCATATCAATATGGTGAATACCGTCATAAGGCAAATTATTGAACTTAATATAACGTTTTATCCCTAAGAATTTTTTTGCTAAGGTATCAATATCGGCCTCTGTAAGATTTTGGTTATACCCGCCTCCTGTAGCATTTTCATCAAGTATTAATTTTGATGAAAATGCAGTTCCAAGCCCGTCGCTCATAAAATTACCTCCTGTTGCTACTAATTTATAAGGCGCCTGATTCATCTCATATAGAGGCAGTCCGGTAATTTTCGACATAGTTCTTGCTAAAGTATCGTCTTTAGGGCGTGGGCGATTATAAACCCAATCTACCAATAAAAGTGAATCTACATCATTAGTATAAACATTATTAGCACTGAAATCACGAACCCATACGCTATTGAAAGGAGCTATTACAAATCTCACGTTTGTTGTAGAAATGTTATTTGAAACCAAGGTATTTTTTACAGTGTTAGAATCGGAACATACAATGTAAACCTTACACTCATTAACGGCATTTCTAACAATTTCTCTTATAACTGAAGTATAGGAAGTCCAAACAACTATTAGTCCTTCAATTTCTTCCCATTCTGCAGCCGAACGAACTTGTGAACTTGGCGGATAACTATAACCTTTTGTTTCAAAAGAGTTAAAATAATAATCTTTCATTATAATTTTTTCTTGAGGTGTCAATGACTTAGGTAAATCCTGAGCTTTAACAGTTTGAAAGAAAAACAAAAATAGCACCGCAAAAACTAAAGAAATTTTTAAATGTTTAATTATAATCATAATACACTATTCTTTTTATATTTTTCCGTAAAATTAGTTAAATATTTAATTTTGCGTAATAAAATTGAAATATTTAGAAGGGGAACCGATAATAAAACAAAAAATGACAAATGATATAGAAATAATGTCCCCTGTGGGTTCTTACGAATCGCTTATGGCAGCTATTCAAGGCGGTGCTGATTCGGTATATTTCGGAGTAGGACAGTTAAATATGAGAGCTAAATCTTCAAATAATTTTTCTGTTGAAGATTTGATTTCAATTACCCAAATATGTAGCGAAAATAATATTAAATCATACTTAACTGTCAATACTGTTGTTTTCGATAATGAAATATCGCAAATGAAAGAATTGGTTGATGCTGCAAAGCAATACAAAATCAGTGCAATTATTGCCTCTGATATGGCAGTATTAAACTATGCCCGTAAAATATCAATGGAAACTCACATATCGACTCAATGCAACATAACAAACATAGATGCCGTAGAATTCTATTCTCAATTTGCCGATGTAATGGTTACAGCCCGAGAGTTGAATTTAAAACAGGTTTCTGATATTATTAAAGAAATAGAAAAAAGAAAAATAACGGGACCGTCGGGAGAATTGGTAAAGATAGAAATTTTTGCTCATGGAGCTTTATGTATGGCCGTTTCGGGAAAGTGTTATCTTAGTCTCGATAATCTTAATTATTCTGCAAATCGAGGAGCTTGTTTGCAAATATGTCGTCGTCCTTATAAAGTTACCGATAGAGACGGAGGCATTGAGCTTGAGATTGACAACGAGTACATTATGTCTCCCAAAGATCTTAAAACAATAGATTTTATCGATAAAATAATCAAAGCAGGAGTAAAAGTACTAAAAATTGAAGGCAGAGGCCGATCGCCGGAATATGTTAAAACTGTTACCCGATGCTATAAAGAAGCTGTTAATGCTTATTTCGAAGGTAATTATACTATCGAAAATATTAAAAAATGGGAAGAAAAATTATACACGGTATATAACAGAGGGTTCTGGGATGGCTATTACCTTGGCCGAAAATTAGGTGAATGGTCATCGAAATATGGTTCACAGGCTACCAAAAAGAAATTGTATATAGGTAAAATTACAAACTATTTCTCAAACCTAAAAGTTGCCGAAATAAAAGTAGAAACCAACAATTTGGAAACCGGTGATGAAATTCATATTATCGGCCCAACTACCGGTGTTTACGAAGATAAAGTCGAAGAAATCAGAGTAAATTTACAAAAAGTAAATCGTGCCGAAAAAGGTGAATTTTGCTCAATACCGGTTAATGATGTTGTTAGACGTCAAGATAAACTATACAAAATTATTGATTCGACTGGCGATGAAATTTAGCAATTATCATACTCATACTTTTTTTTGCGATGGCTCTTCGCATCCCGAATTATATGTTAAAAAAGCTATAGAATTGGGAATAGTAAATTTAGGGTTCTCAAGTCACGCACCATTACCGTTGAAAAATGGATTTTCACTTAATATCGATAATATTGATGAGTATATAAAAACAATTAAAACTCTTAAAGATAAATATACGGGGCAAATAAATATATTCATAGCTCTGGAAGCCGATTATATACCTGAAACATCGTATGATTTTTCGCTTTTTAAAAATAAGTTCAACTTCGATTACCTTATTGGTTCTGTTCATCTTGTGAAGAATCTGGATAATAATAAACTTTGGTTTATTGATGGTCCTGAAATTGAACAATATGACAAAGGATTAGAAAAAGTTTTCGATAATAATATTAAAAACGGAGTAACTGCTTATTACAAGCAAATACAAGAAATGATAATTACACAAAAACCTGATATTATCGGACATCTCGATAAAATAAAAATGAATAACAAAAACCGATTTTTCAGTGAAAGTGAAAAATGGTACGTTGAATTAGTTGATGAAACTCTGGAATTAATATTGCAATCAGGTTCTATAGTGGAAGTCAATACAAGAGGAATATACAAAAAACGCACATACGACTTTTTCCCATCAATCGAAATTCTAAAAAAAATAAAGAATCTAAATATTCCTATAGTTATAAATTCTGATGCTCATCATCCCGACGAACTCGGTGAGAAAATACCCGAAGCTTATAAAGCAATTAAGGAAATTGGTTTCAAAAACATCATGGAATTCAATAATTCTCAATGGATAGAAGTATCAATAGACTAGGAATACCGGTTATTTGTTGTCTATAAATATTACTTTAACAATATCATTTTAATTATCAGATAAACACCGAAAATTATTAAAAGTAGTCCTACTATATGATTTGTCCATTTCATAAAATTATCATTCATATAGCTTTTAATTTTATGAGCTATAAAGCATTTGAGCAAATCTACAGAAAAAACAGTAAGTAAGGTTGCCGAAAAAAAAGCTATAATTCTGTTAACAAAGTGATTATCACCACTTGTACTTACTTCGGAAGTAGCAACCCCAACCCAAAAAATCCAGTAAAACCAAACAGAAGGGTTTGCAATGTTCAGAAAAAACCCTTTAATGATGTAGGTCATAAAGCCGGGTTTCTTAACTTCAACCTCTCCGTTTTCGACTATTTTAAGATGACGCGTAAAAGTATATGTACCAAACAGTATCAATAATATTCCGCCCAAAATACCGGCTATTTTTTGGTTCTCAGTAATATTAAGCAATTGTGAAGCTCCAAGATATGATAATATAACCAACGCACAATCGCTAAGAAATATACCTACAGCTAAAAACATCCCCGAACGAAATCCTCTATGTATGCTCGTTTGTATCAATGAGAAAAATGCGGGTCCTATAAGCACCGAAAGCGTTAGTCCAAGCAAAATACCCTTAAAAACAACGTTATACATATCCGGATTTACAGTATTTTAGTTTTTTTGATAGTATTCATTATTCAAATAATCTAACCACTGCTGCATTTTTTCGTTTTTCAATACACGCGGAAACTTATTCTGGCCACCCTCCTTACCTTGCTGCTTCATCCAGTTATAAAAAATTGACGATGGAAGAACCTCTACAAAAACATCCTTAATTGCTGCAATTCTTTCAACCCTATAGTCGTCATTGAGTTTTTTCAGATATTCGTCAATTTTTCTGCTTGCCAATACATTGTCAATTTTATCATCGGTTCCTATAAACCATTTATGGGCAAACATTGTATCATGTTTAATTCCAATAACCGTAAATTCCTTAACATCAATATTACATTCGTCGCAAAGCATTTTTATTGCCATGTTCATATTTTCTTGCGATAAATGCTCGCCGCATATATTTAAGAAATGCTTTGTACGGCCTGTGATTACGATTTCACACAATTTTTTATCAGTAAATTTTATGGTATCGCCTATTAAATACCTCCAAGCACCTGCTGAAGTAGATATCAACAAAGCATAATCTTTGTTTTCTTCTACCTGACTTATAGTTAAAGAAGTAGGATTTGCAACTATATTTCCTTCATCATCAAAATTATCGGAAGTAAAAGGAACAAATTCAAAGAAAAGACCATTGTCGAGTACCAATTGCATCGAACTAGTATTTGGACGACTCTGAAAAGCTATAAAACCTTCGGAAGCAAGATAAGTTTCAATATAGGTTAAAGGTCTGGAAAGCAGTTTTTCAAAACCTTTTTTATAAGGCTCAAACGAAACACCCCCATGAACGTAAATGTTTAAGTTTGGCCAAACATCATGTATAGTTTTTACCTGATAATATTGAATTATTTTCTCTAAAAGTATTTGCAACCAAGCAGGAACTCCCACAATAACTCCAATATCCCAATTTTTAGCATTTTTAACTATTTCATCAAGTTTAGTTGTCCAATCCCTTTCTTTTGATATCCTTTTTCCGGGTTTGTAGAAATGTTCGAACCAAAACGGAATATTTCCCGCTGTTATACCTGATAAATCGCCTTCGAAATAAGTCCCGTTGTATAGTAAATGGGTACTTCCTCCCAACATTAAAATACCTTTTTCGTAAAATTCATTAGGAAAATCATATTTTGCCAATGAAATAATTTGCCTTATACTAGTTTTCTTAATAGCTTTCAGCATATCATTAGTAACAGGAATATATTTACTCGAGGCTTCGGATGTTCCTGAACTCAATGCAAAATATTTCACCTTTCCGGGCCAACAAACAAAAGATTCACCGTTAATGGTTCTATACCACCATTTTCTGAATATTGTATTATATGTATGTACAGGTACATTCTGTTTAAACGATTCGACCAAATCGTCGCTTTTTAAAATGTCGATAAATTGATAATGTTCGCCAAATGTTGTAAAGTAAGCTTTTTTTAATAGTTTTTTTAATTCGTTCCTTTGAGCCTTTTCAGGGTTTATTCTGCTCCTCTTTTCAAGAGGAATCTTACTCCTTAGTTCTATTGCTCTTTTAATTATTGAACCTAATATGGGCATAAAATTAATTTTGCGGGTAAAATTAGAAATTTTTTTTGTTTTACGTAAAAATTTTAATTTTACCAAGTTATGATTAAAGCAAAGTTCAGCATAATAAAGATATTTTCAATACTTTTTAGTAAGTTGAATTTATTATTCAGTTTCTTGAAAGGAAAAATAATAGTATTTAAGAAATCAGCAGCTTATTTACTTATTTCTTTGGCTGTTTTGTTTTATCTTTTGGGATTATATCTGTTATTTTTAAAATTTACCGATTTTCGTCCCGTAAAGAAAATAGTTTTAGCCGAGACAAAAAATAATAAAGCTTTAGAATTAATAAATAAACCCATAACTTTAATTACTTGGAACATAGGGTACGCAGGTTTGGATAGTAACATGGACTTTTTCTATGATGGCGGAAAGAAAGTTAGACCAAGCATAGCCGATTATCAAAAAAACCTGAATTTCATACTCAATCAGCTTGCCTCTTTTAATTATGCCGATTTCATTCTATTACAAGAAGTAGATATTTTCTCGAAAAGAAGTTACTTTAGCAACCAATACGAGTTAATCAGAAAATTTTTGCCCGATTACTACTCAGGATTTTCGAAAAACTATGACGTTCAATTTGTTGTAATGCCTCTTTATTCTCCTATGGGAAGAGTTAAGGCCGGTATTGCTACCTTTTCGAAGTACAAAGCCGATGAAATAGCAAGGTATTCCTATAGTTCAAATTTCAACTTCCCTTTAAATTTACTTATGCTCGATCGTTGTTTTATGGTTAATAAATTCACCATTGAGGGAAATAAAAAACTTTATGTTATCAATACTCATAACTCTGCATTCGACGGAGGTAAACTAAGTTCGATTGAACTTGCCGAGCTTAAGGATTTTATTTTAAATTGTTACAAAAATGGTGATTATGTGATTGTAGGTGGAGATTTCAATAACAATCCGCCCTACTTTAGCAGAGTTAATTATTGGAAAAATTATAAAAAAGCCGATATTAACTCCATTGACGAAAAATTTTTAACAAACGGCTGGAAAATAGTATATGACACCTTGATCCCAAGCAATCGTTTTGTTGATGAACCTTTTAATATAAATACAACCAAAACTACCACTATTGACTTCTTTATCACCTCACCAAACATTGAGACTATTTACATCCAAGCCATTGATATGGGATTTTCCCATTCCGATCATAATCCTGTGGCTATGCAGGTAATCTTAAAGCCAAATTTTTCATTAAGAACGCAGTGAACTAATGAAATTAATTGGGAAAAGCCAGAATAAGAAAATCTTTATTGAATGTTTGATTTAAAAAAATTCCGTTTCATTGAATATCTTTGCAAATAATTTTAAATGTTTAATGAAAATTCCAAAGAATATAGGACTTTATTTTGGTACTTTTAACCCGATTCATATCGGGCATTTGATAATTGCCGAACAAATACTTTCATTGTCGCAACTCGAAGAGATTTGGTTTGTTGTTTCTCCTCAAAATCCGTTTAAAAACAAAAAAAGCCTGCTTAAGGCAAATCATCGTCTTGCAATGGTTAAAATTGCCATTGACGACAATCCTTTTTTCAAAGCTTGCGATATAGAGTTTTCGCTGCCTCAACCTTCATACACAGTTCATACTTTGGTTTATCTTCAGGAAAAATATCCCGAAAAAACTTTTTCACTTATTTTAGGCAGCGATAATCTTGTAACATTCGATAAATGGTTCAATTACGAATATATACTCGAAAATTACAATATTTACGTTTATCCCCGTCCGTCATCACACGAAAGCCCTTTTGATAAACATAAATCAATTAAAAAAATAAATGCCCCATTTATCGAAATTTCGTCAAGTTATATCCGAAATGCCATAAAAAACAATATTTCAGTCAATTATATGCTTCATCCAAAAGTGATGAAATATATTGATGAAATGAATTTTTACAGAAAATGAAAAAACTATAAGATGGTAAAAATCGGAAATATAGAATTACCCGACCTATCAATATGGTTAGCCCCGATGGAAGATGTTACCGATCCGCCTTTCAGGTTGATTTGTAAGCGATTTGGTGCAGATGTTGTAATTTCTGAATTTATATCATCAGAGGGTTTAATAAGAGATGCCAAAAAAAGTACCGTTAAACTCGATTTCGACCCCAACGAAAGACCCTTTGGTATTCAGATTTTTGGGCATGAAATAACTTCGATGTGCAGGGCAGCAGAAGTAGCATCATCTGCTAATCCCGATTTTATTGATATTAACTGGGGGTGTCCTGTTAAAAAAGTTGCCAATAAAGGAGCCGGAGCAGGTATATTGAGCGATATCCCCAAAATGATTAAAATTACAGAAGCCGTTGTTAAATCTACAAATCTTCCCGTTACGGTTAAAACTCGTTTAGGTATTGATGAAAAAAACAATCCGATAATAGAAATCGCCGAAAGGCTTCAGGATATTGGAATACAGGCCATAACGATACACGGCAGGACTAAAGTTCAACTGTACAAAGGCGAAGCTGATTGGACATTAATAGGTGAAGTAAAAAATAATCCGAGAATTAAAATTCCAGTAATTGGAAACGGGGATATTTCAAATGCTTTAGTTGCAAAAGATAAACTAAAATACGGTATTGACGGTTTAATGATAGGAAGAGCAAGTATTGGTAATCCATGGATATTCAGTGAAGTAAAAAACTATTTATTTGAAAATAAACTTAATACACCTCCTACTATTCAGGAAAGAGTAGAAATTTGTAAAGAACATCTTATTAAAAGCATTAATTGGAAAGGCGAAAAATTGGGCATACTCGAAATGAGAAAGCATTATTCGGGATACTTTAAAGGTATTCCCGATTTTAAACACTATAGAATAAAACTTGTTACAAGCAACGATTATAAAGAAATTATTGATACCCTTGAAGAGGTTAATCAAATTTAATATCTTTTACATTAAGCTGTAAAGTCGTTTTGCCGTTCCACTCATTTTCCTCAATATGATAACATATAGAAAAAGGCAAACCCTTTTGTATAAAAGGCAAATATTCACCTAATTGGAATGCTATACCAGAAATAGGGAAACTGCTTGAATCGTGACTAATTATCGATAATTTCAAATGATTAGTACCAACAACTTTTGAATAACCAGCATCTTTTACATTGTCAGTTTGAAATATAGGTGACATATTTCCAGGCCCAAAAGGAGCAAATTGTTTTAGAATATTATGAAATTTGCTGTTAATATCGCTTAAATTAATGCAGTCGTCGATTTCAATTTCAGGTATCATCATATCTTCGGTGAGAGTAGAGCTAACGACTTCTTCGAATTTTTTCCTGAAAGCGTCCAAATTTTCCGGTTTCAGTGACAAACCTGCAGCATACTTATGACCTCCGAAATGTTCAAGTAAATCGCTGCAAGCTTCTATCGCATCATAAATATCAAAATCCTTGATACTTCTTGCTGAACCTGTTATTAAACCATTAGAATGAGTCAATACTATTGTAGGTCTGTAAAATTCTTCGGTTAGTCTCGATGCAACAATACCAATAACTCCTTTATGCCATTCGGGGTTATAAACTACGGTACTTTTGCTGCTTAGCAGTTGTTCATTGTTTCTTATATACTCTATTGCCTGTTGAGTAGTACAAGTGTCGTGGTTTTTTCTTTCAATATTGTTATTATTTATTTGTTCGGCAATAAAAAAAGCATCCTGATAATTGTCGCAAATAAGCAATTCGACAGATTTTTTCCCTGTTTCCATTCTGCCGGCAGCATTAATTCGCGGTCCAACAAGAAAAACAAGGTCGTTTATCGTAAGTTGCCGTTTGAAATAGTAATCTGCAGGAGTATCGCTTCTGTGAACATTACTGAATTTAAGTATAGCTTCTATACCGGGTCGCGGTTTCGAGTTTAACTGCTTCAACCCGTAAAAAGCCAACACTCTATTTTCTCCCGTAATCGGGACAATATCTGCAGCTATACTTATTGCAACAAGGTCAATAAATTTTTCTACCTCCTCAAAGTGAATATTATTAACAACAGCATAGGCTTGAATAAGTTTAAATCCTATGCCGCATCCCGAAAGTTCGGTATAAGGATATGTAGAATCGTTTCTTTTAGGATTTAATATGGCAATAGCCTCAGGCATTTCGTTTCCCGGACGGTGATGGTCTCCAATGATAAAATCAATCCCTTTTGAATTAGCATATTTTATTTGCTCTGTTGCTTTTATTCCGCAATCTAAGGCAATAACCAGCTTAAAATTGTTTTCCTTCGCAAAATCTATGCTTTTGAATGAAATTCCATAACCTTCGTTATACCTGTCGGGAATATAAAAATCAATATTTTCATAAAATTCTCTAAAAAACGAATATACTAATGCAACGGCACTTGTCCCGTCAACATCATAATCACCATAAATAAGAATTTTTTCATTCCCTAAGATAGCTTTCTTGATTCTCTCAACTGCTTTATCCATATCATTCATCAAAAAAGGATCGTGCAGATGTGTTAGTTTTGGTCTGAAAAAATCCTGTGCTTCCTTGAAATTGTTAATATTTCGTTGAGCTAACAAATTTGCTAATGGAAAAGATATTTTAAGCTCTTCCTGCAATCTTTTGATTACTTCGGCATCCCCTTTTTTCTTTAAAACCCACCTCTTTTCCATTTACTCTAATTTATAATTTACTACCCGTTTGCTTTTACATTGAATATCAATATGCAAGCCATAATAATGACTTTTAATGGCAGTTAGAAATCAATTTTTAATTTGAAAACGCAAATTTAATAAAAAAAGGAGGATTTTTTTAATTATTAAAAATATTATTGGAATAATAATTTTATTTATTTATAAATCTGTTTTTCAGCTATTTAATGTTTATTTTTTCATTTAACCCATTTAAACGAATAATATCGAGTTCTTCCGGTAAGAAAAGTTTGGCTTTGTATAAATTAAAAAATTCATCACTTACACTTTGATTAAAAATCATTATATCATCAGAATTTATTGTAATTTTTACACCATTGTCAAACAAAATTCTTGCAGGGTGAGTTTCAAGACTTTTAACCCTTTTAAGCTTTAAATTACTTGTAGGGCAAATATTTAGCTGAATTTTATTTTCCATAAGCCACTTCATCACTTCGGTAGATTCGGAGGCTGAAATCCCGTGCTGTACTTCGTCTAATTCGAGAGTTTCAACAGTATATCTTACAGATTCGGCATCTCCGAATTCACCCGAATGACATTTCAGCTTCATTCTGTTTTTCTTGGCTAATTTGAATATTTTTTTGTACTCTTTTGCATCCCTGAATAACTCATCTCCATAAATATCAATTGATTTGAAATAGCTACTTTCAATACATGGAACAACGTATTTCTCGGCTTCAGATATTTCTAAATTCCTGCTAATACCTATTTCGGGATTAAACCTGACATTAACCGTCGAATTCTTGTATATTTGGTCAATTACACCGATAAATTTTTCGATATCAAAAGAATATAAACTTAAAAACATAGCATCAATGCTCATTTCAAGTTTTGTTATACCGTCTTCTTCAGCCTGAAGAAATGCCAGCATTAATGCTTTTTGGAAACCATCCTCGGTAAGAATTATGTTTCTTAAATTATCAATGATATATTTGTTCATTTCACTTATATCATTCATAAATTCGGGAGGCGGAGGTAATGAAACCTGCATTTCACGGCAAAACGACGAAAACCTGCTCGCCAAAAGAGCATGAGAATGCAAATCGGATTTGGGAATTTTCTTTAATAGATCGGTTTTATTAAAAACAAGAGCATTAATAAAACCCTGCGAATCACCATTCATCTTTAATTATTTTCTTTGCCGGCATAGCAGCTTTAAGCGATTCTATCAGTTTACGTATATGATTATCAATTATTCTGAGGTAATCATCCCAAAGTGGAGAATAACCAGGATTTTTGGGGTCTAACCAATTTTCTACCGCATACCTCGATTTATCCTTTAAATAAAAATTGGTAAACTTATACCTGTATTTGTTGTCTTTAAACTGCAAAATAAATGTATATTCAACCAAGCCGGTTTTAATTGTATTTCCGTCTTTATCAATGTAATACATCTGAATTCGATGCTGCCCTTCAATTTCGCCATTAACAGCATCGCGAATTCTGGTTACCTCAGCGGGATTTTTATAATTGGCATTTATCCATTCAATTCCTCTTTTATACAATTCATCTTTGGTACCGGTTTCGTTCACTACTCCTATATATGTTATTAGTTTTGTATTTGTATCAACCGGTATTCTTGCTCTCAAAGTATCCTGAGAAAACAATTTAACTGAATTAAAAGCTATCGATATTAATATTAAACAAACAATTTTCTTCATTTTTAAATTATTTTTTAATTCACAAAAATACAAATTTTCATTATCAAATATCATGCAAATAGGTAATAAACTTTGATAGATTTTTCATTTTAAAGCTTGATTTTTCGAAAATTACAAAAAAGGATAATTTTTCAAAAGATGATTTTGAATTAAAAAAGCTTAATAATCAGGTATATTTTAAAACATATTGAATTTGTCGTTTAAATTTATTTACTTTTGTCGGTAGTTTGTTCAATTTATCTTTAATAATTTATGTTTAAAAGAACTTTATTCCTGAAGAATCTCAGCGTTCCCGTTCAAATAATGATGCTGTTGATGTTCATCATTATATCGGGTTTTATTATAAGTATAATCGGGATTTTAATTACAATCCCTTTCGGGGGAAATAATCTTTTGACTAATGGAAAAGAATTTGATATTTTATCGAATATTAATCTTTCAAAGTTTTTGCAGATAGTAAATCATTTGGGGCTTTTTCTTATACCTTCCCTCCTTTTTGTATATTTTTTGAGCCGAAATCCCAAAGGATATTTAAAACTGGATAAAAAACCGCATATATTTTCGCTTGTTGCCGGATTACTTATAATGATTATATCAATGCCTTTTATTAATTGGCTATTATCATTAAATCAGTCTTTTCACTTACCCGAATCGATGTCGGGAATAGAAAATTGGATGAGGGTTTCAGAAGAAAGAGCAGCTTATTTAACTGATGTTTTCCTAAATGTGAATACTATTGGCGGATTATTGCTTAATATATTAATGATTGCAGTGATACCGGCTATTGGAGAAGAAATTCTTTTCAGAGGTATTTTAATGAAATTGTTAAAAAATTGGCTTGGAAATATTCATATTGCAATAATTATTTCGGCTATTGTTTTTAGTGCAGCTCATTTGCAATTTTTCGGTTTTTTGCCAAGAGTTGTTCTTGGATTGATTTTAGGATATCTTTTCTACATAACCCGAAATTTGTGGATTGCCATTGCAGCTCATTTTGTAAACAATGCCTTTGCAGTAATGGTAGCTTTTTTAAATATTAAATATAAGTTGTCTTCAGATATTGAAAAATTCGGGAGCAATAATGACGATTATCCTGTAATAATTTTTAGCTTATTGCTGACTATAGTTATTATTTTTAGTATAAACCAAAGAGAAAGAAAGTTTAAAGCCATAAGCTTTAGAAAAACAAAGGAGGAAGAATTTTAAATTCTTCCTCCTCAGAATATATTATTCGAAAAAATCTATTTTATTCTTCCGATTTTTTAGCTTTACGTGTAGAATAGTTTATTTTGAAAGCAGAAACCTGTCTGAGTTCTTGTTTAATATCGGTAATGATACCCATCTTAGTTTCACCGTCAACTTTCAAAGATGTTGTTAGTAATGGTCTGTCGGCTTCGTTTCTTGCAGCTTTTTCTTTTTCTATAAATTCGCGAATATCGGAAACATTAGCATATTGATCGTTAAGCTGAATGCGAGGTTCAGTACCATAAATTTGTGGTTTGGTAGGTGGACCTACATAAATGAAACTAACCAATGATTTTTTTTCAAGTTTTTGAACTTCGGTGGCTTGAGGAGCTTTAATTTTTACATATAAAGTGCTTTCCCTCATTGTTGTAATAACCATAAAGAAGAATAAAAACATGAAAATAATATCAGACATCGAACCGGTGTTAATGCCCGGAACACTATTACTTCCTTTCTTTTTAAAACGTGCCATTATTTTTTCCCTCCTACATCTTTAGGTTCAGCTTCAGAAATACTAACAGGAATTGCTTTTTGTATAGCTTCACGTTTTTGTTCCTCTTTTAAATCATCGAATTTTTTTCCGAATTTTTCTTTCGACAATTTATCACGAAGTTCATTAACAGCAGCAGTTAGCTCGTTCTGAACCTGAATATACATATTATAAGAAGTACCTCTATCGTTTTGAAGTGAAATAACTCCTTTTGATACCTCAACATTACCTAAAAGATCAATATATTTTACTGTTTTTTCGGGAAGGCTTTCAGAATTGTAAGGATTAGCAAGAAATTCCTTGGCTTTATCCTTAAGAGTTCTTATATCTCCCGGTTCACCATTGACTAAAAGCTGGTCGTTAGCATTAACAAGTACAGTAAAAATATTACGTTTTTTTATCTCAGGCGGCTTCTGGGTAGGATCGGGTGGCGGAGGTAATCTTCTTGTTATACCCATATCCGTATCTATCGAAGATGTTAGAAGGAAAAAGGTAAGCAACAAGAATGAAATATCTGCCATTGACCCTGAATTTATTTCCGGAATTTTCTTTGCCATAAGTATTCTTTATTTAATCATTTTAGATATTGCCGCATATGCAGCTGTAAGAATAACTAAAATAAACATAACATAAGTCAAAATCAAACCACTTCCGATAAGTTTCGATAATCCATAATCAGTACCTGTTTTCTCAAAAACAACCTGACTAACATCGGTTGAAGAAGACATTAGGTACGATATTATAAATACAACGATTAAACCTATAACGCCGAATAAAGTTGATTTGGACTTTTTTATATTAACTAAAAGGAATTTTATTGAAAACCCAACTAACGTCAGCAGTGCAATCCCTAATAGCGAATATGTTACTATTAATCCAATATTAATAAATACATTTTCCATAGTTAGTTGATGTTTTTATTTTTTATGTAAATGTTTTACAATAATATCCATGAAAGAAATACTTGCATCTTCCATAGTGTTAACAATACCTTCAATTTTATTAACCAGGTAGTTGAAGAAAATTTGTAAAATAATAGCTACGATAAGACCGAAAACGGTTGTTAAAAGAGCTACCTTCATACCACCTGCAACAACTGTTGGAGAAATGTCACCGGCTTGTTCAATTGAGTCAAAAGCTTGAACCATCCCTACAACTGTACCCAAGAACCCAAGCATAGGTGCTAAAGCTATAAATAAGCCTATCCATGATAAGTTTCTCTCCAAACGTGCCATTTGAACTCCACCGTAAGATACGATAGATTTTTCGATAATTTCTAAACCTTCGTCAAATCTGTCGAGACCTTGATAGAATATGCTGGCAACAGGACCACGAGTATTTTTGCACAATTCTTTTGCAGCATTAACACCTCCGTTATTTAAAGCATTTTCAACTCCATTAAGAAGTTTTTCGGTATTAGTAGTTGCAAGATTTAAGTAAATAATTCTCTCAACAACTAAAGCTAACCCTAATATCAACACTAAAAGAATAGGAGTCATCCAGCCTGCACCCCCTTGAATGAACTTTTCTTTCAAAACTTGGTGAAACGACTTTCCTTCATCAACATTAGCCGTAAGAGCTGTTGTATCAGCACTTGGTTGTACTTCTGATACAGCACTATCTTGTGTAGCTTTTGCTGAAGTATCAGAAACTTTTTCAGTTTTGGTATCGGCTTTTTGTGCCTGTGCATATAGTGCCTGAGTGGCAACAAATGTTAGCATTCCTGCAATTGTAAATAAAGCAATTAATTTTTTCATGGTTAATTTTTAATTGATTTTTGTTTTATTTTATTGTTAATTAATAATTTATTGAATTCTACATTATTTAATAAGCTGGCGGAGAGGGTGGGATTCGAACCCACGATTCCGTTCCACACGGAATACACACTTTCCAGGCGTGCGCCTTCGACCACTCGGCCACCTATCCAAAAAACCATTTATTCTAATACAGTTTTCAATTATTTTTTTGACCGCTAAATTACAAAAAAAATAGATTGATATTAAAAAAGTTTTTTTTAAATTTATCAAATAGCGTTTTTTTTCTGTTTTTATTGTGCTTGTTTTAAAATTAATTAGTTAGCTCTCCCCTCAGAGGTTTTTGAAGCAATTGCTTAATTTCTTCCAAAGTAAAATTGCCGCCCAGTAAAAACATAAGTTTTGATATTGCCGATTCTGTGGTAATATCAAAACCTCCAACAACACCTATCCTTCCTAAATCGAGACTTGTTTCATATTTCCCGATTTCTACACTTCCTGATTTACATTGTGTTACATTGAAAATAATAATATTTTTTTCTATTGCTTCTTTAAGTGCTTCTATAAACCATTTATCGGTAGGGGCATTTCCCGAACCATAAGTCTCTAAAACTACTGCTTTTAATCCATTTATTGAAAGTACACTCCTTACTACATTTTCTGTTATTCCCGGAAATAATTTCAATATTGCAACATTATTATCAAGCTTATAGTGGACTTTTAACTTTTTAAAATTCGGTTTTAAAATAAGTTGTTCGTTATATTTAATATGTACTCCTACATCTGCCAAGTTAGGATAATTGCCCGAAAGAAATGCATCGAAATTTTCGGCAGTAAACTTGCTTGTTCTGTTTCCTCTATATAACTTATTTTCGAAACAAATACATACTTCAGGTACCTTAGGAGTATCGTCTTCCTTTGCTGCAGCTATTTCTATTGAATTTATTATATTGTCTCTTCCGTCTGTTCTTACAACCCCCAATGGTAGCTGAGAGCCTGTAAGAATTACGGGTTTATTAAGGTTTTCTAACATAAAACTCAATATAGACGCTGTGTATGACATAGTATCAGTACCATGTAGTACTACAAAACCGTCATATAATTCATAATTTTCTTCTATGACTCCGGCAAGTTTTACCCAAAATTCAGGTTTTACATTTGATGAATCAATCAAAGGATCGAAGGAAATATAATCTAGTTTACAATTGAAATTTTTTAATATCGGTATAGATTGGTAAAGCAAATCCATATTAATAGGATGAAGTGCTCCGGTTTCACGATCTTTTATCATCCCTATAGTTCCACCGGTATATATTACCAATATAGCTGTTCTGTTTCCCATTATAAATTAAAAATTAAATAGTCTTCTGGCGTTGTTTGTGGTAATTTCGGCTACTTCTTCTACAGATATCTTTTTTAACTCTGATATTTTTCGGGCAATATAAACCAAAAAAGAACTTTCGTTTCTTTTTCCTCTAAATGGTGAAGGTGTTAGATACGGGGAATCAGTTTCTAAAATAATATTATCTAAATCAATATGAGCCAATACTTTATCTAATCCGGAATTTTTAAACGTAACTACCCCTCCTATTCCTAACAAAAAACCCATATCGATTATATCAATGGCTTCTTCGTATGTGCCTCCAAAACAATGAAATACACCTTTAAGTTTATTGTTGGTATTGACTTTCTTTACCATTTCTATAGTTTCGGAAAGTGAGCTTCTTGAATGAATAGACACGGGTAAATTAAGTTCCATGGCTAATTCTAACTGGAATTTCAGCGCATATTCTTGTTCGGCTTTAAATGATAAATCCCAATATAAATCAATTCCAATTTCTCCTATGGCAAAATATTTGTTTAATATTGCCTCTCTCCTCATAATTTCGCACTCTTCCAAATAATTTTCTTTTACAGAAGTAGGATGCAAGCCTATCATTGGAAACATTATATCCTTATACTTATTACATAAGGAGTTCATTGGCACTATTGTGCTGCTGTCGATATTCGGCAGCAGAAAATAACCAACTTTGTTTTCTATTGCCCTTTCTATAACTTGCTGAATATCTTCGTTATATTCATCAAGATAAAGGTGAGTGTGAGTGTCTGTAAGTATCATATTGCAAAAATAGAAGATTTTTTAAATTAATAATTTATAATTTTGTAAAAAAAAATTTTGAAAATACTTTTCATAAGGTTCAGTTCGATAGGAGATATAGTTCTTACAACTCCCTTGCTTAGATGTGTTAAAAAGCAAATTCCGGGAGCTGAAATTCATTACCTTACAAAAGCTTCTTACTATGAAATTCTTTGTACTAATCCTAACATTGATAAAATCTACACTTTTAATGAAAATTATAGTGAACTTATTAAGCAACTCAAAAGTGAGAACTATTCATCAATAATTGACTTACATAAAAATATAAGAAGTTTCAGGATTAAATCAAGCTTATTGAAACCTTCTTATTCATTTCCAAAATTGAATTTCGCAAAATGGCTTTTGGTAAACTTTAAAATTAATTTATTGCCTGATATTCATATTGTCAATCGTTATTTCAAAGCACTCGAAAAACTAAATGTAAGAAACGATAATGAAGGATTAGATTTTTTTATTAACGAAGCTGACATGATAAATATCAACCTTTTGCCAATAAACTTTCATAAAGGGTATAAGGTTTTGGTTGTAGGGGGTAATCATTTTACAAAAAAAATTCCCGATGATATCTTACTGACTTTATGTAAGAAAACCGAAATTCCTCTGGTTTTAATCGGTGGGAAGGAAGATAGACCAAGAGCAGAGGAAGTAAGAAAAAAAGCCGATAACAAAGACGTTTTTAATGCCTGCGGCATTTATAATGTAGGGCAATCAGCTTCAATTATTGAACAATCGAAAGGAATTATTACACCCGATACAGGAATGATGCATATAGCAGCAGCTTTGAAAAAGAATATTTTATCAGTGTGGGGAAATACAGTCCCCGAATTCGGGATGTATCCGTATCTTCCTGCAAGCATGAAAAATCTGTCAAAAATTGTAGAAGTAAAAAACTTATCTTGCAGACCTTGCAGTAAAATTGGCTTCAAAAAATGTCCCAAAAAACACTTCAACTGCATGAAATTAAATGACATAAACACTTTAATAAATTTTCTGAAAAATGAATAGAAATACCGAAGAATTTGAAAGACTTCTTGAAATAATGAATACACTTAGGAACTACTGTCCCTGGGATAAGAAACAAACTATTGAAAGCCTGAGATATTTAACAATAGAGGAAGTTTATGAATTGTCGGATGCGATAATGGAGAAAGACTTCAATGAAATTAAGAATGAACTCGGAGATTTAATGCTGCATATAGTTTTTTATTCAAAAATTGCTGAAGAACTTGGGGCTTTTACAATCAGCGATGTTATTGAAGGAATAAATAATAAGTTAATTCGCAGACACCCGCATATATACGATACAACAACAGTAAACGACGCAGAGGAGGTTAAAAGAAACTGGGAAAAAATAAAACTAAAGGAAGGCCGAAAATCAGTACTGGAAGGAGTACCAAATGCTTTGCCTGCCGTAGTAAAAGCATTTCGAATTCAAGAAAAAGTAAAAGGTGTAGGTTTCGATTGGGAGGAACCACATCAGGTGTGGAACAAAGTTCTGGAAGAAATTAATGAACTTCAAAACGAGATTAATAACAACTCTTCGAAAGATTCAATTGAAAAAGAGTTTGGAGATGTTATGTTCGCTTTGATAAACTATGCAAGGTTTTTGGATATAAACCCCGAAGATGCATTAGAAAAAACGAACAAAAAATTTATTAAACGCTTCAAATATTTAGAAAATAAAGCAAACGAACTAAACAGAACATTAAAAAGCATGACATTAGAGGAAATGGACGTGTTTTGGGAACAAGCTAAAAAGGAAGAATAAACTGTTATAATTTAGAATTAATATAAATTTCGTTATTTTAACAAAATAAAGTAAACTTTTTAATAAAATTGGTTGTCTATTCGATAACTTTACAATCAATTTATTTTTAATTAATTAAAAACAGTTTAAAATGAAAAAGATTTATGCTTTATTTACTGCTTTAGCAATAATTTTAGTTTTGTTTAGTTGCCAAAAGGATGAGAGCCCATTGTCAATTGTTGGCAACCCTCCACAAAACACAAAAGAAATACAATCAAACATTCCGCGTGTTGACATAAAAAACGGCAAAATGCTTGTATTTTTGTCAGTTACCGACCAAACAGGAAGGCCGTTAACGGGTTTATCAAATCCTAATTTTGAAGTAAGTTACACTATTGATGGTGTTACAACAAATGTTCCTTCATCATCACTGAATGTTTTATATTCTACAGGTACCGGAACAGCCTACAATGTTGCAGCTTCTTTAATTATGGACTATTCAGGCAGTATGCTTTACGACAGTACCAGTATTCCGAATATGGAAGCAGCTTTGAAGTATTTTATTTTGTTGAAGAATATTAACGATTACATGGAAGTTATTAAGTTTTCAACACAAGTATTTACAGCATGCCCATTCACTATTGATACAGCTGCATTGCTTGCTGCTATCGATACTTTCCACATTGCTAATATGACTACTGCTTTGTTTCAGGCTTGTTTAACAGGACTTGACCACATTATTTCCTTAATGCCTACACTTACAGGGGTCTATCTTCCTGCAGTTATAGCATTTACTGATGGTGTAAACAACTGTCCTCCTTTAAACAATGATTCACTTATTTCAAAATCTATAACCGAGCAAATTCCGATTTATTCAATTTGCTATGGAAATATCAACAGCGGCTATCCCGATACTACTATGCTTAAGCACTTAGCCGACACTACCGGCGGTAGATTTTACATTACTCCAAACACTGTTGACTTACAGGAATTATACGGCTATGTTAGCGGACAACTCAGCAATATGTATGTAATTACTTTCCCATTTGGCACAAAATCAGGAAAATTGGGAACTTTAAACATTACTACTACCTATGTTAAAAATGGTAAAACGTTTAAACATACCACTAAAAAAACGTTTTATACCAAGTAGATTTTGTTGTTTCATTTTTTGAAAAGCTCCTGAAAAACAACAGGAGCTTTTTTAATAACTAAAATTAATGAGAGCTTTAAAAAATTTATTCATTATATCAATATTATCTTTAGGTATTACTAATATTTCTTTTTCACAAAATATTGATATTCACAAGGCAGAAATAATTGCGTATGAATTTTCAAAACAAAATTTTAATAAAAAAAAAGATTGTTTTATCGAAGAAATAATCCCCTATGGAAATAATAATGACACTTCAGTTTATATTGTTAACTTTTTGAACGGCAATGGATTTATAATAATTCCATCATACAAAACAAGTAAGAAAATAATCGGCTATTCAACAAACAACAAATTTGATATAAATAATATTCCTCCTGCATTATTAGACCTTTTGAGATATTATTCGGAAGAGATTGAACAAGAAAAGAAAAACAAGCATAACAATACACAAAACATTGAAAACATTTTTACAGAAAATAAATCACAAAATAGTATAATTCAACCATTAATTTCCACAAAATGGGATCAGGCTTGTTTTTACAATGATTCATGCCCAAGTGCTCCTAATTCAGGGGCTTACTTTTGTCAGAAAGTACCTGCAGGATGTGTTGCCATAGCATTGGCTCAAATTATGAGGTTTCACAAATACCCGCTGACCGGAACAGGATTCAACAGTTATTATAATGCATATTACGGTAATCAATATGCAAATTTTGGCAACGCGAATTATAACTATAACAACATGCCAAACGTTTTATTTTCGAAAAATTCGACTACTGCCCAATTTATATATCATAACGCTGTATCAGTCAATACACTGTTTAATTATCAATACTCCGGAGCAAATATTACTGATGCCAAAAACTCTCTTATTAATTTCTTTAATTATTCAAACTCTGCTCAAATAGTACAAAAAAACAATTATACCGAAACAGGTTGGTCAAACTTGCTAAAAAATGAATTAGACTCAACAAGACCGGTATTTTTATCGGGATATAATCAAAACAATGCAGGAGGACACGCATTTGTATGTGATGGTTACGATAATAACAACATGTTTCATATTAACTGGGGTTGGGGTGGAATGTATGACGGATATTACTTGTTAACTTCTCTATCACCTAATAGTAATAACTTTTCATACAACCAAAGTGCCATAATCAGAATAATTCCTCAGAACAACTATCCTGTTTGCCATTTTAAAGCAGACAAGAACTTAGTAAATATTAATGAACAGGTTAGTTTTACCGATATTTCGACAGGAAATGTTAGCCAATATAAATGGATTTTTGAAGGCGGAAATCCAAGTATTTCGACTTTAAAAAATCCGGTAATTACTTATAATCAACCAGGTATATTCAAAGTAACGCTTATTATTAGCAACATATACGGAAGCGATACATTAACAAAAACAAATTTTATAACTGTAACACCTTACGCTGATTTTTCATCAAATAAAACAAAAATTTCGAAACAAGAAAATGTACAATTTTATGACAAATCTCTAACTTTTGATAGTATAATAAGTTATAAATGGATTTTTCAGGGGGGACAACCTTCTGTTTCAAATTTAAAAAATCCTATTGTAACTTACAATCAAGCAGGCACTTACAATGTAAGCCTTACAATAATTACCAATAACGGAAGCCATAACATTATCAAAAACAATTACATAACAGTTTTTAATCAATGCAACTACCTGTTTAAAGACAGTGTACCTGATTATTACATAAATCCCCAAAATCTCGCGAATTTTCAAATTTTTCAGGAAGATTTCGATAGTTTAACACCTTATTACTCAGGACACTCAACCAAGTGGAATATTTTTAAGCAGGTATTATCACCCGGAGATACTAACTCTTTTTACGGTGCTGCATCAATATTTACTACTGCAGGCCAAGCCGACAATTGGTTGGAATTCGGACCAATAACAGTTCCGGCAAACGGGGCTACATTGAAATGGAAGCACCTCTACTATTTAAACAATAAAAGAGATGGATACGAAGTACTTCTGTCAACTACAGGGTTGACAAGAGACCATTATATATCCCCTCCCGTTTTTTCGAGATTGGACAACGACCCAAAAACCGACGGAAACACCTCCTGGACACCTCAAGAGATAAATATTCCGCCCAATATTTACGGAAACAGCGATATATACATTGCTTTTCACCATTTTGCTTACAATATGTATTACCTTTTTATTGATGATATAGAATTAATAAGCTGTTCGGGATTACCGGTTGTTTGCGATTTTAAAGCCGATACAACTAATATTTTACCAGGAAATTCGGTAAATTTTACCGATTTAAGTTCCGGAAATCCTATTTTATGGGAATGGACTTTTTATGGAGGAACCCCAAGCTATTCTTTAGAGCAAAATCCTCAAAATATTAAATATTCTAGCCCGGGGGTTTACCCTGTTAAACTTAAGGTTTTCAACGGAGAAAACTACGACTCTATAACAAAAACTAACTATATAAACGTAAATGCAAACGATATTGAAAATTATCAGGAATTTTCAAATATAAAAATATCGCCGAATCCGGCTAAAGATTATGTAAAAGTAAGCTTTCCGACATTAATGGATGATGCTTTTTTAATGCTTTTTGATATGCATGGCAGAAAAATATACGAATTATTGCTCAAAAAAGGCTCACACGAGCAAACAATAGCATTAAACAATTTAAAGAACGGATATTACATTATAAAATTAATTAACAACCTTAATTGTAATTTTGGATTAAATAAGTTGATAATTTTAAAATAAATTTTACATAACTTATTGATGATAAAAATATTTTTTTTAATTTTGCACTCCATTTTTAAAAATTAGTATTAACAAATTAAAAAATTAAAAGACAATGTTAAATCATTACGAAACCGTTTTCATTATGACTCCCGTTTTGTCTGATGATCAGATGAAGGAAACGGTAAAGAAATTCCAGTCTTTTCTAACAGAGAAAGGAGCTGAGATTATTTTTGAGAACAATTGGGGCTTAAGAAAATTGGCTTACCCCATACAAAAGAAATCAACAGGTTTTTATTATTTAATTGAATTCAAAGCCGATGGCGAATTAATTGCAGAATTAGAAACAGCTTTTAAACGTGACGAACGTTTATTGAGGTTTTTGACCGTCAAACTTGATAAGCACGCTATTGCTTACAACGAAAAAAGACGCAATATGGCTTCTGAAAAGAAAGAAAAAACAGAACCTAAAGCTGTTGTTATAGAATAACAAATTCAATTGTAAAATTTTAAAAATCTTAAACATGGCAGAAAATAGTTCAGAAATAAAATATTTGACCCCGATAGCGGTTGAAACAAAAAAGAAAAAGTATTGCCGTTTCAAAAAAAGCGGAATAAAATACATTGATTACAAAGATGCAGATTTCTTATTGAAATTTGTAAACGAGCAAGGTAAAATTTTACCTCGCAGACTTACAGGTACATCAAATAAATACCAGAAAAAAGTAGCTCAAGCAGTTAAAAGGGCAAGACATCTTGCATTATTACCTTATGTAGCTGATTTATTAAAATAAGGAGGGAAACAACATGGAAGTAATTTTAAAACAAGACGTTGCCAATTTAGGCTACAAGGACGATATAGTTAAGGTTAAAGAAGGATATGCACGCAATTATCTTATACCTCAAGGATTTGCAATATATGCTAATGAAACCAACAAAAAAATACATGCCGAAACTTTAAAACAACGCTCATTTAAACTCGAAAAAATTAAAAAAGAAGCCGAAACATTAGCAAAAGCATTAGAAAATGTTACCGTAAAAATAGGAGCTAAAGCAGGAAGTACAGGAAAAATTTATGGTTCAGTAAATTCTATTCAAATAGCTGAAGCACTTAAAGAACAATACAATTACGATATCGACCGTAAAAAAATCGTTATTGACGGAGATTCTGTAAAAGAAATCGGAACATATAAAGCAAAAATTAATCTTCACAAAGAAATTAAAGCTGAAATTTCATTTGAGGTTTTTGCTGAATAAAAAATTATTATCTTAAGTTTCAAAAACCCGAAAATAATTCGGGTTTTTTGTTTTTATTTGCATATGCTTTCAAAAAACAAAATAAAATATTTACAATCTTTAAAAAATCAAAAGTTTAGGGAAAAATACGGGAAGTTTATTGCCGAAGGTGATAAACTTGTCAGAGAATTAATAAATTCCGATTTGATTATTGAAGAAATTTATTCTTTGAAAGATTGGATTGACCAAACTGATATTCCTTCGAATATTAATGTAACAGAAATTAAACCTGAAGAACTTGAGAAAATTAGTAACTTAAAAACACCAAATAAAGTTGTTGCTGTTATTAATATTCCATCCGGCGAAAATATCAATATAAATTTCGAGACCGATTTAATACTTGTTTTGGATCAAATTAAAGACCCCGGCAATTTAGGCACAATAATTCGCATTGCCGACTGGTTTGGGATTAAAAATATTGTTTGTTCCGAAAATACAGTTGAAGTTTATAACCCAAAGGTTATTCAGGCTACAATGGGCTCAATTTCAAGAGTTAAGCTTATATATAAAAATCTTCAAGAATTTTTCGGTACTATCCCTTTGAATATACCGGTTTATGGTAGTTTTCTGAATGGAGATAATATTTATTCTTCAGAATTAACTCCAAACGGTTTAATAATTATCGGTAATGAGTCGAAAGGAATATCGGATGAGCTTAACTGCTTTATAAACAAAAAGATAACAATACCTTCTTTTTCAGTAAATAAAAGTGCCGAGTCGCTTAATGCTTCAATAGCGACTGCAATAATTATTTCAGAATTTAGAAGGAAACACAATAAATTTATTTCAAATCAATCATTCGGAAATTAAAAATGACATTATGACTTTGAAAGTCGTGAAAAACAAAATACTAATTAAGTTGTTTAAAAAATAAAAAAAATATGATAGAGTTACTTTTACCAGCCATTATACTAATAGCAATAGCATTTGCAGGATTTGCCATTAAAATGTTTTTTATAAAAGGTGCAAAGTTTTCGAAATCATGCAGTTCGATTGATACCGGAGATGGTAAAAAAATAGGCTGCACATGCTCAACAAACACTCACGAAACTTGTGAAAACTACACGAAGCATCACGGCTGAAAAATAGATTTTCGGATATTATTCAACAACAATAACCATATATTTAGAGTACTTCCAGAATTCTTTAGGATTGGTTATTTCAATTTTTTCGGTTCTTTTTCCGTTTATTACCCACTCATAGCTGCCACTTGGATGATTAGTCAGTAGTTTTGCGTTTTTGCCTCCAACTGTTATGGTTGTGGTTTTTGTAATATCTATTTTTTTGAAATAATCAATATTAAAATCCTGTTTTATTTTCTGATTTCCTCCTATTCCGATAAAACCACCCGATTTTGAAATAACTTTATTCTCTTTAAGCTCTTTTTCGGTACCTATTGCATAATAAGCAGTATTAAGTTCCTGTGTTTTCTCGGCTATTTGTTCATCTTTAGCCTTGTTATATTGCTTTAATGTGTCAATAGAAGCACTAAGTGCTTCAACAGTAAAGTTTAACGAAATTAACTTTTGCTTAAGCTGCTCAATTTCAACATCTTTATCTTGAAGTTGCTTCTCATATCTTGCAAGCATTTCTTCAAGCTTTTTGATTTTAAGATTTGAGCTTTTGAGTCTGCTTTTTAAAGATGCAATCTCCCTTTTATTTTTTTCCATCAATTCATTAATAACCTGGATATCGTCATTAATTTTCTGACGCATATCCTGCGAAATCTCGTTGTTTTGCGAAGTGCCTTTTGAAATAACACCTTCCTTTGACTTGATTATCGATAAGTTTTCCTCTATTTGGTCTAATGTTCCGAAAAATTCATTAATTGTTGAGTCTTTTGAATTTTTTTCGGCAAGTAACTTTTGATTCTCTTCTTTTAACCTTTCAAGTTCTGAATTATTACAGCTAAAAGCTATTAATATCAATACAAATAAATAAATTAACTTTTTCATTTTTAATAAATTGTTTTTTACAAAAATAAATAAAATCGGATAAAGTAAATATTTTATTCTTCATTTTCAAGCAATTCATAATGAAGCTCTTCCCACAATTGAATTTGTTGATTTAAATTTTGTTTCAAAATTTCATATTTGCTGAAGAAACTGTTATTTTCAATATTTTTTTGAAACTCTTCAGGATTAGCCATAATGCTATCCATCATACTAATTTCATTTTCTAATCTACTTATTTCATCTTCACATTTTTGGATTTTATTTTTAATTTTTCTGATTTCTTTTTCGTTAATCTTCCTTTTTTCCCAATTTATTTTGTTTTCCGATATTTTTTCCGATTTGTCTTCGTAATTAAGTTTTTCAGTTGTTTCGAGCTGTTTTAAATTTTCTAAATTTTTGTATTCTAAAAAATCGTAAATATCACCAATATAAGTTTTTATGGTTTTATTTTTAAATTCAAATACTTTTTCGGTCAATCCTTGAAGAAAGTCCCTATCATGAGAAACGATAATTAAAGTACCTTTAAATTGCAGTAAAGCATTTTTTAAAATATCTTTCGACTGCATATCAAGGTGGTTGGTAGGTTCGTCAAGTACAAGCAAATTTACCGGAGTAAGTAAAAGTTTTGCAAGCGCCAACCGCGATTTTTCACCACCTGAAAGAACTTTAACCTTTTTATCAACATCTTCACCGCCAAAAAGGAAGCCACCTAATATCGAACGTATTTTTGGGCGAATTTCACCTACGGCAATATCATCAATAGTTTGAAATACCGTTTTTTCTGGGTCAAGCATAGCAGCCTGATTTTGTGCATAATAACCAATTTTAACCTGATGTCCCAAATTTAATAAACCTTCGTATTCGAGTTCGCCTACAATTATTTTCGACAAAGTGGTTTTTCCTTCTCCGTTTTTTCCCACAAATGCAATCCTTTCGCCTCTGTTTACTACAAAAGAAATATCATTTAAAACCAAGTTATTATCGTATTTTTTAGTAATATTTTTCACTTCCAAAACCACTTTTCCCGAATGTAGTGCATCAGGAAATTTGAAAAAAATTGAGGACTTATCTATTTCATCAATTTCTACAAAGTCCATTTTATCAAGTAGTTTTATCCTCGATTGAACTTGTCTTGCCTTTGAGGCTTTATATCTGAATTTTTCGATAAAACGCTCTATAGATTGTATTTCTTTCTGTTGATTATTAAATGCGGCGATTTGCTGCTGCTGCCGCTCTTGCCTTTGAATAACATATTCAGAATACGAAACTTTGTAATCGAAAATTTTTCCGAGGGAAATCTCTATTGTTCTGTTTGTTACATTATCAAGGAAAGCTCTATCATGAGAAACCAAAACAACTGCTCCTTGATAATTTATTAAAAAATTTTCGAGCCATTGTATTGACTCAATATCAAGGTGATTTGTAGGTTCGTCGAGGAGTAAAGTATCGGGACGTTTTAGTAAAATTTTTGCCAGCTCTACCCTCATTTGCCAACCTCCACTGAAAAATTTTAAAGGAGTAATAAAATCTTCCTTTTCAAAGCCTAACCCGAGCAATACTTTTTCAGTTTCGGCATTCATTGTATTACCGCCTATAACATTATATCTTTCGGTACTTTCAGTTAGTTGATTTAGTAATTTTAAATAATCATCCGATTCATAATCAGTTCTATGTGTAATTTCATCAGTAATTTTAAGGATTTTGGATTTCAGTAATAAGGCTTCTTCAAATGCCAGTAATGCTTCATCGAAAACAGTTTTATCACTGTCTGTTACCATCTCCTGAGGCAAGTAACCGATTGTTTGACCTGTCGTTTTGATAATTTCGCCCTGTTCGGGGTCAATTTCACCATATAGTATTTTTAGTAAAGTTGATTTTCCTGCTCCATTTTTACCTACTAAACCTATTCTGTCTCTGTCATTTATTATAAACGACACATTGTTGAATAAATATTCGCCTGTAAAATGTATAGATAGCTTATTAACAGATATCATTATAATTTTTTTGCAAAAGTAGTAAAAATCAGAATTCTCTGTTATTCTACATCTATTCTGAAATTTTTTGAATCAATACGGTTTATTGTTGAAAAGTGAAAAATAATATCAAGATTTGACTTATAGTTTTATTATATTTAATCAAGGATTTAATATTTTTTCATAAACCGGACTATTGCTTTTAGTGTCAAAACCGTAAAGTTCGATATATTCAACAGAAGTGTATAATTTGGGTTTTGCATATACAAAAATCTTTTTCAGATATGCATCCTTTCCGTTTATATTAATTAAAGCGTAAGTTTTATTATGAATATCCTGAAAAAGTAAAATATTTCTTTTGTTGTATGCCACAAGTTGAATAATTATTGATTTTTCTTTCTTTTCAATTACTTTGTATCCATAAGCTAATTTTCTTTCAATTCCGTTCAGTTCGCATCGATTGCCATCAGTAGCATAGTGAATGTAATAAACATCCAAAGGGTTATCGTAGTTAATCTTTCCGCTTATAATATTTGCATCATAATAAATTGCATTAGCATTTTTATTTCGCTCGATAATAAAAAGTGTCTGATTTGACGGAGAAGATTTAAATTTACTATCTTTAAAACTATAACCGTCAATTAATTTGTATTGATTAATGGGATATAAGGAAAAAACAATTGACAGCAGTAATGATAACATATTATTTTTAAGGTATTTGAGTAAATTTTCTAAGTTTTTTTATCGAATTCATTTCGCTTTCATAAACGGTTTTAATACCATTTCCTAGTGCTTTTTCGATATCCCTTATATCTTTAACCATTCTGAACATACCGCCTATTTCGACAGAAGCAGCCTGGTCGGAGCCCCATAATGCACGGTCGAGGGTAATATGTCGTTCTATAAAACTGGCGCCCATAGCTACAGCAGCGAGAGTTGGAGCTAATCCGGTTTCGTGTCCTGAATATCCTATAGGCACACTCGGATATTTATTTAAAAAAGAATTTATCACTCTTAAATTCAACTCTTCTAATTTACAGGGATATGTAGAAGTACTTTGAGCTATAAGCAAATTTTCGGTACCAATTTCATTTATTGCGTAATCTATTTGTTCTTCGGTTGACATACCTGTCGAAATCATCAAAGGGATACCAGTTTTTCTGGCCTCTTTAAGTAACTCAATATCAGTTAAACTTGCCGATGCAAATTTTAACAATACCGGTTCAAATTTCAGTAAAAACTGCAGGGCTTCATTATCCCATGGAGAAGCAAACCACTGTATGTTTTTTTCTTTGCAATATTTATCTATTTCGGCATATTCTTTTTCTCCGAATTCTACTTTGTGCCTGTAATCGATATATTTCATTCTTCCCCAAGGGGTATCGCGTTCAATATCCCATTGGTCTCTGGGAGTACATATTTCGGGTGTTCGTTTTTGAAATTTCACGGCATCACAGCCTGCAAAAACGGCACCATCAATCAGTTTTTTGGCAATTTCCAGCGAACCATTATGATTTATGCCTATTTCTGCTATTATATATACCGGATGACCATCGCCTATAAATTTATTTCCTACTTTTACTTCTCTATTCATATTAATCATTTTTTAATTTTGCCTCTATTATTAATTCTGCAAACTCTCTATATGCCCCATAGCCGCCATTATTGGATGTTATGTAATCGGAAATTTTTTTTACTTCGCCGAAAGCGTCGTTTGGACATGCAGAAATGCCTACAATTTTCATAACTTCAATATCATTTACATCATCGCCTATATAAGCTATTTCCGATAATTCGATTTTTCTCTTTTTACAAATTTCCTCAACACATTTTACTTTATTTTTTATATCGGTATGTAATTCTTTAATTTTCAATTTTCTTGCTCTTTTTGAAACTAAAACTGAGGGTTCTCCGGTTACGATGCCCGTTTCAACATTTACAATCTTTTTAAGTCGCTCTGTTCCCATACCGTCTCTTAATGAAAATTTTTTCATTTCTTCACCATTATTTGTGTAGTAAACACAACCATCTGTAAGTACACCATCACAATCGGTGAGTAATAATTTAACTTTTGCGGCTTTTTTTAATAATTCTTCTTTATTCATATATAAGATATTAATTACCAGCAAGTCCAACCACCATCAACTATCAGATTTGCACCTGTCATATAAGATGAAGCATCTGATGCAAGAAAAACAACAGCACCTTTGTAGTCGTCAATACTTGCCATTCTTTTTAATGGAGTTTTTTCAGAATACTTTTCTATAAAAAATTCATCCTGATTATTTTCTACACCACCCGGAGTAAGTGCATTTACTCTAATCCCTTTATTTCCCCAGTAAGCTGCAAGATATTTTGTAAGCATTAAAACGCCTCCTTTTGAAGCCGAATAAGCAGGCGGCTTATAAAATACCTGTTCTCCTTCTTTGTTTTTGTAAAGACTTTGGTCTGGTGCCGTAATACCGTATGTAGAAATAATGTTGATTATACTGCCTCCGTTATGATTCAACATCTCTTTTCCGATTATCTTAGAGCATATAAATGTCCCTGTAAGATTGACTTTTATAGATTTTTCCCAAAGCTCAAGCGGATAATTCTCGAATTTCGATTGTTCTAAAGCAGCTTTTGGGTTTTCAAACATGTCATTTATAGAGGCATTATTAACCAATATGTTAATTTTGCGATATTTATCAATAACTTTTTGTTTTAAATTTTCAACTTCTTCTTCCTTTGTTATATCAGCCTTTATAAAGTGGTAATTTTTTATAATATATTCGTTTTCAATAATATCAGTAGCTATTACCTCAGCACCTGCTTCATGTAATGCATCGCAAAAAGCTTTACCTATCAATCCGCAAGCACCTGTAACAATAGCAACTTTGTTTTTCAGAGAAAATCTATCCATTTTTTACAACAGGTTTGGTGTTAAAATCAGAAACTTTTCTAATTAAAGGTTGTATTGGAATACCTTTTACCGATTCTTTTAAATTGTTTGATAATACTTTTTCTTTCAGCATTTTAAGTACCTCCTCAAAGGCAGTTATGGTATAAAAAATATCAAGGTTTGAGTGAGAAAAACTCATATTAAAAAAACCTGACCAAAGGATTCCTTTTTTTATAAGTTCCTGTTGTACAAAAGATTTCTGAATTAAAGGATCGCCTCCTTTTTCATCAAATGCCATCATAAAGCGAAAAGGATAACCTTTTAATGAAAGAAAATCAATATCAATATCTTTTATAATTTTTTCAATTCCTTCTTTAAGCTTACTACCTTGATTATGTATTTGTTCAATAACATTATTTTCGATCATTTCTTCTATCGTAGCTTTAGCCGCAGCTAAGGATAGGGCTTCACCACCAAAAGTATTGAAGAAGAAAACATCTTCTTCGAGCAAATTCATAATTTCGCGTTTCCCGGTCAGAACTGCTATAGGCATTCCATTTGCAATAGCTTTGGAATAAGTTGCCAAATCGGGAGTTATTCCAAAATATTCCTGTGCTCCACCAAGAGACATTCTGAAACCTGTCCACATTTCGTCAAATATCAGAAGAATATTATTCTCCTTACATATCTCATGTAACTTATGCAAAAAGTTGTCTTTTGGTTCCTCAAAAACTACCGGTTCGAGTATGATTGCAGCTGTATTTTCATCTATCGAATTTTTAACAGATTCTATATCGTTGTAATTAAAAGTATATGTTAAGTTTTTGACTTCTTCGGGAATACCGGCATTCCTTGCAATAGTACTAACATACCAGTCGTGCCAACCGTGATAGCCACAGCATAATATTTTGTTTTTCCCGGTATATGCTCTTGCAAGACGAATTGCTGCACTTGTAACATCGGCTCCTGACTTACTATACCTTACACATTCGGCATTAGGAATAATTTTTCTGATTAGCATTGCCACTTCAACTTCTAAAGGATGCATAAGCGAAAAAGTTATTCCGTCCTTTAATTGATTTAAAATGGCATTATCTGTCCTCGGATAAGCATACCCCAATGAAATTGGGCCTATAGCCATATTGTAATCCAGATATTCATTGCCATCAACATCAATTACGTGCGAACCTCTGCCACTTTTTAAGTATTTTGGGGCTATTCCATTCACATATTGTGAAGGGCTTTTTGCCATAGTTTGCGAAAGGGCAGGAATTAAGTCAAGAGCAATATCGTACCACTTATTCGATTGCTTAATAATGGGAAACTCACCGTTAAATTCAATTCTATTAGCCATATCGGAAAATTTTAATTATTTCTTATTCTTTTAGCAAGAGTAGCTCCGTCTAATCCGTGATAACTCAATACTTCCGGAGGTGTACCACAAGCAGGATAATTTTCGATACCAAATTTTTCAAAATGCTTTCCTTGTATTAAATTTAATTTTACCATTTTCGATAAAATAAAATCGCCAAGTCCACCGACAGTCGAGTGGTCATCAAGAACATAAATTTTATTGATATCAGCTATTTGTCCTTCAAACCAATTTTCGTCCATTCTATTTAAACTCGACATATTTATCACTTTAAGTCCAAGACCCTCATTTCTTAATATTTCACTTGCTTTTAGAGCTTCATTGAGCATTACAGGGCCATAAGCAAATATAACAGCATCTCTGCCCTCAGTAAGTTCTACTCCGCAACCTGCCGTGAAAACATAACCCTGAGGTAATTCTATTCTTTGAGGCGAAGGGCTTATATTCATTCTTATTACACAATTTGATTTTGCAAAATTTACACAATACGAAAGTATTTGCTCAACTTCAAGAGAATTGCATGGCTGGAAAATCTCAATATTAGGGATGGCTCCTATAAGAGAAATATCTCTAACACTTTGGTGTGATTTTCCGGGACCTGCCGGAATAAGACCTCCATAGTGGAAGGCATAAATAATTTTGGTTAATTCAGTAGCATTATTATAAATCTGCTCATTGGCTCTTGATGCCAAAAAAGCAGCAAAAGAGTTCACTACAGGCAGCAACCCCATTCTTGCCAAACCACCGGCCATAGAAACCATATCTTGTTCGGCTATTCCATTTTCAATAAACTGTTCAGGTAAATTATATTCAAAATTCCTTAGTCTGCAATCGGATGCTAAATCGGCGTCTAATACAATCAGTTCGGGATGAAATTTACCTTCGTTTAATAATGCTTTACCAAAAGCTTCTACAACATATTCGGAAGTCGCTTTCGAAACATGCAACTGTGTTGAGGCTTGACTTATAGGCTCACCCAATTCATTCAAATGTATTTCTTTTGGCAAACTACTAATAATTGTTTCAAAATCAGTAAATTTAACCGGTTCGATATTCAATAAACCGAGTTGTTTCTGAATTTTATCTTCAATTTCTTCTATTGCTTTATTGAAAGAATTATCATCGGGAGCACCGGCATGCCACGGATATAGGCCATTGATTAAACTCATTGCATTTGGATGCTCCATAAAAGAAACTCCCTTGCCTTTTATAGTATTGGCAATTATAAAAAAGTTTTCCTTACATTTTTGTTTCCTTATTGTAAATGCCCCATCAATATCGCTAAAACTATTTCCATCTATACTAATTACATTCCACCCGAAAGATTCAATTTTTTCTTTTAAATTTCCTAAAGAAACAATATCATCAATATATTTGTCCGACTGTACTTTATTATGGTCCATAATTACCGTAAAACCGGTAATTCCCTGATGAAAAGCACTTTGTAGAGCCTCATAGTTCTGACCTTCCTGAAATTCGCCATCACCGGTCAATACATACACATGTCCATTATATTTCATATGACTTTTGGCCCAAGCCATTCCCTTGGCTTTAGATATACCCATTCCCAATGAGCCTGAATTTGCTTCAATACCTTTAATCCTGACATCAGGATGACCATCTAAGCCGTTCAAACGTCTTAATGACAATAATTGTTTGTCGCTTAATATACCTAAGGCATGTAAAACAGCATATTGCCCGGGTACATCATGCCCTTTTGAAGAAAAATAAATATCTCTGTTTGGATTACTCAAATCTACTTTTTTGATATTCATTTCGTTAAAATATAACCAAACCAGTATTTCCATCGAACTCAAACTTGAACCTAAATGACCAGAGCCTGCATTTTTAACGGCTGCCAGAGTATTATATCTGCACATATTGGCAATTACTTCAAGCCTTTGATATGTATCGGAAATAGAATCGTAAACTCTTTCAAACTCACTTTTACAAATTAGTTGCATCGTTTTTTTTATTAATAAATTATTGTTATATCCACATTTCTAATGATATTATCGTCAAAAACCCGTTTATAAAGCAAATCGTCTTTTTCAAAGATTTTTAAATTCTTCTATATGTTTTAAATCTTCCAAATGATTTGAATACCAATATTTTCCGTTGTGCATTTCATTAATTTTTTTATAAATCGGATTATTATTCAAAAATTCGATTATGTCGTAAACTCCAAAAAATTGATTTTCGTTGTAAAGATTATTATAAATGGTACTAATTAACTGATAATCTTCATCGTAATCCAAAGTCCAGCGATAATTAGGGAAAAAATTAAAATTACCCTCACAAAAGACGTTTCCAATTCTGTATTTTTCGGGATTTTCCCATATATAAGGTGTTGTATGTTCTCGCTCGAAATCTTTATCTGCATTTTTCCATGCCTCTTCCAAAACGCTGAACTTAAATATTTCAACGTCATTGCCGTCGGGATATGTTGCAGGGTGCAAATTGCTAAAGTAATCGAATTCAGGATAGTTTTCGATAAATGCACCTATAACTCTGTCAATTATTGCAGGGTCAATCAAAGGACAATCCGATGGGATTTTAACCACAGCATCGGCGTTATATTTCAACCCCACCTGATAGTGCCTATCTAAACAATCTGTAGGATGTCCTCTAAAACAATCAACTCCTATGAGTTCGCAAACTGAAACAATTTCATCATCTTCCTTATCGGTTGTAGTTGCAATCACAATATTATCTACTAAGTTTGCCTTTTTTACTCTTTCCAACATCTTGATTAATACAATACTGTCTCCTAATGGAAGCAATATTTTACGGCTAAGGCGGCTCGATGTGGTTCGCGACTGAATTACAGTTACTATTTTCATATAATTTCTTGAAATATACTTTAATTATTAATAAGTTACTGTTTTATAATTCGCTTTATTTTGCCTGTATAAATTGCTCATTCCTTTACTGAAAACATTTTCGTTAAAATTATCTATACGCAGGTATCTTTTGGCAATTCGGGCAATTTCATAAGCTGAAGTCCCATTATTTTGTATAGGACAAAGCCTTCGTAATTCATCAATATCGAAATCTGAATATACTTCTTTTCCTAAAGCAATTCCGACATAAACTGCCGATGAATACTTAGTAATCAACACACTGCAATTGGCAATCATGTGATTTATATTACCATCAGTATATATTATAGCATTGGGAGCATATTTATTTATTTCTGAAATTGCTCTTGTAAAATTTTCGTTTGGATGAAGCTTAAATATTAATTGACGTCCGTCGGCAATTTTGAGTGATTTATAAATAAATTTTTTTCTGTTTTCGTAGTTAAATGTTTCTCTGCGGTCGGAAGTAGCTACCAAAACAAAATCTTTGTAAGGGAAATTATTATCATAATATTCAACACAATTATCAAAGTTTGGGATTCCTGTTACCTTTATTTTATATGGGTCAACTCCTTTTTTAATAAAAAGGTCTTTATATCCTTCCGAGGCAACGAAAAACAATTCATAAGCATCTGATAAACCGGTAACAGAAGTTCCTGCAGCCCATCTGGGAAATTTTAAACTTTTTACAAGATAAAACAACAAATTCTCAGGATCTGTCATCCCTTCCTGAACAAGCATTATTTTTTTATCTTTAATATTATCGGGAATTATAATATCCTGACATGTGAATACAAGATCATAATTGTTATTCAAACCCTTATAATCAATTTTTAGGTTGTTTGCTTTTAGATAATTACATGTTTGTTCTTTGAATCTGCCTGCTAAAATCGTAAAATTTAATAAACCTTTTTGAGCAAGTAAATCAATATTTCCGAAAGTATAAAAAGGGGTAAAAAAACAATCATAATCATTAAAATGCATTGAAATTTTATGCATCATTGTTGTTTGATTAAGCGAACCGCCGATAAAAAGTATCTTACTCCTGCCCATTGTTAAAAATTTATGGCAAAAGTACCTGCTCAATCTAATTTGAATTTTAAATCAAGGTTAATTCAACTTTTTATTATGTTTAAAATAATGTGAAGTATTATGCAATTTATTAACATTAATTAAATTTTTATTACAGCATTAATTAAAAGTATAACACAATTATTAAACTTTGTTTTATCAAAAATTAATAAACACATAACATTCTAAAATACAATGATATATATTTTTGTCCTGTAATAAATATTATTGTATTTATGAACAAAATATTTGCATTTTTAAACAGATTTGGGTTTAGAATAATTTTTATCTCACTTTTTTTATTATCCTTCAAAACTAATAATTCGAACACAAATTATATAATGAACATTGATGAATCATTTCCAGATAAAAAAAACGAAATATACATCAACTCGAATAAAAATCTTAAAATTTTGTCTTGGAACATATACATGTTGCCATATATAAATTTTCTTCACAAAAGCGAAGAAAGAGCTTATGCAATAGGCGATTTGCTAAAGTATGAAAATTACGATATTTTGGTTTTTCAGGAAGCATTTTTAGAAAGTTCGAGAAAAATTATTTACAATGAACTTAAAAAGATATTTCCATATCAGACAGGACCTATAAACACAGAAAAAAATTATTTTCAAACAAATAGTGGGTTATGGATATTAAGCAAAATGCCTTTGAAACTATTGAAAAGTATCCAATATCGCGATGCAAAAGGATTTGATGCTATAGCAAACAAAGGAGCAGTTCTACTTAAGGGAAAATGGCAAAATAAGAACTTTCAATTAATTGCTACGCATTTGCAAGCCGATGGTTATTCAAACATTAGGAGAAGTCAGATTTTGCAATTGGCCGATGAAATTGTTAAACCCTTTAAAAATAAGGATATTCCGCAGATTTTTTGCGGAGATTTTAATATTCGCCCCGTTGAGTTTGAAGACTATAAATTTATGACTGAAAAATTGGAATCTAACAATGACTTCAGTTTTAGTTTAAAAAATATTTCTTACGATGAAATTAACAATGAACTGGCAAAAACTAAAAACCCCCTTCCTTCAACGTTTGATTACATAATGATAAACAAGGAACTTGCCAATAAAATTAATATAAAACGAAACCTCAAAAAGTTCCGTTCATTTAGTTCTTTTAGTAAACAATTTGATTTATCGGACCACTATGCTATTGATGCAGAAATAACATTGTAAAACAGCAAATTACAAAAATAATACTGTTTTAACAAAAATAAATACACCCGAACAAATCATTACAATTCCTACAACAAAATTTATAGTTATAAGGTATTTTGCTTTTAAAATTTTTTGAAGTTTACTTGCAAAATAGCATTTTATAGTATCGAAACTTATAGTAGTAATAATTACAGAGGCTATAAAAGTGAAAAAATTTCGGGTATTTATTCCATACAAACTATTTGACATACCCACTATCCCAAGCCAAAAAATGAAATTATAAGGATTGCTCATGTTGAACAAAAAGCCTTTCAGTATATTTTTTGATAATCCTTTATTAATATCACTTTCAGTTAAAATATTTTTTTGCACCACAGCATTTTTTTTAATTAATGTAACAATACCAAAACTAACCAAAACTATAGCCGCAATTATACCCCAAAAAAGCGAATGTTTGAAAGAAAATTTGAGTGAAGTAATTGAAAATGTGGCCAATAGAATTAATGTAAGGTCGCTGATAAGAAACCCCAAAAGAAAGAATAAACCATTTTTAAAGCTCTTAGTCAACGATATTTGTATCAAAGCCCAAAAACCCGGACCAAATGAGAATGCAAGCATCAATCCGAGCATAAATCCACTTACGACTATTTTCATTTATTTTTTTCTGCGAAATAAATCAATTTAGCGGTTGATTTTTATAAAAAACTCAAAATTAATGAATTGATAAAGTTTCTTTAACTCTAAATATAAATTAAAAATCCCCATTTTTTAAAAAAAATAACTAAATAACATTTATTGATAAATGGTCATAAACATTGATTAAAAACTTATTCTTTATTTTTGCAGATATGAAAAATTAATAATTTGTATCATTAATACTTAAAGTCATGAAAATCAATCTTATTAAGAAACTAAATTATTTTATTTTATTTTTAGTTTTAACAATTATATATCAGATAAATACAAAAGTAAACGCCCAGTTTACTTTAGACGGTGAATTCAGAAATAAAGCCATGTATTTGGATGGTTATAAAGAATTGCGCAACAGTACTAAGCATCCATACGGAATTATTGTTCAGCGAAGCAGATTGAATTTAAGTTATACGAATGATAATATTTCGTACTACATGTCATTTCAGGATGTAAGAAGCTGGGGACAAGACGATTTCGGGGTATCAAATCCTTCGATTAATCTTTTCGAAGCTTGGGTGAATTTTGGATTTAATGATTTATGGTCAATAAAATTCGGAAGACAAAAAATACAATATGACGACGGTCGTTTGCTTTCATACGTCAATTGGCGTGATAATGCCGTAGTACATGATTTAGCAATATTGAAATATCAAAATTCCGAAAAAGGTTTTAATGCTGATTTTGGGATAGCAGTAAACAATCCGGCTTCTTATCAAAATTTTATTACCGAATATACACTTAAGAACTACAAGTATATGAGCTATTTGTGGTTGAATAAGAAATTTTTCGATAAAAAGTTAAATATCTCGCTAATGAATATTGCTGATGTATATCAAAAACCTTTAAATATAAATAGTTTTAATACAAGAATAACAACAGGACCTAATATTTCATTCAAAAACAATAATTTTAATATAAAAGGTTCTTATTATTATCAAGGAGGAAAATATGCCGACGGAAAAGATATAAATGCTTATTTTTACGGACTATCATTAGGTTACAATATAACCAAAACGGCTGAATTTACGGTTGGTTATGATCATTACTCAGGAACAGACTATAAAGATACTTTAAAAGCAAAATCAGAAACAAATACTTTTGACAAATTATATGGGACAGCCCATACATTTTTAGGTTATATGGATTATTTTTCGGGAAACAACTCGGATAAAACAAAGGGTGCAGGTATTAACGACCTTTTTGCAAGATTTAATTACAGTTTTAACGAAAAACACGATATTGAATTAGTATATCATCTGTTTAAACTCGACAAAGAATATATACCTGTTGCAAATAAAGAAAGCAAAAAAGTAGATAAAAATCTCGGACAAGAAATCGATTGTGTTTACAATTACAAATACAACAAAAATGTTAATTTACAATTAGGCTATTGTGTTATGTTGCCTTCAGAAACGTTGGAAAATCTTCACGGATATAATAAAGGAGAAAGTAAATATGCTCAGTTTGCCTACTTGATGATTACTTTTAAACCAACATTTTTTACTACTAAATAGTTTTCTTGTTTTTTTTCAATATTTTTTCCAAACTCATAAGCATCGACGGCAAAAGAAATAAGTTAAAGATTATACCTGTTATAAGCGTAAAAGAAATTAATAACCCGAGGGCTTGAGTTCCCCCGAATCCTGAAAAAATAAATATTGAAAAACCAAGAAAAAGTACTACTGACGAATAAATCATACTATAACCGGCTTCACCAAGTGCATAAATTGCCGATTCTTTGATGTTACCTTTATTTAGCAACAATTCGTAACGATAACGTGATAAAAAATGTATGGTATTATCAACAGATATTCCTAAGGCAATACTAAAAATCAATATAGTTGAAGGCTTTACCGGAATTCCGATAAATCCCATTAATGCGGCTGTAAGTAATTGTGGTATTAAATTAGGCAAAAGAGCTAAAATTATCATCCTGAACGAACTGAATAGAGACGCTATAAGTATCGTTATTAATATTATTGCCAGTATCAAACTTTGAGCCAGATTTTTTATTAAATAAGTAGTTCCTTTTAAAAAAACCACACTTGTTCCTGTAACTGTTACTTTAAATTTATCAGAGGGAAATATACTGTCTATTGAAGGTCGTAATTCGTCGTTTAATTTTTTTATTTCTTTAGTCCCGATATTGGCCATTTGTACGCTGATTCTGGTTACCCGAAAATTTGTATCAACAAATGAGTTTAGTATGGTCTTCTTTTTATTGTTTATCTTTGGCATATAATCGGCCATAAAGCTCATTTCATTATTATCGGGCAGTTGGTAGTAATCAGGATTACCGTTATAGAATGCCTGTTTCGAGAATTTAACAACCTCCGTAATCGATAAAGGACTCGATAATTCATTATAATTGCTTAATTTTTTTTGCAGTTGATCAATTTTCCTAATTACATTTAATCGCATTACGCCTTTATCTTTTTGTGTATCAATAGATATTTCATAAGGCATTATACCGTTGAAATTCCTCTCGAAAAATATTAAATCGGTATAAAGTTTATCTTTATGGGGAATATCATCAACCACATTTCCTGAAATTTTTAATTTTTGAGAACCGTAAACTCCGATTAAAACAACTAAAATAGTAATCATATAAACCCATTTTCTTTTATAAATTACTACTTTTTCAACCCATGCTAAAAAGCGGTTAATAGTTCTGTTGTCGAGATGTTCTATATGATGAAGCTCAGGAGGAGCGAGGAAACTAAAGAATATAGGTATTAAAACTAATGTCAATAAAAAAATTATCATAATCGAAAGCGAAGCAACAACACCAAACTCCACAAGTATAGAGTTGCGGGTAATAATAAAGGTGGCAAAACCTACGGCAGTAGTAGCATTTGTAAGTAGATTTGCTTTCCCGATACGTTTAACTGTTCGTGATAACGCTTTTACTTTATTGCCGTGACTTCGAAATTCATAATGATACTTATTCAGATAAAATATACAATTTTCTACACAAATAATTATCAGTAATGGCGGTATAATTCCTGTTAAAATAGTAATCTTATATCCAAGAAGTGATATTACTCCCATAGCCCATATAACAGAAATAACAACAATAATCATCGGAAAAATCACCCCTTTTATCGACCTGAAGAAGACAAACAACATAAGAGAAGCAATTCCCAACGCAAGTAAAACAAAAAGTTTTAGTTCATTTTCCACTTTTTTCGAGGTTATTGTCCTAATGTATGGAAGCCCCGAATAATGAACTTCGTTGTTATATTTCTTGCTGTACAATTGCGAATAGTACTCGATCTCTTTTATCAGCTCAATCCTTTTTTTTGAGTTTAACTTTTTTTTGTCTAATGTTATTGCCATTAAGGTTGAATATTCGTTTTTATTGAATATTTTCCCTTCGTAAAACGGAAGCTGAAAAATTATACTCTTAATACTATCGAGTTCTGTTTGAGTTCTGGGTTTATATTGTACTACAGGTTTAAAATCGAATCTTTTTAAACTATCATTTTTTGTGATATAATAAAGACGGCATATTGACAATACTTCTTCAACACCCTCAATTTCTTTTATCTGGTAAGTTAAATCCCACCATCCGTTGAATTGTTTTAAATTAAACAACGAACTATCCTTTATTCCAAGAAATAAAACACTTCCGTCTTCGCCAAATTTTGCTTTGAAATTATTATAGTCTATGCTTGCTTGATCTGTTTCGGGCAACATTTTTGCCATTTCGTACGACATTTGCACCTTCAATGCATGGTAGCCCATAAAAACTGTTATGGAAGTAATAAAAATTACATTCCAAATTCGATAACGCAATATCAACCTAACCAAATAATTCCACATAAATAAAATTCGTTTTTTTAAAGTGCCAAAATTAGTATTTATTACATTTTAAATATTATATTTGCAATGATATTTAATAAAAAACATTTGATTTTCATTAAAAACAAAAGCAAATTTTATTATGAAAAGATACTTAAAATTTTTACTTTTAGTTTTATTAATTGCAGGTTGCGGTAAATCTTCATTAAAATATCTGCAATTAGGACAATACGACAATGCAATAAATAAAGCAGTATCGAAACTATTGAAAAATCCTAATAAATCGTCAGAAATTGATGTATTATCACAAGCCTATTCCACAGCAAATCAAAAAGATAATGATTTAATTGAACAATTACGCAAAACAGGCCAACCTGATGTATGGGATAATATTTTTGCAGCATACAAAAGGATGCAAAATCGGCAGGAAAAAGTTTCGGTTTTACAGCCACATATATTGCAAGCTATTGGTTATAAATACGTAAATTACACTGCTGAAATAGCTCAAGCCAAAAATAAAGCCGCAGAATATTTTTATGCTCACGCAAAAATGTTACTTGACAAGAATGAAAAATACAGTGCAAGAACTGCTTATGATGAGCTTGTAAAATTAAAAGAAATTTACCCTAACTACAAAGATGTCGATGAATTGATTAATAAAGCATACCGTATAGGTCTTTCTTATGCTTTTTTTAGAATACAGAATAACTCTCAATCAATTTTACCGGTTGCTTTCGAAAATGAGCTAATAAAAGCCTCTGTAGCAGACTTTAATCAAAAATGGGTTACATTTCATACCGATGCCGTTAACAATATTAACTACGACTATTATATTGTATTGAATATCAGAGTTATTGACATTTCTCCTGAGTCTCTCAATAAAAATAATTATACCGATAGCAAAGAGATTCCTGACGGATGGCAATACAAGCTCGATAAAAACGGCAATGTGATGAAAGATTCACTCGGTAATGACATCAAAATACCAAAATACAAAACAATTTATTGTAATGTAACAGAAGGGGTTCAGTATAAATCTGTAGTTCTTGCAGGTTCTTTGGATTTTTGGGATAATATTGAAAATAAGCTTTTGAAATCGGACCCAATGCGTTCGGAATGGTATTTTAAAAATGTATTTGCAACAGCAACAGGTGATTTGAATGCATTGTCGGAAGAAAGCAAGAAAAAAATTAAATCATCTCAAAAGCCTTTCCCTCCCAACGCCGACATGATAATGAATGCCGGAAATGTACTGAAAAGTATGGTTAAAGAAAGTATCAGAAAAAATTCTTATTTACTTAAATAACTTCATTATGAATAAAAAAATCTTATTTATCGACAAAACACATCCCCTACTATTTGAAATACTTATAAAAGCCGGTTACACTTGCGACTATTTCCCAGAATATACCCGTTCTGATTACCTCAATATAATTGGAGACTATATTGGAGTAGTTTTAAGAAGCAGAATTGTAGTAGATAAAGAATTTTTGGATAAGGCAACACAATTGCGTTTTATCGGTAGAGTTGGAGCAGGTATGGAGAGTATTGATGTAGATTATGCTGAATCGAAAGGTATAAAATGCTTCAACTCACCTGAGGGAAACAGAGATGCCGTCGGTGAACATACTTTAGGAATGTTGCTTTGCTTATTTAATAAAATCAACATTGCCGATAAACAAATACGCCAAGGTATCAGAAACAGAGAAGCTAACCGAGGATTGGAAATAAAAGGAAAAACCGTAGGAATTATCGGATTCGGAAATATGGGCAGCGCTTTTGCTCAACGTTTAAAAGGATTTGAGTGTAAAGTAATTGCATACGACAAATATAAAGAAGGCTTCGGGAAAAGGCATGTTGAAGAAGTGTCATTAGATAAAATTTTTAAACTTTCCGACATTGTAAGTTTACATGTTCCTTTTACAGAAGAAACACATTATATGTTCAATAAACAGTTTATAAAGTATTTTAAAAAAGATTTTTATTTGATAAACACATCTCGTGGACAAATAGTTAATACAGAAGCTCTTGTAGATGGAATGAAAAGCGGAAAAATTAAAGGTTGCTGCCTCGACGTAATAGAATATGAAAGCCATTCTTTTGAAGAATTTCAATCCGACAATTTGCCTGAACATTACAAATATTTACTTCAAGCCGAAAATGTTATCCTTACACCTCATGTAGCCGGTTGGACTGAAGAGTCTAAATATAAACTCGCAAAAGTTCTTGCCGATAAAATTGTTAAACATTTACATAAAAAGAAATGAGCGAATTGTTATTGAATCCATGCGGTATATTGTGTGATAACTGCAACTTTTACAATAATTTATGCTCAGGTTGCCGTTTACAAAACGGAAGTCCTTTTTGGGCGAAAGATCATATTGAAAAAGGGATTTGTCCCATTTACGACTGCTCTGTTAATAAATATTCTTTCAACAATTGCAGTTCATGCATAAAACTTCCTTGTTCAATATTTTTCGAACTTAAAGATCCGAATATATCCGAAGAAGAACACAAAAAATCTATTGCCGATAGAGTAAAGAAATTAAAAAATTAAAAATATTCTTGTATTTCATTTTTCAGCGATTCTATCACTTTATCTATTGGCAATTGCGAAGTAAGTATAAAGATGTTTTTTGCCAACTCGGTCGATTCAGCATTTGAATCGGATTGAGAAGCTGCTTCATTTATAAGCTTAACTAATTCATCCTTTACGTTTTTTACTAATTGCCAGCTTTTAGGACTTAAATATAATTGCTGAGAGAGATTGTGTTCATATTCATCACGAATAGTCTTTATCAATGTTGTATGTAATGCCAATACATCCATCCCCGGCTGACTAACTCTGATTATTAAATTTTCAGGGGTAATTCTTTCAAGAAATAATATAATTCTTTCATATGCCTGTAATCTGACCGGAATTATAAATTTTTGACTTTGCGACTGATTATTTAGCTTAAGTTCAATTAACTTTTTTCGATTATCATTTTCGAGAAATTGTTTTATAAGGAAATAAGATGTTCCCATAACCACCATTGAAGGCAGAATATACTTTAATATTTCTAATAGTGTTGACATATTTTTTTAATGCAAAACTAAACAAATTTCGAATTATTGCAGAAAAATTGAAAATAAAGTATCGTAAATAATACGACATAAAAAAAGGACTACAACTTTTTGCAGCCCTTGTGGGAGTTACTGGAGTCGAACCAGTGACCCTCCCGCTAGGGCGGGATGCTCTGTAACCCTTGTGATAAAACCAATTCTTTTACTCTTTTTCTGCTCTTCCAGCTCTTTACCTCACGCTCACGTCTGTAAGCATCTGTTTTGGTTTCATACAACTCTGTATATACTATTTCCCAATCATTATCCGCTCCGGTAAAGCCCTTGTGAGTACTATTGTGACGGCGAAGCCTACCAGATAAATCACCTGTATGTCCTATATAATAAGAATCCCTTTGTTTTGAATATAATATGTAAAAATAATACGACATAAAAAAAGGACTACAACTTTTTGCAGCCCTTGTGGGAGTTA
>CAZWKQ010000001.1:419518-446974 GCA_964634005.1 uncultured Bacteroides sp.
CTGGAGTCGAACCAGTGACCCCCTGCTTGTAAGGCAGGTGCTCTGAACCAACTGAGCTAAACTCCCTTTTTTATGTTTGGGACTGCAAAATTATATCTTTTTTCTTTACCTGCAAAAATATTTTTATTTTTTTTAATTTTGCAGAAATTTTACTTGTTATGAAGAATATACTTCTAATATTTTTATTCCTTTTCTGTACTATTAAAACAAACAGTTATAGTTCAACTTCACTAATTGATAATAAATACACCGAAACTAATAACCAAAGATTGTTTATCATCGAGCGTAATATGAATAAAAACATTGTTTGCTATGATGCCAAAGTGACAAAAACAGGCAAACTTAATATTGACGATCCCATTGATGCTTATTGGATTGACTATGCTACCGATGGTAAACGTTCAGAATTGAATTATATTCAACGTAAAATGGCCTATGGTTTCGAGTTCGAAAAAATAAATAATGATAAAATTTACCTGATTTTAAAAGCTTTCGATAAAAGAAAAATTCTTGTTTACATTGATAGCAGAGGCACATCCAGAGCATTGATTAAAATAAACGGCATTGATGCTATTTTAAACAAAATATTTGTGGACGCAAAACCGAAACTCTACACATCAGTAAATTTTATAGAACTTTTTGGTACCGATATAAAAACCGGTAAAACTATTTACGAAAAAATATCAGACTTATAAGAAAATCTCATTTTTAAAGTAACCTTGTATACAAAAGACCTTACAAAAAAATATTCTGAGCATAAGCATTTTGAAGATATAGTTTCTTTAATTAAAAGTCCTGAAAAAAACCATATTAACTTCAAAAACTGTAAAGGTTCTTCTGTTTCTTTTTTATGTTCTGCAGTATTTGAAAAAGTTGAAAATAATTTTCTTGTAATATTCAACGAAAAAGAAGATGCAGCATTTTTTTACAACGATTTACTCAATATTTTAAATCTAAAAGAACAAATTTTATTTTTCCCCTCTTCATATAAACATTCTCACAAACTCGAAACTATTGAAAATGAGAATGTAATGATTAGAACAAAGCTGCTTAATACAATAAATAGCAGTTCCAAAAAGTTATTCATTGTCACTTATGTCGATGCTGTTTTTGAAAAAATTATTAGTGCTAATAATCTGATTAAAAACACTTTAAAATTACATAAAGAAGAAAAAGTTAACTACGATTTTATTATTGATCTTTTAATAGAATTTGATTTTGAAAGGGTTGATTTTGTTTCTGAACCCGGACAATTTGCTGTAAGAGGTGGTATTGTGGATATTTTTTCCTACTCTCACGAAAACCCTTATCGCGTAGTATTCTCTGATGATGAAGTTGAATCTATAAGAGTTTTTGATATTTTCACACAAATTAGTAAAGATGAAGTAGATGAGGCAATAATAATTCCAAATATTTCTAAAAATACCAACTCCGATAACTATTTGAGTTTGATAGGTTTTTTGCCTGAATCGACCTGCTTGATTTTCGACAATCTTCAGTTTTCAATTGAATTAATTGAAAAATTTAATAATGAAGCTAAATATCCTAATTCTTTATTTTTCAATGAAAATAAACGCTATTTATCGAAGGATGACTTTACAAAAGAAGTTGCATCGCGAACAACAATAGAATTAGGAAATAAAACTCTATTCAAAGAAATTCATAGTTTCGATTTCAATACATCATTACAAGGAAGTTTTAATAAAGACTTCAATTTGTTGATGTTAAATCTTATAGAGAATTTGGAAAAAGGTTTTATTAATATAATCTCCTCTGAAAACGAAAAACAAATTGAGCGTCTCGAACGAATCTTTTCCGAAATTAATAAAAGTACTTCCAATGAATTATTTTTCCCTCTGAACATAGGACTTAGCGGAGGTTTTACAGATTATGATTTAAAAATATGTTGCTATACCGACCATCAGATTTTTGAAAGATATTATAAATACAAAATAAACAGCTCTTTGCAAGAAAAAGAGGCAATAACATTAAAAGAGCTGTTAAGCCTGAAACCCGGCGATTACGTGACCCATATTGACCATGGAATAGGCAGATACGGAGGTCTGGAGAAAATAAATAACAACGGGAAAGAACAAGAAGCAATCAGACTTATTTATAAGGATGATGATATACTTTATGTGAGCATACATTCGCTTCATAAAATTTCGAAATATGCTGGAAAGGAAGGAAGTGTGCCTACGATACACAGACTTGGTTCTCAGGTATGGCAGAATTTAAAAAACAAAACTAAGGAACGAGTTAAAGATATTGCAAAAGATTTAATTAAATTATATGCTGAAAGGAAAGCAAGTAAAGGTTTTGCTTTCAGCGCCGATAATTACCTGCAAAATGAACTTGAGGCATCATTTATTTACGAAGATACACCCGACCAGCTTAAAACCACTTTAGATGTGAAGAGAGATATGGAGTCGGTAATACCAATGGATAGATTGGTTTGTGGTGATGTAGGCTTCGGGAAAACAGAAATTGCAATTAGGGCTGCTTTCAAAGCCACATGCGACAGTAAGCAAGTAGCAGTATTAGTCCCTACAACTATTCTCGCTTTGCAACACTATAAAACTTTTAAAGAACGTTTAGCAAAATTCCCTTGTAATGTCGAATATATAAACAGATTTAAGTCAAGTTCTCAAAAAAAAGAAATTATAAACAAACTTAAAGAAGGAAAGTTAGACATTATTATAGGCACTCATCGCCTGATAAGCAACGACGTGGTATTTAAAGACTTAGGACTATTGATAATAGACGAAGAGCAAAAATTCGGGGTGGCGGCTAAAGAGAAAATCAGGAAAATGAAAGCTAATGTTGACACACTTACTTTAACTGCAACACCTATCCCCCGAACATTACAATTTTCGTTAATGGGAGCCCGAGATTTGTCTATCATTAATACACCTCCTCCAAATCGTTATCCTATTCAAACAGAAATACATACTTTTGACCTTGATATTATTAGAGATGCCATACTTTATGAGGTAAACAGAGGTGGTCAAGTATTTTTTGTCCACAACAGAATACAGAATATTATGGAAATTTATGATGTGATTCATAAATTGCTTCCTGATATAAGAATAGCTGTTGGACACGGCCAACTTGACGGGCATAAGCTCGAAGAAATTATGATTGACTTTATTGAAGGAAACTATGATGTTTTACTTGCAACAACAATAATCGAAAACGGACTTGATATCCCCAACGCAAACACAATAATTATAAACGAAGCCCATAATTTCGGGTTAAGCGACCTGCACCAGCTCAGAGGAAGAGTTGGAAGATCAAACAAAAAATCATTCTGTTATTTATTAGCACCACCTTTCACGGTTCTTACCGAAGAAGCCCGCAAAAGACTTAAAGCAATAGAAGAATTTTCAGAAATCGGAAGCGGATTTAATATAGCTATGCGTGACCTCGATATCAGAGGTGCCGGCGATATTTTGGGTGCTGAACAAAGCGGCTTTATTGCCGATATTGGGTTCGATATTTATCATAAAATTCTCGATGAAGCTATTACCGAATTAAAAGAAACCGAATTTAAAGAACTTTATAATGACTCGCAGGAAAAAGAATTTGTTAAAGACTGTATTATTGAAACTGACTTAGAACTTCTTATACCCGATTATTATGTTCAAAATATAACTGAAAGATTAAACTTATATAGAGAACTCGATAGTATTGAAGAACTTGATAAGATTCCTGATTTTAAAAACCGACTGATTGATAAGTTTGGAAAAATTCCAAAACCGACTGAAGAACTTATTTTAACAATGCATCTGAGAAAAATTGCCAAAAACCTTGGTTTCGAAAAAGTTGTTTTAAAACAACAAAAAATGCTGGCATACTTTGTTAATGATAAAAACTCCGATTTTTTTAAATCCGATACTTTTTACTCAATTATCAAGTATCTTCAGAATAAACACCTACATTGTTCAATGAAAGAAAATAAAGAAAAGCTGTATATAATTTTCAATAAAGTTCCCGATGTAGAAACTGCACTTAATTTGTTATCAGAAATAAGCCAAAAATAAAAGTAACTTTTTATTTCAGTAAAAGCAATTTTCTAACCTTTTTGCCGGGTACAAGCCTAACGGTTCCTTCAGCTTTTAGATTAGGAATTGTGGACTTATCAGTAGCACTCACATTAACAATAGCTTCCAATTTAAAAGTATGTTCAAACTCACCCTTTGAATTAGTAACTCCTTCAACGTAAATATCACCCGTTTTAATAAGAATTTCGGCTTCAGGAACAACAACCGTTGTATCGTTGTATAACTTTGTGACAACTAATAACTGACAATCAGTGTCTTTTTTACAAGAACCACTTATAAAAACTATGATAGCCAATAATACTATAAAAGAAACTATGCTAACTGCAATTCTTTTCATTTTTCAATTTTTTTAAGCAAACCTAATAATTTTTTTCCGAAATAAAGCAAGAGTTTAAAAAAATTTGTTTATAAATAGCAATTTTTATAAGTTTGTAGATTATTAACCCTAAATTTTTTTAAAGATGGCAGGAATAAACAAAGTAATTTTAATTGGCAATTTAGGGAAAGATCCCGAAATTACCAATATTGGTAACGATGTGAAAAAAGCTTCATTTTCACTTGCCACTACCGAAACGTACAAAAACAAAGACGGAATCAGAACTGACCAAACCGAATGGCATAACATTGTATTATGGAGAGGTTTGGCCGATATTGCTGAACAATATCTCAGAAAAGGCAGTAGAATCTATCTCGAAGGAAGCATAAGATATAGATCTTACGACGATAAAGACGGGAATAAAAGGTATATTACCGAAATTGTCGGTGATTCTTTTCTAATGCTCGACAGCAAAGCTTCTGAAGGTAATAAAGTTGCAGATAACTTTTCAAAACCTGAACCAAAAGCACCTATTGAATCAGTTCCCGACGACGACTTACCATTTTAAAAGCAATTGAAACCTTAATCTCATCTATAAATAATTGATAATGATTGTTTTTAAGGAAAATATTAATAAAGTAAAATGGAAATAGAAACATTTTTGATGACAGTAATTACAATCATTGCTGTCATCAAATCTTTTACATTAACAACTTTTATCGGCATTTTAATTGTAATTATTTTACTTTTTTTCTCTGCACTTATCTCAGGTTCCGAAAATGCTTATTTTTCCTTAAAACAAACTGAAATAGACTCAATTAAGAGTTCTTCTGCAAAAAGAAAGTCAAAGCTAATATCAAATTTGGGTAATCCCAAATTATTGCTCGCTACTATACTTATTTCCAACAATTTCGTCAATACTGCAATAGTTATTCTATCTTCCTTTTTGGTAAATCAAACTTTTGATTTTTCGGATGCACCGATATTGGGCTTACTGATACAAATAGGTGTAATAACATCCGTTATTCTGTTTGCTGGCGAGATATTGCCAAAAATTATTGCAACTCAAAAAGCTGTTCAAATTGCTTTATTTATGGCAATACCGCTCGACTTTCTTTCAAAATTATTTAAGCCTTTCTCATGGATATTGATAAAATCGAGTAACATCATAGATAAAAAAATCTCGAAAAAATCGCATAATATATCTATTGAAGAATTATCGGACGCAATTGATATTACTTCAAACAGCACAAATCACAAAGAGGAAACAAAAATACTGAAAGGAATTGTCAATTTTGGAGATATTGATGTTAAGGAAATTATGAAATCACGAATTGATGTTGTAGCTGTTGATATTAATACCCCTTTTGACGAAATGCTTAATAAGGTTGTTAATTGCGGATATTCGCGTATTCCTGTTTACAAAGAAAATTTCGATCATATTGAGGGAATTTTATATATAAAAAACCTTTTAGCTTTTTTAAACGAACCGGCTGATTTTCAATGGCGAAAATTGATTAAACCTGCATTTTTCGTTCCTGAAAACAAAAAAATTAACGATATGCTTAAAGAGTTTCAGGAGAAGAAAATACACCTTGCAATTGTTGTCGACGAATACGGCGGAACTTCAGGAATTGTTACTCTCGAAGATATTATTGAAGAGATTGTAGGCGATATTAAAGACGAATTTGATACTATCAGTAATGAAACTTTATATTCGAAAATTGACGACAATACATACATTTTTGAAGGTAAAATTACTTTAAACGATTTCTATAAAATATTGAAAATTGAAGATAAAATCTTTGGAGATATTAAAGGAGAATCCGATACTTTGGCAGGATTAATATTAGAAAATCAGGGAAAGATTCCTGAATTAAATTCAGAAATAACTATTAATAATTTTCGTTTTATTATTGAATCTGCTGATAATAGAAGAATTAAAAAAATCAAACTGATAATTGACAACAAATCAACACAATAAGATGAAATATATTTTATCAATTCCTCTTTTAATAATCTCGTTTTTTGTATTTTTTTCGTGTGATAACGAAAATTATTCACCAAAACCCCGGACATATTTCAGAATAAATCTTCCTGAAAAAGAATATCAAATTTTCGATACCATTTTCCCCTACTCTTTCGAATATCCTACTTATGCTAAAATTATTACTAATAATAAACCCGATTACGGTAAATATTGGATGAATATCTTTTTCCCCGATTATAATGCAACAGTACATATTACATACAAAGTTGTCAATAACAACTTGGACAGTCTGACAGAAAATGCAAGGAAATTTGTTGATAAACATATTTCTAAAGCTACTTCAATAAAGGAAAAATCGTTCGAAAACCCTCAAAACAAAGTTTTTAGCTTGGTTTATGATATTAAAGGAAATGAAGTTGCTTCTCCATATCAGTTTTATGCAACAGATCTTAAAAAACATTTTATCAGAGGAGCATTATATTTCAATCAACAGCCAAACAACGATTCACTGGCTCCGGTTATAGAATTTATCGAAAAAGATATTGATTATATGATAAGTACTCTAAAATGGAAAAATTAGCCAATAAAACTATGCCTTTGTAAACTTAATATAAAACTCCGTTCCTTTTCCTTCTTCCGATACAAACCATATTTCTCCTTTGTTCGTCTCTATTATGCTTTTAACTATTGCCAATCCCAAACCCATTCCCGATGATTTGGTCGTAAAATTCGGAGAAAATATCTTTTCTTTCATTTCATTATCTATGCCTCTACCATTATCTTTAATTTTTAGCGTAACGCTTGTATTGTCTTTAGTTAACTCAATTATTATCAAACCTTTTTCATCACTTTGCACTGCTTGAATTGCATTTTTAATAAGGTTATTGAAAACTTGTATCATCTGCTTTTTATCGGCATAAATAAGGCAATTATCTTCAATTTTAGTTTCTATTTCAATATTATTGTCAACACTTGTAATAAACAAATTTACAGTAGATTGTAATATTTCTGAAAGATTTAAAATACTAAAATTAGTGGACGACATTTTTGCAAAATCGGAAAATTCTGAGGCAATTTCCGAGAGTGAATCTATTTGTTCTATCAATGTTTTTGAAAACTTGTTAAGTCTTTTATCCCAATCATCAACCTTGTCATTCCATGCTTTTTGAAGATGTTGTATGCTAAGTTTCATAGGTGTCAGAGGATTTTTTATTTCATGAGCAACTTGTTTTGCCATTTCACGCCAAGCCTGCTCTCTTTCCGATTTAGCGAGCATTTCGGCGCTTAGGGCAATTTGGTCAATCATCGAATTATAGTCTTTTATTAATTTACCTATTTCGTCATTCCTGAACCACTCTATCTTCTCATTAGATTTACCTAACTTCAGCTGAGACATTTTTTCCTGAATCAATCGTAATGGTCTTGTAATATAATTTGAAATAAAAATTGCGATTAATAATGCTATTGAAGTTAAAAATATATAAATATTCAAATAAGTAGTTAAAAATGAAGCTATTTCTCTTTTTATTTCATTGTGTTTTGCAAAATAAGGAAGGTTTAAAAAAGCAACTAATTTATTATCAATATTTTTAAATGGAATATATGCCGATAAATACTCATATTTACCTATTTTTTCTTTATTGATGTAAATATTCTTTTCTTTCTTGTAAAGTTCGTAGTATGCAATAGGATTTATTTTTTCAGAAATAAGATTTTCTTCAAAAATCTGAGAACGTGAGGAAGCAATCAGATTACCGTTTGTATCGTATAAGTTTATATCCGTAAAGAAAATATTCGATAGGTTCACAAGCATATCATAAATAGACTCATTTTGGCTTAAATTGATTTCTTTCACCCCTCCTATTAGCGTTTCAAGTTCTACTAATACTGAATGAGCTTTTTCAGTCAGTAATTCTTTATGTTTCTCATTATTCAACGATGAAATATATATTAATGTAGAAACGCCAACCAGAAGAAAAGAAATCAGCAATATTGTTATTATTGATAGTTGAAGCCTTAATTTAAAACTGGATTTTGTAAACTTTGTTTTCGATAAATTTCCAAAAAAGAATAGAAATAAAAGTAAAAAAATTGCAAAAAATGAAAACAAATAAGAAAAAGGCAGAATAAACCCGAAAAAGCTTTGATTCTTTTGGCTTAAAATTAATAATGATTTTTCATTTGGACGATATATCAAATGATTATACCCGTCTTGATCAATAAAATAGTAGGTTTTTTCTTTGTAATTTTTAAAATCAATTGTATTATAGTATTTCGATTTACCGAAGTTCTTATATAGCAAACCATTGTGATAACGTGCATAAGAATATGACGATATATCCTGCAATGTATTGGCTTTTTTATCAATCAACAATTCGGGATATCCCAAGTCTTTTATTATAAATTTCGCATTTAACTCAATATAGATTGAAGTTCTGAGCATTGAATCGGGGCTATGCTCAAAAAGCCTGATAAGTGATATATAGTTTTTTTCATATACATTATCATTAAGCAAAAATAGATTTTCGGTCATTGTTGGCATTCCATGAGCCGTAATTTTGTCATAAAAGAACTTGTCGCAATTATAATACCCAAAATCAGGTTTAATAAATAAATTCTGAAAGTCTTTACATACAGTAATTTGAGTATTATATTTACTCCAATACCCTTTGAAATATTTATACTTTAAGTGATTGATTATTTCATTTTCAGGGGCAAATGATTTAATTAAATTGCTAAGGGTTGTGTCGTTCTTTATTTTTTTATATATATCGCTATACAAATACTCGCTCATAGGATCGTTTTCAACAGCAAGTTTTTGCATTAAAAGTTTTCTTTTATCTTTTTCTTTTTGCTGATTGAATTGATTAAAACCTAAAGAAGCAAATACGGAAAAAATTAATAAGTAAATTCCGTAATAGTATATTTTTTTTATTTTGTTTTTATAACTTTCTGTTATAAAAGCTGTAATTGAAAATATAATCGTAAATGAAACAAAGGCTAATCCCTCACTAAATAAAATTTTACGATAAAAAAATAGAGAAGCTAAAAACGATAAAATTGCTATTAATACAACAGTTTTTCTTTCGCTGTAATTGAATATTATTTCTATTATCTTACTTATCAGCAATACTAAGGAAATATTTATTACGGCAAGTATAATTAAAACAATAATACTTAAATAATTTAGTGATAATGGGTTGTTTATAGTCAAACTAATACCTGAATCAATAATTAAACTTCTAAACAATTGAGAATAGCCTATCAAAAGGGTAAATACTACTAAAGTCATTAAAAAAACAATAATTAAGCTTAACTTCCCTTTTGTTCCTGAAGTTTTTGTTTCAGTACGATAAAAAATCAAGGATAAAATAAAGACAATACAGATATTCACTGTCAAATCTCCTAAAGATGGCAATATGCCTGACGAAGCGTAATAAAACGGACTAAATAGTTTTGATTGATATAAGAAATCCGGAATCTGAAAATAATATATCAGCCATCTTAAAATTAATATATCTAAAGAAAATACAATGAATAATACAATTTTATTTTTATCGAAAATTTTAAGCCTTAAATAAATATCATATAAAAATGAAATAAAAATAATGAAGGCAATCAAGTAAATAAGAAATATTAAAAAAACCGACAATTCATTATATGGTTTTGATTTTTCGAATTGTACAGAAAATAAGAAATTGTTTTTATTATCGTAAATATTCTGCGTACCTTTATCAATCGACAAAACTATATTTGAAGGTACTTTTATTTCCGATTGAAACTGATTTTCGAGGTATTCGTTTTGATAGTTATATTCTTTTTTTATAAGCTGTACATAAACAAAATTATTTTTACCCGATACTTTATTATTAGCCAAATACCACCCGTTAGAAAATTTAAAAAATCCGGGAAATGAATTTTTAATGTTTACTGGGTTAACCGAGTTATTCGACCAAAATATCAACGAGTCATTTTCGTAGATAAATAAAGTATTGTCGGTACCATTTTTGTTTACAAATGTTAACAGTTTTGAGTTATCTGAATTTTTGTTATAAAAAGTAACAACTTTTTCTAAAAATTCTTCGCTATTTTCAATTTTCTTAAAAATAGCTTTTTGTAATTTTTTTCTGCAATACTCTATATTATCCGATCTTTTCTCAAAATTAATCAGAATCTGAGCTAAGATTATAAAAAATAAAACTAAAGATATTTTGAAGAAAATCCTATGTTCTTTTATTCTCATTTAATTTTTTCAGCTAAGTTAAATTTAATTGATAACAAAATTAAAGCCTTTTATTTTTATTTTTTCTTATAAAATCTGACAAAAAAGCCAAAACGTTAATTATCAATAATATAACTTTGGCTTAAAATTAACGCTTTAAATCAAAGATCTCTTAAAAAACATATAAACATACTCTACAAGGATAAAAATGCGTATAAATGCCTTAAATTCGATTTAGTATATTTATTTGTAAAAAGGAGGCAGAACTGATTTACTCGAGTAAATTTTTCGACATAAAAAGACAAAAGAATAGTTTTCATTTGTAAAAAACTATAGAGAAAGTTTAAAATTAAAAAATTTTATCTGCCGAGATAAACTATTAAAACAGAAATATCAGATGGCGATACTCCAGAAATTCTAGAAGCCTGCCCTATTGTTTTGGGTTTTATTTTATTGAGTTTTTCGCGTGCTTCAAAAGAAAGTGATTTTAGTTTATGATAGTCAAAATTCTCATGAAGCACAATGTTTTCGAACTTTCCGAGTTTATCTGCTATTTCCTGTTCTTTTTCAATATATCCTTCGTACTTAATGAAAATTTCAGCTTCCTCATAAATTTCATCGTTATTAACTTTAATTTCTTTTATTTTAGTACTTAACTCACTATCGAACGACATTAGATCGGACAAATATATCTGAGGTCGGAGTAATAAATTGGAGAGTTTTACTTTTTGCTGAATTTCGGCAGTTTGTTTTTCCTTGAGTAAATCGTTGACTTGTTCGGGTTTTATACTGTAATTCTTAATAAAATGTATTACTTTTTCCAAGTTTTTCTTTTTTTCGACAACTCTATTATACCTATCTTCAGAAGCCAAGCCAATTTCATAAGATAGCGGAGTTAATCTTAAGTCGGCATTATCTTGTCGCAATAAAATCCGATATTCGGCTCGCGATGTGAACATACGATAAGGTTCATCGACACCTTTTGTAACCAAATCGTCAATTAGAACACCTATATAAGCCTGATGGCGCTTTAAAACAAATTCTTCCTTATTATTAATCTTAAGATGTGCATTAATTCCAGCAATCAAACCCTGTGCCGCTGCCTCTTCGTAACCAGTTGTTCCATTGATTTGGCCGGCGAAATACAAGTTCTGAACTTTTTTAGTTTCCAGTGTATATTTTAGCTGAGTTGGTGGAAAATAATCATATTCTATTGCATATCCTGGTTTGATAATTTTGGCATTTTCAAATCCGTGTATTCTTCTTAATGCGCTAAATTGAACATCTTCGGGCAAAGATGAAGAAAACCCGTTTAAATAATATTCATTTGTATTCCAGCCTTGAGGCTCTAAAAAAAGCTGATGCTTATCCTTATGTGAAAATCTTTCAATTTTATCCTCAATCGAAGGACAATATCTTGGACCTATGCCTGAAATTCTTCCGGTAAACATAGGCGACTTGCTGAAGCCGGTACGTAAAATATTGTGTACTTCGATGGAAGTATATGCTAAATAACAACTTCTTTGCTTTGTCAATACCGGTGTGTCGGTAAAAGAAAATTTGCCCGGCTTTTCATCTCCTTTTTGCTCTGTTAATGCATCGAAATTAATAGTTCTACCGTCAATTCTGACGGGTGTTCCTGTTTTCATTCTGCTATATTCGAAGCCCAAAGATGATAAATATTCGGTAAGTCCATTTGCGGCTTTTTCGCCAATACGACCTCCTCCGAAATTTTTCTCTCCGATATGAATTACACCGTTCAAAAATGTGCCATTTGTAAGAATAACAGCTTTGGAATAAATAGTAAGCCCTAAACTTGTTTTTACACCTAAAACGATGTTGTTTTTTACTTCGAGTGCAACAACCATATCCTGCCAAAAATCGACATTAGGCGTATTTTCGAGCATATTCTTCCACATTGAAGAAAACATCATTCTGTCGCTTTGAGCTCTCGGGCTCCACATTGCAGGTCCTTTAGATCTGTTGAGCATTCGGAACTGAACCATAGTTTTATCGGTTACAATAGCTGAATAACCTCCCAAAGCATCGATTTCGCGCACTATTTGACCTTTAGCAACGCCTCCCATAGCAGGGTTACACGACATTTGTGCAATATTATCGAGATTCATAGTGATAAGCAAGACCTTTGAACCTAAATTTGCTGCCGCTGCTGCTGCCTCACATCCTGCATGACCCGCTCCTACTACTATTATATCGTACTCACCAAACATTATTAATTTTTTTGTTTACAAGCTTTAATTCTTACTTTCGTTGATACACTCATATATGTTTCACGTGAAACTAATCGCTAAATATTAAATTAACTTTCTTAAACTCAGAGTTTACAGTTGTAATTTAGTTCACACTTTTAAAATTTTATTTCAATTACTAAAAAACAGATAAAAATCGCAAAAGTTTTTGCGATTTTTATAACTAAACAATAATAAATTTTTAATTTAATTTTTTCAGCAAAGATAGTGAATTATCTTCTTTTTGACGCATCAGTTGCTTTTCGGCTTTTGTTTTATCGCGATAACCAATCAAATGCAGCACACCATGAGCCATAACCCTGTTTAGCTCTTGATTAAAGGGAACTTTAAACTTTACGGCATTTTCTTCTACTCTGGTAATGCTTATAAAAATATCACCGCTTATTTTTCCTTTATTTTCGGCGGTGTAATCAAAAGTAATAATATCTGTTAAAGTGTTATGCTTGAGGTATTGCTTATTCAGCTCACTTAAATAATCATCATCAGTAAATATAAACGTAATGTTTCCGGGTATTTTATTTTCTGAAACAATCAATTCTTTAATCCACTTTTTTAATAAAGTTTTATTTTTTATTATTTTGGCGTATTGCTCAGAATAGAAAAAAATTCCCATTTATAATTAAGATTTTGAAACAGGATGCTGTTTTGAAACTTGATGATATTCATCTAAAGCCTGTTTACGGTTTTCAATAATAATTTGATTAATATTACATAAATCAAACTTTATTTTTATTGTTTTACCTCCGTCGAGAAACTCAACTTTATCGGAAAGGCTTTTAATAAGGTATAAACCTCTTCCGGATGTATTTTCCTGGTTTATATCGGTAGGATCGGGTAAATTATTATAATCGAAACCATTGCCTTGATCGTGAATTATAAAAATGAATGATTTATTATCTTTTCCGAATTTTATATCTACATTTTTGGTATTATTTTCTTTATTACCATGAGTAATTGCATTCTTAACCGCCTCAGTTACAGCTACAGATATATTACCGAAAATAGTATTATTTATATTATATTCTTCGCATAATTCTTCAATAAATCGCTGCACTATCAGCAAGTTTTGTAAGCTTGAAGCTATTGTAATTTTTTTTAACACATTCATTTACTTGAAATTGTAAAAATACTCATTCACTTTTGTTTTATAATAACTATTAAAGGCGGGTTGAACATTTCTTAATAATTCCTGCTCATTTGCCTTTAGCCTATTATACTGAAAAAATGAATTTGGGTTACTATATTTTTGTTCTTTTGCTTCGTTTGATTCTCTTCTTTCTTCTTGTTCCCTCTTCTGCTCTGCCTTTTCATGCTCTAGAAGTCTTGTCAGAATTTCTTTTTGTCGATTTAATGTTTCTTGAGAAATAATTTTATTAACCAAATCTGTTTCAGTTTTTTCCATTTGGTTCATTAATTCATTCAATGAGTTAGATGGTTTTTCGCCGTTTTTCTTTAGTTCATCGATATATTGCTGCATTTGTCGTCTGATAGCTTCTTGTTGTGCTGCCATTCTTGCCAATTGCTCGCTCATAGTTTGCCCCTGAGTAGTTTTCTGACCATCGGGTTTATTTCCTTTTTTAAGTTGTTCTATTTGCTTATTGAGTTCTTCCTGCAACTGACGCATCGATTTCATTGATTTTTGAGAGTTTTTACCGCTACCCGGTTTTGAACAAGATGAATTTCCTTTTCCTGACTTTTTTTTCATCGAATTCATCTCTTTTTTCATATTCTCCATCGATTCATTTAAAAGTAAAGCCAAATTGTTTACAGCGGTCATTATATATTGCTGACGACTTACTGCATTTTGATTTTGTAATGTATTAATGTAAGCAATGGTATTCATTGCAAGTAAGTCATTAAGAGTTTTTTCGAGATTATTGTTTATGTCGGAGATTTCTTTATTTATAACAGGCTGAACTCTTATTTGCCTTTTACTTAATGCAATCAGAGAATCTTCAACCATTTTTAAATCGTCTTTTATTTGACTTTGCTCATTAATAACTTCCTGATATTTTGGGTCTCTGACACTTGTTGCTTGTGTTTTATTCAGCAATGCTTCCTGTTTAAATGAAATTTTTATCAAATTTTTTAAAATCGCTCTAATTGTTTCAACATCCTCACCCATTTGTTCCATTTCATTTTCCATTTGCATTTCCTGCATTTTATCGGCTAATTCTTGCATTTGTTTAGCTGCATTATTCTGCGATTTTGAAGCTTTGCCGCTTTTACCGTCTTTTAGAGCATCTGTACTGTTCTTTTGTTCCTGACTTATTGAATTTTCTTTATTTATATCTCTTTTAAACTGATTGGGATTTTCGAGTTCTTTGTTCTTTTGTTCTAATTCATTGAATTTATTTTTGATTTCTTCAAATTCCTGATTTAATTCATTTTGCTTTTTAATCAGTTCTTCAGTTTTCTTTTTCCCTTCGGCAGTTTCTTCCGCTAATTTTTGTTGTTCTTTTGCTAACTTATCGAGTTTTTCGATACTTTCAGTAAGTTTTTTTTCAAAATCAAGTTGTTTGAATAATTCCAAATTCCTGTCCAATTGCCTAGATATGTCCTCAGTATTCATTTTAATTTTTTCGAGCATATCCCCTACTTTGTTTTTATCGATATTTTCCATTAATTTTTGAAGTTCCTCGAACATTTTTTTCATTTCATCATTCATTATATTCTCGAACAATTTCTCTAGCTCCTCCTGTTTTTTCAAAATTTCTTCGTCGATTTTTTTAAACTGTTGTTCTTTTACTGTATTCTCTTTGTTTTGTAGTTTAATTTGTTCAATAGATTCTTTTATTTCGCTTTGTTTATCCAATAAATCTTTTATTTGTTTTTTTTCTTCCCATGACAAAGTTTTTTTATCTATAAGCTTTCTGTTAAGGTCTTTTACTTGTTTTATCAATTTATTGGCTTCAAGTATAGTTTTCTCGATTTGCGACTTTATTTGCTTATTGTTTTCTTCTGTTTGCTTTTCAATTTCTTTTATTGTAGGCGCTTTATAATACATCTGCTGACTTTTGGCAGATTTAGGCCCGTTGATTGCATCATTATCGAATACTTCAAAATAATATGTAATTTCATCTCCGGGACTTATATTTAAACTGCTTATATCAAAAAAATAATAGAAATCCTGCTGATTTGTATTAATATTTATAGGAATATTGATTTCCTTCTCTGTTTTTATTGATGTATCTTCTTTGTTTATCAGTTTATAATGAAAATTTAACTTCGAAAATCCGTAATCATCTTTTATATCGCCTTTGAAGTAAGAAACAAAATCGTTTAAAGTATCTTTTGCTTCCTGAATTGATATTGAAGGATAAGCATCGGGTACTACATTTACATTATATAAAACAGAGTCGGAATTAAGAAATTTGCTATTTTTAGGTTTTATTGAATAATTGAAACTCTTAAAAGCAAACTGAGAAATAGTAAACAGTTCGTTCTTGTTTTTATTTAAGATAATGTTTTTATCTTCTAACAAGAAAGTTAACTCTGATGTTTCACGTGTAACAAAGTTCCATATAATTTTCGTTCCGTATGGAACAACTAAATCACCATTATTTTCGATTATCTCATTATTTTTTCCTATATATTTCGGGTATATCAACTCAATAATGAAATTGGTGATAATGGGTTTTGGGATTACATTAATAGTATAAGGTTTTGATAATATATCTGCGGCAAAAAGCTGAAATACCGTATTCTTTTGAATATTTTTAAAAGTGTATTTAAAAGTTACTGTATTTACTTTTTCCATTAAAAATTTTACACCATCGTTTATTACATATATCTGAGAGGGGATTTCATTGCCATTTACTTCAACATTAAGCTGAAAATCGCTGAATTGTAATGTTTCCATGCTCGAGTTTTTTATATTAAAGGAAAAAGGAGCAGGTTTTTCGTAAAAAGTATTGTAGTTTACAATTCTTTCAGATGCATTAGTAATTATGTCGGGCTTAAAAAGCAATATCACTATAATTATGAACAGGGGCAGGTAAATGTATTTTAAAAATTTTAAATTAGATTTCAAATCTATCGCTTTTAGAAAAGGGACTAATTTTATTTCGGAAATTTTTTGGTTAATCCCTGCCTCTATTAACTGTATAGAAACGTCATCGGAAGATTTTTCAAGATTTTTTAACTGAAGTATGTTTAATAGTTTATCTTTTACATTTGAGAAATGAGTTCCTATTATTTCTGATGCCTGTTCGTAAGAAATAATTTTCCCTATCCTGTACAACTTCAACAATGGGATAATAAAAAACTTAATTATTATTATTGTAGAAACCGAAATAAAAGAGAAAAAAAGTATGGCCCTTGTTTGTGAATTGAACCATCCGTAGTACTCAAGGACGTTTAACAACAAGAAAACAACCGCTATGAGCGATATAGCATATATCAACCCGCGTAAGAGCTTATTCTTGTAATACTTTCGAATAAACTCATCTAATTTTTTTATAAGCAGATTGTAATCGTTTTCCATTATTAACCCCTTAGAATAACGTAAAATTTGAAGAAAATGTTTTAAGAAATATTTTTTGTTTTTATGGAATTTATACCATTGTTAATCCTTTTAACAGTTTCTTCTTTCCCAATAAGTTCTATTATGGAAAATAAATCAGGACCTTTTCCTTCCCCAACAATAACAAGGCGTAAACAATTCATTATTTGACCTGTATTTAAGTTATTGCTTTGAATATAGTCCATAACCAAATCATGCAAAACCGTTTTTTCGAATTGATTTTGTTCATTAAATTTTGAACATATAGCATTTAGATGAAAATCAGTATCTTCTTTCCACCGTTTTTTAATAATTTGTTCATCGTAGTTTACGGGAGCTTCAAAAAAGAAGTGAGTATTATGCCACAAATCATCTATAAAACTAATCCTGTCCTTAACTAAATCGCATATTAAAGCAAGTTTTGAAATATCGATATTAATTCCTTTTTCAATCAAAACAGGATTAAATTTTTCGGCCAATACTGTACCGCTTAGTTTTCGTATATATTGCTGGTTGAACCATTTAGCTTTTTCGAGATCGAACTTGGCACCTGATTTACTAACCCTGCTGATAGAAAATTCTTTAATAAGTTCATCCATAGTAAATATTTCTTGATTAGTACCCGGATTCCAGCCTAAAAATGCAAGAATATTTATTACAGCCTCGGGGAAATAACCTGTTTCGCGGTATCCTGATAATATTTCGCCGGTTTTTTCGTCTTTCCATTGTAGAGGGAAAACGGGAAATCCGAGTCTATCGCCGTCTCTTTTACTCAACTTTCCGTTTCCGTCGGGTTTTAGCAATAGGGGCAAATGTGCAAATTCGGGCATAGTATCTTCCCATGAGAATGCTTTATAAAGCATAACGTGCAAAGGAGCCGACGGAAGCCATTCTTCGCCTCTTATAACGTGACTTATTTCCATCAAATGGTCATCAACAACATTTGCCAAATGATAAGTTGGCATACCATCCGATTTGAATAAAACTTTATCGTCAAGCAATCCCGAATTAACCACTACCCTACCCCTTATCAGGTCGTTTATGACGATATCTTCATTTTCGGGCATTTTAAAGCGTATAACAAACGGAATACCCTTTTTAATATAATCTGTTACCTCGCCCTCAGAAAGTGTGAGAGAATTCTTTAAAATAAGTCTTGTTTTGTTGTCGTATTGAAACTGTTTTTTGTCGTTCTCGTAATTTTTTCTAATCACCTCCAATTCTTCGGGTGTATCGAAAGCGTAATAAGCCCATCCTTTCGAAACAAGTTCCTCGGCATATTTTCTGTATATATGTTTTCTGTCGGATTGGCGATAAGGAGCAAAAGGTCCTCCTACGTGCACACCTTCATCGAATTTTATTCCAAGCCAAGTTAATGATTCAATAATATATTCCTCGGCACCGGGAACAAATCGTGTTTGATCTGTATCTTCTATTCTTAGAACCATTGCACCGTTGTTTTGTCGTGCAAAAAGGAAATTATACAATGCTGTTCTAACTCCGCCAATATGCAAAGGACCTGTCGGACTTGGTGCAAATCTTACTCTTACTTTTCTATCCATGAATTTTTTGTTTTGTGCAAAGATAGTAAAATGAGTAATAATGCCGATTTTAAAAAATTGTATTATTATTGATTACACAATCGATGGTTTATCGGAAAAACGCTTATTAAAGTCTTAAAATTGAATTAAATAAATTCTAATTTATTCAATATCAGAACTATCTTACCTTATTTCGGCACCTAATTTTTGCTTAAATGAATTTATAAGCTTGTTCATTATCGAATCTATTTGATTGTCTGTTAGTGTTTTTTCCGAATCCTGGATAATAAAGCTAACGGCATAGGATTTCTTTTCGGCTCCAATTTTTTCTCCTTCGTAAACATCAAATAAATTAACCGATTTAAGCAATTTTCTTTCGGTACTCCAAGCTATTTTGCTTATTTCCGAAAAATTAACACTTTTATCGACAAGTAATGCTAAATCTCGTCTTACCTCCGGAAATTTGGGCAATTCGTTGAAAACAGGATCTTTTACAGGCATCATTTTTAAAACTAATTCCCAGTTTATATCGGCATAAAATACTGCTTGTTCTATATCAAATCTCGTTAAAACATCTTTGTTTACTTCTCCTATTTCAATAACTACTTTGTTATTTGAAGAGTATGTCAAACTTTGAATAAAAATTTCATTTTCAACTTGCTGTAAGATTAATGAATCAGCGTTTATTCTCAGTCTTTTTAAAATATTTAATAAAAACGATTTTAAATGATAAAAGTCAGATTTTTGAGTTTTGGTATGCCAGTTTTCATTGTTAACATTTCCGGTAATGAATAACGATAAATGTTGCTCCTCCGTAAAACGTTTAGTTACTTCTTCATCAGCAGACTTTTCGGGATTGAATTTATATATGTTTCCGAATTCAAAAATTTTAAGATTGGTAATTTTACGATTTATATTGTAAGCAATTGTTTGAAGGCCTCCATATAACAACGTTTGACGCATCACATCAAGCTCTTTGCTAAGAGGATTTAGGATTTTAACATTATTCTGCGAAAGGAAGATATTGCTATTTGTTGTATAATGAGAACTTGTAAGCGAATTATTCATTATTTCATAAAAACCATTAGAAACAAGAAAATCAGAAATAATATTTTTAATTATTTCTTTGTCAGGTTTAGCTGAATATGAAATGCTTGTTATAAGTTTGTCGTTAATTTCAATATTGTTATAGCCGTATATTCGGAGTATCTCTTCAATAACATCAATTTCTCGTGTAACATCAACCTTGTTTGTGGGAATTTTAATTTTTAAACCTTTATCCGATTCATTAAGAATTTCCATTCCCAATGTATTTAATATTGATTTAATAGTTTGTTTATCAATTACTTTTCCGATAATTTTGAAAATATTTTGATAATTAATATCAACATTAATAGGATTTATACAAACAGGATAAACATCTTGTATTTCAGAAACAATTTTACCTCCAGCAATTTCTTTAATAAGTAATGCAGCTCTTTTCAAAGCATATATAGTAATATTGGGGTCGGCACCTCTTTCAAATCTGAACGAAGCATCAGTTTTTAATCCGTGATATTTAGATGTTTTCCTTATGTTTGTTGGGTTAAAATAAGCACTTTCAATAAAAATATTTTTTGTATAAAAATTTACACCTGAACTAATTCCGCCAAAAACACCGGCTATACATAACGGTTTTTGTGTATCGCATATCATTAAATCATCAGAATTCAATTTTCTGATAACTCCATCAAGAGTTTGAAATTCTGTATTTTCAGGTAATTTTTTTACTATAATTTTTTGTCCTTCAATTTTATCGCTATCGAAAGCATGCAAAGGATGCCCTGTTTCAAAAAGCACATAATTAGTAATATCTACAATATTGTTTATAGGACGCGCCCCAATTGCAAGAAGACGATTTTTTAGCCAATCGGGAGATTCTTTAATTGTAACTCCTTCAATTGTTATACCCGAATATCTAGGGCAAGCCTCAATATCGTCAATTTGGACTTCAATTTTATTTTTGGACGAATAATCTGAAGCAAAAGTCGAAACATCGGGAATAATTAGTTTTAAATTCTTATGTTCTTTTAAATTTATGACAGCTGCAATATCTCTGGCTACGCCAATGTGAGAAGTAGCATCTGCCCTGTTTGGGGTTAATCCAATTTCGAAAATATAGTCATCTTCAATGTTGAAAAATTCCTTAGCAGATATACCAACCTCAACCTTATCATCTAAAATCATTATTCCGTCATGGGATTTGCCAACACCTAACTCATCTTCGGCACATATCATACCTTCTGAAACAATACCACGAATTTTTGTTTGTTTTATTACAAATTCATCATCACCATTAAATAATCTTGTACCTATTGTTGCTACAAGTACTTTTTGCCCTACTGCAACATTTGGCGCCCCACAAACTATATTCAAAGGTTTGTCTTGCCCAACATCTACGGTAGTTACGCTTAATTTATCGGCATTAGGATGTTTCTCACAGGTTAATATCTTTCCCGTAAATACTCCTTTTAAACCCCCTTTTATTGTTTCTATTTTTTCAAGACTTTCTACCTCCAATCCGCAATTTGTAAGGATACCAGAAATTTCTTCTGCACTAAAATCAATATTAATGTACTGTTTTAGCCAATTGTAAGATATTTTCATTGTGTAAAATTTTATAATGCAAAAGTAAGGAATAATGTAAAATATGAAACCTTTTAAATTATCTTATTGCGAATGAAACATTAAAAAGCAATAAATTAAGGAAAATAATCATTAAAAGAGTGAAAGCTATTGTAATAAAGAACTTTTAATTATTAACAAGAATAAAGTCGAGTTAAATTCAATAAAAGAGCTTTGATTACTTTTTATTTTTAAGGGTTTTGTTTTCAATAATTTTTTTAAGACAATTTTCACAAAGACAATCGTTGTAGTTTTTTTTTAATAATGATAATATCTCTGTAGGAATTTTAATTTGCGAACACCAGCAAATATCAGAATTTTTGCAAGTAAAAACAGAATTACAAATAGGACAAATCTTAAGAATATCTGATTGTTCCGGCATCAGAATACTAATCGGCTAAAACTAAAATTTTATTATCAAGAACCTCAACAATTCCACCTTTAATATCAAAATAAAGTGTATTATTTTGCTGGTCGTAAATTTTAATTTTACCCTTTTTAAGTGCGGCAATTAAAGGAGCATGATTGTTTAAAACTTCGAAAGATCCATCCAAACCGGGTAACTGAGCAAGCTTTACAATACCGGAATAAATAGTTTCGTCAGGAGTAACAATTTCGATATTCATATTCAATAATTTATTGATTAGCTTCAGCCAGCAGTTTTTTACCTTTTTCTATAGCATCTTCAATTGTTCCTACAAGATTAAAAGCAGCTTCGGGATATTCATCAACTTCGCCGTCCATAATCATATTGAATCCTTTAATAGTATCTTCTATTGATACAAAAACACCTTTAAGACCGGTAAATTGTTCTGCTACATGGAAAGGCTGTGATAAGAAACGCTGAACCCTTCTTGCACGGTGAACAATAAGCTTATCTTCTTCGGATAGTTCATCCATACCAAGAATAGCAATAATATCTTGCAATTCTTTATAACGTTGTAATATTTCTTTTACTCTCTGTGCACATTTATAATGTTCTTCACCAACTATATCTGGTGATAAGATTCTTGAAGTTGATTCGAGAGGATTAACAGCAGGATAAATACCTAATTCGGATATTTTGCGATCGAGAACAGTAGTAGCATCAAGGTGAGCAAAAGTAGTGGCAGGTGCAGGGTCAGTCAAGTCATCGGCTGGAACATAAACAGCCTGAACAGAAGTAATAGAACCCCTTTTTGTAGAAGTAATACGTTCTTGCATAATACCCATTTCGGTTGCAAGAGTGGGCTGATAACCAACAGCAGAAGGCATACGCCCTAATAATGCAGATACTTCAGAACCGGCTTGAGTAAAACGGAAAATATTATCAATAAAAAATAAAATATCTCTTCCACCTGATTTTTCATCCCCATCTCTAAAATATTCTGCTAAAGTTAAACCCGAAAGAGCAACACGAGCACGAGCACCGGGAGGTTCATTCATTTGACCGAATACAAGAGTTGCCTGAGATTTAAGCAGTTCTTCGTGATCTATTTTACTTAAATCCCATCCTCCTTTTTCCATACTTTCTAAAAATGCATCACCATATCTTATTACTCCCGATTCTATCATCTCTCTCAATAAATCATTTCCCTCACGTGTTCGTTCTCCTACACCGGCAAATACCGACAGACCTGAGTAATTCTTTGCAATATTGTTGATTAATTCCATTATAATAACAGTTTTACCAACACCAGCTCCACCAAACAAGCCTATTTTACCTCCTTTTGAATAAGGTTCAATCAAATCTATTACTTTAACTCCGGTATAAAGAATTTCTTTTGTGGTTGATAAATTCTCAAATCGTGGAGGATCTCGATGTATAGGGTAACTTGCTTTCTTTTCAACCTCTCCTATCCCATCTATTGCCTTACCAATTACGTTAAATAATCTTCCATTTATATTTTCACCAATTGGCATAGAAATTGGCTCTCCTGTAGCAATTACTTCCAAACCCCTTTTTAAACCATCAGTAGAATCCATAGCTATAGTTCTAACTGTGTTTTCTCCTATATCTTGCTGGCATTCCAGTACAATTACTTCACCGTCTTCTGTTCTTACTTCAAGAGCATCATATATATTAGGAATATCTTTTTCACTTTCGAAAGATACATCTATAACAGCTCCAATAATTTGCGAAATTTTACCTTTACTTTTAACCGACATAGCTAAAATATTGATATTTTTAATTTATTGTTTTAAAAACTTTGCGAAAATACTATTTATTTGAATATTTATAAAATTTTGTTAGGTTTTTTTATTCCTAAAAATAAACATTTTATAAAAGCTTTTGTTCTGAATTTCATAAAAATAAATAGAAATTTATTCGAATTTAGATTTTGATTATTTAATTTTGAATAGATACCCGGATTTTAAGTGTATTATTAAGTTTCTTTCCTAACGTTTTTTATATTTGATAAATTTTAAATAAGGAAAGAAAATGAACCAAAAATCAGAACAAAAAGTAATTCAACACAAGATGTCGGTGTTAGAATTAGCACAAGCACTTGGAAATATTTCGGAGGCTTGTAAAAGAAGAGGGGTAAGTCGCACTCAATTTTATGAGTGGAAAAGGCGATTTCAGACACATGGTATAGAAGGACTAAAAGACTTACCTCCCATACCCAAAAACCATCCTTTTACTACGCCTAAGGATACTGTAAATCGGATTAAAGAACTTGCATTAAGTTATCCTTCGAAAGGTTGCAAGTATATAGAACATTTGCTGATGACGGAGGGTAAGAAGGTAAGTTCGGTAACCATCCAAAAACATTTGGACGAAATGGGTTTGGGTAAGCGTTACGATCGCTGGTTAGCCCTCGAGCAACTTGCCGCCGGGAGCCCTCAAAAGCTCTCGGGCGAGCAAGTTGCATTTATTGAAAGGCAGAATCCCCAGTTTAGAGAACGACATGTTGAATCTTCTCAACCAGGAGAATTACTCAATCAGGATACGTTTTATGTAGGAATACTCAAAGGGGTAGGAAAAGTATATCTGCACGCTGTAGTAGATACTTATTGCAGCTTTGCTTTTGGCTTTTTGCATTTTAATAAACGTCCCGAAGCGGCTGTGGCCGTGATACATAATGAAGTATTACCTTTTTATAAAAAATACAATATTAAAGTTCAACATATCCTTACCGATAATGGCCCTGAGTTTAAAGGAACTGAAAATCACCCTTACGAATTATATTTAGAACTAAACGACATTCATCATCGATTTACAAAGGTGCGTTCCCCACAAACTAATGGATTTATTGAACGATTCAACCGTACTGTATTGGATGAATTTTTCCGTATTAAGTTCAGAGAAAAAATTTATGAGCAAATCGACGAACTCCAAAAAGATTTAGACGAATGGCTGAATTTATATAACTACCAAAGGCCCCATCAAGGGTACCGCAATATGGGTAAAAAACCAATTGAAAATATTCTAAAATTTGTAAACAAAGAAACTTAAATATACAGACAAAAAAATGCTAAATTTGGAAAATTTAACAAAAATTCTTGAAAAATTAATATTGAAACTCATTTAATATTTTTTCAAAAACTATCAAGTGTAAATTTGTTATCAATTCACAAAAAGGCATGCCTATTAAGTTAATATTAATTCTTTAAAAAGTTTGACATAAAAATCAGAAAAATGTAACTGGACTTTATGAAATACATTCTTTTCTATTAAAGAAGTTTACTGCTCTATAAATAATTTTAATAAATTTGTTTAGTTTTGCTAATTGTAGTATGAGCTTTCAGCGAAATGAAACTACAAAAATAAAGAAAGGAAGTTGTATAGCTTCCTTTTCTTTTTTTAAATAATAGACAACTGTAATTTTTTATTATTACTTTCCTTTTTTTATTACTCGTTCTATTTCTTCTTTATACATGGGATCAAAAGCCAATAATTCTTGCTTTTGATTAATCATAATCATTAATGGAATATAATGCTTCAAATTTTTGCCAGGGAATAGCTCGTCTAGAAATTTTCTTAATTTAGGGAAATCATCTGTAGATGTTCCTCTATATAATGAGGAATCCAAAGAATAAGTTTGTGAAAAATACGGCAAAAAGAATAATTCCTTTTGGTTGGCAGCCAGATTATCAGAAATAGAAATCAGTACAAATGTTGCATCAGATTTGTATTCCTCAATTATTTCTTTATAAACTCCTTTTAATGCTTTACAGCATCCATTGCACCATGGTGCCCAAAATATTAGGCAGGTTACTTTCGTTTTTGAGCATAGTTGTTTAATATCTTTTGATGATATTCTTTGAATTTTAATTTTTGTATATTGATTTACAGTATCTGATTTCCCAATATCTTTTGTATTGAATTCAGTAAAATCCTTTTCAAATATCGTATCAATATCTTTTTTTAACGATTTTTCGTTTTCATTTAAGTTAGTGCAAGCAATAATCATTAAGATTGTTAAAACTAATAAAATTATTCTTTTCATAATTTTTAATGTCTTTAAAATTAAGGAGGCCTAAATAATTATTTAAACCTCCATAATTTAATTAATAATCTAGTGAATACCTAAGTTAATAAATGTAATTCCTCCTATTTTCTGATATGGAATATTTCCTTTTTCTATAACAATTGGTTCTGAATATCCAAACTCTGATAAAATTTGTTCATTATCAATAATTATATCTGAAGTTATGTTTATTAATCCTTCTGAATTGATTAATATATCAAAGGATGATTGGTCTTCTCCCTCATTTAGGCAACATATAAGCTCTCCTTTATCGTTTTTCCCAATTAAACAATTAAAACTAATATCAGGATTTGAATTGCTAACTCCTGTATGGATAACAAACTTACAGATTGCATCTCCAGGGTTACATCCTTCTTTATACAAGTTTCCATTTGGATAATAAACAGCATAATAATACCCGCTTTTAATATCTATAGTTATATCAAGTATTGACCCTATAAATTTTGCTAACTTTTTTAGCATAGCTTCATATTCCGGGCTTGCCATTTTTGGTATTATTTTTTCTGATTTGTTTTGAATAAGTTCAGATTCTTCTTTTGTACAAGAACTAAATACTTTGCCTATAATTACAAGGCATATTACTAATATTATTTTTTTCATTTTATTGATATATTTTGTTAATAAATTATGTTTCATAATCTTAAGTCGTGGCTGTTGTAGTTTAGATACACAAACTATCAACAGCCAAATACACTTAAGTTTGTCTTGCATAACTTATTAAAAAAGCAAATATCTAAAATCCTTTCCTTAGTTCTTGATTTTATCCTTAATTTTGCTGGTTCTATCTCTATACAAGGTACAAGGTACAAGGTACAAGGTACAAGGTACAAGGTACAAGGTACAAGCAAGTGAGTGAGTGAGTAAGCACCTTACTTATGTTGTTTGAAGGGTTTACGGATAAAAAATGTAACATAAAAGAATTAATAAATTTTAGGCTATAAATATAATACAAAAAATTGCTAAATTGGAAAATTTAACAAAAATTCTTGAAAAATTAATATTGAAACTCATTATTAAACTTTTTATGACTTAATATCCTCTGTGCTTCTCTGTGTCCTCTGTGGTAAAAAGTATTTTTTTAACCATTTAACTACAAAAACAAAAAGCCCCATCGTTCGATGAGGCTTGTATAAAATTTTGGCGGCGACATACTCTCCCATCCCGATGGTTCGGGACAGTACCATCTGCGTTTTATTTTACTGTTCCAAAAACAAAAAGCCCCATCTTTCGATGAGGCTTGTATAAAATTTTGGCGGCGACATACTCTCCCATCCCGATGGTTCGGGACAGTACCATCTGCGTTTTATTTTACTGTTCCAAAAACAAAAAGCCCCATCTTTCGATGAGGCTTGTATAAAATTTTGGCGGCGACATACTCTCCCACATAGTCTGCAGTACCATCTGCGCTGA
>CAZWKQ010000002.1:0-272961 GCA_964634005.1 uncultured Bacteroides sp.
TAGAGCATCTGACTGTTAATCAGAGGGTCGCTGGTTCAAGTCCAGCAGGGGGAGCGGAGCCACGAAGAGTGGCTTTTTTTGTTTATGAACTATTTGTATATCATAAGGTCAAAATCTTACGACAAATATTATGTAGGGATAACTACACAACCTGATGTGAGGTTGGAAGAGCATAATAATAGTGAGAGGAATTTGTACACCAAGAGATATCGTCCGTGGGAGCTGGCAGCATTATATAGTTGCGGAGAAGATTTGGGTTATGCGATGAGGGTAGAAAGGTTTATAAAAAAGCAGAAGAGCAGGGCGTTTATAGAAAAGTTAATAGATAAATCTTTTGAGCCTTATGGAGAGTTGAAAGGGTTAGTAAGGATAAAATAAATAATCAGAGGGTCGTTCCGAAGTTTCGGAATCCAGCAGGGGGAGCGGAGCCACGGAGAGTGGCTTTTTTTGTTTATGAACTATTTGTATATAATAAAGTCAAAATCTTACGACAAGTATTATGTAGGTATTACAAGCCATCCTGATGTAAGGTTGGAAGAGCATAATAATAGTGAGAGGAATTTGTACACTAAGAGATATCGTCCGTGGGAATTGGCAGCTTTATATAGTTGCGGAGAAGATTTGGGTTATGCGATGAGGGTAGAGAGGTTTATAAAGAAGCAGAAGAGCAGGGCGTTTATTGAAAAGTTAATAGATAAATCATTTGAGCCTTACGGAGAGTTGAAAGGATTAGTAAGGATAAAATAAAAAAACAGAGGGTCGTTCCGAAGTTTCGGAATCCAGCAGGGGGAGCGGAGCCACGAAGAGTGGCTTTTTTTGTTTATGAACTATTTGTATATCATAAGGTCAAAATCTTACGACAAATATTATGTAGGGATAACTACACAACCTGATGTGAGGTTGGAAGAGCATAATAATAGTGAGAGGAATTTGTACACTAAGAGATATCGTCCGTGGGAATTGGCAGCTTTATATAGTTGCGGAGAAGATTTGGGTTATGCGATGAGGGTAGAGAGGTTTATAAAGAAGCAGAAGAGCAGGGCGTTTATTGAAAAGTTAATAGATAAATCATTTGAGCCTTACGGAGAGTTGAAAGGATTAGTAAGGATAAAATAAAAAAACAGAGGGTCGTTCCGAAGTTTCGGAATCCAGCAGGGGGAGCGGAGCCACGAAGAGTGGCTTTTTTTGTTTATGAACTATTTGTATATAATAAAGTCAAAATCTTACGACAAGTATTATGTAGGTATTACAAGCCATCCTGATGTAAGGTTGGAAGAGCATAATAATAGTGAGAGGAATTTGTATACCAAGAGATATCGCCCGTGGGAGCTGGCAGCATTATATAGTTGCGGAGAAGATTTGGGTTATGCGATGAGGGTAGAAAGGTTTATAAAAAAGCAGCAATTTTGTTAATTTTTATCACCAAAAATAAATAATTTAACTAAATAATTTTAGTAATTCATTTAATTATTGAAATAGTGTATTTACTTGCTTTATTGTCATTTTAGAATTGTATTATTTTAGTTAAATTTGTGTTAAACAAAGTATTTTATCGACTAAAACATTTAGATAGAAAAATTTTTGCCTAAATTTGTAGGCTATAAAAATTTAAAAAATATTTTATTCATTAAATAATTCACAATTAACAATCATGAGAAAATTACTTTTTCTTTTAGTTATTTTTATTTCGATTGCCAGAGTACAATCGCAAACTCAAGTGGTATTTAGTGAGGATTTTGAACTGCCTTCGTTGGGAGATAGTGTTCAAAGTTCAACTAATCCGGCCGGAGGTGGCCAATGGACAATCACCACAAATTTGAAAAACACCGGTTCAAGAGCCGATTCTGTCGGAGTTACTCCCGGTTATGCAACTTATTTGACTACAAACTCTTTTAGCACATTGGGTAAAAGCAAAGTAGTACTTCAGTTTGCTCATATTTGTAAATTATTCTACTCAGACGGTGGGCAAATTCAATACTCTATTGATGGAGGTACTACGTGGATTCAACTTCTTCAATCTCAATATTTGGGAAGTGGAACATTAATCAATCATCGTTTTAGTGAAAGTTCATATTCTGCCGATTGGTATTCGGGTGATACAATAACTAAACCGAATAATAGCTGGTGGAAAACCGAAAGATATGACTTGTCGTCAGTTGCTGCAAATCAGGCTAATGTAAAAATAAGATTCTGGTTTGTTGATGGTGGCATTCAAGGAGCAGAAGGCAGATATGGCTGGTTAATTGATGATATTAAGGTTTTTGCATCTGATAATGAATTAACTCCTCCCTCTATTACATTGAAGCAACCCGTTTACAAAGATACAATATATGTAACAGGTCCTTTTGATATTGATGCATTTGTTAAAGATTCTTCAGGAGTAAGTAATGTACAGTTAATATATAATATAAATGGAGGTGCCAACTTAGTACAAGCTATGACTCATATGGGTGATAGCACTTACGAAACAGATATTCCTTCAATAGCATATAATAATGTAGTAAATTACAGAGTGGTAGCTAGTGATATATATAATAATGTGTCATCAGCACCCAGTAGTTTCAATAGTTTCTTAGTTAAAAAGGGCTCACCGAATATTCAGATAGGAACTACAACCACTTCAGGATTATTCAGTCCGATTTACATAGCAAGTTCTACAAGTACATATTTGTACAGTTATAATGCTATGTTGTTTACTAAAAGTGAAATAAAATCGGGTGGTACAATAGAATCCTTTGCGTTTAATAAAACTGATGCACAAGGATACACATTAGGAAATGCTACGTTAAGAATATATGCAAAAGGTGTTCCTATTGATTATGTGCCGCAAACATTTACCGATTACCTTGCAATGCGAAATGGTGCTATTAAAGTATATGAAAATACTGCACAAAATCTGAATACAACTGCAGGTTGGCAAACTTTCACATGTAATACGGGAAGTTTGTTTAATTATACAGGTGCTGAAAACTTAATGTTATTTGTAGAATGGTATCGTCCCGGAAATGCAACAGGAGCAGTAAATTGGCAGATAAATACAGCCGTTGGTATGTCATCGTGTTTTTATGGTGCAAGTTCTGTTCCCGATCAAGTCAATACAACAGGTCAAAGAGCAAATATTAAAATAAATTTTCAATCGAGCAATGCTGCAATAGATGCTACGGTTCTTAATTTTACTACCCCGCAAAATCCGGCTTTGGCAGGACAAAATATTCCGGTAGGAGTAAGAATAAAGAATTTAGGTTCAACAAACTTAACACAGGCAAATGTTCATTGGTCGCTTGATGGAGTTTATCAGGGAGTTGAACAATGGGTTGGTGTTCTGCCCCAAGATTTTGTCAGTAGTACTATTAATTTAGGTACTATTAATCTTACAGTAGGACCTCATACATTGAAAGCATGGACTTCAATGCCCAATGGTGTGCAGGATGAATCACCTTCAAACGATACTATCAGCTACAGCTTTTTTGCATGTCAAAATCTTACAGGTACGTTCACTGTTGGAACTCCAACTTCAGATTTCCCGACGATTGCTGATGTTTTCACTGCTTTGAATAATTGTGGAATCAGTGGTCCTGTTACTTTCAAACTTGCTTCGGGTACTTATAATCAACAGTTGATTTTCCCATTATTTAATAATGTTTCGGCTACCAACACAATAACATTTGAGTCAGCTTCCGGAAATCCTGATAGTGTTGTTTTTCAATACAATGCTGCAGGAACTGCCGATAATTTTGTTTTAAGATTTGAAGGTTCGAGATATATTAAAGTTAAAAATATTACTTTCAAATCATTAAATTCAACAAACGGAAGAGTTGTTGAACTTGCTAACGGTGCCTCTTTCAATACTGTGGAAGGATGTAAACTATTGATGCCTCCTACTACATCAACAACAGTTTCAGGTATTTATAATGCTTCAAGTACATATGAACATGGAAATATAATTAAAAATAACATTATACAAGGTGGATATTATGGAATTTATTTCTATGGTGCTTCAAGCAATAAAGAAAAAGGAAATTATTTTGAAGGAAACACAATAACTAACTTTTACTATTACGGAATGTATTTATACTACCAAGATAGTACTGTTGCAATAGGTAATACTATATCAAACCCGACAAATACAACAGCATACGGATTATATTCTTATTATACCGATAATACTACGTATTTGAAAAATAGAATTCTAATGAATGCATCTACAACTAACTATTGTATGTATTTGTATTACAATAACCAAAACGGCGGTAATAGTTTAGTTGCAAACAATTTTGTAAGTCAATCTGTCGGAACAAGTACTGTATATGGAATATATAGCTATGCGAGTTCTAATATGAAATATTATTATAATTCAGTTAATGTAACTGCCGGAACTACATCAGGCTATGCTTTCTATGTTTATGGAGCATCGTCTACAGCAGGAGTGAAAATTAAAAACAATAATTTCGTAAACACAGGAGGCGGTTATGCATATTATATATCAACGACTGCAGCAGTTGATTCAAGTAATTATAACAATATTTTTGCAACCGGAAATTTTGCATACTGGGGAGCTGCCAGGGCTAATTTGGCCGCTCTACAAGCTGCAAGCGGCAAAGACCAGAACTCTGTCAGTATGAATCCTCAATATTCCAGTGTAACCGATTTACACATTAATAACTACTCATTAGTCGCAATTGGTACGCCTACTCCAGAGGTTAGTGATGATATTGACGGCGAACTTCGCTCTGTTACTCCTACTATTGGTGCTGATGAAATATCGATTCCGACTGTCGATGCAGGAATATTTAAAATAAATAATCCTCAGACAATGATTACATCTTTAAATCAGGATATTAAAGTTACTATTAGAACTATTGGTACAACTCCTCTTACTTCTGCTGTAATAAAATGGTCGGTTAACGGAGTTATGCAAACACCTTATAACTGGACAGGCTATCTGCCTCAGTTTGCTGTTGATTCTTTGGTTATTGCAAATTATACATTTAATTTAGGTATTTCAACCATAAAAGTTTGGACTGAATCGCCTAACAATAGTGTTGATGGTTTTCCATTAAACGATACTGCTACTTTAACTCTTTATGCATGCGGAGGACCTTTGAGCGGTAATTATACCATTGGTCCAAACGGAGACTATACTACTTTCAATAATGCAATAATGGCATTGAATAGTTGTGGTATAGACGGGGCTGTAATTTTTGAAGTATCACCAGGTATTTATAACGAACAGCTTAATTTTAATCTTATTCAAGGAGTTTCTGCCACAAATACAATTACTTTTGTTTCTGCAAACAACGATAGTACAAGCGTAATAGTTGATGCCGGAGCTAACAGCTTAGGAAATTTTGCAGCCCGATTCAACGCAGCTCAATATATTACTATTGAGAAAATTACTTTAAGAAACACAATTGTTACTGGAAGAGTTATTGATATAACTAATGCATCGAAATATATTACAATAAAAGGCTGTATAATTCAATCAAGTCCTGGTTCTACTTCTTCTACTTCCGCCGGTGTATATTCAGGAAGTACCAAGGATGATTATATAACTTTAAGAAACAACCAGATTTCAGGAGGTTATTATGGTATATATCTTTATGGAGTAAGTACTTCATCTAAGGAAGTTGGCAACACAATTGAAGGAAATAATATTGTCGATTTTTACTATTATGGTATGTACCTTTATTATCAGGATAGTATAAAAGTAATAAGCAATATTGTCAGAAATGCATCAAATTCAGGTGTTGTTTATGCTATGTATTCATATTATTCTGATAATGGAAGATTTTTAAAGAATGATTTCAGAATCAGCGGTACATCAAGTACATATATAATGTATTTTTATTATAATAATAATTCCGGAGGTAATAGTTTAGTAGCTAACAATTTTGTAAGTCAATCTGTAGGAACAAGCACTGTTTACGGACTTTATAGCTATACATCATCAAATATGAACTATTATTATAATAGTGTTAATATAACAAAAGGAAGTACTTCCGGATATGCTTTCTATATAACAGGAGGCAGTAATTGTAATTTAGTAAACAATATTTTGGTTAATACCGGTGGTGGATATGCTTATTATGCATCTTCAACTACAGCATTAAGTCAATCAAATTATAACAATATATACACAACCGGAGCTAACTATGCTTATTGGGGAACAGCATGCGCAAATTTAACTGCTTTAAAAGCAGCAAGCGGTAAAGATCAAAATTCAATTGCCATAGACCCAATTTTTTATAGTGTAAACGACTTACATACAGATAATGTCGGATTATTTGCTAAAGGGACAAGTATTTCAGCTGTTACTGATGATATTGACGGTCAAACACGTGCAGCAATACCTTGTATTGGAGCCGATGAATTCATAGTATTTCCTAATGATGCCAGATTGAAAGCAGTATATACATTCGGGAAATTGCCAAATCAGGTAGCTACTCCACATCAAGTAAGAGCTATCATAAAAAATATGGGTTCAAACAATCTAAATAACTTAAACGTTACACTAAATATAACCGGAAGTAATACTTTCACTAATGTCAAAACTATCTCGACTTTACTATCAGGGGCAGAAGATACAATTACATTCGATGGTTTCATACCTTCAAGTCTTGGACTTAATAATGTAAATGTTAGCCTGCCAAATGATGATAATTTATCGAATAATGTTTTCAATTACAGACAGGAAGTTACTGACAGTTTATATGCTTATGCCGATACAACAGCACCTTCAACATACTTAGGTTTTAATACCGGAAGCGGACTTTTTGTTGCAAAATACAATATTAATGGTTCAAGGCTTATACATTCAGTTGATATTTATATAACAAACTCAAATACGGTAGGACAAAGAATGTATGCTGTGGTTTTGGGTACTAATGGTGATATAATTGATACCTCTTATTCAAAGATTATTACAGCTAATGATGTAAATAAATGGGTAAATTTTGTTATGGCTAACCCTTCATCAACTCTTACAACCAATAATTTTGTTTATGTGGGATTGGCTCAAACAGTCGGTACAGGAGGGTATTATCCATTAGGTTGTCAAAAGGAAGAATTTACTCGTCGAGGAGCATTTTATTATACTACCAGCCTCACAGGAGGTTCTTTGATTGAAACAACACAATTTGGCCGATTTATGATACAAGCCAATTTAGCTCTACCTGCCAATTATGATGCAAGTATGGCAGAATTGGTAAGTCCGCAAACAAACTGTGGACTTGGAAATGAAACCGTTGTCGTAAAAGTTCTTAACTCGGGAATCATGCCGATTTATGGTTCACAGCATGGCTTAACGGTTTATTATGCTCTTAGAGATGCAAATAATCAATTAACAGGTATTGTAATGCAAGCTGTTAATGACACTATACTTCCTGCTCAAAGTAAAAATATTACTTTTACTACACCGGTTAATATACCTGCTTTAACTGCTGATTCAAATTATAGGTTTGTTACTTGGGTAAAATTAAATAATGATCCTTACATTACTAATGATACTTTAAATAAAATTGTAAGATCAAAATTTACTCCACCGGCACCTATTGTTAATAGCCCTGTAAACGTAGGATTCGGTTATAGTGCAACTTTAACTGCTATTTCTAATGATACAGTACAGTGGTTTGCTAATATTAATGATACTGTTCCGATTTACACAGGAGCTACATATATAACTCCGGCACTTAATAGCTCTACAACTTATTATGCAAGAGCTACTACAAGTTCAGGCTCAGCGGCAAATATTGGATTAACAGCAGTATCTACTCACTCTGGCGGAGGTGCATCTCCAAGTTATGGACCCGAATTATACAACGACGGTATTATCCCTGCTTACGGCAGTTCAGGAACAGGTATATGGGGTTGGACTTCAACAAATGGTTGGATTGAATATACTTGGACTACTCCAAAAAGAATTAATAAGGTTGTATTTTATAAAGATAACAGACCTATGTCAACATGTACATTCCAGTACTGGAACGGCACTTCTTATGTTGACTTCTATAGTTATAACAATTCAGCAGTACAGGATAGTGTTACTTTCCCTGTTGTGATTACTACTAAACTAAGGTTTAATAATATTGCAGGTTCTTCTAATCCTAATTTCAGAGAAATTCAGGTATTTGAAAGTTTAGTTGAAGGATGTTCAAGTCCTAAAGTTCCTGTTGTAGTAAATGTTGTACCGGCTTTTGATGCAAGAGTTTCAGAGATTATTACTCCGAATAGTGGTTGTGGGCTAACTAACCAACAAGTTAAAGTAAAAATAAAGAATACTGGTAACTTGAATATTTATGGCAATCAAAATGTATTAACTGCAAGTTATGGTCTCAGACTTAATAATAATATCGTAAATGTTGTAACACAACAGGTTACTGATACATTATTAGCAGGAGATTCATTGATATTAACATTTAATACTCCTTTAACGTTAATAGCTACAAATCAGTTAGATTCTAATTATAAGGTTGTATCATGGACTACATTGGTTAATGATATAAATCCTAATAATGATTCTACCACCAAAAATGTGCTGTCGAAATATACACCACCTTCACCGTCAGTTTCAAATGTTACGGTAAACTATGGTTCGCCGGCCACATTCACAATACCTACAAATGATTCGATTTACTGGTATGCAAATGCATTTGATACTGTTCCTATTTTCTCGGGCAATACATTTACAACTCCTCCTTTGTACGATACAACAACATATTATGTAGCTGCAGGACAAGTACAGCTCGGTCCCGGACCATCACAGTTTGTCGGACCGCTTGATAATACAATTGGCTCAGGAGGTACTATAGGTGCTACATCATACAGTCAGATATTTGATGTTTTAAGTCCCACTGGTATAACAATATTAAAAGTTGATGTTTATCCTGCTACTGCCGGAAGTGCGTTTACTATGGTTATTAAAAACAGTGGTGGTACTGTTATACAGTCATATAGCGGAGTTACTACCGTTGCAAATATAAAAGAAACAATACCGGTTAATTTCCAAGTTCCGGCGGGTACCGGTTATCAGTTAGGATATACTTCAGGCCCGAGTTTTTATAGAAATACTTCAGGGGCTGTTTATCCATATACTATTCCGGGAGTTATTTCTATTACAGGAAACACTTTCAGTTCAGGTCAAAATTATTGGTATAATGCCTATAAATGGGAAGTTAGTGTCGGTATGACCGGCTCTGTGGCAACGGGTTGTGCAAGTGCAAAGGTGCCTGCTACTGCATATGTTACAGGCATCCCTGCTTTAGATATTGCCGTAAATTCAATATCAGAACCTGTAGGAAATATTCAATCAGGCGTTTCTACACCTGTTAGAGCAAGAATAATAAATTATGGTACTACAACTGTAAATTCAGCAACAATAAGCTGGAGTGTTAATGGAGTTGTTCAAACTCCTGCCACATTTACCGGACTGAATTTAGCTAACGGTCAAGTATCAGCTCCATTATTATTAGGCAATTATACATTTGCTGGAGGCCCAAGCACAATTAAGGCTTGGTCGTCACAACCTAATAATCAAGCAGATATGTTCCCTGCAAATGATACGGCTTCTTCTAGTGTAATGGGATGTATGAGCGGCAACTTCACAATAGGAACCGGTGGAACATTCCCAACTTTCACTGCTGCATTAAATGCCATAAATGCTGTTGGAATTTGCGGTAATGTTATTTTTGATGTTTTACCGGGAACATACAACGAGGCACTTGTCATTAATCAAATTAATAATATGGGGCCGAATGTTACTTTAACTTTCCGCTCTCAAAACGGAAATAATACTTCTGTAATTCTTACCAATTCAACAGGTAATGCCGTCATAACTTTAAATGGTGCAGATTATGTACGTTTCGAAAAAATGTCAATAATCGGTACAGGCAGTATTACTGCTGCTGTTTCCCTTACAGCAGGTGCAACAAATAATATTTTTGACGGAAATATAATTGAAATACCTCCAGCAACAAGTTCTACTTATCGTGCAATCAATTCTACAAGTACAGGTGCTGATAATTATAATCAATTTATTAACAATAGAATTAAAGGTGGTTATTATTGCGTTTATTGGTATGGTAGTTCAACTCTCAGAAAGGTTGGTAATCAGTTTATTAATAATGTTATAAGCGATTTCTATTATTATGGATTATATCTGTATTATAACGATAGTTTAACCATAAGCAGAAATACAATAATGAATGCTCCTAGCTCAGGTTCGGTTTATGGTCTTTATTCTTATTATACCGATAAGAGTATCTTCACAAAGAATAAAGTAATGCTTAATGGAAGCAGCACAAACTACTGTATGTATTTTTATTATAACAATAATAGTTCAGGAAGTAGTTTAGTTGCAAATAATTTCGTTTCTCAATCTATTGGAACAGGTGTTTATGGTATTTATAACTATTATTCTAATAATATTAACTATTATTACAATTCGGTTAATGTTACCGGAGGTTCCTCTTCATATTATGCATTTTACTCATCAGGCGGAAGCAATAATAATGTTGTAAACAATATATTCAGCAATACAGGTGGCGGTTATGCTTATTATATATCTACCGTAGCAGGTATAAATCAAAGTAATTACAATAACTTTTATGTAAACGGTTCTAATTTGGCTTATTGGAATAGTGCACATGCTAATTTGGCTTCTTTAAAAGCTGCCAGTGGTAAAGATCAGAACTCTTTATCGGTTAATCCAAATTTCAATAGTGTAACCGACTTGCATTTAGTTAATTTCGATTTAGATGGTAAAGCAACTCCTATTCCTTCTATAACAGATGATATTGATGGAGATTTAAGAAGTTCTACTCCTGATATAGGTGCAGATGAGTTTGTTTTGCCCGATTATGATGCCGGAGTTACTGCTTTATTACAACCTACGAGTCCAGCCACTGCCGGATTGCAGAATATTAAAGTACAGGTTAAAAATTTCGGACAGCAAACATTAAGCTCTGTAAACATTTTCTGGAGCGTTAATGGCGTAATGCAAACTCCATTTGCATTTAATACAAATATTGCATTTGGTTCTACCGATACAGTTACAATAGGAACTTATAACTTTACAACCGGAGTTTATAACTTCAAGATATGGACAAATATGCCAAACGGTTATAATGACCAATTAACAGTTAATGATACATTAAATGCTGTTGTAGTTACCTGTGGTGGTCCACTATCAGGGAACTATACTATTGGAGGTGCCGGTTCGAATTATTTAACCATAAATAATGCTATTCAATCGCTAATCAATTGTGGTGTTAACGGTCCTGTTGTATTTAATATTCAACCCGGAAATTATAATGAGCAAATAAATATTCCTGCAATTTCAGGTGCTTCTGCTGTTAATACTATAACTTTCAAATCTCAAAATAATGATAGTTCCAGTGTAATAATTACTTTTGCACCAACCAGTTCAAATGCAAATTATGTAATAAAACTCGACGGAGCTGACTTTATCAGATTTAAAAATTTAAGTATAATAAATAACACTCAATCTACACTTGGAAGAGTCATAGAATTAACTAATCAGGCCAATTCTAACGAATTCACCAACAATGTTATTCAAACACCAATTTCTACTTCAAGTTCAACTGCCGGTATCTATTCGTACAATACCAAAGACGAGAGAAATTTAGTTGCTAATAATTTAATAAAAGGTGGTTACTATGGAGTTTATTTCTATGGTGTTGGTTCTGCTTCGGGTTCAAAAGAAATTGGTAATACAATTATTAACAATGTTATTGAAGATTATTATTATTATGGTATTTATTTGTATTATCAGGATAGTGTAACTTTAATAGGTAATTCAATAAATAACTCTTCAATTTCAAATTATGCTTATGGTATCTATTCGTATTATTGCGACAACAACCGTTATTTAAAGAATAAAGTTCGCATGACAAACAATACATATACATACGGAATTTATATGTATTATAATAATAATGGAGGTGGAAACGGAATTGTTGCAAATAATTTTATAAGTCAATCAGTTGGTATAAATACTGTTTATTTGATTTATAGCAGTACTTCAAGCAATATCAAATATTATTACAACTCATTGAATGTTACCTTAGGTACATCAACAAGTTATGCTATGTACTTTACTGGAGGTTCCGGAAATGTACTCAGAAACAACAGCATAGTTAATGTAGGTAACGGTTACACTATTTATGCTTCATCAACAACTGCTATAAGTTCAAGTAATTATAACAATTTATATACATCAGGAGCTACACTTGCTTATTGGGGTACTGCATGTTCTAATTTAGCAGCATGGAAAACAGCAAGTAACCAAGATGCAAATTCTGTATCAGAAGATCCAAGCTATACTTCAACTCACGATTTACATGTTTATATTCCTACGCTTAATAATATCGGAACTCCTGTTCCTGAAATAACTGACGATATAGATGGCCAATTACGAAGTACTACAACGCCTGATATTGGTGCTGATGAATATACTCCGCTACCTGTTGATTTAGGCGTAACTGAAATTTATGAGCCTTCTGTAGCTTATTCACCTGTTGGTTCTAATGTTATCGTTAAAGTTAAAATTAAAAATTTCGGAGCCGATAGCATTAACAATTTCCAAGTTGTTTATCGTGTTGGAAATGGTCAGCCTGTAAGTTATACATATACAGGTTATCTATTATCCAATAAAACTGACACTGTAATATTCAGTACTCCGTTAACTGTTATTCCGAGTGCATTTACAATTAAAGCATACACCATAACAGCCGGAGATGGTAATAATAATAATGATACCGCAATGTTGAATTATTTCGGAGTGCCTATTAAATCAATTCCTTATTTCGAAAACTTCGACAATAATAATATTCAAGAATGGTTTATTACCGGAGGTCTCAATAATCAATGGGAAAGAGGTGTGCCTAATGCTTCAGTAATTAATAGTGCATATAGTTCACCTAATGTTTGGGCTACTAAACTTAATGGTAATTATGCTAATAACAGTTACAGCGTACTTTATACTCCTATGTTTAACAATTCGATATTTAAAGTTGATACTCTTATTTTCAGACACTGGGTAGATGCAGAAAATAATAAAGACGGAGGTAGTATCGAGTATTTGAATAATGCAGGAGCATGGAAACCATTGGGTTCTAACAATCCTAATGATACAAATGCCGTAAACTGGTATAATTCTACTGTTTCAAATATGTGGACAGGTTCTACTAACGGATGGGTTGAATCTAAGTATAAAATTTTCAACCTTCCTGATGTTGGAGCAAACTTACAATTCCGCTTTATTTTCACAACTGACGGAACAAACAACCAGAATGGCTGGGCTATTGATAACTTCCAATTAACATTGGCACAAATACCATACGATGCAGGAGTTGTAAACATCGTGTCACCAACAACTTCAAATCTTGGAGATACAATTCAACCGGTAGTTACTATTAAAAATCATGGATTGACTGCTTTAACAAGTATTCCGGTTAAATATAGCATTAATGGTCAATTGGTTGCAACCGAAAACTGGACAGGTTCATTAGCGCCAGGAGCTACTACTAATTATACTTTCACTCAGAAGTATAAAATAATGACTCAACCTAGCTACAAACTATGTGCTTGGACAGCTCTAACTAATGATTATTATGTTGGCAATGACAGTAGTTGCAACATTATTAGTGTTGGTCCTTCATTGAAAGATGTGGGTGTAACGGCAATAATAAATCCTCGCGATACTATGTTCCCGGGTTCTGTTGTTCAGGTTAAAATAGTTATTAAGAATTTTGGTTCACAGCCTGTTTCTTCAGTACCTGTTTATTACAAAAGAGGAAGTATAGTTTATCCGACCGAAACATGGACCGGAACTCCTTTGAATATGGGGGATACAGCCGTTTACGTATTTAGTAATACTTTCAATGTTCCATTGGGTGGTCAATTTGCATTCTCGGCATATACTGAACTTCCGGGCGATGCTTACCCGACCAATGATGTTTTAATTAGGAGTATAGCTATAAGTAATAGTGTTTTACCAAGTGCAGCAGGAAATATTACTTCAACTGCAGCTCCTTACTATGGTGATACTGTATGTTACAATACTACTGTTCCATACAGCGTAGAATTAATTCCAAATGCAACATCTTATTCATGGAATTATACCGGAACCGGTGTTACGATAAATGGTGGTAGTACAAATAGTATAACAATAACATTCAGCAATACAGCCACCGATGGTATTTTAACTGTAAAGGGTGTAAATAGTGCAGGCGAAGGACAGGTTTCGCAACCGTTTAGTATTAAAGTTTTGGCTTGTTCAGGTATAAACGATTCTGAAAATGACAAATTATGGTTAGGTCAGAATATGCCGAACCCGACAAGTGCTGATACTAAATTCGAGTATTATCTTCCTTCTGACGGTGATGTTACGATTGAAGTAATTAACTTGCTTGGTCAAACTGTTTACAATTCTACTATGAATAAAACTAACGGTAAGCATACTCACATACTCGATGTTTCTACAATGCCCGATGGTATTTATTATTATTCATTAACTTTCAAAGGAAATCGTTTAGTTAAGAGAATGGTGGTAAATAAATAGGGATTGACTGAATACAAATAAAAAGAGGCTGCTCTAAAAGCAGCCTCTTTTTTATAGTTGAATTAAAAAAAGATTTATTCTAAAGTATTAAGAAACTTGTTCAATAGCCCATTTAAGTGCTGATTCAAGCATTTCGGCCGGAGGTTCTTTTATAAAGCCGTTATTTGTAATATGATGTACAAGATTGCGTGAATTTTCAATGTCTTTTTTGGCAATTTCATACGCTTTTTCTCTAGTAATAATTACTCTGGCAACACCATCTTCAATAGCTTGCATGGCAACGTCTGCAGCTTCAACAGGAAATACATCTGCTTCTTCCATTGTCGGAACAATATTATCGATGTTTATTCCTCTTTTTTCTGCAAAATCGGCAAGAGAATGGGCAGCAGCAATGGCCATGTTATCGGTAATTTTTTTGGCTCTAACCATCAATGCTCCTTTGAGAATACCCGGAAAACCTATTGAATTATTAACTTGATTAGGGAAATCTCCTCTTCCTGTTGCAACTATGTATGCTCCGGCTTCTTTGGCTGCATAAGGATAGATTTCGGGTACCGGGTTTGCACATACGAAAACTATTGATTTTGGTGCCATTACCTGTATCCATTCTTTTTTAACGGTATCAGGTCCGGGAGTGGATAGTGATATCAGTACATCTGCTCCTTTCATAGCCTCTTCCATAGTGTTGATTTTTTGCGGATTAGTACTTAAACAAAGTTCCCATTTCCTGTAAAACCTTTTATCTTCCTCAATATCTTTTCTGTCAGAATGTAACGCTCCTTTTGAATCGAAAATGATTATATTTTCAGGTTTGGCACCGTCGGCTATAATAAGTCTTGCAATGGTTGTATTTGATGCTCCTGCACCAAAAAGAACTATCTTGGTTTCAGATATTTTTCTGTTTGTCAGCTTTAATGCGTTAAGCAATCCTGCTAATGTAACACAAGCTGTTCCCTGAGCATCATCATGCCAAACAGGAATATCGCACTCCTCTCTTAAAACATCAAGAACTTTAAAACAATTTGGTTGTGAAATATCTTCTAAATTTACTGCCCCAAAGCTGTGTTGAACCATTTTAACAAAATCAATAATCTTGTCAGGGTTGTTTTTACCTGTGTTATCTTTACTGTCTATGCAAAGTGCAACAGCATCAACTCCTCCGAGATATTTCATCAGAAATGCTTTTCCCTCCATAACTCCTAATCCTCCCGGAGGCGTGCAATCTCCGTCTCCCAATACTCTAGTCGAATCGCTGACTACGGCTACTAAATTGCCTCGGTTGCTCAGTTCATATGAAGTATCGTTGTTATCTCTAATGTTTGTCGAAATCTTTGATACACCGGGTGTATACCATACATTAAACCAATTAAACCCGAAAACCGGAGCTTTTGGTACAGTTTGAATTTTTCCGCCATAAAACTTGTGTGCATCCTCGGATAAGCGTTTTAAAAAAAGTGTTTTTGCTTTTGCAATTTGCTCATTTGTAAATGTATCGGGGAAAACTCTGTCAAGATTTTCCAAGTTTGATTTTATTTTTTCCATAATAAATCTTTTTGAAATAAGTATTTCTATAATTTAATGTTAATATCTAAAACATCTTTTTCACAAAAGTAAAAAAATAAAATAATTTTTTAAAAAATTAATAACATTCATTTCAAAAATTAAAAAATGTGTATTTTTGTTCATATAAATTCAAATTGCTTGTAAATATTGTGCTGTACATTTTAATTTAATGTAGAGTATTGGTTTTGTTTTTATTAAATAGTTATATAATTGTTGTATATCGAAAATTGAAATTATGGAAAAAATTAAATCTGCTTTAAGGTCTTATGGGTTAAACGATATTGAAAATATTTATTATAACCTTTCTTACGATGAATTATTCGAACACGAAACCAATCCTGAATTGGAAGGATATGAAAAAGGATTTGTTACTAATACCGGAGCTGTTGCAGTAGATACAGGGATTTTTACCGGACGTTCACCAAAAGACAAATATATAGTAGAAGAAGATGAGTCAAAATCAAATATTTGGTGGGCTAATCCAAACAGAAAATCTTCTGATAATAAACCTCTTAGTGAAGAAATATGGAAAGAATTGTACAATAATTCGGTAAATCAGCTAAATGGAAAAAAAATATATGTAATGGACGGATTTGCCGGGGCTAATGAAGATAGCAGACTAAAAATTAGGGTTGTTACTGAAGTGGCTTGGATGGCACATTTTGTAAAAAATATGTTTATTCGTCCAACAGAAGAAGAACTTAAAAATTTCGAACCCGATTTTGTAATGCTTAATGCTTGTAAAACTACAAATAAGAGATGGCAAGAACATAATATGAACAGCGATGTATATGTTGTATTCAATATAAAAGAAAGAAAAGCTGTTGTAGGTGGTACTTGGTACGGTGGTGAAATTAAAAAAGGCTTCTTTTCAATTATGAACTATTTCCTTCCGCTTAAAGGTATAGCTTCTATGCACTGCTCAGCAAATATGGGAAAAGATGGCGATGTAGCTATTTTCTTCGGACTTTCGGGTACCGGAAAAACTACCCTTTCAGCCGATCCCAAAAGAATGCTTATTGGCGATGATGAACACGGTTGGGATGATAACGGTATCTTCAATTTCGAAGGAGGTTGTTATGCAAAATGCATAAATTTAAGCAAAGAAAATGAGCCTGATATCTACAATTCAATAAAAAGGGATGCTTTGCTCGAAAACGTGGTTTATGACCCAAATACCGGCGAAATTCTTTTCAATGATTCGTCGAAAACAGAAAATACAAGAGTTTCTTATCCGATTTATCATATAAAAAACATTGTAAAGCCTGTTTCGAGAGGTGGTCATGCAAAGAAAATCATTTTCTTGACTGCAGATGCTTTTGGTGTGTTGCCTCCTGTAGCAAAACTTACCAAAGAACAAACAATGTATCAGTTTTTAAGCGGCTATACTGCTAAAGTTGCAGGAACAGAAAGAGGAATAAAAGAACCAACACCAACTTTTTCTTCATGTTTTGGAGCTGCATTTTTACTCCTCCATCCAACTGTTTATGCCCGTGAACTCGCCAAAAAGATAGAAGAACATGGAACTTCAGCATATCTTGTTAATACCGGTTGGATAGGTGGACCTTACGGAATCGGAAAAAGAATTGATATTCCATCTACAAGGGCTATTATCGATGCTATTCTTGATGGCTCACTCGATAATGCAGATTATGATATTTTACCGATTTTCAATCTTGCCATTCCCAAAAATGTTAACAATGTTAATTCTAAATTATTAAATCCCAGAAATTTATGGGAAAATCCATTAGATTGGGATGTAGCTGCAAAAAATCTGGCTGAAAAATTTATCAAGAATTTTGAAAACTTTACCGATAACGAAGAGGGTAGAGCATTAGTAGCTGCCGGTCCTAAGATTTAATATTCTTAGGTTTAACTTATTAAATCGTGCTTTTTATTAGTTAATCTGCTTCAATTTGAAGTTGTTGCAGATATTGTTTGCCGCTTATGTTTTTTATAAGAAAGTAAACTCTAAAGTTTCCTTTTTGAGTAATCAAATTGCCAATAATGTAATTAGAACCGTCGGAAGAAGTGCCTTGATGTTTTATTTCAAATGATTTTGGAGTATTTTTTGAAAAAAAATCTTTTAAAATTTGTTCTGCCTGAGCTTTACTGAATGTGCCTTCTTTATCCTGTACACTTATATCAATAGTGTTGTAAAAATATTGAGAAAGTTCAGTAGCATTTCCTTTTCTTATTGCTTCGGCAATACTCCTGACTATATCGGCATCATTTGTTTTGGCAAACAAATGAAATATAAAAAACATTACTGATGATAGAAATAATATTATTGATAGTTTGTTTTTCATTTTGATATGCAAGTATTTAATTTAAACTATTTTAATATCAAAAATTGAACCAATTTCCAATATTTTTTTTCTTATATTGCAAATATACGTTAATTTTGGGTTGAATACCAAATAGTGAATGTTAAATTTTAATTTAATGAAACGAGCCATGGGAAAATATTCACTCACAGGTGGATGTTTATTTGGTGAGTTCCATCTTACAGTTTTATAATTAAAAATAAACAGATGAAAATTACTTTTTTAGTAGTCGGTAAAACTGAAAATTCTTATCTGAAAGAGGGAATAGACGATTACGAAAAACGATTGAAACATTATGTTAATTTTAAAATAATTGCCTTGCCGAATATTAAAAGTAATAAAAAGACATCGCCAGAATGGCTTAAAAATAAAGAGGGTGAGGAAATTATCAAGAATTTTTCAAAATCAAGTTTTAAAGTTTTGCTCGACGAAAGAGGAGAAACTTTTAGCAGTACTGCTTTTGCTGATTTTATTCAAAAAAAAATGAATCAAGGATTAACTGAATTAATATTTACTGTTGGTGGAGCTTATGGGTTTGGGAAACAAGTTTATGAACAAGCCGATATGCAGCTTTCATTATCAAAAATGACTTTTTCGCATCAAATGATAAGATTAATTTTTGTTGAACAACTTTACAGGGCTTTTACTATAATTAAAAACGAACCATATCATAATGAATGATATAATTGAAGTAAAAATAGGTGTCAGAAAGTTTTATATTTTCTTTTTAGTACCCTTTTTTTTGTTGTGGGTAACAGGTTTTATATTCTTAGTCAGCAAAGGATACTATAATAGTTTTTTGGAACTTAATAAAATCAATAGTCATTTTTTTGATTTTCCGATGTTATTTTTGACGATGTTTGCCGATGGCGGTTTTATGGCTTGTTTACTGATATTCTTTTTTATTTCAAAAAATCCTTCAAATATAATTCTGTTATTGACAACTGTAATTATTTCGGGATTAATTGCCCAACTGCTAAAAAATTCTGTTTTTAAAGAATGGCATCGTCCTCCTTTTTTATTCAAGGAAAATATTCATACAGTCGGGAATTATATTCTAAACCACAAATCTTTTCCGAGTGGTCACAGTACGAGCAGCGCTGCTATATACAGTATGATAGCATTTATTCGCCGAAAATATCGTTGGGAGATTATTTTTTGGAGCATAACGGCAATATTAGTCAGTTATACAAGAATTTATTTAGGGGTTCATTTTCTGGGTGATGTTTTGGCGGGTTTATTATTAGGCTTAGTTTCTACGTTGATTTTATCTAAAATTATTAAAAATATTAATTTTACTTTACCCGATTGGCTAATTATTACATTTAGAATTGTTTCAGTTTTAGTTGGAATTTATATATTAATCAATTTTTTTGTAAGATATTACTGATTTTAATTGTACATTTAATTCATTTATAAAATGTTAAAGAAAAAAAATATAGCATTAGTTACCGGAGGGTTTTCAAAAGAATCGGAAATAGCCTTTAAAAGCGCCGTAGAGGTTGAAAAAAATATTGATAACAGTAGATACAATGTTTTCGAAATAATAATCAACTCAGATAAATGGTATTATTTAGATAGTAAAAATCATGAAATAGAAATTAATAAAAACGATTTTTCAATCGAAACTTCTGAAGGCAAAATAACATTTGATTGTGTTTTTATTCTAATACATGGCACACCCGGTGAAGATGGTAAATTGCAGGGCTATTTCGACTTATTAGGGATTCCTTATACTACCTGTGATCATACTACTTCAGCATTTACTTTTAATAAAGCTTACTGCAATCGCATAGTTAAGTCATTGGGAATTAATGTGTCAAAATCTATACACCTGATTAAAAATCAAGAATTTAGTATTGAAAAAATAATTGAAGAGATAAATTTCCCATGTTTCGTAAAACCCAACAATGGCGGTTCAAGCATTGGTATGTCGAAAGTTAATAAGCCTGATGATTTGTCAAAGGCTATTAAAAAGGCTTTTAAAGAAGACAATCAGGTATTAATAGAAGACTACATAAAAGGGAAAGAACTTACTTGTGGTATGATTAATACCCGAAAAGGGTTACTTGTTTTCCCGATAACTCAAATAATACCGATTGATAAAGAATATTTCGATTATGAAGCAAAATATAAAGGAAAATCAAAAGAAATTACTCCTGCGGAAATTGATGAAAATATCAGTATAAAAATAAAATCAACTTCATCGTATCTTTATAACAAATTAAATTGCAAAGGTATTGTCAGGTTCGACTATATTTTGGAAGATAATACCAATAAATTATTCTTTCTCGAAGTGAATACTGTCCCGGGCCAAACCACCGAAAGTATAGTTCCGCAACAAATAAGAGCAATGGGACTCACTACAAAAGAAATCTATACCGAATTGATAGAAACAAGTATTAAAAATTGTAAGTAGCGCTTATTAGTACTCTGAAATTAGCCACATCATCACTTTTGGCTATTTCCCCTTTTTCGTTCGGTATTCCGTAATAAGCTACCGTATATTCAAATTCAGAGCCAATGTTGAATTGTCCTGATGTATAAGTTATTCGAGGTGATACTCTGAATAATTTGTCGATATTATTGCCTCTTCCGTAGAAATTACCTGTAAAAGTGCTGTTGTTATTGAATTTTATATTTGCAATATTATCTGAATATCCCAAGTTTTTGGTAAATCCCGTAAAAATACCAAGATTCCATTTTGATTTTTTACTTGAAATATCAATCCAATAATTCATAGTAGCAGAATTTCCGTATGAAATTTCACCATTGATAGTGTTGTAAGATTTTTCGAAATATCCTCCGAGCATAGTATGTTCCGAAAGGTTTTGACCAAGACTGCCTTGCAATTTTACATCAAAATTTTTTGTTACTATTTTAGCAAATGCTATAAATGATGTTGAATTTATTTTTTTATCGGTAGTATATAAACTATCGGTTTTCAAACGAGGTTTTAGCGATTTAAAATCTATGCCTGCTCCTATAAGATGTTGATTAAGTTTGTAATGGAGTTGCAGATGAAGGTTCGGTATTATTGCATTTCGCATATAATCGCTTTTATTTCCGCTCGGACCTTCATTGGCATAGTCTCTTTGCGAGGCTGCAACACCAATAATATTGAGGTTGCCTATCTTTTTTGAATATCTAACCTGTATGTGTCTCGAGAAAGCATGAAACGGAGCTCCTGTATTAAGCGATAATGTTGATGGTAGCATTTCCGGAACATCAAAAGGATGCCAGTATTGACCTATGAGAAGCTCCTGATTTTCCCAGTTGAGTTTTATGTAAGCATGTCTTAGTCTGAAACCGTTATTATCATTATTGGTTTGTCCGGTAAAATCGCCTTCAAACAATGCTGATGATTTAGCACCCCATACATCAGGTCCCCATGCTTTTCCGGTAAGCCTTGTTATCATTGCCAATTGATTAAATGATGGATTGCTATTGATATCTTTACCGTTTCTATCTTTTAATACATTTTCGGGATATAACAGAAGCATAGTTTCTCTGCCGCCAACAGTTTGGCGCGTATCGTAAATCAATTGAGAATTTACAAACCCGCTGAAATTAATTCCGAATTTTGCAGTATCTTTTTGTGAAAAAGAATTAAAACTAATAATAAGACCTGATAATAAAAAAAAGTAAAATTTTAATTTCATTTTTTGAAAATTTATTGGTTTAAATTGTCGAAAAGAGTTGGATGACAATAATTAAATGTTTTTCTGTGATATGGTGTTATCCCATATTTGCTAATGGCACTTATATGTGATTTTGTGGGATATCCTTTGTTTTGCTTCCAGTTATACATAGGGTATTGGTTGTGCAAACTATTCATAAATTCATCTCTGTATGTTTTTGCCAATATTGATGCTGCTGCAATACTTGCATATTTACCGTCGCCTTTAACAATACAAATGTAAGGTATGTTTGTATTATTTTTAAATCTATTACCATCAATCAGCAGTAATTCGGGAGTTATTTCAATTTTTCTGACAGCTTCATTCATTGCCAGAAATGAAGCATTTAGAATATTTATTTTATCAATAATTTTATTATCAATAAAAGCTACATTAAAAGCAAGGGCATTTTTTTCTATAAAAACTCTAAGCTCGTTTCTTTTTTTTTGAGGAATTTTCTTAGAATCATTCAAATCTTTATGGTAAAAATCTTTAGGTAAAATAACACAAGCAGCTACAACCGGCCCTGCAAGACAACCTCTTCCGGCTTCATCACAGCCTGCTTCGGTTTTATTTTTATCATAAAAAGCCGGTAGCACTATTTTAAAAAACTAACTATTGAGTCGAATATAAGTTTGCCGTCAATGTTTCCTAAAGCAGGATCGGCAGCTCTCTCGGGATGGGGCATCATACCGAATACATTTCTGTTTTCGTTGCAAATTCCCGCAATATTCAGTGTCGAACCGTTTGGATTTGCTTCAGGAGTAATATTCCCTTTTTCATCGCAATAGCTGAATAATATTTGTTTGTTTGCCTGTAATTTCTTAATTGTTAAATGGTCGGCATAGTATCTTCCTTCGCCGTGTGCTATTGGTATTTTCAAGGGTTCAAGTTTGTTAAGTTTTTTTGTTACTATAGTTTTGCTGACATGTGGTATTATATAAGTGTTTTTGCAAACAAATCTGTGATTTTTGTTTGAGGTCAACGTGCCGGGTAAAAGCTTGGCTTCGACAAGTATTTGAAAACCATTGCAAATTCCTAATACATAACCGCCGTTATTAGCAAATTCAATAACTTTTTCCATAATGGGCGAAAATCGTGCAATTGCACCACTTCTAAGATAATCGCCGTATGAAAACCCTCCGGGTAAAACTATAAAATCGCAACCCTGTAAATCAGTACTTTTGTGCCACAATTCAACAACTTCCAGATTCATAATATATTTTAAAACATAAATCATATCATGATCGCAGTTGGAACCTGGGAAAACTACTACTCCGAATTTCATTTTTTAATTCTCTTTGATTTTTTCAACAAAAATAGCCTTTTTTTTAAAATAAAATGAGCATTTTATTTTTTATAGTTCATAAAATTGTAAATTTACAATCAAATCCTAAGTTTAAAAATTAAATCAATTGTTTGACGTATGAAATTTTATAAAAGAATTTTATTTACTTTTTACTTCCTAATCTTTAGCTTATTTCTATTCTCGCAAAAAAACGAATTTATTAAAGATTTCGATGATGCTAAAAGAGGAGAAAACGGGTTAAGGGTTATGTTTTATAATCTCGAGAATTTTTTTGATACACGAAATGATAGCATTTCTCAAGGAGATGATGAATTTTCGTATGGAGGAATTCGCTATTGGAGTAATGAAAAATATAAGAGGAAATTGAATAATATTTATAAAGTTATTGTAGCGGCAGGAGGGTGGGAGCCTCCTGAAATCATTGGCGTTTGCGAAATTGAAAATAAATGGGTTGTTAGTGAATTAGTTTACGGTACTCCATTGAGAAACTTTAAATACAGATTTATACATTATGACTCGCCTGACCCTCGAGGAATAGATGTTGCTCTTATTTACAGGTCAGAAAAATTTAAACCTTTATTTCATCAACCGATAAATATAAAATATAGTTTCGATACATCTGCCAAAACTCGCGATATACTTTATGTAAAAGGCTTAACAACAACTAATGATACTCTTCATTTATTTGTAAATCACTTCCCTTCAAAGTACGGTGGTGCTTCAATTACAATTGAAAAAAGAAACTTTGTTGCAAAAATTCTTAAATCGAAAATTGACAGCATTCTAATATCCAATAAAAAAGCAAATATTATTGTGATGGGCGATTTTAACGATGAACCCGGCGATGAAAGTATTAGAAATTTTCTGAATTCAAAATGTGATACTGTAGATTTGGAAGATTTCAGTCTGTTGAACCTTATGTGTAATTGCCTTAAGCAACAAGGAATAGGAACAAATAAATTCAAGGAGAAATGGAGTGTTATCGACCAGATATTGGTTTCAAAATCGCTTACAGAAAACAATGGATGGCATATAAAAAATTTAAGTGCTACTATTTATGCACCCGATTTTTTATTAATACCCGATGAAACATATTTAGGAGTTAAAACGTTTAGAACATATAACGGGTTTAAATATTCAGGCGGTTTCTCCGACCATTTGCCTGTATTTATTGATTTGATTTATAAATAATTATTTAAATGAAAAAAATATATTATCTTATTATCATTGTTCTTATAGTTTTGGCCATTATAATTGTGTTTATTTTTCTTTCTGAAAATAAAACTCCAATTAAGAAAGATATTGAAAATACTGAAGAAATATTATTCAATAAACAAGGAAAGCTTTGGTTTATTGGAGATAGCAAAAATGATACAATTGTTACGATAGATATCGAGATTGCCGATGATGAAGCTAAACGAGAACAGGGGCTTATGTATCGTCAATCAATGGATGAAAATCAAGGGATGTTATTTATTTTCGACGACAGTAGTCCGAGATACTTTTGGATGAAAAATACTTATATATCGCTTGATATTATTTATATAGACGAAAATTTCAGGATAGTTTCGATACAAAAGACTGCATTGCCTAGGTCTGAAGAGTCGTTGCCATCCGAAAAACCTGCTAAATATGTTGTAGAAGTAAATGCCGGATTTACCGATAAATATAAAATTAACAAAGGGGATAAAATCAGTTTTTTGAAATATTAAAGTTCTTTCCTTTTATAGATGAGGTAAGAGTATGTTAATCCGCTTTTTTCGTCGGTCATATTCTCTTTTTTTTCAATTTCTTCCCATTCATCAAAGTTTATTTCAGGGAAAAAAGTATCGGCATCGAAATCTTTATGAACTATTGTAAGGTAAAGTTTATCGGCAATATGCAGAAACTGTTTGTAAATGCTTCCTCCTCCAATAACAAAATTTTCGCTTATGGGGTCTGCTTTTTCTATAGCTTCATCTATACTATAAGCCATTACACATCCATTGATAGTTTCGTTTTTATTATCGGTAATAACTATACTTTTACGGTTTGGAAGTGGCTTTACAGGCAAACTTTCAAAAGTTTTCTTACCCATAATTATCGTATGTCCGGTTGTTAATTCTTTAAATCGCTTCAAATCGTCGGACAAATGCCAGAGAAGTTGGTTGTCTTTGCCTATAGCGTAATTACGGGCTATTGCAACTATTATTGAAATATTTTTTTTCATTATGATTTTATATAAATTCAAAATTAAATACTTTCTGCAGACTTTGCTTTACAATATTACTTACGTAATTAAAATCTTGCTTTTCTCCCAACTCTTTTTCTAATGAAGTTACAGCTTTATCAGTAAAACCGCAGGGATTAATATGATTAAAATAGCTTAAATCGGTATTTACATTAAAAGCAAAACCGTGCATACTAACCCAATTGCTTGTTCTAACTCCTATTGCACATATTTTTCTCGCTTTTTTCGGATTATTTGCATCGAGCCAAACTCCTATAGCCCCGTCGAGTCTTTCGGATGAAATACCAAAGTGATTGAGTGATATTATTATTGCCTCTTCTATTGAGTGTATATAATCTTTAATCCCCAATCCGAATGCGGTAAGATTTAATATCGGATATCCAACTAATTGACCGGGACCGTGATAGGTTATATCGCCACCTCTGTTTATCTTATAAAAGGTAGCATTTTTCGCTTGCAATTGAATATAATTTATCAGTAGGTTATCTTCCGAACCGCTTTTGCCGAGTGTATATACATGCGGATGTTCACAAAATATCAAATGGTTTTTTATATCGCTTTTATTTTCCTTTTTTTGTTTCAATATTTCGTTGAATAATGTTTCCTGATAGTCCCAGCATTCTTGGTAATCGATAATTCCTAAATTATGAAATTCGGTAATTTTAGACATATTTTCAAATTTGATTTTCTGCATGATATGATGATCGTACTAATGGCGCACTTTCTGCATAAAGAAATCCTTTCGATAAGGCTATTTTACGGTATTCTTCAAATTTTTCGGGAATAATGTAATCAGCAACAGGATAATTTAATCTCGAAGGCTGTAAATATTGACCTATGGTGATAATACTGCATCCTGCTTCAATCAAATCATCCATAGTTTTAAAAATTTCCTCTTCAGTTTCGCCCAATCCTAACATTATTCCTGATTTTGCTTTCAATCCCGCATCTGATATATATTTAAGTACTTTTAAACTCAAGTGATACCTTGCTTTGCTCCTTACTAAAGGTGTTAGTCTTTCAACGGTTTCGAGATTATGAGAAATAATATCGGGTTTGGCATCAATTACTTTTTGAATAAGTGTTGTATTCCCTTGAAAATCGGGGATTAAAACTTCTATAGTAGTAAGTGGATTAATTTCTTTGATTTTACTTATAGTTTTAGCCCAGTGTGAAGCACCGAAGTCTTCCAGGTCGTCTCTGTCAACTGATGTAATAACGCAGTGTTTTAGTTGCATTAATTTTATTGAGTTAGCTATTTTGACAGGCTCTTCATTATCGGGAGGGAGAGGTTTCCCTGTAGTTACATTGCAAAACTTGCAGTTTCTTGTACAAATATCGCCCAAAATCATAAAAGTTGCAGTGCCTTTGCTCCAACATTCACCCATATTAGGGCAATCACCGCTTTGACATATTGTATGCAATTGATTTTTAGTAACTATTTCCTTAACTTTTAAAAATTCATCACCTTTGGCAAGTTTTATTTTCAACCATTCAGGTTTTCGCTTAATTTGCATCTTTTAAATAATTTTTGCAAAAGTAATAAATTATAATTGAGTTTTGATATTGATTAAAAGGGGGAGTAATAAACACTTTTGTTTTTAAAATATAGCCAAATTATTAATTATAAAAGAGAAACGTTTCTGTATTATAGAAATTTTTATTATGTTTTAAAATGGGTTGAATTTTTAGATAATCTCACATTCGCTTTATTGATAAACATATTTTCTAAACAGTAATTTGTTATTTTTGATTAATTTGAATTTTACAAAAAAAACTCAGCATTATATAACACTGAGTCTTGATACTTATTCAAATCCTATGAAAATTTAAAAAAGAGAAAAATCTATTTTATCTTATCAAGTATTTCTTTTGATTTTTCGGCGTAGAACGGGTAATTATTCTTTACTTTTTCAAGTTGAACTTCGGCGTTTTTTATATCATTATTTTTTAAGTATGCTAGAGCCAAATTCCATTCAGCTTCTGCAACAAATTCACTTTCTTTGAATGATGAAACTTTTTTTAGAAATTCTATTGCATTATTAGTATGTCCTAATTCAAGCAATGCAAGCCCTTTGAAATAATAGGCGGCAGGAATATATTTGTTTTGACCAATAAGTTTATCGAATTCAATTAAAGCTTCCATGTATTGTTTTTCACTGAATAATTGAAGGGCATTGCTAAGATCATTATTAGCGTTGTCGTTTGTCGATCTTTGTAAATACGGAATACTATATTCTGTTTTGTATGTTTGATATAATGTTTCGGGGTTGGTCATATTGTTTTGATAAACAAGATACAAAGCTACTCCAAATACGATAACTGCAATAGCAGCTGCGGCATACCAAAATGGTTTTTGCCTCTTTTCTTTTGGCAGGAGAGAGTAATAACGGTTAAAAATTGATACTTTCTTTTCCTTTTTAAGATTTTCAAGGTATTCCCTATGAGCAATTTCCAAATTCTTAATGAAAAGGTTTTCTTCTATAAGTTCTTTTATTGATTGTTCAACTTCTTTTTGAAATAACAATTCTTCGTAAAGTTCAGGGTTATCCTTTATTTCCTGTTCAAATTGTTTTATCTCTTCTTCCGACAATTCTTTGTTCAGGTAGCGTTGTACTAATTCTCTGTTTTTTATGTTTTTTTTCATTTACTTAAAAAGTTTATTTTAGGGTTATTAGAAATCATATCTAACAATTTCATTATACATCTTCTTTTTTGCTGGTAAATCATATTTTCGTTCTTAAAATCCATTTTTTTCATAATCTCATTTACCGAAGTTTCTGTATAGTAAAGTGTTAGTAACTGTTTGCACTTGTTTTTTAATCTCTCGAACGCCTCTTTATATAAATTCTGTTTTAAATTATCCTCATCACTGTTTACAAAAATCTCAAATTCGTCATAATAAAATACATCGTCATCATTTTTAACCTCTTGTACAAGTTCAATTCTGTTTTTGTACTTTCTTTTGCTATCCAAAAAAATATTAACAGCAACCGAGTAAATATAAGTAAAAGGATGGCATGTTAATTTAAACCCAAGCGTTTTTGCCTTAAGGTAAAAAACAACCATAGCCTCCTGCAGAATATCCTCTGTATCAAACTTGTCTCCTCCATATTTTCTGACAATTCTTTCAATTTTTGGATAACAATTTCCATATACATAAGAAACGATATTTCTATCGTTTTTCTTAACACCTTCAAATATTTCAGACGGCGAGTACTCAATTTTCATGGCCGTCTTGTATATTTAATTGCATAACTTTACTAATTCTTACGTTTTCTGTTATTAAAAGTTGTTAAAAAATTGTAAAAAATGAAGTTTGTGTAACTGAGTGCATGAATTTTTATAAGACAAACTCTACAATTTCGGCATTAAAATTACAATTTTTTTTAATAGATATAGTTTCGGGAATAAAAAATAATCTTGAAAAATTAAGCGATGTTATAAAACAAAATTTTATAAATTCGCATAAAAAATAACAATTAAAAAATAGAATTTTATGTTTAAACAAATTTTTACCTTTTCGGTTTTAGGATTAATTATTTTATTTTCTGTTAGTTGTAAAGACAACAAAAAACAACCGGAGTCGCCTATGCAAGAGAAAGTAATGGAATTTGCCAAGGTTAAACTAACCTGCGATTTGTCGCAATTAACCATTAAAGAGAGACAAATGCTCCCTTATTTGATTGAAGCTGCCAAGATAATGGATGATTTGTTTTGGAAACAAACTTGGGGCGACAAAAACAGTTTGATTGATACTATAAAAGACTCATATACAAAAGAGTTTGTTATGATAAATTACGGCCCTTGGGAAAGATTAAACGGCAATCAGCCTTTTATTGCCGGCATAGGTGAAAAACCTAAAGGTGCAAATTTCTATCCAATCGATATGACCAAAGAAGAATTTGAGGCTTATGATAATAAAGATAAAACAAGTCTTTATACAATTTTGGTTCGTGATGAAAATAAAAAGCTTAAAACTGTTTGGTATCACGATGCATACAAGGCAGAACTCGAGAAAGCAGCCGAACTTATTAAAAAAGCAGCCGAACTTGCAGAAGATGAAGGCCTGAAAAAATATCTCAATTTAAGAGCTAAAGCTTTACTTACAAGTGATTATTTCGAAAGCGATATGGCATGGATGGACATGAAAACAAACGGAATTGACTTTGTTGTTGGGCCAATTGAAAATTACGAAGATGCACTTTTTGGTTATAAAACAGCTTTTGAATCTTTTGTTTTGGTCAAAGATAAAGAATGGACAAAAAAACTCGACAAGTATATCGGTTTTCTGCCTCAGTTACAAAAAGAATTGCCTGTAGATGCTAAATATAAACAGGAAGTACCGGGAACATCTTCCGATCTTGGCGTTTATGAAGCAATTTATTATGCCGGCGATTGCAATTCGGGAAGCAAAACCATTGCAATAAATTTGCCTAATGACGAAAATGTTCAGCTAAAAAAAGGTTCAAGAAGATTGCAGTTAAAAAATTCAATGAAAGCCAAATTCGATAATATTTTAGTTCCTATTGCCAAGAAACTGATTGATTCTACTCAAATGGCCAATGTCAAATTTGATGCTTTTTTCAATAATGTTATGTTTCATGAAGTTGCACACGGTATTGGTATAAAAAATACTATCAATAACAAAGGTAATGTCAGAGTAGCATTAAAAGATGCTTATTCTTCGTGGGAAGAAGCTAAGGCTGATATTTTGGGTCTATTCTTGGTTACTAAGTTGATTGAAAAAGGTGAAATCAAAGACATCAGCACTGAAGATTGTTATGTAACTTTTATGGCAGGGATTTTCCGTTCTGTTCGTTTTGGAATTGCCAGTTCACATGGGAAAGCAAACATGATGTGTTTTAATTTCTTCGAAGACAATGGTGCTTTTACTCGTGGTAACGATGGCTTTTATAAAGTCAATTTCGATAAAATGAAAAGTGCAGTAAACAGCTGGGCCGAAAAAATTCTCGTTCTTCAAGGAAACGGCGATTACGATAATGCAATCAAATATCTTAAAGAAAACGCCATAATAAGAGATCAGTTACAAAAAGAATTAGATGCTCTGAAATCAGCAAAGATACCTAAAGACATTGTTTTTGAACAAGGGAAAGAAGTGCTTGGGTTATAATTATTTGTTATTTTAAAACTGATTTTCAATATTTTGACGTACATTTACTTATGGTGATGTACGTCAATTTTTTAATAGTCATTTATAGTATTTCAAATGAAAAAAGAGTTACTGATTATTGACAATTACGACTCGTTTACATACAATTTGGTTCAACTTATCGAAGAGTGTGAATTTTTTGATTATGAAATATATAAAAATGATAAAATCTCATTGGATATTATAGATAGCTTTTCCGGTATTATTTTATCTCCAGGCCCCGGATTGCCAGAGAATGCAGGAATAATGCCCGATTTGTTAAAAAATTATGTAAGAAAAAAGAAAATTTTAGGAATTTGCCTCGGTCATCAGGCTATTGCTCAATGTTTTGGGGCTAAACTTATTCAACAAAACGATATAACTCACGGAAAAGCAAGTATATTGAAAGTAACAGAAATTAACAGCAAATTATTCGAAAATTTACCGAATAGTTTTATAGTAGGCAGGTACCACTCATGGATTGTTGATAAAACTAATTTCCCTGATGAAGAACTAAAAATAACTTCGATTGTTGAGAACGATATTATCATGTCTATTGAGCATAAATATTTGCCGGTTTATGGTGTGCAGTTTCACCCCGAATCACATATTACACAACACGGTAAGCAATTGATATATAATTGGTTAAGGATTTAAAATTTTCTGACCAAGAAAATTATTTCTTCAATAGTTACATTGTCGTAAGCAAGAAGGGCGTATTTATCGATAATTTCAGTAGGAAGCTCGTTTATAAAATCATCTGCAATAACTGTAAAACCTCCTTTTTCGAGTTCTTTAGAATAGTCTAAGCCAAATTCTCTCAGATGGTCTTTTTGCCCGAAATGTTTTTCTCTTTCCTTTGGCGAGGTTATGGTTTTATCTTCATAAGTATTTTCCCTTGAGCTGTTTATGGGCGATTGTATAATTCCCCAACCTCCATTTTTAAGAACTCTATATAGCTCTTTTAGTGCAATAGTATGATCATCAACGTGTTCGAGAATATGATTGCAAAAAATAACGTCAAAATGATTGTCGGGAAAAGGAATTTTTTGAACGTCCATTTTAACTTTAGCTAAAGGCGATTCAAGATCAGCGGTAATGTATTCAATATTTTCGAGCTTTTCAAAACGTTTGATAAAGCAATATTCTGGTGCAACATGAAGTAATTTTAATTTTTCAGTAAAAAAGTTTGTTTTTTCTTTAAGGTATAACCACATCAAGCGGTGACGCTCGAGTGACAGGCAATTTGGACAAAGAGCATTACTCCTTGGTTTTACATATCCGTAAGGTAAAAATTTACGATAATGATGTTTACAAACCGGGCATTCAACTTTATTTCCCGCATAAAACAATGCTAAAAATTTGGTTATAATATGGCTGAATAGTTGGATATATTTTCTTGGAATTAAGTTTAGGATGAATTTTATTAAGTATTTCATCTAAGTAATTATTTTGTTTTAAAATTCGAGCAGCAAAAATAATCAATAAATGCTTAACTTTTCAATCAACAAATTTTCTGAACCAGATTTCAAGAGCCATTATTTGCCATAAAGTGTTAGCATAACTATTGTTTCCGTTTAGGTATTTCTTAAATTCGTTTTTTATTAAACCATGATTATAAATTTCTCTGTTTTTAAATTCCGAAGAATCAAGAATTTTTTCCATAAAAGGTTTCATTTCATTTCTAAGCCAAAATTTCTCGCCGGGAGCAAGAAATCCGACTTTGTCTTTTCTTTCCATTATTTCTTTTGGTACAATATTCTTAAGCGATTCTCTGTGAATAAATTTACCTTGATGTTTTTGAATTTTATATTCGGGTGGTAAAGAAAAAACAAATTCAACCAATCTGTAGTCCATAAAAGGAACTCTGCTTTCTATTGAGTGTGCCATAGAGTTTCTGTCTTCGAAATGAAGCAAGGTTTGAATAGATGTCGACATCATTTGGTTGTACAAAAAATTCGACAGTTTATCGGTTTTTAGATCTAAAATATTGTCAAAAATTATGCTATCATTAAATGTGATATTTAGTGGATTTAAAAGTCTGTGTTTGGCTTCTTTTTTATATATGCTTGATTCAGAGTATATAACCAGAGCGGCCAATTTGATTATTTTATCTAGAAAACTGCCTTTTTTATTGTATTTCAGATAAGTAGGGTATTCTTTAAAAAAATTTATTAATTTTCCTGATTTTAATAAATAGGCGTAATAGCGGTAAAAAGCATGATTGTATCCTCCGGTAATTTCGTCGCTGCCCTGTCCGTCGAGAAGAACTGTTACCCCGTTTTCGCGGGCCAATTTCATAACATAATTTTGTGAAACAGGGCTTGAGCCCGGCACAGGGTAATCGTGGTACCAAGTTATTTGTTCCAAATCGTTTAAAACAGTATCTGCATCTGCCGAAATGAAATAAGGTATAGTATTAAATTTCTCCGAAATAAGGTTAATCCATTTTCTTTCATCATATTCCGATGCATTTGTGTAAAACGACGAAAATGTTTTAAATTTTTTATCGGTAAAATTTACCGCAGATGCGACTATTGCCGATGAATCGAGTCCGCCGCTTAATGCACTTCCGACTTCAACATCACTTCTCATTCTTAGTTTTACGGCATCAACAAACAGTCTTTCGTACTCTTTGCAAGCTTCGGCAAAAGTGAGTTTTGATTTCCCGAAATTGTGAATCGGCAAGTCATAGTATCTTTTAATTTCAAGATTGCCGTTTTGTATTGTAATATAATGAGAGTGAGGCAATATCTTAATATTCTTAAAAAATGAACAATCGGAATTTATCAGGTATGAACCTATTTTTAAACTTTTGTAAATTACCTCGTTATTAATGCTCTTATCAATATCATTAACAAGAATTTGTTTTATTTCGGACCCAAAAATAAATATGTTTCCGTCGAAGTAGTAGTTAAATGGCTTTACCCCAGAACGATCACGTGAACAAAAGAGAATTTTTTTTGTATTATCCCATAATGCAAACGACCACATGCCGTTAAAACGATTCAAGCAATCGAAGCCCCAAGTTTTATATGCGTTCAGAATAACTTCAGTATCGGTTGCGGTATAAAATTTACAACCCAGTTCGGAAAGTTCTTTTTTTAATTCGATATAGTTATATATTTCGCCATTGAATACAATTGATAAATTATTATTATCAATACTCATTGGTTGATGCCCGTTTGAGCTTAAGTCGATAATTGAAAGCCTGCGAAACCCAAAAGCAAGGTTTGCTGAAATATCGTTATACAGAGGGTGAATTTTTGATTTTATTTCTTCTGTTGAATCTTCGCCAAAACAATGTTTTATTTGGTCGGTTCGGGTATTAACCAGCAAATAACCTTCATCATCTGGTCCCCTATGGCGAATTATCTTGGTCATTTTACCAAGTAAATCAACCTCAACAGGTTGATAATTAATATTTAAAATTCCGCTAATTCCACACATAATCTCTATTACAAATGCTCTTTATACCAGTTTATTGTTTTTTCGATACCTTCGTAAAAATTGAACAAAGGTTCATATCCAAGTAACGTTTTAGCTTTCGAAATATCAGCCAATGAATGTTTTATATCTCCAGGTCTGTCGTTTGAATATGTAGGTTTAGATTTTTTATTCAATAATTTTGCAATAGTATTGTAAACTTCATTTAGGGTAATTCTCTGACCACAGGCAATATTAAATACTTCTCCGGCAGCTAAAGAGCTTGCTTTACAAGCTAAAATGTTTGCATGGATGACATTTTCAACATACGAGAAATCTCTGCTTTGATTTCCGTCACCAAATATTGTAAAAGTTTCGTTATTTAATAATTTTTTGGTAATAATGGGAATAACCGCAGCATACTGTGAATGTGGATTCTGTTTTTTCCCGAATACATTAAAGTAACGAAGAACAATAGTTTCTAAGCCGTAAATGCTGTAAAATCTTTTTGCATAAAGTTCCATTGCAAATTTGGTTATGGCATAGGGCGAAAGCGGATTTTCGCGCATTTCTTCATTTCTGGGCAAATCGGGTGATATATTTGGATTATTTCCGTAAACCGATGAAGAGCTGGCACTTACAAAACGTCTGATTTTTGCGTCTTTTGCTGCAACAAGCATATTCAAAGTCCCATCTACATTATTTGCATTAGAATTGATTGGTTCGGCAATTGAACGAGGTACCGAACCTAAAGCGGCTTCGTGAAGAACAAATTCAATATCCTTACAGGCTGTTTGGCATATATGCAAATCTCTAACATCTCCTTCTATAAGCTCGAAATGAGAATTTTTTTCAAATTCGAGAATATTTTCCCTTTTCCCGTTTGAGAAGTTATCGAGTACTCTTACATAATGTCCTTCGTTTAGTAGTCTTTCAACTATATTTGAACCTATAAATCCTGCTCCTCCTGTAACTAAAAAATTTGACATTTCTATTTTTTTAAAATTTTACTTAATGTTTCTTTCAATTCTTTTTCTCTTTTTTCGAACGAGAAATTTTCAATTATTCTCGATTGAGCTTTTGCTCCCAAAGATAATGGGCTTAACAAAGCTTTTCTCAAGGCTTCTTCTATCAGTTTATCATCTTTTTTATCAATTACAAATCCTGTATCTCCTATAATTTCAGGTATAGAATTTACCCTGCTGCCTACAGGTATGCATTTGCATAACATTGCTTCACATAAAACATTCGGCATTCCTTCGGTTAACGATAACAAACAAAATACTTTTGCTTTTCCATAATATGACAATAGCCCCTTTTGGTCAGTTTTTCCTATCAATAAAACATTTTCAGGTATACTTATATTGTTCTGCTCGGCAAATTTTAGCGACATTCCTGCAATAATAAATTTACAGTCCTTGAAAATACCGGCCATTTCAATAAACTTGTCAATTCCTTTAAGAAAAAATGTTTTAAGATTATTGATATAAGCTACCGTCAGTACCGTTTTTTCATCTTTTTCAAGCTCTTGCAAATTTGTCCAAAATTCTGTTTTAAAACCATTATAAATTACTTTAAATTCGGCTTTGGTTTTTGGTGCAAAATGCTTAACACCTTCGTACCGCGATATTTCTTCGTCATAGTCGTTATAGTTCAAAATAAGTGTAGGATTATTGGGTAAAATTAAATTTGCATTATTATACGCAAACTTTACAAGCCAACCCCTAAGTTTGTTTTGATATGCTCCGTATTTATATTTGGGAATATGAACAGCATCGTATCCACCTACTACAATTACGAATTTTCTGTTGAATAATTTGCAGAAAACAGCAATAATTGCAGCATAATAATCACAAAATCTGATAAATACAATCTTAGCTGGTCGGATATTTTTTAAAAGAAACAGTTTCATTTTAATCAAACTGATGAAATAGTTATATTTCCCATTGTGGTTCATCAAGAATGATTTCACACTGAAATTGCGTGATAATATTTCTTCATCGAGTTTAATAAACGAAGAGTCTGCTGTTTTGATGTATAATATTTCCGCCATATCAGATATTAAAGTTTTTTCTCCACAACTCAAACATTAGAAGCATATAGATATGGTTAGAATAATCATATTTCCTGCTTTGATGTTCTGCAAGTATTTTGTTAACGAATTTATAGTTTAATAAACCTGATTTGTTGATATTGCTTTCAGACAATGTATCGTAAATAAAATCTTTCAAATCAGTTCTTATCCATTCGCCAAACGGGACATTAAAGCCATGCTTTTTTCTGTACAATATGTTGTTTCCAAGATATTTTTCCATACTTTTTTTAACAATAACTTTTCCGTTCATTCCCGAAATTTTTAAATGATCGGGTATTTGGCTCGAAAATTCGGCTAAACGATAATCGAGAAAAGGAGTTCGTGATTCAATACTGACTGCCATTGACATATTATCGACCTTTTTTAGCATTTCGTCGGGCAAAGATATTTTAATGTCACCTAATTGCCTTTTAAACAATCTACTCCCTTTAACTTTTGATGAGTAATATTCTCGGTAAATATCGTATGAATCGTAATTTAATATTTCAGACCATATATTGTCGTTAAAAAGTAATGATTTAAGATTATTATCAAAATACGAAAAATTATCGATAAAAGCACTGTTTCTGTCTTTAATGGCCATTTTGAAATAATCACGTGCTTTTCTTGTTTTTTCGGCAAAAGCACTATTACCTTTTAATGCTGTAATGGAAAATCCCCATAAAAGCATCTTTCTCAATGCTATAGGTATCTTTTCAATTTTATCGAAACGTAAGTCGTGACTATATCTGAATGGGTATCCTGCAAAAAGTTCATCTGCTCCGTCGCCCGAAAGAGCAACGGTTACGTATTCTCTGGTCATTTTCGAAAGAAAATAAACCGCAAAAGCCGAGCTTACTGCAAAAGGTTCATCAAAATGCCATGCAAGTTTTGGTAAAATATCAATATGTTTGCCGCTTAAATTGAACTCTGTATGGAAAGTATTGTATTGTTCTGCAACTTGTTTTGCATAATGACTTTCGTCATATTTATCCAATTCCTTGAAAGAAATTGAGAATGTTTTAATTTCCTTTACATTATTTTTTGCCATCATTGCCACTACAGCCGATGAGTCTACTCCTCCGCTCAAAAAAGCTCCAAGCGGAACATCGCTTATAAGCCTCAAATTGACGGCTTCGGAAAATAAAGTTTCAAATTTTTCGATATAATAATTATCAGGCTTTAATGTTTCGTTGTTATAATACAAATCCCAGTATTTTTCAACAGTAACTTTGCCGTTTTCAATAATCAATCTGTGACCCGGAAGTAGTTTCCTGATTTTTTTATATATAGTTTTCGGGGCAGGTATTGACATAAATGAAAAATAATCTGATAAAGCCTGAAAATCAATGCTTTTGTCAGTATTTTCGTGTTCGAGTATCGATTTTATTTCCGAGCCCCAGAGGAATTTTTCGTTGTCAATATAGTAATGAAATGGTTTTACTCCCATACGATCTCTGGCAGCAAATAATATTTGCTTTTTACTGTCCCATATCACAAAAGCAAACATTCCGTTTATTTTATGAACCATCTCAAAACCGTATTCTTCGTATAAATGCAGAATATATTCAGTATCAGAACGTGATTTTAGTTTATGTCCTTTGCTTATGATTTCGTTTTTATAATTTAGAAAATTGTAGAATTCGCCGTTAAAAATTATCCAAATTGTGCCGTCTTCGTTACACATAGGTTGATGCCCGTCAGAACTCAGGTCAATAATTGAAAGTCTTCGATGTCCTAAGCCTACATTGCCATCTATATAATGACCTTCATCATCAGGCCCGCGGTGAGAGATGATATCAGTCATTTTTTTTAGTTGATTAATTTCAACCGTTCTTTTATTGTCGAAGTAATATATACCTGTTATTCCGCACATTTGATTTTTATTTCAAAAATGATTCAATGGTTTTCTTTATAAAAACAGGGTAAAAGTAAAGAAAACGATAATTTTCCCAAAAATACTTCAAAAGTTCAATTTTATCGGAAATATTTTTTGTTTGTTTTGCTTCTTTGAAAAATATGCCGGTAAGTTGAATTTTGTAATTATCCTTTTTCCATTTATCCCAGTTTTTTTTCTCGCCTGTTTTGTCAATCAGATATTTATAAATATTATCAATCCATTGTAAGTTTTCAATTAACTTGTTTAACCCTGATTTTGAAGAAATATTTTCATTATGCTGAACCCAAACCCCGACAGTTTCTTTAATAAGAACAACTTTACCCGTTAAAGCGAGTTTTAATATTGATTCTATATCGGTTGATAAAATATCGTTAAGATAAAATCCTGTTTCTATTGCTTTTGACCTGTTATAAAAAGTTGCCAAATGCGAAAAATGATTGATTTTAATAAAATTTTTTAAGTAGTCTTTTCCGTCAATGATTTCATATTTATTTTTAATCTCAGGAACTTTAATCACGTTTAAATCATTGTTTTCAAAACTAATTGTATGACCTGCCTGTAAAAAGCAAATTTGCTTATCCTTATGATTATTAATGATATTAATACATTTGCTTATAAAACCATAATCGGTAAAAAAATCGTCACCATCAAGATTTACAACCCAATCGCCTTTAGCGAGATTATATAAAAGATTATAATAATTTTTTACCCGTCCGAGTCTTAATGAATTCTTATAATAATAGAAATTATTGATATTCAAATATTTTTGAATTACTGTTTCGGTATTGTCGCTTGAAGCGTCATCTGATACTATTATTTCAATATTTTTATAGTCTTGTTTCAATGCGCTTTCGATGGCTTTTTCTATGAAATTAGCCTGATTGAAAGTAGGAATCATTATTGAAACTAAAGGTTTGTAAAACATTTTTTTATATTTTTTCAAGTTCAAACCTTATTTCGTAAGCAGGAAAAATATAACATAAGCTTCCTTCGTAGAACTCTTGTGAATATTTCGAAAAATTAAAAATTTTACTCCAAAACTGTTTTATTATGTTTCTAATAAAAAAAGGAGATTTGAATTCAATTTTAATGTTATTTATTTTAAAATCGGTTGAATTATAGAAGGATGGCACCTCTCTTTTGAAATATTTTGTTTTCGAAAAATAACTAAATGTGTATAATCCAAAAAAATTATGATGAGTATAATCGCTATAAAAGTATGGATTTGAAAAATGTGGAACAGTACCAATTTTTTTCCCTCCTTTTTTAAGTACTCTGTAAATTTCTTTCATAAACAACTCGAAATTTTCGACATGTTCCAGAAAATGAAATGAATATATTTCATCAACAGAATTATCAGGGAGAAACCATAATCCCTTGTTTAAGTCTGCAATAATATCAATATGAGGCAAATCAATTATATCAATGGTTATTGCATTTTTTATTTGCTTTTGCCGACCACAACCCAACTCAATTACCACTTTAGGAATTTCGTTAATTTTTTTTAATACGTCGTTTTTATCGATTATTTCCATTTAAAAATTATTTTCACTTTTATTAATTCTAAATTTATCGGGAAAAAATTTTCCTAATAAAACACCTAAATAGAAATTGCTTTGATAGTTTATTTTGAAAAATATATTCAATAAAATATAAATTGAAATGTAAATTGTTGTGCCGGTGGCTATTTTGATAAATGGATTGCTGAATTGTAAAACGAAAAGTTCAACAAAAAAGCCTAAGGCTATGTTTAGTAAAATTATTAATATGAAATATAATAGTATTTTTCCGTAATTAATAAATGGCAGCAGGAATTTCAGAAAAAAGTAAATTGCAATAATATTCAATATATTTTGAGCAATTAAGGCATAAGGAAAACCTATGGAACCATAATTTTTTATACCTATCCAAACCATTAAAATTAGAAGTAAATTCGAAAAAATTTGGTACCAAAAAGAATAGTTTATTAGCTGAGCTGCCATATAAAGCCTCGCTGCCAAACCATTAACGGCCACAAAAGGAAGTATTAATACCAGATATTTCATAAATAATGCAGAGTTTTTTGCAGAATTTATGTCGAACTTCCCTCTTTGAAATAGTAGAGTTATAATTTCATCAGAAAAAATGAAAGATAAAACAGAAATGGGTACCATTATAAATATGAGAAATTTAGCTGTTTCTGAAAAAACCATATTTAAACGCGAAAAGTTCTTTTGAGCATAAAGTTCGTTGTATCTTATTCCTGAAATTGCCGTAAATTGTGAAGTAATAAAATCGTTAGGGATATTTGCCGTTTTTTGACCATAGCTAAGTGAAGTAATTACACCTGAGCCAAAACTGCTCAATATATAGATAGGTGCAAAACTTCCCAGAACAGAAGCAAGATTGCCGGCTTGAGCATAAAGGATATTTTTTTTAATTTTATCGGTTAGTTTAATAAATTTGAATGAAAAGTTCCACTTTAAGTTTCTTTGCATTAAATATACTAAAAATACTATATTTAAAAGGTATGAAATATTTAACCCTAACAATATACTCTTAACTTCCAATATATTATGAAAAATTAATATAAATACCAATGAGGAGCTGTTATTGAATATAGCTGCAATTGTAGGCAATGTGAAATATTTATAAGAGGTTAATATATCAGTAAGATAATTAGCCAACATAATCAGAATAAAAAGTGGAATGAAAAGCAATAACATGCTTTTATTTTTAGTTAAAACTTCAATTCCAAATTTTGAAATGAAATCGAAAATTCCTACAGGATTAAATAAAAAGGGGATAATAATTAGAAGCCCTATAGCCACATATAGATACAGATAAAAATTAAGTAAATTCATTGAGTTCTTTTCATTTTCCTGTTCTCTAATTCTCATTGATTCAGGAATAATTACAGCAAGATTAAGCCCTGATACTAAGGTTATTAATAACCCAATTACCGATGACATTGTGAAAAAGTAAATATCAGTACTGCTTTGAGTCCCAAAATAATAAGCAATAATAATACTATTTACAAACAATATTATTTTAGCAATAATATTGAAAAATGAAGATATTGCTATTCCTTTTTGGTATGATTCAATTTTAAGAAACTTCATTTATATTAATGAAAAATATCATGCAAAAGTAATTAAATTGAGTAAACACTGCTGATTATTTAATCAGTTAATTTCAAACTCTTCTGCTTGCATTAGTTATACTTGCATTTAGTTCAAAGCCGATAAGCAGAATAATTGCGTTTATGTAAATCCACATTAAAACAATTATTAATGTTCCTATTGAACCGTAAAGTACATTATATTTAGAAAAATTAGTTACATAAAAGTTGAATCCCATGGTTGTTATTATTATCAGGATTGTTGTAAGTGTAGAGCCTGCTGAAATGAATTTGAAACGACTCTTACGTGCCGGGGCATAATAGTATAAAAATGAAACTCCAAAGAAAAGAAGTGCAACAATAACTATCCATTTACTTACAAGTATTGTATAAATTGTAAGTTGTCCTTTGAGTATTCCATGTTGAGCCAAGAAATTAATTATATGTGAACCAAGAATTATTAAGAATATAGCCACAACCAATAATACCGACAGAACTATTACAAGAAAAAGAGAAATTAATCTTTGTTTTATCCATGAGCGGGTTTCTATAGTATGATAGGTAGAGTTAAATGCTTCAATAATTGCGTTTACTCCGTTGGTGGCAAAGTAAAATGTCATAATAAACCCGAATGAAAGGAGTCCCGTTCTTTTATGAGTAAGAATATCGTTTATGGTTTCTTTTACTGTTTCAAAAGCGTTTTGTGGTAATAATTCACTTAGCATTTCAAATAATGTAAATTGAAAATTACTAATAGGAAGATATGGTATCAGTGTAAATAAAAATAAAATGGCAGGGAATAATGCAAGGAAAAAGTTGAATGACAGTGCTGATGCTCTTTGGGTTATATAGCCTTTTTGCATTCCTTTGAAAAAGAATAATGCAACATTGTAAAAAGGCATGCCGTCAAATCCGGGTAAAACGATTTTTTGAGAAAAGTTTATTAAAACAGAAATTGGTTTCCAGCTTAATAAATTTTTATAAACATCTTCAAAATTGATTTTTTTGTATTTATTTTTAAACTTTTTCATTATTGCCTTTCACTTTTTATTTAGAAAGCTTTAAGGCTCAAATCGAGACTTTTGATATGATGAGTTAATGACCCTACAGAAATGAAATCGACACCGGTTTCTGCGTATGTCTTTAAATTTGTTTCGTTTATACCGCCTGAAGCTTCTGTTTCAAATCTGCCCCCTATAATATCGACTGCTTTTTTTAAATCTTCGGGACTAAAATTATCTAACATTATTCTATCTACGCCGCCTACAGTTAAAACCATTTGTAATTCATCGAAATTCCTGACTTCAATTTCGATTTTTAATGTTTTATTATTTTCTTGAAGATATTTTTTTACATTATTTATGGCGTTTTCAATTCCTCCGGCAAAATCAACATGATTATCCTTTATCATTATCATATCGTACAACCCGAAGCGATGGTTTTTCCCTCCTCCGATTTCAACAGCCATTTTTTCAAGTAATCTGAAATTAGGTGTTGTTTTTCGGGTATCGAGCAATATAGTGGACAGCCCTTTTATCGATTCGACCATCTTACGCGTTTTAGTGGCAATTCCGCTCATTCGTTGAAGAAAGTTTAAAGCAAGTCTTTCGCCCGAAAGAATTGAAATAGAGCTGCCTTCGACAGTAAAAGCAACATCACCCTTTTTTACTGTATCGCCGTCTTTCAATATTTGGTTGAAATATAAATCTTTATCAACTTTTTGAAATACTTTTTTGGCAATTTCAATTCCTGCAATAACACCGTTTTCTTTAACAATAAGTTTTGCTCTGCCTCTACGGTAAATAGGAATACATGCCAATGAAGTATGGTCGCCGTCGCCTATATCTTCTTTCAACGCATTATCTATAATTTGATCAATATTCATTTTACTGATATTTAATTTATCAACAAAATTATAATGTTTTTAAAAACTATTTACATGAAATTTGAAAGTTTTCATAATTTCGCACGATTAAAAAAATCATTTAAATAAATATTTAAAATACAATGATATCTGCAAATTATAAAAAATGGAACAATTTACTTGGCTGGTTAGTATTTGTAATTTCTTCGGCTGTTTATATTATTACATCAGAGCCAACTGCCAGTTTTTGGGATTGTGGTGAATATATTGCTACCTCTTATAAACTTCAGGTTGGGCATCCTCCCGGTGCTCCATTTTTTCAGTTGATCGGTAGATTTTTTTCTATGTTTGCTTTTGGAGACGTTACGTTAGTTGCAAGAATGATAAACACCATGTCGGCTTTGGCAAGCGGATTTACAATACTTTTCTTGTTCTGGACCATAACATTGTTGATTAAAAAAATAGTTTTGAAGTATGGCGAACTCAACAATAACAGCATTATTGCAATATTTGGGAGTGCCCTTGTAGGTTCTTTGGCATATACTTTTTCTGACTCGTTTTGGTTTTCGGCAGTTGAAGGTGAAGTTTATGCTTCTTCTTCTTTTTATACAGCAGTAACATTTTGGGCAATTTTAAAATGGGATGAACAAGCAGATGAAAAACATTCATTCAGATGGTTGCTTCTAATTTCCTACTTAGTCGGATTATCAATAGGTGTACACTTACTGAATTTATTGGCAATACCTGCTTTAGTTATGGTATATTATTTCAGGAAATTTAAACCTTCAACCAAAGGAGTTATAATTTCACTTGTTTTTTCATTTATCCTTTTAGGTTTAATTCTTTATGGAATAATTCCTGAAATAGTGAAAATGTCGGGATTTTTTGAGAGATTTTTTACAAATACCGTCGGGTTGCCTTTTGGTTTTGGTTCTTTTGTTTATTTTATCTTGCTTTTCGGCTTGATAATTTATGGAATAATATATAGTATTAAAAAACATAAAGTTATACTTAATACAATAGTGTTGGCATTTACTTTTTTAATTATCGGCTACTCTTCTTTCTTTATTCTGGTTATAAGATCAAATGCAAATACTCCTATTGATGAAAATAATCCTGATAATGCTACAGCCTTGGTATCATATTTAGAAAGAGAACAATATGGGTCAAATCCTTTGTTTTATGGTCAGTATTTTAATGCCCCGGTAGTTGGTTACGAGGATGGAGATCCGGTATACACAAAGGCATATTTAGTAATGTCTGGAGATAGAAGGTATGCAACATTCTACAGCAGATATAGTGCCGAAAAGTTTATTTCTGAAAATTCAAATATTCCCGGATTAAAAATCAAAGGTAGATATATTATTACTGATGACAAGAAAAAAGATAAGCCCGTATATGATCCTCGTTTTATGACTTTGTTCCCCAGAATGTGGAGTAATACTGACCCTCAACATGTTAATTCATATAAAAGCTGGGGAAAAATAAAAGGCACTCCTGTAAGAGTTCAGAAAAGAAATGGAGAATTCGAAACAATAATGAAACCTACTTTTATTGAAAATATTAGATATTTTCTGGGATATCAGCTTAATTATATGTATTTTAGATATTTTATGTGGAATTTTGCGGGAAGGCAGAATGATATTCAAGGTAGAGGCGATATAACAAACGGAAATTGGATAAGCGGTATCCCATTTATCGACAAAATTATAATAGGACCACAGGATAATATCCCTGAATCGTTGATAAATAAAGGAACTAATAAATATTATATGCTTCCTTTAATTTTAGGTCTTATAGGAATGTTTTTTCATTTTTCAAGAAACAAACACGACTCCTGGGCTGTAATGCTATTATTTTTTATGACCGGAATAGCAATAGTAATTTATTTGAACCAGTATGCTTATCAACCACGTGAGCGTGATTATGCTTTTGCGGCTTCGTTTTATGCTTTTGCTATTTGGATAGGAGTGGGAGTTTATGCATTGTTCGATTATTTAAGTAAAAAAATTAAACCGCGTATTGCTGCTGTTCTTTCAACTATTCTGTGTTTATTATTGGTGCCATCAATAATGGCAAAAGAAAACTGGGACGATCACGATCGTTCGCATCGTTATACAGCTTTACATATGGCTGAAAATTATCTCAACTCGTGTGCTCCTAATGCTATACTTTTTACTAATGGCGATAATGATACTTTTCCTTTATGGTATGCTCAGGAAGTTGAAGGAATAAGAACTGATGTAAGGGTTTTGAATTTAAGCCTATTAAATACCGACTGGTATATAGATCAGGCAAAGCGAAGAGCTTACCTTTCGGAGCCGGTGCCATTTTCGTTAACAAAAGAGCAATATATTCAAGGTACACGCGATTTTGTTCTTTTTATGAGAGATGAAGACCAAACTCCCAATTACCTTGATATACAACAACAAATAAAATTCATTTCTTCCGACGAAAATCGTCGTATGATGTCGAATGAAAAAATGATGAATTACTTCGAATCAAATAGTTTCAGCCTTAAAGTCAATAAGGATGCCGTTATTAAAAATAAAGTAGTTGAACCCGAAAAATATGATTCTATATTGCCTTCAATAAATTGGACTATGGAAGGATACGGAGTTCAGAAAGCACAGCTTATGCAATTAGATTTAATTGCAAACTTCGATTGGAAGCGTCCTGTTTATTTTGCAATAACCACAGGTAATGAGGCATACATAGGACTTGAAAACTATTTTCAGCTCGAGGGTATGGCATACAGACTTGTACCATTAAAAGCTAATAATACCGATGGTCAGATAGGAAGTGTTAATACATCGGTAATGTATGATAATATGATTAACAAATTCAAATGGGAGAGCATACGAAATCCGAAAATATATTACGATGAAACCAATATACGAATGACTATGAATCTCAGGAATAATTTTGCCCGATTGGCCAATGCTTTGCTCGATGAAGGCAAAATAGATTCTGCGATAAAAGTCCTTGATTTTTGCATGGAAGTAATGCCCGATGCAACTGTTCCGTACAATATGTTTGTTATGCCTTTGGCTGAAGCATATTATAAAGCCGGATTGAAAAATAAAGCAAATCAAATATTAAATCGTTTGTTGGATATTTCTGATAAGGAGCTTAAATATTATTTCCGTTTTACCGGCAGCAAAGCTAATACACTTGAATATGACAAGCGACAGAATTTAAGCGTAATTAATAGAATTTCAGAAATTGCCGAGCAATACAAAGATGAAGCTGTTTCAAAAAAATCTAAGGATATTTTTAACAGATATTATCAATTGTATATACAAACTGCAAGACCCGGTGTAGCGGAATAAATTTTTGGTATGTATTGAAATTTATTTGGTATTTTCAAGTTCGTTATACCATGCTTTACCGTATTTTCTGATAAATGCTTCTTTAAGAAATTTGTATAATGGTATTTTTTCACGTTTACCTTTAATAAGTGCTTTCTCGCAAATATGCCATTCATGATAGTTTATTGCTTCAAAGTCGTTGTATTTTGTAATTCTTACAGGGTATAAGTGGCACGAAACAGGTTTTCTGAAATTTATTTTTTTTAAATTAAAGGCTTTTTCAATGGCACAAAATGCTATATCATTTTCAAAAATTACAAATGCACATTCCCTATCGTTTATTAGTGGTGTAACATAATTGCCGAATTCGTCGTAGTCGAAAACTCCGATTTCGTTAATTCTTTCTACACCTTCAGGTCGCATATAAGGTATAATTTTATCAATTTCATCTTCTAATATTGATATCTCTTCCTCTTCGAGCGGGGCACCAGCATCTCCTTCTATACAACAGGCTCCTTTACATTTTTTTAAATCACAACTAAAACAGATTTCTTTAATATTTTCAGAAATTAATGTATTTTCTAATGCAATCATTTTTGAGAATTAAAAATTTATTTTTTCTTATAACCCCAAATGGAATAATATAAAATTACAAGGTAGCAAATTATAGCAATTGAATATGCTTGTTGGGTATTTTTAAGTGTATCGGCAAGCCATCCATAAACTAACGGTAAAGTTGCACCTCCGGCAATTGACATAATTAGTAGTGCAGAGCCCAATTTTGTGTATTTACCTAAGCCATTCAGTGACAAAGGCCATATTGCAGGCCAAACCAATGAGTTGGCTATGCCAAGTAATGATAAAAACAACACTGAATAGGGTAATACTAAATCTACAGGTTTGAATGTAGTTAAATCAATAAATGGAAGATTAATTACCAAAGAACTGTCAACAAAAATTGCGGCTATAGTAAAAATTAATCCCAAAATTGAACATATTGCCAATGCCTTTGATTGTGAAATATATTTTGGAATAAAAATTATTCCCATAAAATATCCTATAATCATTCCGATAAGCACCAAAGATGTGAAGTATTTGGCTGAACTCATTGCTACACCGATAGATTCGCCGTAACGAATTATTGTATCGCCCGCAATTACTTCAACCCCGACATAAAAAAACAATGCAACAACACCTAATATCAAATGAGGGAATTTTAATATTCCAAGTTTACTTTTTTTATCTTCAGTTGATGTGTTTTCATTATCGTCTTCTGTGTTTATTTCGGGCAAATGTGCAAATCTGACCATCAAAGCGAGCAAGCTTAAAAAAATGCTCATAAAAATATATGGCAGTATCAATCTTTGAGCTAAATCATCAAGTATTGCATTTTTTTGAATAATATCGGTTACGTTAGAAAGCTTGAATTTTATTTCCTCGGCGTCTTTAAGAACAATAGAAGCGAGTAGGACAGGGGCAAGGACTCCCGCAAATTTATTACTGATCCCCATAATACTTATACGTTTTGCAGCACTCTCTATAGGTCCGATAATAGTAACATAAGGATTAACCGCAGTTTGAAGTAATGCAAGACCGGTGCCCATTGTAAATAATCCGATAAGGAAAACTAAATAATTACGACTGATTGCTGCCGGAATAAAAAAAGCTGCTCCAATTGACATTACAAATAAGCCTACCGTAATTCCATTGCGAAACCCTATTTTTTCCAATATTTTTGATGATGGAATTGCCATTACAAAATATGAAATATAGAAAGCAAATGTTACTAAATAGGCACTAAAATCATTTAATTGACAAGCAGTTTTCAAAAAAGGAATAAGTGCACCATTAAGCCATGTTACAAATCCGAAAAGAAAAAAAAGAATACCGATAATACTAATCGTAAAAATATACTGATAGCGAGTATTTTTCATTAATAAAATTGTGTTTAAATTATTTATATAATTAGAAACTTAAATCAATAATTATATTTCATATTTTACCTTCAGAGTTTTTAAGAATATTATATAAAAATTCTCTTGCTCTGAAAAGCTGAGCTTTAACGGTTCCAATCGGAAGATTCATCTCTACCGAAATTTCTTCGTATGAATATTCGCTAAAATATCTTAGTTCAACCAATCGGCGATAATGTGGTTTAAGTTTTTCAACAACATCACGCATTAGTTTAATTTTTTGAGATTCAATGAATTTTTCTTCAGGATCTAAACTCCCTGAAGGCAGATTTTTTGCTATTTCCTGAGGTTCATTTTCATTATCGTAACTTTTGGATACTGCGAAATTCATTCTTTTTTTCTTTCGGATGAAGTCAATGCAGTTATTAGTGGCTATTTTAAACAACCATGTGCTGAAAGCATATTCGGGTGTATAATTGTCAAGATTTTTAAATGCTTTTCCAAAGGCTTCAATTGTCAGATCTTCGGCATCTGTGGCATCATTAGTCATTTTAAGAAGCATATAGTAAAGCGAGTCGCGGTAATTATTCATTAAATCGGCATAGGCCTTCTGATCTCCTTTTTCAAGAGCCAGCCGAACAAGTTCGCAGTCGCGTAACGCTTTTTCTGTCAGTTTTTGATTTACTTCCATTTATTAGGCTTTCTGATAGAATTCAGAATTAATATTATAGGATTAAAAATCATAAAAAATATCTCATAAAATGGAATTGCCAATAAAAGATTTTTTTCGCCGAGTTTTAACATTACTTTTTTATAAATAAACAACTGACTGAACAATCTTATTATAAATAACGTTAATACAACCCAAAAAGTATTATCTGCCCTGATTAATAAAAAAGCAAAGGTAATGAAAAACAAATATTGTGAAACAGAAAATAGTCCCAAATTGAATTTTGTTGAAAATTTATAGTATTTGCCGGTAGTATAATGTCTTCTTTTTTGACTTATCCAATCATTAAAGTTCCTTTTGGCGTAAGAAACAGTTTGACTGTTATGAGTTATTTCTATTGCAGTATTATTTTTTTTAGCTACTTTGTTTATAAATAAATCATCGTCTCCCGATTTTATTTTATAGTGGCTAATAAAACCTTTGTTTTTATAAAATAATTCTCTTTTGTATGCCAGATTTCTTCCAACTCCCATGTATGGTTTGCCTATCAGTGCAAATGAAAAGTAAGTTAATGCTATACTAAGCGTGTCAAAACGTATCAGAGAATTTAAAATTCCCATTTCTTCTTTTATTTTCCCATATCCTAAAACTATATCTATATTATCCGAAAAATTATTCTGTATTGACTTAATCCACTGATTACTCAATGGTTTACAATCAGCATCGGTAAGAATAATATTTTCGTAACTTGCACATCGGATACCTATCGACAAAGGAAATTTCTTTCCTTTGAAGAAGTTTACATTTTCATAGAAATTTATTGTTTTGAGATTGGGATAATTTTTTGAAAGTTGCATTAAGAGAAAATCGGTTTCATCATCGGAAGTATCATTAACAACTACAACTTCAAAATTGGGATAATCCTGTTCGAGTATTAATGGTAAATTATTTTCTAAATTGTAATATTCGTTTTTAGCACAAATTACAACTGAAACAGGCAAAAACTGTTCAGTATTTTTTTTCTTTTTATAAAATGCCAACTTCGAAAATATGAACCAGAAATATATAAGTTGAATTAATAAAGTAGAATAAAATATTATTAGAAAAATATTGTTATAATAGTCGTTGGCAATGAATTCGAAATTCATAAAGAAAAATCAGTTAACAATTATTTGAATTATTTATTTTAAGTCCTGCAAAAATATTTATTAATCTGCGAATATCAATTATCTTTGAAAAAAAATTATAAACAATCTGTTAAAGTTCTAATTAGCACAATATAAGGCAATTATAATTGATGATTATTTTTCACAAATTCTACTTATGAAATTTAACTTACAAAAAACAGACCATAAATCGAAAGCAAGGAGCGGAATAATTTATACTGATCACGGGGAGATAGAAACTCCTATTTTTATGCCTGTAGGAACTGCCGGAAGCGTAAAAGCAGTTCATATAAGAGAGTTGAGAGACGACATTAAAGCTCAAATAATTTTGGGAAATACTTATCATTTGTATTTAAGGCCTGGGTTGGATGTATTGAGGAGTGCAGGCGGTTTACATAAGTTTAACGGCTGGGATAAACCTATATTAACCGATAGTGGAGGTTATCAGGTTTATTCTTTATCGGGAACAAGGAAGCTTAAAGAAGAAGGAGTTGTGTTTCAATCTCATATTGATGGTTCAAGACATACTTTTACTCCCGAAAAAGTAATGGATATTCAGCGAGTAATTGGGGCTGATATTATAATGGCTTTTGATGAATGTACTCCTTTCCCTTGTGAATATGAATATGCCAAAAAATCTATGGAATTAACTCATAGATGGCTTAATAGATGTATAAATCATTTCAATAATACCGAGCCTGTTTATTCACATTCGCAAAGCCTATTCCCTATAGTTCAAGGTAGTGTTTACAGAGATTTAAGGATACAATCGGCTGAAGAAATTGCTAAGTATAATTGCAACGGGAATGCTATTGGAGGTTTGTCGGTAGGAGAACCTACAGAAATTATGTATGAATTAACTGAGCTTGTTTGTAGCATTTTACCCGAAGATAAACCGAGATATTTGATGGGTGTTGGTACTCCTGCAAACATTTTAGAAAGTATATCGTTAGGAATAGATATGATGGATTGTGTTATGCCTACACGAAATGCCAGAAACGGTATGCTTTTTACAAGTCAGGGAATAATAAATATTAAAAACGAAAAATGGAAAAATGATTTTTCTGAAATTGATTCCGAAGGAATTACTTTTGTCGATGAACAATATAATAAGGCATATTTAAGGCACTTGTTTCAGGCTCAGGAGATACTTGCTGCAATGATAGCAAGTATTCATAATTTGGGATTTTATATGTGGCTTGTAAAAGAAGCCAGAAAAAAAATAATATCGGGAGAATTTTCGGAATGGAAGAATTTAATGGTTAATAGGTTATCACAAAGATTATAATTAATGTTAAAAAAATTAGATTTATATATCATTAAAAAATTTTTAGGCACTTTCATTTTTGCTATTGCTCTAATTATTATTATTGTAATAATATTTGACATTTCCGAAAAAATTGATGATTTTATTGAGAAAAAAGCAGGGTTATATAATATAATTTTTGAATACTATCTAAATTTTATTCCTTACTTTGTAAATCTGTTCAGTCCGTTATTTACTTTTATTGCTGTAGTTTTCTTTACGTCGAAATTGGCTGCAAATACCGAAATTATTGCCATATTAAGCTCCGGCATAAGTTTCAGGAGGTTGCTGCGTCCGTATTTAATTTCTGCATTGTTGATAGGAGTAATGACATTTTACCTTGCCAATTTTTTAATTCCAAAAGTAAATGTCAATAGATTGAAATTTGAAAAACAATATATCAGAGGGAAAGGGCGTACTACACATACCGATATTCATCTGCAATTGGACAGAAATATTTTTCTTTACATGGAGAGTTTCGACCTTGATAATAACACAGGATATAGATTTTCTCTCGAAAAAATAAACGAAACAGGTCTTTATTACAAGTTAACAGCAGACCAGATTATTTACGACAGTATTAATGACAAATGGCTTATTAGAAATTATATTGAAAGAACTATAAACGGACTTAAAGAAACTTTTAAAAGAGATAATGAAATGCTTTTGACCATGGCAGTAAAACCATTAGATTTATCTAAAGAGACTAAAGATGTTGAGGTAATGGATTACAAACAGTTAAGGGATTTTATTAAACAAGAAAAAATAAGAGGTTCGGATAGAGTAAAATTTTATGAGATTGAAAAATATCAAAGAATATCATATCCTTTTGCCACTTTGATATTGACATTGATTGGTGCTTCTCTGGCGTCAAAAAAGGTAAGAGGAGGCATAGGCTTAAATTTAGCATTAGGATTAGTAATTACTTTTTCTTTTATCTTATTTATGAAAATTTCCACAGTTTTTGCTACATTCGGCAACTTACCGCCACTGTTGGCTACTTGGATTCCTATATTTATTTTCGGAATTTTGTCAGTTTATATTATTAAGAAAACTCCAAAATAGAAAAACCTTGCATTAAAGTTTTGGTTTTTAAAAATTTGTTTATAATTTTGCAGCCCTTAAAAAAGTATTAATAATTAAAAAAAGAAAGAGGTATTTTTATGATTATTGTTCCTATTAAAGAAGGTGAAAACATTGATCGAGCTTTAAAAAAATTAAAAAGAAAATTCGAGAAAACCGGCGTTGTGAAAGAATTAAGAAACCGCCAAAAGTTTACAAAACCTTCTGTTAAACTTAGAGAACAAAGATTAAAAGCTATTTATATTCAAAAACTTCAACAAGAAGCAGAAAATAAATAGTTGTTAAAAAATCATAATTTTTTAATTAAAGGAAAACATTGATTACAAATTTTGTAATTTTATAGTGTTTTCCTTTTTTTATTTGAATTTATGATTGAAGCTTTCCTTTCTTATTTAAAACAAGAGAAAAGATACTCCCCAAACACTTGTATCGCCTATCAAAAAGACCTTGAGAGTTTTCTTGAGTTTATCGAAACAAACTATCAAACACAAAATATTGCTGAGATCAATCATATTATGATAAGAGCTTGGTTAGCCAATCTCATTGAAAAAAATACCAAAACTTCAAGTGTAAATCGAAAAATATCAACTTTGAGGGCTTTTTTTAAGTTTATGTTTATCACTGAAGTGATAGATAAAAATCCGATGCAGAAAATAATTTCTCCGAAAAAACCAAAACAAATCGCAACGTTCTTGGAGGAGGAAAAAATAAATATTATGTTAGATGAAGGAGAATTTGAAGACGGATATACAATCAGCAGAAACTATTTAATTCTTGAAATATTTTATCAAACGGGGATACGCTTATCAGAACTGATTAATATAAAAACCGAAGATATAGATTTCTACGAAAATAGATTAAAAGTACTTGGAAAAGGTAATAAAGAACGTTTAATACCATTGACAAACGAATTAATAGAAAGAATTAAAATTTTTATACAACTAAAAGAAAAAGAGAATATTAAAAATAACGAAAATAAAAATTATCTTTTTTTAACAAAAAAGGGTAAAAAATTGTATGCAAAATTTGTTTATAGAATCGTTAATTACTATATTAGCAAAATAAGTACGAATAAAAAAAGAAGTCCGCATGTACTCCGACACACATTTGCCACACATATGCTTAATAATGGTGCCGATATCAATGCAATTAAAGAAATATTGGGACATGCCAATTTGGCAGCAACTCAAATATATACACATAACTCAATCAACAGATTAAAACAAATTTATAAACAAGCCCATCCAAGGGCATAAAAAATGGAGGTAATAAATATGAAAGTAAGTATTAATGCAGTAAAATTTAAAGCCGACAAAAAGTTGGAAGATTTTATCACCGAAAAAGTACAAAAACTTTCGGGTAATTACAATGGTGTAATTGGAAGCGAAGTTACTCTTAAATTGGAAAATACAGATAAATTAGAAAATAAAGTATCGGAAATAAGGTTGATGATACCGGGCAATGATTTGTTTGCCAAGAAAACGTCAAAGACATTCGAAGAGGCTACAGATCAGGCATTAGACGCATTAAAAAAACAATTAATAAAACATAAAGAAAAAATAAGAGGAAATTAATTTGTAAAAAAATAAAGTTTTTTTTGCAGGTAATAAAATAATTTATATTTTTGCAGTCCTTTTTGAAAAAAGGACTGTTTTTTTTATAATGAAAAGCTAAACCATAAGCCGATGTAGCTCAGTTGGCCAGAGCAGCTGATTTGTAATCAGCTGGTCGGGGGTTCGAATCCCTCCATCGGCTCTTAGGGGAGATTCCAGAGCGGTCAAATGGGGCAGACTGTAAATCTGTTGGCGAAGCCTTCGGAGGTTCGAATCCTCCTCTCCCCACATATACTGCGGAAGTAGCTCATTTGGCAGAGCGACAGCCTTCCAAGCTGTAGGTAGCGGGTTCGAGACCCGTCTTCCGCTCTTTTACGTTTAGCCGTTGTAGCTCAGTGGTAGAGCACTTCCTTGGTAAGGAAGGGGTCACGAGTTCAACTCTCGTCAATGGCTCTGCTTGAAAATAAAATCAGTATTAATTTTAAATAGTAAACATCAAAACAAGCAATTTATATGGCAAAAGAAAAATTTGATCGTTCCAAGCCACACGTAAATGTTGGAACAATTGGTCACGTTGACCACGGAAAAACTACTTTAACTGCAGCTATTACCCTTTGTTTAGCCGACAAAGGCCTTGCAGAATTTAAATCATTCGACTCTATTGACAACGCTCCTGAAGAAAAAGAAAGAGGTATTACTATTAATACAGCTCATATCGAGTATCAAACTGCTACCAGACACTATGCTCACGTTGACTGTCCCGGTCACGCTGACTACGTTAAAAACATGGTTACAGGTGCTGCTCAGATGGACGGTGCTATCCTTGTTGTTGCCGCAACAGATGGTCCTATGCCTCAAACTCGTGAACATATCCTCTTAGCTCGTCAGGTTGGTGTGCCTAAGTTAGTTGTATTTATGAACAAAGTTGACTTAGTTGACGATCCTGAATTATTGGACCTTGTTGAAATGGAAATTAGAGATTTATTGTCATTCTACGGTTTCGACGGCGACAATACTCCAATTATCAGAGGTTCTGCTTTAGGTGGTTTGAATAAAGAACCTAAATGGGTTGAAAAAATATTTGAATTAATGGACGCTGTTGATTCTTATATTCCTCTTCCACCAAGAGACGTTGATAAGGATTTCTTAATGCCTGTTGAAGACGTATTTTCTATCACCGGTCGTGGTACCGTTGCTACAGGTAGAATTGAAACAGGTGTTATCAACTCGGGAGATCCTGTTGAAATCATTGGTTTAGGTGCTGAAAAACTTAAATCAGTAGTTACCGGAGTAGAAATGTTCCGTAAAATATTGGATCGTGGAGAAGCCGGCGATAACGTAGGTTTATTATTAAGAGGTATTGACAAAGACGAAATTTGCCGTGGTATGGTTATTGCAAAACCCGGTTCAATAAAACCTCACAAAAAATTCAAAGCCGAAGCTTATATCTTGAAAAAAGAAGAAGGTGGTCGTCATACTCCTTTCCACAACAAATATCGTCCTCAGTTCTATTTCAGAACAACTGACGTAACCGGAGAAATTATCCTTCCAGAAGGTGTTGAAATGGTTATGCCGGGTGATAACTTAACAATTACTGTTGAGCTTATTTCTGAAATCGCTCTTAACCTTAACCTAAGATTCGCTATCCGTGAAGGTGGTAGAACAGTAGGTGCAGGTCAGGTAACTGAAATTTTAGATTAATAAATAAAATATTTCCGAGAGATATTCAGTAAGTTTGATATTACTGAAATCTTTCGGTTATATACGGGTGTAGCTCAATTGGTAGAGTGGCGGTCTCCAAAACCGTAGGCTGAGGGTTCAAATCCTTCCACCCGTGCAAAAAAATACGTTTAACTGATGTCAAAAATAGTAAATTACATTAAAGAAAGCTACGATGAACTCGTAAATAAAGTTTCGTGGCCAACATGGAGCGAACTACAAAATAGTGCAATAGTTGTTTCAGTTGCATCACTCATAATTGCTTTTGTAGTTTTTGCAATGGATATTATTTTTGGAGCTCATCCCGATTTACTGTGGAAAGGGCTTCTTGGATATTTTTATAGTTTTTTTAGTTAGTTTTTCTCTTCTGCTTTTCATCTTGCTTCCCATTAAACAACCTTCCTTGTTTATTTGAGATGTAAAGTTTAATAGAAACTAACTGTTGCTTAAAGTCAGTTATTCAGTATTTGTTTGATAATTAATTCTTTTCAACTTCATTAAAGTATGAGCGAACAGGTTAAAAAGTGGTATGTAGTCAGAGCAGTTAGCGGGAAAGAGAAAAAAGTTAAAGAATACATCGAAAACGAAATTAACAGGATGAATCTGCAGGATTACGTATCGCGAGTACTTATCCCTACCGAAAAAGTATATTCTGTCAGAAAAGGTAAAAAAATAAGCAAAGAACGCAATTACCTTCCGGGTTATGTACTTATAGAAGCTGTTCTTGTTGGGGAAATTCCTCACATTATTAAGAATATTCCTAACGTTTTAGGATTTTTAGGTTCCAAAGGCGAACCTGTTCCTATTCGTCCGGCTGAAGTAAACAGAATTTTAGGTAAAGTTGATGAACTAACCGACCAAGGTGAAGAAATGAACGATCCTTTCATCGTTGGCGAATCGGTTAAGGTTATTGACGGACCTTTTAACAGTTTCAGCGGAATTATTGAGGAAGTTAACGAGGAAAAGAAAAAACTTAAAGTAATGGTTAAAATTTTCGGAAGAAAAACACCATTGGAATTAAGTTTTATGCAAGTTGAAAAAGAATAAATTATTAAATAATTAAAACTAAAGTTTTTAATCTTTAAGTAAAAAGCAAAATGGCAAAAGAAGTTTCAGGAATCATTAAATTACAAATTAAAGGGGGTGCTGCAAATCCTTCACCACCGGTTGGTCCGGCATTAGGTTCAAAAGGTGTAAATATTATGGAATTTTGCAAGCAGTTCAATGCTCGTACACAGGATAGTGCAGGTAAAATTATACCTGTTATTATTACTGTTTACAAGGATAAATCCTTTGATTTTATTGTAAAAACTCCACCTGTAGCCGTTCAACTTATGGAAGCTGCCAATATTAAGTCGGGTTCAGCCGAACCAAACAGAAATAAGGTAGCCTCAGTAACATGGGACCAAGTAAAACAGATTGCAGAAGCAAAAATGTCTGACTTAAACTGTTTTACAATAGAGTCGGCTGTTAGCATGGTTGCCGGTACAGCCAGAAGTATGGGGTTAACCATAAAAGGAGAAAAACCTTTTGCAAATAACGCATTATAAGGTAATATTTCTACCTTATTTTAAATAGTAAAAATTTATATTAACAAAACGCGAAATGGGTAAGTTATCAAAAAAAAGAAAAGAAGCTTTAGCTAAATTTGATAAGGACGGCGTTTATACATTAGAAGAAGCAATAAAAATTGTAAAAGAAATAACTTATACAAAATTTGATGCTTCTGTAGATGTTGATGTTCGTTTAGGTGTAGACCCGCGTAAAGCCAATCAAATGGTACGTGGAGTCGTTACATTGCCTCATGGTACCGGTAAAACTAAAAAAGTACTGGTATTATGTACTCCTGAAAAGGAAGATGAAGCTAAAGAAGCCGGAGCTGATTACTACGGGCTTGACGAATATATCGAAAAGATTAAAGGAGGCTGGACTGACGTTGACGTTATTATCACCACTCCTAATGTCATGCCAAAAGTAGGAGCGTTAGGTAAAATTTTAGGTCCTCGTGGATTAATGCCAAATCCTAAAACGGGAACGGTTACTATGGAAGTTGGTAAAGCAGTAAATGAAGTTAAAGCAGGTAAAATCGACTTTAAAGTTGATAAGTACGGTATTATTCACGCTGCTGTTGCCAAAGTATCTTTTACTGATGATAAAATTGCTGATAATGCCAGAGAATTAATTCAAACTATTTTGAAATTAAAACCAGCAGCAGCAAAAGGTACTTATGTTAAAAGTATCTATTTATCAAGTACTATGAGTCCGGGAGTTAAAGTTGAACCTAAATCCATTACCTTATAATTTTTTTATAAAGTTTATGGCTAAAAAGTAAATCAATCACTATGAAAAAAGAACAAAAAAGTCAACTTGTTGATGAACTTGCTGAACAAATAAGTCAATCGAATTATTTGTATATAACAGATATTTCTGATTTGAATTCTGTTGATACAAGTAAATTGAGAAGATTATGTTTCAGAAGAAACGTAAAGTTGATAGTTGCAAAAAATACTTTGCTTAAAAAAGCAATGGAAAAAACCGGCAGAGATTACTCAGAACTTTTCCCGGTTTTAAAAGGTTCTACTTCAATTATGCTGGCAGAAATAAATAATATGCCCGCAAAATTAATTAAAGAATTCAGAGCTAATTCTCCAAAGCCTATACTTAAAGGTGCTTATGTTGAAGAATCTTTCTATATAGGAGATGACCAACTTGATGCATTAATAAATATCAAATCTAAGAATGAGCTTATCGGAGATATTATCGGAATGTTACAATCACCTGTTCAAAATGTGCTTTCAGCATTACAATCAGGTGGTAGTAATTTATCGGGAATTCTTAAAACATTATCTGAAAAATCAGAATAAAAATTTTTTATTAATTAAATTTAAAAACAATTAAAAACAATAATAAAATGGCAGATTTAAAAGCTTTTGCAGAACAATTAGTAAATTTAACAGTAAAAGAAGTTAAAGAACTAGCTGATATTTTAAAAGAAGAATACGGTATTGAACCAGCAGCGGCAGCAGTAGCAGTTGCAGCTCCTGCAGCAGGCGGCGCAGCAGGTCCTGTTGCTGAAGAAAAAACAGCTTTTGATGTTATATTAAAATCAGCTGGACAACAAAAATTAGCTGTCGTAAAATTAGTTAAAGAACTTACCAGCTTAGGTTTAAAAGAAGCTAAAGAATTAGTAGATGCAGCTCCAAAACCACTTAAAGAAGGTGTTACTAAAGACGAAGCTGACGCACTTAAAAAACAATTAGAAGAAGCCGGAGCAGAGGTAGAAATTAAATAAGAAGGTTTAATATCACACAATTAATAAGGAACAGGCTTCTTGAAAATCGAGAAGTCTTTTCCTTGTTATATATTAATTGTTAATTCATTTTTTTAATCCATCTTAAAATATTATCGCCTTGACAAATAAAGCATTTCAAAAAGTTAATTTCGCTTCAAAAAAAAGAGCAGAATATCCTGATTTTCTTGATATTCAATTAAAATCATTTCAGGACTTTTTCCAGTTAGAAACAAATGCCGAAAACCGTTCAAACGAAGGTCTTTTCAAGGTATTTGCCGAAAACTTCCCCATAACAGATGCCAGAAACAATTTTGTACTTGAGTTTCTCGATTATTTTATTGACCCTCCACGATACTCTATTGAAGAGTGCCTTGAAAGAGGTCTTACATATAGTGTTCCGCTAAAAGCTAAATTGAAACTCTATTGTACAGATGTAGAACATGAAGATTTTGAAACTATTGTTCAGGATGTTTATCTTGGAATGATTCCTTATATGACCCCCAAAGGTACTTTTATAATCAATGGTGCCGAAAGAGTCGTAGTTTCTCAATTACATCGTTCTCCCGGGGTATTTTTCGGAACAAGCCTACATGCAAACGGTACTCAACTATATTCGGCAAGAATAATTCCTTTTAAAGGTTCTTGGATGGAGTTTACTACCGATATCAACAATGTCATGTACGCTTATATCGATAGAAAAAAGAAACTCCCAATCACAACTCTTTTAAGAGCAATTGGTTATGAAACCGATAAAGATATTCTTGAAATTTTTAACCTCGCTCAGGAAGTTAAGGTAACAAAAGCCGGTCTTAAAAAAATACTTGGCAGTCGTTTAGCTGCGCGTGTAGTTAGAGCTTGGATAGAAGACTTTGTTGACGAAGATACCGGTGAAGTTGTTTCTATCGAAAGAACCGAAGTGCTTATTGACAGGGAGACTATATTAGAAGAAAAACATATTGATCTTATTGCTGACGCCGGAATTAAAACTATCTTAATTCATAAAGACGAAGTTAATGTCAGCGATTATGCAATAATTTTCAATACATTACAAAAAGATACAGCCAATAATGCCAAAGAAGCTGTAGAATATATTTATCGTCAGCTGAGAAATGCCGAACCACCCGACGAAGAAACTGCAAGAGGAATAATTGAAAAATTATTCTTTTCCGACAAAAGATACGACCTGGGTGAAGTAGGAAGATACAGAATTAACAAAAAGCTTAACCTTGATATTCCAATGGAGATCAAGGTTCTTACAAAAGAAGATATAATCTATATCATAAAATATCTCATCGAGCTTATTAACTCGAAAACAGAAGTTGACGATATAGACCATTTAAGTAACAGACGCGTACGTACTGTCGGCGAGCAGTTGTATGCTCAATTTGGGGTTGGTTTGGCACGTATGGCTCGTACAATTCGCGAAAGAATGAATGTTCGCGATAATGAAGTATTTACTCCTACCGACCTTATCAATGCTAAAACACTTTCTTCCGTAATTAATTCTTTCTTTGGTACAAATCAGCTTTCGCAGTTTATGGACCAAACTAATCCTCTTGCTGAAATTACTCACAAAAGAAGAATATCGGCATTAGGTCCCGGTGGTTTATCAAGAGAAAGAGCAGGGTTTGAAGTACGTGACGTACACTACACTCACTACGGAAGATTATGTACTATTGAAACCCCCGAAGGTCCAAATATCGGGTTAATATCATCGCTTTGTGTTTATGCTAAGATTAATAAGCTTGGCTTTATTGAAACTCCATACAAAAAAGTAAAAGACGGTAAAATTCTTCTGGAAGAAGATTATGTTTATCTGACTGCCGAAGAGGAAGAAAAGAGCATTATAGCTCAGGCAAGTACCGACTATGACGAAAACGGTAACTTGTTGTCCGATAAAATTAAAGCACGTTATCTTGCCGATTTCCCGATTGTAGAAAAAGAAAAGATAGATTTAATTGATATAGCACCCAATCAAATTGCTTCTATTGCTGCTTCACTAATTCCATTTTTGGAACATGACGATGCAAACCGTGCATTGATGGGTTCTAACATGATGCGTCAGGCAGTTCCGCTGCTTAATCCTGAAATACCAATTGTTGGAACAGGAATTGAAGGTGCTGTGGCTAAAGATTCAAGAGTTCTTATCAACGCCGAAGTTGACGGAGTTGTTGAATATGTCGATGCCGACGAGATTATAATCAGATACTCAAGAGACGAAAAAGAACGCCTTGTAAGTTTCGACGATGACCTTAAACGTTATAAACTTACAAAATTCATGCGTACAAACCAGAATACTTCTATCAATTTAAGACCTATTGTAAAGAAAGGCGAAAAGGTTACTAAAGGTCAGGTTTTGTGCGAAGGTTATGCTACTAAAAACGGAGAATTGGCATTGGGAAGAAACCTTATGGTTGCATTTATGCCATGGAAAGGCTACAACTTTGAAGATGCTATTGTTATTTCCGAAAAAGTAGTCAAAGAAGATATTTTCACCTCTGTTCATATCGAAGAATTTACGCTCGAAGTAAGAGAAACCAAAAGAGGTTACGAAGAATTAACCAGCGATATTCCAAATGTAAGCTCAGAAGCAACTAAAGACCTTGATGAAAACGGTATAATAAGAATCGGAGCCGAAGTTAATGAAGGTGATATCTTGATTGGAAAAATTACTCCAAAAGGTGAGTCAGATCCTACTCCTGAAGAAAAACTTTTAAGAGCAATTTTTGGGGATAAAGCCGGTGATGTTAAAGATGCATCGCTTAAAGCACCTCCTTCAATGAAGGGTGTTGTTATTGACAAAAAGTTATTTTCACGCATAGTTAAAGAGAAAAAGGGTAAACTTAAAGAAAAGGATAACCTTAAAGAAATTGAAAGAATATACCTTAAGGATACTACTGACTTGAGAAATAAGCTTATCGACAAACTTTTGGTTTTATTAAGCGGTAAAGTTTCTCAAGGGGTTTATAATGTTTATAAAGAAGAAATAGTTCCTAAAAAATCAAAGTTTACTCTAAAAATATTACAGGCTATTGATTATCAGATGGTAAATCCAAATAAATGGACTACTGATAAAGAAGTCAATAGCATGATAAAAGAATTGTTGAATAATTACAGTATTAAATATCGTGAGTTAACAGGCCGATATTCAAGAGATAAATTTATTGCAACAGTAGGAGACGATTTACCTCCGGGTATTGTACAAATGGCAAAAGTTTATATTGCTAAAAAACGAAAACTGAAAGTAGGCGATAAAATGGCAGGTCGTCACGGAAATAAAGGTATAGTTGCAAAAATTGTTCGTGAAGAAGATATGCCTTTCCTTGAGGATGGAACTCCTGTTGATATAGTATTAAATCCTCTTGGTGTACCATCGCGTATGAACCTCGGACAGATTTACGAAACTGTATTAGGTTGGGCAGGTGCCAAATTGGGTATTCAGTTTTCAACTCCAATATTCGACGGAGCTACAATAGACGAAATAAATGAATATTTGAAAAAAGCCGGATTACCTGAAAACGGAAAGGTATATTTGTATGACGGAGGAACCGGAGAGCGTTTCGATCAACCTGCTACTGTAGGTTATATCTATATGCTGAAACTTCACCATATGATTGATGATAAAATGCATGCTCGTTCTATTGGTCCATATTCTTTAATTACTCAGCAGCCATTAGGTGGTAAAGCTCAGTTCGGAGGTCAAAGATTCGGAGAAATGGAAGTTTGGGCACTCGAAGCATTTGGTGCAGCTAATATTTTACAGGAAATACTTACTGTTAAGTCTGATGACGTTATTGGCAGAGCCAAAGCATACGAAGCTATTGTTAAGGGTGAAAATATGCCTACACCGGGCATCCCTGAATCATTCAATGTATTGGTTCACGAATTAAGAGGCTTAGGACTAAACATTACTTTTGATTAATTAAAAGTATATTTATTAAATGGTTAATGTTTATTTCTATTCAAAAAAATAAAAAAATAAAAAAATATGGCTTTCAGAAAAGATAGTACCGTTAAAACCGAATTTTCATCAATTACAATAAGTTTGGCTTCGCCCGAATCAATTCTCGAACGATCAAGAGGTGAAGTTTTAAAACCCGAAACAATTAATTACAGAACATACAAACCCGAAAGAGATGGATTATTCTGTGAAAGAATTTTCGGACCTGTTAAAGATTGGGAATGTCATTGTGGTAAATATAAAAGAATACGCTACAAAGGCATTGTTTGCGATAGATGCGGTGTTGAAGTTACCGAAAAGAAAGTCCGCAGAGAACGCATGGGACATATTCAGCTTGTTGTTCCTGTGGCTCATATTTGGTTCTTTCGCTCTCTCCCCAATAAAATTGGTTCTCTTTTAGGTTTAAAAACTAAAGAACTTGACTCTATTATTTACTACGAAAAATATGTTGTTATAAATCCCGGAATTAAACAAAATGACGGAATTAATTACCTTGATTTTCTTTCTGAAGAAGAATATTTCAACATATTAGATACTCTACCTGCCGATAATCAACTATTGGATGATAATGACCCTAATAAGTTTATCGCTAAAATGGGAGCAGAAGCTCTTTATGATTTACTTTCACGAATTGATTTAGATGAAGTATCTTACGATTTACGTCACAGAGCAAGTAACGAAACATCACAACAACGTAAACAAGATTTATTAAAAAGACTTAAGGTATTCGAAGCATTCAGAGAAGCTCAGGGCCGAATGGAAAACCGTCCCGAATGGATGATTGTTAAAGTTGTTCCTGTTATTCCACCTGAATTAAGACCTTTAGTACCATTGGATGGTGGTCGCTTTGCCACTTCCGACCTTAACGACTTGTATCGTCGTGTTATTATCAGAAATAACCGTTTAAAAAGACTTATCGAAATTAAAGCTCCAGATGTAATTATGCGTAACGAAAAACGTATGTTGCAGGAAGCTGTTGACTCTCTTTTCGATAACTCACGCAAGGCAAGCTCAGTAAAAACTGAAGCAAATCGTCCTCTCAAATCATTGAGCGATAGTCTAAAAGGTAAACAAGGTCGTTTCCGTCAAAATCTTTTAGGTAAGCGTGTTGACTATTCAGGTCGTTCGGTTATCGTTGTTGGTCCCGAGCTTAAATTAAACGAATGTGGAATTCCTAAAGAAATGGCTTCGGAATTGTTTAAGCCATTTATAATCAGGAAAATGCTTGAAAGAGGCATTGTTAAAACCGTTAAATCGGCAAAGAAAATCGTCGACCGCAAAGATCCTGTTGTTTGGGATATACTCGAAAATATTTTGAAAGGTCATCCCGTACTTTTAAACCGTGCTCCAACACTTCACCGTTTGGGTATTCAAGCTTTCCAACCAAAATTAGTAGAAGGCAAGGCTATACGTCTTCATCCATTAGTATGTACCGCATTCAATGCCGACTTCGACGGAGACCAGATGGCTGTTCATGTTCCTCTTGGTAATGCTGCCATACTTGAAGCTCAAATATTGATGCTTGCATCTCACAATATTTTAAACCCTGCAAATGGTGCTCCTATTACTGTTCCTTCTCAAGACATGGTATTAGGTTTATATTATATTACCAAAGGTAGGAAAAGTGAACCCGGAAATCCCGTTAAGGGCGAAAATAAAATTTTCTATTCTCCTGAGGAAGTTATAATTGCTTATAACGAGCAAAAAGTTGATTTGCATGCTTGGATAAAACTCCCCATGGAAGTTGACGAAAACGGAATTTTAAAGAAAAAATTAATTGAAACTACTGTAGGTAGAGTTCTTTTCAATCAGGTAGTTCCTAAAGAATATGGTTTCATAAACGAACTTTTAACAAAAAAATCACTTCGTGAAATCATTAGCGGAGTACTTAAAAAAACAGGTACTGCAAAAACTGCCAAATTCCTCGATGATATTAAGGAATTAGGCTTCAATATGGCATTTAAAGGAGGGTTATCATTCAATTTAGGAGACGTTATAATACCTTCAATAAAAGAAGAGCTTGTAGCTCAAGCCAATCAGGATGTTGAAGAAGTTATGAACAACTATAGCATGGGATTTATTACAAATAACGAAAGATATAATCAAATCATCGATATTTGGACGCATGCAAACTCTCGTCTTACTCAAACTCTTATGCAACAGCTTTCAAGAGATAAACAAGGCTTCAATCCTGTATTTATGATGCTTGATTCCGGAGCGAGAGGTTCTAAAGAACAGATTCGTCAGTTGTCAGGAATGAGAGGTCTTATGGCAAAACCCCAAAAATCAGGTGCTACTGGTGGTGAAATTATCGAAAACCCAATTTTATCTAACTTTAAAGAAGGCTTATCAGTTCTTGAGTATTTTATTTCAACACACGGTGCTCGTAAGGGTTTGGCGGATACAGCTTTAAAAACTGCCGATGCTGGTTATCTTACTCGTCGTTTGGTTGACGTTTCTCAGGATGTTATTATTGCCGAGGAAGATTGCGGTACTTTAAGAGGTTTAACTACTACTGCTCTTAAGAAAAACGAAGAAGTTGTTGAATCTTTGTATGATAGAATTTTAGGACGTGTTACTTTACACGATATTTACCATCCTCAAACAGGCGAACTTATTGTTTCTTCAGGTAATGAACTTACAGAAGATATTTGTCAGATAATTGAAGATTCTCCTATAGAAGAAGTTGAAATTCGTTCAGTATTAACTTGCGAATCGAAAAAAGGAGTATGTGCAAAATGTTATGGCCGTAATCTTGCAACAGGACGAATGGTTCAGAAAGGGGAAGCTGTCGGTGTTATTGCGGCACAATCAATCGGAGAACCCGGAACACAGTTAACTTTGCGTACTTTCCATATCGGGGGGGCTGCTGCAAATGTTTCTATTACTTCAAAAATTGAAGCTAAATATGACGGTATTTTCGAAATCGACGAATTACGTTCTGTTGAATATACTAATGCCGAAAAAAATACTTACGATATAGTTATCGGACGTTCGGCCGAAATGAGAATAGTTGATAAAAATACTCATATTGTTCTTACTTCAGGTTTTGTTCCTTATGGTTCTAATCTTTATGTTAAAGATAAAACCGAAGTTAAAAAAGGTCAGTTAATTGCCGATTGGGATCCTTATAATGCGGTAATTTTATCCGAAGTAAGCGGAAAAGTTTCTTTCAACAATATTATAGAAGGTGTAACTTTCAGGATTGAATCTGATGACCAAACCGGATATCAGGATAAAGTTATCATTGAAAGTCGTCAAAAATCAAAAAATCCGACAATCAGTATTTTATCTTCAACCGGTGAAGTATTAAAGATTTATGATATTCCTGTTGGTGCACATATCAATTGCGAAGAGGGTAAAAAGATAGTTGCAGGTGAAATTATTGCCAAAATACCGAGAGCTTTCGGTAAATCAGGCGATATCACCGGAGGTTTACCTCGTGTAACTGAACTTTTTGAAGCACGTAATCCATCCGATCCTGCTATAGTTGCCGAAATCGACGGTGTGGTTTCATTCGGTAAAAAACTAAAACGTGGAAATCGTGAGGTTATAATTACTTCGAAAACAGGTGAAGAAAAAACTTATTTAATACCTACTTCTAAGCAAATTCTTGCTCAGGAAAACGACTATGTAAAGGCCGGAACTCCACTTTCCGAAGGAGCTATGACTCCTGCCGATATTTTGGCTATTAAAGGTCCTATGAAGGTTCAGGAGTACATTGTAAACGAAATTCAGGAAGTTTACCGTTTACAAGGTGTTAAAATTAATGACAAACACTTCGAGGTAATAGTACGCCAAATGATGCGAAAAGTAGAAGTTGCCGACCCCGGTGATACAAAATTCCTTGAAGGCGAACTTGTAAACAAAATTGATTTCCAAGAAGAAAATGATGATATTTTCGGTAAAAAAGTTGTCGTTGACCCGGGAGATTCTGAAGTTTTCAAAGCAGGACAAATAGTCAGTGCAAGAAGGTTAAGAGATGAAAATTCAAATCTAAAGCGTAAAGACAAGCGATTGATTGAATCTCGCGATGCTCAACCTGCTACAGCACGTCAGGTATTACAAGGTATTACTAAAGCTTCACTTCAAACTAAGAGTTTCTTGTCAGCAGCTTCTTTCCAAGAAACTACAAAAGTGCTTACTGAAGCTACTATAAGCGCTAAAGAAGATGAACTTCAAGGTTTGAAAGAAAATGTGCTTGTCGGACATCTTATTCCTGCCGGTACCGGACTCAGAGAATACAAAGACTTGATTGTCGGTTCAAAAGAAGAAATGGAAGAGATAATGGCAAAAAAACTTTAAAATATTAATAATATGAACGAAAAAGAAAATCCATTAAATATTGAGCTCACTCCTGAAATAGCCGACGGAACTTATTGCAATTTAGCAATTATTACTCATTCGCATTCAGAGTTTATTGTTGATTTTATCAATGTGATGCCGGGTTTACCAAAAGCAAACGTGAAATCAAGAATAATACTAACTCCCCAACATGCAAAACGTCTTCTAAAAGCTATGCAGGAAAACATAAGTAAATATGAGTCGGTTTATGGAAAAATAAAAGAACCCGATGCTATTGAAGGTCTGCCTTTCAATCTTGGCGGACCCACAGCACAAGCATAATAATTACGAGGCTGTCTCAAAAGGGCAGCCTTTTTTATTTTTTATAAAGTTGAACATGAAACTTTTTATTAAATTTTTGATAGTACTACAATATACTTACATTTTAATATCTTAGGTTTATTTAAAATTGCATTTATTGCTTGAATTTAATTTTTATTTTTATTTATTTTCTTTTTGTAAATTTGTTGATTAATCTTTTTATGATTGAGAATTTATCAATAAACAAACGAAGAACTTTTAAAAAATTTAAGATATGCACTTAGCAATTGCAGGTAACATAGGTTCAGGTAAGACCACACTTACGGGTCTTTTAGCAAAACAATTTAAATGGCAGGCACAATACGAAGATGTAGAAACTAATCCATATCTCGAGAGCTTTTATGAAGATATGAGACGATGGTCTTTCAATCTGCAGATTTATTTTTTAAATAGTCGTTTCAGACAAGTAATAAACATTCAGAAAAAAGGAAAATCGGTGATTCAAGACCGCACTATATACGAGGATGCTTATATTTTTGCTCCCAATTTGCATGCTATGGGACTAATGACAACAAGAGATTTTGAGAATTATTCTTCTTTGTTCGAATTAATGAGTTCTTTTATTCAGCCTCCCGATTTATTGATATATTTAAGAGCAAGTGTTCCTACTTTGGTCAACCAAATTCAGCAAAGAGGCAGAGGTTACGAAAATTCAATAAGAATTGACTATCTCAATAGCCTGAACGAAAGATATGAAAAATGGATTGAAGGTTATAATATCGGGAAATTACTTATTGTGGAAGTTGATAATCTGAATTTTCAAAAAAAACCCGAAGATTTGGGTTATATAATTGAAAAAATTAATGCCGAAATTCACGGTTTATTCTGATTAATATGAGAGTTTTAGGTGTAATTCCCGCCAGATATGCCTCAACAAGATTTCCCGGTAAGCCTCTTACGGAAATTGGCGGCAAATCGATGATTTTAAGAGTTTACGAACAGGCATGTTTGGCAAAATCTCTTACAAATGTTGTTGTTGCTACAGATGATCATCGTATTGCTGAACATGTCGAAAAAGCCGGAGTAAAAGCAATTATTACAAAACAAACTCATAGGAGCGGAACTGAAAGATGTGCAGAGGTTATTGAGCTTTTAAACGAAAAATACGATGTTATTGTCAATATTCAGGGAGATGAACCTTTTGTCAGTCCTTTGCAAATTGAAACACTTTCAGAAATTTTTCTCGATTCGCAAATCAATATTGCAACACTCATAAAGAGAATATCAAATAATGAGGAATTATTTAATCAAAATGTTGTTAAGGTAGTGATTAACAAAAGAAAAGAAGCAATGTATTTTAGTCGGTCAACTATACCTTTTGTCAGAAGTTGCGATGCCGAATTTTGGATTGATAAATCAGTATATTACAAGCATCTTGGAATTTATGCATACAGAACAGAAATATTAAAAAAAATTGTTTTGTTGGATGAATCGGAGTATGAAAAGAGTGAATCTCTCGAACAACTAAGATGGTTAGAAAATGGTTATAAAATAAATACAATCATAACCGATTTCGAAAGTGTTGCAATTGATACCCCTGAAGATATTGAGAAAGCAAATTTGTTTTTAAAATTAAAAGAGCAGAAATAAATGAAAATATCAAATCATATTGTTAATTTATTGAAATTAAACGAACAGGTTGTCGTTCCCGGGCTAGGAACTTTTATCGTTGAATACAATTCGGCAAAAATAAATCCTTTGGATAATACTTTCTCTCCTCCGTCTAAAAAAGTCATTTTCGATAGTTTTACTCCCGATGATAATATTCTTGCCGAATATATTGCAAAAAATGAAAATATTTCAATAAACGAAGCAAACTCGTTAATAAAAGCATTTGCTGAAGAAATTCTAACATCAATACAACAAAATAAGGAGTGCGATATTCAAGGTCTTGGCAAGTTTGTTATTACCAACGAAAATCAAATTGTTTTTATAGCATTCGAAAAAAACTTTTCTGATGAACATTTCGGCCTTCCTGAATTTGCCGCCAATGAAGTTATTAAAAACAATAACAGGGAAAAAGCTCAGAATAATAATGATAATAATAAAAAAATCATTAAATCCGGTAGTGCGAAAATAAAGAAAATTGGAATAATCTCATCTTTGGTTGTGCTTATTAGTGTTGTATTATTTCTAATCTTTTTTACTGACATAATCAGAAAAAAAGTTAATAACAACGAAAATTTAACAGAAGAAATTTCTCAAAACGAAAAGATTATCAAACAAAGTAATGAAGTACCGGTAGAAAATAATACCCAAGAAATTAAACATGATAGTGTAGTTCAGGAAAAAGAAACAATTAAAGAAGAAAAACCTCTTAATTCCGAAAAAGAATCAGTAAAAAAAGAAGAAAAACCCGTAAAACCTGAGAAAAAAGTTGAAAAGCAAGTTGTAGAACCCAAAAAACAAACAGTTAAAGAAAGTTATTTTTTAGTGGCAGGTTCATTTAAGCAAGAGGAGAATGCGATAAAAAGGGTAAATGAATTAATATCAAAAGGTTATAAATATGCAGGAGTAACCCGGAATAACAATAAAGGGTTGTTTATTGTTTACTATGGTGCATATTCAAATAGAGAAGAAGCTGAAAAACAACAGCAGATAATAAAGAAAGATGAAAATCCGGAAGCATGGATTTTAAAGAATTAAAATATTAACTATAAACTTCAAAAAATAAGAACTTGGGAAGGACAAAACTTGAACGCTTTGCTGAAAATTTAACTTTTGATAATTTTTTTCAACCTACATACGATCAAATAAAAGATGGCTATTATTTAAAAGGCAAATGGGCATCCGATTTTTTTAAAAACAATAACCCATTGATACTTGAGTTAGGTTGCGGAAAAGGTGAATATACCGTTGGGCTGGCAAAAAAATATCCCGATAAGAATTTTATAGGTGTCGATATTAAAGGTGCCAGAATGTGGAAAGGTTGTAAAACTTCTGTGGAAGAAAAAATGACAAATGTAGCATTTTTGCGGACAAGAATAGAGCTTATTGAGCATTTTTTCGGCAAAAATGAAGTAAGCGAAATATGGATAACTTTTCCCGATCCGCAACCGAGAAGAATTAAGGAAAATAAAAGACTTACATCTCCGGTTTTTCTTAAACGTTATTCAAATATTCTCGACCACAATGGCATAATTCATCTTAAAACCGATGCCTTTTTATTGTACTATTATACATTGGAAATCATTAAAGAATATAATCATAGAATTCTGTTCAACACCTCAGATTTATACAGTACAGAAGAAATTATTGATGCTAAAAATATAAGCACCTATTACGAAAATATTTTTTTGGCTCAAAATAAAAAAATAAACTATATCAAGTTTATGCTAAGCAAAAATAATGAATAATACCGGATTCTTTGAAAAGGTTTATGAAATAGTAAAAAAAATTCCTTACGGAAGAGTTACTACCTATGGTGCCATAGCTTCCTGCATAGGGACTAAAGGTTCATCGCGTATGGTAGGCTGGGCGATGAACGCTTCTCATCATTATCACGAAAAAATTCCTGCTCATAGAGTTGTAAATCGAAATGGCATGTTAACCGGAAAATTCCATTTTGGCGATGCTAAAACAATGCAACAACTCTTAGAAAGCGAGGGTTTAGTTATAGAAAATGATATTATCAAAGATTTCGATAAATACTTTTGGGATCCTAAAATTGAATTATAACAGAAAGTTGCAAAATGCTTTCTGTTTATAGAGATTAATACGAAGGCACTATTTGTTATATCTTTTGAAAATTAACAATTTTGATATAAATTTGCAGCCTAATCACTAATAAATTAATATTTAAAGTAATGAAAAGATTTTTTCTGACAATCGTAGCAATTATTACATTTTTCAATCAATTTTCACGTGCCGATGAGGGTATGTGGTTGCCAATGTTGGTATCGCGACTGAATTATGTTGACATGCAAAAACAAGGGCTACACCTTACCGCTGAGGAAATTTACAGCATTAATAATTCAAGCCTTAAAGATGCAATTATACAATTCGGTAATGGTTGTACCGGTGAGATTATTTCGGCAGATGGTTTAATATTGACTAATCATCATTGTGGTTATGGGCAGATACAGTATCATAGCACTACCCAGAACGATTATTTAACAAATGGATTTTGGGCTTTCAATAAAAACGAGGAGCTTCCTAATCCGGGCTTAACTGCCAGATTCTTAATAAGAATGGAAGATTTAACACAAGAGTTTTTATCTCAACTAAATCATACCAAGACCGAAAAGGAGCGTAATGAAAAATTGAACGAGTTGATAAAAAAATATGAAGGTACTGTAAAGAAAGAAAACGGCTATGAGGCTGTGGTTAAAAGTTTTTTTAACGGTAACGAGTTTTATATGTTTGTTTATCAAGTTTTCAGAGATGTTCGTCTAGTAGGAGCACCTCCATCATCAATCGGCAAATTTGGTGCTGATACCGATAACTGGATGTGGCCTCGACATACGGGCGATTTTAGTCTTTTCAGAGTTTATGCCACTCCCGACGGAAAACCTGCCGATTATTCAAAAGATAATGTGCCATTAAAACCACGTCATTTCCTTCCAATTTCTCTTAAGGGCTATAAAAAAGGCGATTTTGCAATGATAATGGGCTATCCGGGTTCTACTGACAGATATCTTACTTCTTATGGCGTTAAATTAGCCATTGACGTTAAAAACCCTACAATTGTCAAAATTCGTGAAGAAAAACTTGCAATTATGCGTCAGTTTATGAATGCCGATCCTGCAGTTAGAATTCAGTATGCTTCAAAATATGCCCAAACTGCAAATTATTGGAAATATTTCATCGGACAAACTAAAGGGTTGAAACGATTAAATGTTTATGATAAGAAAAAAGATTTGGAAAATCAATTTGCTAAATGGCTTACCACTAAAGATGAATATGCTCAAAAATATTCTCAAGCCCTTCCCAACATTGAAAAAGCGTATGGTGAATTAGCCAAATTTGAATTGCAACGCTGGTATTTTAATGAAGCAATTATAAGAGGAGCCGAAGTATTCGGATTATCAAGAGGTTTTTCGGGTTTATTAACCGAACTTAAAGCAAAAAATCCCGATAAGGAGAAGATTCAAAAAATGTCGAATAGTATTAAAGATGCTTTAAGTAAGTTTTTTAAAGACTACTACTTGCCAACAGATAAAAAATTATTCAGTTCGATGCTTAATATGTATTTCCAAAATGTACCAAAAGAGCAACAACCCGATTTACTTATCAAGATAGCGGCAAAAAATAAAAATAATTTCGAAAAATATGCCGATAAGGTTTATTCGAAAACAATGTTTGCAAATAAAGAAAAATTGACCGCATTTCTCGAAAAACCAAATGCAAAGGATATCGAAAACGACCCTGTTTATATACTTATGAATGCTTTTATTGATAATAATAAAAAGTACAATGATCAAATGACTGTATACAACGAAATGCTTGAAACCGGAAACCGCCTATTTGTAGCCGGTATAAGAGAAATGCAGCCTGAAAAGAAATTTGCACCTAATGCCAATTCTACTATGCGATTAACTTACGGTCAAATTTTGGATTATTATCCTGCAGATGCAGTTCATTATGACTATTACACCACTACTAAGGGAATACTCGAAAAAGAAGATCCGACTAATTGGGAATTTGTTGTTCCCGAAAAGCTTAAAGAACTTATTAATAAAAAGGATTATGGCGAATATTCCGAAAATGGCATAATGCCTGTTGCCTTTTTAAGCAATACCGATATTACAGGCGGAAATTCAGGAAGTCCCGTAATTAACGGCAATGGTGAACTTATTGGACTGGCTTTTGATGGAAATTGGGAAGCTATGAGCGGTGATATAGCTTTTGAACCTAATTTGCAAAGAACAATAAGCGTGGATATCAGGTATGTTTTATTTATTATTGATAAATATGCAGGAGCTAAAAATATTATTAATGAATTAGTTATAAGAAAATAGTATTACTTAAACGACTTTTAAAATGGATTTATCAAAAGTATTGTCAATTTCCGGAAAACAAGGATTATTTAAAGTTATTTCTCAAACCAAAACAGGAGCTTTGGTTGAATCATTTATCGATAAAAAAAGAATGCCTGTTTTTGCTACAGAAAAAATGAGTTTACTTAGCGAAATAAGTATTTTTACTACATCCGACGACGTTCCTTTGAAAGAAGTATTTAAAGCAATTTATTTAAAGGAAAACGGAGGTAAATGTATCGATCCAAAGTCAAGCAATGAAAACCTGAAAAAATATATGGAAGAAGTCCTTCCGGAATATGACAAGGAACGCGTTTATGTTTCGGATATGAAAAAACTCTTTAGCTGGTATAACTTATTGATTGAACACAATTACTTGAATTTTGATGACGAAAAAGACGAAGTAAAAAAAGAAGATACTACCGACAATGTGTAATATCTTTTTGGAAATATCTATGGGGAAATGGTTTATGCCTTTTCCCCATTTTTTTTAACCGGGTAATTTTTGCATACAACCAATTTAATAAAAGTTTTGTCTGAAGAATTAACTATGCATAACACTATTCCTGATGAAGAATTAATACAGGCTTGTATAGAAGGGAAACGCTATGCACAGAAAGTTCTTTACGACAGATACTACTCTCTGATGTATGCTATTTGTGTGAGATATACCGGAAACAAGGAAGAAGCTGAAGATGTTCTTATTGAAGGTTTTATAAAGATTTTCTCAAAAATAAAAGAATTCAGAAATGAGGGATCTTTTGAGGGATGGCTTAAAAGAATTATAATTAACACAGCTATCAATAATTTCAGATATAACTCAAAAAAGAAATATCTAAATGTTATTGATAATGAAAAAACTGTTGAAGTGAAAGACGATATCGACATCTTCAAAAAAAATTACTCGGCAGAATATCTTATTAAACTTATTCAGCAACTTCCTGATGGTTACAGAATAATTTTTAATATGTATGAAATAGAAGGATATAGCCATAAAGAAATTGCCAATGAACTCGGTATTACTGTAAGCACTTCCAAAACTCAACTTTTTCATGCTAAAAGAATATTAAAAAATAAAATTTTAAACGAATTCAAATTAGATTTGTATTGATATATGGAACCCGAAAACAATATCGGCGAATTATTTAAAAATACTTTAAAAGACTACAGAATTGAATCGGACAGGGATTTATGGAGTGAAATAGACTCTCGATTATCAAACCCCGAAAAAAATAAAAAGAATGTATCTTTTAAGAACAAATTTTGGCTGAAAATTGCCGCATCTGTTTTGATTTTTGCCGGCGCAAGTTTCGCATATACATTGTTTTTTGTTCCTGTTGACATTTCTGAGATTATTCCTCAAAACTTTCTGAATTATAATAAAAAAAATTATAAGCCTGTCGAAAATATTGTTTTTAACGACACTCTTAATAATAATCCGCCGGAATATATCAATCCTAAAGTTATTACAGAAATAGTAGCTGATAAAAAGACCCCTTTAATTTTTAATGCCGAAAATAATAGAATAGTTAAAAGGGAAGATACTGTAATTTTGAAACATAAAACAGTCGATAGTTCTTCATTTATTAAAAACAATGACGAATCTGCATTTAAGGTAAAAGAAAATAACGAAACAGATCTGTCTAAGGAGCCTCTTTTTAATTCAAACAATAATCAAGTAACAAGCTATTACAATACTTTTAATGATGAAAAGGTAATTTCTGACGAAAAAGCAAGTATTGATATAGATGTTGAAATACCTAATATTTTTACTCCAAATGGAGATGGTTATAACGATTATTTTGTCATTAAAAATATTGGTAATTATCAAAACCAGCTTCTAATTACTGACAGAAATGGCAAAGTCGTTTATGAGAAAGTGAATTATCAAAACGACTGGGACGGAAGAAATTTGCCTAACGGTGTTTATTTCTTTGTATTGAAATGTAAATATAAGAATCAAGATTTTATTAAAACCGGAAGCGTTAGTATTATCAGGTAGATAATTTATCCCTTATTTTCATTTAAATTAAATTTTGAAATTACACTATATTCAGCTCCTGTTTTCTTTAGGATGCTTTCATATAATATTATTTCATTTATGGTTTCATTTTGGAAATAGGTATCTTTATATTTATTTACCTCATTAAACAAAGTAGTTTTGTTTTCTATGTGTTTTATCCTTGCTAAAGTTAAGTGTGGAACGAAGTTTTGTCTGTCTTTGATGTAGCCTATTTTGTCCATAGCTTCAATAATATCTTTGGCAATTCCTTCTAATGATTTGTTTTTGTTTATTCCACACCATAAAACTTTTGGTTGATACTTACTGCCAAAAATTCCTAATCCCGAAATTTGTATATCAAACGAAGAGTATTTTTTACAAATATTTTCAACAGCAAATTCAATTTCAGGAATTTTTGCCTCACTCGTTTCTCCTAAGAACTTTAGTGTTAAATGAATATTTCCTGTATTAACCCAGTTTATATTTTCATTTCGCAGTTTTAATTTGAGATTAGAGATTAAATTAATCAGCTTTTCATCAGGCTTAATTTTTATTGCAATAAAAAGTCTTTTCATATTATTTGTATTACTTGAGCAAAAATAAAAAAAAGAAGGCTGTCTGAAAAGACAACCTTCCATTAATTATTAAAAGCAATCAATTATTAATTATTTATATATCAATTCGTTATTTCTGTAATTTAATTTATACCAATCAGGGAAAAGGATTCCGCTTGATTGTGCCCATGTTGCAAATTTGTTGTAAGCTTGTATTATTTGTACCTTTTCAATTGGGTATTCAAATTTTTCTGCAATATTAATAGCCCATGGCAAATTATTTTCATTGCGATAATATTTAGTCGGAGGAACGCTTCTATCATTTACAGTACCGAATATGCTTGTGTTTGCAAGAGCAGTTGGCGGCATATCGGGTAAATGAATTTCATAGCCGCGTTGTTTGTTCTTAATAATAAACTGATTATAAGGAGGATTTCCTAAAGTTGCCATAGAAACAGGATTGTTTAATGTAATGGTTAACTTCAAAGTATCAGGATCGCCTTTAAGACCGTTTATTGTTGTGTTAATGCCTGCAATACCGCTATTATTTGCTCCTCTTACGTTTTTAAAAGTTCTGTATGCGTTATCAAAAGCTATTACTACGGCGTTGCTATTACCGGCTTCAGTGCCGTTGGAGCTTAAGTTTATATAATTTTCCATTAGTTTATACCCTGAAACACTACTTATTAATGTATTGCTTACAGGCAATTCAAACCCTAAGCCATTTTCAAATCCTGCACCGGTAGCTCTCGGAATAATTGTTCCCTTTATTTCTACAACTTTATTTTGTGCATTTGTAATTTGATTAAATCTGTAATCAACAACAACATCATTAAAGTCGTAGTCTCCAACAGAAGGCCATAAGTCTTCAAAAGCAAGGGTTCCATAAGTGCTGCTATTAGGATAGTAATTATTGAATGCTTTGTTTGGGTCGTTTGGATATTCGTCGTGAGGATCAGAAACTCCGTCACCGTCTGTATCTGGAAGAGTGTTAATTACAGGAGGAGTATTAGTTTTTTCTATAGCTGTTATTGGATTAGACTTAACATAAAATACCAAGTCATTGAAATCATTATCACTGCTTTGATCTCTTCTTACATCTTCAAAACCGATTAAGAATAAGTTTCTGCCTTGGTCATACAAATAAACATTATGTCTTCTTAGTGTTGGATTTGATTCAGGGTTAAACTGCGGATTTGAGTACAAAGTATAATATCCTCCGGTTACCATATTATTTCTCCAGCCATCAGATATTAATACCCAGCCAATACCTGTACCTGCAGGGAATGTCCCAATTTTAACTTTATTACCAGGATTTAAACCTCCACCGCTATTTGTCATAGAAGCATTAGGGAATACTATAGTAACATTACCTATTTGAGATGGACTTGTTGGAGGACTATTTAAATTATAAGTATAAAAACCAAGTACGTTTTTGTATCCTGCTCCTTCTGAAACAAAAGTTACCCATACATCACATGCTTCAACAAGCTTGACGTCTGTTTCGGTTCCTTGAGCTATATATTGAGGATTGTAGGTTGGTACCGGTCTTTGTTCGGGAAGCGTTGCATTAACGTTAGATAAAAATTGAGAATCAAAAATATCGTTCCCTGCCAAGTAAGTTGGTGCACCATCTGATGTTATGTTTCCCAAAAATACATGGTTAGGATTTGTTGATTGTGGAGTTATTATGTTTGTTGAAGATTTTGTTGGAGTTAAAAGCCCTCCGTAAGTAAATTCCACTCTGTCATTAACAATAGGAACGGTAACTTCACTTGGATATCCCAAGAACATTGTGCTTAAAACAACTTCTTTGTAATAAGAAGGCAGTTCTCTTTTAAATTGTAATACTCCCTGAGCATCAGTAACGGCAGTGAATATTTTAGATGTTTTATTGTTTGAATTTGGTGTAAGGCTGCTTATAACAACGTTTGGCATCGGCTTACCGGCAAAGTCAAGAGTTTTAATAGAAAAAACCACCTCTTTAGTAGTTTTAAAACTAAAATTTTCACTTACTTTTAAGTCTTCCATTTTGGTAATCTGAACATCAGAATTATTTTTTATGAATTCTTCGTCTTTTTTACATGAAGTAAGAACTACAGCTGCTGCAATTAATACTAACCCTAATTTTTTTAATATTGTTTTCATATTGTTGAATTTTAAAGATTTTTCCTGAAAACAAATATCAAAAAGGTGTGCCAATTTGCTATACATCTGAATAACAGTGATTTGTGATTTTTGGCAATTCAAACCATTGTTTCATAATGGGACAAAATAATAAAAATAGGAAAAAAGTTCTTTTTATGGAAGTAGTGATGTAAGATTTTCAATATTATTCTTAAAAGCCAACCAACCTATTACTTGGCTTGCAAATTCAGGGGTTAGAAAATTTAACCCGACTTTATAAAGTTTGTTAATATCTTCTTCTTTATGTTTACGTCTGTGACCTTTGGGAATATATTTTTCTTTTATTTCAATTTCAACTTTATCGATCTCCTTTGATATGTCAAAATAAATTATTCTTGCATATTTAAATCGATATTTTTTTTTCTTTAGAATAAACACTTTAAACTTTTCGATATATACTTTTTTACTCGATGAGAAGATATATAAGTGATTATCGAATTCAGTTGTTTTATATTTAGAGTTAATTTCAATAAACTCAGTTCTTTCTTCTTCGGGCAGATTATTAACCCTTTTTACGAGTTCGTTAAGTTTTGCAATAAATTCGAGATATTTTTCGCCGTTTTTTTGAAAATTAGCGGCGACTTTTAATCTTTTTTGTTCAATGCGTTGTCTGGCTTTTTCTGAAAGTGCTTTTTTCTTTCTGGCTTTACCTTCAATTTCTTCTAACCAATCCATTTTCTAATAATTAACAAAAGGACTTTTTTGCAAAAATAATTAAATTTATTAAAAAATTTAGACAAAAAATATGCCAATGATTAAAATTTTGAAACAAAAAACTTTGATATTGATAGCAAGCTCAAAAAATTGTTTTGGGAAAAATTTAGAAATCTACTTTTAATGTATAGTAAAGCTGATTTTATTAAGTATTAAGATTTTAAAAGTTTAATTAATATTTTAAAGCAAATGTAAAAATGAAAATCAATTTTAAATACACAATTATTTAAAAGTTGTTAAATTGCAATTAATATTTTACTTTTGCACGTTCAAAAAAAAAATTACTAACATTAACGTATAATAATATGCAGAACAAAGGAGCTATTAAATTTTTTGCCATTCTTTTTGCATTAGTTTGCTTATTTCAACTTTCTTTTACATTTAAAACATACAGAGTTGAGAAAAAAGCCAAAGAATATGCTAATAATGAAGAAGTTATGCAGCAGGCAAAGCAGTTGGCAAAAGGTGATGTGCTGAAGGAAAATTTTTATATTGACTCTTTGTCAAGGGCTCGTGAGCGTTATTTTCTTGATTCAATGATGAATGAAGTTATTTTTAACATTGGAGTTAGAAAATACACATACAAAGAATGTAAAGAACGCGAGATTAATTTAGGGCTTGACTTAAAAGGCGGTATGAATGTTACTCTCGAAGTATCGATGGTTGACATTATTAGAACCATGTCGGGACATAGTAAAGACAGTACTTTTAATAAAGCTATCGAACTGGCACTACAAAAACAAAAGAATTCTCAAACTGATTTTGTAACATTATTTGCCGAATCATTTAATCAAATCGATAAGAATGCAAAATTAGCTGCAATATTCAGTTATGAACTTAAAGATAAAATTAAAGTCAATTCCACCAATGAGGAAGTAATAGCTGCAATTAGAGAAGAAACAAATTCGGCTTTTGACAGAACCTTTCAGATTTTAAGACAAAGAATCGATAAATTCGGTGTAACTCAGCCTAATATCCAAAAATTAAGCCAGTCGGAAAGAATATTAGTAGAATTACCCGGCGTTAAAGACCCCGAAAGAGTCAGGAAACTATTACAAGGTACAGCCCAGTTAGAATTTTGGGAAACTTTTGATTTTAAAGAGATAGCTCAAAACTTTGTTGAAGCCGATAAACTCTTGGCAAAGGCACAAAATTTCGATGTTGATTCTGATTCTTTAATGAATTTAAGCGATACTATCTCAAATATTAACAAAAAAGATAGTTTACTAGCTGAAAACAAAACAGATACATCGGGAAAATCTTTGGTAGATAAAATTAAATCAAAAGATACAACAAAAGCTAAAAATAAGGATGAGATGACAAGAGAACAATGGATAAAAGAACATCCTTTGTTCCATGTTCTTCAACTGAATGTTGATGAAAAAAATATTCCTCGTGACGGTCCTGTTGTGGGGATGGCTTATGCAAAGGATATTCCAAAAATTGAGCGTATGCTCGAATATGCTAAAAAAGCTCTTCCTCATAATATTAAGCTCTTATGGACAGCAAAACCAATTCAAGATAAAACTAATATTTACCAATTAGTTGCAATAAAAGTAAGCTCCAGAGACGGTACTCCTGCATTAGGCGGTGATGTTATAACTGATGCACGTCAGGATTTTGACCAGAATGGTAATAATGAAATTACTATGTCAATGAATGCTGAAGGTGCCAAAATATGGAAAAATTTAACTGCTGCTAACATAAAAAAATCTATTGCTATAGTACTTGATAATCTTGTATATTCATATCCTACGGTTAATCAGGAAATCTCAGGAGGACGTTCATCAATTTCAGGCAGATTTACTTTAGAAGAAGCAAAAGACCTTGCTAATATCCTTAAAGCAGGTAAACTACCTGCTCCTGCAAAAATCGTTCAGGAAGCTGTTGTTGGTCCGTCTCTTGGAAAAGAATCAATTAATGCCAGTATGATATCATTCATATTTGCTTTCTTGATGGTTCTTCTTTATATGTATTTCTTCTACAATGGCGTAGGTTTAATTGCAAATATTGCATTACTTGCTAATATATTCTTCCTGATGGGTGTATTATCGTCATTAGGAGCAGTATTAACATTACCAGGTATTGCCGGTATAGTTCTAACTCTTGGTATGGCTGTCGATGCTAACGTTATTATTTATGAACGTATAAAAGAAGAGGTTAGAGCCGGTAAGGGTGTCAGACTTGCTATAAGCGACGGATATAAAAATGCTTATTCTGCTATTATCGACGGTAATGTTACTACCTTGTTGACAGGTATAGTACTTTATATTTTCGGTTCTGGTCCTGTTCAAGGTTTTGCTACTACATTATGTATTGGTATCTTGACTTCTTTATTCTCGGCAATCTTTATTACTCGTTTGATTATTACATGGATGATGGATCATGACAAGAAAATTACTTATGGAAATAAACTGACAATTAACTTCTTATCGAATACTAAATTCGACTTTGTTAAAGCAAGAAAAGTAGGCTATATAATATCAATAGCTTTAATTGTAATAAGTGCATTATCACTTGGAATTAAAGGTGTTAATTATGGTGTTGATTTTAAAGGGGGAAGAACATTTGTTGTTAGGTTTGACCAAAATGTTAAGCTTAATGATGTAAGAGCTTCATTAACAAAAGAGTTTGGCGAAACGCCTGAAGTTAAAACTTTCGGTCCCGATAATCAGATAAAAGTTACTACCAAATATGGAATTGACAGTCGTGAAACTGTTGAGATGGATTCTATTGTTGCCGAAAAATTATATAACGGCTTGAAGGGATTTTATAAAAAACCTATAGATAAAGTTGACTTTTTATCTGAAAACCAGGATAAGCCTATTGGAAGATTAAGCTCAGAAATGGTAGGTCCTACTATAGCAGATGATATCAGACAGGCGGCTGTTTGGGCAGTATTCTTTGCTCTTATAATCATATTTGTTTATGTAGCAATTCGATTCAAGAGATGGGAATACGGCTTAGGAGGCGTAGTGGCATTGTTCCACGATGCATTTATTACTCTTGGAGTATTCTCATTATTTAACGGAATTTTGCCGTTTAATATGGAAGTAGATCAAGCATTAATTGCTGCATTGCTGACAATTATCGGTTACTCAATAAACGATACAGTTATTATTTTCGACAGAATTAGGGAATATATCGGGCTATATCCAAAACGTGAACTTGAAGTAAATTTGAATGGAGCTATTAACAGTACTTTAGCTCGTACAATAAACACTGCAGGAACTACTCTTGTTGTATTGTTAATGATATTTATGTTTGGAGGTGATGTGATTAGAGGATTTACATTTGCTTTATTGTTTGGTATAACTATAGGAACATACAGTTCAGTATTTATTGCAAGTCCTATAGCATACGATATAATAACTAAAAGAAGTAAGAAAAAGCTAAAAAGCAAGTAAATTTTACTAAAATTAAAACTCCGATTTAATCGGAGTTTTTTTTATTTTGAAAATATTAATTTTTTTTGATTAATTTTGGGAAAAAATTAATTACTTTAGCATCCAAATAATTAATAAGTAATTCCATTACGTTATGAGAACTTGCAAAATCATCATCGTTATTTTGGCTATTATGCTGGGCGTCAACAATTATACTAATGCACAGCGTAATTATACTCAAGAAGCTGACGATGCTTTTAAACTCGAACAGTATAATGTTTCTATTGATTTATATAAGAAAGCATATACTAAAGTGAAACAAAATCGTGCGGAAAAAAACAGAATTTTGTTTCAGATTGCTGAAGCATACAGAATGATGAATAATACCAAAAATTCTGAAATAGCATACAAAAGAGTTATTAAAACTAACTATTTTAAGCAAGAACCAAAAGTTTATCTTTATCTTGCTGATGCATTAAGGGCTAATCAGAAATACGATGAGGCTCTCGAAAACTATCAGAATTACTTAAAATTGGTTCCCGGAGATCAGAAAGCTCTAAATGGTGTTGAATCGTGTAAAAAAGTTAATGAATGGCTTAATAAACCTACAAGATATGAAGTTACTAATATGAAGCGCTGGAATACACGCGATAACGAGTGGTCTCCAATGTTCACAGATAGGAAAAAGTATAGCGAATTAGTTTATACTACTACAGGCGCAGGAGTAACAGGAAAGGGAGAAGATGCATGGACAGGTATGAATTTTTCGGATTTTTTTGTAGTAACACAAGATAGAAAAGGAAATTGGGATGCACCTCAATTATTCGACAAAGATCTTATGATAAATACTGAAGCTAATGAGGGTGAAGCTTCTTTTAATGAAAATGGTAGCGTAATATATTTTACACGTTGTCCGATTGAAAAGAAGAAAAGATTAGGTTGTCAAATTTATACTTCAAAGAAAAAAGGTAAAGGTTGGGATGAACCTGAATTAGTTGATTTAGGCTCAGAAGATTACGATTATGTTCATCCCGCAATAAGTCCCGATGAACTTACTATTTATTTCGCATCAAATATGCCAAACGGATATGGCGAATTCGATATTTGGGTAGCCAAAAGAGACAAGAAAACAAAACCTTTCGGAAAACCCGAAAACTTAGGCCCAAACATTAATACTGCCGGTAAAGAAATGTTTCCGACTTTAAGATATGATACTGCACTGTATTTTTCGTCAAATGGTCATATTGGATTTGGAGGATATGATATTTACAAATCTTCAAAAGTTAACGGAGAGTGGACTCCGGCTATGAATATGGGTTCTCCGATTAATTCTTATGCCGATGAAATGGGTATGACTTTTTATCCGGAAAGCGAAAAAGGATTCTTCTCTTCCAATAGAAAAGAGGGCAGGGGAGGCGATGATATTTGGTCGTTCTATTTACCTCCATTATTATATACTTTGCAAGGAACAATAAGGGATGATAATACTCTGCAATTGCTTGAAAATGTCACTGTTAAAATGACCGGTTCTGATGGTACAACTATTGAAACAAAAACTAATAAGAAAGGTTTTTATAAATTCAATGAAAAGCAATTTGTTCATAATGTTACTTATAAACTTTTTGTTAAAAAGGACGGATATTTCAGCGAAGAAGCAACTGAATCTACAGTTGGTCTGAATGCCAATAAAGATTTTGTCAGAGATTTCAGATTACGTCCTATTCCGAAAGAACCAATATTATTGCCTGAAATTCTCTATGATTTAGCTCGTTGGGAATTGAAAGAACAATATCAGGATTCATTAATAGATCTTATAAAAACACTTGAAGCTAATCCCACAATAGTTATTGAGTTGCGTTCGCATACCGACTCGCGTCCTATTCCTATGACAAATGATACTCTTTCGCAAAGAAGAGCTCAATCGGTTGTTGATTACCTTATTTTAAGAGGTATTCCATCAGGACGCCTTGTTGCTAAAGGCTACGGAGATAAAATTCCACGTACTTTAACTAAACCTACTACTGTCACTATTAAAGGAAAACAATATACTTTCCCTGCAGGAGTTACTTTGACAAATGATTATATAAAAACGTTAAAAACCGCAGATGAAAAAGAAGCTGCTCACCAATTGAACAGAAGAACTGAATTTAGCATAATTCGTGATGATTATGTGCCTGCACCTAAAAATGATACATTACCTATCGGAATTGTTTCAATTGTTACCAATCCGCTTGAAAACAGTGTTGAATTTACAATTGGAGCAAATAATGTTTATGAAATTCCTTGTATAATCAATAATGTTTCATTTATAATGACAATTGATGAAAAAGCCAAAAACAATACCTTCTCTTATGACGAAGCTATGAAATTATTGAAAGCAGGTAGAATTTCTCGTAACGATTTTAAAGAAAATGAAAAGGCTATTGATAACGAAGGTAATATTGTAGAAAAATCAACCATAATACTGAAAACTGTCAAATTAGGAAATACAGAAATAAAAAATGTTGAAGCAGTTGTTACAAAAAATATGAAACTTAACCTTATCATCGATAAAGCAACTCTCGGCAGATTTGGAGAAGTTACAATTGATAAAGATAAAAAGAAGCTGACAATAAAATAATTAACACTATAATTATCTTACATCCCGATTTTGTCGGGATGTTTTTTTTAATATGAGCGATAATTTTAAATACAATTTAAGAGGCGTTTCTGCATCTAAAGAAGATGTTCATTCTGCCATAAAAAAAATTGATAAAGGTCTTTTCCATAAGGCGTTTTGTAAAATAATACCCGATATTATGGGTAATGACCCTGAATTTTGCAATATAATGCATGCTGACGGTGCAGGTACCAAATCATCGCTTGCTTACATTTATTGGCGTGAAACAGGCGATTTATCGGTATGGAAAGGAATAGCTCAGGATGCAATAGTAATGAATTTAGACGACTTGCTTTGTGTAGGGGTTACCGACGATATTTTGCTGTCTTCAACAATTGGCAGAAATAAAGGGCTTATTCCCGCTGAGGTAATTTCAGCAATTATAAACGGTACTGAGGAAATTCTTGAAGAACTTAGGAATATTGGAATCAGAATTTATTCAACCGGAGGCGAAACTGCAGATGTCGGAGATTTAGTCAGAACTATTATCGTTGATTCTACTGTTACCGCCAGAATCAGGAGAAAAGATGTTGTAACCAATGAAAATATTCAGGATGGTGATGTAATTGTTGGGTTGGCTTCTTTTGGGAAAGCCAATTATGAAACTTTTTATAACTATGGTATAGGCAGCAACGGTCTTACTTCGGCAAGACATGATATTCTTTCAAAAATCTATACCGAAAAGTATCCTGAGAGTTTTGATAATAATATACCTGATGAACTTGTATATAGCGGTAGTCTTTTATTAACCGATACTGATGAGAAAACTAATGAACATATCGGCAAAATGCTACTTTCGCCTACCAGAACATATGCACCTGTAATCAAGAATATTCTTGATTTATACAGAGACCAAGTTCATGGTATAATTCATTGCAGCGGAGGTGCACAAACAAAGGTCTTAAACTTTGTCGATAACCTACATATAATTAAAGACAACTTATTTGAAATTCCTCGAATTTTCGAGATAATTCAGCAGCAGTCTAATACTTCGTGGGCAGAAATGTACAAAGTTTTCAATATGGGTCATCGCCTCGAATTATATGTGCCTTCGAATATTGCCGAAGATATCATTAAAATATCCGAATCATTTGGAATTGAAGCTCGCATTATCGGAAAATGCCATAGTTCCGATAAAAGAAAGCTAACTATAGCCAGCAACTTCGGTACTTTCGAATATTAGGCGCTTTCGTTGATTATAAATCACAGGATAATTATTTGACTAAAAAGTCGTAATTTTGCAAAAAAATCAGTACGATGTTAGAAAAACTTGAAGCAATTCACCAACGTTACATTGAAATTCAGCAACAAATGAATGATCCGGAGATAATTTCGGATATGAAGCGATATATTAAATTAAGTAAAGATTTCAAAGATCTACAGCCTATTATTGATGCATATAAAAAGTACGAAAATATTTTATCGAACATTTCCAATGCAAAAGAAATTCTTAATACCGAAAAGGATGAGGATTTCAGAACTATGGCAAAAGACGAGCTTAATTTACTAAATGAAGAAAAAGAAAAATTAGAAGAAGAGATAAGGCTTTTATTAGTTCCTGCCGATCCACAGGATGGCAAAAACGCCATAGTTGAAATAAGAGCCGGAACAGGAGGAGACGAAGCAAGTATTTTTGCGGGAGATTTATATCGAATGTATGTTAAATACTGCGAAAATCGTAAGTGGAAGGTTGAACTTGTCGATTATACCGAAGGTACTGTTGGAGGTTTTAAAGAAGTTATTTTCAATGTTAGTGGAGAAAATGTTTACGGACAGTTAAAATACGAATCGGGTGTTCATAGGGTTCAAAGAGTTCCTCAAACCGAAACCCAGGGCAGGGTTCATACATCGGCTGCTTCCGTAGTGGTTTTACCCGAAGCCGAAGAATTTGACGTTGAAATAAAACCATCAGATATAAGAAAAGACACTTATTGTTCTTCAGGCCCCGGAGGACAATCGGTCAATACAACTTATTCGGCTATACGTCTTACACATATACCAACAGGTATAGTAGTTACTTGCCAAGATCAGAAGTCGCAGCTTAAAAACTATGATAAAGCCTTAACTGTATTAAGAACTCGCCTTTTTGAATTGGAATATAAAAAATATCTCGATGAAATTTCCTCTAAACGTAAAACTATGGTATCAACAGGAGATAGATCAGCAAAAATTCGCACTTATAATTACCCGCAAAGTCGTGTAACCGACCATAGAATTAATTTTACATTATACAACTTGCCTACTTTTATGGATGGTGATATACAGGAAATGATTGATGCACTTCAATTAGCCGAAAATGCCGAGAGACTGAAAGAAGCTGTAGGTTAATTTTAAAAATAAAAATCAATTTATTAAAATTATGAATAAGCAAGAATTAATCGAACTGATTTATCGCAAGAAATCTTTTCTATGTGTTGGTTTAGATACTGATATAAAAAAAATACCTAAACATCTGCTTGATAAAGAAGACCCTGTATTTGAGTTTAACAGACAGATAATTGATGCTACTATAGATTTTGCAGTTGCTTATAAACCTAATATTGCTTTTTACGAAAGTGCCGGTATAAATGGATTACTTTCATTGGAAAGAACTGTTAATTACCTTGAATCTCGTCGTGATGAAGTATTTTTGATAGCTGATGCCAAAAGAGGGGATATAGGTAATACATCAGAACAATATGCAAAAGCATTTTTAACACAGGAAGGTTATAATTTTGACGCTATTACAGTATCTCCTTATATGGGTGAAGATTCGGTTTCTCCTTTTCTAAAATTTTCTGATAAATGGGTAATAATACTCGCATTAACATCAAATTCCGGTGCTAATGATTTTCAATTGCTCGAAACAACAAACAAGCGAAAGGTTTATGAAGAGGTTCTTTTAAAATCAAAAGAATGGGGAAGCGAAGAAAACATAATGTATGTTGTAGGTGCTACAAAAGCAGAAATGCTGCAAGATATTCGCAAAATAGTTCCTGAACATTTTTTGTTGGTCCCCGGAGTAGGAGCACAGGGAGGCAGTTTGGAGGATATTGCCAAATTCGGCATGAATAAGAACGTCGGAATTATTGTAAATGCTTCAAGAAGTATAATTTATGCTTCCGATGGAGTTGATTTTAGTGAAAAAGCCCGATATGAAGCTTCGCTTTTGCAAAATGAAATGCAAAGATTAATGAAACTGTATTTATAGAGTTCAATTATACTGCTATTTCGCCCTTAATATGTGGGTGTGGATTATAATCAATAAGTACAAAATCCTCGAATTTAAAATCGAAAATATTTTTAATATCCGGATTTATTTTCATCTTTGGTAGTTCTCTTGGTTCGCGGGTTAGTTGTAGTTTAACTTGTTCAATATGATTTAGATAAATATGAGCATCGCCCAGTGTATGAATAAATTCATAAGGTTTATAGCCTGTAACTTGAGCAATCATAAGCATTAGTAATGCATAAGAGGCTATATTAAACGGAACTCCAAGAAAAATATCGGCACTTCTTTGATAAAGTTGACATGATAATTTATTATTTGCAACATAAAATTGAAAAAGGACATGACAAGGAGGTAATGCCATTTTGTCAATATCTCCAACATTCCATGCGCTAACAATATGACGGCGTGAATCGGGATTCTTTTTTAAAGATTCAATAACTTCGCTAATCTGGTCAATTACTTTACCTTCGTTAGAAGTCCATTTTCTCCATTGATAACCATAAATTGGACCTAAATCACCATTAGCATCAGCCCATTCATCCCAAATAGTAACTTTATTATCATTTAAATACTTTATATTAGTATCTCCTTTTAAAAACCACAGAAGTTCATGTATAATTGAACGTAAATGAAGTTTTTTTGTAGTTAATAGCGGAAATCCATTTTCCATGTTAAAACGCATCTGATAACCAAATACCGATAAAGTTCCGGTTCCGGTTCTGTCTTCCTTTTTTATTCCATTTTTTAAAACGTAATCAAGTAGTTCTAAATATTGTTTCATTTCTCTTATTTTGAATACTTTATAGTGAAACACCCTTTGTATTTATCTTCAATTTTTTTTGTTAAAGCATCAGCTTCTGTATTTGTAGCAAAATCTCCGATTATTACTCTATAAAACAAAGTGTTATTAATATGTACGTTTTGAACGCAAATATTATCGTTAAATTCCTTTTTCAATTTTTCAGTGAATCTTAGCATGTTTTCTTTATTTTTGAAACTACTAACCTGTACACCGTAGTAATTATTTTCAGTTTCTTTGTCGGAGAATTCTTTAACGATATTTACTTGAGTTTTGTTTTTAATTTTTTTATCAACCGGTATCGAATCAATATTGGGTAGGATTATTTTTTTCTTTTGAATGTCTTTTTTAACGCTTATTTCTTTTATTTTCTTTACTGATGCATCTGCAGTTTCGTTTGATAAATTATCTGGTTTACCGTAATGTATCACTTTTATAACTACATTTGTGAGGCCTTGGTAAAGAAAATCCAAAGAGTCTGCAGCAGCTTTCGATAAATCAATGATTCTTTTATCGATATATGGCCCTCTATCATTAATTCTAACGGTAATAGTTTTATTATTGACCAGATTTGTTACTGAAACAATGGAATTAAACGGTAGAGTTAAATGAGCTGCAGTTAATTCGTTTGGTTTATACAATTCTCCGTTAGCAGTTATTTTGTTGTTCAAAAAGTCGTGATAGTATGAGGCAATGCCTCTTTCAACATATTTGTATTGAGAGTATGAATTAATAGAAAACAATAAAGTAATAATGAAGAAAAGAATTTTTGTTTTCAATTTTAACTTAATGTTTGTATTCTAATGAATTTTTTTCGTGTTTATGCTTAAATAAAACGGCAAAAAGAATCGCAATAATCAGAGAATAAACAGAAAATGACATCCAGATACCGTGCCAATTGAAATTTCCATTATCAAGAGTGAAATATTTGTCAATAACAATACCGCTAATTCTGCTTCCTAAAACTGCGCCAAAACCATTTGTCATCATCATAAAAAGCCCTTGAGCACTTGCTCTGATACTTTGGTCGCTTTGGGTCTCAACAAATAATGAACCCGAAATATTGAAAAAGTCAAAGGCCATCCCGTAAATGATACACGAAAGTATTATCATCCATAAACCGCAGCCTGGGTCTCCATAAGCAAAAAGTCCGAATCTTAAAACCCATGCAAACATACTTAACAACATTACTTTTTTTATTCCGAATTTTTTAAGGAAGAAAGGTATGGTTAAAATAAATAATGTTTCGGAAATTTGGGAGATTGACATTATTATAGCGGGATATTTTACAGCTATAAGGTCTTTATATATATCAATCTTGGCAAAGTCGTGAAGGAATGTATCTCCATAAGCATTAGTTAGCTGTAAAGAGGCGCCTAAAAACATGGCAAAAATAAAAAATAGAGCCATTTTTGAATTTTTGAAAAGTTTAAAAGCGTTTAATCCCATAGCATCAACAAAACTCCCTTTTTTATCACGTCCTAAAGGAGGGCATTTGGGAAGAGTAAATGAATAAATTCCCAAGCTCAACGAAGCTATAGATGCTACATAAAACTGCATTGATGATTTTTCGAACCCTGTTAAACTTATAACCCATAAAGCTACTATAAATCCAATAGTACCCCATACTCTTATCGGTGGATATTCTTTTATAATATCCATGTTTTCTTTTTTCAAAGCGCTGTATGCAACAGTAATTGACAGGGATATTGTTGGCATATAAAAAATCATATTTATAAGCATAACCCAAAACATGGCTGATGGATTATTTATAAGCGGTACAGAAAATAAAATACCGGCAGCAATAATATGGAAAATACCGTATAATTTCTCTGCATTAATCCATCTGTCAGCTATTATTCCTGCTATTGCGGGCATAAACAAAGATGCTATACCCATAGTCGAGAAAATTGCTCCAAATTCTGTTCCTGACCATTGTTTAGTTTGAAACCAGTAGGCACCTATAGTTAGTAGCCAAGAACCCCAAATAAAGAACTGGAGGAAGTTCATTAAAATTAATCGGAATTTTAAGTTCATGGTAATTAGTATTAAAGATTATTCTTCTTTTCTTCGTTTCAACTCATCTCTTAGCTGAGAAGCTTTTTCATATTCTTCGTTTTCGATAGCTGATTTTAGCATTTCTTCTAATTCTTCATCAGTATAGTCGCTTAATTCGTTATCTTCTGTTGTTTTAACAGGAGGGATGTCTTCATTTTTTATTACAAGACCTACTTCAGCCAATATATCCTCGGTAGTATATATCGGACAATTGAATCTTAGGGCTAAAGCTACGGCATCGGAGGTTCTTGAATCGATTTCTTTTGTTGATACTCCGTCTGTTGCAATTATTTTTGAATAGAATACGCCTTTTTCGAATTTATAAATTATTACCTCAGTTATTGAGATCGAGAAAGTTTCTAAGAAATTTTTGAACAAATCGTGAGTAAGTGGACGTGGAGGAAGTATTCTTTCTATTACAATAGCTATTGCCTGTGCTTCAAATCCGCCAATTATTATAGGAAGTGTTCTAATCCCGTCAACTTCCTGCATTATTAAGGCATAAGAACTATGTTGTGTTTGACCGAACTCTAATCTAATTATTTCTAACCTTCGTTTTATCATTATTAAAAAAATTAAATAAAATCTATCCGCAAATCATTTAAAATGAAATTTATTACTCTACTTATTGCAAAGGTAGTATTTTATTTAAAATTATTTTATAAAATAGAATGAAAAAACAAAGAATAAAAAAACCGGCGATTAGCCGGTTTTTTTATTAGAATTCCCACAAATCGTGTTCCATTGAAAAAATATTATCTTTAATTTTTTCTGCTTCAAGCAGAGCATCTAAGCCTGTTTTATATGCAGATATCTTACGATTGTAGGTATTTGATTCTTGTATAATGTAGCTGCTGAAATATCTTTTCCAGAATATATCATCAAATGTTCTACGCTCAGAATCGTTTTTTGGATTATACAATTCGGTACGTGCGAAAAGGCCTCTTGCTTCAGGAAAATAAATCCAGAACATAGGCTGAAATCCGGGTTTTAGTTCGTTGTTTTCATCTCTAACCTGAATTAACGGGCAAATACCAAGAATCCTAACATCCATTACCGATCTTTGTTTATCAAAGAACCATACTTCTTTAAGTCTGATTTGTTTAATGTCGTTAGGATCTACGGTTCTTTTAATAACTGTATCGTAATATGTACCTGGGAAATCTACGTTTTCTATTTGAACTGTATCCGTTCTTTCGAATTGAGCGTACATTTCTTCAGTAGTAAGAGGTTTTGTAAACTCATCGTTTGTAGGGCTGTATGCTGTTATAGTTCCTTCCTTTAGACCGTTAAGAATCATTTGCATAAAACTTACCCTATCTCTGATTGCTTCATCGGGGTAATAAAACGGCTGATTCATTTTTTCTCTGAAATCAATAACCCTCCAAACCTTTTTTGACCAACTAACATCGGATTCTCTGACCGGTGTATATGGTACAGGTTTTCTGTCTCTTGAGTGAATTTTGTCCCAAGCATCATCTCTTGGTGGGCTATCAAAAACTTGTGAAAAAATATTTATTGTTACTCCAAAATTGAATACCAATAATATTAAAATTATTTTTTTCATTTTTATGATATTTATATTTAAAACAGCTTTTATTATCCCTTTAATTTTTTTTATTTGATTGTTAAGTTAACTGCAGGTAATTTTCTGTTACCATCCGGTGCTTGAGCTACAATATTTTCGAACCAGAACTTTTGACCTCTTTTTGCATTTCTAATCAATTCAAGCATTTCAGGAGTAAACTTATTTCCTCTTGCTAATATTGTTGGAGATAAGTCTCCTGCTTTTTGAGTTTGCATAGTAAAAGAAGTAACTGACATCTGAAGGTCGAAGTCAAAGTCTTGTAATTTAGCAATAACACCACCTGCATTTGCTAAAGTTTGTTTGTCAATGAAACCACCATTAACTCCACCAATGAAAGGAACAGGATCAGGAACTCGTTTGATACGAAATTCTGCTTTACCCATACTCTTTACTTTTCCGTCGAATTCAGCATTAACATTAACGATAGCTTTAGATCCAGGAGCTGATTTTTCTACTTTAATTATATATTTTCCGCCACCTTTTGATACAAAGCTGCCACCTGTTAGTTGAATTTTAACTTTTTCGTTAGCTACACCGGGAACCGATATAGTAACAGGGTTTTCAACACCTATGTAAAACACGTTCATTTTATCGGCAGAGACAGTAGCACTCGGTTTAGCAACAATGTATTCTCCTTCGAAAGGATGCGATTGAATACCAAACGGAGTATTAACATTAATAACTCCTTTATAGGTTTTTAATCCTTCTGAAGATGCAGGAACTTTGTAAACAACTAAACCGCTGTCACCTTGAACAGTTTGTCCGTTAATTTCGGCACTTATTTTTGATTTTGTATCGTATGCCGCAACAAAAATTTGAGCTTCATAATTATCGCCTAACAGAACATAGTTAGAGTTAGGAATAACTTTTGCTCCAATTCTATCGAAAGTAAAATCTTCGGCACTAACTGCAGCATAGAGCTGATTAACTATGTCGAACTCAGCATTCAATACTTCTGCTATTAGTTTATTCAAAATAGTAACAGATGCTACAATGATAGTATGATAAAAATGGTGTTGTTCCCAGTTTTGTTTTTGTCCGTCTTTATCACGATAATCTTCATCTGTAACCAAACCTATACTTTTATCAAGTAAAGTTCTGTATTTAGGATCTACAAGGTCAAGCATTTTTTTGCGATACTCAATAATTTTATCTTTCAATTCACGTGATTTACCGGCTGAGCCGTCTTGCGAATTTTTAAAGAAGAAATTGGTTGGAGTATCATAGTTATCTTTTCTTTTAATTTTCTTAATATCAAGCTTTTTAGCTTCTTCTATTGAAATATCTTCAGTTTCGGCTATAAGTTGATATTTTACGCTATTTATATAATCTACCATTTCGTTAGAGTATTTTTTGGCTAATTTTGCTTTTTCGTAATACTCTCTAACTTTATCTGGATTTCCGGTGTAAGCTTTTTCAAAGTTTGCATAAGTACCTTCGATTTTCTTGCCGAAATTGACATTAGTTGTTTCCATACTTTCATTTACAATAAGGAAAGCATTTATTATTTCAACAGAAACATTTAATGCCAATAATGCAGTCAATACAAGATACATCATACCTATCATTCGTTGTCTCGGCGTTTCCGGACAATTTGTTGCTCCCATATTTTATGCTTATTTTTTAGTTTGTAAATGAAATTTATTAATCGTTTTTATTTCCAATGCTCATAGCTGAGAGCATATTTCCGTAAACATTGTTTAATTGAGCTACTTTCTTGGCAATAGCGTCAACTTGTTCTTTGTATTTAACTGTATTTTCGTAAGAAGCCTGTAGCTCATTAACAAATTGTTCCATATTTACTTGTGCTTTATTAGCTGCTTCAACGTGTGCAGTGGCAGATTGTAATTGCATTTCGTAAATAGCATTTAATGAAGCTAATTTTTCGGCAGATGTTTTAAGAACTGAAGTGTAATCAGCAGAAACTTTTGCAGCATCGGTAACTGTAACTAATGAATTTGCAGTATCAGCAAGATTTCTGAGTCCATTGCCTAGGCTATTTATCAAATCCGGTCCTATTTTGGCATCAGCAAGCATTTTATCTAATTCTTGGGTTACAGATGTTTTCTTTCCTTTCTTTTGGTCTTCGTCAACCATACCGCCTAATTCAGGATAAACAAGACTCCAGTCGTACTCAACGTGTAATGGTTCAAAAGCTGAGAAAAAGAAAATGATTGATTCTGTACCTAATCCAAGAATTAACATGTAATTTGCTCCAGGATAGTGATTAATTTTAAATAATGCTCCGATAATTACTATAGAAGCTCCGATACCATAAAGTTTGGCCATGAATTGTTTATAGCCTTTACTTCTTACAATATTATTTATACCCATAATTATAAAATAATTTGATTAAGTTGATTAATAATTGATTTAATTAATTGTTCTATTTTAATTGTAAACATTAGAAGCTGTTTTCGGATTATCGCCTTTTTTGCGTCCAAGGTATGTTTGAACACATCTGAAGCCGATATATGACTTACCTGTATCTTGGTATTCATATTGACGAGCAGTAACCTGCATAAAATATCCAATATCTTTCCATGAACCGCCTCTTACTACTTTTCTTTTATAAACAGGTAAATCATTATCTTTTGCATCATAATTGTAATACATATTGAAGTCGTGAGCAAAGTTATATGCTGATTCGTCAAAAGCGTCTGCGCACCATTCGCCAACATTTCCGGCCATATCATAAAGTCCGAAATCATTAGGTGCATAATGTCCAACTATAAGTGTTTGAGGACCTCCGTCGTCAACATAATTTCCTCTTAATGGTTTGTAGTTGCCTAAGAAGCATCCATTGCTGTTTCTGATGTAAGGACCACCCCATGGATACGGACTTAAAGCAGCACCGCCTCTTGCAGCCCATTCCCATTCAGTTTCATTTGGCAATCTGAAATCATTTACCCAAGGTTCATCTCTACTGTCGAGATATGAGTTCATCAAATTAGTTCTCCAAACGCAAAAAGCTTTGGCTTGTTTCCAGCTTACGCCAACAACAGGATAATGGTCATATACAGGGTGCCAGAAATATGATTTAGTCATAGGCTCATTAAATGAATATGTAAAATCGTGTATCCAGCACAATGTATCGGGATAAACGTTTATAACTTCTTTTCTGATATAAACAGAGCGGTCTTTCAATCCTTGTGGTCTGTTCATCAATGAGCCGGCTTCAGAATTGCCAGGTTGAGAATAATCTTTTTGAGCTGCTGCTTGAAGGTCAATCCAATAATAAACGAAATTTAATTTTCTTGAGTCAATTTGTTTTCTTCTGTAAAATCGTTCATGTTCAGGAAGATATAAATCTTCAAGAAATTCTTTATTTTCAGGTAAATCCCATTCAATTTTTGTTTTCCAGTTAATCATTGGAGGATCTACGGGTTCTCCGTTTTCGTCCTGATCTATCAAGTGGTCGGCTACGCCACCTTCGCCAAGCAAGGTATGAGCAATGGAATCTCTTACCCAATAAACAAACTGACGATACTCGTTATTGGTTATTTCTGTTTCATCCATATAAAATGAAGGTACAGTAACAGTTTTCGATTGATAAACGTTTGCATAAAAAATATCCTGATCGCCTGCACCCATTGTATAAGACCCTAAAGGTATAAATATTGTACCATAAGGATCCGGTTGATAAAACCTCGGTCTATCTTGCACACCAATCAGTTCGCCGTTACCGGAATTACCACAACTCGCCAAAAGAGCTAATATGGTAAAATAAAAAAAGACGTTTTTCATATTGGATTTCAATTTGATATTCATAACGGTTTTTTTTCTCTTCGTATTGTTTTATTATTTGAACAAATTTAACGTAAATATAAATTATTGGTTACACAAATTTACAAGTACCTTGTATTTTTATAGCTTTTATATACCTTAGGTATCTCAATAGTAAAGCAATAGCGGGCAAAAATTTCGTGTGAACCGCTGCTTTTCCCTGAGCCTCCCATACTTGAAGTTGTTATATCGTAAGAGTAACCGAATTTGAAGTTCATCCAATTTACTCCGAGCAACACTGTTGCTGCATCTTGAACTCTATAACTTAATCCTCCCCAAAAGCGATTTTCATACTTTAATATAGCTGCAATATCATATTGGGCTGATACAAAATCAGTTTTTACCAAAATATGTGGGTCTAACTGAAATGAAGGATTGCTTGGGAAAACATACTCATAGCCTCCCTGTAAAAAATAAGTTCTTTTTAGTGAAAACGAAAGTTTGCTGTTGTTATTCAAATCTTTATAATCGAAACCTTTAGGTTCAGATAAATTTAAAGCTGATAGTCCAACATAAAACTTACCGGGTTGATTATAATAAACTCCAAATGCATAATCGGTAAAAAATTCACTTTCTTTTGCTTTTCCGTTAAGTACGGGATCGCCCGGATCAATGGCAACAAATTTAGTAAAATCAATTTTTTTATCTAAAAATGCGGCTTCGATACCAATACCTAAAAAACCGTTCCCTAAAGGAGTTCTGTATGCATAAGCAAGCCTGACATTTGTGTTATCTTCGTAACCTAATTTATCTTTACTTATTACGGCGCCTAATCCTCCATGTAAAAATTTTATAGGAGCATCTATCGAAAACAGCAATGTTTGAGGTGAAGTATTTGTACCATCAGGGTCTTTAAAACCCATCCATTGCTGCCTTGCAAAGGCGTTTAAACATATTGCTCCATTTGCCCCTGCGTAACCGGGGTTTATAGACATAGTGTTAAACATAAACTGACTGAATTGGGCTTCCTGTTGTCCCATAGCAGCATAGCCTATGCTCACTATTATTATCAATATTAAAAACTTACTTCTCATAATAAGTATATTTATTTGAAAGCTTCCAAAAGTGAGTGTAAAATAACGAATAAAACATTATTCTGACAAAAAAATAGTTGTTAATTTTTGCTTTATAATTATTAAAACAAAATTTAATATATTCTATGTGTCTGTTTATCAATTTTTTGAAATTATAAGTTTTAATGCTATTTTTCGTATTTATTTATAATTATATCGAAACACGCAAAAGTAAAAAAAATATTCCTAAAATCGAACAATATTTTTACAATAACATAATATATAATTATTCTAAATAAGATTTTTTTATCCAACTGAGTTGTTTACGTAAATAAAAAAATATTGTTACGAATATTTAATGTTAGTAATTTTGCAGCAAATTCAGATTTTCAAAATCTATTTAAAAATAGTTTAATATGGCTTTTATTACAAAAGAAAAGATTTTTTCAAAGCAGTGGTTTTTTTCTTATAGTTTAATTGTTTTGGGTTCATTTATTTTGGCTGCCGGTTTTGTTTTTTTTATTAATCCATATCATATAGTACCGGGTGGAGTATATGGAATTGGAATTGTTGTCCACTATTTAATTCCTCAAATTCCTGTTGGAAGTTTCGGTTTGGCAATGAATATTCCTTTAACTTTAATAGGAATAAAGGTTTTAGGCCCCCGTTTTGGTGTAAAAACTGTAATAGGCATGGTACTTGCATCAGTATTTATGGATTCATTGACTTTTTTGGTAGGAGAAGACCCAAAATTAATTTTTCACGGTTCTATTGATTTGACTGATGATGTGCTTTTATCCTGTATTTTTGGCGGTGTATTAATAGGTTTTGGGTTAGGATTAATATTTAAAGCTAAAGCCACATCGGGAGGTTCGGATATAGTTGCAATGATTTTAGCTAAATATACGAGAATTCCAATAGGGCAATTGATGATTTATGTCGATTCGGTTATTGTTTTATTCGGATTGATTGTTTTTGGCGACTGGAAAATCCCTTTATATTCATGGATAGTTATTTTCGTTACCGGAAAAGTTATTGATGTTGTCCTTGAGGGTGTTAGTTATGATAAAACAATTTTTATTATTTCTGACAAGTATGATTTAATAAGAGATAAAATTATCAATGATTTGAACAGAGGAGGGACATTTATTAATGGTAACGGTATGTATAATAATGCTGACAAAAAAATTATTTTTACCGTTGTTAATCGCAGAGAATTGGCAATTTTAGAGGAGTATATTCATCAAATTGATTCAAACGCTTTTTTAACCGTTATCGATGCTAATGAAATATTAGGTAAGGGTTTCAAATCGTTAAAAGAAAAAGTAAGTTCTTAAAACAAAATAATTATGGCATTTATACAAAACGAGAAAGTTTTTTCGGCAAAATGGTTTAAAGCATACAGTTTGATTATTGCAGGTACTTTTTCAGTTGCAGCAAGTTATGTATTCTTTATTACTCCATATAAAATTGTACCCGGTGGAATATATGGTATTGCTATTGTACTTCATTATCTTTTCAATTTGCCTGTAGGTTTAACTGCTTTGTGCTTTAATATTCCGTTGACAATAATTGGAGTAAAAATTTTAGGGCCTCGTTTTGGAATTAAAACTGTGGTTAGTTTTGTATTAACTGCTGTTTTTGTTGATAGTTTAACTTATTTTTTCGGGAGCGATCCTCTTGGATTGGGAGATGATGTTTTATTATCTTCCGTTTTCGGCGGATTGGTTTTGGGATTGGGAGTAGGATTGGTATTTAAAGCTAAAGCCACAAGCGGGGGTTCAGATGTAATTGCAATGATATTGACTAAATACTCAAAGTTGCCTTTGGGACATTCGGTGCTTGTTGTTGATTCTGTTATTGTTCTTTCAGGTCTTATTGCATTTGGTGATTGGAGAATTCCTTTGTATTCGTGGATTGTAATTTTTATTCTCAGCAAAACTGTAGATGTTGTTCTTGAGGGTATTAGCTATGATAAAACACTTTTTATTATTTCCGAAAAACATGAAGAAATAAAGAATAAAATTCTTAATGATATTCATAGAGGCGGAACACTTATTGAAGGTAAAGGGATGTACAGAGGCGAAGACAGAACGATTATTTTTACCGTTGTCAATCGCCGGGAACTTGCAATATTACAGTCATATATTCTTCAAATAGACCCTAATGCATTTTTAACCGTAATAAATGCTAATGAAATTATTGGTAAAGGGTTTAAATCGCTTAATGAAAAATTGGAGTGATAAAAAAGTTATTTAAACAGTTTTATTATATCGTTTCCGTTAGCAAAAATAAGTAATCCGAACAGTATTATCATACCGGCAATCTGAGCATATTCCATTAATTTTTCGTTTGGTTTTCTGCCGGTAATTATTTCAATCAGAAGGAATAATACATGTCCTCCGTCCAATGCAGGAATAGGCAATATATTCATGAAAGCCAATATTACTGATAGTAGAGCTGTCATATTCCAAAATTGCTGCCAGTCCCACATTTTAGGGAATAACCCTCCGATAGTTCCAAAACCGCCTATTTGTTTTGCACCTTCTTTAGTGAAAACCAATTTGAACTGTTTAACGTAACTGCTTAATGTTTCGACGCCTAACTTAATTCCTGCCGGAATTGATGCAAAAAAACTATAGTTAATAGTTTTAAATTCAAAGAATTGTGATGGGTCTTTAGGATATACACCAATTTTACCCTCAGGAGTAAGTGTAATGGCTGCAGATTTTGTTTCATTATTTCTAATAAAATGAATAATAACTTCTTTGCCTTTATATTTATCTGCTTTTTCTGCAAAATCATTAAAAAACTCTACAGTATCATTGTTTATGGCCAATATCTTATCATCCTTAGTCAGTCCGGCTTTTTGGGCAGGAGAATCATCCATAATTCGGTCAATAATGAATGGGAATCTTGGCTCTGCAAACCTTTTTGTATTGGTACTTAGCATTTGTTTTACAAAATCTTTGGGTAGAGTTATTTCTTTTGTTTCACCGTTGCGAATAACTTTAACTGTTTTGGCATTATCTATTAATATTTTTTTTGTAATTTCATTAAAGTTATCAACATCAACATTATCAATAGCAGTAATGATATCTCCATTCTCAAATCCTGCCTTTAGAGCAATTTCACTAAATTTTAGGCCATATTTTGCGTTTTTTGCAGGTAAATATTCTTCGCCCCAAATGTGTAACATCATTGAATAAATTGCAAGGGCAAGCAGAAAATTTACTAATACACCTCCGGTCATTATAAATAATCTTTGCCATGCAGGTTTTGAACGAAATTCCCAAGGTTGTGGAGGTTTTTTCATTTGCTCTTTGTCCAGAGATTCGTCTATCATTCCTGCAATTTTAACATATCCTCCAAGCGGAAGCCAACCTATTCCATATTCGGTTTCGCCTTTTTTAAATTTAAATAATGAGAACCATGGATTGAAGAATAAATAGAATTTTTCTACTCGGGTTTTAAATATTTTTGCAAATACAAAATGTCCTGCTTCGTGTAAAAGTACTAAAATCGATAGACTTAATAATAATCCTAAGGTTTGAGTTAGTATGCCCATTTTTATATTTTAATTTTGTTAATTATTTCTTTTGCTTTTATTCTGGTCAATTTATCGGTTTCAATGTAGTCGTCCAATGCAGGTTGACTTATGAAATTAATTTCGTTAATAGATTTTTCAATAGTTTCAGGTATCTGAGTAAAACGAATTTTATCATTTAAAAATGCATAAACAGCCTCTTCGTTAGCAGCATTGAAAACACATGGTAAATTTCCGCCTTGTTTTATTATTTGATAAGCTAACTTAAGGCCGGAAAAAGTTTCAATATCAGGTTTTTCGAAAGTAAAGTTTGAATAATTTGAAAAGCTGAAACGTTCAAATTCTGTTTTAATCCTCAATGGATATGTAAGAGCATATTGTATAGGGAGCTTCATATCAGGAAGACCGAGTTGTGCTTTTATTGAACCATCTGTAAATTGAACCATTGAATGTATAATTGATTGCGGATGTACAACAACTTCAATTTGTTCGGGTTCTATATCGAAAAGCCATTTTGCTTCTATTACTTCAAGCCCCTTATTTATCAATGTAGCCGAATCTATCGTAATTTTTTCACCCATATTCCAGTTTGGGTGCTTTAATGCATTATGTTTCGTAACTTTTTCCAGGTATTTTTTATCTTTACCTCTGAATGGACCTCCTGAAGCCGTTAAGTATATTTTCTCTATTTTGTTAAACATTTCACCTGTTAAACATTGAAATATTGCAGAATGTTCAGAGTCAACAGGTAAAATATTTACACCGTTTTTTTTTGCAGCAGAAGTAACAATGTCTCCGGCAACAACAAGAGTCTCTTTATTTGCAAGTGCAATGTTTTTTTTTGCTTCAATAGCTCTAAGGGTTGATTTCAGCCCGGCAAAACCAACAATAGATGCAAGTACTATGTCAATTTCTGTTGATTCAACAATTTGATTTACTGAATCTTCGCCGGCGAAAACTTTAATATCATATTTAGATAAAGCATCCGATACTTTTTGATAATGAGTTTCATTCCCTATTACTACTGTGTTAGGTTGGTATTTTAAGGCTTGTTCAATAAGTAAATCGGAATTATTATTTGCAACTAATATTTCTGCCTGAAGTAAGTCGGGGTTTGATTCGATAACCTCAAGTGCTTGTCTTCCAATTGAACCTGTTGAGCCTAAAATTGCAATTTTTTTCTTCATATTTAGTTAAAAAGAAATGTATTCGCGCGGATTAACAGGAATACCATTATACCAAAGCTCGAAATGCAGGTGATGACCTGTGGTTAATTCGCCGCTGTTGCCTATAAATGCAATTGGTTCTCCTGCTCTTACATAATCTCCTGATTTTTTTAGTAATGCCGAATTATGTTTATATACTGATATCAAATTGTGCTGATGTTGAATTCCTATAGTATAACCGGTTTCTAATGTCCAATTGGCAAAAATTACAGTACCGTTTAAAGTTGATTTTATTACGTCGTTTTTTTTCCCCGCAATATCAACACCATAGTGCTGTTTGGAAACATCAAATCCATTGACAATAAAACCTTTTAAAGGAGTAAAATAAATGAAATTGCTTATACTGTAGGAAGATGTTGAATTATCCGAGTTGTCGATTGTTAAATCAGAAGAAGACAATTCATATTTATCCTGACTTTCAATTTGCTTTCTTAAAATCGAGTCTTCTTTTGATTTTTTATTTAAAATATTATCATATTTCTTAAGACTGTCTTTTGGATAGTTTATTTTGGGGTCGGCTATCGGAACACCTTGGAAAATAAGTTTTAGATTGTTCAAATAAATATCCCTGTATTCTACTTCTTTTATCAAAGAATCTATCTTTAAGGAGTTTTCGTATGATTTTTTTATAAGTTGAACATTTGTATATCCCGGGATGTATTCTCTTAATGGTGTAAACGCAATTATATAAGTTGTAAGAAAAACCAGTAAAATAGATAATGAACCGAGAGCAACAAATACGTTTAACCTTGAAAGTTTGAAGTTGATTTTTTCTTCAAACGTATCATCGTTCATTATTACCAAACGGTATTTACTTTTAAGCTTTACAAGCCATTTTTTTCTTACTTTTTCGTTTTGCATTTAGCTTAAAATACAATTTTTTAAGGTCTGCAAATATCGTAATTTTTTAATAGTTTTTAATCATAAAAAAAGTTAACATAAACCTTAGTTTTTCACAAACTTTTTTAAATTTGCTATCAAAAAAATATATGCTTTATATAAATTGGAACGTAAGCCCTGAAATTTTTAATATATCAGGTGTATCAGTTCGTTGGTATGGATTGCTTTTCGCTCTGTCTTTCTATTTTGGTTATTTAATTATGGAAAGATTTTTTAAAAAAGAAAATGTCCCCGTTACAGTGTTGGAAAAACTTGCAATGTATATGATAATATCAACTGTAATAGGTGCAAGGTTGGGACATTGTCTTTTTTATGATTTCGAATATTACAGCAAAAATCCTATTGAAATTTTGTATATATGGCATGGAGGTTTGGCAAGCCACGGAGCTGCAATTGCAATAATAATTGCTTTATATATTTTTTCGAGAAAGTATAAAATATCTTTATGGTGGATTTTAGACAGAATAGTTATAGTTGTCGCATTAGCCGGTTTCTTTATTAGAACGGGAAATTTGATGAATTCCGAAATTTATGGTCATTTAACAAATTTACCTTGGGGTTTTGTTTTTTTAAGAGATGGACAAACCGAACCAAGACATCCCACACAAATTTATGAAGGGTTGAGTTATCTGTTGCTTTTCGTTTTTTTGATTAGGTATTATTATAAAAATGAAGGAAAAACAAAAAATGGTTTGATTTTTGGTATTTTTCTTACAGTTCTGTTTACAATTCGTTTTTTAATTGAATTTTTAAAAGAACCTCAGGCCAATTTTGAATCAGGTATGATTTTAAATATGGGACAAATACTTAGTATCCCATTTATAATTGGCGGAATAATTATAATTAGTCTTACTCGAAAGAAATTAAACAATTAAAAATATAAAAATGAAAAAGTTAGTATTATTAAGACATGGTGAAAGTACCTGGAATAAAGAAAACCGGTTTACAGGTTGGACAGATATTGATTTAACCGAAAAGGGAATAGAAGAGGCTAAAAAAGCAGGATTAGTATTAAAGGAAAATGGTTTTATTTTCGATTATTGTTATACATCATATCTAAAAAGAGCTATTAAGACATTAAATATTGTTTTGGAAGAAATGGATTTGCTTTGGTTGCCGGTCGAGAAATCATGGAGGCTCAATGAAAAGCATTATGGAGAGTTGCAAGGTTTAAATAAAGCCGAAACTGCCAAAAAGTACGGCGATGAGCAGGTTTTGATTTGGAGAAGAAGCTATGATATACCCCCTGCACCATTATCGATAGACGACGAAAGGAATCCTCGAAAAGATTTAAAATACAAAAACGAAAATCCCGATTTAATCCCTTTAACAGAATCTCTCAAGGATACTGTAAATAGAATTGTTCCTTATTGGAAGGATAATATTTCTGTTAAACTAAAAGAAAAAAACGAAATTTTAGTTACGGCACACGGTAATAGTTTGAGAGGGATAATAAAATTTCTTAAAAACATCAGTGATACTGATATTGTCAGCCTTAATCTGCCAACAGGTATCCCTTATGTCTTTGAATTCGATGATAATTTAAATCTTGTTAAAGATTATTTCTTGGGCGATGAGGAAGAAATAAAAAAATTAATGGAAGAAGTTGCAAATCAAGGGAAAAGTAAGTAAAAAGCAAAATAAAAAAAAGAGGCTGCTTAATTATTTAAGCAGCCTCTTTTTTTTATTATTAAACTATATACTATCTTGCAATAATAAGTTTTTTGGTTAATTGTGCCGAAGAAGTTTTAAGTGTATAGAAGTAAGTTCCATTGCTTAAATCACTTACATCGACATCTAAAGCGTGATTACCTGAAGTTTGATAACCGTAATTTATAGTTTTAACTATTCTTCCTGTTATGTCAGTAATGTCAAAACTAATATTATCAGAATTTTTAAGTTCGTACGAAATTCTTGTAGTTTTATTTGCCGGATTTGGGAAGCAACTGAATAAATTGGCAGATAAAACATTTTCATTTACTGCAACAGGAGCAAAAGATAAACGGATAATTTGTGCTGCAACATTTTCCCAAGACCAAATATACCACATATTATCAGAGTTTTTGAATACTACTGAAGAATAATATATTTGAGGAATACCTCCTGAATGGGCAATAAGAGCATTATCACAAGCTATTCTTACAGTGTCGGAACCGCCGAATGTTTGTAATCCTGCCCAGTAGAATGAGTCAGCATCTAATGTTACAGGAGACATAAATGCTAATTCTTTAATCGGGAAAGTAGCTCCTGTAGCTGTTGGAATATCACTTGGAGTTAAAGTGTAATAGTCAGATTCTGCAATTAATGTTCTTGATTGTCCTAATCCTTTATATAAAACACCTTTAACAATAGAACCGGCTTTAGTTGCCAAATTAACTGCAAATTTTACCGAATAAGCCGTAGCCGGAGTGCTAACTTGATATAAATTCGCTACAGTAAATGCTTCGCCGTTATATCCTTTAGATGTATAATAGTAGTTGTTATCTCTTTGAAAAATATTATTGTTATTAACGCTAATGTTAAATGTATCACCGATTGATTCAGAAGCAATGTTATCACTACTTACCCATCCGGTTATTTTATAATTACCAACTGTAGAAGGAGTAAAGAAATTTACAACTGATAATGTGTCAACACCTGCTGAAGGAATTGTAGTACCAGTAGTACTTCCTAATACTGTATTTGTGTTGATTTCTTTTCCATACAATTTTACGTTAGTTTGTGCTAAACCGCCTGAGTTTGTTACTTTGGCTTCATAAGATATTGGTAATGACTGACCTGCAGGTATAGATGTATAGCCGTCATATATCCACATTTTATCAATAACCAATTTATTATCATCGGCATCTTCAAGACTTACATCATCTATCATCCATCCGTAACCGCCACCATATTGAGCGCCGCTTGATGTTGAAGCAGGTCCAAAGAATCTGAATCTTATCCATACTTGAGCTTTATTGCCAGCCCATGGTGAAATATTTATTTCTTTCCATCCAATTGCATATTGATTAACGGGTACACTTATATTAACATCTATTGTATACCAATTTACATTATCTGAACTAATTTCAAGTAATGCCGAATCAGCATTGAAAGACTTGTAAAGTTGATAGAATTTAATTACTACAGAAGGATGACCTAATGTATTGATTGGTGTTGCAGTTGTCATTCTTGAATTTGAAACACCATATACCCCGTTAACAAGATTAGTAATTCCGTCGAAATAATAAACACCATTCATTGGGGTTGCAGAACCCATGTAAGGGCCAACATATTGTCTCCATTTTGCTGAAACTGCCGATGTGTCGGGAATTCTAACCCATTGCGTTGATATTGTTGCATCAGGTGCATTGGTTACTGTCCAGTCTGTAGTATTAGACATAGTTGACGACCAAATTACAGCTTTAGTTGATTTTGGAGTTATTTTTGAAAAATATTGCTCCAATCCCTGAGATTCATTTTCCTGAATTGGAGATATGGCAGATGGTTTTGTGCCAATACTCTGCCCAAATGTAAACAAAATGCTTACAAAAAACAGTGTTAAAACTGATAAAACTTTTTTCATGGTTTCTCTCTTTATTTAATTAAACATTTATTCAACAAAAATACAAAAAATTTTTAAAAAATAATATTTTTTACTTTTAATTACCAACTTCCTCCGGCACCACCGCCTCCGAAACTGCCTCCGCCAAAACCGCCAAATCCTCTGCTTCCTGAGCTAAAGCCCCCCCAACTGCCTCCATGCCCCCTGTTATTCATCATTGATAATAAAAATAATGTTGTCCAAAATGAAGGGTTTCTACCAATAGTTTTAGAGTGTTTCCCAAACTTCATCATAAACAGAACTAAAATTATAACAAAAAGGGGTATTAAATATGCAACAGCAGGAGGAGTTTCTTCGATATTTTTATATTCAGCCGGAAATTCTCCTGAGGCTAGTTTCATTAATATATCAGTTGCCTGGTTTAATCCATCGTAAAACTTTTTTTCTTTGAAGTAGGGGATCATCTCATTTTCAATTATTCTTCTTGAAATAGCATCGGTAATTACCGATTCCAAACCATAACCAACTGCTATAAATACACCTCTTTCTCCTTGTTTCCCATCTGGTTTTACCAAAATTAAAATCCCGTTGTTTTTACCTTTCTGTCCTATTCCCCATTTTTCAGCTAACCTTATGGCATAATCCGATTTATCGTATCCGAGTAAATCATTTGTAATAACTATTGCTATCTGTGTGCTTGTAGAATCAGAATAAGAAACAAGTTTGTTTTCAAGCAAAGATTTTTCAGTTTCAGATAGTGTTGAAGTGTAATCATTTACCAACTTCGGAGGATTAGGTTTTTCGGGCAATTCTTGTGCTGAAATACTATTGTTTAAAAATAACAGACTGAATATTATTGGAAATAAATAACCGGTTATACTTTTTATTTTAGTTGTCATATTTTATAGTTTATTCAAAAGAAATTTCATCGCTTAATTCGTTTATATCATTTTTTTCGTGGGGGAAATATTCTTTTAATTGCATCCCAACTTGAGTAACAGCTTCTATTAATCCTTCGGTAAAATTTCCTTTTTTAAATTCTTGAAGCATGTTATCTTTGATATTATCCCAAAAATTTTCGGGAACTTTTGAGTTAATACCTGCATCTCCGATAATTGCAAATTTACGTGTTTCAACGGCCAGATATATTAGTACACCGTTGCGTAAATTTGTTTTATGCATACCCAGTTTCTTAAAAATATATGCAGCCCTGTCAAGAACATCTCCATAGCATTTTTTTTCAATATGAATTTTTATTTCTCCTGAAGTGTTCAATTCGGCATTTTTTACTGCTTGAAGTATTTCGTTTTGTTGTTCTTTAGAAAAAAAATCTGATGTTTTTTTCATAGGATATTATTTTTTTAAAAAAATATGTCGGAATAATGTCCGACATACTTTTTAAATTTTAGTTTAAAATTTGACTTCAGGTGCTTTTTCGGCTCCTTCCTGAGCTTCGAAATATGCTTTTTTATCGAAACCGAAAATAGTTGCAAAAATGTTTTTTGGAAACTTTCTGATATTAGCATTGTATTGTTGAGCAACTTCGTTGAACTTCCTTCTTTCAACTGAAATTCTGTTTTCAGTGCCTTCAAGTTGTGATTGGAGTTCCAAGAAATTTTGAGTTGCCTTCAATTCCGGATATTTTTCAACTACTACAAGAAGTCTTGACAATGCTGAACTTAATCCGTCTTGTGCTTTCTGAAATTTTTGTATAGCATCGGCATTAAGATTTGTCGGATCAATTTTAACAGAAGTAGCTTCAGAACGTGCTTTTATAACATCTGTCAAAGTTTGTTGTTCGAAATTTGCTACTCCTTTAACTGTGTTTACCAAATTGGGAATCAGATCCGATCTTCTTTGATACTGATTCTCTACATTTGCCCATTGACTGTTAACGCTTTCTTCAAGACTTACAAGTTTATTGTACATCCCAACTGATGAAACAATCAATATTACTATTATACCTACAACTATTAATGTTGTTATTAAACTTTTACTCAATTTCATTTTTTTTCTTTTTAAATTTTTTTACAAATATATATATTATTTAATGATTTCTACACTTCTTTTAATAAATTCGGTTAATGCTTCTCCTTTTAAAAGATTTTGAGACAGAAGAGCTAAATCTACAAGTTGTTTTGCAAGTTTGCTTTGAGTATCTTCGTTAGTTTCATTTAGTATGTTATAAATTATTGGATGATTACTGTTTACAACAAGATTATACATATCGGGCATAGCTCCCATATAAGACATTCCGCCTCCTATTGCCGACATATCTTTCATTCTCCTCATAAACTCGGGTTGAGTAATAATCACAGGCTGTTCGGTTTCGCTCATATTTTCAAATACAACTGTGAATTTTGATGCGTCAATGTTCTTTTCAAAAACTGGTTTTATTTTATTTTTTTCATCATCAGTTAGTTTACTTGGAATTTCATCATCTTTTTTAATGAGTTTATCAATAGTGTCAGCATCAACCCTGACAAATGACGTATTTTCTAATTTACGTTCAAGTAGGTTTATAAAATGACTGTCAAGAATTCCGTCCATTACCAATATATCATAACCTTTCTCCTTAGCCAATTGAATATAGCTGTGTTGGTCTTCAATATTATTAGTGTAAAGGTAAACTAATTTTTTTTCTTTATCGGTTTGATTGTCTTTTATATGATTTTTGTATTCTTCAAGTGTGAAGTATTTATTCTCAGTATTTTTTAATAGACAGAATTTTTCGGCTCTTTCGTAAAACTTGTCTTCTGATATCATACCGTATTCAATAAATACTTTTATATCATCCCACTTAGTTTCAAATTCTTCACGTTTATTTTTAAATATTTCTTCTAATTTGTCTGCTACCTTTTTAGTTATATGATTTGAAATTTTTTTAACATTTGCATCGCTTTGAAGATAACTTCTCGATACATTCAAAGGAATATCAGGTGAATCGAGAACTCCGTGCAAAAGTGTCAAAAAATCAGGGACAATTCCCTCGACGGAATCTGTCACAAATACTTGATTGCAATATAGTTGAATTTTGTCTTTTTGTACTTCTAAGTTCTTTTTAACTTTTGGGAAATATAGGATTCCGGTTAAATTGAAAGGATAATCGACATTCAGATGAATATTGAATAGTGGCTCTTCGAAAGAATAAGGATACAGTTCTCTGTAGAAATTGGTGTAATCTTCGTCTTTCAACTCGCTTGGTTTTAGTGTCCAAAGCGGTTTAGTATTATTTATTATTCTTGGTTTTTCGACCTCTATTGTTTTGTCATTACCGTCTTTGTCTTTTTCGCCCTCAACTTTTTCCCATTTTTTTTCAACTCCAAATTCAATGGGAATTGGTAAAAACTTACAATATTTTTTAAGCAAATTCAATATTTTGTATTCTTCAAGAAATTCTTCCGAATCTTCAGCAATATGAAGAATTATATCAGTTCCTCTGTCTTTCTTTTTAATTTCGGTGATTTCAAATTCGGGGCTGCCGTCGCATACCCATTTTACCGGTTTTTCTTCTTCTATATATGATTTTGTGTGAATTTCAACTTGTTTTGCAACCATAAAAGAAGAATAAAAACCTAAGCCAAAATGTCCGATTAGTGCATTAGCATCAGCTTCGCTTTTTCCCTTATACTTTTCTAAAAACTCTTCAGCTCCCGAAAAAGCAATTTGATTTATGTATTTATCAACCTCTTCGGCGCTCATTCCAATTCCCCTGTCGCTTATGGTAATAGTCTTCTTTTTTTTGTCGAAACTTACTTTAATTGTCAAATCTCCTAATTCGCCTTTAAATTTTCCCAACGATGAAAGCGTTTTTAACTTTTGTGTTGCATCAACAGCATTGGAAATAAGCTCTCTTAAAAAGATTTCATGATCCGAGTATAAAAATTTCTTGATAATAGGAAAGATGTTTTCTGTTTGAACGTTAATTTTACCTTTTTGCATAATTTATTATTTTTTCAAAATTTCCGGTTCAGTTTTTAACAAAGCTTATGCCATAAAAAAAGTGTGACAAATTGGCACACTTGTAAAAGGTTAATAAAAATCATAAAAAAAATAAAGATTGTACTGTACTATAAAATAAATTTATAATTTTACCACGTTTTATTGAATAATTTAATTACCATTTAAAACTCGAAAATATGAATAATATAGATTGGAAAAGTTTACCCTTCGGTTATTTTAAAACCGATTATAATGTGCGTTGTTATTATAGAAACGGCTCATGGGGAGAACTTGAAATTTCATCGTCTGAGTACATCAATTTACATATTGCCGCTACTTGCCTGCATTACGGTCAGGAAGCATTTGAAGGCTTAAAAGCATTCAGAGGTAAAGACGGTAAAATAAGAATTTTCCGCCTTGAAGAAAATGCCAAAAGAATGCAAAGTTCAGCATATGGAATAATGATGGCCAACATACCAACAGAGTTATTTAAAGAAGCTGTTATAAAAGCAGTAAAGTTAAATGAAAAATATATCCCTCCTTATGGCGAAGGTGCCTCGTTGTATATAAGGCCTTTGTTAATAGGTTCTGGTCCTCAGGTGGGTGTTAAACCTGCAAACGAGTATTTGTTTTTAGTTTTTGTTGGTCCGGTCGGTCCATACTTTAAAGAAGGATTCAATCCCGTTAATATTCAGCTTGTAAGAGATTATGACAGAGCTGCTCCGCTTGGAACAGGATGTTATAAAGTTGGGGGAAATTATGCTGCAAGTCTGAGAGCCGGCGAAAGAGCTCATCAGGAAGGATATGCAAGCGTTCTATTTCTTGATGCAAAAGAAAAAAAATATATCGATGAAGCAGGTCCGGCTAACTTTTTTGCAATTAAAGGCAACAAATATATTACTCCCGACTCGAATTCAATATTGCCTTCAATAACCAATATGAGTCTTAGAACTTTAGCCGAAGAAATTGGCTTGATAGTAGAAAGACGCCACGTTGAAGTAAAAGAATTGTCCGAATTTGATGAAGTAGGAGCATGTGGTACTGCTGCTGTTATTACTCCTATCAAAAAAATATTCGACCGTGACAGAAATAAGGTTTATGAATTCTGTAAAGACGGAAAAGCAGGTCCTATTTCCACAAAATTATACAATAAATTAAGGGCTATTCAAGAGGGTGAAGAAGAGGATAAATTCGGCTGGAACACTATTATTTAATTTTCTATAATATTTCTTTAAAGCCTCATTCTGAAAAATGAATGAGGCTTTTTTGTAACTTGTTTATTTAAATATCGTTTAAGTCGGCAGATAATATTAAAAATATCGTTTTGTATGCTTAAAAAGTTAATTTTTATTTTACTTTTAATTCTTTTTTCGACTTTTATATATTCTCAAAACAAACTTGATACATTGCTCAATGAGCGTCAAAATATCTATCAGGAAATGCTCTATAAGTTAAACCCTGCTTTAAACGATACTTACGTTGCAGGAGTTATTAACAAAATGTCGGCTTATGATAAATTAATATCTGACGAAACTCACAAAATCGACTCTATACTTTCAGCATCTAATAAAAATATTCCTTTAAATGAAATAACCATACAAAACCTTAAATCGAAAAAAGACAGGGCATATAATTACTTTTATTTCACTCTTATTTTGTTGATTATTTGCGCATTGTTTTTAATAATATTTTCTGAAAAAATCAAAAATTATAAAAAGGAAGTAACTTTTTTAGAATCTGACATCAAAGAGGCTAATAGTAATTATTCAAAAGTAAGTGATGAAAAACATGCATTGCAAAGAGAAACGTCAATAAAAATCAAATCATTAAACGATAAAATTCATCTGATAAACAATGAAAAAGATTTTTTAATTGAAGAAAACAATAAGTTAAAAAAATCAATTAAAGAATTAGAAAATGAAATTACTATCATTAAAGACAAGCTAAAAGTATCAGGGAATGAAGAAAATAAGTATTTACGAGAAGCTGTAAAATTACTCGAAAAAGACAAAAATGAATTGTTGGATGAAATAGAAAAAATAAAGAAAGAAAAAGTTGTTTCAAATAAAAATTCTACAGAAGATGTCGAACAAATAAAGATAGAACTTGCAAAAAGAATAGATCATTTGGAAAACGCTTTAAAAGCAAAAGAGATAATGGAAAGTGTAATTGTAAATAAGCATAAAGAATACGAGGAGACAATAAAAAACTTAAAGGAAACTATAGAACAACTTACTGTCGAACTTGAAGATGAAAAAGCATACAATGATAAACTAAATAATAAAATTTCATTTTTCGAAGACGAATTGGCAGAAAAAGAAAACGAGTTGAAAAATATGTGGGCAAAACTTACTTCTCAATCGCAGTTAAATTTATCTAAAACAGAAAATGATCCGAATTATAATATTTTAAAAACAATAGAAAAACTAAATCGTTTAAAACAAGCAGAAATATTGTCGGATAATGAATTTGAAACTCTTAAGGACAAAATAATAAATCAAATTTAAGATGGAAAGTTATAATATTCCTCTAATCCAAGATGCCGATTTAAAAGGCAAGATAGTACTTGTGAGGGTTGATCATAATGTTGTTAAAAATGGTGAAATACACGATCCTTATCGTATAGACTCAACTATAGGTACATTATTCTATATTATCTCTAGGGGAGGAAAGATGATATTAATGACTCATGTTGGCAGACCTAAGGATAAAAAGACGGGAAATATAGTCATAAATCACAAAACCTCAGTGCAACCTATTGTTGATTATTTAAAGCAGAAATTACATATTAATTTACAGGTCCCCGAATTTTATAAAGATGATGAAAAAGGATATATAAGTATAGAAACATCAGTAAATCACTTGATAAAAGATTTGAAAGAAAACAAGATTGATGGTATATATCTGCCAAATACACGTTGGTTTTGGGGTGAAGAGGCCAAAGGAGAAGAAAGCTTAAGATTTGCAAACCAATTGGCAGGATTAGCCGATATATTTGTAAATGATGCATTTGGTTCATGGCAACCGCATGCCTCAACTGTGTTGGTGAATAAATTTCTACCATCTTATGCGGGTTTTCTAATGCAAAAAGAAATCTCTAATCTGGAAAGAATATACAATCCGACCCATCCTTTTTTGGCAGTAGTAGCAGGTTCAAAATTCGATACTAAAATTGATTCTTTGTTTGCCTTGCTCAAAAAAGCTGATTACTTGATACTCGGAGGTGTTATTTACAATGCTTATTTATCAGCCAAATACGGATTTAGCATAAAAGGCATTGAGCAAGATGATATAAAACATGCTAAAGATTTTGTCGAGTTTGCATCTGAGTTTCCCGAAAAAATTATTGAGCTTCCCTTTATTATTGAATCTGATACTATGGATGCAAAAATTGAAGGTTCTTATAGAGTAAGGAGCATAAGTAATATCAAAAGAGGCGAGGAGTTGAATTATGTTTTGGATATTGCAAAAGAATCATTCAAAGATGAAAAAGTTAAAAATGTATTTCATAAAGCTCAAACGATATTTGTTAATGCTGTAATGGGATATACGCCATATTTCAATGAGGGGACAATTGCTTTGGATGAATTAATTGATGAGAATAAAGAAGCAATAAAACTTTATGGTGGAGGTGATACTATGCAGGAATTGAAGAGGCTTTTACCCGGTCTATACATATCTGCACTCGATAGCCCAAAATATTATATATTTACAGGAGGAGGTGCAGTTTTAAAAGCTATTGAGAACGGTTCTACCAAAGATTTAGAACCGGTTAAAGCTCTTATTAATTCTATTTAGAAATTAATCTTCTGAAAACTGTTTCAAAAGTTTTCTGTAAGCCGAGAAAAAGTTAGCACGTGAAACAAAGCCGACGTATTTGCCATTATTTAGTACAGGCAGGTTATAATTACCGGATATATTAAATTTTTCGACAATTGTTTTCATATTATCCGACATTTCCACAGTATAAGGAGGAATTATCATTAAGTCGCTTATAAATAGTGTATCATAAAGACTTTGGTCAAACATAATAGGTCTAATGTCATCAAAAACAACTACTCCGATAAAATTATTGTCATTATCAACAACAGGGAAAATGTTTCTTTGCGAAACGGCAATTTTTTCTATCAGGCTTCTAAGCTTAGCATCGGGAGGTATAGTATGAAAATTGGTTTCAATAAGTTTATCTAATTTCATAAGAGTAAGCAATGCCTGATCTTTGTCGTGAGTGATAAGTTCTTCTCTTTCAGCAAGTTTTTTTGTATAAACAGAGTGTTTTTCCCATTTATTTATTGTTAAATAGGCAATTGTAGAAGTAATAATAAGGGGAGTGAATAACTGATAACCTCCGGTTACTTCCGCTATAAGAAATATCGCAGTCAATGGCGAATGCATAACTCCTGACATTACTCCGGCCATACCTACTAAAGCAAAATTGACTTCCGAAATATTTGAAATTCCTGTTAAATTTAAAACTCTTGCAACAAAAAAACCTGAAATTCCTCCCATAAATAGCGAAGGCGCAAATATTCCTCCTATACCGCCGCTACCTGTTGTTACTGACATAGCAATTACCTTGAGAAAAAGAGTCAGTAATATTATTCCGAGAAAATAGAAAGTTTCATTTTTATATTTATATAGGAAGCTGTTCTGTAATATTTCATTCCCTTTTCCGTGGAGTATCATTTTTAAAGTATCGTATCCTTCTCCATATAAGGCAGGTATAATATAAATCAGTAAACCCAATAAAGTTCCGCCAACAATAACTTTAATGTATTGATTACTGATTTTTTTCATTATATCTTCTATTTTTAGAGAAGTTTTGGTAAAGTAAAGCGATACTAATCCTGAGAACATTCCAAGAATAATGTAGAATGGGATTTCTTTAAGATAAAAAGGAGTTGTAACATCAAATGCAAAGAGGATTTCTTTTCCCATAAGAAAAAAAGAAAGTATGGATGCGGTTATTGCAGAAATAATCAGCGGAATCAAGTTTTTTGTAGTCAAATCGAGCATAATAACCTCAATTACAAACACTATTCCTGCAATCGGTGCTTTAAAGATTCCGGCAATTGCCCCCGCAGTTCCACATCCTATCAGAAGACATATTGTTTTATAATTCAAACGAAAGAATTGCCCAAGTGTCGAACCTATTGAACTTCCGGTATAAACAATAGGAGCCTCTAATCCAACTGAACCGCCAAACGAAACAGTCAATGTACTGGCTATCATCGAAGAATAATTATTATGTGGTTTTATTCTTCCTCCGTTTTTCGAAATGGCAAACAATACTCTGCTTACACCATGATTTATTTTTTCTTTTACAAAAAATTTTATGTAAAGCACTGTCAGAAAAATGCCAATCATAGGGTAAGCAAGATACCATATATTTCCACTGTCAACATGACTCAATGAAACAAAGAAGTAATGTGTGTAAAAAGCAAGAATTTTGAGAATTACAGCAGCTAAACCACTCAATATTCCAATAACAAAACTAAGTATAAGGATGAACTGCTGATTACTGATATGTCTTAATCGCCACTTAAAAAGTTTAATTGTAAGTTTATTTATATATTCCTTTTTCAATGGTATTATCATCAGAAAAGTTTAATAATGATGATTAATTTGTATCAAGGACTTTTAACAATTCGTCAAGCTTAGGTGTCAAAATAATTTCAGTTCTTCTGTTTTTGGCACGAGCTTCCTTTGTATCGGAATTTTCTACCGGTAAGTATTGGCTTCTTCCTGCTGCAGTAATTCTTTTAGGATTGATTCCTTTGTTTTCAAGTAGAATTTTTACAATTGAAGTAGCACGCATTACGCTTAAGTCCCAGTTATCTTTAACCTGACCACTGCCATTAAATGGGACATTATCGGTATGTCCTTCTATCATTACATTAATATCGGGGTTTTGTTCAAGAACTTTTGCCACACTCCTAAGAGCATTTTTGCCTTCTTCAGCAACAACCCAACTCCCTGAAGCAAAAAGCAGTTTTTCTTCCATTGATACGTAAACTTTTCCGTTTCTTATGTCAATAGTAAGACCTTTATCTCTGAATCCCAAAAGTGCATTGGTTATTTTATTTTTCAGGTCATTAACTTGTTTATCTTTATTATCAAGAATAGACTGAAGTTCATTGAGTTTTTTTTCTTTTGCTTCTAATTGTGAAGTTAAAGCGTCAAGATTGTTTTTCTTTTCTTTAAGTTGCTCTTGAAGTTTATTTAAATCGTCTTCCAGTTTTTTCAGGTCGCTTTCTTTTTTCAATAAATCGCCCTGAGTTTTTTGCAAAGCTTCCATTATATCCTGCATTTCAGTTCTGTTGCCTGCAAGCAGCTTATTATATCTTTGCTGAAGAGTTGTATAATCTGTTGATAATGTTGAATGTTCATCATCAAGTTTATCATATTTTTCTTTTAATGTGTTATAGGCTTCTTCTTGCTCTGACTTTTGTTTCTTCATTTTCTCGATTTCAGCATTCAATTCATTGTTTAGGGTATTGAGATTTAATTTGCTTTTTTCTATGCCTGTTAGCTCTTCATTACATTTTTTATACTTTGCTTCAAGTTCGGCATAGCGTTTTTTTGTAACACATGAAATATTTGAAAAGCCAACTAAAAATAAAAAAACAATTAATAAAATTTTCGTCTTCATTGCTAAAAAAATTAATATTTAAATAATTTTAAAATTCAATTTCAAGTAATACAGGACAGTGATCAGAGTGTTTTGCTTCAGGAAGTATTTCTGAATGTTTCATTTTTCCGGCAATATTCTCGCTCACCATAAAATAATCGATTCTCCAACCTAAGTTTTTCGCTCTTGCATTAGCTCTGAAACTCCACCATGTATATTGATGAGGGTTTTGGTTAAATGCTCTGAATGCATCTATAAAACCACTCTTTATAAATTTGTCAATCCAATCTCTTTCTTCGGGCAGAAATCCTGAACTTGTTGCATTTCTAACAGGGTCATGTATATCAATAGGTTTGTGACAAATATTAAAATCTCCTGCTATAATAAGATTTTCTCTTGTTTTTTTCAGCTCATCTATATAGTCTTGAAAGTCATCGAGCCATTGCATTTTAAAATCTTGTCTTTCATCTCCGCTACTTCCTGAAGGATGGTAAACACTTATAACTGAAATATCACCGTAATCAGCTCTTATTATTCTGCCTTCGTTATCGTATTTAGAATTATTCATCCCGTTTACTACATTGTCGGGTTCCTTTTTTGTAAGAATCGCTACTCCGCTATAGCCTTTTTTAACTGCAGTTTCAAAATAGGTTTTATAACCGGCAGCTTCAAATTCCAACAAAGGTAGTTGTTCGGGTTGTGCCTTTAGTTCTTGTAAGCAAACAATGTCGGGGTTTACCTGTTTTACCCATTCTAACCACCCTTTCGACATTGCTGCTCTAATTCCGTTGACATTATATGTAATCAGTCTCATTTTATAAAAATTGATTAGTATGTTTGGCAAAGATAATTAAAGTTCAAAAAGCCTAACGAAAAAATACTTTTTTTGTTTTAAACAATAAAGAAGACAAAAAGGCTATCAGAAAGCTATTTTTTTAGTAATATGATTCGAAATAAATTCCTAAATGTTGGTTTATCATACTTTATTTTCATATTGCTATGTTTGTAAATACTCCCAAAGCTGAGATTTATTCTGCTGAAAAGTATGTATGTAATGGGGTTGAGCAATTTTCTGAAAAAAGAATTCTCATTTTTTTTTGAAGAAAATTTATCCAATATTGTCATGTATCCGCCTTCTTTTAGTACTCTTTCGGCTTCGCTGAAACATAAGGAAGGGGATGATACTACTGTGAGAATTGTATGTAAAATTACTTTATCGAAATAATTATCATCAAACTCAAGTTTTTCGGCATTCATTATAATGGCATCGACATTTTTATTCATTTTTTTTGCTCTGCTTTTAGTTTTTTTTACCATTATCGGAGTTATATCTATAGCCGTAATATTGCATTTAGCTTTTATATATTTTAAATCAGTTCCTGTACCACAACCAACTATTAATACATTTTCGCCGTTCTGGATATTTAACTTTTCAATTGATTTTTTTCTCGATGAATTTAAAACCGATACGATTAAATCGTAAAAAACCGAATAAATGCTGTACCTTATTATATTCCAATTGTTTAAATTCATTTTAAATTTTTATTTAAATTATTTTAAAGTATGTTCAAAAAAGTTTAAAAATATTAATTTAAGCCCGGTTAGTCGGCAACAAAGCTTGTTTTTAAGTTACCTTTAAAAATAACAGCTATTTTAACTGATTCCGGAGTTAAAAAAATATCTTGTATTTTGATTTCATTTATTTTACCGTTCAAAACCAAATTTTTGTTTAGGTTGTATGATTGAATTTTTTGATTAATAAGTTTTTTAGTTTCTTCAATTTTGCTGCCTACCGGAAAAAACATTTTATCTTCAATCATTTTTGTGAATTTTCTGTGTAAAAGCCAACTTGCCGTTTTATGGAGTGCATTTTGGGTCTCGATATCAAAATCAATTTCCGTAAATTTTAGATTTGATGATATTGAATCATATACAGGTTTTCCTGATAAGTAAATTGTGCCATTAAAACTGCCTGCTAAAGTTGTTCCGATTATCATTTTATTGTCGCTACCGTAAACTTTAATATCTTTGATGGTAACACTTCTTTTGTCTTGGCTAAATGTTTCGTTTTTGAGGTATTTTTTTGTTAATGAGTCGATTGAATTATATGAAATTTCTGAAAACAAATTGATTTTAAATTGATTATCAAGCGATTTAACCATTTTATAATCAGGAAGGCCATTGTTTGGAATAAAATCCGGCTTTTTACCTATAAATGTTTCAATTACACTTTTAATACCTAATGAGATTTTGATGTTTCCGTTATTGCTTAAAATAGGAGTTGATGAAATTTCTGTAGGACTTGCTTTAAGCCATATATTGTATTCGTCATTTATTTTTACAGGTTTTTGAATTGAAGTCCAAATGTCCTGAATATTTTTTCTGAAATTCAAATTGTTTTTTATTGCCTTATCTATTTCATTCGACAGTAAGTTCTTATTTTTATTCAAAATTGTATTTGCTATAGTTGTTATTGGGACATCTACAGGTCCAACTTTAAGTACAGGTTTGCTAAGCCATTCATATCCGTCGGGTGAAGTAAAAGTTGTAACAGTCCAGTCATTGTTCAGATAGAAAGATGTTTTAAATTTTAATGCAATTTCTGCTTCAATTTCTTTGGTATCAGTCAATTTTATTCCCAATTTTTCAAACCCCCAACGAACTTTAATCCATAGTTTTAATGGGACTCTGTAATTGAGAGTATTATTTTCCAGTTTTAATGTAAAGTCTTCTTTCTTCCATGCTTTAACCATTAAATTATCGTTGTCGTTATTTTCGAAACTGTTGTCTTCATACAGCAGACCGGTGAGTTTTGAATTTATGGTTTTTTGAACGTCGTCAATACTGAAATGAAATGGGATATTTATAACAGAAGGCTCAAGGTTTATTTCCGGAGTAATATACTTTTCTTCCGGGCGTGTAATTTTTGTTGTTTTACAAGAATAAAAGCCTTGAATAAAGATTATGCATAAAGCCCAAATTAGATTTTTTTTCATATTCATATTAGAAAAATTTAGGGTGCTATTCTTTTTATTTTCCATGATTTACCGTCTTTACTGCAATATTTTATTCTGTCGTGAAGTCGGTTTTCGCGTCCTTGCCAAAACTCGATTCTCCTTGGGATTAATCTGTAGCCTCCCCAATGTTCGGGTCTTTTTATGGGATTATCGCCTTGTTTTTTTACAAAAATGTCATAAAGCATTTCAAGGTAGTTGCGGTCGGGAATTGTCATGCTTTGTTCCGAAATACAGGCGCTAATCTGGCTTTCGCGAGGTCGTGACGCAAAATATTCATCCGATTCTTTTTTACTTACTTTTTCTGTAATCCCTTCAATTCTTACTTGTCTTTCCAGTTCTTTCCAAAAAAATACCAAAGCTGCATTTGGATTATTCTTCAGATGATTGCCTTTGCGACTATTGTAATTTGTATAGAATACAAAACCGTTTTTATCAAAACTTTTTAATAAAACTATTCGTGCCGAAGGATACCCTTTGGTTGAAATTGTAGCAAGTGTCATTGCTGTGGGTTCTTCGATACCGGAATTTATTGCTTCTTCAAGCCAAACGGCAAATTGCTTAAAAGGGTCAGTAAAAATCGTAGATTCCAGTAACTCCGATTTTTTATATTCTTTCCTTATTTTTGCAATTTCAGAATTCATAAAATTTTTTTACAAAATTACAATATCAATGAAAAATCTCAGGCTTTTATTTGTAGTTTTTTTCAGTTTTTTACTCATTACTGATTTATATTCTCAGTCCTCTGCAATGATGTATAATAATGCCGTAAGTTTAATGAAACAGCAAAAATACACCGAAGCAATTGATATTTTTAACAAAATAATCGATAAATCACCATTTTATTATGAAGCATTTGCCGATAGAGGATATTGCTATTACAAATTGGGTAACAAAAAAGAAGCAATTGAAAACTACAATAAATCTATTGAAAAGAATAAAGATTATTACTTGGTGTATTATTACAGAGGTATTTATTTCTTGGAAAATAATGAAATCGATAAAGCCGTAAATGATTTTTCAAAAACTATAAATATAAAACCGTCTTATGCCGACTCGTATATTCAAAGAGCTTTAGCTTTTGAAAAAAATAATAAATTCGATATGGCTATAATCGATTATACTAAATCATTAGAATTCGATAAAAATAATTATTACGTTTTATATTTAAGAAGCAAAGCATATTTTAATCAAAAGAAATTCATAGAATCTGAAAAAGATTTATCCGAAGCTATATTAAAAAAATCTGATTACCATGATGCTGTTTACTTACGTTCGAAAGTATATCAAAATTTATCAAAATACAGCTTGGCATTGAATGATTTAAACAGATTGATAGAAGCAAACTATCAAACAAAAGATGTTTTAAGAGACAGAGCTAATGTATATTTTCAGTTAAAAAAATATTCCGAAACATTGAAAGACTACGAAAATCTGATTAATAATCTAAAAGAAAATGATTTGAATGTTTTTTTCAAAATGGGACAATGTTACGAACTTATCGGCAATACTGATGCTGCTGTAAAAGTTTATACAAAAATTATTAACAGTAATAGGAATAATGAAGAAGCATTACTTAAAAGAGCCGAATTATATCAGAAGCAGAACAAAATACCTTTTTCAATCTCCGATTATAACAGGGTAATAACAATCAATCCGAATAATCATCAAGCATATACGGGCAGGGGTAAAGTGTATTTAAATCAAAAAAGGTATGATTTGGCATTATCTGACTTCAACGAATCGATAAAAATAAAGCCAACGGGTGAGGCATATTATTTCCGAGGAGCTGTAAAAAGTATTAAAAACGATAATAAAGGAGCATGTTCTGATTTGAAAGCTTCTGCTGAATTGGGATATGAAGAGGCAAAAATAAAACTATCGGAGCTTTGTCCATAAAAAAAGGCTGTCAATTTTTTTCGACAGCCCTTTTTTAAAATAATATTAATCAAATTATTTTGTGGGTTCGTTATAAATATAGGTATTATCTCTATAAGCAGGATTTGTGTCCCAATCGTTGTATTGAGATTTATTTGTTATTACCCAATCGATTAGTTTTAAATAAGCTTTTGTAATTTCGGTTTTTTCGATAGGATATTTGAATGTAGAATAAGTGTTTATAGCCCAAGGTAGGTTGTTCGAAGTGCGATAATATCTGTCTGCACCGGGATTGCTTGTATCGTCAAGTGTGCCGAAAAGAGTTGAATTGCTTGCTAAAGTGGTAGGAGGGAAGTCGGGTAAATGTACTTCTTTAACTCTGTCTTGGTTTACAATAATAAATGGATTAAAGACATCAGATCCCATTTGAGAGATATGAACACCACCAACAACTTTAAGATTATCATCAAAAACTACTCTTACAGTTATGGTTTGTGGTGTTGAATAAGGAGCTCCTGGTGTTGTGTTTACTCCGGTTACACCAACTCCTACGTAAGGAAGAACATCGAAAACATCACCTATAGCAATTATTGTAGCATTATCCTGATTGCTTTCAGTTCCATTAGGTTCAATAGAATAAATGCTTCCTGGTTTTAAAACTGCTCCTGTAACACTTTTTACAAAAAAGGGTGGGATATTGCGTAATTCAAATCCGAATCCATTATGATAACTTGCACCTATAGCCCTAACTTTGAATTTATAGAAAGCTTCCACTACCATGTTATACGAGTTGGTAACAACTTCGATATTATAGTCAACAACCACATCGTTGAAATCGAAATCACCTTTTGACGGCCATAAGTCCTCAAATGCCAATGTCGAATATGTGTTTTCTATTGGGAAAAAGGTTCTGAAAGCTCTTTTAGGGTCATTAGGGAAAGCATCTTCATTATCGGCAACGCCGTCTTCGTCAGCATCTTGTATTGTAGGTAAAGGGATGCAATTATTTGATGGATCAGACCAGTATGTACCGGGTATAACATAGTCATCGGCAATCATTCTTGAAGTTCCGCCCGTTCCAACAAAACTTATTCTTATTTTGTAAACATCGTTGGAGTTTGCAATTATACTTGGTATTGGAGAGGATATATTAACTAAATTAGTATTTATAGATGTCCATTTTACAGAATCATAAGGTACAGGTGTGCCTTCGTAATATGGCGGATTAAAAGGGTTATAAGGGATATAACTGAATACTATGCCTCTGGTTGTACCGTTTGCTAAGCTAAGTTTAGCTTTCATAGTAATATTTCCCGAACCCATTTTCATCCAAGGGGTTTTAACCCAAGTTGCCGTTGGAGCAGGATTTGTTAACTGATTACTTTGTGTTGAATAATTTCCTGAAATAATAAGACCAGCAGTATTAATATAAGTTGTAGCTCCAAAAGCCCAGCAATTTGCCTGCTCTAATGCTCTGTTTCCTGATTCGCATGTTAATGTTAACTGCTGGGAATTACCTGTTTTAATTGATAATAATACTATCAATAAAGTTATTCCTGTATTTAGTATTCTTGTTTTCATACTTTCAAATTTTTTTGGATTAATAACTATTTAAATTAAAATTATAACTAACAGTATTATTCTCAATTGCAATTGTTTTGGTAAATGGTCCGTAATTTACAACCACTTCAGTCAAAGTTGCAGGCAATGCAATTGTTGTATTAATTTCAGAATCAGGTTTCAGCAATCCTTTAAAGAATACATCTCCCTGCGAAGATTTTACTGTTGTTGTCATTATATGTGAACCTTTTAATTTTAAAACAACATTTTTTGTTGTTTGCCAATTAAAATTTGGAGCCGCTTTCAATTCATTCATCGAATTTGGTCGGTTCGGAGTAGGATTCCCGTTATTAATATCATCTTTTTTGCAGCTTATTATGCTCAATGATATTATTAAGCCCAGTAATATTAATTTTGTTTTCATACCTTGTTATTTTATAAATGTGATTTTCTTTATTGAACAACGAAGATCAAAAACTGTGCCATATATTGTAATAAACGAAATATCAGTTATTTGTGGTTGTTTTTGATTAGTATATATTATTTATTTTGAAACTTATTTGCTTATACGGAAAAATTTCAAAATTGATACATTAATATTTACGTTTGTATAAATAATAATTAACCTTTACAAAATAATGAAAATAAATTTACCCCGATTTTTTAAAAAGATTTGTCGTTTATCGTTATTTATATATTGGTAAAAAAAAGGCTTATATCTATTATTTTTCATGTTTTGTTTCTTTTAATATTAAGTTTGCATTAAATATTTATTAAATTAAAAACAATGCAAAACAAGTTTTTTAAATTAATTCTGATATTAGTTATCGGCAATTTTTGCGTTTTAAATGCGCAAAATATGGTAATACGCTTCAAAAGCGCAATTGAATTACAAAAACAGTTAGGCAGTATCAAAAAACTGACCTTTTCGAGCAATGATATGTTGATAAATTACATCAGCGGATATTCTGAAAATGTTGGAATTTCTGATGTAGATAAAATCTATTTTGGGGCAATTTCAAATTTCTCAAATGTTAGTGAATCAGAAAATGACAAAAATCCTGATTTTTATCCGAATCCTGCATCAAGTATTATTACATTTAAAGAATTTAGCTCAAATTCTTTAAATGTCGATATATACCGAATCGACGGGTTAAAAGTATTTTCATGTATGCTGACTGAGAATAATAATAAAATTGACATTTCTAATCTTTCAGCCGGAATGTATATAATCAGATATGGCGAAGTAACCCGAAAACTTATTAAATACTAATTCGATTTTTTAATTTTTTCCTTATTTTTTTAACTCACATAAAATGAAAAAAATAGCTTTTATTGTAACTTTTTTAATATTGATATCAAAAGTTTACTGTCAGGAAAAAATGTATATTCATATTTCAAATAATTCAACTCCGATAGAATATACAATTTCAAGTGTCGACAGTATGTATTTCAGTTCCTATAATTCGATACTTTATATCAGAAATTCAGGTGTATTGAATCTGTATACTATATCAAACATTGACAGTATAACTTTTAGTCTTAATATAGTTTACATAACATACAACGGAAGTTCAGTAAATGTTGTAAACCCTTTGTCAAGCAGTGGTGTTTATGTGACAGTAAACGGAGCAAATGTTACTGTTACATCTACCAGTACAATGCAGGACATTGTGTATTGTATTTCCGGAACTACTTCAAATGGCTCGCTGAGATTGTTTAGCGACAAAAGGTGTAATCTGGTAATGAATGGAGTAAGTATTACAAGTACTACAGGACCTGCCGTAAATATACAAACAAATAAAAAAACGACAGTAACATTGGTTGACGGAACTTCAAATTATCTGTCGGATGCTTCTATTTATAACAATATTTTTTCTAATAACGAAGATCAGAAAGCGGCTTTTTTCAGCGAAGGTCAATTGGTGTTTGAAGGAAACGGAACTTTATCGGTAGCAGGTATCGGAATAGATAAACATGCGATATGCAGCGATGATTACATCGAAGTAAACAGTGGAAATATTACTGTTATTAGTTCTGCCAAAGATGGGATTCATTCGAAAGACGGATTAAGAATTAACGGAGGAGTTATTACTGTCAGTTCAACTAAGGATGCTATTGATGGTGAAAGCGGAATAATTTTAATAAACGGTGGGACTATTAATACAGTTAACTCAACATCAGATGCAAAAGGAATAACCTGTGATAGTAATCTGATTATAAATAACGGGATTATAAATTTTACAATGAGCGGCGATCAATCTAAGGGGTTGAAATCGAAAAGAAAAATGATGATAAATGGCGGCAAAATTAATATAAATACAAGCGGAAATGCTGTTTTGAGTGCATTAGGTTCCGGATATAGTACTTCTTATTGCACTGCAATAAAATGCGATGAAGAAATAAGTATAGGAATGGCAAAGATTACAATAGCTTGTAGCGGCATGGGTGGTAAGGGAATAGCTTCCGATAAAGATATTGTAATAAATTGTGATTCAATAGAAATCAAAACTTACGGAAACGGTGCAACATTTTTAAATTCATCAGGTGTTGCAAGTGCTTATGCATCAACTGCTATAAGTGCCGATGGAAATATAAATATTGTTAATGGTTATATTTCAATTACTAGCAGTGGTACAGGAGGAAAAGGAATTTCTTCTGATAAAAGTATTACGATAGGAGAAGGAAGTAATATTCCTAAACTAAACATTACAACATCAGGGACAAGAATACTTGTCTCAGGAACAAGCGGAAATGCAAATGCTTCTTATGAAAATCCCAAAGCTCTTAAGTGTAATGAAATTCTTGATATAAATAATTGTGATTTAACAGTTAAAACTACTAATCCCGGAGGCGAAGGCTTAGATTGCGATAGTATTATTAATGTAAATGGCGGAAATATTTCATTGACTGTTAACGGCAATCAAACTAAAGCTATAAAAGGTTCAAAATCAATTAATTTATTAGGTGGTAATATTAATATTACAACAACCGGAAATGTAGTATTAGAGACATCAGGTTCGGGAAATAATCCTTCTTATTGTACTGCTATTAAATCGAATGGTATTGTGAATTTAAATGGCTCTTCAATTACCATAAATGCAAGTGGTACAGCAGCAAAAGGAATATCTTCCAACGGAGATTTTATTATGAATGGAGGAAGTGCAAATATAAGTTGTACAGGAGCCGGAAATAAATACACTAATTCATCGGGTGTATTGGATTCTTATAATTCAACTTGCATATCATCTGATTGTAGAGTATATATAAAAGGTGGCAGTATCACTACGTCGACATCAACAGCTGCCTCGGGCGGCAAGGGGATATCGTCCAACGGTTCAATTTTTATTGGTGACAGTATTGGTGTTCCAAACATAAGCTTAACAACAACAGGGGCAAAATTCTTAGTATCAGGAACTAACTATTGTCATCCAAAAACACTTGTTAGCGACAGTAGTATTACTGTATTAAGTGGAAATATTACAATTTCTTCTACTGACGATGGTATTCATGCTGAAAAGAATTTTACTCAAAACGGAGGTAGTTTTAATATTTTAAATTCAGGTACGCTTAATATTCAAGCATCAAATGACGGTATCAATGGTACGGCAGGTCTTGTTGCTGGAGGAACTGAAAGTAATGATGGCAGCCAGTTTATTATGAATGGCGGCACTCTTGTTTCAAACTGTTCTGCCGGTGATGCAGTTGATTGCAACGGGAATATTTATATAAATGGAGGATTGGTAATAGCTAACGGTCCACAAACCGGAGTTGAAGAAGCATGTGATTTCAACGGTAGTTTCAATATGAACGGAGGTACTTTTATAGGCTCAGGCTCAAACTCAAATATGACCAAAGCTATGAGTACTACTTCTACACAAGCAAATATGCTAATAAAATCGAGTACAGCTATACCTTCTACTTCTTTTCTGAGAATTCAAAACTCTACAGGCGGAGAAGTTTTAACTTTTAAACCAAAATACGGTGGTTATTATTTCTTGTTTTCTTCTCCCGATTTGCTTAAAGGTTCTACTTATTCTATATATACAGGTGGTTCATACTCAGGCGGAAATAATAATAATGGTTTATATACAGGAGGAAACTATACTTCTGGAACACTAAAGAAAACCGTAACGTTATCAACTTCAAGTACAGTAAATACTATTACTTTTTGATTTATTGTGTTAAAATAACCCGCTATTGAATTGTGTGTTAAAATGCAAATTATTGAATAACAATTCTTATTTGTGTATATGTGTCATAATGACACATTTTTAGAATCTTTTTTAATATTTTAAAAAATCATTTAATTTATTGTAATTCAAGATTATATGTTTTTGGCATTGTTTTTGCGACTTAAAAGGCATAGTGCTTATTCAAAATAAGTTTAATAATTTTATATTTTATCTTTTATCTTCGAGGGGTTAAAAGGCTGCCTATTTAGGTGGCCTTTTTTTTCGTTTCAATCAAATTTATTCTAAGTTTTTACGTTAATTAATTCGTAAATAAATTATAATTTTGCAGCAATTAATAACAATATTAAGTACCTACATAAATAATGGGCAGAAAATTATTAATAAGAGATGTAACATTAAGAGACGGACAACAGTCATTATTTGCTACTCGTATGACACAAGAGCAAATTGACAGAGTATTACCGCTATATAGAGAAGCTAACTTTTATGCTATGGAAGTATGGGGAGGGGCTGTCCCCGATTCTATTATGCGTTATTTAAATGAAAATCCCTGGGATAGATTAAGTAAAATAAAAGAAGTAATCGGAGATAAATCGAAATTAACGGCTTTGTCAAGGGGCAGAAATCTATTTGGTTATAATCCCTATCCCGAAGAAGTAATTGAAGGGTTTAACCGTAATGCTGTTCAGTCGGGGATAGATATTATGCGTATTTTCGATGCTTTGAACGATGTAAAAAATATAGCTTCTACAATAGGCTACGTTAAAAAAAACGGCGGTATAGCCGATGCTACCGTTTGTTACACTGTCGATCCCAAGTTCAATACTCGCCAGAAAATTAATGCATTATTACATTTTAAAACTCTGCCTAAAAACATTTTTACAGTCGACTACTTTGTTGAAAAAGCAAAGCAACTCGAAGGCATGGGTGCTGATATGATTTCAATAAAAGATATGGCGGGATTAATACCTCCGGGCATATCAGGACAACTGGTCAGAAGATTTAAAAAAGAACTGAAAGTTCCGGTAAATTTTCATACTCATTGTACTCCCGGATATGGGTTAGCATCAACTTTAATGGCTATTGTAAACGGCGTTGATATTGTTGATACTGCGATTCTAAATTTTGCCGGAGGACCTGCAGCTCCTGCTTTTGAAATAATTCAACTATTTTGCAATCGTTTAGGAATTGATACTGGTGTTAATCTTCAAGCTGTAATTGCCATAAATAAAGAGTTGAAAAAAATTCGTAAAGAATTGGCCGATTTTGACAGTTATAAGCTTTTCCCGATAGAATTTGACATAACAAAAGATGTATTGCCCCCTGAAGTTGATAAAATGTTTGATATGGCTATTGCCTTTGCTAAAGCCGATAAAGAATTTGAACTACTTGACGTAACTCAGAAAATAGAGAATTTTTTCAATTTCCCTGCACCCGATGAGATGGTTAAAAATGCTGAAATACCCGGCGGTATGTACACTAATATGCTTGCTCAATTAAAACAATTGAAACTCGATCATCTTTTACCCAAAGTATTGGAAACTGTGCCAATGGTGAGAGTTGCTTCAGGTTGTCCTCCTTTGGTAACTCCTACAAGTCAGATAATAGGGGTACAGGCTGTTAATTGCGTGATTGATGAAAGTAAAAATTTACCTCCTTATACAACAAAGTCAATTCAGTTTGTTAATCTTGTAAAAGGAAATTACGGCAAAACGCCTCTACCAATCGACCCTGATTTCAGAATGAAAATTGCAGGTGTCAGAGAAGAAGTCCCTTATGATACAAAGAATTATAAAAAACAAGAAAACACAGTTTTTCCTGATTATGGCGATTTGAAACTCGCAGAAAATGAAAAAGATGAGCTGTTGCTCGAACTTTTCCCTTCTGTAGCACGCGATTTTCTTAAAAAGAAAGTCGAAGAGAAATATTTGAATAATATTTATGCCATTGAGGAGGAAAAACGCAGAAAAATTGAAGAGGAAAAGGCTAAATATGCTGCTCTTACTCCGGAAGAAAAAGAAAAACGTTTACATTACGGTTTATATAACTACGAATGGACAAGTGAGGTTGATCCTATTGAGGAATGAAAAAAAGAAGTTTAATTTATAATTATCTTTCATTTGTAAAATTTGCTCATTCGATTTTTGCAATGCCGTTTGCTTTGATAGGCTATACATTAGCAGCCAAAGAAATAGGTGAATTCTCGTTTATTACGCTTTTACTTGTAGTTTTATGTATGATTTTTGCACGTAATGCCGCCATGGCTTTCAACCGTTTTGTTGACAGGGATATCGATTCAATGAATAATCGTACAAGTAAAAGAGAGATTCCGGCCGGAATTATAAAGACAAAGCAAGCTTTCTTTTTTATAATTCTAAATTCAGTATTGTTTGTTTTTACTACTTATTTTTTAAACGAAAATAAATTAGCTTTCTATTTGTCTCCTGTTGCACTTTTTGTTATTTTGGGCTACAGCTATACTAAAAGATTTACTGAGTTCAGTCATATTATCCTTGGGATAGGCTTGGGACTGGCACCTATTGGGGCTTATATTGCCGTAAAGGGCTGTTTTTCAATGCTTCCTTTGATTATTTCTTTTATGGTAATATTTTGGGTAAGCGGCTTCGATATAATTTATTCCCTGCAAGATTATAATTTCGATAAAAACAATAATTTAAAGTCTATACCTGTGAGATTTGGAATAAAAAAGTCTTTGAAAATTTCATCAATGCTGCATATAATGGCATTTTTATTATCAGTAACAGTCGGGTTAGCTTATGATTGGTCTTTGCTTTATTGGGTCGGAGCTTTGATTTTTAATTCACTTTTATTGTATCAACACACTATAATAAGCGAAAAAAAATTAGACAGAATAAACGTATCATTTTTTACTACAAACGGAATTGCAAGTGTTATTTACGGCGGGTTGTGTATTCTCGATATTTTAATTTAGTTATAAAACTATTTATTCAAATATCATACTTAGGTGTTTAATAAATATTTTTTCATCTACTTTTTCATATATATGGCTTAGTACCTCATTAGTAAATTTCGATTCAACTTCAACAAGAACTTTGCTTTTTTCGAGTTCTTTGAGCCTTATGTTCACTACTCTTTCGAAATTAACTATTTCATAAGTCTTACACACTATCTTCCCCTCAGTTTTATCAATATAAAACGATTCAAAGTTTGATTTAATCAAAGCCTCTTTACATAGTTCAAATACTATATTATACGAAAGATTAAGTATTTTTGACTGCATGAGTAAATATTTAGTTTTTTAATTTGTTTTTAATTTTCAGCAATAATATACGTAAAAAGTAGAAAAAAGATACAATAAAAAAATAATATTTTTACAACTTTATTAAAAAAATATCGTATATTTGGAGAAATTTTGTGAATAAAACAATAAATACCGAAAGGTATAATTGTTTTTTACACGTTATATCCCCTTACTTCTCTTTGATTATGAGAAGTTTCGTTCTTTGAAAGCAATAAAAAAGCTATTTCTAACTTTAATATGCAATCTCTTTATCCGGAAAAATTATTTTTTTCTTGGATCTGGAGGAAATGTAGGATTTAATGGAGGATTTTCGTTACCATTTGAGTCTTCTCCACCTCTTACATTATTTAGTTGTTTTTTGCTTAAAGCTAATTTTGAAAATTTTTCGATGCTGATAGAATTGATTTTTTTCATTTTTTATTTTTACTTTAAAATTACTCCTACTCTGATAAAAGCTTTTCGGAATCCGCTTTAAAAGGTTTTTATGCTCCTTTATCTGTTTATTGCATATAAGTTTGAAATCTTACGTTTTTTTGTATTGCTTTTGTGTTAAATAAATGTTAATGAAATTAATTTGCTAATAATCATATATTTAAGTTGAATAAAAAGATTATTTTTCATAATGAAAAGAAATTTTTTCTATAGAATACTATTTTGCAGTTTGTTTTTTATTTCTTTTGGTTGGAACTTAAATGCCTCAGAAATAACAAAAAATAAGGCTGATTATATACGTATAAAAGCTTTAGCCGATACTTTATTCGATAAAACGGATTATAATAATGCTGCTAAATTGTATAATAGTTTGCTTTATTATTCCGATTTTTTCAATTACACTGATTCTGTAAATATTTACTTAAACCTCGGTATTTCTAATTATCAACTAGGCAGCTACAATAATTCAATTAATTATTTGAATATTGTTTTGCCGTTATTGGAAAATAATAAAAATGAACAAGAACTTTATATTTTTACTCTGTTCTATGTTGGTTCTAGTTATATAAAATTAGCTAAATACAATGATGCTATTTTGAACTTCAATAAAATAGAAAAGTTTTTACTTTTTTCTCAAAATTCAAATATTAATAATTATATAAATCTTTACAATAACATGGCGATAATCTACCAACTAATTGGGGATTATAATAGGTCGCTACTATTTTATGAGAAAACATTGAGGTATTTTGATAACCAATTATCAACCAATAATCCATTTTTTTTAAATACTAAAATTAATTTCGGGTTTCTAAATCTTTATTTAAATAAAAAAGATTATTCGGAGTCTTTATCATACATAAGTAATTCGATCAATAATTTGGAAAAACTTAATTATAAGCAATTAGCAAATTCTTATAATTTGTATGGTATTGCCTTAAAAAAATCTGGCAATTTTTCGGAAGCAGAAAAATATTATAAAAAGGCTATCGAGAACAGGCTTAAATATGGCTATATGATGAGTGAACTTTCAAAAGATTACCATAATTACGGTGAACTCCTGTTAGCTCGAAAAAAATATGCCAAAGCACATGAATATTTGAATAAAGCGTACTCCGAGTATTTGAAATACTATGGTACATACAGTACTCACACTGCCATGTGTCTGAATTCCTTGACAGATTATTATTATCAAACTGATAATTATGCCAAAGCTCTTGAATTTTCTCAAAAAGCAATAATATCGTCCACAAACGGATTTAATAACAACAATATTTTTGCCAATCCTCAGATTAGTCAATCATTATCACATCTTGAACTATTGAAGGCTTTAAAAATTAAAGCCGATATAATGTATAATTTATACAAGCAAAATCCGCAGAAAAATTTCAAATATCTTTCTTCCGGTTATGAAACATATTCTGCAGCTGTTGAAGTAATTGAAGAAATTCGCAGAACATATACAAGCGATGAAAGTAAAATGTATCTTTCGGAACAGGAGAAACCTACTTATGTATCGGCAATAGAAGTTGCAGAAATGTTATACAAAGTAACAAATAATCCTGCCTATATTGAAAAAGCTTTTTTATTTGCCGAGAAGAGCAAAGCTTCGACACTGCTTGCCAATATTCGTAATAATGATGCCTTGGAGTTTGGAAAAATTCCTTCTTATATCAGGAATATCGAAAAAGAATTGAAAACAAACATTGTTTTTGAAGAAAAATTATTACAAAGACTTATTAACGATAAAAGTGCAACTAAAAAAGAAATTTACGATTCCCAAAATAAACTTTTTGACTTAAAACAAAAGCTTGATTACTTTTACTCATATCTCGATAAGAATTATAAAGATTATTACGAAATAAAGTATAATAGAAAATATGCTTCAATTAAGGAAATTCAAAATAATATTAAAAACAAAGAGGCTGTTGTTGAATTTGTATTAACCGAAAATAAAGTTATAAGTTTCTTAATTACAAAGGACTATTATAACATATATACAACTCATATTGATAAGAGCTTCTTCGACAATATCAATACTTTGGTTTCATTTAATTCAACCAATAAATACGGCGGTAATAATTTGGATGATTTTCGCAATTATATTGCTGCTTCTAACGATGTTTACTCAAAATTATTTAAAAAATTTGAATCAAAAATTAGTTTCAATCATTTAATAATAGTTCCTGATAATCAACTTAATTTATTATCATTTGAAACTTTAATAAAAAATTCAGTTAATACAGATAAAATTGATTTTGCCGAATTGCCTTATTTAATAAAATATAACCCTATAAGTTATTCATACTCGGCGACTTTATTATTTAATACTTTTGTTAATGATATAAAATTCTCGAACAATAAAGTGATAGCATTTGCTCCCGAATATATTAATAACGGAAATATTAACGCAAATGACAATTCGAGAAATAAATCGTTAAATCCGCTTAAGTTCACTGAAAAAGAAGTTGAAAGTATAAGTAAGTTTTTCAACACCAGCATTTTGACCGGGAGAAATGCCAACTACACTAATTTCTTGAAATTATCGAAAGATTTTGATATAGTTCATTTGGCTATGCATGCCGAAGTTGATGATAAACAGCCGTTGAACTCAAAGTTATTATTCTCTAATTTTGATAATTCATCAATGGGTGAAAAGCAAGTAACAGTTGCCGATATTTACAATATGGACATTAGTACAAAGTTACTTGTTTTAAGTGCCTGCAATACAGGAAAAGGTAAAATAAGAAACGGCGAAGGTACACTCAGTTTAGCCAGAGCTTTTATGTATGCAGGATGCAAGAGTATAGTTATGACGCTTTGGTCAGTAGAAGATGAGAGTAGTTCGGTATTAATGGAAAGTTTCTATAAAAATCTTAATAAAGGCTACACAAAGGCAAAAGCACTGCAGTTAGCCAAAGTTGAATATTTGAAAAATAATCCTCCTTCAAAAACTCATCCGTATTTTTGGGCAGGCTTTATTCCTGTGGGAGATCAGGAGCCGGTTGCAAAAAGCAGTAAGACCGATATTAACTGGGCATTTATTTTTATCGTAGCCGGAGTAGGATTTGGATTAACTCCAATTTTTACAAATCGAAAAATAAAACGATCAATAAGGCGGAAATTAAGAAGCAGAATGCTGATAAAATAGTTATTTCCCGCGTCCTTGGACAATAATAATTATTGTGTACAGCAGGATTTTAATATCGGTTGCTAATGACATGTTTTCGATATAAAGCAAATCATATTTTAACCTTTCAATCATTTGGTCGACATTTTCGGCATAACCAAATTTTACTTGTCCCCATGAAGTTATTCCGGGCTTAACTTTATGTAATAATCTGTAATGCGGGGCGCGTTTCATTATTTCGTTAATAAAATACTGCCTTTCGGGACGAGGTCCTACTATTGACATATTCCCTTTTAGTACGTTGTAAAACTGAGGAATTTCATCAATACGTACTTTTCTCATAAAGCGACCGAAAGGAGTTATGCGCGGGTCGTTTTTGCATGAAAGCATTGGGGTACCGTTTTCTGCATCGGTGTACATCGAGCGGAACTTGTGCATGGTAAATGGTTTCCCTTTCAAACCTATTCTTTCGTGTGAATAGAATATTGGCCCTTTTGAAGTTAGCTTTATTATTGCAGCTATTATTACAATAAATGGAGATAGAAATATTAAAACAAAAAGAGATATCACTATATCCATTAACCTTTTTAGTGACATTTGCCATGCAGGCATTAAGTCGGGTGATATTAAAATTAACGGTGCTTGAAAAATTGCACTCATTTTAACTGAACCAAGCAAAATATCTTGTATATCAGGCGTTATTTTTATTACCACCTCGCTATCTTCTAATGCTGTAATTATACTCTCAATTAGTTTATGTTCATTTTCTTCTATTGAAATTATTACCTCTTCGATATTTTTTTCTTTGATAATAGATTTTAGTGTACGGTAATTCCCAAGATAAGGTAAGTAGTTGCTAAGCGGTGAACTCCCGTTACCGTTCACACTTACATAACCTACAAACTTATTTCCGGATGATTCTACTTGATTTTCAATATCATTAAAAGTATTAACGGCATTAGTGTGGCTGCCAACAATTATTGTGTTGAATCCAATAATCTTATTATGAATTTTATAGGCAGTTCGTGATGTAATAATTAGTCGGAATGAATAAGTGATTAAGAAGTGAAGAGAAAATAATACTAAAAATGATTGATAGTATTTTTTGTACGTTATAATAAAATCATCGAGAATTAGCGCAAAGAAAATAATTAAAACTCCAATAATGCTTATAATAAATGTTTGTTCGAGTTCTTTTAATCTTGATTTTCGGTAAATTTTTCTGTATGTACCGGTCATTAAATAAAGAATTTCCCAAAATATTGGTATGAAAATCAATCCTTTATATAAATTTATATCTTCAAAAATCAGTTTATAATCATTAAAAAAACTAATATTTTCCTGATTTTTTCTGTAAATGAAGAAAAGTCCCCAGGCAAGCATTGCTGATAATACGTCAGCAATCACATATTTAGTTACCTGAAGTTTTTTATTCATTATTTTGAAGTATTGAAGTGAACTAATTTTATATTGTCGAAAACTATAACAGCTTCGTTAACAGTTTCTTGTTTATAATGACCGAAGAATATTTTAAAACTGCTTGCATTGTATTCGTTAGCGAGGTCGGGAGTTAAGTTTATATATATCTTTTTCCATTCAGATGTAGGGTATAATGTAATGGTAGCTACTTGTTTTATTGTATTGGAGTAATAAGCAAAAAAGCCAACCATAAAAATATTGTTGTTTTTATAGTTCATTTCGAGAAAAACAGGTGAACCGTTTTTAGGTAAAACAAAATTATCAATGGTTTCAATTTCAAAAAAATTTTGATTTGACAGTAAATTTACTAACCCAGAATACGTTCCTTCGAATACATATTGTGGGATGTTTGTTTTATAAATACCTGTATCACTGTTTGATCTTTTTTGCAATGATACACCTCCGTCTTCAAAATCTTCTTTCCAAGCAAATTTTGTGTTATCGAGATAAGAAGTAACCAAAAGATTAGTGTCAATTTTAGTTATGCTGTCGGGAACAAGGTTAAAGTTGTATATTTCGATACTTTTATAAAAGGGATAGGAAATTCTTGTACCTGAGATTCCATTCATTTTAATGCCGGGTAAAATCGTAATTTTATGTTGACCTTTTTTTAATATTGGAAACTTTGCCGGAAGTTCAAAAGCGCCGATTAATTCATCGTCGACATATACCCACGCATCGGTAATTTTATTCGAAAGGCTGCCTTCGTTAATATTAGGATTATCGACCAGTTTGATTTTCTCTATTTGCAAATACGACGGAATAGTCATATCGCCTTCAAATTTGTCGCATGAATAAAGAAGAGAAAACAGTACAGCGATATTAAAATATAGAAACAGCTTAATAATTACATTTTTAGAGTAAAATAAGTTTTGCATTAAAAACAATTTGTAACAGATCAAACAATTATTTAACGAACTTTTGTTATAAATAGTATTAAAAGAAGAACCAATCAGAAATTAATTTTTTCAACTATTTGATAAGCTACTTTTAATGCATTATAACCGTCTTGTATTGTAACCGGAGGTTCGGTATTATTAACAATGGATTTGTAGAAAGTTTCGAGTTCTTCCTTTATTGCATTACTTTGTTGAAACTCAGGTTTTTCGAATATAATTTGTTTGCTTCCTTTATTATTGCCCAAATCTATTATCATTGCAAATGGGTCGTTTATTTGATTTGGGTCAACTTCCTTCATTTTTACTATTTCCGATTCTTTTTTGAGGAAATCTATGGCTATATATGCATCTTTTTGGAAAATACGGGTTTTACGCATATTTTTCAATGATATTCTGCTTGCAGTGAGATTGGCAACACAGCCGTTTTCAAACTCTATGCGTGCATTGGCAATATCGGGAGTATCGCTAACAACGGCTACTCCGCTTGCATGTATTTCTTTAACTTCCGATTTTACAATACTTAAAATTATATCAATATCGTGTATCATAAGGTCGAGTATAACCGGCACGTCTGTCCCTCTCGGGTTGAATTGAGCTAAGCGGTGACTTTCGATAAACATAGGATGTTTTATCGAATTTTTTACAGATATAAAGGCAGGATTAAACCTTTCAACATGGCCAACCTGTACTTTAACCTCAGCTTTTTCGGCTAATTCGATTATTTTTTTTGCTTCTTCAGCCGATGCTGCAATTGGTTTTTCAATAAAAACATGCTTTTTGGCATTCAGCGATTTTGAAGCACATTCATAATGAGAGCTTGTAGGTGTAACAATATCAATAATATCAACACTTTCAATCAACTCCTCGAGTGAACTGAAGGCTTTGATATTAAATTCTTGTTCAACTTTTTTCGAATTTTCACTATCAGCGTCATAAAAGCCAATAAGATTGTAATTTTCAATTTCTTTAATACATTTTATATGTATTTTCCCAAGGTGGCCTGCACCCAAAACTCCAATTTTCAGCATAAAAAATTTTTTTTGCAAAAGTAATTTTTTATCATCAATTGAAATTACTACTTTCGCAAAAAAAAACAATTTTGTTGGTTGAGAATGACAGATTCGTACAAACACAAAGGACTCAGAAAAAAATTAGCAGCGTCGATTAAGGCAAAAGGAATCAAAGATGAAAATATAATTGCTGCAATTGAAAAAATTCCGAGACATCTTTTTTTAGATTCATCTTTTACAGAATTTGCATATCAGGATCAGCCCTTTCCGATAGGCTGTGGACAAACAATTTCGCAACCTTATACTGTTGCATTTCAAACCGAATTGCTCGAAATAAAAAGAGGCGACAAGGTTTTGGAAGTTGGCACAGGTTCGGGATATCAGGCTTGTGTGTTATTGGAGCTTGGTGCAAAAGTGTTTACTATTGAGCGTCAAAAGGTTCTTTATCAGAAAACAAAAGAATTTTTACCTAAGATAGGCTATAAACCAAGAATGTTTTTTGGCGATGGATATGCAGGATTGCCGACTTATGCTCCTTTTGACAAAATAATAGTTACTGCAGGCGCTCCTTTTATTCCTCAGGCTTTAAAAGATCAGCTTAAAATTGGCGGTATAATGGTTGTTCCGGTTGGTGAAGATATACAATATATGTACACTCTAAGAAAAACCGGAGATAATACTTTTGAAGAAAAACAACACGGAATGTTCAGGTTTGTCCCTTTACTGGGAGATAAAGAAGATTCCGGCTGTTAATATATACGATAAACAGCATTAAAATTCGGCTATTACTCCTATTGTCGGTAAAACATTTCCCGAAAAATTATCTATTCTTCTTAAAATATATCTTGAATTATCATTAGGGTCAATAACCGGATTTCCCATTATATCTCTATTTGTATAAATTGGAGCTTGTTCCGATTTATAAGCCAGTACATTCTGTACATCCAAGTAGAACATTAATGCCCAATTGTTGAAATAGTAACTCTTGTCAATTCTAATATCAAGTTGATTGAAGCTCTTCAATCTCAACGAATTATATTTATCATAATCGGGAAAACCTCTGCCAAAAGCATTCCAGTTACTAATTATTGCCGATTTGTCTAAATCTATTGGGGTATAAGGAGCACCACCCACAAAACGCCATTTTGCACCTAACTCCCAATTTCTTCCAATATTTCTTCTTAAAGTAGTATTTATAATATGAATATTATCCCATGATGACGGAATAAATTGGGAATTTCTCTCTTCGAACTTGCTTCTGACTAAGGTATATGAAATTATAATATTAAATCCCAATAAATCATTGTTTTTATAATACAACTCCATACCGTATGCCTTGCCTTTAGAGGTAGAAGTAACGGCTTCATCGCCAAAAGTGCCGTAATCGCTGCCTTTGCTTGCTAAAGATACTGAATCATACAGCGAAAAAGGATAATTATAGTACCATTTATAAAACAGTTCAAATGTTAGCTTTGAATTATTATCTTTAATAAAATCAAAACCCCCGACTATATGATCGCTTTCGATATACTTAATCCCGTTGGATTTATTAACCAGTTCGCCTGATGAATTTCTGTATCCAAGAGTTGTATATGCAGGTCTTTGAAAGTATTTTCCTGTATTAAAATTTAAATACCATTTTTCGCTTAACATATACGAAGCCGAAATCCTGGGAGACATTTGATCCAACAAATTACTCATTTCTTTGCTGTAGCTGTTTGCATCCATTCTCAAGCCCACAGATAAAAGCAAGCGTTCGTCGTAATAACTTTTACTTATTTGGCTGAAAATACTCCAAGCAAATAAGTTTAATCGGCTGTTATAGTCGATTTTTATTAGTTTGTTATCAGTAAAAATATTTCGTTTAGTTTCGTTTAAATATTTGTTGTATTCAATTCCTCCGCCAACATTAAATTTAAGATTACCTTTAAAAACATTATGCTCATACCTGAATTTATTTTCAATCTCATCAGAAGTGTAGTCTAATATCTTAGGGAGATTTTCATTATTACCTTGATATTTATATGAGCTGTTTCTCAGCATATTTCTGCTTAAAACATATGTGTCGAAAGAATTTTTTCTAAAATGTTTAAAAACCGCACCCGTGGCATAATTCCATTGGTTAAAAACAGGAAGGTAGTCAAGTATATAAAGTTGAGATTCATTAGGATTTTTAATGCCCGTATTGAGTTTAAATTCGTCAATGGCTCCAATACCAATAATTGTAAGTTCATTTTTATTATCGAAAGTAGTTTTCGATTTCCATTGAAAATCATTATAAGTGGGTAGGAAAGGAAGCCCAATGGCGCTAAAAAGGAATTGAAGATAGGAACGTCGGGCAGAAAACAAAAAAGTTGTATTTCTGCTAAGAGGACCGTTAGCAGCAAGAGCAAGATCCGAAGCTCCTATTGACGCTTTATACTTCAGATTTTCAGGATTTCCTTCTATTAATCGCATATCAAGGATTGAACTAAGTGCATTGCCCTTATTTGCAGGGAATGCTCCCGAATAAAAATCAACTTTTTTAATAAAGTCAACATTAACTATCCCGACAGGACCTCCAGAAGCTCCTTGTGTTGCAAAGTGGTTTAAATTCGGAATTTCTACATCGTCAATATAAAACCTGTTTTCGCTGGCTCCTCCGCCTCTTACAATAACATCGTTTCTGTAGGCCGGAGTTGATGCTACTCCGGGTAATGTTTGCAGTATTCTAGATATATCTCTATTACTACCAGGGCTTTTCTCTATTTCTGCTATTCCAATGCTTCGCATTGATAAGGGACTCTCTTTATCGGGTTTTATTACGGCATCTTTTATTTCAACTTCTTTTAATTTAATTAAGGTTTCTTTCATGGGTATTTCTACATAGCTTGTCTTCCCGCCGATTACCATAAATTCTGTTGAAATGTAATTTTCAAAACCAACATAAGAAGCTATAATCTTTACGTAACCCGGTTTAACATTCGAAAAAACAAAGTTGCCGTTGATATCTGAAGTTGTACCCGTAATTGTATTAGCAATGATAAGATTTGCAAAAGCAATTGCTTCATTGTTTGATGAATTATAAATTCTGCCTTTTATTGTTCCAACCTGTGAATATGAATAAATAAAAGTTGTAAAAATGCTTATTAATAATATAGGAATATATTTAAGTTTCATATTGATTCATTTTAACAATTGTTATTTTATAACAATAAACTTACAATAATGTTCTTTTGTGAGAATTATTCTTTGGTTAATATAATAAAACCATTTTATAAGAATAACTATAATTTTAAAAATTGAAATATATGATTTAAAGTAAATTGACTCTTATAAATTCAAAAATCTATTTATAATTTTTATTAAATCTGCTGAAATACAAGTAATTGGTTATTTAATGATTAAAATGCAACATTCGTGAAAAATATTATTTTGTTAATATAAAAAAAAACTATATTTTTGCAAACCTTTTTAGTGAATAGTAAGTACATTAATATTAATAAGATATTCCATTACGGAAATAAAAATATTTTAAAATGAAGAGAACATTTCAGCCATCGGTCAGAAAAAGAAGAAACAAGCATGGTTTCAGAGAAAGAATGTCAACTGCAAACGGAAGAAAAGTATTGTCAGCCAGACGCGCTAAAGGTAGAAAAAAATTAACCGTTTCTGACGAAAGAGGCGACAAAAAGTAAATTTTTTCATAATTAGAATTTATAATAACAGTCCAACTATTGGACTGTTATTTTTTTATTTAACTGATATAAAATCTTTTAGCATTAGATAGAAATTAGGAATAAAAACCGGAGTTGTTTCTGCATATTTCTTAAATTCTTCATTTTCTTTGTATTTCTTTTCAAGCATCGGAATTCCTGATACAAAGATTAGCAGAAGAGTAATTAAAATTGGACTTAAAAGCACAAACAGACTCTCTGAACCGTTTATTGCGATTAATGCAAATCCCCACCAAAGAATTGTTTCTCCAAAATAATTAGGGTGTCGGGAATATTTCCATAAACCTGTCTTGATAATTTTTCCGATATTTTCTTTGTCTTTTTTGAATTTTAATAACTGATAATCAGCTATTGACTCGAATAAAAACCCTGTTATAAAAAGTATAATTCCAAAAACCTGAATAAATCCGATTTTAAAAGTTTCGATTGTGTTAATTTTTATAATCGGCATAGCGATTACAAGCATTATTATTCCTTGTAGCATAAAAATCTGAAGGAAACTTCTTAAATAAAAGTTTTTCCATGTTTTTCTCCAGTTATTATATCTGAAATCTTCGCTTTTCCCTAAATTTCTTAATAATATGTGAAGTGAAAGCCGCAATCCCCACAACCATACTAATGAATTTATAAGAAGTATTTCTATAGAAGGATTATTATTGATAATTCCGTTAAGAGAAATAATAATAAAACCAAACCCCCAGGCAATATCAACAATAGAATTGTTTTTTAGTATAATGGCCAAAATAAAAATTATGCTCATATAACAAAGTATATAAACAGCAGTTTGTAAATATAAAGAAATGAACATATTTGTGAATTTTGAAAATTATTCGAGCATAATTCCAACGGCAATAGTGCCGATTCCGGCACTTACTCCGATAACAGGTGAAATAGTATCAATAAAAACAGGCTCTTTTCCGATAATTTTACTGACCCTTTCGGCATACCATTTTGCTGTATTTGCTTCTTCTTTATTAGCGTACAAGATGCAATAACTGTGAATTTTATTTTCGGACGACAATTGTTTTATTAATCTTAGTGTTTTGTTTATGCTCCCGATTCTGCTGAATGATTTTGTAAAAACACTTGCTTTACCATTACTATCAACAGTAACAATAGGTTTTATATTCAGTATATTTGAAATAATACCTTTTAGAGGGCTAACCCTCCCGCCTTTGACAAAATATTTCAGAGTTTTAACATTGACAAGGATTTTTGTTTTAGGAATCCTACTTTCAATTTCTTGAACAATCTGATTAAAAGGCATTCCGCTCTCAATTGCTTCGGCAGCTCTAAGAATAATTAACCCTTGTGTACCGGATAAAGTAAGGGAATTGAATACTTTAATGGGTTTTCCGGTTTGATAACTGACAGCATTAGCAGCAGATAAGCTATTATTATAAGTACCGCTTAGTTTATCGGATAAATTTATTGAAATAATATTATCGTAGTGAGATGTAAGGTATAAGTATTTATTAATAAACTCTTTCTTTCCTGGCTGAGATGTTGTAGGATAATCAGGCGATGTTCGTAATATATCGTAAAACTGAGTTGAGGTTATTGTAACTTTATCTAGATATTGATTATTGCCAACATGTAAGGTAAGCGGAACATAGTGTATCTGATATTTTTCTACCAATTTTTGAGGTATGTCAGCACATGAATCAGTAACTATTGCAATATTATATTTTCTGTTGTTCTGAATTTCATTTTGGAAAATCATATCATCAACCTTCTGGCTTAAAATTGTAGCGTTTTTAGTTAGTATGCTAAAAACTACATCGGGTTTGTCGGTGTGGATATGTAGTCTGATTTTTTTTGATGAACCTGCAATAACCATTGAATCTCCAAGTTTTTCGATTTGCTCGGCGATAAGTTTTTTATTAAGATTTTCACCGGAGATAAGAGCTTCGGTGCAATATCTGAAAGTTATTTCATTGGCATCATGATTATCGATAAATTCTTCCGATTTAGTTGGATTTCTTGTAGCCACAAGGTTTTTCAGACTGTTTTCTTTAAAATAAGTTATCATTCCTTCTAAAAAGAAAACAAAGCCTTGTGCTCCGGCATCAACAACATTGTTTTTGGCTAAGACTTCAAGTTTATTGGTTGTTTCTTTTAGCGATTCAAGTGCTTTTTCGTAAGATTGTATAATCAAATCAATAAAATCGTCAGTTTTATCTTTTATTTGATAAATAAATTCAGCCCAATCTTTTATAACGGTAATCATTGTTCCTTCTATAGGATTAGCAATTGATTCGTATGCATAAATAACCGCTTTTTTTAGTATAGTAGCGAATTTTTCGATATTTAAAAGTTCATCGTCATTAATTTCATTGCTGAAACCGTAAAGAAACTGGGCAAAAATTATACCTGAATTACCTCTTGCACCTACTAATGCAGCGTCGGCTATTGCTACACTAGTGTCTTTAATATGATAAGAAGGAGTTACATTATCAACAATTGATTGAAATGTTGAAGCGAGATTGGTTCCTGTATCGGCATCAGGGACCGGGAAAACATTTATTTTATTGATAAGCTTGTGATTATCAAAAAGATTTTTAGCACCTGCTAAGAAACTGTAATAAAACTTTTTACCATCAATATGGGTAATTTTTTCTGTAATGTTCATTAAAAAAATAATATTCGCTGCAAAACTAATTCAATAAACCCGAATATTAATTAAAAGTTCACAACAAAATCCATAAAAAATCTTAATTAATGGAAGTCAAATATTAAAATTACACTAATTTCGCAGATTATTAATTCTGAAAAGATGTCAATTAAAGTAAGTGAAGTAACTAAGATATACGGCGAGCAAAAGGCCTTGGATAATGTTAGTTTTGAAATCGGACAAGGTGAAATAGTAGGCTTATTAGGCCCCAATGGTGCAGGTAAATCAACATTAATGAAAATTATTACATGTTTTATACCTCCCACATCGGGAAAAGTATTTGTATTTGATAAGGAAATTTCTGAAAATTCGGTTGAAGTAAAAACGAAAATAGGATATCTTCCCGAAAATAACCCTCTTTATACCGATATGTATGTTAGGGAGTTTCTTGAATTTATTGCCGGAATTCATAAAATAAGCGGTGAAGCAAAAAAAAGAAGAGTTGATGAAATGATTGAAATTACCGGTCTGACAGTTGAAAGGAAAAAGAAAATTGCCGAGTTGTCAAAAGGTTACAGGCAAAGAGTAGGGTTAGCACAGGCCTTAATTCATAATCCGGATGTTTTAATTTTAGATGAACCAACTTCGGGTTTAGACCCAAACCAAATAGTAGAAATAAGAAATCTTATAAGTGAAATTGGAAAAGAAAAAACGGTAATGCTTTCTACTCATATTATGCAAGAAGTAGAAGCTATCTGTCAAAGAGCTATCATAATTAATAATGGAAAAATTGTAGCCGACGGAAATACAAAAAATCTATCGCTCGATACTTTTAATAAGATAATAATTAAAGTGGAGTTCGATAGAAGTGTTGAAAAAGAAGAATTATTGAAAATACAAGGCATAAAAACTTTGAAAAAAGTAAGCGAAACGAGCTGGGAAATTGAAACAGACGGTAAAATCGATTTACGGAAAGAAATTTTCAATTTTGCTGTTCATAATCAGCTGACTGTATTGACAATTCAACAGGAAGAACAGAAATTAGAAAAGATATTCCAGCAGTTAACAAAGAAGTAGATTTATTTTTTTTATTATTAAAAAAAGTAAGGAAAAATTAAGAATTTTTTGTTCCATTTTTAACTTATTTTTAGAAAAAATACTGATTAAAAATTTTTTAAATAAGTAATTTATACTAATTTTGCACACGATTTAAAAAATAAAAAAATAGAAATATGCCAGTAAGAATGAGATTACAAAGACATGGTAAGAAGGGGATGCCTTTTTATCATATTGTAATTGCGGATGGTCGTGCACCTCGAGATGGAAAATTCATTGAGAAACTTGGCACTTACAATCCAATTACAAGACCAGCAGAAATAGTTATTGATGTTGATAAAGCTATTAAATGGCTGCGCAACGGAGCACAACCTACTGATACAGTTAGAGCTATATTATCTTATAAAGGAGTTCTTTATAAGAACCATCTTATGAAAGGTGTTGAAAAAGGTGCTTTAACTCAAGAGCAAGCCGATGTAAAGTTTAATGAATGGTTATCGACTAAAGAAGCTAAAATAAATAAAATAAAAACCGATTCAAAATTGGCTTCGAAAGAAGAACTTAAGAAGAGATTAGAGGCAGAAGCAAAGGTTAAAGAAGCTAAAGCAGCTCTTATAGCTGAAAAAAGAGCTAAAGAATTGGCTGAAAAACAAAAAGCTAATGCCGATGAACAGAGCGAAGCAACAGCAGAAGAAGCTCCTGTTCAGGAAGATAATGCAGAAAATCCTGCAGAGTAATTTTTTTCATAATAAATTGTTTAGTTATAGAGCTGAGGTATTTATCTCGGCTCTTTTCTTTTTATTCATTAATTAATCGTCAAAAGAGCAAAGTTTTTGGTTATTGCAATACTTCTATTTATTTAATGTATTTATTTATGCCTTATTTAAATAATACTTTGGCTTTATCGACGATTTTAGATTTTCTTAAGTTTTAAAAAAAGGGATTAAATATAAAAAATTTGGGATAAATAAAAAAGCCCGCCTTTATTGTTATGGCAGGCTCAATAAAGTGAATAAATTTATTATTTCTTGACCAATTTATGGGTTTCTATTACTTTTCCGTCAGAAATTAATGAATAAAAATAAATGCCTGAAGGTAAATGGCTTATATTAATTTCTTTATTAGTAATTTGATTGTCAATATCTATTGTTTCTAATCGTTCACCTATAATATTTGTTATTATGATTTGTGACGTAGCGACTTGATTTATGACTTTATAGTTGAAAGTAACTATCCCTTTTGATGGATTTGGTAAAGCCTTAATATATTCATTGTTTGATTTTTGCAAGTTTTCAATTCCTGTTGAAGTTGTATAATTCACTGTAACACTTACACTGTCGTTAATATTGTTTTTATTAAAAAAAACATATAAAATCTGTGAAGTGCCGCTTCTGCCATGTGCATTGTATTCGGGAATGCAGCTCGTATCTATCTCGTTTGGCTGAATTGTTACAAAGCCGGGCGAGATATAAATTGTCGGGTCATAACATTGACCGGCAAAGCAAAAAGAATTTTCAGAATCCTGAACTAAACTTTTTTCAATCTTTTTGAATTTAACTTCTTTAACTACAGTTGAAATATTTTTAACAAATAGATGTATAGCAAACTGATCGTAAGGACTTCCTGTTACATCTATAGTTGAATTGTTAGGCAACGTGTTGCCATTGTAAATAATTTGCATCGTTTGTGTAAATGCAAAATTTATTGTCAATAAGGCTAATATAAATACGGATATTTTTTTCATTTGTTTTCATTTTAAAATAAACGGAGAGAAGAATTCTAAATTGTAAATTACTTCTCTCCGTTTGAATAATTAGTGAATTACTCAACAATCAATTTATTTGAAATGATGTTATCACCTGTTTGAATGTTTAAGTAATAGATTCCTTTAGAAAAATGACCAAGATTTAAATTAAAATTCTGACTTCCGTTTAGTTCACCTTTATTTTCGCTGTAAACTAAAGCTCCAAGACTGTTATACAAAGAAATTGTCACATTTTTGGATGAATTAAGGAAGAATTGAATATTAACGTTATCTTTAGCAGGGTTTGGACTAATAGCAACATTACTGATTGAATTAATTTCTTCAACGCCAATTAACGATGTAAGATTGAATATTTTTTTCTCCATAGTAGTAAACTGACCTGTTGAAGAAATAACAACTTGATTAGCTGCATTTTTTAAATTATAGTTACCTGCACCGTATCCTGCATTGATTCCGTCACCATAAGAATCGTAAACATAAACTGAATAGCAACCTGTAGCACTGAATGTAACGTTATGAGTGTGAGTTGCTGTACCATTTGCAGTTAAATCGGTGTATGGACCTCCTGATGCTACTATTGCACCTGTAGCGTCTTCAACAATTTTCCATGTTGATTCTGAACCGTATCTGTCTTGAACAAAAGTAAATACATGAGGAATACCATTAGTATTGTTGTTAGTCATTGTGAATGTTTTAGTTTTACTATTGTTAGCACTGTTTTGGTCAGAAGCACCATTTACCTGTGCTACTTCAATGGTTAATGTATTATTTGCCTGAACAGTAAATCCAACTATGCTATCGTAATCAATAGATTTACTTGCATAAGGAGCTATGCTGCCTGTCCAAGTAAATGTTCCACTTGTTGCACCATTGATATTGTGATTGAATGTAATACTTGTTACGGTTTCAGAGCCTAAGTTTTTAACTCTTAAAACAGGTTTAACTTTTGCGGCACAAATCTCGTTTTCAGCGTCAATATTGTCAATTGCAATATCTCTGTTATATGGTATATTGGTAATATTAACAGAGGATTCAGCTCCAGTGATTATTTCTTGTTTTCCTTCGGCAACAAAAGCTACAATTTCTAAGTTTCCAAGTTCAACATCAATATTTCCGATAGTGTTTGGTAAAGTATAAGTATAAGTTTTAGTGAATACTGTTCCGTTTGAAGTATTAGGAATAGTATCACCCCATTGGCCGGTAAGTAAATGACGGAGTGCATGCAAATGGTTGTATTTTCCGTTTGGAAGCATTTGAGCAGGATTGGTATTACCGCCGGTTTGAGGACCTTCAATATTATTTTGCAATAATGCAACATTCATCATATTGATTGCTGGACCGTTGGCAAAATAATTGACTTGAACAGTAACAGACAATTGACGAGTTTGAGCATCAACAGTTGCTGATGTAACCGACATATTGGCATAAGTTGGCATAGCAAGAACTTCGTCACCTTTAGCAGCCCAAACAGATCTGCTTAATGCAGTTGAAGTGTTTGGAGGAAATACGTGGCGGTTGATAGTTCCTGAAGGATAGCCTGTTAAACCTGTTTGATTAGCTAAAGCATCGCCAAATTGTGTCCTGAAGTCGGGTTCTCCTGCACTTGGTGTTGCATAACTTCCCTGGTGAATATTAATTAGGAAAACATCATTTGGATGAAGTGCTTTGTATTGATTGGCAATTTTATGTCCATCGGGGCAATATGTACAGTGAATTCCTGTGTACTCTTCCAATACAACTTTACGGAAAACCAAGTTTGTAACAACATTTATATTTTTAGATAAAGTATCGCTGCTATAAGAGGCATTGCCATTGATGTTTGATGCCCAAACTTTTAAATTATAACTGCCGTTTGTTGTTGGAGTCCATTGTGTTGAATGAGAATAATTTGCCGTAGATAAACCGGGAATATTAACTCCAGTAAAATTTTGGGTAATTGGAGCAGCATTATCTATTGAATAATTTAATGTATAAGATGTAACTGCATTAGACCCGGTTACTTCAAGAGTACCTGCAATTGTTTGCGGAGTATTAACCTGAACAATAGATCCAACATTTAATGTTTTAATTTTAACTCCGTTAGGTTGAGGATTTGTCGATGCTAAATCAACTCCCCATATCATTTTTCCTTGAACTAATCCGCCAAGAGTGGTTGTTCCTGTTATTAAATTAGTTGTTTGAAATAATCCGCCTGAAATATTTGATGATGTAATACCGCTTAGCACTTGAGTCATATCACTCATTAAACCGGTTTTTTGTTTTGTGGAAATTTTAACCTGAATAACATCGTTCATATTGCTTCCTGAAGCTTGTGAATAAAGCCATAAGTAAGGACCGCCCGGAGTTACGTTATCGAAAGCCGAGCCTGAAGCACTAAATGAACCTAAGTTTGCAGCAGGTATTGAATCTAACAAAGTTCCGGTCATGCTGTATAAGCGAGGCCCCAGTGTGTTCCAAGGACCTACCCATAAACCGCCTGCACCGCCATTAGCAGTAGGATCATATGCAATATGACGTACAGCAAATCCTGAAGGAAGTGTAATTGTTGAAACTATTGCTTTTGTTACAAAATCCATTTTGTAAATAACATTACTGTTACTTCCACCGTAAAAATATGTGCCATCAAAAGCCAAATCTCTTATACCACCTGTAAGAGACCCTGAAACCGAAAAGCTGTCAACTAATGCACCTGTGGTTGTGATTTTGTAAAATTTGTTACTAGCCCATTTTGTTACGTATAAATGGGTTCCGTCAGACTCAATTCCGTATGTTCCGGGACCCCAGATAGCGGAGCTGATATCGGATGAAAACTGAACAGTCCATACATTTGTAGAAGTTACACTTTTTGTCCCTGCTATAAATGGGGCTTGTTCTGATGTTTGTGAAGAAACAAACATAAATAATCCCATAAAAAATAGGAAAAAGGAAAATTTTTTCATAAATTTATTCTTTTTAATTATTAAAAAAGTTATTTGTGCAAATTTAGTGTTTCAAAAAACAATTTTGTTTTTTTTAACCTTAAATTAACTTTGTTTCAGGTAGTTTTAAAATAAGATTAACTGAGCCTTGTCTTATGTTTAAAACAAGCTGTCGATAAGATTATCATCAGCAATAGAAGGTAAAGTAACTTTCAGTTTTGGTTCTTGCTTCATTGCTCGTTTTATAGCGAATATTGCTTCTTTGTTTCTTGCCCAGCTGCGTCTCGAAATTCCGTTGTTTACATCCCAGAAAAGCATACTGTTGAGTCTTCTGTCGGCATCTTCAGAGCCGTCGAGAACCATTCCGAACCCGCCATTAATAACTTCACCCCAGCCAACACCTCCGCCGTTGTGTATTGATACCCAAGTAGCACCTCTGAAAGAGTCGCCGATAACATTTTGTATTGCCATATCGGCGGTAAATCTTGACCCGTCGTATATGTTAGATGTTTCTCTGTACGGAGAGTCTGTTCCCGAAACATCGTGATGGTCGCGTCCGAGTACAATAGGTGCAGATATTACACCTTTTCTTATTGCTTCATTGAATGCTGCGGCAATTTTTATTCTGCCTTCTGCATCTGCATATAAGATACGGGCTTGTGAGCCAACAACCAGTTTATTCTTTTTTGCTCCTTTAATCCACTGAATATTATCGAGCATTTGTTGTTCAATTTCCGAAGGTGACTCTTTAGCAATATTTTCCAATACTTGCATAGCAATCAAGTCTGATTTATCAAGGTCATCTTCTTTCCCTGAAGTGCATACCCAACGGAAAGGTCCAAATCCGTAATCGAAACACATAGGCCCCATAATATCCTGTACATAAGATGGATATTTGAAGCTGCCATCCTTATTGAATATATCGGCACCGGCCCTGCCCGACTCGAGTAAGAAAGCATTACCATAATCGAAAAAGTACATTCCTTTGGCAGTAAGTTTGTTTATAGCAGCAACTTGTCTTTTTAAAGACTCCTGGACTTTTTGTTTAAACAATTCAGGTTGTTCGGCCATCATTTTGTTCGATTCTTCATATGTCAATCCAACGGGATAATAGCCTCCCGACCATGGATTATGCAATGAGGTTTGGTCGGAACCGAGTTCAACTTCAATATTTTCTTCAACTAAGCGTTCCCATAAATCTACAACATTTCCCAAATATGCAATTGAAACAACTTCTTTATTTTCTTTTGCTTTTCTAATTCGAGGTATTAATTCATCGAGGTTATCATATTTTTCGTCAACCCAGCCCTGCGAATAACGGGTTTGAAGTGCTTTTGGATTAATCTCTGCAACAACGCCGACGCATCCTGCTATAACCGAAGCTTTTGGTTGTGCTCCTGACATACCGCCCAAACCTGATGTAACAAATAATTTTCCCTCAAGACCTTCGTTTCCTTTTCTTATTTTTCTTCCTGCATTTAAAACTGTTATTGTTGTTCCATGAACTATTCCCTGTGGTCCGATATACATATAAGAACCTGCTGTCATCTGGCCGTATTGAGAAACCCCCAATGCGTTGAATCTTTCCCAATCATCGGGTTTGGAGTAGTTGGGTATCACCATCCCGTTAGTAACAACAACTCTGGGAGCATCTTTGTGTGAAGGGAACAAACCTAAAGGATGACCTGAGTACATTACTAAAGTTTGCTCCTCAGTCATTTCGGCAAGGTATCTCATAGTAAGCAAATATTGAGCCCAGTTTTGAAACACAGCTCCATTACCACCGTATGTTATAAGTTCATGGGGATGTTGTGCAACAGCATAATCGAGATTATTTTGAATCATAAGCATTATGGCCGCTGCTTGCTTAGTTTTGCACGGATATTCATCAATTGGTCTTGCATACATTTTATAATCGGGGCGGAAGCGGTACATATAGATTCTTCCGTAGGTATTTAATTCATCGAGAAATTCTTTTGCTAATATTTTGTGGTGCTTGGGATCAAAATACCTTAAAGCGTTTTTTAAAGCTAATTTTTTTTCTTCTTTTGTTAATATGTCTTTCCTTTTAGGTGCATGATTAATACTTGAATCCCATTCTTTTGGAGCAGGCAATTCTGCAGGAATTCCCTCTAATATAGCTTTTTGAAATTCTTTCAATTCCATTTTTTAATAAATATTTGATTATTAACTGATTATCATTTTTTGTTTTTCCCTCCAAATACACTAATTCTAAAGTATTTATCGGGATTTTGTTTTATATCTTTTAATAACAAGTTTAAGTCTAAAGCCGATGCATTAAGGTTTCGGTAAAGGCTGTCGTTATTTATAAGCAGTCCGAGAGAACCTTCGCCTCGGTTGATTTTTTCAATTATAATATTAATATCGCTAAGAGCTTTGTTTGTCTGGTTAATTGTTTGATTAATCTTAACCTTCGCTAGTGTGTCGCTTAGTGAAGAAAAATTGCTTATAATATTCGATATCTTATCGTTATTGTTTCTTATGTTATGAGAAATTGATTCAATGTTTGAAATAATCATTGTTAGTCTGTTTCTTTGAGAAGTAACTAAAGTATCGAGGTTAAATGTAGTATTTTTGATATTATCCAATGAAATTTTAATATTTTCGAAACTCTTGGAAATGTTGTTACGTGTAGTTTCGTTGAATACCAGTTTTACGGCAATAAGAACCGAGTCGAACGAACTCATCATTTCTTCTGCTTTAAGTTTTAATGGCAGCACTTGTCTGTTGATTTCCTCTTTAAGATCTGCTTCTATCTCCGTTGAAAGTGTATCTCCGGTTTTAATATTATCGGGCGAATTTCCCATAATAATTTGAATAGCCCTTGAACCCATTAAGTCAGAACTGTATATTCTTGCAATTGAATTTTTGGGTATAACTATTGGCGAATTAAATACCAAAGTAACTTTGACTTTAGAAGATTCATTGCTGACAAATTTAACACTACCTACATATCCGACTTTGACACCACTGATATAAATGGGATTAGACGGGACTAATCCGTCAACTTTATCGTAGAATGCAAAACATTTTCTTTCACGGGAAAAAATATCCTTGCTTTTCAAAAAGTTTACACCCCAAATAAATATCAGGAGAATAATAACAAAGAAAAAGCCTATTTTTAGTTCCCGGTTTATTTTAATCTTCATGATTTTGCAAATTTCTTATTTTTTATTCAATAATTTAACTGCTTCTGAGGGAGGTATGCGTTCTTCATTTAAAAATGCAACAACGAAAGCATCTTTGAATCCTTTTTCCTGCATTTTAATCAGTAATTGATTAGCGTCTTTAAGATTGCTTTCATTGCCAACCGTGTATTTATAGAGATTGCCGTGATAATATTTTTTTACATTTTCAAGGCCTTTGAAATCGGGTGATTGAATAGGTTTGTCGATAGATGAAGTAGCAAACTGAACACGGAAAGTTATCGTATTTTTATTTGTGAGTGTATCAATTATTATGTTTTTTAAATCTTTATTTTCAGTAGATTGCACAATTTGGTTGTTTTTTTCATCTTCAAATTTTGTAGTCGCAATTTGAGCTTGATTGTTGAATCCCTCAACTTTAAATTTATATTCTTTAAATGCATCGAAAATTGAGTGAGCAATTTCGTTTTTCCCTTTTTCTGATAATAAGTATTCTTCTTCTTTTTGATGACTTATAAATCCTGTTTCGATTAAAATTGCGGGCATAGTTGTTTTATATAGAACCAAAAAGCCATCTTGTTTTACTCCTCTATCTAATGATTTTACGTTTTTTCTGAAGTGCTTCTGAACTTTTGCTGCAAGGTCGAGGCTTTGGTCGAGGTAGGCATTTTGAAATAGCGAGAAAATAATGTTAGCTTCAGGAGAGTTGGGGTCAAAGCCGTCGTAACTGTTTTTATAGTCATCTTCATACAAAATTGCAGCGTTCTCTTTTTTAGCTACTTCCAAATTTGCATGGCTACGGTGAAGACCCATTACGTATGTTTCGTTACCGTATGCATCTTTCGATTTGTTCGAATTACAGTGTATGGAAATGAATAAATCAGCATGATTCTCGTTGGCAATTTTTGCTCTGCGATGCAATTCAATAAATTCGTCACTTTTTCTTGTATAAATGACTTTTACATCACTGAAATTATTTTCTATAAGTTTCCCAAGTTTTAATCCTATAGCAAGAACTATATCTTTTTCTTTCGATTTACTGCCAACAGCTCCCGGGTCGTGCCCTCCATGTCCTGCATCTATAACAACGGTAGTTACTTTAAGCCCCTTTCCCGGACGCGAAGTATTGGAAAACAATGATATCATTATCCCTGAAAAAATCAATGTAACCAATAAAACCTTTTGTTTCGACATAGTTGAATATTAATATTTATGTTAAAAAATGCTAATCTATTTATTTAACATAGTCTAATATTAAGAGCTTTTTATGTTTTATTTTGCTGAATGTATTAATTTTGCCCTTTTTATTATTTTTTACAAAAGTAGTATTTTTACAAAAATAATCAAATAAATTGCCGATAAAAAAACCTTTATATATAAATATGCTTTTAATTGCAGCCATTTTATCACTGCAATTTATAAGTTTAAATATTTTTTCACAGACGGATACTGTTTTATCGGGAAACGTAATTAAAGATACAACCTTAAAATCGGCTTCGGATACGACTTTTAAAAAGAAAAAAAATGTTATTGAATCGAAGATTGTTTACAAATCTGATGATTCATTGAGATTTCAGGTTTTCGACAAAAATGTTTTTTTATATAACACAGCCGATATCAGCTATCAGAAAATAAATTTGCAGGCCGATTTTATTAATATGAATTTTAATAATAATCAAGTATTTGCAAAAGGGACTGAAGATAGTACAGGAAAATTAAAGGGAACGCCGGTTTTTAAAGAAGGAGAAAAAAGTTTCAAGTGTTTAGAACTCTATTACAATTTCGATTCGAAAAAAGGATTGATTAAACAAGTAATAACACAAGAAAGTGAAGGGTTTATTCACGGAGAAAAAGTTAAAAAAATGGCTGATGATGTTACTTTTATTCAACATGGGAAATACACTACCTGCGACTTGGATCATCCACATTTTGACATAAGATTTGGCAAAGCAAAAGTTATTCCCGATAAAAAAATTGTAACAGGTCCGGCTTTTCTGTATATAGAGGATATTCCAACGCCATTATTTGTACCATTAGGTTATTTCCCGAATACCAAAAAGCAATCATCGGGGATATTATTTCCAACATACGGCGAATCTCCCAACAGAGGTTTTTTCTTCGAAAACGGGGGATATTACTTTGCATTGAGCGACTATATAGATCTTGCATTAAGAGGAGATATTTATACTCGCGGAAGTTGGGCTATACGCTCGGCTTCGAGCTACAATAAAAGATATAAATTTAACGGCAATTTCAGCATAGATTATGCTAAGAATATTTATGGCGAACCTAATACTCCCGATTATAACAATAGTACGGATTTTGCTTTAAGATGGTCTCATAATCAGGATGCAAAAGCAAGGCCAAACAGCAGATTTTCGGCAAATGTAAATCTTGTTAGTAGCAAATACAACCAGTTTTCGCAAAATGCCAATGATTTTTTGACTAATACTACTGTTTCAAGTATTTCGTATTCAACCAATTTTAGTAATAATTATTTTTTAACCGTAGATCTGGGGCAAAGCTACAACACTAATACTCGTATTATTGACCTTAATCTTCCGACAATTGCTTTCAATACCAATAGATTTTACCCCTTTAAAAAATCATTGCAAAAGGGTAGCCCTAAATGGTATGAAAATATTATGTTTAACTATTCAATGAATGCTCAGAACAAGATTAATACTTATGATAGTATTTTGTTTACTCAAAAAACCATTGAAAATATGCAAAATGGTGTCAGGCACTCAATTCCAATAAGCAGCAGTTTAAATGTTCTTAAATATTTTACTTTAACAAACTCAATAAATATTACAGAAAGATGGTATTTTGAAACTACAAACAAAGAATGGTCGAAAGACTCTTTATTTAATGAAAACGGTGTTTTTACCGGCTTTTTAAAATCAACCAAAGTAAAGGAATTTGCAAGGGCATTAGATTTTGTATTGAGTTCTTCGTTAAATACTCGTTTGTACGGTATTGCTCAGTTTAAAAAGGGGTATATCAAAGCTGTTCGTCATGTTATAGCTCCAAGCGTAAGTTTTTCGTGGCGCCCCGATTTTGGAACTTCTTTTTGGGGTTATTATAAAAACTATACCGATAATAATGGAATAAGTCATAAATATTCAAAATTTGAAAATTCTTTATATGGCTCCCCACCCGATGGTAAATATGGCAGTATAGGATTTTCGGTTTCCAATAATCTGGAAATAAAGGTAAAATCGCCCAAAGATACAGTTACGGGAACTAAAAAGATAGTTCTTATAGAGAATTTTTCATTGGCTTCATCCTACAATCTTGCTGTTGATTCTCTAAATTGGTCGCCTTTGACTATGAACGGCAGAACTACATTATTTAAGAATATTTTTATCTCTTATTCGAGTATATGGGACCCTTATGTTAAAACCAATGCTAACCGCAGAATAAATTTATATGAATGGGATATCAACCGAAGACTTTTCAGACTTGATAATACTTCTTGGAATGTAGGGCTTAATATGAATCTCAACTCATCTTTATTCAAAAAAAATAAGGGTAAATCAGCAACAAATTCTGAAAATCAGGATAATCAGGTTAAAAACTCAAGTCCTGTAACAAATATTAATGAAGTTCTTGGCGATGTAGTTGATTTTGATATTCCTTGGAATTTGACGATTTCATATAATTTTAATTATTCAAGCAACTATAATGCTTTTTATACAAGATACGACAAGAATTATATCCAAACACTTTCTTTTTCGGGCGATTTTAATTTAACAAAAAAATGGAAAATCGGATTTCATTCGGGTTACGATTTCGAACTTAAAGATTTTTCATATACTTCGCTTGATATTTATCGCGATTTGCATTGTTGGGAAATGAGATTCAACTGGATTCCTTTCGGTTTCCGTCAAAGCTGGAGTTTTACCATAAATGTTAAAGCTTCCGTATTGAGAGATCTTAAATGGGATAAACGTAAAGACTTCAGAGATAAAGTGCAGTAAAAAAAAGAGGCTGTCTAAAAGTAAGGCAGCCTCTTTTTTGGGGGAGTTTTTTAAAATTAAATTTTAAAAGTTTTTTTCAGAGTATCTACATAATCGAGTTTTTCCCATGCAAAGAACTCAACTTCTTTAAAATATTTAGTTTCACCCTTTACTTTTTTCGATTTAGTAGTATCATCGGAGTAGTAAACTTCAACTTCTTTTTTAAAGTGGTCTCTCCCGAAATGTCCATAGCTTGCTGTAGGCAGGAAAATGGGGTTTTTCAAACCAAAACGGTTAATTATTGCATAAGGTCTCATATCAAAAACTTTTGAAACTATTTCGGCAATTTCACCGTCATTCATAATTTTCCCGTTTTTATCTTTAACTTTTGAAGTACCGAAAGTATTAACATATAATCCTACAGGTTTAGCAATACCAATAGCATAAGCAACCTGTACGAGAACCTCATCAGCAATACCTGCAGCTACCATATTTTTTGCTATATGACGTGTGGCATAAGCCGCCGAACGATCGACTTTTGAGGAATCTTTTCCTGAAAAAGCCCCACCACCGTGAGCTCCTTTACCTCCATATGTGTCAACTATAATTTTTCTCCCGGTAAGTCCTGTATCTCCGTGAGGTCCTCCAATAACAAACTTGCCTGTGGGGTTAACATGAAGCGTAAAATCTTTTTTCAGCATTTTCTTCACTTTCTCTGGTAAAGTTGAAACTTTGGCAACACGAGGAATAAGAACTTCAAGGATATCTTTTTTAATTGTTTCCTGCATTTTCTTTTCTGTATCAAATTCATCGTGCTGGGTTGAAATGACTATAGTATCAATTTTTTCGGCTACACCTTTGTCATTGTATTGAATTGTTACCTGAGATTTTGAATCGGGGCGAAGGTATTTCATTTTCTTGCCTTCACGGCGAATTTCGGCCAATTCCTGAAGTAAAACATGAGAAAGCTCCAGTGGCATAGGCATATAATTGTCCATTTCTTTACATGCGTAACCAAACATCATTCCCTGATCTCCGGCACCCTGTTCTTCAGTTTTTTTCTTTTCAACTCCTTGATTAATATCTTGCGATTGCTCATGTATGGTAGAAATAATTCCGCATGAATTGGAATCGAAACGATATTCTGCTTTAGTATAACCTATTTTATTTATGGTATCTCTAACAACTTTTTGTACATCAACATAACCTTTTGTTTTAACTTCACCGCTACAAACGGCTAAACCTGTAGTTACCAATGTTTCGCAAGCTACTTTTGATTCAGGATCAAATCGTAAAAATTCGTCCAATAATGCATCAGATATTTGATCGGCAACTTTATCGGGATGTCCTTCCGATACCGACTCTGAAGTGAATAAATAACCCATAATATTTTTTATTTAATTAATGATTTAATTTTAAGGAAAAATAACTGATTGATAAACAGGATGGTAAATTGTTTTAGCATTTTTTCCAAGTGGTTGCAATCAATCAAATCTTTCCACATCACAAAATTATAATTTATTTCTTAATCTAAACTTAACTCGATTAAAAAAGTTCATTGAATATCTTTTTTGTAATTAATGATTTATAGTTTAAAATAAAGAATATCAGTATTTAAGACAAAAAAATAATTCTTAAAAAAAATTGTTTGTAGAAAATAAAAAATGTAATTTTGAAGAATGGAAAATTTGGGACAAAACAAAGATAATAAAAGAAAAAGAAGTACTCATACAATTAGTGATATTCAGAATATTATAGGACAAGGCAGGCTTCAACCGCAGGCTATAGATGTAGAAGAAGCAGTTCTTGGTGCATTAATGCTTGATCAGGACGCTCTTAATTCGGTTATTGATATTTTAAAGCCTGAGTTCTTTTACAAGGAAAGTCATCAGCGAATTTATTCGGCTATATTGAGTTTATTTGCTAAAAGTGAACCTGTTGATATATTGACGGTAACTAATGAGCTAAAAAGAAGCGGTGAACTTGAATTGGTCGGAGGTGCATACTATATTACCCAGCTCACACAAAGAGTTGCTTCGAGTGCAAATATTGAATTTTATTCAAGAATCCTTTCGCAAAAATACATACAAAGAGAACTTATAAAGATTGCAGCACAAATAGAGCAAGAAGCTTATTCAGATACTACAGATGTTCTTGAACTGCTTGATAGGGCCGAACGAAATCTTTTAATGATAGGCGAAAAGAATTTCAGGAGTGACTATAACGAGATGCAGTCGCTTATTTCGCAGGCAATTAAAGATATCGAGGCTGCAAAATCTCATAAAGACGGATTAAGTGGAGTAGCTTCAGGTTTTACTGAACTCGACAGACTTACTTCGGGATGGCAGAAGTCAAATCTTATAATACTTGCTGCTCGCCCATCAATGGGTAAAACTGCTTTTGCACTCACTATGGCAAGAAATATTGCAGTTGACTTTAATAAAGCTGTAGCCTTTTTTTCTCTCGAAATGTCGGCCGTTGAGCTTGTTACTCGTCTGATTTCGAGCGAATCAAATGTCCCTGCCGAAAAACTGAAAAAAGGAAACCTTACAAATTATGAATGGGATGCTGTTACAAGTAAAATCAACAACCTTATTGATGCTCCTATATTTATTGATGATACTCCTGCCATTAGTATCTTTGAATTGAGAGCAAAATGCCGAAGATTAAAGCAAAAGCATAATATTCAGATGGTTTTTGTTGATTATTTGCAACTTATGCAAGGATCTTCTGATGCAAAAGGCAACAGAGAACAGGAAATAAGCACTATTTCGCGTCAACTTAAAGCGTTAGCCAAGGAACTTAAGATTCCGATATTAGCTATGTCGCAATTGAGTAGAGCTGTCGAATCGAGAGGAGGCCCTAAAAAACCTATTTTATCAGATTTAAGAGAATCAGGAGCAATTGAACAAGATGCTGATATCGTTCTTTTTATTTACAGACCCGAGTATTATAAAATTGAAGGTGATGAAAAAGGACCTACCAGAGGGAAAGCCGATATTATAATTGCTAAACACAGAAGTGGCCCTATTGACGAAGTCAGGTTAAGATTTATTAATCATTTGGCTAAGTTTGCCGATGATGTTGATTATGACAGCGATTATTCAAGAAATGACGGCATTGAACCTAATAAAGAATTTTATAATCAACCTGCAACCAAAATAATTCCTTCTAAAATTAATAAAATGAAGGATGATAATGAGCCTCCGTTTTAATTTTTTTATTTAAAACATATTGCTTATTAAAACGTTAATTGTTTAAGTTTTCTACTTTTTCGATTATGAAAAAATTTTTATTTGCATTTTTATTTGTAATAATCATATTTTTTAAAGCAAATGCTGCATTTATTCTTATTCCTATGGATAATGTGCAGAAGAATCATTTAAAGGCTTATGGAATTGCTTATTGGGTTTTAAAACAAGACGTTGAAGTTAGTTGGTTGCTTAATTATCGCGGTGGAAGTTTTATGTTCAAGTATGCTGAAATTTTCGAGAAGGAGTTAAAAATAAGGGGAGTATCATATAATGTTATTGCCGATGTTCAAAGTTCTGCGATTTTACAGCAAATTGCCGATCCTCAGGTTAATATGGACGAGGTAAAATTGCATAAAGCTCCTAAAATTGCTGTTTACTCACCCAAAAATAAACTTCCTTGGGATGACGCTGTTACTTTAGTCCTCACTTATGCCGAAATTCCTTATGATGTTATTTATGATGATGAAGTAATGAATGGGGTTTTACCCATGTACGACTGGTTGCATCTTCATCACGAGGATTTTACCGGACAGTACGGAAAGTTTTGGGCTAATTATAGAAATGCAGAATGGTATCAAAACGATGTAAAAATTTCTCAGGAAACTGCTAAAAGATATGGTTTTCAGAAAGTATCCCAGTTAAAACTTGCCGTATCGAAGAAAATAAGGGATTTTGTTGCAGGCGGAGGTTATCTTTTTTCTATGTGTTCTGCCCCCGATAGTTATGATGTAGCTCTTTCGGCAGAGAATACTGATATATGTGCCGAAATGTTTGATGGAGATCCTATTGCACCCGATGCACAGTCGAAACTTAATTATCATAATTGCTTTGCATTCAGAGATTTTACAATTGTAACAAATCCTTATGAATACGAAATTTCATCTATTGATGCTACTCAAACTCGCGGAAGATTAAGTCCCGATAAAGATTTTTTCACTTTATTCGAATTTTCAGCAAAATGGGACTGGGTTCCATCTATGTTGTGTCAAAACCATGAGAATGTTATTAAAGGTTTCATGGGACAAACTACGGCATTTCGCAAAGAATTTGTAAAGCCCGGTGTTATTATAATGGGCGAAAATAAAGCTCTCAATGAAGCGAGATATATACATGGTGAGTTCGGTAAGGGTACATGGACTTTCTATGGAGGGCATGACCCCGAAGATTATGAACATCTTGTCGGAGACCCACCCACCGACCTTAATCTTTTTCCCAATTCTCCGGGATACCGATTAATTTTGAATAATATTCTTTTCCCTGCAGCTAAAAAGGAAAAAAGAAAAACATAATTATTTACCGTTTTGTTCTTAAATTAATGAGTTTGAAACATTGCTGTCTTTCACGAAATTAATTATTTTTTCAGTTCCGCCTTTTTTGCTTTGAACATAATTGTACGAATTATTACAGCAGTTATTATAAAAATTAGTTTCATTAATTAATTTGTTCACTTTTTGGTTTAAGTCATCAAAATTGTTTATTGTAAATGCTCCGCCAACCTCAATAAGTTCTTTTGCTTCAGAGAATTTCTTGTAGTTTTTGCCAAATATTACGGGTTTTCCGAAAACTGCCGCTTCGAGAACGTTGTGTATTCCTTTCCCAAATCCTCCACCAACATAACAAATAAGTGCATAATAATATATTTTTGAAAGTAATCCTATACAGTCTATAATTAAACAATCGTACTTATTGGCATCAGTTTCATTTACTTTTGAATATTCTATGGTATTCAATGGGATTGAGGTTTTCAACCTTTTTATATTATTTTCGTTTACTTCGTGAGGTGCAATTATATATTTGAGTTTATACTGAGGTTCTTTCATCAGAGAGATAATTATTTTTTCGTCATCTTCCCATGTACTGCCTGCAATGAAAATCTTATTGTTTTCAATAAAATTTTCAATAACCGGAATACTGATTTTTTCGTTAGAAATTTGGATTACTCTGTCGAAACGAGTGTCTCCGCTGATTGAAATGTTATTAAATCCGTAAAGATTAAGCAATTCATAAGAAGTTTTGTTTTGAACAAAAATATGAGAAAAATAATCCAAATGTTTTCGAAACCATTTTCCGTATGGTTTAAAGAAAATCTGATTAGGTCTGAAAATTCCCGAAATAAGGTAAAATTGAATGTTATTCTTATATAATTTTTTTAAATAATTGAACCAGAATTCATATTTGATAAAAAAAACGATTTTTGGATTAACTAATTCAATAAAATTTTCTGATTGCTTAGGAGTATCGATAGGCAAATAAATAACCCAGTCGGCGATAGAGTAATTTTTACGTACATTAAACCCTGAAGGAGAAAAAAAAGTTATTAGAATTTTATAATTAGGGAACTCTTTTTTGAAAAGTTCTATTACAGGCCTTCCTTGTTCAAATTCTCCTAAGGAAGCAGCGTGAAACCATGCAATAGGTTCTTTGTTCAACTTTATTTCATTCCATTTATTTTTACTTTCTTTTCGACCTTTTATCCAGTATTTGGCTTTAATGTTAAAAAAAGATGCCAAATAAATAAATGCGTAATAAAAATAAATTGAAATATTATAAATATATCTCATCAGAAAATACTAATTATAATAAAATTTTTCGGGTGCACGATTATAAATAGGTAAAACCCATCCAATCTTAAAACCCCATAAAGTATCGAATTTTCTGTCTGTATCTTTTTTCATTGTATCAAAATTATAATCTCTTTGAGATCGTGTCCACCCTTGATTAAACTCGATGCCAACAAAAAAATTTGTAAGTTTTTTATCGCTTAAATACATATATCCTAAAAACTGACTTATAACAAATCCGTTAGACAACCTGTCATATCCTCTCGCATAATCACCAACAAGTTGAGGTGCGGCATTATTATCAGTTTCTATACGAATTTGATGTTGAATAATACCGGCACTACCCAAAAATACAATTCCCGAATTTGGATTAGAATTAAAAACAGGAAATAGTTTCCCGAATTTTATTGTTGAAATAAACCCTCTTTCAAACATTCTTATATCGGAATATACTCCTTCCTTTGATATAACTTGTCCGTCGGATGTAGCTATGTTTTTTACAATCTGGTCATAAATTTTAACATCATTACCGAATAAATAATTAAAATCAGCACCGAAAAGCCAGTTACTTTTTGTTTTTAGCATACACGATAGCCCAATGCTCGAATTGTTACCGTATCTTTCCGATAAATCAGCTCCCGAGAATTGGTATGAGTAGGATATTCCGATCAGAGTGGCAAATGCTGAACTGTCTTTTAAGCTAACTTGCGACTTTGCCGAAAGTGAAAATAAAAGAATAGTGAATATGAAAATAATTGATAAAATCTTTTTAAACATTTTTAATGTCAATATATGCAGTGTTAATTAAATTGAGATTTTAAAACGCAAAATTAGTCAAAATAATTGTTTAAAGATTATTTTATCAGGTCGATTAATGTCAATTGAAAATAATAATTATTTTTGCATTAAAAGGAAAAAAAATAATAACTATAAATTTTACTTATGATGAAGAAAATTCAAATGGTTGATTTAAAAAGCCAGTATGAAAAGATTAAAACAGAAGTTGATAAAGGGATTCAGGAAGTTATAGATTCATGTGCCTTTATTAATGGTCCGGCAGTTCGAGATTTTCAGTCGGATTTAGAAAAATATCTTGACATTAAACATGTTATTCCTTGTGCTAATGGTACTGATGCATTACAGGTAGCAATGATGGCATTGGGATTAAAACCCGGAGACGAAGTAATAACTGTTTCTTTTACATTTATTGCTACTGCAGAAGTTATTGCATTATTAGGTTTTACCCCTGTTCTGGTTGATGTTGAACCGGATACTTTCAATATTTCTATAGATTCATTGAGAAAAGCAATTACACCCAAAACAAAAGCAATTGTTCCTGTTCATCTTTTCGGACAATGTGCTAATATGGAAGAAATTATGGAAATTGCCAAAGAAAAGAATCTTTATGTTATTGAAGATGCTTGTCAGGCAATTGGTGCAGAATATATATTTAAAGATGGAAGTAGAAAAAAAGCAGGTACAATCGGTCATATTGGCTGTACATCTTTTTTCCCTTCGAAAAACCTTGGTTGTTACGGAGACGGAGGAGCTATTTTTACCAACGATGATGAATTGGCAAAACAAATGAGAGTTGTTGTCAATCATGGTATGGTTGTGAGATATTATCACGATTATATAGGTGTCAATTCCCGATTAGACAGCATTCAGGCTGCTGTACTTAAAGTAAAATTGCAATATCTTGACGAATATGCCAGAGCAAGAAATTATGCAGCATCATTCTACAACAGAGCTTTTGAAAATCATCCAAAGATTAAAACACCTGTAACAGCTCCTTATTCTACTCATGTATTTCATCAATATACTCTTGTTTTGACTAATGTTGATCGTAATGAATTACAATCCTACCTTGCAAGTAAAGAAATACCTGCAATGATTTATTATCCTGTACCGCTTCATATGCAAAAAGCATATATTGACCCAAGATATAAAGAAGGCGATTTTCCTGTTACAGAAAAATTATGTTCATCGGTAATTTCTTTACCAATGCATACAGAATTGGATGATGAGCAATTAAAATATATTACTGATAGTGTTCTTGAATTTATTAATAGATAGAAAAATAATATGGATTATTTTGCACACGAAACCGCTGTTATCGACGAAGGTTGTAAAATAGGCAAAGGAACCAAAATATGGCATTTCTCGCATATTATGTCTAATTGCGAAATAGGTGAGAACTGCAATTTTGGGCAGAATGTTGTAGTTTCTCCTGATGTTAAACTCGGGAATAATGTTAAAGTACAGAACAATGTATCAATATATACAGGTGTAATTTGTGAGGATGATGTGTTTTTGGGGCCTTCAATGGTTTTTACTAACGTAATAAACCCTCGCAGCAGCGTTAACAGAAAAAGTGAATATGCCAAGACAATAGTTAGAAAAGGTGCAACAATAGGAGCCAATGCAACTATTGTCTGTGGTATTGAAATAGGCGAATTTGCTTTTATTGGTGCGGGAGCAGTTGTTGTAAAAGATGTTCCTGCTTATGCTTTGATTGTTGGTAATCCTGCCCGACAAATTGGCTGGATGAGCGAGTTTGGTCATCGTTTGAATTTTGATAATAATGGTATTGCTGTTTGTCCCGAAAGTAAAGAAAAATATAAATTAATTGACGGAAAAGTGATTAAAATTAATTAAAACAATTTTTATGAATATATTAGTTACAGGGGGTATTGGATACATTGGCTCCCACACTGTTGTAGAGCTTATGAATCAAGGACACAACCCGATAATAATAGATAATTTGGTTAATTCCGATATCGAAGTTGTTGATCGTATTGAAAAAATAACAGGTAAAAGGCCTGTATTTGAAAAGGTTGAAATGTGCAATTATAATGAAATGCACGATTTCTTTTCAAAATATCCTAATATTGATGCTGTTATTCACTTTGCAGCTGTGCTTTTGGTTGAAGAGTCTGTTGAAAAACCTTTGATGTACTACGAAAATAACTTGATGTCAACGATAAATCTGTTAAAATGTATGCATGAGTTCGGTATCGAAAATATTGTATTTTCATCTTCATGCACAGTTTACGGAGAACCTGATAAATTGCCCGTTGATGAGTACGCTCCCGTAAAACCTGCCATGTCGCCCTACGGAAACACCAAAAAAATATGCGAGGATATACTTTTCGACACTACAAAAGTCAGCAATACTCGTTGTATTTCTCTCAGATATTTTAATCCTATAGGTGCACATGAAAGTGCATTAATCGGTGAGTTTCAGGATGGTCCACCTCACCATTTGGTACCTTATATAACTGAAACTGCATTTGGTAAAAGAGAAAAACTGAGAATATTCGGAAATGATTACAATACTCCCGATGGTACCTGTTTAAGAGATTATATTCATGTTGTTGATGTTGCTATTGCTCATATTGCTGCTATCGATAGGCTTATTTCTAAAAAAAGCGAAAAGAAATATGAAGTGTTCAACCTTGGAGTTGGTGTAGGAATATCAGTACTCGATATGGTTAAAGCTTTCGAAAAAGCAACAGGCATTGCTGTAAAATACGAATTTGCACCTCGTCGCCCCGGCGATGTTGAAGCTGTTTATGCCGATACAAGATTGGCAAATAAAGAACTAAATTGGAAAGCCGAACGTTCACTCGAAGAAATGATGCGTTCAGCTTGGGAATGGGAAAAAGCAATAAGCAAAATACATTAATTAGAAGTCTATTTTTTGTCTATTAACTCTTTGTAATTTATTCTCTATACAACCCTTTTATTGTTTCGATTGTCTAAAACAAATACTATTAGAAAGCTAAAAAAAGCTAAGTTTTTTTATAAGATAATTCAGAAAATAAATATTAAATATCTTATGTTATATATCTGAAAATCATTAACTTATAAATTATTTTAATTATGAAAAAAATCTTATAGGCTTTCTTTTATTCTTTTTGGCAAACATAAATTTTGGCTTTACCCAAGAGATTAATAGTATTAGAATTAATGAAAATATTATCACTAATGATAATCAGGCATTAAAAATAGTAAATGATTTATACAGATTTAATAAAACAAATAAGTCGCCTTTCAAATTTATATGGGATACTTTAATATCCTACGGTTCACTTAACAAGCAAATTAGAGCAATACATACAAGGACATTTGATAAATGGGGTAAACCCACTAAAATGTCAGTAATTTCATATTCAAATTATCTTAAAACATACTATAATATCTATATTTATGATATTAATGGGAATCTTATTATTGAACAATCAAAGTATTACGACGGATATCCCGATATTTGGAGAGATTATAAAAAGATTGAATATTCGTATGACAATTTAGGCCGCTTGATTGATTATATAAACTATTTCTCCGATAATGGAAGTTGGTATTACGAAAACAAATATACATATACATACGACAATTTAAATAATATTAAAACTGTTACACAAAGTATATATGATTACACTTATACTAATAACTGGAATGCGAATAACGTGATACAATCATTTATGATACCATGAACAGAATTATTGAAATTAGTCAGTATTACAATCCCGATAATGTTTATGAACCCGGCACTTCAGCAATATATTCTTATGATAGCAACGGTAATGTTAATAACGCTAAATATTACAGGTGGAATGCGACATATCAAGGTGCGTGGTATACAATAATTGAGCAAGAAGACTCTTTTTACTATTATGACAATAATTCACTAAGATATGTTAAGTCATATAAATGGGACTATCCTTGTGGTGGAGGATATGTTATTACAACTCAGTCTGTAGAGTTTCAATATAAGTATAATGATGCAGGTGATTTAATTTTAAAAAAATGTATTGTGGCTCCTTTTGCAGATTCTCCCTATATAAAAAGCATTTCTTATATTTATGATCAATGGCAAAACTCAATAAAAGGTAAAGCAGTCTGTACTAATAATAAATCATCAGTACCACCAATCTTATACAATTTATCTCTTGAACTTTATTCTCAGCAAAATTCAATAATGCAATATACCGGCCCGTATTTCTATAATGAATACTATGCACATTATCAGGCGTTTATAGCTCCATCTGAAGTCAATACATTAGATGCCGATAAAATTGAAATATTTCCTAACCCTTCAAATGAATTTCTGAAAATATCTAACTTAAAAAATTTACACATTAATAAAATATCATTTTTCAATCTTCTTGGGCAAAATATTTTTAACCTTGAAATAAATGGCAATAAGGAGGGTATAAAAATTGATTTAAGTAATTTTGAAAAAGGGCCTTATCTGCTTTTAATTTATACTGATAATGAAATTTTAAGCAGAAAAATTATAGTTACTAAATAGATTTTATTTTCTTTTGGTTTAGCCAAGGTTGATTTATTAACCATTTAAAGTATTTTTTGTTTTTTTGTAATACATTGATATTCATCTTAAGCTAATTTAATTTTTTTAATCCGTAAAAATTATAATTTTAAGCAATTAAAATGGTTTGAAATTATTATTTTCGTATCATCTACTTTTATTTTTTAATCTAAAATAATTTTTATGAAAGAATATAAAATATATATTGCAGGAGAGTTTCGTACGACATCGAAGATATTGGAAATTAAAAATTCTTATACTTCAGAAGTTATTGCTAAAACATATCTTGCCGAGAATTCTGATCTCGAAAAAGCTATTGTCGAAGCCCGTAATAGTATGCCTGTTATGAAGGAATTACCTGTTTACGAGAGGTATAATATTCTTATGACTTTATCTAGGGAACTTTCTGAAAAAAAGAATTTCTTTTCGGAAATACTTTCTATGGAAGCCTGTAAGCCCCTTAAATATGCTTTGGGTGAGGTTGATAGGGCAATTCAAACTCTTATAATAGCTGCAGAAGAGGCAAAAAGACTTCCCGGAGAATATTTATCTGCTGATTGGACTAAAGCGGGTCATGGAAAAGAAGCTTGGGTTAAATATTTTCCTGTCGGTATAGTAGCCGGAATAGCTCCTTTTAACTTTCCGATAAATCTGGCAATGCATAAGGTTGCACCTGCAATTGCTGCCGGTTGTCCCATAATTCTTAAACCTTCAAGCTCTACGCCATTATCAATGCTCGAATTTGCGAAATTAGTCGATAATACTAACCTTCCAAAGGGTGCATTTTCTGTTCTTCCTATGGATAGAATAACAGGTAATAATTTAGTAACAGATGAAAGAATTAAACTTCTTACATTTACAGGCTCACCTGAAGTTGGCTGGAAAATGAAAGCAGATGCAGGCAAAAAAAAGGTTGTACTCGAGCTTGGAGGAAATGCAGGAGTGATAATTTCAAAATCAGCTGATATCGATGAGGCTGTTAATAAATGTGTTGTTGGAGGTTTTGCTTTTTCAGGTCAGGTTTGTATTCATACTCAGAGAATTTATGTTGAAAAAGATGTTTTTAAGGAATTTACAGAAAAATTTGTCTCGAAAGTCGAAAAACTTAAAATTGGACAACCTCTTGATCCTGAAACTGATATTTCGGCAATGATAGATGAAAATAATGCAATAAGAGTCGAGCAATGGGTGAATGAAGCCGTGGATAATGGCGCAAAAATTCTTTGCGGCGGAACAAGAAAAGGAAGTGTATACAGCCCGACAGTACTCACTCAAACCAATCCAAATATGAAAGTTTGTTCACTCGAAGTGTTTGGTCCTGTTGTTATCCTTGAACCTTTTGATAATTTTGAAAAAGAAGTCGAAATCATTAATAACAGCAATTATGGATTACAAGCCGGAGTATTTACAAATAATTTATCGGAAATGAATTATGCGTTTAATTACATTGATGTTGGCGGTGTAATAATAAACGATGTTCCCACTTTTCGTGTTGATCATGCTCCCTACGGCGGAATCAAGGATTCGGGATTAGGCAGAGAGGGTGTTAAATATGCAATTCATGATATGCTCGAACCTAAAGTTTTGATAAAACCTATACTATAATCTTTAAGTCGTTAAATTTCCTTAAAAAAAAATTTGGAATTGGAAACAAAATTTATTAAAATTGCAATTATTTTACATTAAACAAAATGTATTTAAAATTAACTCTGAATATTTTATGTTACAATCTCCATATATATATTCCATTTATCTTAACTAATTTATTAATTAAACTTAAAAAATTATGAGAAAATTTACGATTTTGCTTGTTTTTCTGTTGTTTTCGGGATTACAAGTATTAATTGCGCAAAGGGTTATAACCGGTAAGGTAACCAGCGCAGAAGACGGCTCTTCTATACCGGGAGTCCAGATTGTTGTAAAAGGGACAATGCATGGTACTACAACAGATTTAGATGGAAAGTACCGGATTACGGTTCCCGAGAAATCTGAAATTCTGGTATTTTCTTATGTAGGTATGAAAACCCAAGAGGTTAAAATTGGAACAAAAAACGTTATTGATGTAACTATGTCTCCCGATGTAATGAATATCGAGGGTGTTGTAGTTACAGCAATCGGTGTTAAAAAGCAGGAAAAAAGTTTAGGTTATTCTGCTACTCAGGTTAGTTCTGACGAAATTATGAAAACAAGAGACAGAAGCCCGTTAAATGCTTTGCAAGGCAAGGTTGCAGGGGTTAATATTACCACTGCATCAAGCAATCCGGGAGCATCAACTCGTGTAATCTCCAGAGGTTTTACATCGCTTACCGGTAGTAATCAGGCTCTTTATGTTGTTGATGGTGTGCCTATAAACAATTCCTCAATTGGAAGTACAGATTTAAATGGAGGTACTGACTTCGGGAACAGAGGAAATGATATCAATCCCGATGATATTGAAAGTATTTCGTTTCTTAAAGGCTCTTCTGCTACTATTCTTTATGGTTCGCGTGCTGCAAACGGTGTAATTGTTATAACAACAAAGAAAGGGAAAGAAGGAGCTAAGATAGCTAAAAGAAAAGGTGCTGAGGTAACATTTACTTCATCGTTTTTTACTGAAACTCCGCTAAGACTCCCAACTTTTCAAAATCAGTTTGGTGAAGGTTTCAATGGTGAACCTGATTTAATCGAAAATACAAGCTGGGGCCCAAAATTTGACGGAGCTGTCAGACCTTGGGGTCATATTGTTAACAATCAACAACTCATTAAACCCTATGTTGCTTTGCCAAATAACGTCAGAGACTTTTTTGATGTAGGAACTTCTTTTGATAACTCAATTTCAATCGCAAATTCCAATGAAAAATCAAGTTATTTCTTCTCTTATTCTAATTTGAATGCTGATGGTATTTTCCCAACCGATGCCGATAGTTATAAAAGAAATACTATATCGTTAAGAGGAAGTTCAAAACTTGAAAATAACTTCACAAGTTCAGGTTCATTGACATACGTTAAAAAACAAAATAAGTTTGTTCCAACTGGTCAAGACCAGTCAGTTTATGACAATATTATGCAAACCCCAAGAGATATAAGCATTGTTGACCAGCAAGACTATAAAGGGTTATGGTATAATTTAGATAATTATTATAACGGATATGCTGCCAATCCATACTATGTATTAAATGAACATGGGAACTTATTTAACGAAGATCGTGTTTTTGGTAATATCGGATTAGATTACAAATTCAACGATTGGATGAATGTTTCATGGAAAATAGGTTCTGATATTGCTAATTCTCAGCTTAAAGAATGGAGAGCAATAACTGATTATGTAAGAAATGATTATAATGATGATCCCGGAAGAGTCTCTGAGGAAACATTTTTTAGTAGAGAAATTAATAGTGATTTAATTCTGAATATTAATAGAAATATAAACGAAGATATTGAGTTTAACGGTTTATTTGGATGGAATGTAAACCAACGTAATTCAAAAACTCTTTTTGCTCAGGTTATTGGCTTGGATATTCCTTATTTCTACCATTTATCCAATAGCAGCGCTACACCAAGTATTTCAGAATCTACAATGAAAAGAAGGTTATATGGATTATATCTAAGTGCAGATTTTAACTATAAAAAATATTTAAATCTTCAGATTAATGCACGTAATGACTGGTCTTCGACATTGCCCGAAAATAACCGCTCATTCTTCTATCCCGGATTCAACACAGCATTAGTATTTACTGAATTATATCCCGAAATCACTCCTATAATCCCTTACGGAAAAATAAGATTAGGTTGGGCTCAAACCGGTAATGATGCTAATCCTTATTTAATTTATAGTACATTTACACAGGCTAACTACTCTGATGGTTACAGAGGATTAGATTGGCCACTTGGAGGAATAAACGCATTAACTGTAGGTAATACAATAGGAAATCCTAATCTAAAACCCGAAATTACATCTGAGTTTGAAATAGGAACGGATTTACGTTTCTTCAATAATCGTTTGGGAATAGATTTTACATATTACAATAAAATTACAACAGATTTAATCTATCCTGTTCCATTAGCATACTCAAGCGGTTACCGTTTTCAAACAATGAATTTAGGTGAAATATCCAATAAAGGTATTGAAGTATTATTAAAAGGTGTGCCAATAAAGAAAACTAATTTCAGATGGGACATTTCTGTTAACTTCTCAAAAAACAACAATAAACTTGAGAAATTAAATGACGCTCTTGAAAAAGTTGATTTGGGAGGAACAAGTCGTCTCGGGTTTGTTGCAATACCCGGCCAACCTCTTGGAATGTTTGAAGGTGCAGTAGCATTAACTGACGGACAAGGTCATATTGTTGTTGATGCAAGTGGATTACCAATTGCTGATCCCGAAAATAAGATTTTAGGAAGTTCGCAATATGATTGGATGGCCGGAGTATCCAACAGCCTGACATACAAGAATTGGTCATTAAGTTTCTCGATAGATATACGTCAGGGAGGTTTGATGTACTCAAGAACTAAAGAAATAATGTATTTTGCAGGAACAGCTCCGGCAACAACATTTAATGACCGTCAACCATTTATTATTCCAAATTCGGTTCAAGCTGTTTACGATAATGCAGGTAATATTATTGGCTATCAAGAAAATACAGTACCTATTTCGCACGAAAATCATACCCTTTATCAATATTATGACCAAACAAGAGGTGCAGGTTTATTTGCTCGTCAATGGTTAATTGATAAATCGTTCATAAAACTTCGTCAGGTTGTTTTAACTTACACATTCCCGAAAAAATGGTTAGAAAAGACACCATTCGGAGAAGCTTCATTCAGTATTATTGGTAGGAATTTACTCCTATTTACACCTGATGATAATCATTTTATCGATCCTGAACTTACTACATTTGGTAACGATTTGAATGCCGATTATGGTGAATTTAGTGCCGCTCCTACAACAAGAAGTATAGGTGCAAGTTTACGTATTACATTTTAATAATTTAAAAAATTAGGCAATATGAAAAATATAATAAAAAATATAAAATGGATAGTGTTCTCATTGGTATTCTTAGTTAGTGCCTGTGAGAAGGATTTTCTTGATATAAACCATGATCCAAGCAGGTCACAGGAATCAACAGTACAACTTACACTTCCGGCTGCTATTGGTTCAAGCACATATGTAATAGGTGGATATTACCAATTGCTTGGAGCATTTTGGGCACAACATTGGACACAAGCTATAGGTGCTCCACAATGGCGCGAAATTGATGCTTATAATATTCAAAACAGCGATTTTGATGTACGTCAATGGGGCGAATTATACTCAGGTGCTCTCAGAGATTATAAATATGTAAGAGAACTGGCATTGAAAGAACAAAACTGGAGCTATTATATGATGGCTTCTGTAATGATGGCTTATACTTATCAGGTTTTAGCCGATTTATATGATAAGATTCCTTTTACTGAAGCTCTTCAGGGAGATTTGGGAATAATTACTCCAAAATACGATAATGGCCCTGTTGTTTACGATGGTCTTATTAATATGATAAACGAAGCAATGTCGCATGATTATAAAACATTTAAGAGCAACAGTAATCCTAATGCTACAGCAATTAAACCCGGTGCTGATGATATTATATTTGCCGGCGATATGGATAAATGGGAGAGATTTGCCAACACTTTGAAACTAAAAATTTATCTGCGTCAATGTTATGCTCGTCCTGCCGTTGCTTCTGCAGGTATTACTGCAATGTTTAATGCTAATGCACCATTTCTGAATACTGATGCCAAAGTGAGTATCTTTGCCAATCAACAAAATAAGAGAAATCCTGCTTATGAAACTTTTATTGACAGATTATCGGGCAATGTGTCTACAAGTAATACTATTTATTCTATTTTAGATAGTGTTTCCGATCCAAGATTACCTAAATTGATAAATAAAAATAAAAAGACACCTGCAGTTTATAAATGCTTAGTTCAGGGCGATTATTTCAATAATACTTTCCCTGCAGGAGCAAATATTGCCGATTTATCTACTCCTGTATTAGGACCTTTGGACCCTGTATATTTTATGTCAGAATCCGAAAGTTATTTCTTGCAGGCTGAAGCTATTGAAAGATACGGATTGGCAGGTAATGCAAAAGCTCTTTACGAGGCAGGAATAGATGCTTCATTTACAAGATTAGGAGTTGTTGGTTCTGCTGCTTTATACGCACCCGGTCAACCTTACGAATACCCCAATACAACTTTTGAAGAAAAATTAGAGAAAATTATTATCCAAAAATGGATTGCCATGACTAATATCCAAGGGCTTGAAGCTTTTCTTGAACATAACAGAACCCAATATCCAAGAGAAAGTACAGTTCCGGGTAATTCGCCCGCATACGTTAAAGGTCAGTTTACTGTATCAGTAAATAGTGCTATAGGAAATCAGTTCCCCAAAAGGCTTTTATTTACTGAATCGGAAAGAAGACGTAATCCAAATACTCCGGCATTAGAGCCAATTACAAAGAAAATTTGGTGGGATGTTAAATAGTATTAACCTTAAAAAAATAGTAAATATGAAAAAATATAATATAATAGTAATTATCATCCTTCTTTTTGCGATTGGATTAACAAATTGTAAAAAAGATTCAAAGGATGTGTCGCGAGTAACAACATATGCAGTAATGACGATTATTGGAGGTGCTGACACCGTTATTGCTGTAGGTTCAAATTGGGTTGACCCGGGAATAAATGTCAGTACCGGTGATCCATACACAATTTCAGGTACTGTTAATACTGCTGTTAAAGGCAGATATGTGCTTACTTATAAAGCAACAAATAAAGACGGGTTTCCTTCAACTGCAGTAAGAGTTGTATGGGTAGTCGGAGTTACAGGTGATGGTACCGTTAATTATGCTAAAGCTTATGAAGGTGGCAGAGGTACAAGCTACTCAAATGAGAAAGGTGACGGAACCGTTATACTGAAAGCTACATCTATTCCGGGAGTATATTACTGTACCGATATGTTTGCTCGATATTACGAAGTTTGGAGAGGTTATGGAATAACATATCGTTGTCCGGGCGTTATTAGAGTTAATTCAGATAAAACTTTTGATAATGCTGAAATTGATTGGGATTCGCCTTGGGGTGCATCATTTATTACTGCAGGAAGCGGTTCTATTGATAATGCCGGCAAATTTACTTATAAATGCACTATTGGAGGGAGTCCTGTTGCTACTGCATTCTTCTTAGAACCAAAACCTTAATTTATTGTATAATTTAAAAAATATGAAATATGAAAAATATAATAAAGATAAGTTTGTTTTCAATACTCGCAGTATTTGTAATGACTGCTTGTGAAAAAGATGACCGATGGAAAGATTTTCAGGAATTTTCAACAACTTCAAGCGTTAGCGGAAGATACTATGTGAAGGAAAATGGTTTCCAAGGCGAATGGGGGCCTTATAGCATTAGCCTTTACAACACTTCATTTGACCCTAATGCCGTTTGGATTGAAAATATTTACGGTGATGGCATTAAAGTAAAAGCAAGTGTCAGTGGTAACGCTTTTAGTGCCGTAAAATCAGAAAACAAAGGTAATAAACCCGGAACCTATGCAACTGTTTCTATAAACAATGGAACTGTTAACAATGGAGTAATTAGTTTTGTTGCTGTTATTTATAAACCCGATGGTACAACATTGGATAGCCTGACTATCAACGGGAAATTATTTAATGGCTTCGACCACGAATAAAATTACTCTCTAAAACATTTAACAAAAAGAGGCTGTCAAAAAAAAAGTAAGACAGCCTCTTTTTGTTGCATTGTGGAATAAATGGTTGTAAAAAACACTTGAATTGGTTAAAATATTGATATGAAGAAGGTTTTATTAAATTCAGGGAATTTCCTTAGTATTAATTGTGGTTTTATTAATATTATTTATATTTCATTAATTGCTTTGCGTGTTACATTATTATTTCTTTTATAATCAGATACAGAGATTCCCGTGATATTTTTAAATTGTGTTGATAGATATTGCACGCTGCTATATCCCATAGTAAAAGCAATTTCACTTAATGAAAGTTCTCCGTACTCTATCATTTCTTTTACTTTTTCAATTTTATTCAAAATGATATATTTCTCCAATGTTGTCGGCTCATGTTTTGAAAATATGGCAGATAAATGCTGATATGAATAACCGAGTTTCTCAACGAGATAATCGGAATTTCTTATAATCGAATTCATATTATTTGCATGATGTATAAGCTCAATAACTGCTACTTTAATTTGTTCGACCAATATCTTCTCTTTATTTGTAACCAGTTCAAAGCCGTTTTCATTCAATATTTTTTCTATTGAATCTTCATTATGTTTATCATTATCATATATTAATGCAGCTTCACCCAGCGTAATTTTGTCAACCTTTATTCCATGTTGCTCAAGCTCTTGTTTAATTATCTTGATACAACACTTACAAACCATGTATTTGATATAGAAAGTTTGTTCTACTAACATAAATGTAAAATAAGTATAGCAAAGATATTAAAAATATTATGCAGTTTATTTTTATTGTTAAATCTTTTGTTAACAGAAACTTAAATGTGATTATTTGAAAAATTGCAAAAAATTTAGTTTCTATATCATTTTTATTTCATCGAAATATTTAGTGATTATATCGAAAATTTAAAATAATCTAAACTTTTTTGATTATTTTAGCTACTTGAAATTTTAAATTAAAAATTGCTATGAAAATAAGTTTCAAAATTGCACTAGTTTGTTTGCTTTTATCTGCATTTTTTCAATTAAACGGGCAATCTAAAAAGTTGAATATAGACGAATTAATGACTAATCGTAACTATTATCCGGTATCATTATTCAACTTACAGTGGATGGACGACGGAAGCAACTATACTTGGCAATCGAACAATAAATTAGTTAAAGGAAGCATTAAAGAACAAAAAAATGATACTTTATTAGATATTACCGCTTTAAATAAAGCATTAAGAGGCATTAATGAAAATGAATTGAAACGATTCCCTTCAATAAACTGGGATTTGAAAGGGAATTTCAAATTTTCTGCAAACAATAAGTACTATGAATATAATTTTAAGAATAATAAAATTTCAGTTTTGAATCAATATCCTGAAAATGCAGAAAATATTGATATAGAGCCTATCTTCAATAATATTGCATATACTGTCGAAAACAATCTTTATGTTTCATACAGAGGTACTGAAATTGTCGTAAGTCAGGAAAAAAATAAAGGAATAGTTTATGGTCAAAGTGTACATCGTAATGAATTTGGAATAAATAAGGGCACTTTTTGGTCACCTAAAGGAAATTATCTTGCATTTTACAGAATGGACGAGACTATGGTAACTGACTACCCTTTAGTTGATATCGATACGAGAATAGCCGAACTAAGGAATATAAAATATCCTATGGCAGGTATGAAAAGCCACCATGTTACGGTAGGAGTTTTTGACCCTGTTCTTCAAAAAATTGTTTATTTAAAAACCGGTGAGCCTGAGGAACAATATCTTACAAATATCACTTGGAGTCCCGATGAGAAATATATTTATATAGCAGTACTTAACCGTGATCAAAATCACATGAAACTAAATAAATATGATGTAAATACCGGTAATTTTATTTCAACTCTTTTTGAAGAAAAAAACGATAAATATGTAGAACCACTGCATGGTTTATTTTTTATTCCTAATAAAAATGACATGTTCATTTGGATGAGTCAGAGAGACGGATTTAATCATCTATATCTTTATAATACTGAAGGAAAATTAATTAAACAATTGACAAAAGGTAAATGGATTGTAAAGGAAATAGAAGGTTTTGACGCAAAGGGGAATAAAGTTTTTATATCGGCTACTAAAGACAGTCCGCTTGATAATGATATTTATGAAGTTGATTTAAATAATGGAAATATCAAGAGTATTACACTTATCAAAGGTAATCATAATGTAATTTTCGACAAAAGTTGCAAAAATATAATAGATGTTTACTCAAATGTTGAAAATGCTTATGTTGCTGATATTATATCTGTAACCGGGAAAAAAATAAAGAACATAATTGAAGACAAAAATCCTTTGAAAGATTACAATTTGGGTGAAATGAGAATTTTCACACTTAAAGCTGAAGATGGCAACGATTTGTATTGCAGATTAATAAAACCCGTGAATTTTGATTCTACAAAAAAATATCCTGTGATAATTTACGTTTATGGTGGTCCTCATGCACAATTGATAACCAATTCATGGTTAGGAGGTGCCGGATTATGGTTAAATTATCTTGCTCAGGAAGGTTATATTGTTTTTACATTAGATAACAGAGGTTCGGCAAATCGCGGCTTTGAGTTCGAAAGTGTAATTCACAGAAATTTAGGCAAATACGAATTAAATGACCAGATGGTTGGAGTAAATTATCTAAAATCACTAAGTTATGTTGACCCTAATCGTATAGCTGTAGATGGTTGGAGTTTTGGCGGTTTTATGAGTATTTCGATGAAGCTGAAAAACCCCGGAGTATTTAAAGTTGCAACTGCCGGTGGACCTGTTATTGATTGGAAATGGTATGAAGTAATGTACGGCGAACGTTATATGGATACACCTGAACAAAATCCGGATGGATATAAAAATGCTTGTTTACTGAATTATATCGACAAACTTGAAGGGAAATTATTGGTTATACATGGTGGAGTTGACAACACTGTAGTTCCTCAACATAGCCTCTCCTTTTTAAAAAAATGCATAGAAAAAGGAAAGCAAGTTGATTTTTTCCTTTATCCAACGCATGAACACAACGTTAGAGGAGTAGCAAGACATCATCTATTCAGAAAGTTATTTGATTACTATAAGCAAAATCTTTAGTTTTTTTTAATTTCTTAGTACGAAATTAACTTTTTGATTAATTATTTGTTATTTTTGTGGAAAAATAACTATATGCACAAAAAGCTGAATGCGGTTTTTGCCTTTTTATTTTCCTGTTTGCTACTATTAAATTTTTCATTTTTATTTTCAATACAAACATCAAAAGCATCAGAAAATAATTATGAAATAATTGCCAGACAGCAATTAGATTTTGCTAATAAATACTTTTCCATTGATTTGGATATTGCAGAACAATTTGCTCAATTTGCTATACATAATTCATTGAATACGGATAATTATCCATTAATTCTGGAAAGTTATCAGTTAAAAGCAAAAATTCTAAAATATTCATACAAAAATACCGAGGCACTCGAAAATATTTATAAAGCATATTTATACTCACTCGTTTCTCGTAATGTCCCAAAAATTATCGAACTAACTATAGAGGTAGCCGATATTATGCGTTCTATCGGGAAATTGAATATTGCACTTGAATATTTATACAATCTGGAAGATATATTAAGTAAAAATGATAAACTCAATTTGGCAAAAATAAATAATAGACTTGCTGCTATTTATTATGAATTAAACAGATATGACTACGCTGTTGAATATGCCCAGAAGTCTAATGAATTTATAAATAAGAACACTTACCCGTTGTTATATGCTGATAATAAGATAATAATAGGATCAAGTTATTCGCGCTTATTTAAGCATGATGAAGCTTTGGAAAATATTCTCAGTGTAAAGGATATTTTCGAAAAATATAGCCCGATAGATTTACCTTATGTATTATTTAATATTTGTCAGGCGTATAGTGCAAAAGGAGATTATAATAATGCCATAAAGTACGGAGAGTTGAGTTTCGAGATGGCTAAAAAAATGAAAATCGAAGCCTATATGCAAACAGCCGCTCTTTATCTTATCAGGGCATATTTAAAAGCCCGCGACGTTGAAAACTCTCTCAAATATTTAAAGATTTCTGACAGCCTTAGTATGAAACTCAATACTATGACTCAATTACAAAAAGTTACTGATGACGAAAACAGAATAAAACTTAAACAAAAAGAAAATACTATTTCCGAATACAAACAAACAATTTACAGGAATAATAAAATTAATACGTTAATTCGTTGGATCGTTATTATTTTAATCTCAACGGTTGTTATTACCATTGTTTATTTAACTAATTCAATAAAAAAATCAAAAGAACTGAAAAAAATAAATAACGAAATTTCAAGTCAACAAGAAGAATTGATTAAATATGCAAATGAATTGCAAGTAGCCAATGATACTAAAAATACTTTTTTCTCAATCATATCTCATGATTTACGTTCTCCTTTTCATTCAATATTGGGATTAACCGATGTATTAATAGTTGATAACGACCAATTAAGCAATGAAGAAAAGTTAAGTATTACCAGAATGCTTAATGATTCTGCACAAAAAGTTTACAGGCTTCTCGACAATCTTCTAAAATGGGCTCAAACTCAAACAGGTTCTATTAAATTTAATCCTGAGCTATTTAATGTAACTGAATTGATCAATGAAATAATAAATCTGTCGCAAAGTAATGCTTCTGATAAGAAAATAAAAATAGAATTTAATGAAACTTCGAGTTTTAATGTTTTTGCTGATAGAAATATGATTGATACTGTAATTAGAAATGTTCTTTCAAATTCAATAAAATTTTCTAATCCTGACAGTGTGATATCTGTGAGTCTTAATAAAAAAGATAATATTTTAAATCTTTCTGTTAAAGATAACGGTATTGGAATTAATGAAGATGATTTGTCAAAAATATTTAATATAAATCAAAAGCACATCAGAAATGGAACCGGTGGTGAAACAGGTTCCGGTTTAGGATTGTTACTATGTAAGGAATTTGTTGAAAAAAACAATGGTAAAATAATTATCGAAAGCACTGAGAATATTGGCACCACAGTAAATATTCAGCTTCCTTTGGAAGAAAAAAATATTACCTAAAGTTTATCGACAAAAATTGTAAGGAGTTTGAAAATTTCATTGTATTTTGTAAAAGGAAGTTTATCGGCAGTGTCATAAATATTATGGTATTCGGTATTTTCGCTACCCATTGAATATATGAAAACTGCAGGCACGCCTTTCTCGTAAAAAGGACAATGATCGCTATTGCACGATTCGCCTCTTTGTGCAACGGTTTTAAGCAAAGAATTTTTGTCGTTTATTTCTTTAAAAAGCTGAAATTCTTTTTCAAATTTTGTTCCGTTCACAATAGTTATACCTTCGCTTCCAGTGCCTACCATATCGAGATTTATCAGAAATTTAATCTTATCAATCGGGAATAAAGGATTTTTCGATAAATAATATGAGCCCAATAAGCCGGCTTCTTCGCCACTAACAAATGCAAAAACAATAGAGTACTTTAAAAACTTATTAGTATCGGCAGCAAAATGCCTTGCCAAATCAAGTACCATAGATGTTCCACTTCCATTATCATTGGCTCCGGGGAAATAAACATTTTCTCCCATTTGCCCTAAATGATCATAATGAGCAATAAATACAATAAAACTATCAGGATATAATTTTCCTTTAACATATCCTATTACATTATTTGTTGTATAATTGCTTAGATATTCTGTGTCAATATCAACGCTGATTTTTTTGACTTTTTTTGGTATAACTTCCCTTAATACAGATATCTTAAAGTATTCGTTAACATTTCTGCCGTCAGATATTGCCCAACTGAGCTTTTTATCTGCAATTGTTATTATACCTGCAGAATTGAACGGATTCCTGAATCTCGTTTTATTGAATATTTCGGTTATATCTTTGTCTTTTATATTTTGTTTGTCAATTAAAATAACAGTCTTTTTTAAATCTTTTTTAATAATATTGTCATAATCCTTTTTCGATTTAAAGTTTGTACTGTCAAGTTTTAAAACTTTGAATTTTCCTTTAGTTTTTGGCGATGAAAGACTGACTAAAAATTCATTACCTGCACTTATGTTTTTATTGTTAATTCTTAATGACGTTTTTTTAATTGAATTTATTGAGAGTTTGTATTCTTGAAAAAAATTATTATTGAACGATAATGAGTTGTTTTTAATAAGTTCATTTTTAATAAATTCTGCTGCTAATTTGTCACCATTGTTAGTATATCCTCTTCCGTATAAAAATGGTGAACTAAGAGTATCGACTATATAATGTGCATATTTAACATCTTGTGCATTGGTATAATACGATAGAATGCAAAAAGTAAAAAGTAAATTTAGAAACCTTTTCATGAAATTAATAATGTTTTTTAAAAGATTATAGTTTTTAATAGTAAAAAAAATGACAGGTTAGTTTCCTGTCATTTTTTATTGATAAAGTTAATTAGCTTATTGTAATGGAGCAACCACTTCGATTAACTCCGGCAAATCCATACCTATTTTCTTAAGATGTTCAATAGTAGGAACGCCGTTTTTGTTCCAACCTCTGCGTTGATAAACAGCATCTAAAAGTTGTTCATAGCGGTCTTCGCGATATTTACGGGTGATTGCTATTTTTTCTTCAACAGTTTTGCCTTCAGGATCGATTCCGATGATTTCTTTCATTTGTTTATCATATCTTTCCTGACGAGATAAGTACTCTTCAACAGTAACAGGGCCGGCAGCTCTGTATGGTTGTGCATCGTCTTTTCTTAGTCCGAAACCTTTACGTATATTAAAAATACGTTGGAAATTATATACTCTTTCCGATTGACGGATTAATTCGTGTTTATCGATATTGCTACCGGTAACTGCGTTGTATATTGTTACATAGTTATCAACGTGTTCAGGTACTTTTGCCGGTTCGTCGGTTTCTTTGTTATTTTCGGGTTCAACGTCGTTCCATGGCAATTTGCATAATCCCATAAGACCAAACCATGTTCTGAACATAGGGAAGTAGTGAAGAGCTTCAGCTTTGTCTTCGAATGTAGGAATTTGATTGTTAACCATGTCCATAAAAATAAGCCATGCTTCATCGTGTTGAGGTCCTTTATTTGTCATTGCATAGCCACCTTGTTGAGCCAAAGATTCTTTTGAAACATACTGCGAATATTCCAATCCTTTGTTTTCCATTGCAAAATCCTGCATTTCTTCAAGTTTGCCCCAGCCTTTTTCAGCAAATAAATGTTTCATTTTTCTAACACCCATACCTGCAATTTTTCCGAAACCTTCGCCTCTGGCAAGTTGATGCAGGCACTCCATTGCCGAATCGGCATTGCCCCAGTTAAATTTTAAACCGCCTGTACGTTCTTCATTTAAAATACCTCTTTCCCAGCATTCCATAATAAATGCCATAATAGTACCCCAAGTAATTGTACAAATACCGTAAGTATCGCAATAAAAGTTTGCTTCTATTATATAATCAGGGTTGAAGATACCGCAATTAGAGCCTAATCCGCCTACGTTTTCGTATTCAGGACCATCAACTATTACTTTTTGTCCCTTGTATGGGCCTGTTCTTAATTTATAATTGTCAACACCTTTAGCACAAGACATATTACAGCCTATCCAACATCCGTCGGGAACTCCTTGAGTAAAGCGACTTTTCCATACTTCGCTATCAATATTTGGCGTGTCTTTATGTTTGCCAAATTTAAAATTGTGTGTTGGCAACAAATCATAAGCATCCATAATTTCAACAAGGTGTGCGGTTCCTTTAGAACGCATTTCGCATTGTTGATCGTCGAGTTCTCTGATTTCGCGGTTAAAACGACGACCTCTTTCCATTATTGCTTCAAGATTGGCTACATTGTTCATATTACCTTTTACTCCGGGGATTTTTGCAACCAAAGCTCTTATTTTTTTATAGCGGAATAATGTGCCTAAGCCACCTCTTCCTGCTTGTTTTAAACGTACTTGTTTTCTTTTTAAATCGTAAAATGTAAAATTCAACATTCCGATTAAAGAATTTTCGGCTGCTTTACCACTTGAAACAACGGCAACATTATATTTGTCTTTTTCATTATCTGCAAACATTTCGTGAAGTTCTTCGCCAAGTAAGTGGCTATCATAAGATAATCCTTCAGGAGCTTCAAATATTTCAACAACCCCATCAATGCCGTTTATGAAAACAATTATATCTTTTTCAGATATTCCTTGTAATTCTACTGCATCGAAACCTGCAAATTTCGAGTATGGTCCAAAAAAACCCCCAACATTACTGTCCATAATAGACTCCGTTTGAGGAGAAATTCCCACAACTATTGATTTTCCGGTTCCTGAATATTGAGTAATTCCACATATTGGTCCGCCGGCAATTACTATCTCATTTTCCGGATCATTCCATTTGGTTTCAGGTTTAGTTCCATCCCATAATAAACGTAATCCAAAACCTTTACCTCCGATAAATTTTTCTTTCATCAAAGGGCTTACCTGTTTTTCTTTAATAATATTTTCACCTACGTTTACATATAAAGTCCTATCATTATAGCCTCTATAAATAGGCTTTAATTCGTACTTATAACTCGCTATAACTTTGCGATTTTCCTTTATTTCTTTTAAATTCATAACTTGTAATGATTGATTTTTTTAGGGTACAAACCTACAAATTTTTTCCGAATTTATTATAATATTTTCAAAATTTAATAATGATTTGTTCTTGAATAAATATTGAATTTTATCAAATTAAATTTATAAATTCGCTAATTATTTTTAAAATATGGCTAAAAAATTGAAAATACCTTTTAATACCAGCGAAGACTTTGTTTTGATAGGTATAGCAAGTAGTTTGGAAGACTATAGATTGGCGTATTTTTTAAATAAAAACCTTTGTTTGAATTTAGAAAAAAAAATTGACTTCTTGTTCTATAACAATAAAATCAAAACTGATATAGCTTATTCTTATTACGAGTATGTTGATGAAAATGATTTTTTGGATTATGTATTATTAGAAAATAAAAAAAGCAAATCAACATTAATAAATTTCTGGAAAATCTATGATTACTTTTTAATAATTTCCGGAGCAATCTCGAAAAAAGATTTCAATATGATAAAAGATATTGTTTCTGAAATCCAAAATGTACAGGTTGTAAAAATATTATTTAATTCAACAGCAGAAACAATAAATATTTCGCAAAATCTATTTGATGAAGTAAATAATCTGATGTCAGGGATTGAACTGCACAGAATTGAAATTAATGCAAAAACTGAATGAATTTTTATGAGAAGAAACAGAAATAAAAAGCCGAGTCTATTCAAATTCATGTTTATAATTTTTATACAAAGAATTTTGTACTCTTTTACAAAAGAAGCAAGAATGATTAGACGCAAAAACAGAAAAAAGAGGTGGGATTTGTTCTTACACAGATTAAATATAAGGTTTTCAAGAATTAGATATTATTTCAGCAAAGAGGGGAGGTATTACAGAAGAAAAAGGCGGAAAGAGTACTTTAGATATTTAAAATTCAGGTTTAATATTTTTATAAATAGAATAAAGTATTGGAATAGTAAAGAAATAAGAGAACTCAGAAGAAAAAGACGAAAAAGAGCGTTGAATTTTTTTATAGAAAAGAGGCGATTTTTCATGGAGTATTACATTTTCAGGATTTGGAAATTATTTACCGAAACTAAAAAATGGCTCTCGCTCGAAAATAATCGAAAAGAATTTATAATAATTGCCATTAACTCTTCGATGATATTTATATTGTCTTATTTTTTTACTTATATTATTTATCAGATTGCAACATCTGCAATGGCTAAATTTTACAACATACCTTCTGTTATTTATTATTTCAAAACCGATTTTTTAATAAGACCATACTCAAATCTGTGGACAAGAGATAATATTATTCTTATTTCATTCATAGGCCCATTTGTTTCTTTAATATCGGGCTTTATTTTTTTCAGAATATTTCATTTTTTTAAAAAACGCCGTGGATTAGCTAAACTTTTTTTTCTATGGTCCACTTTACATGCTTTCAATATGTTTTTTGGAGCATATATTGCCGGAGTTATTACAAATAAAGGTTTCGGCCTTGTTACTTTATGGTTGTTTTTTCAGTTATTACTAAATATTTCATTTACCTTTATTTGTGTAGTTTTTTTAGTTTTAATAGGTTCAATAGCAACAAAACCTTTCCTTCAAACAGCACATCATTCTTCTTTAATTTCTGAAAATAACAGAACTTATTTTTTATTTGCTCAAGCTATGATACCATATATTATCGGCAATATTTTTATTTTCTTTCTTAGTTTCCCCGACGTAAAACCTTACCAATCTTTTTTGCTTGCAAGTATGGGTTTTATAATAGTTCCTGTTATAATGAAGCCTAATTTCGATAAATTGAAAATTGTGAAAGAATTTTCGCCTCTTCAAATAAACAAAAAATCGGTATTTGTATTTTTACTTTTAGTTTTACTTTTTAGAATTGGATTGGATTATGGAATTAAACTCTGAAAACATCACATTGAAAGAAGTGCAGGAAGTAGTTGATAATTGGATAAAATCGACAGGGGTAAGGTATTTTAACGAGCTGACAAATATGGTGCTATTAACTGAGGAAGTTGGAGAGTTGGCCAGAATTATTGCCCGTAAGTATGGTGAACAATCGTTTAAAAATTGCGATGAAGAGAAAAATATGGCTGACGAAATGGCTGATATATTGTTTGTTTTGGTTTGTTTGGCAAATCAAACCGGTGTAGATCTTACAAATGCTTTTAAAAATAATATTGATAAGAAGAGCTCGAGAGATTTCGACAGACATAAAAAAAATATAAAACTCCGGTAATATTTATTCAAAGAAGAAAAATATAAATTTGTCGTGCTATAAAAAAGCTTTATCAAAAAAACTGGTATTGAATTATTGATAAATATTAGTTTTGTAATCTAATTATATTCCCGATGATAATATTTGAATTAGTAAAGCACAAATGGAAAGAAACCCTTCGTTCTTCAATATGGGAGAAAAGTCTTGCTCTAAAAATTATTTACTTTTTCCTTAGTATTTATTTTTTGGCTAACTTTCTGTTAATAGGTGTTTTTTTAGATAGATTGTTAATGGAAATTTTTCCGGATGAAAACCCTGTAATTAAACTAAACGAATTTCTGTTCTACTTTTTGATTTTTGATTTATTTATAAGGTTTTTAGCACAAAGTTTGCCAACACTCAGCATACAACCATATTTGCATTTACCGGTCAAAAAACGAACTATAATGCATTATTTGTCCGTAAAAACACTTTTACATCCTTTAAATTATTTATACTTCGTAATATTTATTCCGTTTTCGTTAAGAGCAATAGCACAAATTTACAGCCTTTCGGCTGCTATTGTATGGTTATTTGCATTATTGTTTTTATTCTGGTTCAACAGCAGTTTGATTGCTTATGTAAAAAGACAATTCAGCAGCAAGCCTTCGATTGCTCTCATTTTATTGGGTTTATTAGCAATACTATTTGGATTGGACTATTATAATCTTGTGCCTTTCTCTTTTTATTCCGGTAAAATATTTACGCTTGTCATAACAAATAAATTATTGTTGATAGTGCCGTTTATTATATCTTCAGTAATGTATTTAATTAATTATTCATTTCTGAAAAAAAACGCATATATTGAAGTTATTGCAAAAAATATTCCTTCGAAAGTAGGCGATACCAAAGAATTCAATTTTATTAATCGCTTTGGAACAATAGGAGAGTTGATAAAACTTGAGCTAAAATTAATGTTTAGAAATAAAAGACCTAAATCTATTATTTATCTTACTCCTTTGTTTTTATTGTACGGCTTCTTTTTTTATCCTCAGGATATTTATATGAATATTGGAGGTATGCTGATTTTTGTGGGAATATTTATTACTGGCGGTTTTATGATGTCTTATGGCAATTATCTTATTAGTTGGGAAAGCAGCTATTTTGATGCACTGCTGACTAAAAGCTTCGATTTTAGCAATTACCTTAGAGCAAAGTATTGGCTTTTATTTGCAGTAACTTGTATATCGTATTTATTATCTTTATTTTACGGCTTTTTTAATGTTAAGCTTATTTATACTCATACTGCATGTTTCTTATTTAATTTGGGGTTCAATATAAATATAGTGCTCTACTTTGCAATGAACAATAAGAAATATTTAGACTTGTCAAAAGGTGCTACTTTCAATTATCAAGGAGTGGGATTGTCGAATTTTGTTATAATACTACCAATGATGGTTTTGCCGGTTATTATTTATGCTCCTTTCGGAATATTGGGTATTCCATACACAGGATTAATTATTATTGGAAGTATAGGCGTTTTAGGACTAATTTTTAACAAAGCAATTCAAAAAGCAGCGTTAAAAAGATTTTATCAAAAGAAATATGAAATGGCTGAAGGTTTCAGGCAACGTTAATTAATAAAATTAAAAAATGATACAGGTTAATAATCTTTCGAAAATATACGGAGATTCAACAGTACTAAACATTGTTGATTTAAAAATCGAAAAAGGCGAGAGTTTCGGATTAGTTGGAAACAATGGCGCAGGAAAAACTACTTTCTTTCGATTAATACTTGATTTAATTAAAGCAAATTCAGGTGAAGTGAAAATAAAAGGCGAGAATGTTGCCGGTAGCGAAAACTGGAAAAAATATACAGGCTCTTATCTCGATGAAAATTTTTTAATCGATTTTTTAACAACTGAAGAATATTTCAATTTTATAGGGGAACTTCATGGAATGACAATTGATGATGTAAAAGATTTTATGCTTCAATTTGAAGATTTTTTTAATGACGAGATTTTAGGGAAGAAAAAGTTTATTCGCGATTTTTCAAAAGGAAATCAGAAAAAAATAGGAATTGCCGCTACTTTTATCGGAAATCCCGAGATAATTATTCTCGATGAGCCATTTACAAATTTAGATCCCAGCAGCCAGATTAGATTGAAGAAAATTCTCAAAAATTTCAAAGAAAAAAATGAAGTTACTTTGCTTGTATCTAGCCATGATTTGAATCACGTTACCGAAGTATGTGAAAGAATCGTGATATTGGAAAAAGGGATAATTGTTCAGGATATTAAAACAAATGAAAATACTTTGAAACAACTCGAAAATTATTTTTCGGTTCAATAATAACAACTTATGGAAATAATAGATAAAATCAGAAATTTGCTCAAAGAAAATTCTGATGAGAAATATCGTATATCAGGGCAAAGATTTTTCAAAGAAAATGTGATTCTTTATGGTGTTAGGTCCTCAGATCTTAAAAAAATATCAAATGACTGTTTTCGAGAAATCAAACATCTTGATAAATATGAAATATTTAATATTTGTGAAGCTCTTTTCCAATCGGGATATTTGGAAGAAAGTTTTGTTGCTTGTCATTTTTCATATTCTGTGAGGAAACAATATACTATTGATGATTTTATAAAATTTGAAGGTTGGATTTCATCATATATAACAAATTGGGCTACTTGTGATACCTTTTGCAATCACACTGTAGGCGAACTTCTGGAACTATATCCTTCGTTGATAAATAGTATAATTGAAAACTGGACTATTTCGGAAAATCGCTGGATGAAAAGAGCAGCGGCAGTTTCATTAATTGTTCCTGCCCGCAAAGGGATGTTTCTCAATGAGGTAATCAAAATTTCCGACATTTTACTTCTTGATAAAGACGATATGGTGCAGAAAGGCTATGGTTGGCTTTTGAAAGTTGCAAGTAATAAACATTTAAACGAAGTTTTTGATTATGTAATGAAAAATAAATCTGTTATGCCTCGCACATCGTTAAGATATGCCATAGAAAAGATGCCTGCTGAATTAAAAAGCAAAGCAATGCAAAAAAAATAGCATTTTCCCGAATTATTTTCTATATTTGTAGAAGAAAAGGCTTAATTTTATGATAAGCTTTTTTACTAATACCGATTAATATTAATTATTTATGGGAAATTGGAGCGAGAAGAAAATCCTGATAGCAGAAGATGAACTTGCAAATTATTTGTATATCAAAGCTATATTGAAAAAAACTAATGTTACTGAAGAACATGCCGAAAATGGAGCTAAAGCTATAGAAATGCTTAAAACGAATGATTACGATCTAATACTTATGGATTTAAAAATGCCTGTAATGGATGGGTTTGAAGCGACAAAATTAATTCGTAAAACTAATAAAAAGATGATAATTATAGCCCAGACTGCTTTTGCTTTCAAAAGAGACGAATGTATCGAAATGGGGTTTACCGATTTTATTTCGAAACCATATACAAAGGACCAACTGATAGACTTATTTGATAAATATCTTAAAAATTAATTTTTTTAATTTATTTATCCGTTCAAACTTATTTTATGTAAGATTTCTTTATTCAAAATTCTTATTTTTTTTCTTTTCAATTCAATAATTCCATCTTCTGAAAGTTCATTAAGAATTCGGCAAACACTTTCCCTTGTAATGGAAGTTAAATCTCCAAGTTCGCCTTGTGTAAGTGGCAAAGTGAAAGTGTTGTTGTCAAAAATATTATTCGACAAACAACACAAAGTTTCTGCAAGTCTGCCATTGGTGTTTTTTTGCGATTGGCTCACCCATCGCTGATAGTCTTTAATTTCATTTCGGCATAAGTCCGAAATTATCTCTATGGCAAATCTCCCGTTATTAAGAATAAATTCTCTAAAAGCATCGAATGTTATATAACATGCTTTAACATCTTCTATTGCTGTTACTGAATATAGGTTAACTTTATCGGCAAACAACGATGGTATTCCTAAATATGAAGGTGCTTTTATTATTCTTAAAATCATTTCCCTGCGTGGTCCTTTCATATGAATTTTCACTAAGCCGCTTTTAATATAAATAACATTAGATGCAAATGTACCTTCTTTAATAATAGTCTCTCCTTTTTTAAAACTAACTACACTGCAATTATCTCCCATTTTCTCAAGCTCAGCAATACTTAAGCTTTGAGCAGCTTTTGATTTAATGTTACAATTAATACAACTATTATTTCCCATATATTTTTTTTAGCAAATATAATAAAAAGTGATGAATATCACAAGATAATATAATGCAAGTCATAATAAAAAAAATAACTTTAGGATTATTCATAGCTAAATTTGCAAAAAAAAAATGTTATGGAAGAAAAATTAGTTATAATTAGCACAACCGGACCTGAAAACCAGGAAAAAGCAACTATACCTTTTGTTATAGCGACTGCTGCACAAACGGTTGATATTAAAGTTGTAATGATATTGCAGGCCTCTTCTGTTTTGTTGGCTAAAAAAGGGATAGCAGAAAATGTAAATGCTCCGGGGTTAATGCCATTATCAAAATTAATGCAATCGTTTATTGAACTCGGCGGTGAATTACAATTGTGTTCTCCATGTGTAAAAGAGAGAATGATAATGGAAAACGAGCTTATTGAAGGTTCGAAGTTGATAGCAGCCGGTACTGTAGTTAGTGAAGTAATGTCTGCAAAACAGGTATTAACATATTAGTAAATTATAAAATGGAAGATACAAAAGATATAAATATTTTAATTAAAGAAATTGAGGAACTAAAACGAAAAGTATCAAATTTAGAAAATTCCAGAAAAGATCAATTGTCAATAGCAGTAGTATCAGGTGGGTTCGATAAAGTGTTGGCTGCTATGATAATATCATTGGCTGCTGCGGCAAGCGATACAAAAGTTAAATTGTTTTTTTCATTTTGGGCTTTATCTGCTTTACGTGACAGTAAGAAAAAGGTCAAAGGGAAAGATTTTATTTCCAGGATGTTTGGAATTATGCTTCCAAAATCGAAAAATGACCTTAAACTGTCGAATATGAATATGATGGGAATAGGTCCAAAAATGATTAAATATCTGATGAAAAAGAAAAATGTAATGAGCTTTGATAAAATGTTTGAAGAGGCAGCAGCTTTAGATATAGAAATAACGGTATGCGAAATGTCGATGGATTTAATGGGATTCAAAAAAGAAGAAATGATAGATTATCCTCATTTAAGATATGCCGGTGCTGCAACATTTGTTAGCGAAGCAAATGAAAGTAGTATGCAATTATTTATTTAAAATAACAAACTTAAAATAAGAATCATATGACACAAGAAGAATTAAAAAGTTTAAATGTAGCAAAGACTGTTGATGCAAGAGGAACAGCATGTCCGGGTCCATTATTGGAAGCAAAAAAAGCAATCGGAACAATAAATTTAGGCGATATTATGGAAATATTGTCAGCAGACGAAGGTACTAAGGTTGATATTCCTAAATGGTGTTCAAAACAAGGACACGAATTTTTAGGTACGCTTGAAGAAAGCGGATATTTTAAAATTTATATGAAAAAGAAATAATATGTCTTCTTTTCAGAAAGAAAGTGCAAAAATTTTAGTCTTTTCAACAGAGAAAATATCTGACCCTGCAATAGATATGGCGGGTCTATTGAAGCTCCATTATCCGGTAAAAGTATATACAATACCTCTTAGATGTTCCAGTTCCATCAAACCAAGATGGATACTGCATGCTTTTGAAAAAGGATTTGACGGGGTTTTTATTGCTGCTGACGGAAGCGATTGTCCTTACGGTGAGTCTTGTACCGATAAAACAGGGGAATTAGTACATATAGTTCACGAACAAATGAAAAAGAAAGGGATTGAGCCTTCAAGACTAAAAATGGCTGCTATTTGTTCGGTGTGCAGTGAATCATTTGTTAAACAAATGAAAAGTTTCAGTGAATCATTATTAAAAAATAAGGGTTAATGGCAACAACAGAGAAACTAACTTACGATGCCGTAGTTATTGGCGGTGGAATTGCCGGTGTTGAATCGTCAATTAATATTGCTAATAATGATTATAATGTATTGCTCATCGAAAAGGACCTGACTATTGGGGGCAAAATGATTTTGCTCAGCAAAGTATTTCCAACTTTAGATTGTTCGGCTTGTATAACCACACCGAAAATTTCGGAAGCTGCACGTCACAAAGGAATTACAATTTTTACAGGTACTGAAGTATTGAATATTGAGAAACAGGATAATAATTATTTTAAACTAAAAATAGTTAAACATGCCCGCTACATCGATGAATCAAATTGTACGGGATGCCAGCTATGCGAAGAAGCTTGTCCTCAAGTAGTCCCTGACCAATATCAATTTGGATTAGTTGGGAGAAAAGCTGCTTATATCCCTTTCAATATTGCCAGTCCTCGAGTAGCTGCAATCGATATTGAAAATTGTACTTTATGCGGAGCTTGTGAAAAGGCTTGTCCTACTCAATGTATTGATTTTACTCAGAAAGACGTTGAATATGAGGTTATTTCTAAAACAATAATTATTTCTACAGGGTTCAATTTGTTCGATGCTAACAAAATTCCGAGATACCGTTATGCAGAGTCTCTTAATGTGATAAATTCAATGCAAATGGAGAGGTTATTGGCTCCGACGCGACCATATAACCACGTTTTAAGACCCGGTGACGGCAAAGTCCCCGATAGAATAGCATATGTACTTTGTACAGGCTCCAGAGACATGAGTGTTGGTAACCCTATATGCTCTCAGATTTGTTGTATGTACTCGATAAAACAAGCACAGTTACTTATGGGAGCACTTCCTATGGCTGATGTTACTATATATTATATCAATATTCGTTCTTTTGGGAAAGGGTTTGAAGAATTTTATGAGCAAGCTAAAGGAATGGGTGTAAATTTTGTTAAAGGGAAAGTTGGAAAAATAAGCGAAAAAGAAAACGGGAACCTTATTTTACGATACGAAGATATTAATACAGGAGTATTAAAAGAGGCAGAACACGACCTTGTTGTTCTTAGTGTAGGTGTATTAGCCAACCAAGAACCTATGAAATTTTTCAGTAATGGAGATTTAAAACAAGATGAAAATTCATTTGTGCTTCAAAAAGATCTTTTTTTCACACCTTCTTTGAGTAGTATCGAGGGAGTTTTCCTTGCAGGTACTACAACCGGTCCAATGGATATTCCCGATACTATTTTATCTTCAGGTGCCGCTTCTATTGAAGCTGTTCGGTATATTAAAAAATCATCGCGTAATTTATGAAAAAGAAAATAGGTGTTTATATTTGCCATTGTGGTGGAAATATTTCCGACTATGTTAATGTTGAAGCCGTAAAAGAAGCAATAGAAAAGGAAAATGGAGTTTATATTGCACGAACGACAGTTTTTGCATGTGCTGACTCGAGTCAAAAAGAAATGATAAATGATATCAAGCAAAACGAACTCGACGCAGTTGTTGTTGCCAGTTGTTCCCCAAAGTTGCATCAAATAACATTCCAATCAGTTACTGAAAGAGCAGGTCTTAATAAGTATAATTATGTTCATGCCAATATTCGTGAACAAGTTTCATGGCCTCACAGCGACGACAAAGCAGGTGCTACTGCCAAAGCAATTCAAGTCGTAAAATCTGCTATTGCTAAAGTTCGATTATCGGAAGCTATAGAACCTATCGAAGTCAAAACAGAGCAGGCAGCTCTTGTTTTAGGTGCCGGAGTTTCAGGAATGAAAGCTGCTGTTGCTCTTGCAAAAAACGGTGTGAGAGTTTATTTAGCCGAAAGAGAGTTTTTTGTCGGAGGACATATAGCTCAATGGGAAGTATTATTTACAACTAAAGAATCGGGAAAAGATCTTGTTACACGACTATACAATGATGTAGTAGCAAATAAAAATATCACACTATTTACCGGTGCCGAATTGATTGAAACAACAGGCAGTAAAGGGGATTTTACCGTATCATTAAAAATAAAACCTCGTTATGTAAAAAGCAATTGCGAAGATAACAATTTGAAAAAAGCAATTGATGCATGCCCTGTTGAAGTTCCTGATGAATTTAATTTCAATATTGTTAATCGTAAAGCAATTTATCATAATTTTCCTTCTGAATATCCGCAACAAGCAGTAATAGATATAAAAAATTGTATTAGATGCGGTGAATGTGAAAAAATTTGTAATCAGATTGATTTTTCTCAAAAAGAGGAAATCCTTAAATTAAAAGTCGGTACTATATTAGTTGCTACCGGTTTCGATCCTTATAAACCTCACGAAGGAGAATTCGGATATAAATTATTTGATAATGTTATTACACTTCCTCAGTTTAAAAGATTGATTGCTATTAATGAAAAAGAACTTAAATGGAAGAATAAACCTGTTAAAAACATTTCATACATCTATTGTGTAGGAAGTCGTCAACTGGAAGGCGACAATAAATACTGCTCTCGCTATTGTTGTACATCAACTATTCATTCTGCAATTGAATGTAGTAATAAGTTTGAAGGTATAAATCATTTTCATTTTACAAGAGGCATTCGCACTTATGGGAAACAAGAGCTTTTGTATAATGAAGCATCAAATGATGGTCATATCTTCCTTCAATCATACGAGGATGATCCACCAAAAGTTAGCAAAAAAAATGATAAGTTAGTTGTAACTATCAACGATATTCTTACTTTAAAAAAAGAGATAGAAGTTGAAAGTGATTTGGTAGTCCTTGTAACGGGTATGGTTCCTCGTAACGAGGATAATACAGGTGAAATTTTAAAAATACCTAAAGGGAGAGATCATTTTTACAATGAAATTCATATGAAGTTGCGACCTGTAGAAACTGTAATTGATGGAGTATGTATTGCAGGATCATGTCAGGGACCTAAAAATATTGTAGAGTCAATAAACTCCGCATTGTCTGCAGCAATAAAATCTTATTCTTTTGTTAATAAAGATACTCTCTCTGTTGAGCCGATAGTTGCAGAAATTTCTGATGAACTGTGTGTATTTTGCAATAAGTGTATCGAAGCATGTCCATTTGATGCAATTAACACGATAGAAAAAGATTCTAAAAAAATTGCCAGTGTAAATATGACAGTATGTAAAGGTTGTGGTATGTGCTTACCTGTTTGTGAGCCAAATGCTATTCAACTTAAAACCTTTAGCGACAATGAAATTGAAAGCATGATAGACACTCTTTCAAATGAAATTTAAAGTATATGACCGGAAATAGAGACACATTCAGAATTAAAAGAGAAACACACACTGTTTCTCAGAAAACTAAAGAAAATCTAAAAAATTTTAATGTTGTCAAGAAAAAAATTCTCGATGCATTAGGTGATGAAGAATTAACTGTTCCTCAAGTAGCCGACAAAATTGCTATGAGTCGGTCTGAAACTCTTTATTATATGATGTCGCTTTTAAAGTTTAATATAATCCAAACAGTTGGTTTAGACGATATGGATGAGTTCTATATCTATAAAATAAAGAAATAATGGCAGAAGTTAAATTAAAATTCGGTAAAAAACTTAAAAAATACGGTGCAATTGATTTTAATGCCTGTTATAATTGCGGGACTTGCACAGCAGTTTGTTCATTATCAACTCCTAATGACTCATTCCCGCGCGAAATGGTTCGTTATAGCGTATTAGGATTAGACCAAGATATTAATTCTTCTCTAAAACCTTGGTTATGTTATTATTGTGGCGATTGTACAACTAATTGTCCTCAGGAAGCTAAACCGGGAGAATTAATGATGTCGCTTAGAAGATATCTGACTTCGGTGTACGATTGGACAGGGCTTTCAGGTTTATTTTACCGTAATCTTATAGCTTATATTATTGCTTTTTCTGTAGTAATTATTTCAATTTTGGCAGTTTATTTTGGTGGAGTATTTACTCAAAGTGAATGGATGCATTATGGCCACTTTTTTGAAATGTTTGCAATATTGGGAGTATTTACATTAATCTTATTACCGAACATAATTCGTATGTGGTATTTTTCGGTTTGGAGAAAATTAAAAAAAATCGATATAAAAAAATATTTTGTAACATTCAAAGAGTTATTTGTGCATATGTTTACGCAAAAAAGCACCTTGAAATGTAATGATGAAAAAGATAATAAAATATGGTGGTTCGAACATTTTATTCTCGTTATAGGTTATCTTGCATTGCTTTTCACTACAGTTTTTTTAGACTGGTTTAATACTCAGAATCTTTTTATTGTTGTTTTGGGATATTTATTTAGTATAATCATATTCTCTGTTACTTTCGATTTTGTGATACGAAGAATCAAAAAAAAGAACGAGAAAAGTTCATTCTCTCACCCATCAGATTGGTTTTTTGTTATTTGGCTTTTTCTTATGGGTATTTCTTCCTTTGGTGTTCGATTATTTATCGATTTAAATTTAATTGAAAAGAATTTTTGGTTATTTATTTTTCATCTTATTGTTTTAGTGCAATGGGCTGTAGTAATAGTTCCTTTTGGTAAGTGGACACATTTCCTTTACAGATCTTTTGCAATGTATTTCCATAAAATTCTTGAAAAATAATGATTTAAATATAATTTAAAACCCTATTAGCTTAATTTTTAAAAAGTATTTTATATCTGTAAGTTGAATAATTAACTCTAATTTTCAACAATTATTTGTGCAGTTACTCTACTCTTTTGTTCAAGTAGTATTTTCTTATTTTGAACAACGAAATCAATCGTTTTTTGATTGTAGTGCCTGATAGTTATGAGTTGTAAATTTTTATTGTATTTTACTTTATAATTCTTACTAAGGCTGTCAATTAATTTATTTACACGTCTTTCATCATTATCAATACAGATAGAAAAGCTTATAGCCGAATTTTGCATTAAGTTTATTTTTATTCTGTTATTGGAAATAATATTAAAAATTTCGGAAAGATTATGTTCATTAATAAAAGAAAAGTCATTCGGCGAAATTGATATTAGAATTTGGTTTTGTTTAAAAATATAAGAAGGAATTAAGTTGTCATTTTTATCTGCATCGCTTATAATAGTACCTGAATTTTCAGGGTTTATGAATGATTTTACAAAAAGCGGAATTTGTTTGTTTTGTAATGGTTTTATTGTTTTTGGGTGAATTACCGAGGCGCCGTAATAAGCAAGTTCAATAGCTTCTTTGTAAGAAATAGCATTTAGTTTTTGAGTATTTTCAAAAAACTTTGGATCAGCGTTAAGAACACCTTCCACATCTTTCCATATTATCATTTCATCAGCATTTAAGCAATATGCAAAAATAGCAGCAGAGTAATCGGAGCCTTCACGGCCAAGCGTAACAGAATTTCCGTCTGTAGTTCCGCCTATAAATCCTTGTGTAACAATAATATTTGGTTTTTTGTCATTGAAAAATTCAATTATACTCTCATTAATCTTTTCGTTTGTAATCTCCCAATTTACATTAGCTTCACGGTAATTTTTATCGGTTATTATAATTTTTCTTGCATCAATCCATTTATTATCTATTTCGACTAATGATAAATAGTTATGTACTATTAATGTAGAAATAATTTCGCCATAAGAAACTAATTGATCGTATTCGTAATCAAAGTCTTCTGAAGGGGAAGATTTTATTTTAATAAAAATTTGATTAAAAACATCTTCAATTATTTTATAAATGTTGTGGGTTTTATTTTCAAACAGTTGATATATGATATCGAAATGGTATTTTCTGATTTCTTCCAGAATATCGATAGTATCATTTTTGCGATAAAAATAAGAATTTGTAAGCTTCTCAAGGGCGTTTGTAGTTTTACCCATAGCAGAAATAACTACAAGCAGATTTTCATCTTTGTATTTTTTAATTATTTCGGCAGCATTTTTTACTGCTTGAAAACTATTAACCGAAGCTCCTCCAAATTTATAAACTTTCATTTATTTGTTTTTAAAAATAAAGGAACAAATTTACGTTAGTTTACTGAATTATAAAATTTTAATATTTACTAAAATTAATAAACATAGACATTTAGTAAATAGAAGGTTAGTGCTCCTGAGAGATAGCCTATTAAAGCCCACAGACTTATTTTTTTCAGATACCAAATAAAGTCGATTTTTTCCATTCCCATTACAGCAACACCTGCAGCCGAACCAATAATAAGCATGCTTCCTCCTGTCCCGGCGCAATAAGCCAGAAATTCCCAGAAAGCATGGTCAACAGGGTATTGACTGAGAGGGTACATGCCCATAGCACCTGCTACTAATGGGACATTATCAACAACAGCAGACAAGGTACCTATTATTATGTTTACTATATAGAAATTGTTTAAATGATGATCGAGGTATAGAGCTAATGCCCTTAAATGTCCTGCACTTTGGAGAGCTGCTACGGCAATTAGTATTCCTAAGAAGAAAAGTACGCTCGGAGTGTCAATTTTTTGTAATACACCTCCAACACTCAGATAGGAACGATGCTTTTCATTTTTGTTTTTATGTAATATTTCGGTTGTTATCCATAGTATGCTTAATCCGAATAACATTCCCAGATATGGAGGCAAATGAGTTATTGTTTTAAATACAGGTACAAAAAGCAATGCACCAACACCCATTGCGAACATTAAATTCCTTTGAAAACTTAACTTCATGTCAAGTCTTTTATTTACCTCGGCTTTTTCAATGGGTTTTAAATCGCCTTTCATTGAAATGGAGATAAATGCTAACGGAACTATCATTGATACTATGCTTGGCAGTATTACTTTAACAATTATATTCAAGGTTGTAACTTGACCTCCAATCCAAAGCATTATTGTAGTAATATCCCCAATCGGTGACCATGCTCCTCCCGAATTGGCAGCAAGAATAACCATTCCTCCGAAAAACCATCTGTCATTTTTATTGCTTACAAGTTTTCTTAAAAGTGCCATCATTACGATTGATGTTGTCAGATTATCAAGTATTGCCGACAAAAAGAATGTTATTATGCTTATTATCCAAAGCAGTTTTCTTTTGCTTCTGGTTGTTATTCTGTCTGTTATTATTCTGAATCCTTCGTGTTTATCGACAAGTTCAACTATTGTCATGGCTCCTAATAAGAAAAATATTATTTCGGATATTTCGCCCAAATGCTCAAGTAATTCATGATGAGAGATAAAATTTATAAAACTGCTATCGGGATGAAGTTTCAAGTATTCTTCGAATCCTGCTCTAAAATCCATAAAATTCAATATGCTTTCGCCACCAGTCATGTATAATACCCACATTAGTACCCCCAAAAGCAAAGCACTTGCCGATTTGTTTATTTTTAAAGGGTGCTCCAATGCAATTGCTGCATAGCCGATTATAAAAACAACCACCATTAATATTGCCATAATATCAAATTTTTATTATTTTTTTTAACAAAAAAAATATAAAATACAACTTAAAAGATTAAAATAAGATTAAAATAATAGAGAAGTTTTTGATTAGTTTAAACTAACCTTATTTCTTAATGGGTAAAAGGACATTAATATTAGTTCCTTTATTTAACTCGCTTTTAATATTTAATTGGCCTTTGTGAATTTCTATAATTTTCTTTGCTAAAGACAATCCTATACCATGTCCTTGTTTGTCTGAAATGTTACTTGCTCTGTAGAAAGGATTAAATATTTTTTCTATTTCATTTTCAGGAATCCCAATACCATTATCTATAAAATTCAATCTGATATATTTGTCATCAAAACTCAATTCAATTTTACATTTATTGTCTTGTGAAAATTTACAAGCATTATCAATTATATTTGAAATTGCTATTTTCATTAATTTTTCGCTGGCGAATACTTTTAAAATATTATCATCTTCTGGGGGTTCGATAAAATTAAAAGTTATTGAATAATTATCATTTCTTTTTTTAATTTCTGTTTTACATTGTATTATTAACTCATCAATTCTGATAAGTTTTATTTTAAAAGCATTTAAATCTGCTTCCGATTGAGCTAATTCAAGCAATCCATTTGTTAGTGAGTTTAAATTTTTAATATCTTCGAGTAATGAATGTAATAATTTTTCATAATCCTCTTGTTCTCTTTTTTTTATCAATGCAACTTCAATCTGACCTGTTAATGAAGTCAACGGAGTTCTAATTTCGTGCGAAATATTTGATATAAATTGTTTTTGACTATCAAAAGCCGATTCGAGACGCTCAAGCATTTTATTGAATGTTTGTGCAAGTTGACCTATTTCATCTAAATTATTATCAACATAAACTCTTTTATCTAATTGATATTCATTAATATTGTTTACCTGTTTTATAACATTAATTATAGGCGACACTGCTTTCTTCGAGAAAAAAAGTCCTGCGAAAAATGTTATCAATAAAGAGGTTAATAATCCGACAATTAATATTATTTTTAAATTTCTAAGTTCTATATAGCCGTATTTATCATAGGAAGAAGCAATTACAATGTATTCGCTGTTATTGTTTTTAAAAACAATTCCAATATTATCATTTTTTTTGTCGGAAAATAAAACTCTTTTATTCTTTTTAATTTTTTTAAGTTGTTCTTTATCAATGTTATTTGAGCGATGTTCGGTATTGCTGTATATTTTATTAAAATTACTGTCGTATATTACAACTTTCTCTTCAGATAAAATATTCAATGAATTTTTATCAATAATTTTAAGAAGAGCGCTGTCTACTTCTTGGACCTCGAATAAAAGTTTGGCCGTAGTTAGGGCTTTTATTTCTAATCGATTGGTAAATTGAACTTTGCGAAAGTAAGATGAGAAAAAATAAATCGATAACGAAAAAACAAGAATTATTGAAAAAACTATTGCTGTGAATTGTAATGAAAGTTTTAGTTTAATCTTCATTTTTATTCAGTATCTCTTAAAACATAACCCATGCCAATAACTGTATGTATAAGCTTCTTGGAATAGTTTTTATCAATTTTTTTTCTGAGGAAATTTACATAAACGTCGATTACGTTTGTCCCTGAATCGAATGTTACATCCCATATTTTTTCGGCAATTTCAACTCTTGAGATTACCTTTTCCTTATTTTTCATAAAATATTCCAGTAACAAAAATTCTTTGGCAGTTAAGTCAATAATATCTTTTCCTCTTTTTACAATTTTTGTATCGGTATTAAGTTCTAAATCAGCAATTTTCAGAATATTTGAAGTAAAAAAGTTGTCTTTAGAACGTTTTAAAAGAGCTTTTATTCTGGCTATTAATTCTTTAAATTCAAAAGGTTTAACAAGATAATCATCTGCTCCCGATTCGAATCCGCTTACCTTATCATCGGTAGAACTAAATGCCGATAACATAAGTATAGGTATTCTAATGTCACTTTTTCTAATTTCTCTACAAAGGTCATATCCGTTAATTACCGGGAGGTTTAAATCGAGAATAATAAGATCATAGTGGTTTTGTCTGATAAACTTTGAGCCCATTAATCCGTCGAATGCTATATCAGAGTCAAATCCGTATTCATCTAATCCCTTTTTGATAAAATTTGCTACTTTAACCTCATCTTCAACAATTAAAATTTTATTTTCGGCCATTTATCAGTATTTATTCAAATAATTTTAATCCAATATTAAATGTGTAAAAATTCTTGGGTGAGGTGAAACTAAGATTTCCTGTAGGTGCGACTAAATCAACAGTTTGAGTATAATATCTGACGTCTAATGATATAAAATAAATATCTATGCCTCCGCCATAGAACCAGCTGACGCTAATATTTTCAATATTATCCTGAGTAATAGGTTTATAATGAAATTGTTCGTCGGATTTTATAGTTTTGTAAACAACTACACTCGACTGAACACCGCCAAAAATATGAATATTGAAATTTTCCAGTTTAATAATGTTTAGGCCAAGTACTAAAGGAATATTTATGGTATGAAGAGTAATGTTTTGACTGAAAATACTATCAGTAGGAATAAACCCTGGAGTTCCAGGTTTATTGAAATAATATGCCTGTTTTTTATGATAATAAATTTCAGGTTGCAAATATATACGGCTATCAGATCTGCCATAAATACCAAATTGATAACCCTGATAAATTTGAGTATTATCTTGTTTAAAATCAAATTTTGAACTCAAGTCGGGTTTACTGAATGCGAATTTTAACCCAAAGCGTTGAGCGTTTAATGGGAAAATATTAGCAATCATTAAAAAACTGATAATTGCAAAACTCTTTTTCATAATAATTTGTTTTGTTGTGATTAATCATATTCGTGCCTGTAATCAAATTGTTCCTCGTAATCGTATTCATAGTCATCATCGTAAATAGAATAGTCGTCGTCTGTTTCATAAATACCAAAGCTTACCGGAATTTCAAAAGTGTAGTTTGTTTTACTGAATTGATGATTTTTAACACAGTTTGAAAAAACCGGAGTAATCTTTCGGGAAACAATACTTTTTAATTTTTCAATTTTTCCTGGATCTGTAATTTCTTCGTAGTCATTAGTTTTCCCGAAATAATCCGATTTAACGTTTATGGATTCTACGTATCCTGAATTATCGGTTTTAAGCTCAACAATAACTCTGCCTTCAATTTTCATTAATTGAAGTCTCCATGGATATTTAATTTTCCCATGTAAACAGTTTGTTATAAAATCTTTATCCTCGTTTTGTGAATTACATGTGAGCGGCAAATAAGTTGATAAGTAAATTAAAAGCAATAAAGAAAGTTTAATTCGCATGGTTATTATATTTAATAAAGAGTAACGTGACCTGAATATTCTTTTTCGACACCGAACATTTGCCAGAATTTTATGTAATAAACGTAAACACCCGAAGGCATATAACCTTTACCATCAGGAGATTTTCCATCCCAACCTGCCTCAAAGTCGTTGGTGTGAAATATTTCTTTTCCCCAACGGTCGAAAATACGCATTTCGTATCGATTAACATCTATTCCAACGCCTCTTGGTCTGAAAATTCTGTTTTCTTCTATAGAGCTGAACGGGCTAAATGCGTTTGGCAAGTAAAATGCAAAAGGATTTTCGATAAGTATCTTTCTCATTGTCGAATCTCTGCATCCGTAATCGCTAATAGTATATAGCCATATATTGAATTCTCCTATACCTCCGTAGGTATGAGAAGGAGAGAATAAAGTCGATGTATTTGTCAATGAATTTGGTTCTCCGAAATTCCAAAGATATGAGGAAGCATTCTGCGATTGATTATTGAAAATAATAGTTGGGTTATTTGTAGTTGTTGTAGTAGGGTCGGGAGTGAATGAAGCTATAGGTAACGGATGTACATAAACCCAAGCAGTATCGGTAACTTTACATCCGTTGATATCAGTGGCTTCTACCCAGTATTGTGTTGATGTATTGGGGCTAACGTAAAGCTGAGGTCCAACTTGAGTATTGCTCCATATAAAGTTATAATTTTGATTGCCAATTACTTCAAGTTTAGCGATTTTGCCGAGACAAATATCTGCATCTTGAACCGAAATAGTAGGTTGTGGGAAAACTGTAACTGTCGCGTTAGCAGAATCAACACATTGGTTAATATCAGTGCCTATAACTGTATATGTAGTTGATACAGGCGGTTTAACAATTATTGAACTATCGGTCATACCGTTGCTCCACTGGTAAAATGCGGCACCACTTGCAGTAAGATTGACAGAATCGTATGAACACATAGATGCATTATTAACCGTTATAACAGGCTTTGGATAAACAACTACTTTTGCAGATGAATTTCCTTTACAGACTTTATTCCCGTAAGTAGTACTTCCAACTACCTGATAAGTAGTAGTTGTAGTGGGCGAAACATTTAACGGATTGCTTGTCCCTCCGGGTGTCCAAACGTATGAAGTAGCGCCACTTGCACTAATAGTAGCTGTTTCGCCTATACATATTGTATCTGATATTGTTGTAACAGTAGGGTTTGGATAAATAACAACAGTTGTAGTATCTTCAGGGCTAATTTGAGTGCCAACCATAATAACAACAGAATATTGTCCTGCGTTTGCAAGTGTAGCATTTGGAATCACAGGGTTTTGTAATGAAGATGAAAAATTATTAGGCCCTGACCAAAAATATGTTGCATTAGGAATGGTAGTAGCATTTAGTTTTAGTGTATCGCCAACACATAATGGTCCGTTATTTTGAGTTTGAGGCGGTAAAATTCCGCAGTTAGTAGAACCTGCCCCGGGTTGACCGGCATTGGTTTGCGAAAATATTATATTTTGAGCTTGATTTGAAAAATTGGTTATAAGTAAAATATAGTATTGTCCGGTAACAGCATTGGGAATATAGCACCATTCTTCCCAACTTGGGTTATAGCTGCAATCAACCATATTCAATGTTGGGTAATCGGGTGAGGGACCGGGTGCCCAGTGAGACGGAGTAGGTGAACCGGCTGTTAATTGAGCTACACAAGGTGCCGTTGGAGAAGTAAATGGTCCCCAACAAGCAAAGTCAATATCATAAGGGCCTGTGCCTTGCATGTGTATTTCGATGTTACCCGATGTACCAACCTGCATATAGTACCATGCAGGATTTGGGGTAGTGTAAAGACATCCATAATTTGGACCGGGCTGACCGCTACCTGCATTTACACCTGCAGGGAAATTATATACTGTTCCCGTGCAAAACGGCGATGCAGTATTACAAAGATTATTTTGTGAATATATCGTTAATGCAGAAATTATTATACTTATGGTAAATATTATCTTTTTCATATCCCTTATTTGTTTTGATGTTTATTAATATATTCCTGCTTTTGTTCACTCGAGTAATTTTGATTAAAAGCATGAGTAACTTTTTTGATAGTAGCAGCAAATTGTCTGAAATCATCAACTTTATACTTCGAAGGAACAGCTATTACGGCATAATCTTCATTTGTGTTGTAAGTTACTATTCTGCTGCTAAATACATCTTGCTCAATAAAATAGTTTTTAAAAAAGACTCTTTCGAATATAGTAGGAATTTCTTTAAGGTCAATCACAAAGTAATTGGTGTCGGCAATCGTTTCTTTTACAAGACAAAAAGTCCCCCAGTAATCGCCTTTAGGTTTGGGGTTCTCTGTAATTTGAGAAAAAACGGATATTGTTACTGAAATTAATAATACTAATATTGAAATACTTTTTTTCATTTTTTATAGAATTAATTATTTACAAAATTATTAAAATTTTACGACTTTTTTATATTTTTTCCATTTATTTGAATTGACTGTTAGTGTATAGGTTCCACTTTCAAAGTTCGATAAATCAAATTTCAAGTTATTGGTATTAAATTTGTTATCATTTGTGTTAATAGAATAAAGTTTTTCTCCAAGTAAATTATAAAGTTCTATGGAAATTATATTTTCATTATTTTCAAGTTCTATTGAAATGTAATCTTTTGCAGGATTAGGGTATATCTTTATCTCGTTATCAATTGAATTTGAGCTTAATGCGGTTGTAATTATTGAAATACTTTTAGAAATTGTATCTATTGAGCAATGATTTAATGCTACTAATCTGACATTATAAAATCCTCCGTTCAGATAAGTGTGAGAAATATTAGGAGTATTGCCTGTATTTCCGTCTCCAAAGTCCCAAAAGTATAAATTGGCTTTAGTTGATAAGTTAGTAAAATCAACTTGATTTGCCGAAATTGAATAGTCGAAATTAGCAGTAACCTGAGTGCTGTAAAGTCCAATATTCCATAACGATAAGCTATCGAGAACTATTTCTGATGCAGCATTTTGAAAGACTATAGCATCAGAAGGGTTAATACTAACAGGAAAACTCAAACCTAAAGGACTTTGGGCGAAGATGGCAGCATAGAATGTACATGCTGCCAAATAAGTGCCATTTTCAGCAGGGTGATAATTATCGGGTGAATAGAGTTCAATATTTGGGTTTTCCTGAATAACTTTTCTCCATGCCCAGCCGCAAGGTGAAATTGCAGCCTGCAATGTATCGGCAATTTCTTTGTATCCGCTTCTAAGTCGTTGTTGCATATCTTCGTAGGTATCGCTACCCGGTGGTAATCCTAAGTCGCCATATTTATGAGCCCATGTCATAAAAAATACTGTTTTTGTACAGTATGAGTTTGCATGAATTATGCTGTCTAATTTGCGTGCATAAGGATACATAAGTGTTTCTCTATCAGGAATGAAAGAGGGAATTTGGCTTTGTTCCTGTAATACTACATAGTCCCATATTCTTTCGTTTATTTTGTTTATAACTGCTGTGTTTTGAGAATGAAGCTGTAATGTGTATCCTCCAAAAGTTATTTGATCTACTAATACTTTTTTACCTGCATTTATAGCCAATTGCTCAAACATTAGGGGTAAATTGTTGACTGCAGTGAAACTATTACCGATAAATAATATTTTTACCGTGTCATTCGTTTGAGAAACTGAATAATAAGCTTTAAATAGAATTAATAATAATAGAAGTGTTAATTTTTTCATTTTTTGTTCTTTTACTTACATTTTACCAAATGACAGTAAAAGTATCAAAAAAGTTTACCGGCTTTAATATTTCTTCAATAAATAATTTTACTAATTTTATAGTCAAAAAAATCAAAAGAAATGCTTGAAAATATTCCTTTATCAAAAATCTTGTTTCTGGATATTGAAACAGTTCCTCAATATCCTGATTATCAATTGATGGATGAAAGAATGAAATCCTTATGGGATAAAAAGGCTTCATCAATTTTAAAGTCTGAAAACGACGATAAAGCTCAAATTACACCTGCCTCTGTTTACGAAAAAGCGGGAATTTATTCTGAATTTGGAAAGATAATATGTATTTCTACGGGTTATTTTTTCGATGGTTGTTTTAGGATAAAATCATTTTACGGTCATGATGAGTCAGAACTTTTATATGATTTTTCGGTTTTGATAAATTCACATTTCAATAAGTCGGATAATTTATTGTGTGCTCACAATGGCAAAGAGTTTGATTTTCCGTTTATTGCAAGACGTATGTTGATAAACGGTATAAAAATCCCTTCGATATTGAATACTTGCGGGAAAAAACCTTGGGAAATAAATCATTTGGATACTATGGAACTATGGAAATTTGGTGATTATAAAAACTATACTTCACTTGAATTGTTAACCGCTGTTTTCAATATACCCACACCTAAGGATGATATTGACGGCAGTCAGATAAGGAAAGTATATTACGAGGACAATGATTTGAAAAGAATAGTAACGTATTGTCAGAAAGATACATTGGCAGTTGCTCAGCTATTTCTGAGATATAGAGGAGAAAATATATTAGAAGAGAGTAATGTAATTTATGTTTAAAAAAAGTATAGTAAATGTCGAAAATACTAATAATTGATGATGAAAGAAGTATAAGAAATACATTGAGAGATATTCTTGAGTACGAAAAATTTGAAGTAGATGATGCCTCTGACGGTATAGAGGGTATAAATAAGGCCAAGGAAAATAAGTATGATTTGGTATTATGTGATGTTAAGATGCCTCAGATTGATGGTATCGAGGTACTTGAGCAACTACAGATGATTAATGATGTTCCTGTAGTTATGATTTCGGGTCACGGAACAATAGAAACTGCTGTAGAGGCAATAAAAAAAGGTGCTTATGATTATATTGCCAAGCCGCTTGATTTGAATAGATTGTTAATTACGGTAAGAAATGCTTTAGATAAATCTCAGCTTATAAAGGAAACAAAGATATTGAAACGTCAGGTTTCCAAGACCTATGAGATGATAGGCGAGTCTGATTCGATAAAGGAAGTAAAAAGAATGATAGAAAAGGTTGCCCCTTCGGATGCACGTGTCCTAATTACCGGCGAGAACGGCTCAGGTAAAGAGCTGGTAGCAAGATGGTTGCACGAATTAAGCAAACGTTCGGCAGGCCCTTTTATTGAGGTGAATTGTGCCGCTATTCCTTCCGAACTTATTGAAAGTCAATTATTCGGACATGAAAAAGGTTCTTTTACTTCTGCTATAAAACAACGAAAAGGAGATTTTGAGCAAGCAAACGGAGGAACTTTATTTCTTGACGAAATAGGAGATATGAGCCTATCGGCTCAGGCTAAAGTTCTAAGGGCTTTGCAGGAAAATAAAATTACCCGTATTGGCGGCGAAAAAGAAATTAATGTTGATGTAAGAATAGTTGCCGCAACAAACAAAAATTTACAATCTGAAATTGAAAAAGGTAATTTCAGGGAAGATCTTTATCACCGATTGAGCGTAATTGTAATAGAAGTTCCTTCGTTGAAACAAAGAAAAGATGATATCCCTTTATTAGTAAATCATTTCACTAATGAATACTGTACTCAACAGGGAAAACCTGTTTTGGAATATGAAGATGCCGCTATAGAAGAACTAAAAAGTTATGAATGGTCAGGAAATATCAGAGAGTTGAGAAATGTGGTTGAGCGCTTAACTATTCTTTGCGATAGTACTGTTACTGTCGAGGATATTAAAAAATATGTTCATCCTATAAAAAAGACATAAAGGCAATCAAAATCAGTATTCTAAATTCAAAAAAAAAGCCCCGTTTTCGATTAACTGATAAACGGGGCTTTATATTGCTGTATAATTTTATTTCAATACACCAAGTTCTTTTCCGACTTTAGTAAATGCTTCAATACATTTATCGAGATGCTCTTTTTCATGAGCTGCGGAAACTTGAACTCTTATACGAGCCTGTTCTTTAGGTACTACAGGATAGTAGAACCCAATAACATAGATACCTTCATCAAGGAGTTTTGCAGCCATTTCCTGTGAAAGTTTGGCGTCGTAAAGCATAACAGCGACAATTGCCGATTGAGTAGGCTTAATATCAAAACCTGCTTCAATCATCTTTTTGCTGAAATATGCCGTATTTTCGTGCAATTTGTCCTGCAATTTGTTTGTTTCGCTCATCATATCTACCATTTTTATGCCTGCTGCGGCAACCATAGGAGGGATAGAGTTTGAAAACAAATAAGGACGCGAACGCTGACGAAGCATTTCAATGATTTCTTTCTTTCCTGTGGTAAAACCTCCAATTGCTCCACCAAAAGCTTTACCGAGTGTACCTGTAATTATTTCGATTTTTCCTTTAAGATTATATAGTTCGGTAACTCCACGACCGGTTTTCCCAACTACTCCTGCAGAGTGTGACTCGTCAACCATAATCATCGCATCATATTTGTTTGCCAGCTCATATATTTTATCAAGCGGAGCAACATTTCCGTCCATTGAAAAAACACCATCGGTTACAATAAGTCTAAAACGATGTTTTTGAGCAGCTATAAGCTGTGCTTCAAGGTCTTCCATATTTGCGTTATTATAACGATAGCGGTTTGCCTTGCATAATCTCACTCCGTCGATAATTGACGCATGATTCAGAGCATCAGATATTATTGCATCTTCTTCGTTTAGCAAGGGTTCAAAAACTCCTCCGTTAGCATCAAAACAAGCTGCATACAATATTGTATCTTCTGTTCCGAAAAATTCGGCAATTTTCTTTTCCAATTCTTTATGTAAATCCTGTGTTCCGCAAATAAACCTTACCGATGACATTCCATAGCCTCTTGTATCTAAAGCTTGCTTTGCTGCTTCTATTAATTCGCTGTTGTTCGATAACCCTAAATAGTTATTTGCACAAAAATTCAGTACTTCCTGACCGGTGTTTATTTTAATTTTTGCACCCTGTGGCGATACTATTATTCTTTCATTTTTGTACAAACCCGCATTTTTTATTTCGTTTATTTCTTTTTGAAGATGATTTTTAACTTTTTCGTACATAATATTTTTTTTAATATTTTATAATTTATAATTGTGGCAAAGTTATAAATTTTGATTTTTTAATTAAGTATGTAGAAAAATTATTTAAAAAAATATTTTTTATGAACGTATGTTCATTATCTTTGCAAAAAAAATTTATGCCCAGACCATTACGCAAGAGAACAGTTTCGTACCCGCCTAAAATGTTGGGTTTTAAACCGTTTGGTTTTTTTTGTGAAATTGAAGGCAGGGTACAACTTCAGATAGATGAGTTTGAAAGCATTAGGTTGGTCAATTATCAAATGTTAACACAGGAGGAAGCTGCAAACGAAATGAAAGTCTCAAGACCTACATTTACCCGTATTTATAATGGAGCATTGAAAAAATTGGCTCAGGTAATTGTAGATTGCAAAGTTTTAGAGATTGAAGGCGGCGAATATGAATATAATCAGCAATGGTACAGGTGTAAAAAGTGTTACAAGATAATACAAGGAATACATAATCATAAAAAATGCAATAATTGTGAAGATTACGGAGAAAATGAATTAATTAACTTAAATACAAAGAAATGAAAAAAGAAAATTCAGGGTTTAATACCCAATTGATACATGGAGGAGAAATCGATGATGTTTTTGGAGCAGCGACTGTTCCAATATACCAAACATCTACCTTTGCTTTTTCGAGTGCCGATGAAGGAGCTAAATGTTTTGCAGGTGAGAGTAAAGGCTATATTTACACACGTATAGGCAACCCTACTATTGACGCTTTGGAACGTCAAATAGCACTTCTGGAAAGAGGTTTTGGAGGAATTGCCGTTAGTTCAGGTATGGCTGCAGTAAATGTAATATACCAAGCTTTACTGGCTAATGGTGACCATATGGTTAGTACCGATGCTGTTTACGGTCCGGCTCGTGCTATTATGGAAAATCATTATCCTAAATACGGAGTTGAAAGTACATACTTGAATACAACCAATCCTGCTGATGTTGAAAAAGCATTCAGACCCAATACAAAAATTCTGTATATCGAAACTCCTGCAAATCCTACTATGGATATGAGCGATATAGCAGCTTGTGCCGAAATAGCTCATAAACATGGAGCCTTATTGGTTGTTGATAATACATTCTGCAGCCCATATTTGCAGCAACCTATTCTTTTAGGAGCAGATATTGTTTTTCATTCTATGACTAAATTTATCAATGGTCATGCTGATATTGTTGCCGGTATTATAGTTGCAAAGGATGAGAATGTTTATAAGCAATTAAGAACCATGATGGTAAACCTTGGCTGTAATATGGACCCACATCAGGCATATATGGTGCTTAGAGGCATAAAAACATTAGGAATTCGAATCGACAGAGCTACGGAAAATGCTCAGAAAGTTGCCGAATTTCTCGAAAATCATCCAAAAGTGTCATGGGTTAAGTATCCGGGGTTAAAATCACATCCTCAATACGAACTTGGTTTAAAACAAATGAAATCGCCCGGCTCTATGATTAGTTTTGGGTTAAAAAGTGGTTTTGACGGTGCAAAAAAACTGATGGATAATGTTCATGTCGCATTACTTGCCGTATCGCTTGGTGGTGTTGAAACATTAATTCAACATCCAGCTTCTATGACTCATTCCAAAGTATCGAAGGAAGGCAAATTAAAAGCAGGAATTACCGATGATTTAATTCGCTTTGCCGTTGGCATTGAAGATGCTTCAGATATTATTGACGATTTAAAACAAGCTTTAGAAAAAATATAATAATATGTCGCGCTTGAATAGTAAAGGACCCGAAAATGAGGGTTCAGCAACAGGCAGAGGATTAGGTATTTGTAATAATTCTGACAAAAATAAAAACAATTCTTACGAATTGGGTAAGGGTATGGGGAAAAAATATCATTCAGGCGGTGGTGTAGGAAAAGGGAAAAGACTTAAGTATTATCAATCAAAAAATATTAAAGATGAAAATAGCAGTTCCAATAACACAAACACAGGAAATTGACAATCACTTTGGTCATTGTCAGTTTTATCAGGTTTTTTCAATAGATGATAATAATACTATTGAAAGTACCGAAATCATTGATTCGCCCCATGGCTGTGGCTGCAAATCGAACATTGCACAAGAGCTTTCTGAAAAAGGAGTAAAAGTGATGTTGGCCGGAGGCATAGGAGAGGGGGCAATTAATGTTCTAAACTATTACGGTATTAAGGTTATTAAGGGTTGCAGCGGCAATGCAAAGCAAAATGTAGAATTATACCTGAAAGGTATATTGGAAGATAAAGGCAGTGCATGCCATTCGCATAGCCACGAATGTAAGCATTAGTATAAATATTTATTCTGATTTTAATCCCTTATTTGTCATTTAAGGTTTCAAAAATTGATAAATAAGGGATTTTTTTACAACTGATACTTTTTTGTGTCTTCTTCAGGAAGTTCTAACTGATAATCTCTCAGGAATTTTATAGTATTATTTATATGAAGATACATCACTTCATCATTGTTAATAAATTCAACATATTTACGATATTGTGATATGAAATTCTCTAGAAAAGGTGAGGTTTTTTCAGGTCTTCTGAATTCGATAGCCTGAGTAGCATTGAAAAGTTCAATAGAAAGAATTCTTTCGAGATTTTCCAGTACTTTATATGTTTTGGTAGCAGCATTAGCCCCCATACTTACATGATCTTCCTGTCCTTGCGAAGATTCGATAGAATCGACAGAACAAGGAGAACATAGTTGTTTGTTTTGGCTTACTATTGAAGCAGAAGTGTACTGAGGTATCATAAATCCACTGTTTAATCCGGGATGAGCTACCAAAAAATGAGGCAAACCTCTTTTGCCCGAAATTAATTGATAAGTACGTCTTTCGGAAATGTTTCCTAATTCAGCCATTGCAATTGCCAGATTATCCAATGCAAGTGCAAGGGGTTGACCGTGAAAATTTCCTGCAGATATTATTAAATCATCTTCAGGAAAAATTGTAGGATTATCTGTTACTGAATTTATTTCATTTTTGAAAACATAGGAAACATAGTTTATTGAATCCTTTGAAGCTCCGTGGACTTGCGGAATACAACGAAAAGAGTAAGGATCCTGAACATGCTCCTTGGTTCTGTTAATAAGTTGACTGCCTTTCAATATATTTTGGATTCGTTTTGCAGTTTTTATTTGCCCTTTATGAGGCCTAATAAGTTGTATTTTTTCGTGGAATGGCTCAATTCTTCCGTCAAAAGCATCAAGCGATAATGCTCCTATTATATCGGCTAATCGAGATAGTTTAAATACCTTTAAGCAGCAATAAACTCCGTATGCACTCATAAATTGAGTTCCGTTTAGCAGTGCTAATCCTTCTTTCGATTGCAGTGAGATTGGTTTCCAATTAAATTCTTTTAATACTTCGGCAGCAGCGGTCTTTTTATTTTTGTAATAAACTTCACCTAAGCCAATCAAAGGTAGCGATAAATGTGCCAATGGAGATAAATCGCCCGATGCACCTAAAGAGCCTTGCTGATATACTACCGGTAAAATGTCGTTATTGAAAAAATCAATTAATCTTTCAACGGTAGCTAATTGAACTCCCGAATGTCCGTAAGATAATGATTGAATTTTGAGAAGAATCATAAGTTTTACTATAGGAAGTGGTACTTCTTCTCCTGTGCCGCAAGCGTGCGATTTTACCAGATTTTCCTGAAGTGTATGAAGCTGATCGTTCGATATAATATGATTGCACAATGACCCAAATCCGGTGTTAATCCCATAAATTGGTTCGGTTTGCGAAAGCATTTTTTTGTCAAGATATTCTCTGCATCTTGTTATTTTATTTTTTGCTTCTTCCGATAATTCAAGTTTCTTTTGATTATTTATAATATCATCAATTGTTTCGAAATCTAATATTCCTTGTCCAATGTAGTATACATTCATATTCATGTTTTTTTAAAGTTTGCAAAATTAGATAAAAATGCAAGCCCAAACAATATATTGCATTAACAAATTAAGTTTTTCGAACTATTTTATGTAATCTTTGTTTATAATGATTACAAATAAGAAATAAAAAAGGATAATATGAATAATGCTATTTTTAATTTTGAACAACCTAAAAATGAACCTGTTAAAACATATGTTCCGGGAAGCAGTGACAGGAAAGCATTGAATGAAGCTCTCGATAAATTGAGTTCTCAGGTAATTGATATTCCTCTTATAATAGGAGGAAAAGAAATAAGAACCGGTAAAACCGGAAAAGTTACCATGCCTCATAATCATAATCATATATTGGCAACATATCATAAAGCCGGTGAAAAGGAAGTAAAAATGGCAATTGAATCTTCGCTTGAAGCGCACAAAAAATGGGAAGCCACTTCTTGGGTAGAAAGGTTGTCGATAACATTAAAAGCCGCAGAGCTAATATCAAAAAAATATCGCTATTTATTAAATGCTGCAACAATGCTTGGGCAGGGCAAAAATGCCTATCAGGCAGAGATTGACGCAGCATGTGAAACCATCGACTTTTTAAGGTTTAATGCACATTATATTTCAGAAATTTATAATGAACAGCCACATTCTGAACCCGGTATAGTCAACAGGATAGAATATCGTCCTCTTGAAGGATTTGTATTTTCAATTACTCCGTTCAATTTTACCGCCATTGCTTCGAATTTGAATTTGGCTCCAATTTTAATGGGCAACACAGTTGTATGGAAGCCTGCAACTACATCTTTACTTTCAAATTATTTGCTGATGCAGATTTATAAAGAAGCCGGATTACATGATGGAGTACTTAATTTTATCCCCGGGCAGGGAAGTCTTATTGGTAACATAGTACTCAAACATCCCGATCTTGCAGGTGTTCACTTTACGGGGTCAAGTTCTACTTTTAATCAGATATGGAAAACTGTAAGCGAAAATATCGGAAAGTTCAAGTCATATCCCAAACTAGTAGGTGAAACAGGTGGCAAAGATTTTATTTTTGTTCATAAATCGGCTAATCCGCTTGAAGTTGCTACTGCTATTGTAAGAGGAGCTTTCGAGTATCAGGGACAAAAATGTTCAGCAGCTTCAAGAGCTTATATTCCAAAATCCCTTTGGGATGAGATACATAATCATATAGGAGAAATGATGAAACAAATTACAGTAGGTGATGTCAGAAAGTTTAGCAATTTTGTCAATGCAGTTATTGATGAAGCTTCATTTGACAATTGTATGATGTATATCGATAAAGCAAAACAATCGGATGTTGCCGAAATTATTTTCGGAGGAAATGGCGATAAATCTGTTGGCTATTTTGTAGAACCTACAATAATTACTACTACCGATCCTCATTTTATAACTATGGAGGAAGAAATATTTGGTCCTATTATGACAATTTATATTTACGATGATGATGACTTTGAAAAAACCTTGCATATTTGCGACCAAACTTCTCCTTATGCATTAACCGGTTCTGTATTTTCTACCGATAGGGAAGCATTAAATAAAGCCTGTAATATTTTAAAATATGCAGCAGGTAATTTTTACTTTAATGATAAGCCCACAGGTGCAGTAGTTGGTCAGCAACCTTTCGGAGGCTCGAGAGCTTCGGGTACTAACGATAAAGCGGGTAGTCATCTGAATTTAATCAGATGGACTAATCCCAGAACCATTAAAGAAACTCTGTTACCTCCTACTGACTTTAAATATCCTTTTATGAAGGAAGATAAGTGTTAAAGGATGTACGCTTTTAATTTTTATGAAAATCGCAGTTAATTTTTTAGCTGCGATTTTTTTTATAATTTAGCAATAAAAAATATTATATGATAGGAATAATCGGAGGCTCAGGATTAGAAAATCTAAATATTTTCGATGATTTTCAAGTTATAGATTTAGAAACACCCTACGGTAAACCTTCTTCTGAAATTATAAAAGGGAAATTGTATGGTAAAGAAGTAGCTATATTGTCGCGTCACGGAAGAAATCACACAATAACTCCAACTCACGTTAACAACAGGGCAAATATTTCGGCACTGAAAAATATCGGATGTGAAAAAATTATAGCAACCACTGCTTGCGGCAGCTTGAACGAAAATATTGCCCCCGGGGATTTTGCTATTCCAGATCAGTTTATCGATTTCACCCGTCACCGTCATATTACTTTTTTCGACAGCTTCGAACCAGGTGAGCTGAAACATTGCCAAATGGCTGAACCATTCTCAGATGAATTGAGAAAAAAAATAACAGAAACAGCTTCGAAGTTGAATCAGAAATTGCATACAAAAGCTACGATAATCACCATTGAAGGCCCACGTTTTTCTACTAGAGCGGAATCTTTTATGTTTAGAAATTGGGGAGCCGATTTGATTAATATGAGTACTGCACCTGAGGTTATTCTTGCTAATGAAATAGAAATTCCATATGCTGCAATTGCTCTTTGTACCGATTACGACTGTTGGAAAACTGATCTGGAACCTGTTTCATGGGAGCAGGTTTTGAGTGTTTTCAATAAAAATGTTAATAATATTACAAAACTCCTCGTGGAATTAATAAAAAACATCTAAGCTAAACATTTGTATATTAATTATTTAATTTAAATCCCAAATCATTTTGGCAATATTATTTTATTTCAATTACTTGATGAATAATGTTAATTTTTTTCTGAATATTACTGTATTTTTTTGTAAAAAATATTGTAGGTTTGTAATCTGAGAATATTGTATACAATGAAAAAGTGGGTGATATTGTTGATAATGATTTTAAATTCTGTACTTGCCAAAACGCAAGTTATTGACACAATATCAATTAGCCTTCCCATTTTTTCCGATACCGTATCATACCTGAAAAAAGCAAAAGGATGGATGTTGCAGAACGATGGAGAGTGGGTTAGTGCTTCAAACAAAATTCCCTACGACAAAACAGTTTATTCGTCAAAAAATAAAGATTTTGCATTGGGTAAAGAAAATTTTCTATCAATGGAACTTTCTCCTTTATTTTTTAACAATAAGCCGATGGTTCTTTTTTTAGTGTATTTTCAGGAAGGAAAGTATGAATTTCCAGTAATTAAATCGGGCTGGAAGACTTACAAATCTGTTTATTATTATGTTTTTGAAAAAGAAAAATTAAGATATTTATTGTCAGATACCTTGGTTCAAGGCAAACCTTATTCGATAAATCTTGACGTTTATGCAAGCGGTTATGTAAATTTAAAAAAAGCTCAGCAAAGTGTCAGAAATATAGTTTCGCAAAATTTGATAGAAATTAAGTCGAAGCGTAAGGTTAACAATATAAACCTTATTTTTTCATTATATCCCGTAAAAAGTGAAAAGAGAGGGAATGTATTGTTTAAATTAATCAGAACATATTCTAAGCCTTCGATATACGAATATTTTTTACAACCTGCTTTACAGAAGCTGATTTTCAGCAAGTATTATTATGAAGCAGATATGACCGATTTTTATAAGTTTATAAAGAAATGTTTGTCGCAGGATGAAACTTTTTTACAGCAAAAGCTCGAGTATTTGGAAACTACGCCAATAAACGAAGATAATTTCCGATCAAATTTTTCGAGGGTAAAGGACAGCCTTAGAAGGTTTGAAACAAAATATGAAGAATTTAAAGTAGATACATCAAACTTTTATTCTGCACCAAAAATATCTAAATATGCCGATACTGTTGCAGGAACAAATTTTATAAAAAGCTCCTCGAAAAAAATTAAAGTCGATAATATAAAATCTGAAACGGATACTCTTAAACAAAAAATCGAGAAAATTCAAAACAAAGATACTACGTTGATGAAAGGTGTCGAAAATTACAAGAATACTGATATCAAAACTGAAGCAAAAAAAACTGATACTATCAGAATAAATAAAACTGAAGTTTCGGGCAATCTGAATCAAAAATCTGAAAAAAACTCTTCACGAGTAATCTTTAGAGTTCAGATTGGGACTGCCAATTATGATAAAGCCCAGCTATTTTTCAGGAATAAATATCAAATTGAAGATGAAATTTATGTAATACCTTATCAAAATATTTATAAATACGCTATTGGGAATTTTACTTCTTACAAAGAGGCAAAAACATTTTTGGAAGAGATTAAAAATAAAATACAAGGAGCCTTTTTGTTGGCATTTATTGATGGGGTTCTATCTCCTGTTCCCGAAGCTGTAAGTATAATAGAAAGCACAAACAACTAACACAGTTTTTTTACTGATTAGAATAGTTAAGTATTAGTAAAGCTGATATTTACTTATTTTTCTGTCAATCTGTGTAGGGATGAGACACAAAAAATTATACATTTGTTTTTCAAAAGAGTTAATTAATGAAAAACGAGATAATTATCTATCAAAACAATGATTCTTCAATACAGCTTGAAGTTAGAGTAAAAGATGAGTTGGTATGGATAAACAGGCATCAATTAGCCATACTATTTAATTGAGATATTAAAACAATCGGAAAACATATTGCAAATGCATTAAAAAAAGAACTTGAAGGGATACAAGTTGTCGCAAAATTTGCGACAACTGCTTCAGATGGAAAAACATATAAAGTTGAGTATTACAACCTTGATATGGTTTTATCGATTGGGTATCGTGTTAAATCAAAGCAGGGAGTTCAATTTCGCATCTGGGCTAATCGAGTATTGAAAGAATATCTTCTAAAAGGGTATGCCGTTAACCAACGAATTGACAGACTTGAAAACAAAGTAGAAAGCATTGAGCAAAGAGTAAGTGAAATAGATTTGAAAATAAATGCTCAATTACCTCCACGTCAGAGTATTTTTTTCGATGGTCAGGTGTTTGATGCCCATGTTTTTGTTTCTGAACTAATAAAGTCAGCTAAAAAGTCTATAATCTTAATAGATAATTATATTGACGAAAGCGTTTTGATTTTATTTTCAAAAAGAAATAGAAATGTATCAGTAGAAATATACACCCAAAACTTGACTAGAACATTGGAATTTGACATTAAAAAATACAATTCTCAATATCAACCGGTAATAGTAAAGTCTTTTAACAAGTCGCATGATCGTTTTATGATTATTGACAACGAAAGGGTTTATCATTTTGGGGCATCGTTAAAGGATTTGGGTAAGAAATGGTTTGCTTTTTCAAAGCTACAGATGCCGGTAGATAGTATTTTAGCACGATTGAAAAAAATGAATTGAAGATTTTTTTACAATATCTATTTTTCTTAGTATTAATCTAAATAAATGTTGTAAAAGTTAAATTGTTACCGCTACTTAACAATTTTTACACAAAAGTAAAAAAGCTATCTTATATAAAAGATAGCTTTTTTAGTATATAGATTCGATGTATAAAATCAGATATTTGTATTTAGCTTTTCGGAAACAATTTCGTAGATTTTGTTTATATCTACTCTTTCTTGAAGCATAGTATCTCGTTCTCTGATAGTTATTGTGTTGTCTTCTTTGGTTTGATTATCAATAGTTATACAATACGGAGTACCGATGGCATCTTGACGGCGGTAACGTCGTCCGATAGAATCTTTTTCTTCGTAATTGCACATGAAATTATATTTTAACTTTTCAAAAATCTCACGTGCTTTTTCAGGTAGTCCGTCTTTTGCAACCAATGGTAACACAGCCAATTTGTAAGGTGCTAATACAGGAGGAATTTTTAATACTACTCTTTCTGTTCCGTCTTCAAGTTTTTCTTCGTGGTATGCATAGCTCAATACGGCTAAAAATGTTCTGTCGAGACCTATTGATGTTTCGATAACATAAGGAACATAACTTTCGTTAAGTTCAGGGTCGAAGTATTGGATTTTTTTGCCTGAATATTCCTGATGTGCTTTAAGGTCGAAATCGGTTCTTGAGTGAATTCCTTCAAGTTCTTTAAATCCGAATGGGAATTCAAATTCAATATCAGTGGCGGCATTGGCATAATGTGCCAGTTTTTCATGATCGTGGTAACGATATTTTTTTTCGGGAATTCCTAATGAAAGATGCCATTTAATTCTTTCCTGTTTCCAGTATTCGAACCATTTCAATTCTTCACCCGGGCGAACGAAAAACTGCATTTCCATTTGTTCGAATTCACGCATGCGGAATATGAATTGTCTGGCAACAATTTCATTGCGGAATGCCTTGCCAATTTGAGCAATACCGAAAGGTATTTTCATGCGGCCAGTTTTCTGAACATTCAGAAAGTTGACAAAGATTCCCTGTGCAGTTTCGGGTCTGAGGTAAACATTTCCGGCATCTTCGCTTACCGAACCCATTTGAGTAGAAAACATCAAATTAAATTGTCTTACATCAGTCCAATTTCTGCTGCCTGAAATAGGACAAACAATTCCCAATTCTTCAATCAAAGCTTTTATATCGGCAAAGTCACTTTTTTCTAATGAACTGTAAAAACGTTTATTTATACTTTCAATTTTTTGCTGATATTCTATTACTCTTTGATTTGTAGTTAGAAATTGTTCTTTATTAAAGTTATCTCCAAAGCGTTTTGATGCTTTTTCAACTTCTTTGTCAATTTTATCCTGAATTTTTGCAACAAAGTCCTCGATGAGAACATCGGCACGATATCTTTTTTTAGAATCTTTATTATCGATAAGCGGATCGTTGAATGCATCGACGTGTCCTGATGCTTTCCATATAGTGGGGTGCATAAAAATTGCGGAATCAATTCCGACAATATTTTCGTGGAATTGCACCATTGCTTTCCACCAGTAATTTTTAATGTTGTTTTTAAGTTCAACGCCGTTTTGGCCGTAATCATATACGGCTGCCATTCCGTCATAAATTTCGCTCGAAGGGAATATAAACCCGTATTCTTTTGAATGAGCTATAATCTTTTTGAATAATTCGTCACTGTTTGCCATAGTGCAAAAATAAAAAAAAGTTTTGTCCTAAAACAATTTTGTATAATTAAGTCATTTTACCTACTTAACCTATTATTGATTTAGGACAAAACAATTGAATTTTAATTACTTTGTTTTATAAAAATACTATTGAATAATGTTCATTTCTTTTATTAGGTTCTGAGCATTGGCGTATTTATCGATAATGAAAAGCACATAACGAACGTCCATACAGATAGTTCTTTGTAAATCAGGTTCAAAGGCTATATCGCCGCTCATAGCCTCCCAATTGCCATCGAATGCAACTCCTATAAGGTGTCCTTCCGAATTAAGAACAGGGCTTCCGGAATTTCCTCCTGTAATGTCGTTATTAGTCAAGAAGCAAGTTACAATGTCGCCGTTTTCGGAGGCATATTTGCCAAAGTCTTTTTTATTGTACAATTCTTTTAATTTCTGAGGAACAATAAATTCGTCGTTTGTAGGATCTTCTTTTTCCATTACTCCTTTCAAATGAGTTTTGTAATCGTAGTGTACTGCATCGGCAGGATAATAATCGAGAACTTTTCCGTAGGTCATTCTCATAGTGAAATTTGCATCGGGGTAGTATTTTTTGCTTGGTTGCATTTCGCGCAATGCAGCTAAAAATAACCGTTTTGCATTATTCAATTTGGTAGTTGCTTCCTTTTGTTCGGAATTGATTTTTACAAAATTGTTGTAGATAGACATTGTAGTTTTATTAATCAAATCGTTTTTGAATCTTTTAGAATTAGGTTTTTCTAAAAACTTAATAAAACTTTCTTCAGAAGCAAAAATTGAAGTTTTGAATGCATCATCAGCAAACTTTTGTATATCGCCTTTGTACTTTTTATCGATAAATTCGAAAATATCGGGCAACATTTCTTTAGGCATATTGTTTCTATAAAGTTCGAGTCCGGCAGCAAATAATTTCTTTTCGGTCGGAGAATATGTGTCTTTGTAGAGTTCTTTTGCTGTTTCTTTATAAGTATCGTATGCTTCAGGCTTTGTGTTTTTATCTTCAATAAGAGATACAATGCCCATAGTTTGCAGTGGCATAATAAGAGTTTTAGTACTCATAAGAATACCCTGAAATAACCATAAGTTAGTTTCTGATTTTTTAGCCATCAGCTGACTATAAGCATTATTAATATCTTGAATGCAATTTCCGTATTTTTGTTTACGTATAGGATCTGAATCAATCCATGCTTGAAGTTCTTCTTCTAAAGCTTTTTTCTTATCAAAGACCTTTAATCTTTTCAAACCTCTGCTTTCGCCAATTTTATTTTTCCATACGTTTGCCAATTGAGCGTAAGTAGATGCATATTTAATTTTTACGGCAGGATTAGCATCCATATCTTTTTTCATAACAGGAAGCAAAATATTTCCTGCTTCAATTATTGCAGGATTAGCTTGTTCTAGAGTGCTTGTAATACCGTAGGAAGTCATGTATCTTTCGGTAGAACCCGGATAACCCCATATCATAGCGTAATCGTCTTTTTTAATGCCTTTTATATTAAGAGGTAAAGAGTGTTTTGGAACTAAAGGAATATTATCTTTTGAGTATTTAGCAGGTTTACCGTCTTTGTCGGTATAAACTCTGAACATACTGAAATCGCCTGTATGACGCGGCCACATCCAGTTGTCGGTATCGCCGCCGAATTTCCCTATTGATGATGGAGGTGCGCCTACTAATCTTACATCTTCGAATACTTCGTAAACAAACATATAGTATTCGTTTCCATCGAAGAAGCTTTTAATTTCAACCAAATATCTGTCTTTTTCGGAGGCTTCTTTTTTAAGCTTGTCCGATACTTTTTTAATGGCTGCTTTTCTGGCAGAATCAGTCATAGTATCGTTTACGTTTGCAAGTACTTTTTGAGTAACATCTTCCATTCTTATCAAGAAAGTAGCCGTTAAACCTTCTATTGGAATTTCTTCACTTTTGTTGTAAGCCCAAAAACCATTTGTAAGATAATCGTTTTCTACTGTACTTTTCTTTTGAATGGCTTCGTAACCGCAATGGTGATTTGTTAACAATAATCCTTCTTTTGAAATTACTTCTGCAGTGCAAAAACCTCCAAAATTTACAATTGCATCTTTTAAGCTTGAGTGATTTATGCTGTACAACTCTTCCGGAGTTAGTTTAAGCCCCATCTTTTGCATATCAATATAGTTTAGTCTATCGATAAACATTGGCAGCCACATCCCCTCATCAGGCGGATTTGCAGCATTAGAACGAATTGCAAGGAAGTTGAAACCCGAAACAATGAATAGAATTAAAAACAGTTTTTTCATTTTTGTATTGTTTTTATTAATAATTTAAAATGTTTGCAAAAATAGTTTAAATTGTGAAATACCAATATGAATACCAACTCTTTTCGATGAAGTTTTACTTTAGCCTGTCAGATAGTATTTTTATCTCGATATACGGAGATATGTTTTCATATAATATATTATAAACAGATTCAAGTATAGGAAGTTCGACTTTGTAGGTTTGATTAATAGTATGAATACATTTGGTTGCATAATAACCTTCGGCAATCATCTTCATTTCGAGTTGAGCCGAGCGAACAGAATAACCGCTGCCTATCATTGTTCCGAAAGTTCTGTTGCGGCTGAACTGCGAGTAAGATGTTACAATAAGGTCGCCAAGATAAACAGAATTTGACAGATTACGGTTTATGGGGTGAACTGTTTCGATAAACCTTTCAATTTCTTGTAATGCATTGGATATTAGTACGGCAATAAAGTTATCGCCGTATCCAAGCCCCTTGCATATTCCCGTGGCAATAGCATAAATGTTTTTCAATACTGCGGAGTATTCGGTGCCGTAAATATCGTCAGAAATACTTGTTTTTAGGTATCTGCACGATAATTTAGAAGAAATAAATTCGGCTGATTTTGTGTTTTGCGAAGCCACAGTAAGATAAGTAAGTTTTTCGAGAGCTATTTCTTCAGCGTGCGAAGGTCCGCTAATTATACATATTTTATTTAAAGGTACATCAAAAATGTTATTAAAATAATCAGCAATAATCATATTATATTCAGGAACTATTCCTTTGATTGCCGAAAAAACAGATTTGTTTTTAAACAAGGTTTTATCAACATTCTGTAGTGCATCGTTTATAAAAGCAGCCGGAATAACAAACAGAAGGTTGCCTACCTGAGTTATAATTTCTTTAATATCATTGCTGATTACAATTTTTTTTGTGTCAAATTTTATAGAGCTAAGATATAGCGGATTATGTTGGAACTTTTCAATACTTTCTTTAATTTCCGGTTCCCTGACCCACCAATAAATTTTCTCGTTATTGTTTTGAAGAAGTTTGACTAATGCAGTTGCCCAGCTTCCGCCGCCAATTACGGCAATTTTATTATTCTTTTCCATCAAAATATCGTTCAACAATTCAAGACGCAAAGGTAATTATTTTAAATTAAATATGTTTTTATAGAAATAGATTAAAATCGTAATATAAAATTTCGTGGTTTAAACAAAAACCTATACTTTTGTGAAAAATTTCACAATGTTCATAAATAAACAATAAAAGTATGAAACCATCACATATTGAGCATATTGGCATTGCAGTAAAAAATCTCGAAGAGTCAATTTCGTATTGGGAAAATGTATTCGGATTGAAATGTTACGCAATAGAAGAAGTAAAAGACCAGAAGGTCAGGACGGCTTTTTTTATGGTTGGACAAACAAAAATTGAGCTTTTGGAATCTACCGATCCCGAAGGGCCTATAGGAAAATTTATCGAGAAAAAAGGCGAAGGCATTCATCATATTGCATTCGCAGTAAATGATATCGAGAAAGTTTTGGCTGAGACTGAAAGCAAGGGAGTTCAGTTGATAGACAAAGCACCTCGCAAAGGTGCCGAGGGTTTGGATATTGCTTTTTTGCATCCAAAATCAACTTATGGGGTTTTGACAGAAATTTGTGAAAATAAAAATAAATAAAAAATCATTAAACAATGGCAATTGAAGATAAAATCAAAGAATTGCTCGATAAGAGAGAATTAGCAAAAATGGGCGGGGGACAAAAACGTATTGACTCCCAGCATAAGAAGGGTAAACTCACTGCTCGTGAACGTATTGATTTGCTTTTAGATGAAGGGAGCTTCGAAGAGTTTGACATGTTTGTTACACACAACTGTCATGATTTCGGGCTTGAAAAAGAATGTTACCTTTCCGATGGTGTTGTTACCGGTTATGGTACAATAGACGGACGATTGGTTTATGTTTTTTCGCAGGATTTTACTGTTTTTGGCGGTTCATTATCAGAGTCTTATGCCCAGAAGATATGCAAATTAATGGATAAAGCGATGAAAATGGGGGCTCCTGTAATAGGAATTAATGATAGTGGAGGCGCCCGTATTCAGGAAGGTGTTAAGAGTTTGGGAGGATATGCCGAAATATTCCAAAGAAATATTCTGGCTTCGGGAGTTATTCCTCAAATTTCGGCTATTTTCGGTCCTTGTGCCGGAGGTGCTGTTTATTCTCCTGCTTTAACTGATTTTATCTTTATGACAAAGAAAAACAGTTATATGTTTGTAACCGGTCCTAAAGTAGTAAAAACTGTTACAGGCGAAGTAGTTACAGAAGATGAACTTGGAGGTGCGTCAATACATGGCTCTAAATCGGGGGTTACTCATTTTGTTACCGAAGACGAACAGGAAGGTATTCTTATGATTAGAAAGTTGCTGAGCTATTTACCTCAAAACAATCTCGAAGAGGCTCCTGTTGTTCCTTGCGATGATCCTATTGATCGACTTGAAGAGTCGTTGAACTATATTATCCCTGACAATCCTAACAAACCTTACGATGTTAAAGACGTAATACATGCCATAGCCGACAATAACGAATTTATGGAAGTACACAGGAACTATGCTCCCAATATTGTTATAGGATATGCCAGATTCAACGGGGTATCTGTCGGTATAGTTGCCAATCAGCCAAATTATCTTGCGGGTGTATTGGATATAAATGCATCACGTAAGGCAGGTCGTTTTGTAAGATTTTGCGATGCTTTTAATATTCCAATATTAACCTTGGTTGATGTTCCGGGATTTTTACCTGGTACTGCACAGGAATATGGCGGTATTATCACAAACGGTGCTAAGTTGCTTTATGCATACGGCGAAGCTACTGTTCCTAAAATTACCATTATTCTCAGAAAGGCTTATGGTGGTGCTTATGATGTTATGAGTTCAAAACATCTTAGAGGCGATATAAATTATGCTTGGCCAACTGCCGAAATTGCCGTTATGGGACCTAAAGGCGCCATAGAGGTATTGAAATCGAAACAGATTGCGGAAATTACCGATGAAGCCGAAAGAGAAGAATTTATTAAGAAAAGCGAACAGGAATATAAGGATAAATTTGCTAATCCTTATAATGCTGCCAAGTACGGCTATATCGACGATGTAATTGAACCAAGAAACACTCGTTTTAGAGTAATTAGGGCATTACAGTCATTAGCAACCAAAAAGGATGTTAATCCGCCCAAAAAGCATGATAATCTTCCTCTTTAAACATTAATTGTTAAATAATAATTGTTTATGAATAATAATAAGATAAAAGGAATAAATGCTTTTTATGTATTTCTGATTGCTTTTTATTTGTTTTCTTGCAATTTGTATGCTTCTGATAAGAAGTCGATGGATACTCTAAGCATAAAGAAATATATTGAAAGCAACATTTCAAAGCACAAACTCGACGAGATATCTTCGAACAACGTTGTTTTTGATGAAAGAAACAGTCTTTTTATTGCTTTAAATGAAACAAATGTATCGCTCGATATTATTGATAATTCAAATAAAGACTCAATAAAGTTAAAAACAAGGATTGATTTGAAAGAATACGGAAATAAAGTTAAATCTTTTGCCGTTGGTTTTAATTTTATTGTTGTTTCTGTCGAAAATCAACCGTTGGCTGATAGTTCGAACATAATTTTCTTTAATAAAGAAGGCGTTTTTCTCAAGCAATTGAAAATTATTCCAAATGTAAATAAGATAGCATACGATGAAGCCGAAAATAAGATCTACATTTCGCATCTTTCCCAGTTGGGACTTTCATTGACCACTATCGATTTGAAAGACAGCATACAGAATCTTTCGGCAGCGTCGGTAGAAACTATGAGCTTTGAAAAAGAGCAGGCCGGAGAGGTGTTTGTAAAAGTAGATCCCTCGGGTTTTGGAATGACTTTAATAGCAATGAGTGTGGTTTTTACTTCTTTGATTTTTTTATACCTTGTTTTTAAAGCATTAGGAAGGTATAACATTAGAAAAAGCAAAAAGAAAAATCAACAAGCGACCAAAATTGAAGAAAAAGCAGTTGAAAACAATCATGAAGAAGCCCCCGGAGAAGTTTTTGCAGCAATAGCATGTGCATTACACTTGTATCAATCGCAATTGCATGATGAAGAAACTACCGTAATTACTATAGAAAAAGTTGCAAGAACATATTCGCCATGGAGTTCGAAAATATACGGGCTGAGAAGAATGCCTAAGAATTAAAAAAGATTTGTAAAACAGAATCGTTTAAAATCAATTATAAGATGAAAAAATTTAAATTCACGATAAATGGTAATCAATATGAAGTAGATATACTTAATATTGAGGAAAATATAGCACAACTTGAGGTAAATGGTACGCCTTATGAAGTTCAGCTTGACAGAGAAATAAAAGCTACTAAGACGCCAAAGCTTATGAGAACAGCAGCAGTTCCGTCTACTGACTCGCATCCTTCGGTGGCAAAAACCAGCAGTCCGTCTGCTCCTAAAGGAGGCGGAAATATTAAATCGCCATTGCCGGGTGTTGTATTGGATGTTCATGTAAAAGAAGGCGACAGTGTAAAGATAGGTCAGAAGCTGCTTACTCTCGAAGCAATGAAAATGGAGAATAATATCGAATCGGATAAAGATGGAAGGGTAGTTTCGATAAAAGCAAAAAAAGGTGATAACGTGATGGAAGGTGATATTTTAATTGTTATAGGAGATTAATAAAATGAATAATTCACAGGGTTTTATAAGTTTTCTTACAGAACATTTAAGTCAGTTTTTCCAATATACTGCATTTGCAAACTTTACATTAGGTCATGCAATAATGATAGTTGTCGGGTTGTTATTTATATACTTGGCAATTGCAAAAGAATATGAACCTATGCTTTTGGTACCTATAGGTTTTGGAATAATAATAGGAAACATTCCTTTTTATCCAGGGCTAAAAATAGGGATATATGAAAGCGGAAGTGTGTTGAACTACCTTTATTTCGGAGTAATGCAAGGTGTTTATCCGCCGTTGATATTCTTAGGGATAGGGGCAATGACAGATTTTTCGGCATTGATATCAAATCCGAAGTTGATGTTAATAGGTGCAGCGGCTCAGTTAGGAATATTCGGAGCTTATGCGGCTGCTTTGGGACTGGGATTCAGTCCGCTTGAAGCAGGTGCTATAGGAATTATAGGTGGTGCCGATGGTCCTACAGCAATTTTCCTTTCATCTAAATTAGCTCCCGATTTGATGGGTGCCATTGCCATATCGGCATATTCGTACATGGCTCTGGTTCCAGTTATTCAACCTCCTATAATGAGATTACTTACTACTAAAAAGGAAAGAGTTATAAGAATGAAACCTCCGCGTCAGGTTTCTAAACTTGAAAAAATAATGTTCCCTATAATAGGGTTGATGCTCACTACTTTCATAGTACCTTCAGGTATGCCTTTGCTCGGTATGTTGTTTTTCGGAAATTTACTTAAAGAAAGTACTGTTACAAAACGCTTGGCCGATACTGCTAAAGGACCCATGATTGATATAGTTACCATACTTATCGGATTAACCGTTGGTGCATCTACTCAGGCAACTACATTCTTAACACCAAAATCAATAGGAATTTTTGCTCTTGGTGCTGCTTCGTTTATTATTGCTACTTTTGGCGGTGTTATGTTTGTTAAAATTATTAACCTTTTCCTTAAGGAAGGTAATAAGATGAACCCATTAATAGGTAATGCAGGGGTATCTGCAGTTCCTGACAGTGCAAGAGTGTCGCAAGTAGTTGGGCTTGAATATGACAAAACTAATCATTTGCTTATGCACGCCATGGGACCAAATGTTGCCGGCGTAATCGGAAGTGCCGTTGCTGCGGGTATTCTGCTTAGCTTCTTAGGATAGAAAGTTTAAAATACATTTTTAAGAAAGCTGCCATCTTTTACGGCAGCTTTTTTTTTGAATTTTGCTCGGAAACAAGTAAATTTGTGAAAATATTTCGAATGAGATTATTGCTGCTATATATAATAATGTGTTTTCCTGTTTACTTGTATTCTCAACAATGTAACTGTAATCATTATATATACCCTAATCAGCTTGTAGTAAACGGCAATGATTATAATGTTGTTCCCGGCGATACAATATGCATTATGGCCGGAAACAGGGATTATCTCTCGCTGTCGAACTTTTTCGGAGATTCGTCGAATTATATAGTTTTCATCAACTGCGGAGGTGAAGTAATAGTAAAGAATAATTATCATCTTTATGGAATATCTGTAAGCAATTGCAGATATTTCCGACTTACCGGCAGTGGTTACAATCAGAGTTTTTATGGTATAAAGATACTTGAAACGCAGCAAAATATGAATGGCCTGACAATAGGAAATAAAAGTTCGGATTATGAGATTGACCATCTTGAAGTTGCTAATACAGGTTTTGCGGGTTTTATGCTAAAAACAGACCCCGGATGCGATTCGACATTTAATAACGGATACTTCACCCAGTACAATACTTTGGTTTACAACAACTATATTCATAATACAGGAGGCGAAGGTATGTATATAGGCCATGCTTTTTACGGCGGCTATGTGGTAAACTGCAACGGTCAAAATGATACGGTATATCCGCATTCAATAAAAGGGCTGAGAGTATATAATAATGTTTTGGACAGCACCGGCTGGGATGGGATTCAGGTTGGTTGTGCCGACGATGACTGCGAAATTTTCGGTAACATCATTACTAATTACGGAACAAAGAAAGTAAACGGTCAGAATAGCGGAATACAAATAGGAGGAGGTACAACAGGTAAATGTTACAACAATTTTATTTCGCGGGGAAGCGGAACCGGTATTACGGTTTTTGGTACAGGCTTTAATACAATATTCAACAATATTATAAACAAATCGGGATACAATTATTTCCCGGGAGATATTACAAAGAAAGTATACGGTATTTTTTGCGACGACAGGACTACCATACCCGGAAGCCCGTTTAACATTATAAACAATACTATTGTTGAACCAAAAACCGACGGAATAAGGTTTTATAGTGTATTAAGCAATAATAACCATATTTTGAACAACATAGTGGTAAAACCCGGTTCTTACGGAGCATACAGCGATTTAACACAAAGCTTTATTTATCTCACAAATGGGGTTAATGCAATAAAATCAAATAACTACTTTCATCAAAACTGTTCTCAAATTCAATTCTTGGATACGGTTTCCGAAAACTTTCAGATAAATTCTTCTTCTCCGGCTCGAGATGCCGGTATAGATGTTTCTAATTTCGGAGTTTTGTTCGATTTCAATTTCTACCCCAGACCCTACAATGCTTTATTCGACATAGGTGCTTTTGAGTACAATTCTAATTCAATTTCTGATAATAAGGATGACTGTAAATCTCCTGTATTTGTTTATCCTAATCCTAACAGAGGTAAGTTCAGAATAGTGATAAACGATGAGATAAAACAACAGCTTACCGATATTTATATCGTTGATTTGATCGGAAATAAAGTATGGGATATAAAAGTATCGGATTTTTTGTTTAGAGAGGCGATAGTGATAAATAAAATTTTTCCATCAGGGTTATATTTTATAGTTTTACAAACTAATAACACTAAATATCGACAAAAAGTAATTATTAATTAATTTTGAGCAGTATATGTTGATTATTGGAATAGCCGGCGGTTCAGGTTCGGGAAAGACTACGGTTGTTAAGAAGATAATTAAAAGTTTACCCAAGGACTCGGTTTCAGTAATATCTCAGGATGCTTATTATAAGGACAACGGACACTTGTCGCCTGAGGAGAGAGCAAAAATAAATTTCGATCATCCGTCTTCCATAGAGTTTAACTTACTAATAAAGCACTTAGATTCGCTGAAAGAAGGCAATGCAATAGAAATGCCCATTTATTCGTATCTTACTTGTGCAAGGGCTAAAGAAACAGTTACTGTATATCCAAAAAAGGTAATAATAGTAGAGGGTATCCTTATATTAACAAGCCCCAGAATGAGAGACAGGATGGATATAAAAGTATTTGTTGATGCTGATGGTGACGACAGGCTGATGCGTATTATTTGGAGAGATTTGGAGGAAAGGGGACGCTCGTTTCAGCAGGTATTGGAACATTACGAGAACTTTGTTAAGCCTATGCATCTTCAGTTTATTGAACCTACAAAACGTTATGCCGACATAATTGTGCCTCAAGGGGGGAAAAATCAAGTAGCTATTGATATACTGAGTTCCAGAATTAAAATGAATCTTAATTTGTAGAATGCCGATATTTATTATTGACAACAAATCGAAGATACCTGATGTTAATTTAGCGGAAGAGTGCGGCTTATTGGCGTTAAGTGACGATATAACCCCCGAATTTACGTTAAAAGCATACAGGAAAGGTATTTTCCCTTGGCCTTCGGACGATTTTTTTATACCATGGTTTTCGCTTGACCCAAGAATGATAATTTACCTTGACAGATTCAAAGTATCGGATAGCTTAAGAAGAACAATAAATTCAGGGAAGTTTACCGTTAAGTATGATAATGATTTTTACAAAACCATAGATTATTGTGCAGATATTAACTATAGGAAACAAGGAGAAACCTGGATTAAAAAGAAAATAAAAGATACGTTTTGTTCGCTTTATGAAATGGGATATGCCCACTCGGTAGAAACATACTTGAACAATAAACTTGTAGGAGGCTTGTATGGTTTGTGTATAGGAAAGTATTTCTGCGGCGAATCGATGTTTCATATCGAAAGAGATGCTTCAAAAGTAGCCTTGTATCATTTGAATAAGCAGTTGAAAGAATGGGGTTTTCTTTTTATTGATGCTCAGCAGCCTACTCCTCATTTGAAATCATTAGGCGGCGAGGAAATTTCGAGAGAAGAGTTTACGGAATTATTGAAAGTTTATTCAAGGAAAAGGTTCAAACCCGAAAAATGGAATTATTTAAACCAATAAATTCGAGTTGTTAATAATATTTTTTGAAAGTTGCTGTTTAAAAAGCAATTAAAAATTATCAACAATGGAAAATCTAACCGTTAGATTTCATATTTTTACAAAAACGGAACGGTAGATATATATTTTTCCTATTTATTTGTAATACAAAGTAATAAGTTTATATAAAAGTAATAATTTTCACAAAAAGAAACTATGTCTGAATTTACTCATTTACATGTTCATACGCAATACTCTGTGCTTGATGGTGCAGCAAAGATTGCTCCATTGATATCAAAAGCAAAGAAGTTAAATATGAAAGCTTTGGCAATAACCGACCATGGGAATATGTTTGGTGCGTTGGAGTTTTACTTTGAAGCATTAAAGCAAGATATAAAACCTATAATAGGTTGCGAGATGTATGTAGCTGAGGGGAGCAGATTCGACAAAAAAGGGAGAGCCGACCGTAGCGGGTTTCATCTTATTTTGCTGGCAAAGAACATGACAGGTTATCAGAACCTTATTAAGTTGTGTTCATTGGCCTTTAAGAAAGAACATTTTTACTATACTCCGCGAATTGATAAGGAGTTGCTTAGGCAATACAGCGAAGGATTGATTGCTTCGTCGGCATGTTTGGGTGGAGAAATACCTTATTTTATTTTGAACGGTGGTTATGAACAAGCCTCTAAAGTAGTAGAGGAATACCTTGAAATATTCGGTGATGATTTTTATCTTGAGTTTCAGAACCATCACTTGGAAGAGCAGGCGAAGGTTAATAAAGTGCTGTTTCAATTGGCAGACGAATACAAAATTAAGTGTATAGCCACCAACGATGTTCACTTTATAAATGCAGAGGATGCCGATCCGCATCATGTACTTATATGCTTGAATACAAACAGGGATTATAATGATGAGAGCGGGATGCACTACAGCGGACATGAGTATTTGAAATCGGCTGAAGAAATGTACGGTCTTTTCCCCGATCATCCCGAACTGATTACCAATACGCAGGAAATTGTGGATAAGATTGAGGAATATAAATTGAAAAGGGATGTAATTCTTCCTGTATTTCCTTTGCCCGAGGGTTTTAATGATGAAATGGAATATCTTACATATCTAACATATAAAGGAGCAGAAAAAAAATACGGCGAGATTACGACAGAAGTAAAAGAGCGGATAGATTATGAGTTGGATGTAATAAGAAATATGGGATTTCCGGGTTATTTTCTGATAGTTCAGGATTTTATAAACGAAGCCAAGAAGATGGATGTAATGGTAGGACCGGGACGCGGTTCGGCGGCAGGTTCAGTAGTGGCTTATTGCACCGGAATTACCAATATCGACCCCATAAAGTATAACTTGCTTTTCGAAAGGTTTTTGAACCCCGAAAGAGTTACAATGCCCGATATTGACGTCGATTTTGACGATGAGGGCAGGGAAAGAGTATTGAAATATGTTGTAGATAAGTATGGCGAAAACAGGGTGGCTCAAATTGTAACTTTTGGTACTATGGCTGCCAAATCGTCGATAAAAGATGTTGGACGCGTACTTAATGTTCCTTTGGCTGACACCGACAGGTTGTCGAAACTAGTGCCGGAAACTCCGGGAATAACTCTCGAGAAAGCTTTCGAAGAGGTTGCCGAACTTAACGAGGAATATAAAAAAGGTAACGATAAAATAAAACAAACTATAGACTTTGCCCGAAAACTTGAAGGAACAACACGTCATACCGGAACACATGCCTGCGGAGTAATTATAGGCCCCGACGATTTATCGAATTATATTCCTCTTAGTACTTCAAAGGACTCCGATTTGATGGTTTCGCAGTTTGAAGGTACTTTGATAGAATCGGTAGGTATGCTTAAGATGGATTTCCTCGGTTTGAAAACCCTTTCGATTATCAAAACTGCTTTAGACAACATTTATAAACGTCATCATATAAAGATTGACATCGAAAGTATTCCTTTGGACGACCAGCTAACTTTCGATTTGTTTCAAAAGGGCGATACCGTAGGTATATTTCAGTTCGAGTCGGAAGGTATGCGTATGTATTTGAAAGAACTAAAGCCAAATACCATAGAGGATTTGATAGCGATGAATGCATTGTATCGTCCGGGGCCTATGCAGTACATTCCTGTTTTTATAAACCGCAAGCATGGCCGTGAAAAAGTAGAATACCCCGACCCGTTGCTTGAGGAGGTGCTTAAACCTACTTACGGAATAATGGTGTATCAAGAGCAGATAATGCAAACAGCACAAATATTAGGTGGCTATTCCTTGGGAAGAGCCGATTTGTTGAGAAGAGCAATGGGGAAGAAAAAAATGGACCTTATGCAGTCGGAAAAATCGGAGTTTGTCAAAGGTGCGGTTGCTAAAGGGATAAACGAAAATAAAGCAAAGGAAATTTTCGATATTATGCTTAAGTTTGCCGAATATGGGTTTAATCGTTCGCACTCGGCTGCTTATTCTGTTATTGCTTATTATACGGCTTATCTTAAAGCTCATTACACTGCCGAATATATGGCTGCCTTGCTCACTCATAATATTAACGATATTAAGAAAATAACCTTTTTTATCGATGAGTGCAATCATCATAAAATACCTGTTCTTGGCCCTTGTGTCAACGAAAGTGACCTGAATTTTACGGTAAACAAAAAAGGGGAGATAAGATTTGGTCTTGCTGCCATAAAGGGTGTTGGTGAAACTGCAGCACGCTCTATTATTGATGAAAGGGAAAAAAACGACATATATAATGATATTTTCGATTTTGCAAGAAGGGTAAATCTGCGGAGTGTAAACAAGAAAAGTTTCGAGGCTCTCGCACTTTCGGGTGCTTTCGATACTTTCGACGATATGCATCGCGCCCAGTTTTTCCATCAGGAAAGAAACGAAGAAATAAACTTTATCGAAAAAATCATTAAGCATACAACTATTTTGAACAGTAATATAAATAGTATGCAACAGAGTTTGTTCGGCGAGGAAGAGGTTGTTGCTGTTCAAAATCCTCCTTTGCCCGATATAGAGCCTTGGTCGAAATTAGAACAGTTGAAAAAGGAAAAAGAAGTTGTGGGGTTTTATCTGTCGGGTCATCCTTTGGACGATTTTAAACTCGAAATTGATAACTTCTGTAATATTGATATTGAAAAACTTAATTCAACTCCTCCCAATGAGCTTAACGGAAGGGAAATAAGAATGGCCGGTATTCTGTCGTCGGTTAATCATCGTACTACAAAAAAAGGCGACCCTATGGCTACTTTTAATCTTGAAGATTATACCGGCAGCCTAAATCTGGCACTTTATTCTGAAGAATACCTTAAATACAAGCATGTGCTTATCGATGGGCAAATGGTTTACGTAAAAGCACTTGCAAGGCTGAGATTAAATACTAATAATCAGATTGATTATAGAGTTCAGCAGGTTATATTATTGTCGGAGGTTATTGAGAAGCTCGCCAAACGCGTAAGGCTTATTATTCCTTTGGAAATGATATCGGATGAATTTACCGAAACTCTTAACGACATATTGAAAAAGTGCAAAGGAAATACTCCTATTAAAATAAGTGTTTCTGATATTGAAGAAAAACTAACTGTCGATTTTTCGGCCGGAAACAGAATGGTCGATGCCGTGGAGGTTATTAATAGAGTTAGTATATTCGACGGGATAAAAATAAAGTTCTGATACCTTAGTTAATTTAATATTGATGTTTTTAAGATTATGTCTTAAGAATTGAAATATGATTGATATTTTTCTAATTGCTTTAAAACTTTTTTTTAAAAAAGGAATTTAATTTGTAAGTTTGTAAAAAAAATAATGATTATGGCATTAACATTAACAGATTCGAATTTTGATACTACTGTATTACAATCAGGATTACCTGCAATAGTAGATTTATGGGCCGAATGGTGTGGTCCATGCCGTATGGTAGGTCCAATTATTGAAGAAATTGCCAAGGAATACGAAGGAAGGGCAATAGTAGGAAAACTCGATGTTGACAGCAATCCAAACACCACATCGAGATACGGTATAAGAAACATACCTACAATTTTGTTCTTCAAAAATGGTGAATTGGTCGACAAGCAGGTAGGAGCAGTTCCCAAAAATATACTTGTAGCTAAATTAGAGGCTTTACTATAGTAGTTTCAACAAAATTATTATGACTAATCCTGCAATTGACCAGAGCCGTATAGAAAAATACGGCTCTTTGGAGTTTTTGGCACGTCAGGTCGTTGAGGGGTTTATTACGGGCTTGCACAAAAGTCCCTTGCATGGTTTTTCGGTCGAATTTGCCGAACACCGATTGTACAATGCCGGTGAATCTACTAAACATATCGACTGGAAACTTTTCGGCAAAACCGACAAGTTGTTTGTTAAGAAGTTTGAAGAGGAAACCAATCTGAGGTGTCAGATAATTATCGACAATTCTTCGTCGATGTATTTTCCTTTCAAAAAGAATATCGACAGCAACAATCTAAACAAAATAACTTTCAGCATATACTCGGCTGCTGCAATAATGTATCTGCTGCGTAAACAGCGTGATGCTACAGGTCTTAGTATTTATTCCGACAAGCTCGAGGAGCATACTCAGTGTAAATCTACTTATTCGCATCATAAGTATCTTTATACCATACTCGAGAAAATGCTTGTCCCAATATCCACTGATATAAGAAAGCAAACTTCTACGGCTTCGGTTTTACACCTTATTGCCGAGAGCATTCACAAACGTTCGTTAATCGTTATTTTTAGCGATATGTTCGAAAATGTTCAGGGTAATGACGAGGTCTTTAAAGCTCTTCAGCACTTGAGACACAATAAAAACGAGGTTGTTTTGTTTCATGTTGTCGATAAAAGCAAGGAAATTGATTTCGATTACAACGACCGCCCTTATAAGTTTATTGATGTTGAAACAAATAAAGAGGTGAAGATTAATCCGTCGGAAATAAAAGAGCATTATCATAAAAGAGTAAAAGAGTTTGAAAAGGCTCTTAAGATGAAATGCAATCAGTATCATGTCGATTTTATCGAAGCCGACATAAACAGAGGCTTCGATGCTGTGCTTGATGCTTTTTTTATCAAAAGAATGAGGATGTTGTAAATTTAGATGTCTTTTAATGACGTTGATTAATTCATTATTTGTTTTTGATATTAATATGTATGGATTTTTACTGATGATTTTTATAATTTTACCGAGGTTTCATTAGTATTTTTATGAAGAAGTTTTTGTTTATACTTTTTGTTTTCCCTATTTGGATACATGCTCAGGAAGGTCCGCAGATTTTTTTTAAGAAGACAGTTATAGATTTCGGAACAGTAAAGGAAGAAACGGGTGAGGTAAAGCTTTCGTTCAAATACAAAAACACCGGTAATATGCCTTTGATAGTCGAAAGAGTTTATCCGAGCTGCGGATGCACTACGGCCGATTACACCAAAACTCCTCTTAAAAAAGGTAAAACGGGAGTTATTAATCTGGTTTTTCATACCAAGAATAGTCCCGGTCCTATAGAAAAGACGGTTTTGATTTACAGCAATTCAATAACACAGAAAGAACTTACTTTGACAATAAAGGGCTATGTTATCCCTCGTCAGAAAACTATTGAGGACAATTATGTGCAAAGTATAGGAAATTTGAAACTGAAGACAAATCATCTGGCATTTAATCAAATAAAGAATACCGAAACAAAGGCTGATACTTTTTGGTTTTTCAATTCGGCAAAAAGTAAAATGAAAATTACTTTCGATAAATTGCCCGATTGGATTAATGTTTCGGAGGCCGATTTTGTTATTAAGCCCAAAAGCGAAAAGTATGTAATAATTACTTATTTTGGCAACAAAAGAAACGATTGGGGGTTGATATTCGACAAATTACATCTAAAAACCAACGATGATACTCTGAAAGAGAAGACTTTTTTTGTGTCGGCTCAAATCGAAGAAGATTTCAGTGTGTTGAGTAAAGAAATGCTGTCGAATGCCCCCGAAATAAGTGTTGACAATATCGATTATAATTTTGGCGAAGTACGCGAAGGCAGTTCGGTTATACACGATTTTATAATAAGCAATAAAGGGAAATCGGATTTAATACTGAGGAAAATTCAGGCGAGTTGCGGATGTACTACCCTACAAACTCCGACAAATGTTATAAAGCCCGGCGAAAGTATAGCCATAACGGCATATTTTATGACTTCGGGCAGACAGGGCGAGCAACATAAAACCATTTCAATTATTACAAACGACCCTGCAAAGCCTTATATAATGCTTAGCATTATCGGAAATATTTTGCCTTTCTGAAAAACTCTTCACACAACAAAGTTGTTTCATCCGACTATACAAATACGTTTGTAAATGGCAGGGGTGCAATTAAAACCATATCTTCTACAGTTGTATAAAGGCAGTATGTAACTGCAACCATATTATGTACACGTGTAAAATGTCAGTATGTAACAGCAACCATATTATATACACACGTATAAAGGCGGTATGTAGCAGCAACCATATTTTCTACACCTGTAGAAAAGCAGTATGCAACTGCAACCGTAACTTATACACGTGTAAAACGACAGTATGTAACAGCAAACATATCTTCTGCAAGTGTATAAGGGTAGTATGTAATTACAACCATATCATATACGTCAACAGCTTATTAATCAGAACATAATTTACGTTTAAATACAAGCATTAATAATATTTGCACACAAAATAACAATGCAAAAATCATTTAAATAAAAAATCGTTACTGAGTTATTAGTAAAGTTGTACTATTTCAGTATTAGCTCAAAATAAACATTAATAGTAATAACATAAAAATAATTCTGTCATTTAGGGGATTAATTATTCGAAAAATTAAGTAATAAATAACAAAATTTTTAACCGGTTGAGGATAAAAAAATTAATACCTTTGCCAATAAATACAATTAACAAATAACAAAAATATGAAAAAAGCAATGATTATTAGTTGTAGTATTATTGTTCTGCTTGCTTCGTGTAAAAGCAACAAAAAGGAAAACACGAGTAATAACCCTTTCCTTACCTCATACACTACTCCGTTCGAGGTTCCGCCATTCGACAAGATAGATACCTCGCATTACATACCTGCATTTATCGAAGGTATGAAACAGCACAATGCCGAAATAGACTCTATAGCAAACAATCCCGAAGCACCCACATTCGAAAACACCATTCTAAAGTTCGACAAATCGGGAAAACTGCTTACAAAAGTCAGCAATGTATTCTTTAACCTAACCGAAGCTGTCAGCAACAACCGTATGCAAGAGATTGCCCGCGAAATACAACCTCAATTATCTAAACATTACGACGAAATTTCGATGAACGAAAAGCTGTTTGAGCGTATAAAAGCCGTTTACGACAAACGCAACGAATCGGGCTTAGATCCTCAACAAATAAGAGTAACCGAAAAGCATTACAACGACTTTATCCGCAAGGGTGCCGGTTTACCCAAAGACAAACAAGAAGAACTTAAAAAAATCAATTCCGAATTATCGACCTTAGGACTTAAATTTGGCGAAAATGTTTTAGCCGAAACCAATAAAAACTTCAAATTAGTTGTCGATAAGAAAGAAGACCTTGCAGGATTACCCGAGAGCGTGATAGAAGCTGCAGCAGCATCGGCCAAAGAAAAGGGTTTAGATGGCAAGTGGGTTTTTACACTCGATAAACCAAGCCTTATTCCATTCTTGCAGTATGCCGATAACAGAGATTTACGCGAAAAATTATACCGTGCCTACTTTATGAGAGGCGATAATGGCGATAATTTCGATAATAAAGAAATAATTGCCAAGATGGCTAAGCTCCGCGTAAAGAAAGCACAACTTTTGGGTTACAAATCGTGGGCTGCTTATGTTATAGATGTAAATATGGCTAAAACTCCCGAAGCCGTCGATCAGTTCCTTATGAAACTGTGGAAACCTGCTATAGCAATAGCAAAAAAGGAAGTTGTCGAGATGCAAAAAATTGCCGACAAAGAAGGTGCAAAAATAAAAATACAACCATGGGATTGGTGGTATTATGCCGAAAAAGTTAGAAAAGAAAAGTATGATTTAGACGAAAATCAGCTAAAACCATATCTAAGCCTCGAAAATGTGAAAAACGGAATGTTTCACGTTGCAAACAAGCTTTATGGTATTACTTTCGAAAAAAGAACCGACCTTCCGGTTTATCATCCCGAAGTAGAAACATACGAAGTTAAAGAAGCCGACGGTAAACATCTCGGAATATTATATCTCGACTATTTCCCGCGCGAGTCGAAAAGAGGCGGAGCATGGTGTACAAGTTTTCAGGAAGCTGGCTGGGATAACGGAAAAAAAGTTGACCCCATTGTTTCTATAGTATGCAATTTTACTAAACCTACACAAAGCACTCCGTCATTACTTACATGGGACGAAACCGAAACCCTTTTCCATGAGTTTGGACATGCTTTACACGCTTTGTTTACCGAAGGAAAATACAACAGAACTGCCGGCAACGTTCCTCGCGATTATGTCGAGCTGCCCTCTCAAATTATGGAAAACTGGGCAGGCGATCCCGAAGTGCTTCGCTCTTATGCAAAACACTACAAAACAGGTGAAGTTATGCCCGAGCAACTTATAGAAAAAATACAAAAAAGCGCCAAATTCAATCAAGGATTTGCTACAAGCGAATATCTTGCCGCTTCTTTCCTCGATTTGGATTATCACAACCTTACCGAACCCAAATATTTGGATATAAACAAATTCGAAAAAGAAGCTATGGACAAAATAGGGCTTATACCCGAAATACTCCCACGCTACCGCTCTACTTATTTCTCACACATTTGGGATGGCGGATACAGTGCAGGTTATTATGTTTACCTGTGGGCTGCCGTTCTCGATGCCGATGCCTTTAATGCTTTCAAACAATCGGGCGACATCTACAACAAAGACCTTGCTGCTAAATTCCGTTTACACTGTTTGCAACAATGCGGCGACGACGAAGGTATGGTTCAATACAAAAAATTCAGAGGGCAGGAGCCTTCTATCGAACCACTTCTTATCAGGAGAGGACTGAAATAAAAAAAACATTAAAGCCCGCAAATTTCTTGCGGGCTTTTTTTTATTAAATAATCTTAAAATAACTTCTCTTTTACTTCTTAATTTTTTGGTATAATGTTTAAAACATTATTTTTGTTTTCGTATTATTAAATGCAAAATGTTAAACAAAACAATATAACTATGGCAAAAAATCTCTTATTAATAAGTAATTCTACTAATGCAGGCGAGGCCTACCTTGGCTGGCCGCGTCAGGCTATTCAGAATTATCTGAATAAGCATAATATTAAAAAAGTACTGTTTGTACCTTATGCCGGTGTAGGAATAACCTACGACGAATATACTGCAAAGGTAAACAACGTTTTCACCGAACTTGGCTTCGAAGTAGAAGGAATACATACCTTTGCCGACCCCGCAAAAGCAATTCACGATGCACAAGCCATTGCCGTGGGCGGAGGCAATACATTCCATTTGGTATATATGCTGCATAAGCTCAAAATTATGAATGTTATAAAAGAAGTAGTCGAAAACGGAAAAGTATATATGGGATGGAGTGCAGGCTCAAACGTTGCTTGTCCTGCCCTTAAAACAACCAACGATATGCCCATTATAGAACCCGAAAGTTTCGATTGCACTGCTTTAATACCTTTTCAAATAAACCCCCACTATCTCGACGCAAATCCCGAAGGCCACGGCGGCGAAACACGTGAGCAAAGAATTGAAGAATTCTTGCAGATAAACAGAGACATATATGTAGTAGGTCTTCGCGAAGCTACTTATTTGCTCGTCGAAAACAACAACATATCATTACACGGCAGCCGTCCTATGCGAATATTCAAATACGGTCAACCGGCATACGAAGTAAATACAGGCGACGATATAAACTTCCTTCTGGAATAGTATGTGTAAAAAAGCATATATATTTATATGTTTTGTCCTATGCTTTTTTTTAGGGTATTCTCAACAAAACCATGAAGAGAAACCCTATCTGATTATAGTATCGCTCGACGGGTTCAGATGGGATTACCCCGAAATTTACAAGTTGCCTGTTCTCGATTCGATTTCAAAAGTCGGTGTAAAAGCTAAATCGCTAAAATCGTGCTTTCCTACCGTTACTTTTCCGAATCATTACAGTATAGCCACAGGCTTATATCCCGACGAACACGGTATAGTACAAAATCAGTTTTACGACAGTAAACTTGACAGGAGCTACAAAATCGGCGACAAAAAAGCAGTGGCCGACGGCAGGTTTTATGGCGGTGAGCCTATATGGGTTACAGCCGAAAAACAAGGCATTAAAACAGCAACTTTTTACTGGGTAGGCTCCGAAGCCGAAATAAAAGGCATTCGCCCTTCGTACCGGAAATCATACGAAAATACTATTCCTTTTCACCAAAGAGTCGATACTGTAACTCATTGGCTTCAATTACCCGACAGCTTACGCCCGCATCTTATTTTATTCTACCTCCCCGAACCCGACGCAGTAAGCCACGAATTTGGTACCATAAGCCAAGAAACAGGATTTATGGCAAAATATTTAGACAGCATAGTCGGTGTACTTATCAATAATGTCAGCCGTTTGGAAGTAGCTGCCAAAATGAACTACATAATATTATCCGACCACGGAATGGCCGATTTGGACAGCACTAAACAAATAGTTCTCGAAAATTATATTAAACCATCGTGGGTAAAGAAATATTACGGCTACAACCCCACATACAATATTACCGCAAACGATAATTGTGCCGATTCGATATACTATGCTCTTAAAAAAGTAAAGCACCTAAAAGTTTGGAAAAAGGGCAAGCTGCCCAAACGATTGAAATACGGCAATAATGACAGAATAGGCGATATTGTTTTGGTTGCCCGCAAAGCATGGAGTGTATCAGCAAGAGACGGAGCAAAACCATACGGAGGAGCGCATGGATACGATAACTCCGATAAAGATATGCATGGCATTTTCTACGCATTAGGACCGGCTTTCAGGAAAAACTACAAAGCAAAAACCTTTGAAAATATTTATATCTATTCCATTGCCGCAAAAATACTAAATATCGAACAGTCAGTTTATAATAATAAATTTAAGCAATTAAACAGAATTATAAAACACTGAAAAAAATTAATGTTTTATTATTGATGTTTTAAAATGAATTTATACTTTTGTGAAAATTAAAATAAGAATACGATGTTAGATTTAACGACAAAATACATGGGATTAGAGCTAAAGAATCCCATTATAGTAGGAAGTTCAGGATTAACTAATTCTGTAGAGAATATAATAGAAATAGAAAAAAACGGTGCAGCTGCCGTAGTTCTGAAATCGATATTTGAAGAACAAATAAAACACGAAATAAGCAAAACTCTAAAGCAGTCGGATAACGCATTTGCATATCCCGAAGCACTCGACTATATCAGCAATTACACCGAAGAACATTCCTTCGCTTCTTATCTCGATTTGATAAAGAATTGTAAGAAATCGGTAAAAATACCCATAATTGCCAGTATCAATTGTGTTTCGGCAAGCGAATGGATATCTTATGCAAAAAAAATAGAAGAAGCAGGAGCCGATGGACTTGAACTAAATATTTTCCTCTTACCTTCCGACCTTAATAATTCAAGCGAAGACAACGAAAAACTATATCTCGACATCGTTAATGAAGTAAAACGTCAGGTTACTATCCCTATTGCAGTTAAAACAAGCTTCTATTTCTCCGGCTTAGCTAAAATGATGTTGAAACTTTCGTGGACAGGTATCAACGGCTTGGTATTTTTCAACCGTTTCTTCTCTCCCGATATCGATATCGACAGGCTTACAATCACCAATTCCAATGTTTACAGTCGTCCCGAAGAAATAGTTACTCCTTTGCGTTGGGTTGCCGTACTGTCCGACAGATTGTATTGCGACGTTTGTGCTTCTACCGGAATACACGACGGCAAAGCAGTAATAAAACAATTGCTCGCAGGTGCAAAAGCCATTCAAGTTGTTTCGGTTTTATATAAAAACGGTTTTACTCATATCGGAAAAATGCTCAAAGAAATAGAAGACTGGATGAAGGAACATAATTTCAATTCTATTGAAGAGTTCAGAGGAAAGATGAGCTATAAAAAATCCGAAAACTCTGCTGCTTACCTGAGGGTTCAGTTTATGAAATACTTCGCAGGTGTTGAATAACAACCTGCTTGCTTTTGTATCATTCTCTTTATCAAAGACTTTTAATCGCTTTTTAATTAAGATAATAAATTTGTCGTTTTTTAGTTATTAAACAATATAAAGTCGAAAAAAAAGTTATTTTTGCAAAAAAATTATAAATAAAATCTTCGTGTTATGTATTGGACTTTAGAATTAGCATCTAAGCTCGAAGATGCACCGTGGCCGGCTACTAAAGAGGAGTTGATTGACTACGCCCTTCGATCAGGTGCGCCTCAAGAAGTTATCGAAAACTTGAGAGAAATTGAAGACGAGGGTGAAATTTACGAAAGCATCGAAGACTTATGGCCCGATTATCCTACAAAGGATGATTTCTTCTTTCATGAAGACGAATATTAATAAGTAAAAACCGTTCTATTTCAAACAGAACGGTTTTTTGTTTTTATAACAACTTTTAATTAAATAACTTCTTTTTATTACCCTCTAATTTCATTATTTAGCTTATTTTTGCATTAATATACAATTGAGTTTAATACAATCTATAAATAAATTATGTTTAAGTCATTATCAAAACTTTTTGGAAACAAATCGCAAAGAGATATAAAGGAAATAACTCCGATAGTTCACAAAATAAAAGAAGCATATCAAACCATTACTACCCTCACTAATGATGAACTTCGAGAAAAAACACAGGAATTTAAAAACAGAATAAAAGAATATATTGCCGACGAAGAAAATGAAATAGCTCTTTTACTCAAAAAAATAGAAGATGAACCCGATATGGATATCGAGGAAAAAGAAGAGATATACAACGAAATAGAAAGGATTGAAAAGTCGGAATACGAAAAAACACAGGAAATTCTTATGGAAATCCTGCCCGAGGCTTTTGCCGTAATGAAAGAAACAGCAAAACGCTTTGCCGAAAACGATAAACTGGAAGTTACTGCCAAAGAATGGGACAGAGATCTTGCAGCCAAACGCGATAATGTAAATGTAGTAGGCGACAAAGCATATTACGACAATAAATGGACAGCCGGAGGCAATATGGTAAAATGGGATATGGTACACTACGATGTGCAGCTTATTGGCGGTATAGTTCTGCATTCGGGTAAAATTGCCGAAATGGCTACAGGTGAAGGTAAAACACTCGTAGCCACTTTGCCTGTTTATTTAAACGCTCTGCCGGGTAAAGGTGTGCATGTAGTTACAGTTAACGATTACCTCGCAAAACGTGACTCCGAATGGATGGGTATGCTTTTTGAATTCCACGGATTGAAAGTTGATTGTATCGACAAACACGAACCCAACTCGGAAGCTCGACGCAATGCTTACCTTGCCGATATTACCTACGGTACAAACAATGAATTCGGATTCGATTACCTTCGCGATAATATGGCTCGAAACCCCGAAGAATTGGTACAACGAAAACATAATTACGCCATAGTCGATGAGGTTGACTCGGTTTTAATCGACGATGCACGTACTCCGCTTATTATCTCAGGACCAACTCCTAAAGGAGAACATCATGAGTTCGATGCACTTAAACCAAATATTCAAAAATTATACAATGCTCAAAGAAATCTCGTTACTCAAATAATTGCCGATGCCAAGAAGCTCCTTACCGGAACCCCGAGCAGCGAAGACGAAAAGAAAGGCGGCGAACTTCTGCTTAGGGCGCATAGAGGATTGCCCAAAAACAAAGCTCTTATCAAGTTTTTGAGCGAACCGGGAATGAAAGCTCTGCTCCTGAAAACCGAAAATTTCTACATGCAGGAGCAGTCAAAAAATATGCACATTATTGACGATGAGCTTTACTTTGTTATTGACGAAAAAAACAATACAATAGACCTTACAGAAAAAGGTATCGACTATATATCAGCCGATGCCGAAGAAGCTAAACTGTATATGTTGCCCGATGTTGGTGCCGAACTTGCCGATTTGGAAAAGAAAAATCTCAGTCACGCCGAAAAAATCGAACAAAAAAGCGAAATACTACGAAACTACGCTATACAATCCGATAGAGTTCACACTATTAATCAGCTTTTAAAAGCCTACACACTTTTCGAAAAAGATGTAGAATATGTTATTATCGATAATAAGATTAAAATTGTTGACGAGCAAACGGGTCGTATAATGGAAGGCAGAAGATATTCCGATGGTTTGCATCAGGCTATCGAAGCAAAGGAAAATGTTAAGGTAGAAGCCGCAACTCAAACCTATGCAACCATAACCCTACAGAACTATTTCAGAATGTACAGCAAACTTGCCGGTATGACAGGTACTGCCGAAACTGAAGCCGGCGAATTTTGGGATATTTATAAGCTCGATGTAGTTGTTATTCCTACAAACAAACCCGTTATCAGAGTCGATAAAGAAGACCTTGTTTACAAAACAAAAAAAGAGAAATATGCTGCAGTAATCGACGAAATCCAGAATCTTATAAATATTGGGCGTCCGGTTCTTGTTGGTACAACTTCTGTTGAAATATCGGAACTTTTGAGTCGTTCGCTTAAAATGCGTAACATTAAACATAATGTTCTAAATGCAAAACTTCACAAACGCGAAGCAGATATAGTTGCCGAAGCCGGTATTGCCGGTACTGTTACAATAGCAACGAATATGGCCGGTCGTGGTACCGATATCAAGCTTGGACCCGGAGTTAAAGAAGTAGGTGGTTTGGCAATAATAGGTACCGAAAGACACGAATCGCGAAGAGTTGACAGACAGTTGAGAGGTCGTGCCGGTCGTCAGGGTGACCCCGGTAGCTCTCAGTTCTTCGTTTCTCTCGAAGACGACTTAATGAGACTTTTCGGCTCCGACAGAATTGCCAAAGTTATGGACCGTCTCGGCCTCAAAGAGGGTGAAGTTATTCAACACTCCATGATTACCAAATCAATAGAAAGGGCGCAGAAAAAAGTTGAAGAAAACAATTTCGGCATAAGAAAACGATTGCTCGAATACGACGACGTTATGAACTCGCAACGCGAAGTTATCTACAAAAAAAGACGCAATGCTCTGTATGGCGACCGTTTGCCTATCGACATATCCAATATGATGTACGATACTTGCGAGCTTATTGTTAACGAGAGCATCGAAAGTCGCGATTTTAACGAATTTAATGACAACCTTATCAGAACTTTTGGTGTAGAATCACCTGTTTCCGAAAAGGACTTCTTCGCAGGAAAAGCCGAAGAAATTACTGATAAAGTATTTGCCGAAGTGTTTGCTTCTTATAAGAGTAAAACAAAATTAATGGCCGAACATGCCTACCCTGTTATTAAAGATGTTTATGAGAATAATGGCAGCAGATACGAAAATATTTTGATACCCATTACCGACAGGAAAAAAACACTTCAGGTTGTGGCACCTATTAAAAAGTGCTACGAAACTAAAGGCAGGGAAGTAATAACTTCAATAGAAAAAGGAATTACTCTTGCCATAATTGATGATGCTTGGAAAGAACACCTCCGCGAAATGGACGACTTAAAGCAATCGGTTCAAAATGCTACTTACGAACAAAAAGACCCGTTGTTGATTTACAAATTCGAGTCGTTTGAGTTGTTTAAAAAAATGATACAGGAAATTAACAAAGAGATTAGTTCATTCCTTTGCTTGGGCGAATTACCGTTGGACAACCCCGATAATGTCAAAGAAGCAAGGGTACAGCATACTGATATGAGTAAACTGAAAACCGGAAGAGACGAAGTTTCTTCGCCTGCAGCTAACAGAACTCAAAGCGATGAAAAAGTTCAGCCTGTCAGAGTTGAAAAGAAAGTAGGACGTAACGACCCCTGTCCTTGCGGCAGCGGAAAGAAATATAAACAGTGTCATGGAAGAGAGTAGCCATAAAAGGCTATTCTCTTATTATTTCTTTGTATAATTCATAAAATTTGTCCCTTATTTCATCGCGTACTTTTCTGTAAACCTCGGTTATTTCTTCGTCACTGCCTGTGGCGTCAGCAGGGTCTTCAAGTGGTATGTGAATATACTTCGCATCTTTTGAACTGAATACGGGGCATTTTGCTTTAGCATTATCACATACTGTTACTATATAGTCGAATTCCTTATTCGAATAATCATAAACCGATTTCGTATAGTGATTCTCGATATTTATATCAACTTCCTTCATCACTTTTATTGCAAACCGATTAACGCTTACCTCAGGTTTTACTCCTGCCGATATTATTTCCAATCTTTCATCAAAAGAACGTAACCAACCTTCGGCCATTTGGCTTCTGCATGAATTTCCCGTGCAAATTACCAATATTTTCTTTCTGTTGTATTTATCAGTGCAGCTTTTACATAAATCCTTATTTTCTGATACATCTTTACACGTATTGCAATTATTTATTTTTCCCATAATTTTTTTATCGTTAGCAGATAATTTTTCGTAAATTTATAAACTTTTTTAAAATCTGATTAAAATGAACAATTTGTTTGCCGATGTTTATGAAAGTATTAAGAGCAGAAAGCCTTTTGCATTATGTATTGTAGTTGATACCAAAGGTTCAACACCGCGAAAAAAAGGTGCTAAAATGATAGTTTACAGCGATGGCAACATTACAGGAACTATTGGCGGAGGTGCCGTCGAAAAACAAGTTATTAATGATGCTTTAAATGTCATTAAAACAGGTAAAGCCCTTAAAAAAACATATCAGCTCGAAGAAGATTTAAGTATGCACTGCGGAGGCGAAATGGAAATATTTATCGAATCTCTTGTCGATTTGCTAAACCTTAATATTTTCGGAGGTGGTCATGTAGGTCGTGCTTTGGCCAATTTAGCCAAGAATTTCGACTTTCAAATAAATATATTCGACTGGAGAGATATTGATTTTTCCGACGAAGAAAAATCGTATATAAATTTTATCAAAGGCGATTATTTCGAAACTATTGATGCGTTCGATTTCAACGAATATTCGTTCAACGTAATAGTCACTCCCTCACACGAGTACGACGAAAGGTTGCTTGAAATACTTATGAAAAAACCTTATGCCTATCTCGGTATGATAGGCAGCAGAAGAAAAATAGCCTTAGTGAAAAAGAATTTTATCGAAAACTTGGGCATTAGCGAAGAAGCAATTTCAAATATCGATATGCCCATAGGAATACCCATCAAAGTTGAAACACCTGAGGAAATAGCTGTAAGCATTCTTGCAAAAATTATTGATGTAAAGAACTCAAGACAACAATAATATTATGGAAAATAATACTATAAAGTTCGTTATTGACGGTAAATTAGTCGAGCTTAGTTTCAATGGTGTCGATTCTTTTAAGCCAAGCACTACATTACTAAACTATTTACGTTCACTTCCCGATCATAAAGGCGTAAAAGAAGGATGTGCCGAAGGCGATTGCGGTGCTTGTACCGTTGTTATTTGTGAGCTTGATACCGAGAATAACATTACTTACAAAACTGTCGATTCTTGTTTGGTATTTTTACCTATGATACATGGAAAACAGATAATTACAGTTGAAAACCTCGAACATAGAATCGGTAAAGATGTAATATTGCATTCGGTACAAAAAAAATTAGCCGAAAATCACGGTAGTCAATGTGGATATTGTACTCCGGGAATTGTAATGTCTTTGTTTGGCCTTTATAAAAGTAATAAGAAAATCGATAAACCTATGGTTGAAGATGCTTTAACGGGCAATTTATGCCGTTGTACGGGATATAAACCTATTATCGATTCTGCTATAGATGTATGTACTAACAAAAAGGATGATCATTTTACCGAAAAGGAACATTTAATAAAAGAATTATTAACAGAAATTAATCGAAATAAAGAAACAATAATACTTAACCATAAAGAGCAAAAATATATTATTCCGTTCACATTGGAAGAAGCTCTTGTATGCAGGAAAAAATATCCGGATGCGGTAATTATCAACGGAGCCACCGATATTGCACTAAAACAAACCAAAAAAAATGAATTTATTCCTGTTATAATCGATTTATCACATATTGCTGAGTTAAAAGAGATAAAGCATAATAACAAAAATATCATAATCGGTTCGGGTGTATCTGTCGAAAAACTCAAATCGGCAATGGAGTTGTATTATCCCGGATTTGAAGATGTTTTAAAAGTATTCGGCTCGCTGCAAATAAGAAATTTAGCAACTGTTGGCGGAAATATCGGTTCAGCTTCGCCTATTGGCGACACTCTACCGTTTTTGTTTGTTTTAAATGCAATTATTGAAACTCAAAATTTGAACCAAACACGTTATATCCCCGTTCAGGATTTTATTGTAGATTATCGCAAAACTTCTTTGCTGCCCGATGAATTGATTACTAACGTAATAATCAGAGATTCATTCGAATGCAGTATTATTAAATCATACAAGGTTTCACGACGTAAAGACCTCGATATCTCGACTCTTAGTGCTTCTTTCAGGTTGAAACTCGATAACAACGGTATAGTTGAAAATATAGTTATTGCATACGGAGGAATGGCTGCTACAACAAAAAGAGCTGCAAAAACTGAGGATTTTCTGTTTAACAAAAAATGGGAAAGACAAACAATAGATAATGCTATACAAATACTGAAAAAAGAATTTACTCCAATCTCCGATGCAAGGGCTGAAGCCGAATTTAGGACAATTGCCTGTGGCAATCTGCTTTTGAAGTTCTGGAGCGAAACCGTTTGTGATTAGTATAACATTAAATGTTACTCAACATGGATGAAAATAATTTATATCACGAAAGCGCAATAAAACATGTAAGAGGAAAATCAATATATGTTAATGATATCGATGCCGGCAAATTAATGTTATGCGGTAAAGTCTTTTACAGCCCTTTTTCTCATGCCGAAATAAAATCGATAAACATTGAAAAAGCGCTTAAAGTTAAGGGAGTACATGCAATATTGACATATAAAGATATTCCGGGTATTAATCAGTTAGGACCGGTTTATCACGATGAACTTTGCTTAGCCGAGAACGAAGTTACATTCATGGGACAGGCTATTGCATTAATAGCTGCCGAAAGTATTGAAATAGCTTTAAAGGCTGAAAAACTGATTGAAGTAGTCTTTAATCAAAAACATCCTGTTATTACAATAGAAGAAGCAATTGAAAAGAATCAATTGCTTGCTGAGCCTCGTATAATCAGCAGGGGAGATGTCGAAAGTGCGTTAAATAATTCCCTGCATACCATCGAAGGCACTTTAAAAACTGGAGCTCAGGAACATTGGTATCTCGAAACACAATCGAGTTTATGCATACCTGTCGAAGACGATTATTACATTTACAGCAGTACTCAACACCCTTCCGAAACGCAGGCAATAGTCGCCGAAGTATTAGGGTTAAACCGAAATCGCATAATAGTGGAAGTGAAAAGAATGGGAGGCGGTTTTGGCGGTAAGGAAACTCAAGGGAATCATGTGGCAGCATGGGCTGCTTTGCTTAGTTATCATACCAAACGCCCCGTTAAAATTCATCTTTTCAGAGATGATGACCAGATTATGACAGGAAAACGTCATAGGTTTATATCTAATTACAAAATCGGGTTCGATAGTGATGGTGTAATTAATGCATACAAGGTAGAATTAAACTCCGATGCGGGTGCTTGTGCCGATTTGTCTATGGCTATTCTCGAACGTGCCGTATTTCACGCCGATAATAGTTACTATATCCCCAATATTTCGGTTCAGGGTAGAGCTTGGATTACAAATTTGCCTCCAAATACCGCCTTCAGAGGATTTGGTGGACCACAGGGCATGGCCGTTATCGAAAATGCTATCGACCGTATCGCCCGATTCTTAGGGAAAGACCCTGCCGAAATAAGATTAAAGAATTTTTACAAGGAAGAGCATAATAATCTTACTCATTACGAACAAAAAGTAGAAAACAACAGATTATTTACCATTTTCAATAATCTTGTCAAATCATCCGATTATTACAATCGTCGAAAAGAAATTGATAAGTTTAACGAAAAAAATGAGTTTTACAAAAAAGGGATAGCATTAACGCCTGTAAAATTCGGCATTTCTTTTACTACTTCTTTTTTAAATCAGGCAGGAGCTTTGGTTAATATTTATCAAGATGCTTCGGTGCAGGTAAATCATGGAGGTACAGAAATGGGGCAGGGGTTACACACAAAAATTCTGGGTATAGCTGCAAAGGAATTGGGAATATCGCCCGAAAATATCAGGATTAATCCTACCGATACTTCCAAAGTTCCTAATACTTCGGCAACTGCTGCATCCTCAGGCAGCGACCTTAATGGTATGGCCGTGAAAAATGCCATCGATTTATTAAAAACTCGTTTAATTCCGTTGATAATCGATGAATACAAACTCAAGTATCCCGAAATCGAAATTGATGATAAGCATTTTGTTTTCGAAAGAAATTGTATTTACCACCCGAATCATCCTGATAAAGCATTTACATTCGCCGAAATTGTTAAGAAAGCATATCTAAGCAAAATTAGTCTCAGTTCAACAGGTTATTACGCTACTCCCGGATTATTTTTCGACAAACAACAAGGCAGAGGCCATCCGTTTCATTATTATGCATTTGGTATGGCGGTTTCGGAAGTTATTATCGATACATTGACAGGTAGTCATAAAATACTTCGCACTGATATTCTACATGATACCGGAAATTCATTAAACGAAGGTATTGACATAGGTCAAGTTCAGGGTGGATTTATTCAAGGCGTCGGTTGGTGTACTACTGAAGTAGTTAAATGGGATAATAATGGCAAACTTCTTAATCATTCTCCCGATACTTATAAAATTCCTACTGTTCAGGATATTCCTGACGATTTTAGGGTCGAGCTGTTGAAAGATGCTCCTAACGTTAATACTATTCATAACAGTAAGGCTGTTGGCGAACCTCCTTTTATGCTTGCCTTTTCGGTTTGGCTTGCTATAAAAGACGCTATTTCGGCAGTAGGAAACCATAAGTTTGAACCTGATTTCGAATTGCCTGCTACCAACGAAGTCATATTAAAATCAATTGAAAGAATAAGGGAACAAATTTTATAAACTTTAAAAAACTTTATTATGAACGAATTATCAAAAAAAATTTATGATTTAGCAGTTAAATACACTGATTACACTGCCGAAAACCTTTCCAAACTCGTAAAGATAAAATCGTTGAGTATGGGCGAAAAAGAAGTTCAAAGCGAGCTTCAAAAACAAATGATTGAAGCAGGTTTTGACGAGGTTTTTATTGACGGATTAGGCAATGTAATAGGACGTATCGGTAACGGCAAAAAAATACTTGCTATCGATGGTCACATTGATACTGTTGATGTAGGAAATATTAATAATTGGAGCTTCGATCCGTTTTCGGGCGAAATAAAAAATGGCTTTGTACATGGTCGAGGAAGTGTAGATCAAAAAGGAGGGCATGCATCATTTGTTACCGCAGGAAGAATATTGAAAGATTTGGCTTTTAAACGCGATGTTACTGTTTATTTCGTTGGAAGTGTTATGGAAGAAGATTGTGACGGACTTTGTTGGAAGTATATTATTGAAGAAGACAAAATTAAACCTGATTTTGTAATTAGTACCGAGCCTACAAATCTTAATATTTACAGAGGTCACAGAGGGCGAATGGAAATTCACGTCCATTTTAACGGATTATCGGCACACGGTTCGGCTCCTGAAAGAGGTAAAAATGCTGTTTACATGGCAGCAAGAGCAGCTTTAGAAATAGAAAAATTAAACGAAAGGCTTGCTTACGACGATTTTTTGGGCAAAGGAAGTATAACTATTTCCGAAATAATATCGGGAAGCCCGTCATTATGTGCTGTTGCCGATTATGCCAGAATACACCTCGACAGAAGGCTTACTTGGGGCGAAACCAAAGAATCGGCAGTAAAAGAAATCGAAGAAATAGTAAAAGGGATGAATGCAAAAGTTGAAGTCCTGAATTACGAAGGCGTCGCTTATACCGGTCTAAAATACGGAATGGAGAAATATTTCCCCACATGGAAAATACCTCAGGATAGCCATGTTATTACTACTGCTGTTAATGCTTTTGAAGAACTTTTTAATAAACAGCCAAAGATAGATAAATGGACTTTCTCGACCAATGGAGTTACCATCAACGGATTATACGGAATTCCTGTGGTTGGATTTGGACCGGGCAATGAAGTGCTTGCACACGCACCCGATGAAAAAGTTCCAATAAGCGATTTAGTAGCTGCTTCGGCCTTTTATGCAATGTTTGCTTATTTGATTTAGCGTTACATATTCAGGGTTTTCTGTGGAGATGGTTTTAGTACTTAAGCCATTTCCACAGCTCTTTGTAGTTTACTTTTTTACCATACATTAAAATACCTGTTCTGTAAATCTTTGCAGCAAGCCACGTTGTGAATATAAATCCTATTACCAATAATCCCATAGAGAGTGTTACTTGCCAAATCGGGACTCCAAAAGGAATTCTAACCATCATAATAATTGGAGAAGTAAAAGGAATTATCGAAAGCCAAAAGGCTACAGGTCCATCGGGATTATTAATAACAAATTGTGACATTATAATAGCAAAAAGCAAAGGTATTGTAACCGGCATCATAAATTGTTGTGTGTCCGCTTCGTTATCGACAGCAGCTCCTATTGATGCGAATAAACTTGCATACAATAAATAACCGGCAAGAAAATAAAACAAAAATAAGCTTATCATTCTGCCATAGTTAATAGAAAATAAGCCTGTTATGAGTTCTCTTACTTCTTGATTTTGTAATTTTTGAAGTTGAAGCTGGTCTGCTGACGGAATTTTTTCGCCGCTGCTATAAACTTGCTCTGTATCGGGAGACTTAAACACATTAGGCATACTTATTTGCAATGTGGTTATAATGGCCAATGTCAGGAATATCCATAGAGCAAATTGGGTTAGTCCAACTAATGCAACTCCTACAATTTTACCGAGCATAAGTTCAAAAGGTTTAACCGAAGAAACTATAACTTCAACAATTCTGTTAGTTTTTTCCTCAATAACTCCACGCATTACCTGCGCCCCAAACATAAATATGAAAAAGTAAATCAATATTCCTGAAAATACTCCTAAGCCGGTTTTAATTTCAGTATAACTCTTTTCGCCTGTTCTTATATCTTCCGAAATTAATTTAATACTTGTACGATTTATAAGGTCAAAATCTTCTTTTGAAATATTATGAGCATTAACTAATAGGTTGTTTTTCAGTATGGTTTGCATCGAGTTTGAAATATAACTCTGAGTTATTATTCCGGGTGATTTATCGGAATATAATAAAACGGCTTTATCGGGTATTGAATAGCTCATTTTTCGTACATATAAAACAGCAGTATAGTTGCCTTTTGAAAGGTCTTCTTTTGCTTTTTGCAAATCTGCTTCATAAACAAAATATACTTTATCTGTAATATCAAATTTATCGATAAAAATACCTGTTTCATCAACAACGGCAACAACCTTTTTCTCATCATTCATATTGGCAATAAAAAAAGGAACAATCCACAATGCTGCCATAAGTAGCGGGCCGAGGATAGTCATAATGATAAACGACTTTTTTTTGACTCTGCTCAGATATTCTCGTTGTATTATTAGTATTATCTTATTCATAGATTTAATTTTTGCCTAAAGATTTTTCGCTGACTTTTTGAATGAAAATATCATTCATTGTTGGTAGAATTTCATTAACCGAAATTATATTTACGTCATTTATAAGTATTCTCAAAAGGTCATTTGTTCCTGAGTTTTTGGGTAATTTTATTTTTGCCGAAATATAAGTGTGATTTGGAGTTAAAGAGATAATTTTAAAATCCTCGGGCAAAATATTTTCGATGTTTTTTTCATTTTTTTGATAAACAATTTCAAATATGTTGGCTTTGTATGTATTCTTTATATCAACAACACTGCCGTCCAATATTTTCTCCGATTTGTTTATAAGTGCAATATTGTCGCAAAGTTCTTCAACCGAAGCCATATTGTGGGTCGAGAAAATTATTGTTGCTCCTTCTTTTCTTAGGTTTAGTATTTCGTTTTTAAGCAAATTGACATTAATAGGGTCAAATCCGCTGAATGGTTCGTCGAATATCAACAATTCGGGTTTGTGTAATACTGTAACTATAAACTGAACTTTTTGTTGCATACCCTTCGATAGTTCCTCTACTTTTTTATCCCACCAGTTGATAATTTCGAATTTTTCGAACCAATATTTCAATTTGTTAAGTGCTTCTTTTTTCGAAATACCTTTTAATTGGGCGAGGTACAATGCTTGTTCGCCTACTTTCATTTTTTTGTACAACCCTCTTTCTTCGGGTAAATATCCTATTAATGAAACATGCGAAGGGTTTAGTTTTTGGTTTTTAAAAAAAAGTTCTCCCGAGTCGGGAGCTGTAATTTGGTTAATTATTCTTATAAGTGAAGTCTTCCCTGCACCATTAGGACCTAATAATCCGAAAATGCTTTGGCTCTCGACATCTATACTTACATTATTTAGTGCTGTGTGGGCAGCATATTTTTTAGTTATGTTTTTTGCGGAAAAAATGTACATTTATTGTTTATGTTATTACAAATTGAATATTAATTAATTTATCAATTCAATTGATAAATGCTACTGAAAATACTCTTTCATTCGGGCAAAAAAAGTTTTATCCTTCATATCGGGATTAGGTTTAAAATTTGGCGACGCTGCCAGTTTTTCCAGAATACTTTTTTCTTCTTTAGTTAAATTTTTTGGAGTCCAAACATTAATATTTACCAGTAAATCGCCTCTTCCGTAAGAATTAATGTCGGGTAAGCCTTTCCCTTTAAGTCTCAGAACTTTTCCTGCTTGAGTGCCGGGTTCTATTCTTATTTTTGCTTTTCCTTCAATAGTAGGAACTTCGATGTTACAACCTAATGCTGCTTCAGGGAAGCTCAAGTAATGTTCGTAAAATAAGTTTTGACCGTCGCGTTTCAAATAAGGATGTTCGATTTCTTCAATTAGTATTATAAGGTCGCCGTTTATACCTCCTCTTGCGGCAGCATTTCCTTTGCCGCTCATAGAAAGTTGCATACCTTCTTGTACACCTGCCGGAATATTAATGGTGATAGTTTCTTCTCCTTGAACAATTCCGTTACCAGCACAATTAGGACATTTATGTATAATAGTCTGACCTTCGCCTCCGCATGACGGACAAGTTGAGGTTGTTTGCATTTGTCCCAATATCGTATTGGTTACTCTTGTAACCTGGCCGGTTCCGTTACAAGTAGAACATGTCGAAAACCCTGAGCCGTCTTTAGCCCCGGTTCCGTTACATTGTTTGCAGGGGACATACTTATTAACTTTAATTTTCTTCTCTACACCTTTGGCAATGTCTTCTATGGTCAATTTAACCTTTACTCTTAGGTTGGTTCCTTTATTTACTCTTCTTCCTCTTGAGCGACTGCTGCCGAACCCCGAGAAACCTCCAAATCCGCCGCCAAAAGCACTTCCGAAAATATCGCCAAAATGACTAAAAATGTCTTCCATAGACATTCCTCCACCGCTAAATCCGGCTGAACCTCCTAATCCCTCATGTCCAAACTGGTCATATCTGGCTCTTTTTTCCTTATTGCTCAACACCTCGTAAGCTTCGGCTGCTTCTTTGAATTTCTCTTCAGCTTGTTTATCACCCGGATTTTTATCAGGATGGTATTGTATGGCTTTTTGTCGGTATGCCTTCTTTATTTCAGCCTCGCTCGCATTCCTCGATACTCCCAATATTTCGTAATAATCTTTTTTAGCCATATTTGTTTATTCCTTTTTAATTAGAAACAACCACTTTTGCGTGGCGAATTACTTTCTCGTGTAAATAGTAACCTTTAACAACTTCGTCAAATATCTTGCCTTTGTTTTCCTCGTTTTCCGATGGTACCTGAGCAATAGCTTCGTGTATCTCGGAGTTGAACTCTTTACCTATACTTTCCATAGCCTTTAGACCTTTTTGAGATAAAATCCCAAGCATTTTGTTGTAAATAAGCTCTACTCCTTCTCTTAAATTCTTGTTTTCTTCAGTTGCTTCTATAGCTTTTAATGCTCTTTCAAAATCATCTATTATCGGAAGTAAACTTACAATTAAGTCTTCGGAAGCTGTTTTGCTCAATTCTATTCTTTCTTTTGAAGTCCGTTTTCTGTAGTTGTCAAATTCTGAGTAAAGTCTCAGAAATTTGTCATTTGCTTCTGCCAATTTGGCATTCAATTCGTTTATAGTTTCTTCGTATTTGATTTTTTCGGCCTTTTTCAGTTCATCTTTCGATTTCTTTTTTTCTTTCTGGTGTTTTTCTTCCAATTTTTCTTCAACAATCTCATTATCTTTCAATTCCTTTTCTTTTTCCAACATATTTCTGATTTTTTTAAACATTTTCTAAATTATCTTATAACCTTTACAAAATTATTGCCATTTTATTATTTAAGTCATTTTGACATACTTTTAATAATTGTTATGTCAAATTTAACAATTACAAATCAAAGCAATTGATAATAAATGATTTTGTAAAATTTAATGTTTCCTTTTTGGCTTCTATATATCCCATATGTCCGACATTTAAAGCAAGAATTTCAGAGTGTTTGGGCAACATTGCTTGTGCAATTATGTTCTGAAAAGGGGCTCTACTGTCTTGCTTACCGGCTATAAACATAATTGGAATTTCCAGTTCTATTAATACATTCAGTTTGTCGGTGCGAGCTTTCATCCCTTTTTGTGAGGCAATTATTGCTTCAGGCTCAATATTAGCAACATTTTCTTGTAATTTTTTTATTTCTGCCCTATACTTTTCGATATTTTCGGGGGCAAATAAGTCGGGGATAAAATTTGCAATGTATTTATGTTTGTTTTGTAAAACAATTTCGCAGGCTCTGTCGCGATTTATTTTTGCTTCTTCACTATCGGCTAACGCATGAGAGTGAAAAAGTCCCAAGCCTTTTAAGCAAGTTGAATATTTTTCGGCAAAACTCAAGCTTACATAGCCACCCATTGAATGACCAATCAGGACAAATTTGTCAATGTTCAAGTAATCGGCAATAAATTTTACTAAATCTGCCATTTCTTCCATCGAATGTATATCTCCTAAAGTTTGGCTTTTGCCGTGTCCGGGCAAGTCAATACAAACAACTCTGTGGTTTTTCGACAGCTCATTTGCAAAATCAACCCATATTTCCTTAGATTCCAAAAAACCATGTAACAAAAATACTGTGTTTCCCGTGCCTACGGAGAAATATGCTATTTGCTTACCTTTATATGAAATTGTATCGTTAAACATAATATTTTTTATTTTGTGCAAATGTAATACATTAGTGTTACATTACAATAAAACAGTTCCTTTATGTTAAATCGATGCAAACTCTTATTTTAATAATAATTTTTTAAAACAACTAAAAAGGCTTAATTTTGTAAAAGCTTTAAATTGAAATTTCATAATGTACATAATAGACGAAGAATCAGAAAAAAAGGAGATTTTAAAAAAATACAGAAAAATATTTTATTATTGGAAAACAAACATCAGTGCTGCCGATAAAAAGCTTATAAGAAAGGCTTTTAATATAGCGGTAACTGCCCATAAAGATATGCGTCGAAAGAGCGGCGAGCCATATATTTACCATCCTCTTGAAGTAGCTCAGATTATTGTTCAGGAAATAGGTTTAGGGACAACTTCGGTTATATGTGCTTTATTGCATGATGTTGTCGAAGATACCGATTACAATTTGTCCGACATCGAAGCTATGTTTGGCAGTAAAATTGCAAAAATAATCGATGGCCTCACCAAAATTGATGATATTTTCGATCAGGCAAATCTATCGATTCAGGCCGAAAATTTTAAGAAAATTTTACTTACACTTTCCGATGATGTGAGAGTAATACTAATAAAACTTGCCGACAGACTGCATAATATGCGTACATTAGACTCTATGCCCAAGGATAAACAATTAAAAATAGCTTCCGAAACAATTTACTTATATGCACCTTTGGCGCACAGGTTGGGTTTACATGCCATAAAAAGCGAACTTGAAGATTTATCGTTAAAATATACTGAACCTGCTATTTACGAAACTCTAACTCAAAAATTGAAACAAACCGAATTCGAAAGAAATTTGTTTATCGAGCAATTTATTCATCCCATAAAGCAGGAATTATTATTGAAGGGCTTTAAATTCTCAATTTTCGGAAGAGCCAAATCAATTTATTCCATTTGGGGTAAAATGAAGAAGAAACAAATTCCTTTTGAGGAAGTATTCGACTTGTTTGCCATAAGAATTATTATTGATACCGATTTTGAAAGGGAGAAAGCAGATTGCTGGAATGTTTATACCATAGTAACAAGCTTATATCGTCCCAACCCTGATAGACTGCGAGATTGGATTTCTATACCGAAAGCAAACGGATACGAAGCTCTTCATACAACTGTAATGAGTCATTCAGGAAAGTGGGTAGAAGTACAAATAAGAACTCAGCGTATGGAGGAAATAGCCGAGAAGGGTTACGCAGCACACTGGAAGTATAAAGAAAACAGCGATAGTAAGAGCAATTTGGAAACGGGTATAGATGATTGGCTCAATAAAATAAAAGAAATACTGCAAAACCCCGAATCGAATGCTCTTGACTTTTTAGATGATTTTAAACTCAATTTGTTCTCGGAAGAAATCTTTGTCTTTACTCCTAAAGGCGAAATGAAAACTTTACCGGTTAACTCTACTATTCTCGACTTTGCATACAGCATACACTCCGATGTCGGTAATCAATGTATAGGCGGTAAGGTAAATCATAAGCTTGTACCGTTAAATTATGAATTAAAAAGTGGCGATCAAATTGAAATTATTACGTCATCAAAACAAAAACCTACCGAAGAATGGTTTAATATGGTTGTTACAGCCAGAGCTAAAACAAAAATAAAAAATGCTTTAAGGGAAGAATATAAGAAATATAGCCAAACAGGTCAGGAATTGCTCGGAAAATTGTTTGCACAATATAATATTGAGTTCTCAAATGCAAATATCATTAAGTTTAAGGATTTCCTCAAATTATCGACAAAAACTGAGCTTTACTATAAAGTCAGCAAAAATTTAATAAGTGTAAATTCTCTAAAAGAATGTTTCAATATCACTGATAAAACAAACTGGATAAATATTATAAATCCTTTTACTAAATCAAAAAAAAGAAAAGCAGGCGAAAAACTCACTTTAGCCGAAGAAATTAAACGTCAAATAAAAGAAAAACCCGAAACATTATTACTTGGCGAACAGAATGAAAATATGATTTACAGCGTTTCAACTTGTTGTAATCCTATACCGGGTGATGATGTTATCGGAATTATTACTGGCGAAGGAATAAAAATCCACAGAACAAATTGTAATGAAGCTATACAACTAATGTCAATATACGGAAACAGAATTATTAAAGCAAAATGGAAAGAAAATGAGATAATTCGCTTCCTTACTGGAATAAAAATAGCCGGAATTGATAAAAAAGGTATTGTTAAAGATATTTCTAGAGTTATATCCGAAGATCTTAATTTGAATATACGTTCTATCAATATTCAAAGTAGTGAGGGTATATTCGAAGGAAGTATAATGATTTATGTTAATGATACTAACCACCTCAAAGACTTGATGAAAAAATTAAGACAAATTGACGGGGTTCAATCAATTTTCAGAATGAGCTGATAAAAAATAATATTTATTTAAACTAAATTTTAATAATAATTTATTTTGTACTTTTATGCAAAATTTTAAGCAATGTTAAAGGATAAAAGCGATAATGCATTTGAAGTCGTCAGAAAATATTTTGCTGATTATTTAGTAAAATCAGGCTACAGAAAGACTCCCGAAAGGTTTTCGATATTGAAAGAAATATACACTTTCAACGGGCATTTCGATATAGAAACCCTGTATTTGAGGATGAAGAAAAGCAAATATCTTGTCAGCCGTGCTACTCTTTACAACACTATTGAGCTTTTGCTCGATTGTAAACTGGTTACCAAGCATCAGTTTGGAGAAAATAGCGCCATTTACGAAAAATGCTTTAATTTTAAGCAACACGACCATATTATTATGCTCGATACAAATGAAATACTTGAATTTTGCGAACCGAGAATTCAGGAAATTAAAAAATCTTTGGAACAAATTTTTAATATCACTATAAAAGAACATTCTCTTACATTTTACGCTGAATATAATAAAAAAACAACCGAAAATAATGAATAAAATTGATGTCCTACTTGGTTTACAATGGGGAGACGAAGGTAAAGGAAAAATTGTTGACGTTTTAACCCCAAATTATGATGTAATTGCCCGTTTTCAGGGAGGCCCAAATGCCGGTCACACTATCGAATTTGATGGAATGAAACATATTTTACACACAATTCCATCAGGAATATTTCATAAAGAAAAAATTAATATCATTGGCAATGGAGTTTTGTTAGACTTGTTTATTTTCAATAAAGAAGTTCAATTACTAAAAAATAAAAATGTAGATACTACTCAAAATTTATTGATTTCAAAAAAATCACATCTGATTTTGCCTACCCACAGATTACTTGATATGGCTTACGAACTTTCTAAAGGCAAAGAAAAAATCGGTTCAACATTAAAGGGTATAGGACCTGCCTATACCGATAAAACTGCAAGACTCGGTCTTAGAGTCGGTGATTTACTTTCAGATGATTTTTATGCTAAATATCAACATCTTAAGAAGTGTCATTTTGATATTTTCAATACTTTCAACTTTAATATTTCCGATTTTAAAATCGAAAATTACAGCTTCGAAGATTATGAAAAAAAATGGTTAGAGTCAATCAGTGAAATAAAAAAACACGAAATTATTGACAGTGAGTATTATATAAATTCATTAATTCAAAATAATAAATCAATATTGGCCGAAGGTGCTCAAGGCAGTATGCTTGATATCGACTTTGGTTCATATCCTTATGTAACATCTTCGACTACAATTTCGGCCGGAGTTTGCGTAGGATTAGGTGTTTCGCCGGCTAAAATTGGTGATGTAATGGGTGTTTTTAAAGCATATTGTACTCGCGTTGGCAGCGGACCATTTCCAACAGAACTTTTTGATGAAACCGGCACTTTATTGAGAGACAATGGGCATGAATATGGCTCAACAACAGGAAGACCAAGAAGATGCGGCTGGCTCGATTTACCTGCACTTAAGTATGCCATTATGTTGAATGGTGTCAACAAACTGATTGTTACTAAAATCGACGTATTAAACATTTTCGACAACATTAATGTATGTACCAATTATGAGTATAATAACTCAATTATCGACTACATACCATACGAAGCTAACGATATTAAGCTAAATCCTGTTTACAAGCAAATTAATGGATGGAAGAGTAACATTAACGAAATTTTAACGTATAATCAGTTCCCTGAAAATTTGAAGGAGTATATCGGATTCATCGAAAATGAAGTAAAAGTTCCAATTTCTGTCATTTCAAATGGACCAAACAGACTCCAGACAATTTTCAGATAGAGTGTTTTAATTAAAAAATATTTTTATGAAAATCAGACTATTTATTTTGTTGTTCTTTATTGCGTTTCAATTATCAGCTCAAAAAATAAATGAAGAACAAGTTCCTAAAGATGTTCTAATTGGCTTAGAATCGATATATCCTGAAGCAAAGGTAAAAACTTGGGAATTTATAAACGGTAACTATTTTGCTACACTGAAAGTTGACGGACAACAAGGGAAAGCCGAGCTTACTCCTGATGGAAAGTGGATTGAAAGTCGTTTCCCTGTTACGGAAAAAGAATTACCAAGTAAAATTACCAAGTATTTCTACGACAATTATCCCGATTTCAAAATTTCAACATCTTTATTTATCGAAGAGCCTGATGATGTATCTTATTATTATTTAAAAATTCAGAAAAAAGGAATTGGTCAGGGCGAAAGCGGTGAATTGTTTTTCGATTTGGCAGGAAGGTTAACAAAAAGCACAGCCCCTGAAATCGTAAAAACCGAACCTGCTGAAAATAAACAGAAAGATGATATTTTTAGCGAAGAAGAAGCTCCAAAATCTTCCGGTAAAAAAACTAAAGAAAAAGAAAAAGTGAAGAAAGAACCAGAGATTACAAAAGAAACTCCAAAACCAAAACAAACTAAAGAAAAGGCATCAAAGAAATCAAAAGATAAAGATGAAGAAAAGTCTAATTTTACTGATGTTCCTGCCATTGTAAAGAAGAATTTCGACAAAAAATTCCCGAGAGTCGAAAATCCGGTTTGGGAACAGGTTGATTCTAATTATGTTGTTTCTTTCTTCTTCAGAATTAATGACCAGAAAGCCGAGTTTGCTCCTGACGGAAAGCTTGTTTCCACAACAACTATAATGGATCCTAAAAATATTTACAGGCCTTTGGAAAACTACTTAATGAAAAAATACAAAAAGTATAAGGTAATCAGGGCTGAAAAAGTTATTTATGAACGCACTTATCAAAAAATATATCCCGAAAAAAATCTTAAAAACTACTATTACGTCGAAATCTCTGAAAGAGTTAAAGGTAGCAGAATACCGAAAATTACACGCTTATGGTTCGACGGGGTAGGAGCTATTGATAGAGTTGTTGAAGGTGATATTGAAGATGACTATGATTCCCAAAATGCAAATGAAAGAAGTGGAAAATACGATAAAAAATTCGACAGAAAAGTAGGGGATGAATAAATACTCAAAATCTATTTAAAAATCGGCTGTCTGAATGTTTTGATTATTATTAATTCATTTTAGACAGCTTTTTATTTTGCATTGTGAAATTTCAAAAAAAAATTTTTTATAAGAGGATGAAAAGTTTTATAAGATTATTGGTTGTTTTTTTACTGAGTTTATCATTTAATTCAGTGTTGACGGGTCAGACAAAAATTTCTTATGAGGCTGAAATTCTCAAAACCCACGAAATTTACAAAGATATAAGTGTTTTAAAGGGCAATGTTATTTTTTCTCACGAAGGAACATTATTGTATTGCGATAGTGCCTATTTTTATCAAAAGGAAAGCAAAATAAATGCTTTCAGTAATATAAGAATTAAAGTCAGCGATACTCTTGATATCTACGGCGATACTCTTATTTACGACGGAAATACTAAGATTGCTGAAATAATAAATAATGTTCGCCTTGTCGATAATAATACCACACTTACAACAAATTATCTCAATTATAACAGAATAAGCGGAATAGCGAGTTACTTCAACGGAGGCAAAATTGTTGATAAAGAGAATGTTTTAACGAGTAAGATTGGGCATTATTTCACTTCAAAAAAGCAATTTTTTTTCAAAAACGATGTTAAACTGACTAATCCTAAGTACAATATTACTTCTGATACATTGATGTTTAATACTTCAACCGAAATTGCTTATTTTTTCGGTCCTACCGTTATAACGAGTAAGGATAATAAAATTTATTGCGAAAATGGATGGTATAATACCAAAACTGATGTTTCGCGTTTTAGTAAAAATTCGTGGATACAAACAAAAAATCAATATCTCGAAGGCGATAGCATAGTTTACGACAGAAATATCGGTTTAGGAATAGCATATAATAATGTAGTTTTGATTGATACTGTAAAAAATATTGTTGTTAAGGGAAATTATATTGAGAATAATGAACTACTCGGCAAGTCGCTGATAACCGATAATGCTCTGGCAATTTTTATCGATAAACAAGACTCATTGTTTATTCATGGTGATACATTAAGAGCAAAATACGATACTCTGGATAATGTTGAATATTTTTTGGCATACAATAAAGTTAAGTTTTTCAAATCTGATATTCAGGGAATGTGCGATTCTCTCAGTTTTTTGATGATTGACTCTATTATGAATATGTACCATAAGCCGGTTTTGTGGAATGATAAAAACCAACTTACTGCCGATACAATAAGTTTAATTATCGGAAATAATGTTATTAAGGAATTGTATTTAAAAAATAACTCTTTTATTATTGAAGAAAGCGATAGCAATAAATTTAATCAGGCCAAAGGGAAATATTCATATGGCTATTTTATGAATAACGAATTATACAAAGTGGAAGTTAAAGGCAACTCCGAGACAATTTATTATATGAAAGAAGACGGAAGTGAAGATATTATCGGAATAAACAAAGCTATATCAAGCGATTTGTTGATATTATTTAAAGATAAAAAGGTTCAGAGTATAACTTTTATAAATAAACCGGAAGGGACAATGTACCCTGTAGATGAACTTCCTGTAAACGAAAGAACTCTTAAGGGTTTTAACTGGCAAGCGATGCATCGTCCCTTAGTTCCTTTAGATGTATTTAAATGGAAATAAGTTTAAGGCTTATTTTCCTTGCTGTTCCATGTATAGTTTCAGTAATTTGGCAACATATTTGCCGAATACATCAAATTCAATATTTACAACCGTTCCCACTTTAAAGTTATGAAAATTTGTAACCTGATAAGTAAACGGAATTATAGCAACAGAAAAAAGACCTTTTTCTGAATCGACAACGGTAAGACTGACTCCATTAACAGAAATAGACCCTTTCTCGACTGTAATATTGTTTTTCGACGGGTCGTAACTGAATGTAAATAACCAACTTCCGTCTTTTTCTTCAACTTTGGTACATGTTGCGGTTTGGTCAACATGTCCTTGAACAATATGACCGTCAAACCTGCCGTCCATTCTCATAGAGCGTTCCAAATTTACTTCATAACCTTCATGCCATGTGCCTAAATTGGTTTTGTCGAGCGTTTCCTGTATTGCAGTTACAACATATTGTTTTTTATCCTTGTCAACATCAACTATTGTAAGGCATACGCCGTCATGACTCATACTCTGGTCAATTTTCAGTTCGTCTGCAATGGATGTTTCAATTGTGATATTGAAATTACTTTTATCTTTTTCGATTTTTACAACTTTTCCGGTTGTTTCAACTATTCCTGTAAACATAATTTTGTTTTTAAATTATAATTATCTCATTATTGTAATACTTCCTTTAATAATTCTTTCTACTTCACCTATCAGTCTTTGTTCGTAAACTTTACACGTGAAGAAATACACTCCGTCGGCACAATCTTTTCCTGTATTCATTTCTTTCCCATCCCAGTTTATATCCGGATTATTAGTTTCAAATACTATTCTTCCCCATCGGTTGAAAATTTTTAAATCGATTTTATTAATAAAACGGTAGGGGAATGGCCTGAAAAAGTCGTTTTTACCGTCGTTATTCGGCGAGAAGAAGTTGGGTAAAGTGTAATAAAAACAACTGTCAACATCAATACAAACAACATTGCTCAAACTGCCGATATTGTTATTGGAATCTATTGCATTCACTGCATAACATCCTGCTATTGAGCTTGTATTGATGTGAATATATTTGTCGATATTGTAATTATTAATTGTATGAATTATTTGCAAATCTTTATTCAAATTTGGTGAATACCATATATTTATATAAGCTATACCTGTAATACAACTGTCGGCAAATTGCCAGTTAACAGTATTGTAGCCCGATTGACAATCGGGTATAACATTAATCGAAGGAGGACAAGGTGGTTCGGTATCAATAGGTTTGGCACATGCTTTTTGTGAAAAATTAATAATAGGATGAATTATATTCGGAATATTATATCCTCCAATTGATTTAATGAAATAGCAGTATGTAGTGTCGTTTTCGAGAAAATAATCCGTAAAATATGTATTTGCGGTAGAACCTATAGAGTCAAAATTATTGGTTGTATTATTTTTTCTGTAAATAATATATGTGTTATTTATCCATGGTGTTGTCATATTCCATTGAAGCTTCATCTTTCTGTCGGCCGGTGTAAGTGTCAAAAATATTGATGAAGCAATATGAGTTGAACCAATTTTAAAACGATTTGATGGTTGAACGTTATATAAGTCTATTCTATAGGAATATGGGTTTGTTACAGTATTCAAATTTTGAGAGAAGTAAATAGTGTCATCCAGTCCGTTTAGGGAATCTATAGGATTTAGAGAATTGCCGTAAAAATCACTTGATTGATAAATGATGTATCTATATGGTCCGGGAGCTTGATTTGTGTCAAATTCAGTAGGTTTTGACCATGAAATAGAATCGCTTCCCAATATAATATCGGTATTAACGATTGACACATTAGTTATAATAGGGACGTCTCTTTTCAAAAATGCGCATACTTCGTTTGAAGCATAACTTTCGGCACCATCAGAAAAGTATGAAATAATCATATAACAATAATCTATTCCGTGGATAAGTCCCGGGCCGTTGTTATTGTCGGTAAAAGAAGTATCATTTATGTTTGGTATTGTTGCAATTAGGCTATAGCCTGTATATTGAGGCACACCGGTTTCGCACATGCCGTGTACATAGCCGTAATAACCAATTCTTCTGTAAATTTTATAACCTTTTGCATTTGAGCAATTTGTTTTATTCCACGAAAGTTTTATTGAATTACCCGATGGCGAAGCCGCAAAATTTTCGGGAGCTTTTGCAACTATTGTAATAAACAAATTCTTATATGATGTAAGCTTAATGGGAGAACCGTTATCTTGTGCTTTGAAAGTAATTTGATATGGCAACTTGCGGACGTGTTCACAATTTGTAATCCAATTCAATTGACTTGAAACTGTTGTCCCTGAACTCGTTGTTGGGAATGTTGCCGGTGAATTTGCTACAATAAAAGGACTTCCTGATGCTGAAATTGTAACTATATCGCCGTCTTGATCATAAGCCGAAACATTTATTGATAAAGTATCTCCCGCATTAATACAAGTGTCATTTATCTGATTTATTACGGGTGGATTGTTATTGCATGCAGTAATAATAATCTGCATATCTCTGGTAACATAACCTATCCTAACCCCGTTACGCCATTCTTCAATTAATATTGCTATATTGTATTCTCCTTGAATAATTGGGCTATCCCAAATAAAATCACCGGTAATCGGGTTAATGGAAACCGAGTTGCTCGCCTGAGGGAAAGAATAACCGGGAATTTCAAGCCCCTGAGTTCCTCTGCATTTTACCAATTTATACGATATGCTATCTCCATCGGGGTCGTAAGCTATAGGGTTATGAATAAATGGCACTCCAACGCAACCCATATCAAGAGGCGGATTCAACAATACCGGTGAGCTGTTTTTAGGATTTACAAATGGACTTATTACAAGTAAAGTCTCCACATAGATAGGAATATTTACAGAATTTGGTATATTTATAACACCATAGTTGCGATTAGGGTCTTCCATCGATATTTTATAACTTCCGTCTCCGGGGAAAATATGAGTTGTAACATATTCATTTCTCGTTACGTTTCCGGGCAAATTAACTTTTAGGGTTCGCTGAACCATACTCGAAGTCCCGTCGCCCCAAACTATTTCTAACTGCGGCCTGTCGGCAGGACTTGGTGTATATGTATATGTAACAAGTTTTATTTCGTATTCCAATGAACTGTTCGACAGCTTTCTGTATGTTATTTCAGCCGCCCTTTCATGAGTCGCAAATACAAAAAAACTTGTAAATAATAATAATACAATAAACGCTATTTTTTTCACTAACCTTTATTATTGTAAAACAGCAAAATTACTAAATATCACACATTAATTAACGATACTTTAATTGATTTGTTTTTTTATTTATTTTAAATTTGCAGTATATGATATAGCTTTATTTACTAACAATGAGCCTTAGAATAAAATTCATTGAGAAATTATTTAAATTTTTTTAAAAAGTTTTATTTGTTTATTATTGTAGTACGATTTTTGTATGAAGTGGTTTTGTAAAAGTGTTGATTTTCAATTTAAGTTTAAAAATAATCGTTCATTGTATAAAAAAAAGATTGCTTCTGCATATACAACAAAAAAAAATAAAAAACAAGTGAAAAAATAATTTTTTTTCAACTTTTTTTTTAAGAATTTTGTTGAAAATTACTTCCATTTATATTTAGAAAGTGAAAAGATTTGCTCTTTTTATTTTTGTATAAAAGTAACTAAAACAATAACTAAAAAATTTTAAATATTAATGTTGACAGCAGAAAAGCATTACAAAGAGGTATGGGATAATTGTTTATCAATTATCAGGGATAATTTAGGAAACAGTCAAAGCTTTAAAACATGGTTTGAGCCTATCAAACCTATAAAGCTCGAAAATAATGTGTTAACTATTCAGGTTCCAAGTCAGTTTTTTTATGAATGGCTTGAAACGCACTACATTGATATTTTAAAAAAGACAATTAGAAAAGAATTAGGGCCTGATGGTCAGTTGGAATATAGTATAGTAATGGACAGCACAAATTTTGAAACTGTACCATATACTATAAATATGCCCGCTTCAAATAAAAAAGCCTTACAAAATCCAACGGTTAGTATGCCTATAGATATAAATAAAAATACATCAAAAGAAATTCCTAATCCTTTTATAATACCGGGATTAAAGAAAATTAAAGTACATTCACAACTAATTGACAGGTATTCTTTCGATAATTTTGTTGAAGGCGATTGCAACCGTCTTGCCCGTTCGGCGGGCTATGCAGTTGCTCAAAATCCGGGCAAAACTGCTTTCAACCCCCTTCTTATATACAGTGGCGTCGGCTTAGGAAAAACCCATCTTTCGCATGCTATTGGTATTCAGGTTAAGAACAACTTCCCCGATAAAACTGTTTTGTACGTTTCTGCCGAACAATTTGGCCAACAATTTATCGAATTTACACGTAATAATAATCAGAACGATTTCATCCATTTTTACCAAATGATGGATGTTCTTATAATTGACGATATTCAGTTTCTTGCCGGTAAAGAAAAAACACAGGATATCTTTTTCCATATTTTTAATTATTTACACCAAAGAGGGAAACAACTGATAATAACTTCGGATAAAGCTCCAGTTGAACTAAGCGGTATGGAACCAAGGCTTATTTCGAGATTTAAGTGGGGTTTGGCTGCCGATCTGCAAGTTCCTGATATTGAAACACGAATTGCAATACTTCAAAAAAGACTTTATAATGACGGAATTCAGATGTCTGACGAAGTAATTGAATATGTGGCTTATAGCATCAATACTAATGTCAGAGAGCTGGAAGGAGCTTTGATATCTTTGCTTGCTCAGTCGTCTCTTAATAAAAAAATTATCACTCTCGACCTTGCTAAGCAAATGATTGATAAGTTTGTTAAAAATACAAACAGACAAATTTCTATTGATTTTATTCAGAAAATAGTTTGCGATCATTATAATATAAGCGTTGATAAATTAAGTTCTAAAACCAGAAAAAGAGAAGTTGTTCAGGCTCGTCAGTTAGCTATGTATTTCTCGAAAAAACTCACAAAATCATCATTGGCTACAATCGGACTACAATGCGGAAATAAAGATCATGCAACCGTATTACATGCTTGCCGTACGGTTAATAACCTCATTGAAACCGACAAAAAATTCAGACTAAGTGTTGACGAAATTGAAAAGAAAATAAAAATATAGTGTCTTGCCCTAAAATTGGTTTACACAAAAAAGAGTAAAAATGAGAGAAAAAAGTAAACTTATTTCAGGATTAAAATCTGAGAAATTATTAAAGCAGCCGATTAAATTTTATAGTGATTTAGAGAAACAAAAAATCACACATAAAAAGCCTTCCAATTTGCCAACTGTCAGAAAAATAGCGTCAGCCCGAAAAAACGGCGAGCCGGCGTTGGCTGTGAATGCAAAAAACGTAGAAAATCAAAAAAGGCGTTTACGTTTGGGGCTTGCCCCACTACTTTTTTAGATTTTCAAGTATTTTGCAGAGCGGGCAGAAGCATCGTTTTTTCTTGATTTTTTTGGTACTTTTTTTATCAAGAAAAAAAGTACAGAAAAAAAAAAACTTCAACACTCAAAAATTTTTAATATCTTTACAACGCAAATGAATATTTATGCCAAACAGCCAAACACC
>CAZWKQ010000003.1:0-201582 GCA_964634005.1 uncultured Bacteroides sp.
TTATACGTATGGGTACAGGTATTTGGGGCGCTGATAACTTATTAGAAACCCAGTTTTTTTGCAACGATCTGGATAAAAACTATTATGGTTTTTACTTTTTACCCAATTTAACACAAATAAGCGACCAGAGAACTGGCTCTGCCGGTGGGCGTTTACAGGCATCCGACAATTACTGGTACGACGATAATATTAATTTTACTACACCCGAAATGAGAAGAATTGGGGGGAATATCAGTAACTATCCTAAAAACTGGTATCATAGATTACTTAATAATGATATTGCTAACATTTTTAGTCCGTATCTGATTAGTAATTCTCAATTACCATTTGGTAAAATTTATTCACAACCAAATACTACGGCAAACCTTGATTGTAGTACTCAGGCAGCTCCGGTTTCTACTGGTTTGGAAAGAGCAGAAGTTTATAATGATATCGTAAAAGATTCTATTATATATGCTGCATATCAAAACGAAAACAAATATTATGCCGAGGATTTTGCATATAAGTCGTTTGATGAAAATCCTGCTATGCTGACAATGGGAGTTGCGGAAGATAGTATTTATCAGCAGTTTTATAATGAAAATAAGATAAAGGGTATAGGAAAATTTACTGATATTGATAAGTATATTTTCAATGAACAATATAATGATGCTATATTGTTGAATAATACTATAATACCTGTAAATAGTATAGAAAGTAATAAAAAAACGGTTAATCATATTTATTTGCATAACATTATCAATAATCAGACTATCAGTACTTTCGATTCAATTACTTTATACAATATTGCTAATCAACTGCCTTTTTTCGGTGGTGATGCTGTGTATTCTGCCCGTGTTATTCTTGGTTTGGAGCCTGCCAATTTATCGTTGGATTATACTAAAGGACCTCCCACTCAACTAACATCAAGTTTTGAATCTGATAATGTTTTTTTATATCCAAATCCTTCTTTAGGTTCGATATATTTAGAATTTGATTCGGAAATACAAAGATATACAACGTTTGAAATTTATGATATTAATAGTAGATTGATATATTCAACAGTTGTACCTATCAAAACTTTAAAATTTAATATCAATTTAAATAGTGTTAAATCTGGGATCTATTATTGCAGAGTTATAAACGATATCAGAGTATTATTAAGCCGTAAACTAATTATTAACAATAAATAAAAATAAAAATAGGCTGTTTAAAAAGTCAATAAATTATAATTTGTAAAAGACATAATATATTGACATTCGATATTTTTTTAGTAAATAGCTTTTTAAAAATTAGACAGCCTATTTTAAAAATGATGTATTATGAAAAAGATATTTTTTTTATTTTATATTCAATTATTATATAATAATTTAATTTTTTCCCAGAGTAATATAGAAAATTTGGTTCCAAATTGTGGATTTGAAAATTATACTTCTTGCCCTACAGATTTAACACAAATTGAGAAAGCTTTCCCTTGGAATTCTTTACAATTTTATAGTTCAGATTTTATTCATACATGTTCTTTATCAGATCCAAATAATACTTTAGGTTTTATAATTAATTATAATAATTTATCATGCAAAAACAGTAATGGATGTGCTAATATTATATTAAGGAGTTCAGATTCAGATTGCTATAGAGAATATATTCAAACTAAACTAAATAAAAAATTAACTTATGGGAAACAATACTTAATTAAATTTTATACTAAACTTGCTAATTACCATGCCGTTGATGGTATAGGATTGTTTTTATCTAATATTGAATTAAACCAGAATTTATTAGGGTCTACAATAGTATTAAATGCACAAATAACTAATCAAATTGGTAATATTTTAAAAGACAAACAAAAATGGTATAGAATCTCTGGTATTTACACATCAAATGGGAATGAAGAATTTATAATTATTGGTAATTTTTTACCAGTGGGACAAACACTATCATATACAGTTCCAGGACATCCTCTTCCTGAAGTAGGGAATGCTCATTATTTAATAGATGACGTATCTGTTTATGTTTGCGATGATTTTAAACCCAAATTAGGTAGAGATACCACATTATGTACAGGGCAGCAATTGCTGCTAAAAGCCAATGTGCCTAAAGAAGCAGATAGTGTTAATTATACATGGCAGGATGGAAGCAAAGATAGTGTGTTTCTGGTAACACAGCCCGGCACCTATTGGGTAAGTGCTTATATAGAGGATTACAAAATCACATTAACAGATACAATAAACGTAAATTATGAGGATTGCAATAAACCTATATGGATACCCAACAGTTTTACACCCAACGGCGATGGCTTAAACGATATCTTTCTGCCGGTAACCGAAGCAGAATTGGAAAACTATACTATGCTAATTTACAATCGCTGGGGTCAACAGATATTTGAGAGCCACAATATCAACAAAGGCTGGGATGGCAAATACAAAGGCAAACTGGTGGAATTAGGTGTTTATACATACAGGATAGAAGCAACCATAAAAGCAACAAAAGAAAGAAAAATATTTAACGGAAAAGTAACAATGGTATGCAATTGATGGTTAATAGTTATTAGTTAATGGTGAAATAGAATACAATAACAACATAATATCAAATTAAAATGAACCATAATGCACAAAAGGAACAAATAAGCACTGCCGCAGCACCTCTCCTTTTAGGAGAGGCGGGGGTGAGGTCGTTTGGTGGCGAAGCTGTTTACTCTGCGAGAGTGATACTGGGATTAGACCCTGCCGATTTGAATCAGGATTATGCAAAACGACCAAATATTCCAATTGAGAAAGTAGTTTATACCAATAAAATTAGGGTATATCCAAATCCGGCAACTAATCAGATTAACTTAGCTTTTGAAAAAGAGTTAAGTATGGAATCTGTTTTTGAAATTTATGATTTTAGTGGTAAATTATTATTAAGCAAAACTTTAGAGGCAAAAACTGTTTTTAATACAATAAACTTAATAAGAGTTAAAGCTGGTATTTATTACTATAAAATATATACGGCTAATGAAACTTTAGCTAAAAACAAACTAGTTATTTTAAACAAATAATTCTTTACAAGAAGTTGAATGCAATCATATTGCATTCAACTTCTTGTTTAAATAAGCTATATGAGAAGGATATTATTTATTTCAACTTTCATTCTTGTTTTTATTAATTGCTTTTCTCAAGTCAAAAACCTTGTACCTAATCCAAGTTTTGAGAATTATTCTATTTGTCCATATTATTACGCTGATTACATATATTATGCAACACCGTGGACACAGCCAAAAGCAATAAGTACTACTGATTTTTATCATAGATGTAGTTCTTTTCCTACTTTACTACAAATAATGTCTGATTTTAATTTGCCTCATACAGGGTATGGATGTGCTGGATTAGGCTTTAATCTTTCACATAATGATGTATGGAGAGAATATATTGAAGTTAAATTATCTGAAAAGTTAGAAACAGGGAGAAAATATTGTTCAGGTTTCTATTTAAAAAGGCGGGGATATTATGCAATAGACGCTGTGGGAATTTATTTTTCTGACAGTTTTGTTGTACAACTAACAGATTCAATTATTCCTAATATAATACCACAGGTGTCAAATCCAGCAGGAAATATTCTTTATGATAAAATAAACTGGTCAAAAATAAAAGGAACTTTTATTGCAGATGGTAATGAAGAATATATGACCATAGGAAATTTTGTAAAATCACAATTCGTAAATGGAGCACTAGATAGTGGTTATACTTTTGGTAATTCTTATTATTATATTGACGACGTATCCGTATGCGACTGCGATGATTTTAAACCCAAATTAGGTAGAGATACTACATTATGTACAGGGCAGCAATTGCTGCTAAAAGCCAATGTGCCTAAAGAAGCTGATAGCGTTAACTATACATGGCAGGATGGCAGCAAAGACAGTGTGTTTCTGGTAACACAGCCCGGCACCTATTGGGTAAGTGCTTATATAGAGGATTACAAAATCACATTAACAGATACAATAAACGTAAATTATGAGGATTGCAATAAACCTATATGGATACCCAACAGTTTTACACCCAACGGCGATGGCTTAAACGATATCTTTCTGCCGGTAACCGAAGCAGAATTGGAAAACTATACTATGCTAATTTACAATCGCTGGGGTCAACAGATATTTGAGAGCCACAATATCAACAAAGGCTGGGATGGCAAATACAAAGGCAAACTGGTGGAATTAGGTGTTTATACATACAGGATAGAAGCAACCATAAAAGCAACAAAAGAAAGAAAAATATTTAACGGAAAAGTAACAATGGTATGCAATTGATGGTTAATGGTTATTGGTTAATGGGGAAATAGAATACAATAACAACATAATATCAAATTAAAATGAACTACAATGCACAAAAGGAACAAATAAACACTGCCGTAGCACCTCTCCTTTTAAAGCCTGTCCCGATTTTTTATCGGGAGGAAGTTAGATGGGGTCGCCCATGGGAAGGTGGCGAAGGTGTTTATATAGCCCGCTATATGTTAGGGATAGATATTGACTACAGCAACCCGAATGTGCAGTTCAGCAAAGGAAATGGAGGAATAGCCGAAGCAGAAATGCTGAGTGTATTTCCTAATCCTGCTTCCAATAACATTATTTTATCTTTTGCCAATGCTATAGAAGGTGGTTTTGTGGTTGATGTTTATAACCATACTGGTAGCAAAGTGCTTAGCGAAACTGTAAAACAGACCCAAGCCCAGTATCAGTTAAATACTGCCAAGCTTAAAAATGGTATATATTTTATATCGGTACGTACCAATACCGAAACTTTTAAATCTAAATTTACCATTATTAAATAATATTTTATAATTTTACAGTGAGTAAGCTTTTAAAGCTTACTCACTGTTTATAGAAATCATGAAAAAAATAGTATTATACATATTGTTTTTATTATTTACCCAAAATATTTCCTTTTCACAAAGATTATTATCAGGTAATCTGGTTGTTAACCCTTCTTTTGAGTATTATACTCAATGCCCTTGGGGTATGACACAAATCCTTTTTGCTTTTCCATGGTCAGATTGTCTTGGGGGGGGGGTCTACTGATTATTATAATTATTGTTCTTCAAACCAATATATTACAATTCCTCTTAGTTTTCAGCATCCCAAAACAGGTTTAGGTATGGCAGGAATTACTTTATATGGTTCATGGATATATGATAATTACAGAGAATACTTACAAGGTAAATTAACAGATAGTTTAAGAAGAGAAAAAAGATATTGTGGTGAGTTATATACTTCACTAAGCAATTATTGCAAAGGAGCAGTAGAAAATATGGGAATGTTTTTTTCAGCAGATACCTTATGGAATTTTGATACAATTGGCACTCAACCGGGTTTATTTTCAACCAATCCACAAATAGAAAACAAAAAAGGCATTATACAAGATACAGTCAATTGGGTAAAAGTAAACGGTAGTTTTATTGCTGATGGCGGAGAAAAATATCTGGTTATTGGTAATTTCAGAGATAATCTTCATAGCAATTATATAGATTTGGTTGGTATAATGGATCCCTATTATTTCATCGACGACGTCTCCGTCTGCGAGTGTAGTTTTGATATAAACCTTGGAGCAGATACCATGCTATGCGAAAGAGAGACAATAATACTAAACCCCAACTTGCCCAATGCAACCTATACATGGCAAGACAGCAGCCATGCGGCTACTTATGAGGTAAAACAACCCGGCACTTACTGGGTGCGTGCTTATGTAGCAGATTATGATGTATATTCGTCGGATACTATAGTAATAACACAGGGAGACGATAGCTTTTGCAATCCGCCGCTTACCATACCCAATGTAATAACTCCCAACGGAGACGGAGCAAACGATAACTTTGTGATACAAAATGCCGAGAGCTATACTATAACACTGCAAATCTACAACCGCTGGGGCAGGCTTGTATATGAAACTACTAATTATCAGAATGATTTCAGTTGCAAAACCTGTGCCGCAGGTGTTTACTATTATGTAATAAAAGCAAAAAGCAAACGAAACGGCAGAGAGAAAGAATATAAAGGAAGCTTGACGATAGTTAATGGTTAATATTGTCTTAACACCCATTTCTCCGGTCAAATTTTTAGATAACCATTTAGTACAGTAAATAAGCAAATTACGAAAAAATAAGAAGAAAATTTATACTATTGTGATATCTAAACTATTAACTAATTTTGCAAAAAATATTTTTTTATGAACAATGATTTTGGTAGTGCTTTTGTTGACGAAAATAAGGTAACAGAAGAAATTGAAAAAATTTTTCGAAGAGGGCTTATTAATTACAGCGAGAATGAAGCTTTAAGAATTATTCTTAATTGTATCGATTTAACAACACTCGAGGGTAATGATACTAATGAAAAGGTTGTGGCATTATGTAAAAAAGGTATGAGTTTTAGTATGTACGGTAATAATATACCCAATGTTGCAGCTATTTGTGTATATCCTCCCTTTGCAAAAATTGTTTCTGAAAATTTGAAAAATACAGGAATAAAAACAGCATGTGTTGCAGGGGCTTTCCCAAGCGGACAATCACCGTTATTTGTTAAACTTATAGAAGTAAAATACGCCGTTGATGAAGGGGCCGAAGAAATTGACATGGTGATTTCGAGAGGTAAATTTCTTGAAAAAGAATATAATGTAGTTTATGATGAAATAAAATCGATAAAAGAGTTTTGCGGCAATGCTCATTTGAAAGTAATATTAGAAACAGGCGAGCTGCAAAATCTTACACAGGTAAAAATTGCAAGCGATATTGCCATAGAGGCCGGTGGCGATTTTATTAAAACATCAACCGGCAAAATACAGCCTGCAGCCACTTACGAAGCTGTATATGTTATGCTTAACTCAATAAAAGAATATTATCAAAAAACCGGTAAAATGATTGGTATAAAGCCTGCAGGGGGCATATCTGAACCAATACAGGCATTGCAATATTTTATGTTGGTCGAAACTGTTTTAGGTGAAAAATGGCTCAATAATAAATATTTCAGAATAGGTGCCAGCAGATTGGCCGATAAAATAATTGACAAACTGAAATAAGCTTTTTAATAATATTTAAGTTTTTTTATATTACAGTCATTAAAAAACAAATTAAGTTTGCAGTTTTTTTGAAAAGTATTATTAATTTAGTGATATGAGAATACTACAGGAAAAGTTGTCGAAATATGATGTCCCGCAACAAATTCAGAGGCTGGGAGTTTATCCGTATTTCAGAACCATAGAGTCGGATCAGGATACAGAGGTGATAATAAACGGCAAAAAAGTGCTGATGTTTGGTTCAAACAGTTATTTAGGGTTAACCAATCATCCCAAAATAAAAGAAGCTGCAATAGAAGCAATTAAAAAATATGGTTCGGGATGTGCAGGTTCTCGCTTTTTGAATGGAACTCTCGACATTCATATCGAATTGGAAAAGAAATTGGCCGATTATGTTGGGAAAGAAGAAGCTTTGGTTTATTCTACCGGTTTTCAGGTGAATGTTGGTGTTATATCTGCTGTAACAGGAAGAGATGACTACATTATTCTCGATGAATTAGACCATGCTTCTATTATAGAAGGGAGAAGGCTGTCGTTTTCAAATGCTTTGAAATACAGGCATAATGATATGCTTTCGTTGGAAAAAGCTCTTAAAACCTGTAAACCCGACAAAATAAAGCTTATTGTTGTTGACGGCATTTTCAGTATGGAGGGCGATATAGTTAAATTGCCCGAAATTGTAGAGTTGGCAAAGAAATACAATGCTTCAATTTTTGTTGATGATGCTCATTCCTTAGGAGTTATTGGGAAAAAAGGAGCCGGTACTGCATCTCATTTCGGACTTACCGACGAAGTTGATCTTATTATGGGAACTTTCAGTAAATCTTTGGCATCAATAGGCGGTTTCATTGCATCCGATAAAGATACAATTAATTTTCTGAAGCATAATTCACGCTCATATATCTTCAGTGCAAGTATAACTCCTGCTGCAACTGCCAGCGTTTTGGCTGCTTTGGAAATTATTCAAAATGAACCCGAAAGAATAGATAAATTATGGGCTAATACACGTTATGCCCTCGATAACCTCAGAGTTATGGGCTTCGATATCGGGCATACCGAATCTCCTATTATCCCATTGTATGTCAGAGATAATTTAAAAACATTCAAAATTACAAAAATGTTGTTCGACGATGGTATTTTTGTAAATCCTGTTGTTTCTCCTGCCGTTAGTTCCGATGCTTCGTTGATTCGTTTTTCACTTATGGCTACTCATACTTTCGAACAAATTGATATTGCATTGGATAAAATATCTAAGAATGCAAAAAAATTACAAATAATTTAAGTTTAATTCCTTGAAAACCACAATTATAATTTAAACAAGGAGGTTTAGATATGACAGTTCAAATAAAAGAAGTCAAAAATCAGAAAGAACTTAAATGTTTTGTTAAATTTCCGTTAGAATTGTATAAAGATTGTCAGTACTATGTACCTCCTTTGTTGAAGCGGGAAATGACAATGCTCGATCCTGAAAAGAATCCGTCTTTTGAAGTATGTGATGTTAAACTTTGGTTAGCATATATTGACAATAAGGTTGTAGGTCGTATTGCAGGAATAATACATAAACCATTTATTGAAAAATGGGGAAACAGATATGCCCGCTTTGGATGGTTCGATTTTATTGACGACGAGCAAGTAGCCACTGCATTGCTTCAAACAGTCGAAAACTGGGCGAGCGAAAACGGCATGGAAGCCATACACGGTCCTTTGGGATTTACCGATTTCGACCCCGAAGGTATTCTTATTGAAGGATTCAATGAACTTGCAACTATTGTTGAAAGATACAATTATCCTTATTATGCCTGCTATATCGAAAAAAACGGCTATTATAAAGATGCCGATTGGTTAGAATACGAAATTGAAGTTCCTTCAAAATTGCCCGAAAAATTTCTTAAAGTATCCGATTTTGTTCTAAGAAAGTATAATCTTAAAATTGCAAAAGTTAAAAGTAAAAAAGACATTTTACCCTACGTTAACGAAATATTTTCAATTATAAATGAAATTTATGGTTTAATGTACGGTTTTACTCCTGTTCACCAAAAACAAAAGGAATTTTATACACGTCTATACCTAAGCTTTATCAATCCCGAATATGTTTCGATAGTTCTCGATAAAAACAATAAAGTTGTAGCCTTCGGGGTAACTATGCCTTCGTACTCCAAGGCTATGCAGAAAGCCAAAGGCAAACTGTATCCTTTTGGTTTTTTGCATATTTACAGAGCTTTGAAAAAGAACGATACTATCGATATGTATTTTATCGGAATTCGTCCTGATTATCAGAATAAGGGTGCATTGGCGGTAATGTTCAGCGATTTGGCCACAAAAATTATTTCAAAAGGATTTAAGATTGCCGAAACCAATGTAGAATTTGAAAGCAATGAAAGAATGAGGAATTTGTGGAACTACTTCGAACGTCGCCAGCATAAACGCCGCCGAAGTTATTTTAAATACCTTGTGAGTCGCCCAAGAACCGAGGATGCCAAATTAATTTAAGTCGTTATTTTTCTACGATATCGACTTTTTTTCAATCATCTGTTGGAATTCGTGCTTGTAGTTATTGCCAATAGGTAGTTTTTCGTTTTTTACTTCTACCATATTCCCTTCAATCGATTTGATTTTTTCTATTGATACAATGAAAGATTTGTGTATTCTGACAAATAATGACGGTGGCAGCAATTCTTCGACTTTTTTCATCGACTGGTATGTAACTATAAAACTGTCGCCTGTGTGTATTTTAACGTAGTCACCCAAAGCTTCAATATAGTATATCTCACTTAGATTCAGTTTGTATGTTTTTTTGCTCGATTTTACAAAAATGTATTCATCGTTTTCTGCCTTGTTTTCATGTTCTTCATTTTCGGCAGATATTTTATTTTTTTCCTTTAACTTTTCCTGTACTTTTTGGATTGCCTTAAGAAATCTTTCGAAAGAAAAAGGTTTCATTAAATAATCGGTAACATCAAGTTCAAATCCTTCGATGGCATATTCTGAATAAGCCGTGGTTATTACAACCAAAGGAGGTTTTTTAAGTGTTTTTAAAAAGTTAATTCCGCTAATTTTTGGCATATTAATATCAAGAAAAATTAAGTCCACCTCTTTTTCATTTATTACCTGCATAGCCTCAATGGCATCTTTACACTTACTTATAATTTCAATACCCGGAATATCTTCGGAATATTTTTCTATAACCCTTTGTGCAAGAGGTTCGTCATCGACCACTATACACTTGATTTTTGAACTTGTCATTTATAATATTTTTAGGTTAAAATCTGATTATTAATTCAACTTTATACTTATTGTCGCTTTCTGTTATTTTAAGTTCGTGTTTATCGGGGTAAAGCAACGATAATCTTTTTTTTACATTTTCAATACCAATTCCCGAATATTTATTTTTTGCCGAAGCTGATTTTTTTTCTCTGCAGTTTTCAACTAAAAATTTTATTTCATTTTTTGACTCGAAATCGAAAAAAATATTGATAAATGATTTGTTACTCCCTTTATAACAACCATGCTTAAATGCATTTTCCACAAAAGGGATAAACAAAAATGGCGATATTGATAAGTTTTCGGTATTACCCTTTATTTCGAAATTGATTGTTGCATTTTCACCCACTCTTATTCTCTCAAGTTCAATATAGTTTGAAATAAACAATATTTCCTTTTCAACAGATACAAGGTTATCGCGGCAATCGTAAAGCATATATCTCATTAAATCAGATAATTTCAATATTAATGAAGGTGTTTTTTCTGATTTATCGAGCGATAGAGAATATAAGTTATTCAACGTATTAAACAAAAAATGAGGATTAATCTGACCCCTCAGAAGTTTTAACTCTGATTCGAGTTTATGGCTTTGTGCTTCTTTGAATTTTATCGCCTCATCCTGAAAACGTATCCACTCTCTGAGGAATTTCATGAATGTTGTAACGCTTATAAGTAAGCTTATTAATATAAACTCAAAAATAAATTCGAAAACAATGTTGTAATCTTTTATACTTGCTTTTTCGACAAGTAAAGTTGTTATCATATTTAGGGCAATAATACCCGAAACCATTACTACGTGAAGTAATGCGAAACTGATATATTTCTTTTTCTTCAAAAAAAGCGGAAGCAGGAAAAACAAATTCAAATATACCGCAACAGCAAAGTAAAATATTGATATAAAGGTGCTTACTAATCGTAAAGGTGTAAAAATATTGAAATTAAACCCGCTCAATCCGAAAATTAGAAGAAGATTACAAAATATCAGCACCAACCAAAATACTAAATGCTGAAACCAAATGCTGCCGAATATTTTTCTCTTACTTTGAAACCAAACCATAATTTATTATTTTCATCTTCTTCAAAATTACTCTTTTTGGCAGTTTTAAAACAATAAAATATGATAAAGTTATATTTTTTCACGATAAACCTATTAATATCAAATATTTTTATTATTCAGGATTTTATCCTTCAGTTTTGTTTTTTCAACAAGTATTTCCGAGTGTTCAAATAAAAAATGCTGTTTTATTACGCGTTAAAGCATATAATTGCAGCTTTTTAGCAATAATCGAGTATTGATGATAAAACAAAATTCTTATAGTGTCGTTTTTTTATTAATTTTGAAAAATCATTATTAAGTAAAATTCAAAGATGGAAAACTTCGTTGTATCAGCGAGAAAATATCGTCCGAGTACATTCGAATCTGTTGTCGGTCAACAATCGATTACAAATACATTAAAAAACGCCATTAAAAACAATTTGTTGGCACAAGCTTTCTTATTTTGCGGTCCGCGTGGTGTTGGGAAAACTACATGTGCCAGAATACTTGCAAAAACAATCAATTGTTTGAATCCTCTTCCTAATGCTGAAGCTTGTAATGAATGTGAATCGTGCAAATCATTCAATAACGGAACTTCTTTTAACATATACGAGTTGGACGCTGCTTCAAATAATTCGGTTGACGAAATGCGTAATCTTGTCGATCAGGTCAGAATTCCTCCATTTTCGGGTAAGTACAAGGTATATATATTCGACGAAGTTCATATGCTTAGCCAATCGGCTTTTAACGCTTTCCTTAAAACTCTCGAAGAACCTCCTCCTTATGTAAAATATATTTTGGCTACTACCGAAAAACATAAAATTCTTCCTACTATTCTATCGAGATGTCAGGTTTTCGATTTCAGAAGAATAAGAATTGAGGATATTGTGAACCATTTGGCTTATGTGGCTTCACAAGAAAATATTGAAGCCGATATTGATGCTTTACACATTATTGCAAATAAAGCCGATGGAGCTTTGCGTGATGCTCTTTCAATTTTCGATCAGCTTGTGAGCTTCGAGGGCAATAAGCTTACTTATCAAACGGTTATAGATAATTTAAATGTTCTTGATTATGATTATTATTTCAAAATAGCCGATTACTCTCTAAACGGCGATATTGCAAATAGTTTAACCCTTTTCAATCAAATCATAGAAAAAGGTTTTGATGGTCAGCATTTTATAACCGGCTTAAGTAATCATTACCGCAGTTTGCTTGTTTGTCAGGATAAAGCTACTGTTGCATTACTCGAAATTGGCGATAATCTTAAAGAAAAATATATTATACAATCAAAACAGTACAACTCCGATCAACTGCTCTATTCTCTCGAAATATGCAGTAACACCGATTTAAATTACAGGAATAGTAACAATAAACAACTGTTGGTAGAAATAATGCTTGTTCAATTATGCAGTTATAATAAAAAAAAAAATTATAACATAGCTGAGAACGAAGAAAAACAGTCAACCGAAAAAAAAAATCAAGTTGAAATAGCAGTTGAGAAAGAAAATTCAATAAAGCAGAAATCGAAAGAAGAGCCAATTTATATCAATAATCCTACTCTTAAAGGTATTGATAAGTCGATTGTAAATTATAAGATTAAAGATACTATTCGCAGTGTAGTTGAGGAAAGTGAACATTCGGAGGAAAATACTGTTGATAATGAAATAGATGAGAATATAAAATTAAATGAATCGGAATTTTTGAACTACTGGAATGAATGTTTATTGCTTATAAATGAAAAATCGACAAGCTTGTATGTTACTTTATCGAAAAATCAGCCGGTACTCGAAAATAACAACATTATTCTGACAATTGAGAACAAACTTCAGGAGAATCAAATAAAAGAAATAAGAAACGATATTGTAAATTTTTTAAAGAGCAAAATGAATGTTCCTTTCAGAATAACCACAATTATTGAGGTAAAAGAAAATTCTGACCAACCATTAATTTACGGAGGTAGTGAAAAATTTAAAATATTGCTGCAAAAAAATCCTTCTTTAAAAAATTTTGTAAAAACATTGAGTTTAGATGTTGAATTTTAGAAAAATGAATTTTTAATTTAAAAATTATATAAAAACATGAAAATCAAAATTTTAGTTACATTATTTATTACATTGTTTTTAAATAATGTGTTTGCTCAAACAGGCAAAACAAATTTAAATGAACAACTTCCTGTTGACCCTAAGGTCAAGATTGGAAAACTCGACAATGGTCTGGTTTACTATATTCGGAAAAATGCTAAACCGGAAAAAAGAGTTGAATTACGTTTAGTAGTAAATGCGGGCTCATTGCAGGAAAATGACGATCAGCAAGGCCTAGCACACTTTACCGAACACATGTGTTTTAACGGCACCAAAAATTTTCCCAAAAACGAATTGGTTAATTACCTTCAAACCATTGGAGTAAGATTTGGTGCTGACATAAACGCTTACACAAGTTTCGATGAAACTGTGTATATGTTGCAAATTCCGACCGATAAACCCGAATTAGTTGAAAAAGGATTTCAGGTAATTGAAGATTGGGCTCATCAGGTAAGTTTCGAAGGAAAGGAAATTGACAAAGAACGCGGCGTTATTACCGAAGAATGGCGTTTAGGTTTGGGTGCTGATGACAGAATGAGTAAAAAATATTTTCCCGTAATTTTCAAGGGTTCAAAATATGCCGAAAGACTTCCGATAGGTAAAATCGAAATCATCAAAAACTTTAAGCATGAAACAATACGTGAATTCTATAAAAATTGGTATCGCCCTGATTTACAAGCCGTAATTGTTGTTGGAGATGTCGATGTTAATGAGGCAGAAGCTAAAATAAAACAACATTTTTCGAAAATTACAGGCCCGGCAAATCCTTTACCCAGATTAGAGTTTGAAATACCCAATAACAAAGAGCCTCTTATTGCAATAGAAACCGACAAGGAAGCAACCGGAAATACGATTATGTATTTTATTAAACACCCTCGCAGTATAAAGAAAACTGTTGGAGATTATAAATTGTACTTAATGGAACAACTTTACAATGGTATGTTGAACTCCAGATTAAGTGAAATATCGCATAAACCCGATGCTCCTTTCGTAATGGCAAGTACTTCTTATGGTAGATTTTTAGGCAGAAGTGTCGATGCTTATACTTCTTATGCTATGGCTAAAGAAAACCAAATAGATAAAGCCCTCGAGAAACTTGTATTGGAAAACGAAAGAGTAAAAAAGTACGGCTTTCTTGAATCGGAATTCGAAAGACAAAAAGAAGAAATTTTAAGCAATATGGAAAAAGCGGCAAAAGAAGCCGATAAAACCGAATCAGCCATCTTTTGCAGCGAATATACCGACCATTACTTATCGCAGGAGCCTATACCCGGAATTAAGAATGAACTGAAATTTACCAAAAAACTCTTACCCGAAATCACATTATCGGAAATTAACGATTTGGCAAAGAAATGGATAACCGATGAAAATATAGCACTTGTAATAACAGCTCCTGAAAAAACAGGCGTTAATGTTCCTAAAAAAGAAGATGTATTACGTATATTGCAAAATGTTAAAAATCAACAAATTGAACCTTATGTTGATAATTTTAAACCCGAACCTCTTATTTCTGAGGAGCTTAAAGGGGGGAAAGTTGTAAATCGTACCGAAAACAAAGAACTTGGAATTACTGAGCTTACTTTAAACAATGGAATTAAAGTTGTTTTAAAACCTACCGATTTCAAAAACGATGAGATATTGGTTTCAGGATACAGCCTTGGTGGTCATTCATTATATGGTGACGATGTTTATATTTCTGCAAATTTTTCAAGCTCTATTATTGATCAAAGCGGTATAGGTAACTTTGATAATACTCAGCTCGAGAAAAAATTGAAAGGAAAAGTATTGCAAATTAGCCCTTATATTTCTGAACTCAAAGAAGGTTTCAGCGGCAGTTCAACTCCGAAAGACCTTGAAACTTTACTTCAGTTAACTTATTTGTATTTTAAAGCTCCAAGAAAAGATACTACTGCTTTCAATACTTTCACCTCTCAAATGAAGAATCAATTGAAGTTTATCAAAGCCAGTCCTCAGTTTGCTTTTTATGATACACTTTACAAATCAGCATATCCCAATGCTAAGCGTTTAATTGTTATACCTACTGAAGAGCAAATCGACAAAATTGATCTTGATAAAGTATTTGAAATCTACAAAGAACGTTTTGCCGATGCCGGTGATTTTACTTTCTTTTTTGTAGGTAATTTTGATATCGACAGTATTACTCCAATGCTGGAAAAGTACCTCGGAAGTCTGCCGTCAATAAACAGAAAAGAAACATGGAAAGATGTAAGTCCTAAATTTGCTCAGGGGAAAAATAATATAAACTTCTATAAAGGTACCGAAAAACAAAGCATGGTAGGCCTTATAATGAATAATGACATTGAGTACAACGAAAAGAATCGTATGGCTATAGCATTATTGCAGGAAATAATTGATATAAAATTAGTTGAAGTAATCAGAGAAAAAATGAGCGGAGTTTATAGCCCTCAGGCAAGTATTTCTATCGAAAAGTATCCTAAATCGGAGTGTGCCGTATTTGTTATGTTCGGATGTAACCCAAAACAAGCCAATAAGTTGACAAAAGCAGTATTCAAAATAATGAATGACCTTAAAAAGAAAGGACCTTCAATTGCCGATTTAGAAAAAGCAAAAGAAACTGTAATAAGAGAAAGAGAAACTAACATTAAGAAAAATAATTATTGGCTATCAAAAATTGAATCGGCTTATTTCAACGGCGAAGATTTAAATCAAGTATTGAACTTCGAAGAAAAAATAAAATCGTTTAACCAAACAGACATAGCTAATATTTCTAAAATTTGCTTCAATGAGAATAATTTTGTCAGAGTCGTATTATATCCCGAAAAAGGAAAATAATTAGCAGTATTCTTGTTTAAGATTTCGGGGTAATAATTTTTTACTCCGACATCTTTTTATTTTAATATCCTGTTATTTATAGCAATATTAATTCAAAAAAATAAAGATAATCAATCGTTTTCCTCCAAAATAAATATTTCCTCAACACTTTTATTCAAGAAGGCAGCAATTTTCAATGCTATCAAAGTTGATGGAATGTATTTATTCAATTCAATTGCGTTTATAGTCTGACGGCTTACGCCAATTTTATTTGCTAATTGTTCTTGCGTAATATTTTTTTCGGCTCTTTCAACTTTAATCCTATTCTTCATTTTTGATGCCTTTTTTTAAATTTACTTTTTTAAAGCAATAAATAATATTGAAAAAAATCAATAAAGTAAACATATTGTAAACCATTATGTTAAGGAAGCTGAATCCATAAAAGAAAATTAACCCGAAAACTAAAAAACCATAGTTTAAATAAGTAGCTAAAACTAACGATTTTAGTCTGATCAAATTAAGATATTCGTCTTCAACTTTTTCCTTAGTAAAGGAAATAATTAAAAGTCCGACAATAATTAATATTCCTGCTATTTCATTGGTAATATTGTCATTTATTATTGAAAACTTACTTGTTGTTTGAAAAATAAATGACGAATGAATGCAAAAAACCTTGGTGTTCAAAAACTCAGGTTCAAAACCCAGAAAGGCATTTGAAATCCACAATAATAGGGAAGGGACTAAAATAAATATTCCCCATTTACGGTATTTGTTTTCTAATAAAAAGTCAGTTTTCATTGTTTCATATTTTAAAATTTAATACAAATGTAAATAATAATTTACATAAAGTCAAGTATAATTTACATTTTAACTTATTTTTAACCTCATGAATATCTAACGATTTATAATACAATAATATAAGATTGTTGTTGTTTTAATTCAAAAAAATGTAATTTTGCACAATTCAGACATTGAAACTATAAATAATGTATTCATACATCGAGGGCAGATTAGTTGAAAAAAAACCCACCTATGCTGTTATAGAATGTGGTGGTGTTGGTTATGAATTAAATATATCACTATATACTTTTTCAAAAATAAAGGACTTCGAAAGATGTAAGTTGTTTACTCATTTGGCAATAAAAGAAGATGCTCATACACTTTATGGTTTTTTTGAAGAAGGAGAACGATTTTTATTTCGACAATTAATAAGTGTATCGGGTGTAGGAGCTTCAACGGCACGTATGATGTTATCGTCGCTTACGCCTGAGGAAATTTCTACGGCTATTGTTACAAACAATGTTTTATTGCTTCAATCTATAAAGGGTATAGGTGCAAAAACAGCTCAACGCATTATTCTTGACTTGAAAGAAAAACTTGGGAAAACTACCGGAAGTAAAGAAATATTATTAACCGAACACAATACTAAGCACGAAGAAGCGTTATCTGCATTAATCACTCTTGGGTTTAATAAGAGTGCTGTTGAAAAGGTTTTGGATAAAATTATCCGTTCCGAAGGTGTTAATATCACTGTAGAACAGATAATAAAATTGGCTTTAAAGAATTTGTAAAAAATAATTACGGATAATTAAAATCAGTATTAATTATTCGGACTAAAAGAAACTTAGAAATATTTGGTGCGAACAGTAAGGTATATATTTGGAATACTGCTTGTAATTTTTTTTTCCACATTAATATTTCAGATACCTTTAACTAAGGGTAGGTCTGTTAATGTAGGTAGTTTCAGGTATTATAGTTATAAAAATGATTTATCACCACCTCCCGATACAAATCTTAGATTTCCGATACCACAGCAAACAGAACCTTTTACCGGCAATAAACCATCGCATCCCTTTTATTTGAATAATCCTTCGAATGTAAACGATACAATTGTTTACGATCCTATCAACAATCAGTATATTTTTTACTCAAAAATGGGAGATTTCGATTATCAAACTCCCAATATAATGAGCTATGAAGAATACTTGAAATATGATATGGATAAATCACTGCAGAACTATTGGAGAGAGCGTTCAAAAACATCTGTTTCGGGAAATAGGGGAGGTTTTATGCCTCAGCTTAAAGTGGGCAGTGAGATTTTTGACAGAATATTCGGTGGAAATACAATAGAAATAAGACCGCAAGGCTCGGCAGAACTTATTTTCGGTATAATTTCAAATCGTCGTGACGATCCTTCATTAAACATACGCCAACAAAGGACTACTAATTTCGATTTTCAGGAGAAAATACAAATGAGTGTTATTGCAAAAATCGGCGACAAAATTGAATTTAAAACAAATTACAATACCGAGTCGATGTTTGCTTTTGAAAACAAACTGAAACTAAGATATGAAGGAAAAGAAGACGAAATTTTACAATTATTGGAAGCCGGTGATGTAAACCTCCCGTTAAATTCGACATTAATTACAGGTAGTCAAAGTTTATTCGGTATAAAATCGAAATTAAAATTCGGCAGAACCACAGTTACTGCCGTTTTTTCGGAGCAAAAGGCCGAAACGAAAAACATAACCGTTCAAGGTGGTGCTCAAACCAATACATTCAACTTTAAAGCAGACCAGTACGAAGAAAACAAGCATTTTTTCCTTGCCCAGTATTTCAGAGATAATTACAACAATGCACTTTCATCATTACCTATTATTGGTTCAAATATCAATATCACAAAAATTGAGGTTTGGAGAACTAATATAGGTGCTCCTACAACAAATAACAGAAACATAATAGCCCTTACCGATTTAGGAGAAAATATTCCTTCAAATCCTTTATTAAGTGGTAGTTCAGGGCATACGCTTCCTGCAAATAACTCTAATAATCTTCTTACTCTGGATAATAATCAGCTTGATAAGATGCGTGATATTAACACTGTTGGCGATTATCTCAAAAACGCTCCATTTTATTTTGTCTCGGGTCAAGATTACGAAAAAGTAGAAAGTGCTAAAAAACTTGCTCCCACTGAATATTACTTTAATCCCAAACTTGGTTTTATTTCGTTGAACAGTTCGCTAAATTCCGATCAGGTTCTGGCTGTAGCTTTTCAGTACACAATCATTGGCGACACAACTGTTTATCAGGTAGGAGAATTTTCGGATCAGGGAATAAACGACCCGAATACATTGGTAGTAAAGTTATTAAAAAGTACTACATTGAATACAAGAGGTCCTCTCTGGAAATTGATGATGAAAAACGTGTATTCTCTCGGAGCATATCAGGTAAATAAACAAGATTTCAGACTAAATATCTTATATTCGGGCGACCAGGGAGGTGTTCCTACAGGCTATTTCAACGATGGTCCAAAGAAAGGAATTCCTTTAATAAGGCTTCTTAAACTCGATACTTTGGATGCACAGATGAATCCTTCACCTGACGGTGTTTTCGATTTTATTGACAATGCTGCAACCCAAGGTGGTACGGTTCAGGCTAACAACGGTAGAATTTATTTGCCACTTATTGAACCTTTCGGAAATGATTTAAGAAAAATATTAAATGATACTTTTTGGGCATCAAAATATTGTTTTGATTCGTTGTACACTTTAACAAAAACCGAAGCTCAGCAGTACCCCGATAAAAATAAATATATACTCGAAGGTTTTTATAAATCGGCATCCGGTTCCGAAATTTCTCTTGGCGGGTTCAATATCCCTCAAGGTTCGGTTAAAATTACATCCGGAGGTATTCCTCTTACCGAGAATGTTGATTATACTGTTGATTATACACTTGGTAGGGTTAGAATAATTAATGAAGGAATACTAAATTCCGGTGCACCATTGAATATTTCCATGGAAAGCAACTCGCTTTTCAATATTATGACCAAGAGGATGATGGGAATGCATGTTAATTATGAATTCAATAAGGATTTCAATGTTGGTGCAACTATAATGAATTTGCACCAAAGCCCTTTAACTCAAAAGGTTAATTATGGTGATGAGCCTATTAGCAATACAATTTGGGGTATGGATATTGCTTACCAAACCGAATCGAGGTTTCTTACCAAGATGATTGATGCGTTGCCGTTTATTCAAACCAAAACACCATCAAAAATTAATTTTTATGGTGAATTTGCACATTTTATCCCTGGACATTCCAGTGCAATAGGTTCTACAGGAACTTCTTATATTGACGATTTTGAAGGAAGCAAATCTTCCATTGATTTAAAAAATATGGGCTCATGGTTTTTGGCCAGCACTCCTCAAGGACAAACACAGTCGGGAATGTTTCCCGAAGCTGCCCAAAATACTGGTCTTGCTTATGGTTTCAACAGAGCTAAACTGGCCTGGTATGTGATTGACCCTTCAATTTTTTACAGAACCGATACCCGACCCCCGAATATTTCTAAAGACGATATTTCAAAACCATATACACGCGAAGTATTCGAATCGGAAGTATTTCCTAATAAAGAACTTCCAAATGGACAACCAACAAATATTTCAATTTTCAATTTGGCATATTATCCTTCATTAAGAGGGCCTTACAATTACGATGTTGAGGGAATACCCGGCATTTCATCAGGATTGAACCCTAACGGGACGCTCAAAAATCCAAATGAACGTTGGGGCGGTATGATGCGTAAACTTGAAACTACTGATTTTGATGCAACTAATATCGAATATATTGAATTCTGGATGATGGATCCGTTTATTGGTACCGATGGACAAAATGGTAATCCTTTGCATTCAGGAGGACAATTGTATTTTAATCTTGGAGATATTTCGGAGGATATTCTCCGTGATGGCAGAAAAAGCTACGAAAATGGGCTTCCTACTTCTGCTGTTATTACTAATGTCGATACAACTATCTGGGGTAGAGTTCCTAAACTTCAGGCATTGACGAACGCTTTTGACAATAATCCTTCGTCAAGACAATTTCAGGATGTAGGATACGATGGGCTTCCTACAACTGATGAAGTATCTTTTTTCGATACAAATTATATTCAAAAAATTCTTAATTCGCCTTTTTTAGGTCCTACATCTCAAGCATACACCAACGCTATAAATGACCCTTCTGCCGATAATTTCCATTATTTCAGAGGAAGTGATTACGATCAAAATCCTTTATATTCTGATATAAACGAGAGATATAAGAACTTTAACAACCCCGACGGAAATTCTCCTACTGCAGACCAAAGTCCCGAAAATTATCCTACAAATGCTACAACTATGCCAAACGTTGAAGATATAAATATGGATAATACTCTTAGTGAGTCGGAAAATTACTATCAGTATGTTATTGATTTGGTTCCGGGAAAAATGCAAGTAGGGCAAAACTATATTACCGATATACATACTGCACAGGGAATCAGACTCCCAAATGGTGCTACTACATCAACTAAATGGTATCAGTTTAAAATACCAATAAGAACCCCTGACAAAACTGTAGGTAAAATTCAGAATTTCCAGTCAATAAGGTTTATGAGAATGTTTCTGAAAGGATTTTCTGAACCAATTATTTGCAGATTTGCAACTCTTGAATTAGTTAGAGGAGAATGGAGAAAATACGGCAATCAGCTTCTGTCGCCCGGTGATTATGTACCTGCTGACCAATCGGCAACCACATTCAATGTTTCGGCTGTTAATATTGAAGAAAATGGCAAAAGAACCCCTATTCCTTACGTAATTCCTCCCGGTATTAAAAGAGAGGTTAATCAGGCAACAACAAATCTTCAAAAATTAAATGAGCAGTCATTGAGTATGAGGATTCTAAATTTGGGAGATGGGGATGCGCGTGCAATATATAAAACAGCCGATTTCGATTTCAGACAGTTTAAAAACCTGAAAATGTACGTTCATGCCGAAAAAGCTGTTGTTAATGAAGAGCTTAAATACGGGGATTTGAATGTTTTTATCAGATTAGGGTCCGACTTTACCCAAAATTACTACGAAGTAGAAATGCCTCTGGCTTTCACCCCTTGGGGCGTTGGGTCTTTGGATGAATATGCCATCTGGCCCGAAATTAATAATATGGAAATTAATCTCGAATCGCTTGTATCTGTTAAAGAAAGAAGAAATCAGGCTATGCGTTCGGGAAATACCAACATTAGTCTAATAAATCCTTATATCGAATTTGACGGAAAGTTCAGAATTACGGTTGTGGGTTCGCCAAGTATAAGTAATGTAAAGACTATAATGATTGGGGTTCGGAATCCTAAAAAGAAAAGTTTAACCGACCTTGATGATATGCTGCCTAAGTCGGCCGAAATTTGGATAAATGAATTGCGTTTAACTGATTTTAACGATAAAACAGGCTGGGCTGCTACTGCCAGAGTAAGAGCAAATTTAGCCGATTTGGGAGATGTTACACTTTCAGGAACTCATTCTACTGCAGGTTTTGGAAGTATAGAAAAAAAGATAAATGAAACTCAAAAGGAAAATATTACATCTTACGATATTGCCACTAACCTTGAGTTAGGAAAGTTTTTCCCGCAAAATACAGGACTTAAAATCCCTATGCATTATGACTATTCGAAATCTATAAGTAATCCCGAGTATAATCCTCTTGATCCTGATGTTAAACTATCAAACGATTTAACATCATATAAAACCGATGCGGAAAGAGATTCGATAAAAAGTATTGTTCAGGATTATATTGCCAGAAAAAATATCAATTTTATGAATGTCCGCAAAGAAAGAACCGGAAATTCAACAAAAAGCAGGATATATGATGTTGAAAATTTTGATGTATCGTACTCATACTCCGAGATATACAAAAGAAATATTGATATTGAATACGATATTAAAAAAGTTTATAAAGGCGGCATAGGTTACAATTTTACCAAAACGCCCAAAAGCATAAAACCTTTCGAAAAAATAAGTTTTATAAGTAAATCAAAAGCGTTGACTCTTATAAAAGACTTTAATTTCAGTTACGAACCTAAAATGATGTCATTCAGAACAGAGCTTAATCGCGAGTATAACGAAAATAAGCTTAGAAATAAAAGCTCAGGTTTAATAATACTTGAACCCACATATTTCAAGAAGTTTGAATGGAACAGAATTTACGGTTTCCGTTACGATCCGGCAACATCACTTCAGTTAGAATACAATGCCACTGCAAATGCTATGATAGACGAGCCTCAGGGAAAAATCGACACTAAAGAAAAGAGGGATTCCATTTGGGAAAATATAATGGATTTAGGAAGGATGCAGCGTTTTAATCAGAATATCAGTATCAATTATAATATCCCGATAAATAAAATTCAGATTTTAAACTGGACTTCAGCTTCTGCTCGTTATGGTGCCGATTATAAATGGGAAGGCGCACCCGTATCGCTTAAACGTCTCGGAAATACTATCGAAAACAGCAACACCAAGCAGTTTAACGCAAGTGTTAATATGACCACTTTGTTTAATAAGGTTAAATATCTCGAAAAATTAAACAAGAAAAATCAACCTGAGAGAAATCCGATGATGCCCAACAGAGGAAGACCCGATATAAAAATTGAAAATAAAATCGAGCAAAAAGAAGAAAAAGATACTGCAAAAACTACTAATTCAGTTAATTATTTTAAGGAAGTTGGCGATGGAATATTGAGGTTTATTATGGGATTCAAAACAGCTTCAATTTCGTTTACCGAAAGTAATGGTACTTTTCTTCCGGGCTTTATCCCCGAGCCTATAGCACTGGGAAATAATTGGAACCAAAATGCTCCCGGACTTGGTTTTATCTTTGGTTCGCAAGAAGATATAAGACCTACTGCAGTCAGAAACAACTGGTTGTCGAAAGATACTCTGCTCAATAATGCCTATCTTACTAAGTATTCGAACACATTAAATGCACGTGCTTCATTCGAACCCATCCCCGATTTAAGAATAGAGTTTACTGCAAACAGGGCTTATTCCGAAAATCACAGTGAATATTTCAAAGCAAATGCCGATGGCGAATTTATTACATCATCTCCAGTTACAACCGGTAACTTTAGTATATCTTATTTAACTATAGCCACGGCTTTTAAAGGAGATAACGATGATAACTCAAATGAAATTTTCAGAGAATTTTTGAAAAATAGGGCTATTATTGCATCAAGATTAGCAGCAGCAAATCCTAATTTTAACGGAGTTTACCTACCCGATACTGTTACCGGAGAATTGTTCCCATACGGATATGGTTCTACTTCTCAGGATGTGCTTATACCTGCTTTCTTAGCTGCATATTCCGGAAGAGACCCTTCAAAAATCGGTCTTGACCCTTTTACAAAAATTCCTATCCCAAACTGGACAATAAACTATACAGGTTTGAGTAAAATAAAAGCTTTAAAGAAAACTTTCAGAACCATTACATTATCAAATTCATACAGGTCGAATTACAGTATAGGTTCTTACACTACAAACATACTTTACAAGCCCGATGCTAATGGTTATCAATATATTAGAAATACATTAGGAAACTTCATTCCTGCAAAACAAATCGAACAAATTACCATAAGCGAGCAGTTTAGTCCTCTTATCAAAATTGAATTGGCTTGGGTAAATAGTTTATTGACAAATTTTGAAATAAAAAAATCAAGAAACCTATCTTTAAGTTTTGTAAATAACCAACTTACGGAGCTATCGAGCAACGAACTTATAATCGGACTCGGTTATCGATTTAAAGATATTGAAATAAGGATAAATACCGGTGGTAGCAGCAAACCATTGAAAAGCGACATTAATGTAAAATGTGATTTCTCAATAAGAACAAACAAGACTGTTTTGCGAAGAATCGATCAAAATATAAATCAGATTTCTGCCGGACAGCAGGTTATTTCATTGAACTTTTCAGCCGATTATATGCTAAATGAAAGATTTACATTAAGGGCATTTTTCGATAAAGTAATTAATAATCCGCTTATTTCGTCTTCATTCCCCAATTCAACAACTAATGCCGGTATAAGCATAAGATTTTCTTTAGCTCAATAAATTTCAAAAAATAATATTGGAATTTATTTAAAAATCGTAATTTTGAAACAAATTTTAAAAATAACTGAATTAACCAATAAAATATTAAAATGAAAGTTTTAGAAAATTTAAAGTACACTCCTGACCATGAGTGGCTAAAAATCGAAGGTGATACTGCTTATGTTGGCATAACCGACTATGCACAGAAAGAATTAGGCGATATTGTTTTTATTGAAGTAGAAACTGTTGGTGAAACAATTGAAAAAGGTGAACCTTTTGGTACTATTGAAGCCGTTAAAACAGTTTCTGATATGTTTATGCCAGTTAAAGGAGAAGTTCTCGAATACAATGAAGAGCTTACAAGCAGTCCGGAACTCGTTAATCAAGACCCTTACGATAAAGGTTGGGTAATAAAAATAAAAATATTAGAACCTGAACAAGTAAACGAACTGTTAGATGCTGATGCATATAAACAAAGCATTGGACATTAATAAATTATAAAGTTCAAATCGTAATTACTTTTTTATTCAATGATTTTTAAAAAATTACTTCCGGCAATAATCTGGACTTTGTTTATATTGCTTATAACATTGACCCCAGGTAATTATTTTCCTGAAGTACCAAACTTTCTTGATTTATTTCAACCAGATAAAATTGTACATATTTTAATATATGGAACATTAACATTTTTAACTTCAAGGGGTTTGATTAAACAATATTCCAGTAAACTTCTGCGTTATAATGCTATAAGCATAGGATTTGTTTATAGTGTTCTTTTAGGGGGTGTTGTTGAAATATTACAAACTGCAATGAAGCTGGGGAGATATGGAAGTATTTACGATTTTATTGCTAATAGTGTAGGATGCTTAATTGCAGTTTTAATAATAAGAAAATATCAAAAAACAAAATTTTTTGCTTATTAATATTATTTGTAATTTAGCATAAATTAAAATTTGAATTTTTATAAAGTAACTTATTAAAATCCAGATATATGGAAAAGAAAAAAACCGAAAAAGCAGACCTTGAGAACAAAAAAGCATTGTTCTTCCAAATAGGTTTAGTTTTATCATTAGGGTTGATGCTTTTTGCTTTTGAGTGGAAATCCTATGATAAACAGGTAGCTGACTTAGGTCAAAGACAAGCTCAGGAGGTTCTTGAAGAGGTAGTTTTACAAACCCAACAAAATCAACCTCCACCACCTCCACCACCACCTCAGCAAACAACAGTACTTCAGATTGTTGAAAACGATAAGGTAATCGAAAATGAGGTAAATGTCGATGCTGAAGCAAATCAAAAAACAGTTGTAGAAGAATATAAACCGACTGTAGTTGAAGAAAAAGAGGTAGAAGAGGTAGAAATATTTACGGTAGTTGAAGAGGCGCCCGGCTTTCCCGGTGGAGACGAAGCCAGAATTAAGTTCTTGCAGAACAATATTAAATATCCGCAAATGGCTCGTGAAAGTAATATTCAAGGAACTGTTTACGTAACATTTGTTGTTGAAAGAGACGGAAGAGTTACAGATGTTAGAGTTTTAAGAGGTATAGGCGGTGGTTGCGACGAAGAAGCAATAAGGGTTATCAAAGCTATGCCTAAATGGAATCCCGGAAAGCAAAGAGGAAAACCAGTTAGAGTTCAGTTTAATATGCCTATCAAATTTACTCTTGCCGGTTAATTTTAAAGATATAATTAAAAACAAAAAAGGCTGCTCAAAGCAGCCTTTTTTTATTTTATAGTTGAGCACTAAAAGCTTCAACATTGGGATTTACTTTTTTGACAAGGCCTTGTAGCACAGTTCCGGGACCAACTTCAATAAAAGTTGACGCTCCGTCTGCAATCATATTTATTGCTATTTGAGTCCATTTCACGGGTGAAGTGAGTTGTGCAATCAGGTTTTCTTTTATAATGTCAGGGTTAGTTGTTGCAATAGCATTAACATTCTGATAAATCGGGCATATTGGATTATTAAATGAAGTAGAATTAATAGCCTCTGCAAGTTCTAATCGTGCAGGTTCCATTAGTGGAGAATGAAAAGCTCCTCCAACTTTTAAGGGTAATGCTCTTTTTGCTCCGGCAGCTTTAAGTCTTTCGCAAGCAATTTCAATACCTTTTACAGATCCTGAAATGACTAACTGACCAGGGCTGTTATAATTTGCAGGAACAACAATTTCTTCAATATCTTTACATATTTCCTCTACTTTATTGTCATCTAAACCAAGTATTGCTGCCATTGTTGAAGGTTCTTTTTCGCATGCTTTCTGCATTGCATTTGCTCTTTTCGATACAAGTACTAAACCGTCTTCAAAAGACAATGTTTTGTTGGCAACTAATGCTGAAAATTCGCCGAGTGAATGACCTGCAACCATGTCGGGAACAAACTTTTCGCCTAATGTAACTGCAAGAATTACTGAATGCAGAAATATTGCAGGCTGAGTTACTTTAGTCTGTACTAAGTCTTCAGGAGTTCCGTTAAACATAAGATCTGTAATACGGAAACCTAATATTTCATTTGCTTTTTCAAATAGATCTTTTGCTTCTTTATTACTGTCATAAAGATCTTTACCCATACCAACATACTGTGCGCCTTGGCCGGGGAAGATATATGCTTTTTTCATATTTTAATATTTTGTTATTAAATGAAATTACTTTTTATTGCCTAAAAAGCGGAGTAAAAATAAAAATAAATTTATAAAGTCAAGATAAAGAGTTAAAGCACCCATAATCATCATTTTTTTTGTATTCTCATGTCCGTAAATAGTGCCTTCACCTATTCTTTTAAGTTTCTGTACGTCCCAAGCAGTAAGGCCTGTAAAAACCAGTACTCCGATAAAGCTTATAATATAATCAAATTGACTGCTTTTAAGGAAAAAATTAACAATACTCGCAATTATTATTCCAATAAGTCCCATGAACATTATTGAGCCGAATTTTGTCAGATCGGTTTTTGTTGTGTATCCTGCAATTGCCATAATTCCAAACATTCCCGCCGCTATTGCAAATGTTGTTGCGATAGAACCAAGACTGTAAATCAGAAAAATAAAGCTCAAACTCATTCCCATCAGAACTGAGTATATCGTAAATAATAGTGTTACAGCAGTTGCAGATAGTCGATGAAATCCTAATCCCATAATCAAAACAAAACCTAATGGAGCAAATAAAATTATATAACCTAATATAGTGAACCCGTTTGAATTAATCAATAAACTTAATAATGATTCATTAGTGGCAAATAACCAGGCTGTAAGGGCAGTAACTGTTAATGCCAAAAACATCCAAGAAAAAACTCCGGATAAAAATGTTCTTGTTGTGTCAGCAGCCTGATAAGTGCTTTCTGAAATGAATGTATTTTTGGATTTATTTTCTAACATAATTCTAAATATTAAAATTTTATGACAAAATTAATAAAATATAACAAAAAAAACAGTTTATCTGAGATGAATATTTTTCAGAGCCAGATAAACTGTTTTAAACTTATTTTGTAATTTTTTAATCTTTTAAAATCTTTTTTTCTAGTTTATTTACAGCAAACACTGATAATTTATAACTTATATAAATTAATACTGGCCAGCTTAAAAACCATAATATTTCTGTTAAATACATAATAAAAACAATTTAGGTTATTAATATAAATGAGTTTCTTCTTCCATTTCTTTGATGTCAATCTTTTTGTTGTTGATTGATTTCCAAGCATAATAAATATAGGCAATTACAAATGGAACAAGCAATGAAACATAGCTCATTACGGTTAAGGTGAATTTGCTTGATGAACTATTTTCTATTGTCAACGAGCTTTGTATATCGTATAATGAGGGATAATAAGCTGTATTGTTAAACCCTGCAATAATAAACAATACAAATACTGTAAGAATTGTCCCTATACCTGAAAACCAAATCCCTTTATGAGATTCACTAATTAACGTTTTTAATATTCCAAAAAGAACCAGAACCACGCCAACTAAGAATAAAATCAATGCAATAGGCATTTGCAGCAAATTGTTTAAATATTTGTTACTTTCCATAAAAACTTGCTTTGTGGCAGGGTTTACAGCAAAACCATCAATTAAAAACAGTTTAATAATAAAGAACAAAAAGAAAATCAGGAAAGGTATTGTATTATAAATCAGTTGTTTTTTGGAACGTTTTAAGATTTCTTCGCTGTTGATATTGTTTATGAAATATAATGTTCCAAGTATTCTTGCAAGAAAAAACACAGATAATCCGAGAGCAACATTATGAAAATTCAAAACTGCTTCCAATCCGTAAGCAGGTCCTTCCCAAGTCGAAATTACAGGAAGTTTATTAGCCGTTATATCAACAAGGTTTATTTTGTCAACTTTGAAATTAGCACCTGTAAAGAATGTAGCAACAGCAGTTCCAAGCAGAATTGTGCCAAAAGCACCGTTTATATAAAGAAATACTTCATATGTTCTTTGTCCTAAAAAGTTATTAGGTTTAGAGCGAAACTCGTATGCAATTGCTTGAATGACAAAACAAAGCAAAATTGCCATCCAAACCCAATAAGCACCCCCGAAACTTGTAGAGTAGAACAATGGAAAAGAAGCAAAAATTGCACCTCCAAAGGTAACTAAAGTAGTAAATGTAAATTCCCATTTTCTACCAAGTGAGTTCACAATCATTTTTCGTTGCATTTCGTCTTTGCCTAATGAATAAATAAGGGTTTGTCCTCCTTGAACAAAAAGAAGAAATACTAAAATTCCTCCCAGTAATGATACTATAATCCACCAATACTGTTGTAATGCAAAATGTGATAAAGTTTCAAACATTATTTGGTTCCTCCATCTTTAGGTCCTATTTTAATTTGTTTTGTCATTATTTTTACTTCTGCAATTAATAGTGCCGTGAAAATTAATGCAAATAAGAAGAAAGTAATTTTTACCGATGAAGCGTCAATTTGCGATACTGCGGCAATTGTTGGCATTACGTCTTGAATTACCCATGGTTGTCGGCCAACTTCAGCTACTACCCAACCTGCTTGCGATGCTATATATGCTAAAGGTATTGTTATTATTGAAAGCCAAAGCAACCATTTATTATTTTCGAGTTGTTTTTTGTATAAAAAGAATAGTATTATTACAAAGAAAGCCAAGAAATAAAATCCTAAAGCAACCATTATATGAAAACTGTAAAATGTTAACGGAATATTAGGAATAATGTCTTCGGGTTTATTCAAATAGCCATAACCAAAATACTTGAAATATTCGTTTAAAAATACTTTTCCTTCATCAGTGTTTTTGTCGAATTTCATGGCAAGGGCCGATAGTTTTTCTTTGTCGCCCGATTTTTTTGCTTCTTTGTATTCTCTGAGAGTATTAATTGCAACCCTGCCTCTTTCAATTTTCTCTGTTGCCGACATTATGTTGAATTCTTTATTGCCGTTTGCTAAATCGTAAACCCCAGGTACAAAAGCATCAGAGTTTTTATAACCCAGTAATGATAATAGTTTTGGTATTTCTACTTTGAATATATAAGGATCTTTATTATCATTAAATTCTTTTGACGGGTTTAATGCTCCAACAACAACTAATCCGGCTCCTTGTTTTCCGTTGTACAAACCTTCCATCGCAGCTAATTTCATTGGTTGTTTTTGGGCAACTTCATATGCTGAACCATCGCCTGTTAAAGTAAGAAACAAGCCTGAAATTAATCCAAAAGTAGCCGCAATTGCCATACTTCTTTTTGCAAAAACTATTTCACGCTTTTTCATCAAAAACCAAGCACTAACTCCGATTACAAATAAAGCAGCAAGCACATATCCCGATGAAATTGTATGTAGAAATTTATTTATAGCAACCGGAGAAAATAAAACATCCCAGAAGTTGTGCATTTCATTTCTTGCAGTGTCGGGATTAAAGTGCATTCCGGCAGGATATTGCATCCAAGCATTTGCAACTAAAATCCATAGTGCTGATAAGTTTGCACCAACTGCTACCAACCATGTTGATAAAAGATGAAATTTTTTGCTTACTTTATTCCATCCGAAAAACATAACTGCAATGAATGTCGATTCCATGAAAAATGCCAGAATTCCTTCAATAGCAAGAGGTGCTCCGAAAATATCACCAACAAACCATGAATAATTCGACCAGTTTGTTCCGAATTCAAATTCAAGAATAATTCCTGTAGCAACTCCGATTGCAAAGTTAATTCCGAACAATGTCATCCAGAATTTTGTAATTCTTTTCCATTCAGGATTGCCAGTTTTTACGTAGATAGTCTCCATTATGGCTATTATAAAAGCCAAACCGAGTGTAAGTGGGACAAAAACCCAATGATAAATAGCCGTTAAAGCAAATTGCCCTCGCGACCAATCAACAGTTGATAAATCTAAATTCTCTAACATATTTATTTTTATTTAGTTAATTGTTCCAATACATAATTACCACGTTCTTTATCAGAATCAAAATTCTTTTTTAAAAAATTAGGGAAAAAAAATAGTTTCAGCACGGCAAACATTATAAAGAGTTTTATAAAGATTATTAGCCATAGTTTTTTACCAATCGTCATACTTCGAAAACCATCGTAATAGAAGTAAAATATTTTAAAAAAAACATTAGTAATTTTTTTCATAAAAATATCAAGACTGTAACTTAAAGTCAAATTTACTTAACTACAAACAATCTTTTTTACAAAATGTTCTTTCTTATTTTTATTAACAAAATAACGATATTATATAATTTGCAGATATTTAGTGAAATAACAGGTTATTTATAATTATTATAAATTTTGTTTCGGTAAAAAAAAAAGGCTGTCTTATTCGACAGCCTCTTTTTATAAATAAATGTTATTGTATTACTGAACAATCATTTTTAGTGTTTTGCTATAATTATCGGCTTTAAGTGTATAGAAATAAGTGCCTGATGTTAAATTGCTAACGTTAATTTCAATATTGTGATATCCTTCATTTTGAGTTCCTTCATTCAATTCCATAACTTTGCGACCTGTTAAGTCATAAATTTCCAAAGAAACTTTCGAGCGTTTGTTGAGCTGATATGAAATACGAGTTGAATTTTTAGCAGGGTTAGGAATATTTTGGAATACATTGGCAGTTGTTTTTTCGGCTTCATTAACGTTTGCGCTTGTAGAAGTGTTTAAACGTATCATCGATGGGCGGCTACCCTTCGGATAGTAATACCATAGATTGTCAGTATCATAGATATACATTGTGTAATTTGGTTGTTCATTAGTTGAGCCTATGGCTAACCAAACAGAATCTGAGCCTCCAAATGCTTGTACTGCTGCAAAATAAACTGAGTCTTTCAATAATTGTGGAAAAGTACCGTTGAAATCTAATGTAACAGCAACCGGATTGCTTGTAACATTTTGGTTGATTTGATTAGCAGTAATTGTATGATAATTTGATTCGGCAATCAATTGACGTTTCCATCCTTCATAAAGAAGAACTTTAACGATAGCTCCATTTGAAGTTCCTGATGCAACCACGAATGAAATTGAAGTTGCTTTAGTAGGGTTAGTAATTTCATATAAATTAGCTATTTGATATGCATCCACATTTCCTCCCGTTGTACCGTTCCATGTACGCCATCCGTCAAAATTGTTGTGATCTCTCGAAAATACACCTGTTACATCGCTGTTTACAACAACTTTTGCAGTATCTTTATAAGGAGTTGGGTTAACAGCACTGCTTGATGCAGTTAATGCGAAAGAGTAAGAGCCTTGAGCAGACAATGTAAAGAAATCGGCTACTTCTAAAGTATCGTTTTGATTAAATGCAAGTGTAACAGGGTTTGTAGGATTTGAACTGGCTGAAGTATTTGTGGTTAATTCTTTTGCTGTTAAAGTAACATTATTTTGAGTTGCTGCTCCTGTATTTTTAATATCAGCTGCAAAAGTTACAGGGAAAGACTGTCCAAAAGGAATTTGAGTGTAACCACTCCATTGGAAAGGAGCATCGAAAGTAACGTATCCGCTCCAAATACTTTGAAAATCCAAACGGTTTGGAATTAAATCTCCAACAGTTATATCGTCAATATAAAGTGCAGCACCGTCTGACCCAATATATTGGAAAGCAAGTTTAAAATTGGTTGAAGTAGCAAAATTGCTCAAATTAATAGCAAGTTTTTGATAGCTAAAGCTTGAAAAAGTTCCTGCACTATCTTCTTTCCATAATGTTGTCCATGTTGTACCACCGTTAGTACTTGCTTTGATAAAGAAATCATAGTTATTATTAGGACTAACTCCCCAGTAATAACTCATGCTCCACCATAACTCAAGAACAGGAACAGTTAGTTGTGTAAGATCAAGTGTAGGTGTAATTAACCATTCATTTTGCTGAGCTAAAGATGGGTCGTATTCTACCATTGCACAGCTCGAACCTGAATGACCCGATGTTCCTTTTTTCCATTGATAGTTTGTGTTTGAATTTAAATTTTGTTTTGTCCAACCTGTAGGTGGGAATGTAGTTCCTTCAAACCCTTCATCAATTAAATTAGTTTTTGTTTGACTATTGAGGTATTCTGAAAATTTAAAAGGGTTATTTGTTGTTGGTTGATATACCCTTGAATCTTTCTGGAACATTTTTTCAGAAAGTTGTTTTGCATTCTGAGAAATTACAGAAAACGAAACTAATGTTGCAATTAATAATAATGTAAGTTTTTTCATCTTTTATGAAATTTTTGTTGTTAAAATATTTATTGCTACAAAGATATACTCTTTAACATTAAATTCAACAAAAATTTAACATTTTTAAAGAAAAAAACGACGAAGATAAGTTTTTAATGGACGATTACGACAAAAAGTAGTTTAAAGAAAATATATTATCCGCACTTTGAATAACCACAATGTTTGCAAGTTAAGCATCCTTCTTTATAAACTAATCCGCCTTTTGCACCGCATTCGGGACATGATGCTTCGGTAGCTTCTGTTCCATCAGGGATATATTTCTTTAAAGCCCTAACAACACCGGTTTTCCAAGTATTAATCGAGTCGCCGTCAAGGTTGAGATTTGAAATTAAATCTACTGCAAACTGCAATGGCATTCCATGGCGAAGAATTCCGGAAATTAATTTGGCATAATTCCAGTATTCCTTGTTAAACGAACGCGACAAGCCTTCAATGGTTACTTTGTAACCTTCCTTGTCTTCGAATTGAAAATCGTAGCGTGCTTTTTCATTTCCTTCTTTGTTTCTTATTACCCATCCTTTGGTAACCCAAGGCGGTAAGTAAAAGCCATCAGCTTTTCCTGTAAATACTTCGTAAGGACGATTATTCAGAAGACCAACAACGGCTATCCATTTCTCATAATCATTTTGGAAACGAACAACTTCTGCTTCCAATTTTTTAGGACGTGGAGGTGCTTTTGTTTCTTTAAATTCATAGGCATCTTCCTTTGTATCGGAATTTGATACTAAAACACCCGAGCGAGAACCATCTCTGTAAATAGTTATACCTTTACACCCGCTTTCCCAAGCTGTTTGGTAGATTGTACTAACAAGCTCTTTGGTAGTTTCTTTAGGTACATTTACGGTTACGCTTATTGAATGATCAACCCATTTTTGAACTGCTCCCTGCATCTTTACTTTGCTTACCCAATCTATGTCGTTTGAAGTAGCTTTGTAATAGGGTGATTTTTTTATAATTTCTTCAAGCTGTGCTTCATTGTAATTTTTTACTTCATCAACATTGTAATTGTTGATTTTTAGCCATTTTACAAATTTTGGATGAAAAACGTTATATTCTTCCCAAGAATCTCCCATTTCATCAGTGAAAGATACTTTAACGTTTTTATCGTTTGGGTTAACTTTTCTTCGTCTTTTGTAAGAAACCATAAAAACCGGTTCAATTCCTGAGGTTGTTTGTGTACAAATGCTCACACTTCCGGTAGGAGCAATTGTAAGAAGGGCTATATTTCTTCTTCCGAATTTTAACATATCTTCGTAAAGAGTTGGTGCAGCTTCCTTCAATCGGAGGATAAAGGGATTATTTGCTTCTCTTTGCGAATCGTATAATGGGAATTGTCCTCTTTCTTTTGCCAGAATTACCGATGAACGATACGCTTCTATAGCTAACATTTTATGAACTTCAACAGAAAAATTTGTTGCAGCTTCGCTTCCATATTTGCATCCAAGTGCAGCAAGCATATCTCCTTCGGCAGTTATTCCAAATCCGGTTCTTCTGCCTTCGAGAGCTTTCATTTTAATATTCAACCATAAATTCCTTTCAACTCTCTTTATTTCTTCTTCTTCAGGGTCATTATCAATTTTTTCCAAAATTTTGTCGATCTTTTCGAGCTCTAAATCAATAATATCATCCATCATTCTTTGAGCCATACGGGCATGTTTGACAAAAAGTTCGGAATTAAAACTCGCATCTTTGGTAAAAGGATTATCAACGTAACTGTATAGGTTAATGGCTAATAATCTGCAACTGTCGTACGGGCATAAAGGTATTTCTCCGCAAGGATTAGTGGATACTGTTTTAAAGCCCATATCTGCATAACAATCGGGTATAGATTCTTTTATTATTGTATCCCAGAACAATATACCCGGCTCTGCAGATTGCCACGCGTTGTTAATAATTTTATTCCATAATTCTCGTGCATTTATTTCTTTGGTAAAAGTGGGATTTTCTGAGTCAATAGGGTATTGTTGTTTGTAAGTTTTGTTTTCGATGACAGCTTTCATAAATTCATCATCAATTTTAACAGAAACATTAGCCCCTGTAACTTTACCTTCTTCCAATTTGGCATCAATGAACTTTTCTGAATCGGGGTGTTTTATTGATATACTGAGCATTAAAGCACCTCTTCTGCCGTCTTGTGCAACTTCGCGTGTTGAATTCGAATATCTTTCCATGAAAGGTACTATTCCGGTAGAAGTTAATGCACTGTTTTTAACAGGGCTTCCTGCTGGACGTATGTGCGATAAGTCATGACCTACACCGCCTCTTCGTTTCATCAATTGAACCTGTTCCTGATCGATTTTCATTATACCGCCGTAAGAATCGGAGTTGCCATTATTACCAATAACAAAGCAGTTTGATAATGAAGCTACCTGAAAATCATTCCCTATCCCGGCCATAGGGCTACCTTGAGGAATTATATATTTAAAATCTTTAAGCAATTGATAAATCTCTTCTTCACTCATCGGGTTGGGATACTTTCTCTCGATTCTTGCTATTTCACGGGCAATCCTTTTATGCATATCATCGGGAGTAAGTTCGTAAAGGTTGCCTTCGCTGTCTTTAAGAGCATATTTATTCATCCAAACATTAGCAGCAAGAGTGTCGCCTTTAAAATACTTTGTTGCCTCCTCCATTACTTGTTTGTGAGAGTATCTGGTTAGTTTTTCTTCCTTTTCAAATTTATTTTCCATCAGTTCATTTTTAATTTCAGTCTCGTTATTTTCACTAAAAATATCCGGTTGCACACGTTTTTCAATTATTTGCTGATACATCTTATTTTCTTCTGAAACTTCTTTTTTTGATATATCTTCAGTAAATGTAAAAAGTGTATTTTCCATATCGAGCCCAAATAAATTTTAAAAATAAATTACTTTTGTTGAAAATCAGCATTTTGATTTTCATAATTTGTGATTGTAAATATACGTACTAAATATCGGAAACTGCAAAAAGAATAATTAACAAAATTTATATTAAGGGTCTATAATAATCTGATAATCACCAATAAAGATATGTTAATAAATTGTTTTCTTATTTTTTTATTCGTTTTTGTTCCAAATAATTTTTTTCCCGAAACCAAGTCTATTGTCGGTCATTTTGATAAAATCGGGATAAAAACCCCAAAAAACGGTTTTAGCGAGTAAAGCTACCGGAAATCTGTTTATGTATGCTTTTTTAGCCTTTTTTAACTCATCACATTCAAGAAGTTTTACTTCTCCTGTAAACTGTATTCCCCTGATTTTTCCTACCATATTGGTTTCGAGTGCTACGGCTCCTGCAACTTTCGGCTGTAATATCATATCTTTAACGTGTTTTGTTTCATAATCAGAAGTAAATACAAAACAATTTTCTTCAGGCAAATAAACATAAAAGCATGTCGAAGTATATGGAATATTATTATTAGATGTGGCTAAAGTAAAAATATGATGTTGATTTATAAATTTAATAATTCTTTTATCGATTTCAGGCATAAGTTTATTTTTTTAGTAACATGTTTAGGGCAATAATAATAAGTGAAAAAGCAAAAATTTTTTTCATCTTTTCGGGAGAAATATTAAGAGCAATTTTTGAACCGAAATATCCGCCAATAAAAAAAGCTATAGCAATAATCATTGCATACTTCAAGTTCAGCTGACCGGCTTTATAGTAGTTAATGACAGCCATCAAACCAACTGGAGGAAGCATTACGGCGAGGCTTGTCCCTTGTGCAGACTGTTGCGATAGTCCCAATAAATAAACTAATGCAGGTATCATTATAACGCCTCCGCCAAGTCCTACCATGCCACCAAATACTCCTGCAGCTAAACCTGTAAGAATCAATACAACTAAAGTCAGTAAATTCATATCCATTTTAATTTTATTTAAAAATCTAAACTTAAAGAAAAATAAAAAATATTATCCTGTATTATTCCATTCTCTATACCCCACGACCAATCGGCTCTCATAAAGTAACCCAATAATCTCGATCTGAATCCAAAACCAAATCCTCCGACAATAGGATCAATATCTTTTTCAAGAACTATTGTAATAGGATTTCCATTTATTGTTTTTTTGTAAAGAGAATTTTCTTTGTCCCAAGGACTTGAGCCTGTCCATGCAGTACCAATATCACCAAATCCTACTATCTGAAAATTATTGAAAAAGTCTGATTTTATCGGTTTTTTGGAGAAATACTTAAAAACAGGCAAGCGAAGTTCACTGTTTATAACACTAAAATTATTCCCATTTCTTATGTTTTGAGTAAATCCTCTTAAGTTTGTGGCCAATGTTTGGTAAGTATAGTTTTTATCTTGTGCAATTGCAATATCTGAATTGAATTTTGGGAATAACCAATTATCAACACCTCCCATATAATATATCAATTTGTTTTTCCCAAAAGATGAGCTTATTGCAAATCTATTTGCCCATATAAATGTTTTGTGCAATTGAATATATTTTCTGTAATCGAATCCCATGACAATCAGGTTTCTGTCTTCTTCACTACCAACCGATTGATAGTACTCTGTCCAGAACTTATATCTTGTTCCGTTATAAAGATTTAAACCTAAAGTTCTTGTATTATCGAATATAAATTCTCCTTTTAAGCCTGCCCAATAGTTGTCAATATTTTTTCTTGTTAAGTTTGAAGCATCTTTTGAAGAGAGAAATACTTCTCTGTCGTTTTTCACGAAAGCAGTACCTTTTATGCTCATAACAGTATTGAATGGCCATCGCAGTATATAATACACCGAATGAGTATATTGTCTCGAGTCGTAAAAATAAGTGTAGTTATCGAGTGATTGGCGATGAAAAACCCACTGTTTATCAAGTCGATGTTTCAAATTTTCGTAACTTATCAGATACTCGAAATTATCGAAATTGAAAGAAAACCTCAAACCACCCACTATTCTGTAATCTTCCATCAAATCGCTCAAACCTAATTTGAAAAAGAAATTAAACCCCGGATTAAGATATATTGGGGAGCCTCCTCCCGAAAATTGCTGATAGTTGGCATTTAAAAAGCTGAAGTCAATTTGAGTTGTTATATCCGAAATCGAATATTCAACATAATAGTTTCTTTGCTTTTCTATTAAATTTGGTATTTCTTTTTCATTTTCATTTTCATTTTTGGTTGTATCCGAATTATTTATTTTAATTAACCCTTGTCTATCTTTTTCCCACCCGATATTTTCATCATTTTCAGCCACTATGTCGCTGTAATACATGTTTTTAAGTCTTTTACGCTGTGTTGAAACTTGTTGAATTTTTTCTGTCTTTATACTGTCGGGAGTGTTAATAATCGGTGCTGAATTTAAAGATTTTCGGAATTCGGTGTTCGATAATTCTATATTTTGTAGTTTATTAGCTTGAATTAAGGGGTTTAGATACATATTGTACAACCCTTTATGATATATTATTTCTGCTGAATATTTTGAGTAAGGGTTTATGTCTTGTTCAATAATGCTGCTTTTATAGTTTGTAATATCTTTAGTTTTAGTAAAATATCTGTAATGTATGGTAGTGTCAATATGGCTTATTGTGCTGTCGAAGCTGGCAATAACCCTGTTTTGAATTCCATTTTTATCACTTAAAAATGTTATATGCTTATTGTCATATTCCATTGGAAAAATTTCATTTACATCTTTTGTTTGGGTTATTCTTCTTAGAATTTTACTCCTTGAAGCATATTTATAGATAAAAATATCATTATTTTCATTAAGTTCTTTTTGTGAATTGTCATCAAACTTAATAGTATCGTTAATGCGATTAGAGCTGAAAATAATTTCTTTTGAGTTGTTTATGAATCTTGGATTATAATCATCAAAAATATCTCGGGTGATTTGTTCAGATGAGCGAGATGCCAAGTTATATACAAATATGTCAGTCTGACCGTTTTGTACTGCCGACATTACCAATAATTGCCCATTGTTTGAATATGAAAAGTCGAGTACTTTTTGGAAATATTGCAACAATATTTTATCTTCGGTTTTATCTTTAACGTTGTATAGATATAGATATACCGTACCTTTTGTTTCGACAATGTATGCTAATATTTCACCGGTGGGGTGCCATGCTATCAAAGGGTATGAATAATCGTTTTTTTCATCGAGCTTGTAGCCTGATTTATATATTTTTCTTTTTTTGTTTTTTTCAATGTCATAAAGCCATATTTTCTTCTGTCCCAGTTCATTTGAAACAAAAGCGGCATATTTCCCGTCATTACTGACTCTTAAATTATTATAAACCAAATTCGACTTATATCTTACTTTAATGATATTATCCGGTAAAGTCCTTGTGTTATCATCAAAGTATAATTTTTTATAGTATTTTAGCCATTCATTTATTATTTCGTTAAATGATAATCCCAATACGTATATAAAGCCGGTTTCTATACTTCTGCTAACTCTGGTCATATGTACAATCCCCGATATTTCGTTATAACCATAATTGGTGGCAATAAATTTCCAAAATGAATGACCTGCATACTTTGCGTCATCACCGGTTAGGTTACTGAATTTTTCGTATTTCCCGCTTATTATACCGTCTCTTACTATATCATCAATTTTTGTATCCCAATTTCTTGACAAATACGAAGTTAAACCCATTAAATACCAATCAGGAAGAGTAAGAAGAGTATTATTTTTTACCTGTGAACTGATACTGGTACCAAACATCAATTGATTAATAAGTATTTCTGATAGACCTTCTCTGATTTGTTGCATCAATTCAATATAACTTCCTGTAAAATAAAGAAATAGTTTGTTGCCGTTAATTCTTGTTAAACCTCCTGTATTATAACTTTCTTCGCTTATATAGCCTATATTGCTTTGTTTGAAATCGGAAAGAGAGTTGAAAATTATAATTTGAATTTTGTCTTCAAACTGATAATCAAATATTTCTTCAACTTTAGGGATTTGTCTTTGAGTATAAATTGCAGTAAAATTTGCTAATTGTTTTCCACCTAAGTAAAAATATACATCAAACTTGTCGTAGCGGTAAAATGTCCATAAAAAATCGGTATATTGTACCCTGTTTTTGCCGAAATTCATTTGCATTCCACTGTAAAATTGAGCATTTGTGGAAGCAGTTATTAATATGAAGGCAAAAGAAACAATTATATTTTTTATCGTTATTTTCAATATCTTAATAAATCAATTTACTTATTAATTTCCCGACAAATTTGTGTGTGCTAAGTTACTACAATTTTGTCTGATTAAACCAAAACACAAATAAATTTAAGCCTATAAAAAAACGGAACAGATTTTTTTTTGTTGTTTCGATTTTGTTTTTGTGTTTTTTTATCAGTAAAAATAGTATTTTAAATAAAACTTTCAAGTTTAAACAATCAGTTATAAAATAATGGCAATTTTCTGAAAATGACTATTTTTGCAAAAAAAAATAAGTTGAAGTTAGTAATTGACATAGGTAATACATTAACAAAAACAGCGGTATTTGATGGCAATCAGATACTTTATTTTAATGCTTCAAAGAAAATAAATATAAAGTTAATTGAAAATTTATTGAGGGACTATTCTTTAAGAAGGGCGATTCTTTGTTCTGTTAGAGATTACCCGGTAATATTGAAAGATTTTTTAAAACACCATCTTTCTTTTATTGAATTAGATGAAAAAACGGCAGTTCCGATAAAGATTAAATATTCTACGGTGGGAACTCTCGGCAAAGACCGACTGGCAGCCGCCGTAGCCGCAAACAATATTTTCCCCGGCAATAATGTGCTTGTTATAAATGCAGGAACTTGTATAACCTACGATTTTATTAATAAAAAATCAGAATATATTGGAGGTGCTATTTCGCCCGGTGTCGAGATGCGTTTTAAAGCTCTTAATACTTTTACCGATAAATTACCGTTAATTAAAGGGAAAAAAAATGCACCAATAATTGGAAATAATACCAAAGATTCAATATTATCGGGGGTTGTTAATGGTGCAATTTTTGAAATTAACGGAGTTATTGATAATTATAATAAAAATTTTAAAGAACTGAAAGTTATTTTGAGTGGAGGCGATATGAAATATTTTGATAAAAAATTAAAAAATAGCATCTTTGCACTCTCAAATATAGTTTTACACGGTTTAAATATAATACTTGATTTTAATGCTTAAAACACTACAAAAAATATTTATTTTTTTCTTTTTTGTTTCATTTGTCTGTGGAGAGGTTTATTCCCAGAATAGAATCAGTTCTCCATACTCGAGATTTGGTGTAGGTGAAATTCAGAGCTATTTGAATAGCCGCTTTATTGCTATTGGAGGAACAGCTATAGCTTATAAAAGTCCATATTCTGTCAATTTCATTAATCCTGCATCTTATTCGGCTTTCGATACTTTATCGTTTGTATTTGAAGGAGGTTTATTCAGTAATTTTTCGGTTTTAAAAACATCAACCCTATCACAAAATTCAAACTATACATCAATGTCTCATTTAACATTCGGATTTCCTATTACAAAAAAATGGAAAGCCGCTTTTGGGCTATTACCATACAGCAGTGTAGGATATAAGGTTTCTGATTATAAAACCGAGGATAGTATTGGTAGAGTAAAATATGTTTACGAAGGTCAAGGGGGGATAAACCAATTCTTTTTGGGTCAAGCTTTTTCTATAAATAATAATCTTTCTTTAGGAGTTAATGTCTCTTATTTATTTGGTTCGATAGAAAAATCAAGAACAGTATATTTGCTGGATTCAGTTTATACCTATAACGTAAAAGCGAAAAATTCAACAGGTTACGGTGTTTTTAAATTCGATTTCGGGATTCAGTATTTCAAAAACTTAAATAATAATTTTGTTTTAGGAACAGGCTTTGTTTACAGCTTAGGTTCAACATCAACAACTAAAGAAGATTTTCTTGCCTATACATTTTCACAAAGTTCTACAGGATATGAATATGTGCACGATACTGCTTCGATAATTTCTATTAATAACAAAAACGGAGAAGTAAAACTCCCCCAATCTTTTGCTGTGGGTTTATCGCTTGAAAAAAAGAATAAATGGCTTTTTGGGGTAGATTTCAGCAAACAAAACTGGTCGGAATATTTATATAACAACATAAAAGATTCGCTTGACGATAGTTGGAGATTATCGGTAGGATATGAAATTAAACCTGATTTTTATTCTTTAAATTATTTAAAAAGAGTTTCTTACAGAGCAGGATTTCATTATGGTCAATCATATTTGAATATTAGAAATCAAAATTTTGATGAGTTTGGCATAAGTTTTGGACTTGGTTTACCGTTAAGAAAAAGTAAATCAACAATAAATTTAGCTGTCGAATTCGGCAAGAAAGGAACAACAGAAAATGGACTAATTAATGAAAACTATACAAAAATAAGCATTGGATTTTCTGCTTATGACTATTGGTTTTTTAAAAGAAAATATGATTAAATAATTTTTAAAAAATTAAAAAAATGAAAATTATAAGAATAGTAACAGTTTTAACATTGGTTTTTTTGAGTTTTGCGTTAAAAGCTCAGAAATTTGGGAAAACTCCCGAAGATAGTATAAATTGCATAACCAATATCTCGCTATATGGCGAATTTTACAAACAGGCAAACTATAAAGACGCTTTCAAACCATGGCGCGAAGTATTTACAAAATGTCCTATGGCAAGTGAAAATACTTTTATCAGAGGTGCTGTTATTTTAAAATATATAATCGATAACGAAAAAGATATAAAACTCAAAGAAAAATATATAGATACATTGCTTCTGGTTTGGGATAAAAGAACTGAGTATTTTGGCAAAGAAGGTATGAATCTCGGCAAAAAAGCTATCGATTTGTTGACATACAGACCAAAAGAGAAAGAACAGATTTATTTAATGTTTAAAAAAGCTATTGAAATTGCCGGAAATTATTCGGAACCTATTGTAATGTACAATTACATGCTATCTACAATTGAATATGTTAAAATCGGTAAGGCCGATTCTTCTTTGATATTGGATAACTATGACTTTGTCAGCGACCTCATTGATAAAAACATGGCTAACGATGTAAAGAATAAAGATGAATACGACAAAGTTTTACAAAATATTGAGGTAATCATTGAGCCATATACTTCATGTCAGGAGTTAATTAATATTTATAACAAGAAATTTAAACTAACTCCAAATGATGTATCACTTCTTAAAAAGATAACCAAAATATTGGATAAGAAAAAATGTACCGATGATCCATTATTTTTCAAAGCTACAGAAAACTTATACAAGCTCGAACCTACACCTGAAACAGCATATTTAATGGGTAAAATGTCTTATGCTAAAAAACAATACAGTAAAGCAGCCGAATATTTGAACGATGCAGTAGGTAAAATGACCGAAAATAACGATAAAGCAAATATTTATCTGTTGTTAGCCGATATTTACAGCAATTTAGGACAATATACAACAGCAAGAAGTAACGCTTTAAAAGCATTAGAAGTAAAACCTAATGACGGAATGCCCTATATCATTATAGGAGATATGTATGCACAATCTGCCAAATCTTGTGGCGATAATGAGTTGACCGAAAAAGTTGCTTTTTGGGCTGCTGTTGATAAATACAATCAGGCAAAAAGAGTTGATCCTAATAATACTAAAGTAGTAGAAATAGCAAATAGCCGTATTGCTGCATATTCGAGAGCTTTCCCGAGCGATGACAATATCTTCTTTTACGGACTTAAAAAAGGCGAAACATACAGAGTCGGTTGCTGGATTAATGAAACTACCATCGTAAGATAATTTTTTAAATTCATTATATAAATGAAAAGGAATACCCGATTATACTTATATTTGATTATACTCGGGTATTTTTGTATTGTAACATCTTGCCAAAACGATATTGAAAAAATCAATATCCTTACAGATATTAATAAAATGCCTGTAGAATCTGCTAAAGAAGTTACAACAATCAGGAGTGATTCCGGAAAAATTCAATTATATATGACATCTCCTCAGCTCGATCGCTATCAAAGTGAACAGTCTTATACCAAATTTCCCAAAGGCCTTAAAGTATTTTTCTATGATGATTATATGAACGTAAAAATGATGTTATCTGCCAAATATGCCGTAAATTACGAAGATAGAAGAATATTTGAACTGAAAAACAATGTTGTTATCATTGACTATAAAAAAGGTGATACCATCTATACAGAAAGCATGGTTTGGGATCAAAGCAGAAAAACTATATCTTCGGATGTATTAGTTAAAAGAATTAATAAAGATGGGGTTCTGTATGGCGAAGGTTTTGATGCCGACGAAAATTTCAACGAATATACTCTCCGCAGGCCAAGAGGTACAATAACTGTTGAAAATGAATAATTTGTTCCCAATTATTTTTACTATTTTTGCAGTTGTTAATTTCAAAATCAATCATTCAGTTAAATAGGATTGATTTTAAATAAATAAAACCATGAGCGATTGGGGAATAGTACTAATTACTTTGTTGTTTTCTGCATTGTGTTCCGGACTCGAAATTGCCTTTATAAGTGCGAATAAGCTGAAGGTTGAAATCGACAAAAATAAAGGTCGTTTTACGAATCGCATAATTGCTAAATTTTACCAAACTCCTTGGAAATTTATCAGTGCTTTATTACTTGGTAACAATATATCTTTGGTAATATACGGAATTTATATGTCAAAAATTTTAAATCCTGTATTTATCGAACTTATTCCAAAAGAATTTCATTCCGAAACACTTTTATTAACCTTACAAACAATTATTGCCACAATCATTATTTTAATTACTGCCGAGTTTTTACCCAAAATATTATTCAGAATTAATGCAAATTATTCTTTACAACTTTTTGCATTACCGGCCATAATAATATATTATTTACTTTATCCTGTTGCATTTGTTTTCATTAGCACGGCAGAATATATTATTGGCAGAATCTTTAAAATTAATCTGCAAAAACAAACTCATGTATTTTCACCAATTGATATTGATAACTATATTAATGAGTTTTCGGTTGATAGGCCTCAAGATAACAGTGAAATACAACAAGAGTTACAAATGTTTCAAAATGCTATTGATTTTCGCGATATTAAATTGCGGGAATGTATGATACCGAGAACAGAAATTATTGCTATTGACAGTAAAAGTGAAATAAACGAATTGCTGAAAATATTTATCGATACTAATTTATCTAAAATATTGGTTTATGATAATTCTATTGATAATATAATAGGATATGTACACTCTCATGATATGTTGAAACGCCCAAACTCTATAAAGCAAATATTAAAACCAATAATAATTGTTCCAGAAACAATGCTTGCAAATAAACTATTACCAATGTTTATTGAGCAACAAAAAAGTATAGCCGTTGTTGTTGATGAATTTGGCGGAACATCAGGAATGCTAACGCTTGAAGATGTTATTGAAGAAATTTTTGGAGAAATTGATGATGAATTTGACATAGATGAATTAACTGAAAAAGTTATATCTGAAGATGAGTTTGAGTTTTCCGGAAGACTCGAAATTGACTATTTGAATGATAATTACAATCTTTTTATTCCAGTGAGTGAAGAGTATGAAACCCTTGCAGGATTTATTATTCACAATTATGAAAATATTCCGAAATCGGGGGAGATAATACAAATAGATAATTTTAGTTTCTTGATACTCGAAGCAACAAAAACCCAAATATTAAAGGTAAAACTTAAGCTTTTGAAGTCATAATTAGAAATATCTCCTTTATTGTCAGCAAATCAATACTAAAAAAGAATTTTTTTAATAATGATAATCAAAATTTTCAAAAAAAATTGTAAGTTTGCCGACTGTTTAAAAATAATTTACTATGGCTATTATTGGAAAAATTAGAAAAAGATCAGGATTATTAATAATTTTAATAGGGGTGGCTATTGCCGGCTTCGTTCTGCAGGATGCTTTCAAAGGTACAAGAGGATTCAGAAATATTGATTTTGCTGAAGTTGATGGCGAAAAAATATCATATCGCGATTTTGACAAAAAAGTTGAAGAACAATTAGAACAAATAAAAGCCCAACAGCAAAAAGATAATTTAACAAGCCAAGAAGTTTATCAGGTACGTCAAAGCGTATGGAACCAAATGGTAAACGATATTTTAATGGGAAAAGAATACGAAAAATTGTCCATTGAAGTTACAACTGAGGAAATGAACGATATGTTTTATGGAAAATTCTTACATTCGTTTATTACTCAAAACTTCAAAAACCCCAATACAGGTCAGGTAGAGAGACAAAATGTCATTAATTATATAAACAATTTTGATCAATTACAACCTGAACAACAAAAACAGTGGAAAGCAATTGAAGATTACATTAAAGCCGACCGTTTGAGAACTAAATACAACAATTTACTTACAAAAAGTTATTATCTGCCCAAAGCTTTTCTAAAGAAGACTTATCACGCTCAAAACGACAAAATGAAATTAAGATTTGTTGCATTAGATTATTCTTTGGTTTCGGATAGTGTAGCTAAAATTACCGATAAAGATTATCAGGCATATTACGACGAACATAAGAATGAGTTTGAACAGGAAGCAAGCAGAGATATTGATTATGTTATGTTTGAAATTCAGCCTTCAAAAGAGGATATTGATAATGAGGTAAAAAGATGTGAGAATATTTTTGAAGAATTTAAAACTGCTACTAATATTGCCGATTTTGTAAACAGCTATTCCGACAGCAAGTACGACAGCTCTTTTAAAAAGAAGGGTACATTACCATATTTTATTGACTCAATGATGTTTAATTCACCGGTTGGAGCTATGTATCCCCCAAGAATGGAGAATGGTGTTATTCAAATGGCAAAACTTGTTGATGTTCAGATGCGTCCTGATTCAATGAAAGCAAGCCATATTCTTTTTGCATATCAGGGAGCTTACGGAGCAAGAGATGCAAAACGCACTAAGGAAGAAGCTCAGAAAATAGCCGATAGTGTAAAACTTGTAGTTCAAAAAGACCCTGCTAAATTTGCCGAAATCGCTTTGAGTATGTCCGATGACCCTTCTGCAAAAGAAAATAAAGGAGATTTAGGTTGGTTTATCGATCAATCTATGGTTGCACCTTTCAATGATGCCGTATTAAAGGGTAAAGTTGGCGATTATGTTGTTGTTGAAAGTATTTTTGGATATCATTTAATAAATATTACTGGTAAAAAAGCACCCGAAAAGAAAGTTAGGGTTGCTTTAATCACAAGAAAAATTGAAGCAAGTAATCAGACTTATAAAAATGTTTTTGCCAAAGCAAATAAATTTGCAAGCGAAAATACTACATTAGAACAATTTGAAGCTACAATAAAAAAAGAAGGATTAGTAAAAAGAACCGCAGAATATGTTCAACCTATGGCTGATTATATTCCCGGTGTTCAAAATGCAAGAGAACTTGTAAGATGGGCATTTAATAAAGATACAAAGAAGAATGATGTATCGAAACAAGTTTTTGAGTTTGAAAATATGTTTATTGTCGCTGTTCTTAAAGAAGTCAGAGAAAAAGGTATAGCTCCGCTTGAACAAATAAAACCAAGAATCGAATTTATGGTTAAAAGAGACAAGAAAGCAGCCATATTAATTGAAAAAGCAAATAAATCCATAAATCAAAACAAAGATATTTATTCATTGGCTTCTATGTTAAACTCAAAAGTTGATACTGTAGATTTACTTAATTATTCTTCATTCAATTTAGGAAACAGAGGTTACGAACCCGAAGTTATCGGAACAGCCTTTGCTATGAAGCTAAATACTTTGTCTAAGCCAATCAAAGGATACTCAGGTGTTTACATTATTCATACTGATGAGTTTGAAAAAGCTCCTGAAACAAATGATTACTCACTCATATTAATGCAGCAGAGAAACAATTTTGAACAAAGAGTAAATTCAAACTTATTCAGAGCAATTCAAGATAAAGCAGAAATAATTGATAATAGAATAATGTTTTATTAGGAGTGTTTTGAGTGATAAAATAAAAAAGAGGCTTATACATAGTATAGCCTCTTTTTTATTTTATTTCCCTGATAATTATTCCGGGTGAATTGCTTCAACAGGACATACATCAGCACATGAACCGCAATCAGTGCAGATTTCAGGGTCAATTTTATAGATGTCGCCTTCAGAAATAGCTTCTACTGGGCATTCATCAATACAAGTACCGCAAGCAGTACAGTCATCAGTGATTTTATAAGCCATAATAAATTATGTTTTAATTAAAATTTACAATTGCAAATATATCATATTATATTTAAAAACATCATATTTTTTATATTAATTATTTCAAAAATGTTCGATTTATTACTTTAAACATTGTTCAACTCACACCAAAATAGCTTAAAGCAAATTTTTTTGTTTTGAAAAAAACTTGTAGGTTTGTGTTTTAAAAAAATTAAAAGTGATATTTATCAAATCAAAATATAATTTACTCATAGTATTTTTAGTCAGTTTACTAATTACATCTTGCAGTTCAACGCGCAAGGTACCCGAAGGTAAATTTTTGTTGAGAAAAAATATTATTGAAGTAAATAACAAAAATATAAGTAAGGAAGAAATTTCGGGTCTGATAAAGCAAAAACCCAATAAAAAATTTTTTGGTATTAGATTTAAACTTGCATTTTATAATCTTTCAAGAACAAACAATCCAAAAGGGTTTAGTAAATTTCTTCAAAGAATTGGCGAACCTCCGGTTATACTCGATACTATTAAAACTAATAATAGTTTAGAGCAGATTTATTTATACCTGAATAATCACGGATATTTTAACTCAAAGTTGGATAAAAGTATTAAATATACTGCAAAAAAAGCCAAAGTTACTTATAAAATCAATGTAGAAGAGCCATATAGAATAAATAATATTGAATATGCCGTTGAAGATAAAGATCTTGTAAACAACATTCTTGCAAAAACGAGTAATTCTTATATCAAGGAAGGAGATATTTTTAGTACCGAAAAATTTGAAAAAGAAAGAGAAAGAATAACAGCTTATTTAAAAAATAGCGGCTATTTTGCTTTTAATAAAGATTTTGTGGTTTATTCGGTTGATAGTTCTTTAAATTCGAAAAAAATGAACGTAAGACTGACAGTTAAATCTCCAAAATTGAAAGTCGTTGATGGTGATACATTAATATATCCGAAACATATTAGGTATAAAATTTCCAAAATATTTATCTACCCTGATTTTAATCCTGTAGTTTCCGATACTTTAAAAAAAGATACTGTATTGTTTTCGATTCCTCAATTTGAGAACAGGAGAAAATTGAATAATTACACCTTTATTTGCAGTAATAAAATGAGAATCAGGCCAAAAACTCTTTCTCAATCAATTTTCATTAATACCGACAGCTATTTTAATCTTACCGATGTTGAACAAACTTACAATAGATTATCTGAATTAAAAAATTTCCGTTTTATAAACATAAATTTTGATGAAATTGCAAAAGACAATAACGATACAATAAAAAACTGTAAAAATCTGCTATGTAATATCGAATTATCAAGGAATAAAGTTAATTCCTATTCAACTGAAATAGAGGCAAGTAATTCATCGGGTTATTTTGGTATTACTGGTAATATACTATTTCAGAACAGGAATTTCTTTAAGGGTGCAGAAATTTTTAATTTAAGATTGAAAGGAGTACTTGATAATCAGAAAATTAATATTTATACTTCCGACAAAGACAGACCTTTATTTAATACTTATGAAACCGGTATTGAAGTTGGTTTCGAAATTCCGAAATTCCTGATTCCTGTACCCGAAGAGCGGTTTAATAAATATTTTAAGCCAAAAACAGTTATTTCTACAGGTTATCATTATCAAAACCGTCCTGATTTCATTCGAACTATTACTATGGCATCGTTTGGTTATGAATGGAAGCAAAATAAATATATTCAGCATTTATTTAACCCGATTGAAGTAAATGCAGTTAAAATTTACCCTGATTCATCTATTAAAGCTTCTATAGATGCAATGGCCGACAAAAGATTGAAATATCAGTACACCGACCATTTTATTCTTAACCTGAAATATATTTTTGTTTATAATTCTCAAGAACTAAACCGAAGGAAGAACTTTACCTTTTTTAGAGCAAATATCGAAACAGCAGGTAATTTCCTTTATTTAACAAAAAAATTATTTGATGATAAAAAAAATCCGGAAGGTGATTATGAGGTTTTCAATCTTATTTATTCACAATATGCACGTTTTGAGTTAGAGTTAAGACGTTATATTTATTTTAACCGAACAAATAACCTTGTTTTAAGAACATCAGGCGGGTGGGGAATTCCTTACGGAAATTCAAAACAATTGCCTTATGAAAAAAGTTTTATTTCAGGAGGTACTAATGACATTAGGGCTTGGAGATTAAGAACTCTTGGTCCGGGTTCTTATTACGATACTATAATCGAAAATTTTGACAGAGTTGGTGATATTTCAATTAAATTCAACATTGAACACAGATTTCAGATATATAAATTTTTACATGGAGCTTTCTTTGTCGATGCAGGAAATATATGGTTAAATAAACCCAATATCCAATTTCCTGAAGGAGAATTTTCAATAAATAAATTAATTCCGCAAATTGCAATTGGTTCAGGTTTTGGGCTTAGGCTTGATTTAAACTTTTTTATAGTAAGGATTGACGCCGCAATTCCGGTTAAAGACCCATCAAAACCCAAAGGGTATCAATGGGTTATTAATGATGCAAAACTTAGTAGTGTTGTGTTTAATTTTGGTATTGGTTACCCGTTCTGATTTTTAATCTCTTTCTTACTTAATATTTTTGACTGATGCAATAAATATTGAATAATATTTTTTTAAGTTTGTAAAAAAAAGACAATTGGACATTTACGCAAAAAAAAGACGATGGAAGTGGATACTAATGTTTTCTGCATTAGTAATAGTAACTATTTCATTATGGTACACAAATACTCTTGTTAAAAAAATTGCTCAAGACGAAAGGACAAAAGTAAAAATTTGGGCAGAAGCTATACAACGTAAAGCTAACTTGGTGAATTATACCGATATCTTTTTCGAAAAAATCAAAAAAGAAGAAAGAAAAAATGTTGAATTATGGGCAGAAGCCTATAAAAAACTTATGAATCCTGCACAAAATGAAGATCTTACATTGTATCTTAAAATAATATCAGAAAATACAAACATCCCTGTAATAATAACCGATGTTAATTTCAATATACAGCTAACTCGTAATACCGATTTTTCGCCTGATACGGTAAAAGTTCTCTCAGGGAAGTTACTCGAGGAATACACAAAATTTGATCCAATAAAATACAGCGAGTATAATATTACATTTTATCTTTTTTATAAAGAATCAAAGCTTTATACAGGGCTAAGAATGGTTATTGACGATTTAATAAGGTCTTTTTTTTCGGAGGTAGTTGATAATTCATTGTCGGTACCCGTTGTTATTGTTGATAGTTTGAAACAAAATTTGATTGCATCGGGAAATATAAGTCAGGAAATTTTAAAGGACTCTGCAACATTAGAAAAAGCACTTCAACAAATGGCTGTTGAAAATACTCCGATAGAAGTTGAGCTTGCCGGTACTGGGAAAAAATATATTTACTACGAAAATTCTTATTTACTTACACAGCTTAAGTATTATCCTTATGTACAATTGATAATCATTGGAATTTTTCTGTTAATTTCTTATATGCTTTTCAGTACATTCAGAAAGTCTGAACAAAATCAGGTTTGGCTCGGGATGTCAAAGGAAACTGCACATCAGTTAGGCACACCGCTCTCATCGTTGATTGCATGGGTCGAAATGCTTAAAATGAGTGGAGTTAATGATAATATGACCAATGAAATTGAGAAAGATATTGAAAGACTAAATACAATAACGCAGCGATTTTCAAAAATAGGTTCTTTACCCGAATTGAAGAATGAAGATATAATTGAAGTAATAAAAAATGCTATTTCATATTTAAAAACACGATCGCCTAATAAAGTAAAATATACCTACTTATACCCCGAAAACAAAAAAATAATAGTACCGTTAAACGTTCATCTTTTCGATTGGGTTATTGAAAATCTAACCAGAAATGCCATAGATGCAATGGGGGGCGAAGGGGAAATTACATTCAGTTTGTTTGAGGATGATAAATATGTTTATATTGATATAAGTGATACAGGAAAGGGAATAAACAAAAAACACTTCAAAACTATTTTTAATCCCGGATATACATCTAAAAAAAGAGGTTGGGGGCTTGGCTTATCACTTTCACACAGAATTATTTCAGAATATCATTCGGGTAAGATATTCGTTAAAAGTTCCGTAATTAATAAAGGTACAACATTTCGTATAATGTTGAAAAACAAAGTTTAATGGCTGGTTTATATATTCATGTCCCTTTTTGCTCAAAAAAGTGTAATTATTGCAATTTTTTTTCTTTGGCTTCAAAGAAGTTTATTGCACCTTATATTCAGGCTGTTAAGAAAGAAATTTATTTGCAAAAAAACTACCTAAATAATGAAATTATCGAATCAATATATTTTGGTGGAGGGACTCCGTCGTTATTGACTATTAATGACTTATCATTATTATTGGAAGAGGTTTACAAAAATCATAATTTAGCTCCCGATTGCGAAATAACAATTGAGGCCAATCCTGAAAATTTAAATAAAGATTATTTAAAAGATTTGCATAAAATCGGTTTTAATCGCCTAAGTATTGGTATTCAATCGTTTTTCGATGATGATTTAATTTATTTAGACAGAATTCATAACTCAAAACAAGCTTATACGGCTTTAGAAAATGCCAAAACATCAGATTTTAGAAATATATCAATAGATTTAATTTATGGAATTCCTACTTTAACTGATGAAATGTGGATAAGTAATATAAATAAAACATTAGAATTCAGTATTTCACATATTTCGGCATATTGTTTAACGGTTGAAAACAGAACACCTCTTGATTTTTATATTAAAAATTCCAAATTACCTGAACCTTCGGAGGATGCTGCAATTGTTCAAATGGAAATACTTATTGATTTACTCCAAAAAAACAATTATATTCATTATGAGATTTCAAATTTTTGTAAAGAAGGATTTTTCTCGAAACATAATTCAAACTATTGGAAACAAAAAAATTATCTCGGATTAGGTCCTTCTGCACACTCATACAACGGCATTTCAAGGCAATGGAATATTTCAAATATTTCAGGATATATTGATGCTTTAAACAAAAGTAAAATCGAATTCGAATACGAGCTTTTAACAGAAAGCCAAAGATATAACGAATATATATTAACTTCTATAAGAACAATTTGGGGCGTAGATCTTGATAAAATCGAAAAGGATTTCGGAATAAACTTTCTCGAATTATTTATTAAAAATTCGAATAAACTAATCAAGGACGAACTTATTGAAAAAGTCGGCAATATTTATAAGCTGACAAAAAAAGGAATATTGTTTGCAGATAAAGTTGCTTTAGAACTTTTTTCTGATTAGTCAATAATTAATAAGGGTGATTTTCGTAAAAACACTTCAAACGCTGTTCTAATGCAGGGAATTGATTTCTTTGAACCAATGAAACACAAGCTCGCATTCCTTCTGTTTTTTCGCTACCTGTAATAGATAAAGATATTGCGCTTATCCCATAATAAAGTAGTTCTTTAAGCAGTTCTTCTCCTGAAAATCCGGGATACGAATAAGTAAAGTAAAATCCATCAGCAATAGGGTCGTCTAAATCTTTATCATAAACAATTTTAAATCCGTTTTGAGTAAACAGATTTTTCATTATATGTGCTTTTTTACCATATTCTATTACATCGTCTCTGAAATTAAAGGTGCCGTTATTTGCAGCTTTTAATATTGCTGCTAATGCGTATTGAGCCGAATGTGCCGTACCTGAGCTTAAAGCGTAAACTGTTCCGAATATCATTGCATTTCCAAAAATGTCGGAACCGAACCTTTTTGCAATATTGTCACTTTTAGTGTTAAATAAAGCATCCGAAATAACCATCATCCCGATACGTTGGCCTGCGTAGCTGAAAGCTTTGGAACTCGATATAAACAAAAGCCATTTATCTGTGTATTTAGCAACTGTGGGCTGAAATGGCGGTACTCCCGGTTTAGAGTAATCTTTACGGAAATCCATACCGAAATAAGCAAGGTCTTCCATCACAATAACGCCATATTTTTCTGACATTTCAGCTATTATTTTAAGCTCTTCTTCAGTAAAACAAATCCACGAAGGGTTGTTGGGATTTGAATAAAGCATACATGAAATATTACCTTTACTCAAATATTCTTCAAGTTTACTTCTTAATTTTTCCCCTCTGTAATTGTAAACATCAAAGCTTTCAAATTTAATGTCGAGAACTCTGTGTTGTTGTTTATGCACAGGGAACCCTGGATCTAAAAATAACGTTGTATCTTTTCCTTTAAAAAGGTTGTTTATCAGTAAGAATGCGGCAAAACCTCCTTGCATCGATCCAACTGTAGGAATACACCCCATTGGATTAACATCAATATCGAGAAACAATTTGACAAAGCGGGAAATTTCGTATTTAAGCTCAGGGATACCGTGAATATCGGGATAAATTGCGGCAACTCCCTGCTTTAGTGCCTCAATTTCGGCATTTACTCCAATTTGAGCCGGAGGTAAACCCGGAACTCCCATTTCCATTCTTACAAATTTTTCTCCACTTTCTTTTTCAATATCATCAACAAGCTTTTTTATAACCCTTATTGAGGCTTTCCCAATATCGTTAATATTATTTTCTTTGATGAGTTTGTCAACAATCTCTCTTTTAATAGGTGTATCTTTCATTTCGTATCTCTGTTGGAATCGCTTTCAAAAGTATAAATATTTTTAAATCTACACAATCAAAATTGTTTAAAATTTTTAAATAAAAAAGGCTGATTCGAAACCGAAATCAGCCTGATTAACATATGAAAACAAAATATTACTTTTTAGGATTAGAATACGAATAATGATAAATCAACGAATTATTTCTGTATCCCAATATATCTTTATACCAGTCATTTTTAACAGTTCCACCCGATTGAGCCCATGTAGCAAAATAGGGGAATGCATTGACAATATCGACTTTTTCATAAGGGTAATCTATTTCTTCGGGGACGTTTATAGCCCAAGGAAGATTAGTTGATGTTCTGAAGTAAACGTTACCGTTCGATGCGTCATCGCCACTTCCTAATAGTGATAAACTCATTAACGAAGTTGGTATATTGTTAACACCGTGAATTTCATGCCCTCTGTTTTGTGTTCTGAAGATAAAATAATTGAAAGGTGCATTACCAACTAACCCTAAATCAATAGGTGTAGAGAATTTTATTACTAAATTAATCGGGTAAGCTTCTACAGTTGTTGTATTTGGTTCGGTATTAATAAAATTGCTGTTAACCGGATTGATAAGGTGAGAAGTTTTATCGAACACAATTATAACTGCTTTTGATTGTCCATTCTCAGTTCCGTTGGCAGCAATTGAAAGATTATGACCGCTACTTAATGATGTCCCTGCAACTGATTGAATTTGATTTGGCAATAAATTATCAAACTGAACTGCGAAACCGTTTGATATTGAACCGCCTTTGGCTTTTATTTTGTAATTCAATATAAGTTCTACTGCTTTATTTGAGGCATTAGTAATAGTGTTAGCTTTGTAATTAATAACTAAATCATTAAAATCGTAATCACCTTTGTATGGCCATAAATCTTCGAAAAGTAATGTACCAAAAGTAGATGCACCCGGAGAATAATTATTAAAAGCCTTTGTAGGATCATTTGGGTAATCATCTTGTGAATCGGCTACTCCGTCACCGTCCGAATCAACAATTTGTATTTGTCCTAATCCGGGACTACATTCTGATGCAGGTATAAAATTTGTAATGTTATTATTAGTCACATAAGTGGCTCCTCCTTGGAAAGATACTCCTTGGGGAGGAGTAGGACTGTTTCCGCTAAGCTCAATTTTTGATTTTATTAATGATCCCCACATATCAACGAAAACACCTGTTACTTTAACGCTGTTTGTGCTTACATCTCCCTGTATAGTGCCGTAATATTCCATATCTTTAGTAAGAAGTAAGCTTTTATCTCTAAGTTTAACCAAAGCTGTACTGCTTCCGAAGAATTTACCACCGACAATAACAGATGTTCCCGATGCAGGTTCGCTAAGCAATGTTGTTGCATTTATTGACATATTATTATCTACAACAATTTTACACTGATTTTCAAGAGTTATGCCGTTAGCAGTAAAATTTTTAATAACGTATAATGAGTTATAATTTGATAATGGTTTGTTAACCTCGAAATTATTTTCGAAAATCATGTCTCCGTAGTTCTTTATAAAAGCTGTTGAAGAGGTAGTAGTGTTTTGAACTGTTTTAAAATAAGCGTAATTTTCAATCGATCCGTTTATGGCTGCAGACCATAGATTTACAATAAAGTTACCATAGTTAACATATTTTACCGTTGATTGTTGACTGTTTATGCTGTTTATTAATACTTCGCCATTTGTATAAACATAAAGTGAAGAATAACTGTACATATTTACATTACTATTTATTGTTAATTTAGCATTCGGAAGTACTTCAATTTTGCAATTATTGCCCAATTCGTTTGAGATAATAGTAACATTATTGTTTATCTTAAGAGTTCCTCCCCCGTTCCATGGTTCCCAATTTATATTTCCGTTGAAATTGCTGTTGATAATGTAAATCTGATTGTTTTTTATAGTAATAGTACCCGAGGTTTGAGTAATTATAACATTTGCCGAAGTGCCTGGTCCATAATTAGTCTGATAAGGAAGGCTTTTAAGCGTACCGGTTTTTTTGTTGTTAAATTCTACAACTATATTTTGTCCTGTAATTGTTGTCTTTTTCAGATCAATATTACCGTTAGGACTAGCTCTTTGTATCCACAACTCCTGAATTGAAGCCGGAATATTAATATTAACATGATAAGGGATTCCTTGTTTAGCACTGCCCTTAGCAATTGGTTTTGAGCCTGTGTAAGGATTTTCAGTAAAAATCGAAACAATATCAAATAGCTGAGTTCCATTATCAGACACATTGATACTTACGCTTATATCTTTTGTTGATTTCCATACAAAATTATCAGGCACTTTCAGGTCGGTAGTTTTATTCACAATCACTTCCTTTTGTATGTCATCTTCTTTACTACACGATATATTTAATGCTATTAAAAGCATAAATACTAAAAGTAAATTTAAATTTTTCATAATGTTAATTTTTTATTAATATAACCATATCAATATTTATACCAATTTATTTAAAGTAATGATTAACAATTATATAAATCAAACATAATGAAATATAAAGTACCATTTAGGGAGTTTTTTTTTATAATTAGAATATAATAAATTTAAGTAAAATTAATATAAAAAAAATATTGTTTAAAAAACACATTATCAATTACATATAAAATTTTATTTTTGACATTTCGGTTATATTGTTTAAAGCTAAATAACGCGGACAGTATAATTAATTATTTTTGTAGAAAAATTAAAATTATAAAAAATGAATAATAAATTAATATTCAACAAATTATATTTATTGGTATTTATATTTACTTTCTGCTTTGGTTTTTATTCATATACTTTATTGGGACAGCAACCCAAACAAATTAAAAAGCCTAAGAACGTAATTATAATGATAGGTGATGGAATGGGTACCGCACAGATTTATGCTGCATTGACTGTTAAAAAAGATAGACTAAATATTGCAAGGTGTAAAAATATAGGGTTTCATAAAACATATTCCTCTGATAGTTTTATAACCGATTCGGGTGCAGGAGGGACAGCCATATCAACGGGTTCAAAAACTAAGAATGGTTATATTGCAATGGATAGCTCGAAAAAGCCATTAAAAACAATACTCGAGAAAGCAGAAGACAATAAGTTGTCAACAGGGATAGTAGTTGCTTGTGCTGTTACTCATGCTACACCTGCTGCTTTTATTGCACATGTGCCCGACAGAGAACTTTACGAAGATATTGCAACATGGTACACCAAAACAGATATTGATGTTTTTATTGGCGGAGGAAGAAAGTATTTCGAAAACAGAAGCGATAAAAGAAATTTAACAGATAGTTTGATAAAACGCAATTATCAGTTAATTTATGATTTAAATAAACTATCAACGGTGACAAATGGTAAATTAGCTGCCTTATTGTATGAAAATCACCCGCCAAAAGCTACTGAAAACCGTGGTAATATGCTAAGTATTTCTTCTTCAAAAGCATTGTCATTGCTTGAGAAGAATAAAAAAGGCTTTTTTATGATGATAGAAGGTTCGCAAATAGATTGGGCCGGACATGATAATGATGAAAAATATTTACTTGCCGAAATGCTTGATTTTGATGATGCAGTAGGAGTTGTTCTCGATTATGCTCAAAAAAACGGTGAAACGCTTGTTATTATTACAGGCGATCATGAAACCGGCGGTTATTCAATATTAGGTGGTGACTGGAATGCCGGTAAAGTATCTGGGAAATTTTCAACAAACGACCACAGCGCAGTTATGGTTCCAATTTTTTCATTTGGCCCCGGTTCCGAAAATTTCACGGGAATAATTGAAAATACTGATATATTTCATAAAGTTAATCAATTATTGTTTGGTAATCATTAATATAGCTCGATTTTAGGCACTTTATTTTATTTATTTCATTTTCGTTTTTTAAATACTAATTTCGGAAAATAAAATAAATTTGCAAAAAAAGTGTTATTGTTACAAAAAGAAAAATTTGATTTCGAGAAGACATATTTATTTTATATCTACCTTGCTGCTTTCTGCAGCTTTGTTTAGTTGTTCTACAACAAAAAATACTTTTACGCGTAGGGTTTATCATAATCTTACTGCTCATTATAATGCCTATTGGAATGGTAATGAGAGTTTAAAAGAGGGTGTTAATTTTCTAAACAAAAATAATAAGGATAATTATTCCAAAGTTCTTCCTGTATATTCGTTTGGTACTTTTGATGAAGCTCAAAAGGTTGTTCCACAGATGGACAGAGCAATTGAAAAAGGAGCGAAAGTTATTAAACTACATTCAATTTATATTAAAGGTAAGGAATACGTAAATTGGATAGATGATGCCTATTTGCTTATAGGAAAGGCAAATCATTATAAACAGGATTATAGGGCTGCAACGCGAACTTTTAATTTTATAATCAACCAATATAAAAATAATCCGATTAAATATGATGCCATGATATGGCTTGCATTATCGAGTACACAATTGGGAGAATATGGCGTCGCTCAATCGAATCTTGATCAGGTTAACAATAAAATTAATCTTGGGAAAGCTCCTAAATATTTATTAAGGGACTTCAATACTGCTTATGCAAATTTTTATGTAAAACAAGAAAATTATACACCGGCAATCGATTATTTAATTCCGGCAATTAAACTAAATAAAAAGAAAGACACAAAAACACGTTTACGCTTTATATTAGCTCAAATATACCAACTAAACGGCGATTTGGCGAAAGCAAGTGAAAATTATCATCTTGTTATCAAAAAAAATCCTCCTTACGAAATGGCTTTCAATGCCAAAATTAATATGGCTATGTGCTATGATGCAGCTACCGGCGACAGTAAAACTTTAGAAAAAAGACTAGTAAAAATGCTCAAGGATCAAAAGAACAAAGAGTATCTTAACCAGATTTATTATGCGTTGGCTGAAGTTGCATTACGCAACAAAGATTATAACAAAGCTGTTGAATATCTGAAACTTTCAGTTAGTTCGAGTACGGGAAACAATTATCAAAAAGCCATATCAGCACTTAAACTTGCCGATTTATATTTCGACCGTACAGAATATGAAAAAGCACAAGCTTATTACGACAGTACAATTATGTTTCTGCCGAAAACACATGATAAATGGGAGGTAATTAAAAGTAAGGCAGATGTTTTGAACGAATTGGTTAAAAATATCAATATTGTCAGAGTTGAAGATAGTTTGCAATACATGGCAAAACTAAAGCCTTCGGAAAGAGATATGATTATTAATAATGCCATTGCGGCGATATTAAAAGAGGAACAGAAAAAAGCCGAAGAAGAAAATGCCAATAGGCAGGCTCTTAATGTGCTTCAGTCGGGAAATCAAAACAAAGGAAATACACAGGGTGCAGCAGGTGAATGGTATTTCTACAACACATCGGCAATGAGTTTCGGATTTACCGAATTTAAAAAGAAATGGGGTAAACGTAAGCTCGAAGATTTATGGAGAATTAGTAACAAGCAAACTTTCGAGTTTAGCGAAGACATGAAAAATAAAGACAAAAGCAGCGATGACCCAAATGATACCCTTGCTGCTGTTACAAATCCTAAGAATCGTAATTTTTATCTCAAAAATCTTCCTCTAACTGAAGAAAAGATGAAAATCTCTAACGAAAAAATTCAGGAAGCACTGTATAATACCGGATTTATTTATTACGAAGGGCTAAAAGATTTGAATAAAGCAAGAGAAGCCTTTGATACTCTTCTATACCGATATCCTAACGGAATTAAAACCGCAAGCGCATATTATCAACTTTATAGATTATATGGCGATTTAGAGAATAAAAGTAAACGTGATTATTATAAAAACCTGATAATTCAGAATTATCCCGAAAGTGATTATGCTAAAATTCTCTCTGACCCTGAATATTACAAACAATTACAAAAGAAAAAAAACGAAAGCAATATACTTTACGAAGAAACATATCAGGCTTTTTTAAATGCTAATTATAACAAGGTTATTAATAACTTCAACATAGCATCGGAAAAGTATTCTACAAGTCCTGTTTTCCCTAAATTTAGTTATCTTGAAACATTATCTCGAGGAAAAATATTCGGTAAAGATACCTTGGTAGCTTCACTCCATAGATTTATCAATACTTTTAAAGGACATGAAATTATACCTTTAGCACAGGCAGTATTAGACTTTGTCAATAAAGGTAATGAAATCAGTATGGCAGGGAGTAGTACTTCTATTAATAGCAATGAAAACAATAAACCCAAAAAACCTTCAGTAAAAAAGGAAGAACAGCCTTTAAAAACCGAGACGCCAACTAATAATAAAGCGAATGAAGCAACCCAGTTAACTGCTCATAAGGAAGCCGATACAAGCAATATACAAAACACAAAACCTAAAAAAATTGAAAATTCTTTGTATAAATTCGACAGTAAAACAACTCACTTTTTCATTTTAATAGTCGATGCATCAAAAGTAAATATTAATGTACTAAAAGTTAAAATCTCCGATTTCAATCGTAAGCATTACGCTTCCAACAATCTGACGGTTACAAGTGTCATTTACAATCAAAATACTCATTTAATATCTGTTGAACAATTTATGAATGCCGGCGATGCTATTAATTATTACAAGAGCATTACAGCCGACAGTTATATTTATTCAAATCTCAATAAAGAAAATTCTGCCGACTTTGTAATTACCACCGAAAACTTTACTACATTTTACAAATTAAAAGACATTGACGGGTATAAAAAGTTTTTTGAATCAGCTTATTTATCGCAATAGAAAATTTCACATTCAGAAAATTTAAGAAAATTTATTTTTTTTTCATCTTATCATATTGTAGTTTTGTATTTTGTAACTTTTATATATTTATAAAAAACTAAACTATGGCAAAGGTAAATGAAATAGATTCCTCATCTATAAATATATTAGGTGCAGGGACTAGCGTTAAAGGTGAAATAACTGCTAATGGAGACTTCAGAATAGATGGAACGCTTATTGGAACTATAACTGCAAAGGGAAAATTAGTTATAGGTGCTACAGGTAATGTAGAAGGAGAAATTAATTGCCAAAATGCCGATTTTTCGGGAGTGATAAATGCAAATGTTAATGTAACAGAGCTATTGTCGCTAAAAAGCACAGCGAAACTCAATGGAGATATTACCGTTAATAAACTTTCAATAGAACCGGGTGCTCAATTTTCAGGTTCGTGTAATATGAATACAACAAAAAAAACAGTTAATTACACTTCTGTGGTTGATGAAACTGAAAAATCCTAAAAAATCACTAAACGATTATGCTAAATATTCTTCCATTGCTTTTCAGATGGTTGTTATTATTTTATTGGGAACATATCTTGGAGTAAAACTGGATGAATGGCTAAACATTAACAAACCGGTTTTTACACTGTTTTTTTCTTTATTATCTGTAGTTTTAGCAATTTATTATGTTGTTAAAGACTTACTTAAATAAATTTTATGAATTTCGGATTTAAAAATTTTATTAAAGATCTTATATTTTTTACAATTATCATTGGAATAGTTTTGATAGGATGTTCATATCTATTAAGTGATAAGTACTTTATTAAATCTGTTTTTTTGATATTACCTTTATATTTTTTCATAACTGCCTTATCGTATTTTCTTATATCAAAAACACAAAACAAAACATTTCTAAAATTTACTAATTCTTTTATGCTGGCTACTTCTTTAAAGCTGATAGTTTTGTTGTTTTTTCTACTTATATGGGTTTTTACGCACCGTTCGCAAGCTGTAGTTTTTATAATATGGTATTTTCTTTTATATCTGGCTTTTACAATTTTTGAAGTATCTCATTTACAAAGGTTTGATAGAAAACCCGGGAAATAATGTATTATTTATGATATTTTATTAACATTTTCAGGTTAATTTCTTTAGAAAAAAAAGATTAAAAAAAAGCTGTAAAACAAAAAATAATGTATTACATTTGCATTAAAATTAATTATTAATTAAAATCTAAAAACTATGAAAAAATTTTATGTTCTTTTAGCATTTTTAATCATTGGTAAAATTTCTTTTTCACAAGTTATTTTTCAAGAAAACTTTCAATCAGGAAATATGCCAAGTACATTTACTTTGATTAATGACAACAATACTGTTAATTCAGCAATTGCTGCATTATTCCCTGATGCATGGAATGTTCGTCCGGAACCTGCAGACACAACAAACAAAGCTGCTGCAAGTACTTCATGGTTCACTACAGTTGCTCCAGCTGACAGATGGATGATTACTCCACAAATTACACCTACTGCAAACTCTGTACTCTCTTGGAGAGGAAAAGCTCAAGATCCAAGTTATCCTGATGGTTATGCAGTAAAAATCTCAACTACAGGGAAAAATAAAGCAGATTTTACTGTAAACGTATTTTCAATCGGTGCAGAAACAACTACTTGGTCGAACCGTACTTTCAATCTTTCATCTTATGCAGGTCAACCTATCTATGTTGCTTTCATTCAGAATTCAACAGATATGTTCTATATTTTGATTGATGATATTACTGTTGGTTCAGGAACAGGAGTTAATGAAGTAGCTGAAAACAATACTTTAAGCATTTATCCTAACCCTGCTAAAGATTTTGTTACAATCAATGCTCCTTCTGCAATAAAAACTGTAAAAGTTTACAATACAGTTGGTCAGTTAGTTATTGAAAAATCAGTTAAAGAAGTTTCAGCTAAAATTAGCGTTAACGAATTAAAATCAGGAGTTTATTTCGTTACTGTTGAAACAGAAAAAGGAACTTATACTCAAAAGATTAATGTATTATAATTAGTATATTAATTAAATAAAAAAAGGCTGTCCGAAAGGCAGCCTTTTTTTATACAACAATTATTTCATATAATCGTTTTTTTAACCTAATTATTAATTTTGTAAATGGTACAATAATAAAAATAATGTTGAAGAACCTTTTTTTCGTTTTTTCCATTTTCTTTTTTCAATATTTAAATGTTTTTTCTCAGGACACAACAGGTTTTACAAGATTTTATCATGAAAACGGTAAAATCTCAAGCGAAGGAATAATCAGAGACGGGAAGCCCGATGGATATTGGAAAACCTATAATACAAAAGGCATACTTGTTTCGGAAGGAAACAGAGTAAATTTTCAATTAGACGGACTTTGGAAATTTTATAATGATGAGGGCAAACTAACTATGGAAATCAACTATAAGAAAGGCCTAAAGAATGGTGTCCGCAAAACATATTTCGAGAAAGAGATTTTAATTGAAAATTTTAAAGATGACATAAAAGATGGTAATACATATTATTATAGCAATGATGGCAAATTGATAAGAATTATTCCTTTTGAAAACGGTCTTGAAAACGGAATTTCGAAAGAATTCGACAAAGACAGTGTAATTATTGAAATTACAGAATATCAAAGAGGAATGGTGATTAACAGAGAGAGAATAAACAGAAAAGACAAAAACGGGTTAAAGCAAGGTGTTTGGAAAACTTTTTGGGATAATGATAAAACTAAATGGGAGGGAGTTTATTTCAATGACAAAAAGAATGGGTTCTTTAAAACTTATTCACCGGAAGGAAATCTTTTAACAATAGAGAAATATATAAATGACGAATTACAGACTGATGTGCCTGAGCTAAGGAAATTGGAAGTAAGAACCGATTATTATCCAGATGGTAAGATAAAAACTGTTGGCAGTTATAATAATGGCATTGCTGAAGGAGTAAGGAGGGAATATAACAGAGATGGCACAATTGAGCAGAGTTATATTTTCAGTAAAGGGAAAATAATTGGAATGGGAATAGTCGATGAAAAAGGATTAAAGCAGGGGAAATGGACAGAGTTTTATGAAAATGGCACTAAAAAAGCAGAAGGAAGTTATAAGGACAATAAAAAAATAGGATATTGGAAATTTTATTATAAAAACGGCAAAATCGAGCAGGAAGGAGAATACAACAATAAAGGAAATACCGAAGGAGAGTGGAAAAGATATTTTGAAAACGGAAATACTCTCTCAATTTCAAATTTTCTTGATGGTTTAGAAGAAGGTCCGTTTGTAGAGTATAACGATACAGGAGCAATTGTTGCCAAAGGCGAATTTATTGAAGGCGAAGAAACCGGAATGTGGATTTATAATATTAATGGATATAAAATACAGGGAAATTATATAAACGGTAAAAGAGATGGAGTATGGAAAGAAACTTATCCCGACGGAAAAACAAGATTTGTGGGCAGCTATTTTGATGATAACCCTAACGGCAAGCATACTTTTTATTGGGATAATGGAAAAATTAAGGAACAAGGAACTTATATTGTCGGTAAAAGGGAAGGAGAGTGGCGAAAAATTGATTATGATCAAACATTCGTAATAAGTACATTCTATCGAAACGGTCGTGAAATAAAATTTGACCGCACTGATTTAGAACCTAAAATAGAAGGTGACGAATAAAAAAACCTTGCCGTTATATTCCGACAAGGTTTTTGTTGACCTACCAGGACTCGAACCTAGACTGACAGAACCAAAATCTGCTGTGCTACCATTACACAATAGGTCAATCCGAAATCAGAGTGCAAAATTAATACAAAATTGAATAAAAAACAAATTTTTTAATCAAAAATTTCAATCACAAATTATATATAAATCTTCTCTCTTATTGAGGCATAATACAGAAATTCCTTTTGAATTACTGATGATAGAAATCTCGCGTTGTCCCGTAAAAATATCGAATAAATTTTTATGATTGCCCATCATCAGGATAATTAATCCGGCTTTTTCGATATTAGCTGTTGTTAAAGCATAAAAATCCAATTCGTTTTCTTTTTGATTGGTTTCATGTATTTCGTAGTTCACCTCGAAATTTGAAAAAATTTTTCTAATAAATTTCAGGTTATTTCTAAGTTGGCGATTAAGATATTCATCTTTAACATAAGAGGAAATAACATGAATAAACGCATTGTTAAATCTTCCGAAATAGCTTGCCCAAAGTACTTTTTCTTTTGATTCTCGGGTTGAGTCTATAGGCAAGATAACTTTATTATAAAAGTCGGAGTTTTTAATGTCACTATTTACAAAAAGATAAGGCACACGTGAATGTTTTAATATCTTTAATATTCTTTTTGGATGAAAAATGTTTTTTGGATTTTCAGTATTTGAAGTTAAAACAATAAGTATAGCACTTATGCTGTCAATCATTGTGCTGATCGAATTTTTATTGTTTCCTTTTATAAGGTATGTATTGATATTTGTATCGCGGGCAAAAGTGTGCAAAGCAGCCTTAGCTTGTTCTTCGTTTACATCTTCTTGAACAAAACATGCTAAATATAAGCCTTTTTCTAAAATTTCGGCAAGTACTTGGGCATGTTTAAATGCTTTACGGCTATTTTCTGTAAAATCAGTAATTACAACAATTTGCTGATCTCTAACTTCCATTTAAACCAACCCCTTAATTTTACTTTTAGCAGCTATGAAATCTTTTAAATAAAAAGGTTCGAAATATGCCAAGTTTTCAAAATCATTTTTTTGAAATTTTTCTTCGGCAGATTTTATCATACCACGAGAGGAAATATTAACATTCTCGAGATAATGAGTATTTTTCGAAGAACTTAGTATTTCACGGCATTTTACTGCACCATTTCCGAAGTAATAAAAATTATTGTCTTTATAAAAATCAAAGTAGGTGTTTTCATCAACAATATCAGCTCTTACTTCACGAATTAAACTTAGATTTTCGGCATAAATTGCACTGTAAACTTCCATACGCCTCGCATCTATCATCGGGCAAAGGGTTGCTCCTGATTGTAAAGCGTAATTAGATTTAGCATTGTATGCTAAAGTTAAAAGGCTATCAACAGCTATTAGAGGAATTCCTAATCCATAACAAAGTCCTTTGGCAGACGAAACTCCTATGCGTAAACCGGTATAAGACCCGGGACCTTTACCAATAGCAACAGCATCCAACTTTTCGGGCTTAATATCAGCTTCTTTTAATACTTGCTCAATAAATAGTGCAATATTTAATGAATGAGAGTTATTATTGTCGCTTTCTTTTATTGAAATTAATTCCCCGTCTTTTTCCAAAGCAACGGAGCATAATTCAGTTGAAGTTTCAATCAGCAAAATATAAGCCATAACCTATTTATTGGATTTTGAACCATAAATAAAATTCTTATCTTTTTTTTTGACTTTTAAATTGTTTTTTAAATCTTTATTAATAGCTGTATAAGGTCCTGAAATAACTTCGTCATTTAACTGAAGTCCTTCAATTATTTCGATATAATTATTATCTTGTATCCCTGTTTTAACTTTTTGCATTATTGCAACACCGTTTTTATAAACAAAAACATATTCAGAAAGTTTAGGCTTGCTTTTATCCGTTTGTTCTTTGTTTGATGAGTTATCTTGTTGGTCATTCGATTTTGAAAAAGCACTTACTTTTCCTGTTAAAGTATCTTCGCGTGAAGTAACAGCTTGTATTGGAACCGATATGGCATTATAAACCTTATTTGTTTGTATTTCAACGTTTGCAGACATACCGGGACGGAAAGGGCTTATATTAGGTTTATCGGCTTTCATCAGATCTGCATAAGAAGATTGAAGTATTCTGATTTTAACATTGAAATTAGTTACCTGATCGGCACTTGTACCTGTAATATTTGCAGAATTAGCTATTTGAGTTACAATACCTTTAAACTTATGAGTTCTAAAAGCATCGACTTCGATTGATGCAGTATCGCCTAATTTAACTCTAACAATATCATTTTCATTGACATCAACATTTACTTCCATATTGTTGAGGTTGGCAATACGCATAATTTCGGTACCGCTTGAGAATTGTGATGCTCCTGTAACACGTTCACCAACTTCAACGCTAAGTTTCGAAATAGTTCCGCTATTTGGCGCATATATCGAAGTTCGTGTAAGGTTTTCGCGAGCTTGCTTCAATGCAGCTTCAGAACTGCTAACATTGAACTGTGCCGCTAAAACATTTTGTTCTGCCGCTTCAACCTGAGCCTTGGCTACCTCGAAACCGGCTTTTGCATTTTCGTATTCTGATAGTGATATTGTTTGTTGTTTAAACAATTTTTCGCTCCTTTCGAACGACAATTTGGTGTTATTGAATTGTGCTTTTACTTGTGTAAGATTTGCCTTTGCATTTGCTAATGCAGCCTTTTGACCGTTTAGCACAGCTACACTCTGCTCATAAGTTGACTTGTAAATTTCGGGGTCTATTTCTGCTAAAAGTTGTCCTTGTTTTACTTCATCGCCTTCTTTAACCCATAATTTTACTACTTCTCCTGAAATATAAGGGCTAATTTTAATTTCTACTTCGGGTTTTATTTTTCCGCTTGCAGTAACTATTTCAGTTATATCTCTTTTTATGGCTTTTTCGGTGTAAATTTCTATTTCAGTTTCCTTTCCAATCCAGCCGTTTTTCTTGGCAATTATCAAAATTATTATTAACAATACGCCTGCAATAATTGCAATCCTGAATATTTTTCGTTTTTTCATTCTGATATTTTATTTTACTTTGTTACTTGAATAGGGTTTCCCATGTAAAATTCCAAAACTAATTTTTTGAAAATATAGTTATATTTAGCTCTAAGTAAATCCGATTCGGCTTTAATAAGCTTGTTTTTAGAATCGTTATAATCAATAGAGTTTATTAGACCTACATCAAACTTTTGTTGCATATAGCTGAATGATTCCTGAAAAGATGCTAATGTTTTTTGTGAAGCTTTGTAATTTTTAAAAGCAGCTTGTGCATCAGCATAAGCTTGTTCAATATTCTTCTGAAGTTGGTTTTTTGCAAGTTCGAGGTTATAATCGGCATTAAGTAAGTTTAATTTTGCTTTAGCAATACCTGCATTAACCTGATATCCGTTGAACAATGGTATTGTCAGTGAAAATCGCAATGATTTGCTGAGGTTTTTATCGAGTTGGTCTTTAAACGACATTTTTTCGAATTCATAACTTATTTGTTTTTGAACTATTCCTTCGCCTGTACTGGGTAAAGAATAAAGTGTCGGGACATTGTCGGTTACCGAAAACGATTTAATTTTTGTATAGTCAAGGAAATTATCAGCGTAACTACTCCCAAAATAACCGCTAAGTGAAATATTAGGATAACGATACCCCCTTGCTATTGCCAGCGAATATTCGGCACTTTTGGTTCGGTATTCGGCACTTTTAATTTCCGGCATAGTACTAATTGCATAATTAAAAGCTTGATTTGCCGGTATTAAAGTTGTTTCGTCTTCAACATTTATTTTTGGAATATATATATCAAATTCTTTGTTTGATTTTAAATCGAGTAATTGTGTAAGCTCAAGGTAAGAAAGTTCTAATTGATTTTGTGCAGCAACCAAATTGGCTTCTTCCAAAGCACTTTGTGCCTGCATATCAAGTAAACTGCCTTTAGCTACAGTACCTGCCTCAAACAATTTCTTGGTTCTTTCGACTTGCAATCTGCTTATATTTACTTGATTTTGTTGGACTTCCAACTGTTCTTTATTCAATATTATCAGTAAATACGCTTGTGCAATACGAAGTGAAATATCATTTTTCATCTTTTCAAGGTCGAAATTACTGGCATTGTAATTCGATTCGTTTAATTTAACCGTGTTTAATTTTTGAAAACCGTTGAAAATATCAATTGATGAAGTTAATGCAAATGTATTTGATTGTGTTTGTAAGTCGGTATAAGTGTTGGAAGTTGGGTCAATATTTCTTCCCCAATTGTAATTATGACTTGCACTTGCATTTAAATTAGGGAGTAAATTTAATTTGCTTTGCAATGAATTTATCTTTTCTGTTTCGGTAGATAATTTGCTTTGTTTAATATATAAATTGTTCTCTAAAGCATAATTAATGCATTCTTCTAATGTCCATTTTTTTTGACTATAAACAACAATAAAATTCAAGATTATAATCAGAAAAATAAATATTTTCTTCATTTTTTTTTATTTTATTCTACTATAACGAAGTAGCGTTAAATTCAATTAAATTATTGTTCAAAAGTATGAATAAAACAAATTCTATTGATGGATTTTGAGTTTTTTTTGTTAAATAACGGATATTTTAAGATTAAACGGCTTTTTTTAAAGATAAATCTATATTAAACCTTATACTGATTTTAATACTTTAATAACAATTTAATTTGATAATTAATAAAAATTTAAGATTAAAAAAATTAAAATCGCTTATATTTGTCTTAGGTTTTGAAATGCAATTACAGAAGTATAGTATTACTGACTTATTACTGCATTATTAAAAGTTTATTAAAATGAAATAAGCCGTAACAGTCAGTTTTTTGGGTAAAGTTTAGCATTTAAAACTTAGTTTTAAAGCTTTATTGAAAATGATTTAATATTATTTCTTTAGCTATAGTTTTCTGTTAATAAACAGATTAGCTAATGAAGCAATTGTTGTAGGGGGAAAAACAGTTTATTACAAATTCTCTTTGAGAAGTGTGAAGAAAAAAAACAATATGATTGATTTCAACAGATTATACATTGAGCTGAGAAATTCAGGCAATGTACTTAAAAAACTAATTAGTACTATTTTATTTTTTATAATCAGCTGCTATAATTTATTATATTCACAGCCTTGCAGCAATTCGGTAATATCACCGGGTTTTACATATACTCAGACATGTAACACCAAAACAGTAAATTTCACGAATACATCAGTAGTTTTAACAGGCAGTGTTGTGTCTGTAAACTGGAATTTTGGGGATGGTAACAACAGCAATCTTTCAAATCCTACATACACTTACGCAAACTTTGGTACATACTTGGTTACATTAACATTAACACATAGCTCAGGTTGTAGTTCAGTAATAACGGACAGTGTAAAAGTTTTGCCTCCAATTTCTCCCGATTTTACTTTTAATTTTGACAGTGTTTGTCCAAGTCAGTTAATTTCTTTCACAAATTTAACTGTTGGTAATAATTTGTCGTATAAATGGTATTTTCGGGATGGACCTAACTACAATGCCGTAAGCAATACAGCTTATAGTCCTTCTCATTATTTTACAAATGCCGTAGGTATAACAGGTACCGGATATGTTACTTTTGATATTAAACTGGAAGTTATTGATAATAATGGATGTATATACAGTATTTCAAAACCGCTTACATTAAAACAAAGACCTTATATAGACTTTATTGAGTACGGTAACTTTAAAAGATGTCAGAGTGTTATTGGAAATACATTAGATACAGCTTATATATATAACTATTCAACAGTTTCACAAATTTCATCATATGAGATTAATTGGGGAAATGGTTCAGGATTTGTACCAATTACAACCCCTTTTACAAATAATATACCGGTTACCAATATATATTCGGGAGTAAATAATTATCCAATAGAAATAAAAGCTACGGGCAATAATGGTTGTATAAGTGTATTTAAAGATACTTTCAAAATATTAAGTATTCCACAGCCTGATTTTACATCTTTACAGTATAATTCAGGTTGTGTACCATTTACTGTTTTTACTGTTAACAACAGTTCGGGAATTACTTCCAACACTTTGACATATATAAATTGGGGTGATAATGTTATTGATACACTTCCATTAGGAGCTATTGCAGGAGATACTCTTTATCATACTTACAATTCAACTACTTGTATCAATGGAAATACAGTGCCTTTTACAATTGTTATGACTACAAAAAATGAATGCGGCTCACCTTTTAAAAGTTATGGCCCCATAAATGCATTTAAACCACCTATTGCTGATATAAATACATCATTATCATCTTATTGCGTCGGGTATCCTGTATTATTTCAAAATCTTACTATTCCAAATTATTGTGCAGATAATCCCAGAACATTTTATACTTGGGATTTTGGAGATACAATTATAAGTATTTTAGCTCCTTTGAATAACCCGACTCCTAATATAACCAGAATTTTTAATCAACCCGGAACCTACACGGTATATCTTACTGCAGAAAATAACTCTCCAACATCCTCAGGAAAGCCGGGATGTGGTAGTACTATAGATTCTGTAACTATTGCCATTTATGATGCTGATGCAAATTTTACTTTCGATACTGTGTGTTTTGGAAATCCCACTCATTTTACCGATTTATCTTCGGCTTCGGGTGGAACAATTATATCAAGAATCTGGGATTTTGGCGATGGGACTACAAGTACACAAACAAACCCTTCTCATACATATTTATCACCGGGTAAATACGTTGTTAAGCTTACGATTACTTCAAGTCATAGTTGTACTGATTATAAAATCGATACTGTAACAGTAAATCAACTTCCAAACCCTAAGTTTTCGACTATTAATACATGTTTTGGAGATACTACCGTATTTCAAAATACAACAATAGCAAATTCGGATAGTATAGTATCTTTTCTTTGGAATTTTAGTACGGGTTTTTCAAGCAATATAGCTAATCCTGCTTACCAATTTCCATCTTACGGAACATTTAATGTTAATTTACAAGCAGTTAATAATAAAGGTTGCTCCAAGGATACTACTATTGCTGTTATTATTAAGCAAAATCCAATAGCTTCTTTTTATACAGATACTGTTTGTTCAGGTTATCAAAGGGTATTTACAAGTAATTCGTTATCGTCTAATGGCGGAATTGCCGGTTATTACTGGACAATGGGTGACGGAAACGGTGTTTGTTTTAGTTCGGATACTGTATATAATTATCCGGGAGCAGGTACATATTCTGTATATTTACAAGTTACTGACAGTTTTGGTTGTAAAGATGATACTACAAAACAAATTTATCTGGGTGCTGTTCCTATAGCCGATTTTTCGTATAGTAACATGTGCTTCGGAAGTCAAACCTTATTTACAAACACTTCTGTTGATCAGGGAGTTCCGATAACTCAATATTATTGGAATTTTGGAGACGGTTATTCATCCACATTGATTAATCCTTCGCATACTTTTACATCACTTCAGAATTACAATGTTGTTCTAACTGTCAGTAATATAAATGGTTGTAAAGACTCTATCCAAAAGGTTATTAGTATAGATACATTACCAAAACCCAATTTTGTTTCAAATACTGTTTGTGTAGGAGATACAACAAAATTTACAAACTTATCGCTTTCTTATTCATCATCAATAATTTCACTATTATGGAATTTTGGAGACGGAACAACTGATACTGTTTATAACCCAATGCATTTATATTCAGGGTCAGGGTCTTACAATGTTACTTTAACCGTTACAGATTCAAAAAATTGTATTTCCGATACCACAATAACTGTTAATGTAATTTCACCTCCCAATCCTGATTTTACTATTCAACAAAGTTGTATAGGAATTCCGGTTCAATTTACACCTGTTTTTAATAATTCAGCAATTACAGTTTCAAATTGGAGTTTTGGGTATAACAACGATTCCAGTTCATTAGTAACACCCACATATACTTACCCTCAGACAGGAAATTATACTGTAAGTTTTAAATTAGTTGACAATTTCGGCTGTAAAAATGATACAAGTAAAACCATTTATATTAGCCAGTTTCCCGTGGCAAATTTCAAGTTTGATACTGTTTGTTTTGGTGATTCAACAAAATTTGTTGATATTTCGAATGATAATGGCGTTGCCATATCGACATGGCAATGGGGTTTTTATAATCAAGGTGTTTCAAATGACACAAACCCTGTTTTTTTCTTTAATCATGCCGGATTTTACCAAACAAGTTTAGTGGTAACTAATATTTATGGCTGTTCTGATTCGGTTATTATGCTTGTGAAAGTTGATACTACTCCTATTGCAAACTTCTCAGTTAATAACGTTTGTATAGGAAACAGTGTTCAGTTCAATGATTTATCATCTACCACAGGCTCTCCGATAATATATTGGTCGTGGAATTTTGGCAACGGTGATTCTGCTAACATTCAAAACCCTCAGTATTTATATCAAAATTCAGGAAATTATAATGTTAGTCTGTCGGTTAAAAAGAGTAACGGTTGTTCTAAGGATACAACGCAAATAGTAAAAATTTACCCCTTGCCGTCTCCTGATTTTACTACAAGCTCTGCATGCGAGCAAAATCAAATTTATTTCTATCCTAATGATACATTAGCTTTTTTAGCATATTGGAATTTTGGAGATGGGTCGGTTGATTCATCGTTAAATCCTAATCATACTTATATCAATTCGGGGATTTACCAGATATATTTAAAAGTAACAGATTCAAATTATTGTGTGTCCGATACTATTAAATCATTATTTGTTTCTCCTCTTCCAACAGCTCAGTTTATTAGTGATACGGTATGTAGCGGAAATAGTACAAGTTTTACGAATTTATCACAAGATAACGGGTATTCAATAGTTTCATATAATTGGGATTTTGGTGATTCATCATTTTCACAAAATATTAATCCCGGTCATTTGTATTTACAGGCTGGTTTGTATAATGCAATGCTCAAGGTTACCAATATTAACGGGTGTATCGACAGTGTGTTTCATTCAGTACAAGTAGATACTTTGCCTTTTGTAGATTTTACTTCAAATAATTCGTGTTTAAATGACAGTATAACCTTTACTGATATAAGTATAGCAAATTCCGATTCAATTTCAACATGGTTATGGAATTTTGGGAATAACGATTCGAGCTACCTTCAGAATCCTGTTTATCAATATAATTTTAATGGGACTTATCAGGTTACTTTAAATGTAACTAATTCTAAAGGTTGTAAAAATCAAAAGATTAAACAAGTGAATGTTTTTCCTTTGCCTGTTGCCAATTTTGGATTTGATACTGTTTGCAAGGGTTCTGTTGTTAATTTTTACGATTCATCTTATTCTGTTTCGTCGAATATAAATCAATGGAATTGGAATTTTGGCGATTCAATAGGTTATTCACAACAACAGAATCCATCTTATGTTTATAATACGCAGCAATTGCAGTATAATGTTACGTTAATGGTTGTTGATACTAATTTATGTAAATCGTCAGTAACCAAAAATATTGTAATGCGTGCGCTGCCTGTTGCAAACTTTTATGCAAATATTGTTTGTTCGGGTTTCCCGACATTATTTACAGACAGTTCATATTCTACATCAACAAATATTTCAAATTGGCAATGGAATTTTGGTGATAATACTCCGTTTTCAAATTCCCAAAATCCTCAACATCAGTATCCTATTGTTAATAGCATCACGACATATTATCCTTATTTAAAGGTTACTGATAATTACGGTTGTGTTGATAGTATTCAGAAAACTGTTAATATTTTCCCACCGGTTAAAGCTGATTTCATAAGTGATACAGCATGCAATAATTCATTAGTAAATTTGGTTGATAATTCTCTAAGTCAGTCATCCCCTATTGTTTCGTGGGAATGGAATTTCGGAAACGGAGATACAGTGTACGGACAGGTGCCTTTTTATGCATACAGTAATGTATTAACAACAAGTTTGTATAATGTTGTATTAAAAGTAACTGATTCGCTGGGTTGTAAAGATACTGTTTATCATCCTGTATTAATTTATCCGCAGCCTGTTGTCAATTTTAAAGCAGATACATCTTGCTTAGGATTTAATACTATTTTTACCGACCTATCATACAGCAATGGGGGAGCATTAACATCATGGAACTGGAATTTTGGAGGAACAGGGACTTCAAATTATAAAAATACAAGTCATGTTTTCCCAAACTGGGGTATTTACAATACTGTTTTAACGGTTACCGATACTAACGGATGTTCAAATAGCATAACCAAGCCTATTTTAGTAGATTCATTACCTGAAGCAAATTTTAGTTTCAGTGGCAATTGTGCAAGCGGACTTATTAATTTTTATGATAATACAATTCCGCATGGTGCTCCAAATGTGTCGTGGCTATGGAATTTCGGTAATTCTTATATTTCTACTCAACAAAATCCGATACATTATTACCAGAATATTGGAACATATAATGTTACTCTTACCGTAACAAATGGTAATGGTTGTTACAGCAGTATATCAAAGCCGGTTTATGTAAATCCTTCTTTAAATTATACTTTTACTGCCGATACAGTATGTCTTGGAATGGCTACACAATTTATCGACAGTTTTGTTGTTCAGACAACTCAAATAGTTGCAAGATATTGGAACTTTGGCGATGGCACTACTTCTACAATACAAAATCCGCAACATGTATATTCTAATTCGGGTGTTTACAATGTTGCTTTAACTGTGTTGGACACAAATGGTTGTGTCGAAACAATTCAGAAAGCTGTTAAAGTTGATGCTAAGCCAATAGCGGATTTTAATTTTAATACTGCTTGTTTAGGTGATACTACAATTTTTACAAATACATCATTTTCGGCTACAACTGTAAACTATTATTATTGGAATTTTGGAGACGGAAATACCTCAACATTATTAAATCCAAAGCATAAATATCAAAATAGCGGAAATTACTGGGTTAAACTAATTATTACTAATTCCAATGGTTGTATCGATTCTATTGTTAAGCAAGTGTCAGTATTACCGGTACCGTCTGCTTATTTTAGTACAAGTGATGTTTGTTCAGGATTCCCTGCTATTTTTATTGATTCTTCTTTCGGTAACGGCAGTTATGTTAATTCATGGATTTGGAGTTTTGGCGATGGCGATAGTTTGATTATTAATAATCCGTCGCAATTTACCCCGACAGTTACACATTCTTATCAAAATCCGGGGATTTATAATGTTAGTTTGAAGATTGGTAATAATGCTTGTTCAAACACTTTTGCCAAAAATATTGAAATTTATCCAACTCCAAAAGCAGGCTTTATCGTTCAAAATCAATGTTTAAACGACACAACAATATTTACGGACACATCTTCTTCAACAGCATATCCTATAAATCAATGGCAATGGAGTTTTGGCGACAACACTTTTGGAAATGCACAACACCCTCAACATATTTACGGTCAATCCGGTAATTATGTCATTATTCTTAAAGTTACCGATACTAAAGGATGTAATAACACTGTTTCAAAAAATTTAGTTATACAGCCTTTGCCTATAGCAAATTTCAATTATTCGCAAACATGTTTTCACGATAGTACATATTTTACTGATTTATCGTTTGGTAATGGCAGTTCAATTGTTGGCTGGGATTGGAATTTCGGAGATCTAAGCTTAAATTCGACTCAGCAAAACCCGGTTCATTATTATTCAAATCCAAAGAATTACAGTGTTAACCTTAAAATTACAAATTCATGGGGTTGTAAAAATTCAATTTCTTTACCTGTAGTTGTTGATTCATTACCAAAGGCTAATTTTATAAATTCGAGTACTTGTTTGGGGAATCAAACAATATTTACCAATACATCTATTGGTTATGGCAGCTCGATAAATCAATGGCAATGGAATTTCGGAGACGGTTCGGGATTATCATTTATTCAAAATCCCGTTCACAGTTACCAAAATCCAGGTATTTACCCTGTGAAACTGTTAGTAAAAAATATTAAAGGATGCAGCGATTCTATTGTAAAACCGGTACAAATTGATACACTACCTTTTGCTAATTTCAAAGCCGATACTGTTTGTTTAGGTTTTGCAACTCATTTTACAAATTTATCATATTCATACGGTAATTTAGCTCTTAGCTATTTATGGAATTTCGGTGATAATACGCCAAACTCAAATGCTGTTAATCCAATTCATACATACTCAAATCCGGGCAATTATACTGTAACATTAACAGTTACCGATGCTAATGGTTGCAGTAAAACTGTGCAGAAGAATGTAGTAGTAAATAATGTACCGATTGCCGGTTTCAATGCTCCTCCCACTGTATTTCCATCTACAACCGTATTTACGAATACTTCAGTCGGAAACCCGTCAGCATTAGTAAATTGGAATTGGAATTTTGGTGATGGTATTGGTTTCAGTAATCAGCAAAATCCGTCTTATAATTATGCTGCTGCTGATACTTATAATGTAAGACTTATAGTTACAGATGTTAATGGCTGCAAGGATACAGTGGTAAAGCCTGTTATAGTATATATTTTAAATCAATACATTATTGCTGATTTCACATTCAATAATGCTTGTTTTAATTCGCCTGTTTATTTCACCGATTCGAGTGTTATTGGCACGGGAATGGGAATATTATCATGGAATTGGGATTTTGGAGATAATACATATTCAAATATCCAGAACCCTGTACATTATTACTCATCGGCGGGAAATTATCAAGTCAGATTGATAGTAAACGGAATAGGAGGGGTTTCGGATACTATTGTAAAAACTGTAAGTATATTTAATAATCCTGTTGCAGATTTTGATAATTCGGGAGTTTGTTTGGGAGTAGCTAAAACTTTTACCGATTTATCTACAGTCGTTAATGGAAATATAATAGGATGGGATTGGAATTTTGGCAATGGGAACTCTGCAAACGGATTGAATCATAGTATTATATATAATTCTCTGGGTAATTTTAACGTACAATTAGTAGTAACTTCGGATAATGGTTGTATTGATACCATAATAAAAACCGTTAAGGTTAACCCTTTACCGGCAATAAGTTTTTCTTCTGATATAGTGGAGGGATGCCCACCATTATTTATAACTTTTACTGACAGTTCTGTTGTGGATTCGGGATTTATAGTTCTGAGGAATTGGAATTTCGGTAACGGAAGTACTATTAATTCTAATCAAAATCAGGTGTCGACAACTTATTTAATTTCAGGAACTTATTCTGTAACTCTAAATGCGGTTTCAAATAGTGGTTGTTCATCTTATATGACAATACCAAATATGATAACCGTATATCCTATGCCGGTGGCCGACTTTTTTGCAGATCCATCAATGACTAACATTATTGAACCAAGAATTCAGTTTATTGATAATTCTACTAATGCAGCTTTCTGGAGTTGGGATTTTGACGATGGTTTTACATCTACATTACAATCGCCCGTACATAATTATCAGTTCCCGGGAGATTATTATCCCTTACTGAAAGTTACAACAGTACAGGGCTGTTCTGATACAATTTCCAAAAGAGTAGTAATTTTAAAAAATGCTTCTTTTTATGCTCCAAATGCATTTTCTCCCAATAATGACGGTTATAATGATATTTTTCAGGTTTATGGATACAATATTGAAAACGGACCTTTCGAAATGTTGATTTTCTCGAGATTCGGCGATTTAATATATTCAACAAAAGACTACAATAAAGGCTGGGATGGGACATATAAAGATACAGGGTCATTATGTCCTGAAGGTGTATATGTTTGGAGAGTTACTTATACCGACGGAATGGGAAGACTTAATAAAGCCACAGGTCATGTAACTTTGATAAAATAATTATTTAGATTTTATCACAAAAACAGTTCTGCGGTTTTTAGCACGGTTTTCTTCGCTCGTATTAGGCACTAAAGGCTTACTTTCTCCGTATCCTTTGTAGCTCAATCTTGCCGGGATTATTCCATTTTCGATTAAGTATTCATATACAGAACGGGCTCTGTTATCTGATAAAATCAAATTGTCCTTATCATTTCCGACATCATCGGTATGTCCTTGAATTTCAACTTTTACATGAGGATTTTCTATTAGAAATTCAATAAATCCGTCAATTATTGACTTTGATTCTGGAGTTAGCGTTGAAGAATTCGTGGCAAAATTGATGTCTTTTAACTGATATGAAGCTCCTACTTCAATTGGTTTAATCTGAATATCGAGTTTAACGGGATGTTCTAAAACAGGATCTTTGGCAGACAAGTATTTCGATTCATAAGCATAATCTTCTTTCTTTATTGTCAAAAGATAATCATTTTTTAAAGGGACAACAGCCACATATTTTCCTGTATTTTCATCAATAGGAATTTCCGAAATGCTTTTGGTTCTAAGGTTCTTTAATTCTATTTTGGCTTTTACAGGCATATTTGATTTTTCATCCTTAACTTCTCCTTTAATGAATAGCACTTTTTGAGGTCGGGCTTCTTCGTATAAATCGAAATAAAAGATATCCCAGCCTCCAACACCTTTGAGTTTATTTGATGCGAAATAACCGTATTTTCCGTCGGTGCTGACAAAAAAACCCGCATCATCGTATATCGAATTTATAGGATAGCCGATATTTTTAGGTTCTTTCCATTTGTATTCTTCGCCAAGTCTTATGTAAAATATATCATATCCGCCAAGTCCCATCCATCCGTCAGAGGCAAAATACAAAGTCTGACTGTCGCTGTGGATGAAAGGAGTTTTTTCGTTTCCTGCCGTATTTATTGAAGGACCTAAATTTACAGGTGCCGACCATTCACCATTGGCATCTTTGGTTGTTTTATATATATCGTATCCTCCGTATCCACCCGGTCTGTCGCTTACAAAATAAATTGTTTTCCCATCCGACGATATTGAAGGCTGAGACTCCCATGTTTTTGGAGAATTTACATTTTTGCTTAAATTTTTTATTTTACTCCATTGGTTATTGCCCAAGTTTTCAGAGTAATATAAATCACAATTGTAATAGTTGTTTTCATTATACTTGCAAATAGTGTATATAAGGAGTTTGTTATCAATGGTTAATGTAGCTCCGCCTTCATTATCGTTTATATTGAAAGGTTCGGGCATTTCTTCGCCTTCGGAAAAAACACCGTTTTTTCGTTCGCTTTCCATAAATTTTTCTTTGTATTTCTTATCGGAACTACTCCATGCTGTTTTTTGCTGTGGCAATTCGGTTCTCCTTGTAAAATAACAATATTCGTCATCAGGAGTAATTATTGGTAAATATTCATCCAATTGTGTACTAACGCCCTCTAATGGTTTAGGATTGAATGGAACGGGATTTTTAAACATTCTCGTATAAAACTCCGAATATTTAAGCATCTTGTCTGCTCTTTCGTAGTCTTTATCCGATTTTATTTTATCTACATCTTCAAGAAACTTTTTAAGGTAAATAGCAGCACTGTCGTATTTTTCGGAACCGTAATAAATATCTCCTAAATAGTAATATGCGTAAATATCATAATCGGGGCATAATTCAACGGCTTGTTTAAAATACATTTTTGCTGCTTTTAAATTTTTTTCCGCTTTTTTTATGCTTATAGTACCAAGCAAGTAATACGGTTCAGCATACTCAGGCTCAATTTCAATAATATCTCTTAAAATTTTAATAGCTTCATTGTATCTGTATGAGCTGTATTCGTCAATGGCTTTCTCGAACAGTTTTTTAGCTTTTTTATTGTCGGTTTTGGCACAATCAGGTATTTCCTGTGCTTTTATGTTTATCGAAACTATTGATAATAATGTAAAAAGAAAATAGATAATTTTCACACTAAGAATATTTATTAATGGTACAAATATCGTAATTCTATATTAACGGCAAAGGTCTTTAAACATTATTTTTTTACCTTTTAATTTCAAAAAAAATTAAATCTTCGTTTAAATAAAAAGGCGTTTATCATTAATGCAATACAACTGTAATATGTTATAAATGGAATAAATTACAAGTAAACATTTCGTTATGTTTTTTTGATAAAAAGGAAATAAAAAAAATGCTACTTTTGCAGAAAAACTTTAAATAATGCCAAATATCGAACAATTAAAAGCAATTACAACTCAGGTCAGAAGAGATTCTTTACGCATGATACACGCAGTAAATTCGGGACACCCCGGTGCTGCGCTTGGATGTGCCGATTATATGGTTGCCCTGTATTTCGAAATTATGAAAGTCATTCCTGAGCAGTTCAACATGGATGGCAACAATGAAGATATTTTCTTTTTGTCCAACGGTCATTTATCGGCTTTGTTTTACAGTGTTTTGGCACGTAGAGGGTATTTCCCGATAAGTGAACTAAGTACATTCAGAAAAATTAATTCACGATTACAGGGTCATCCTACTACACACGAAGGCCTACCGGGGGTAAGAGTTGCAAGTGGTTCTTTAGGACAAGGCCTTTCTGTGGCTATTGGAGCAGCATTATCGAAAAAACTCAATAACGACAGTAGTAATGTTTATGTATTGATGGGAGATGGCGAATTACAGGAAGGACAAATTTGGGAAGCAGCCATGTTTGCAGCCGCAAAAAAAGTCGATAACATTATAGCAACTGTCGATTATAACGGACAACAAATAGACGGTCCCGTTGAAAAGGTCCTATCTCTTGGAAATCTTAAAGCTAAATGGGAGGCCTTTGGTTGGAATGTTGTTGAGGCTCATGGAAATGATATGTCAGAAATCATAGAAAAGTTGAGATTTGCCAAATCTCTTACCGGACAAGAAAAACCGGTAATTATTCTTATGAAAACAGAAATGGGTTTTGGGGTTGATTTTATGACAGGAACTCACAAATGGCACGGTAGTGCTCCAAATGATGAGCAACTTAAAAATGCTCTTTCACAATTACCCGAAACATTAGGTGATTTTTAATCAAAATATTTAAGGTGAATACTTTAAAAAAAATATTATTTTTTTTAATTCTATTAACGCAGACTTATCTGGTTTTCTCTCAAAATAAGAAAGAGAAAGAAGAAGAAGTACCGCCTTTGACGCGTATCCTTTTTATTTTTGATGCTTCCCAAAGTATGTATGGCAGATGGCAAAGTGATACAAAAATAAATATCGCTCAAAAACTATTGTCCAATATGTTGGACAGCCTTAAAGATACCCCAAATCTTGAAATGGCATTCAGAGTTTACGGACATCAAAAAAATTTTCCGCCTCAGGATTGCAATGACACAAAGCTTGAAGTACCATTTGCAAAAGGGAATTCAAAAAAAATTGAACATAAATTAAAATCACTTGTTCCTCGCGGAACTACACCAATAGCATTTGCTCTTGAGAAAGCTGCCGATGATTTTCCCCCGTGCAAAGAAAAATGTCGAAATATTGTTATTCTCATAACTGATGGTCTTGAAGAATGCGGAGGCGATCCATGTGCTGTTTCTCAACTTCTTCAGAAAAAAGGAATTATACTTAAGCCATTCATTATCGGAATAGGAAAAAATTTCAAAGAAAGTTTCGATTGTGTCGGAAACTATTTTGACGCCGCAAGCGAAATGGAATTTAATAAAGCTCTTAATGTAGTTATTTCTCAGGCCTTAAATTCAACTACAGCTCAGGTAAATTTGCTTGATGAAACGGGCAAACCCACCGAAACTAATGTTAATATGACTTTTTACGATAGTTTTTCGGGATTAATAAAATATAATTTTATTCATACCATTAATAGCAGAGGTGTCCCCGATACTATTGTCATTGACCCGCTTATAAATTATAATCTTGTTGTTCATACCATTCCGCCTGTTACAAAAGAAGGTATTGTGCTTACACCAGGCAAACACTCAATAATTGCGTTAGATGCTCCTCAGGGCTATCTTAAAATAAAAACAATGGGAAGCAGCACTTTCGGCGTTAAAAATTTTCAGGCAATAATCAGGAAAAAAGGCAGTAGCGAAACGCTAAATTTACATTATTTCAATCAAACCGAAAAATACATTGTAGGAAGCTACGATATTGAAGTACTTTGTTTGCCGCGACTTATAATAAAAGACGTTGAGGTAAAACAAAGTACAACTACCACAGTTGAAATTCCTGTTCCCGGAATAGCTGTTATTAATAAAGTTGTTGATGGGTATGGGAGTTTGTACGTTATTGAAGACAATAAAATGAAGTGGATTTATAATTTTAACGATAATATTACAATAGAATCGCTTGTACTTCAGCCCGGAACTTACCGAGCTGTTTACAGAGGTAAAATGTCAACGAAAAGTATAAGTACTATTGATAAAGAATTTAAAATCGAATCAGGTACAACAACCTCAATAAATTTATATAGAAATCAATAAAAAAATGAGAAAAAAATATATAAACACAGGGTCGAATGATACACGATCGGGATTTGGTGAAGGATTGCTCGAAGCAGGTCGAAGAAACAATAATGTAGTTGCACTATGTGCCGACTTGATTGGCTCGCTTAAAATGGATGCTTTTATAAAAGAATTTCCCGATAGATTTTTTCAGACAGGAATTGCCGAAGCCAATATGATGGGAATTGCTGCAGGACTTACAATCGGAGGGAAGATCCCTTTTGCAGGAACTTTCGCAAATTTTGCTACCGGAAGAGTGTATGACCAAATTAGGCAATCTATAGCATATTCGGGCAAAAACGTTAAAATTTGCGCCTCACATGCCGGACTTACTTTGGGAGAAGATGGGGCTACTCATCAAATACTCGAAGATATTGGTCTTATGAAAATGCTTCCAGGAATGACCGTTATTAATCCTTGCGATTTCAATCAAACAAAAGCTGCTACTATTGCTATAGCAGATTATCAAGGTCCTGTTTACCTGAGGTTCGGAAGGCCAAAAGTGCCAAATTTTACTCCTGCCGATCAGGTTTTCGAAATAGGTAAGGCTTTAATGCTTAACGAAGGTACTGATGTCAGTATTTTTGCTACCGGTCATTTAGTTTGGCATGCAATTGAAGCAGGCGAAATTCTTTTTGAGAAAGGAATCTCCGCAGAAATAATAAATATTCATACTATTAAACCGCTCGATAACGAGGCTATTTTGAAATCTGTTGCAAAAACAAGAAAAGTTGTAACTGCCGAAGAGCATCAACGAAATGGTGGTTTAGGTGATAGTATTGCTCAATTGTTAGCATTAACGATGCCTACACCAATGGAAATAATTGCAGTTAATGATAAATTCGGTGAAAGCGGCACCCCGGAACAACTAATGGATAAATATGGTCTAAATACGAACGCTATAGTTCAGGCTGCACTGAAAGTTATTGAGCGATAGTATCATTATATGAGAGTATTTCAGCTCTCTTTAACGGAGAATGAGAAGAGGACTTTCCGAATACATATTTGGTATTCGGTAATTGAAGGTATTATTCTTGGAATATTAGCATTAAACGAGTTTGTTTTCATCAAAAGTCTTAATGGCAATAACTATCAGTTAGGTCTATTATTCCAATTCAGCGTTGTGCTTTATGTTTTTTTAATTTTTTTAAACGAATTTCTTAAACGGTTTAAAAATAAGAAATTATTACTTCGTTTTACTGCAGTATTCACACGTTTACCATTATTGCTACTTATTTTTTTCCCAAAAACACCGCAGGAAATTGCTGCACATCCTTATTTCCACTACGTATTTCTGGCAATTTTTTTTATATATTATCTTGCAATGCCTATTATCTTCCCTAATATTAATCTATTTCTAAAAAATTCATACAGAAACGAATATTTTGGGCAATTATACGGATGGGCAACAACACTCAATAAAATTGTAATTCTGATTGTAACTTTTTTATATGGTATTTTGCTCGACTATGATAATTTTGCTTTTACTTATATTTACCCTTTTGTAGGGTTACTCGGAATAATATCCGTTTTTTTATTTTCATTAATTGATTATAAACCCGGTGAAAATGACTTTACTCCATCCGAATCATTTTTAAATTCTATTAAACGCTCTTTTAAGAGTATGGTGAAAATTTTATCAAACAACAAACCATACCTTCATTTTGAAATTGGATTTATGTTTTACGGATTTGCTTTCATGATATCCGTTACTGTCATAACAATTTATTTTGATAAAGCCCTACATTTGAATTATTCAAGTGTGGCATTTTATAGAAATTTTTATAATATAGTAGCTATATTGCTGCTTCCTTTTTTCGGAAAGCTTATAGGTAAAATCGATCCAAGAAAGTTTGCCGTAATTACATTTTCTTCCATTTTGCTGTTCATATTCTCTCTCTCATTAACCGAATTTTTTCCTCAAAATTTCCAAATATTCGGAATAACTGTTTACTATACAATGATTCCTTATTTGATTTTTCACAGTGTATTTGCTGCTACAATGTCTTTATTATGGAGCATAGGCTCAGCATATTTCTGTAATAAAGAATTAGCCGGTGATTATCAGTCGGTTCATTTGTCGCTAACTGGATTGAGGGCTTTATTTGCCCCTACATCAGGTGTAATTATATATGAACTATTCGGTTTTTTCACCACTTTTATGTTGGCAATCACTGCTTTGGCTATTGCTATTGGCTTAATGTTGTGGTCGCAACAAAAAAATAAATTATTGAACCAAAACCATTGAAATTTGTTAATTATTAAGAAATATTTAACTTTGTAGATTATTAAATCCCTTACATTTTTGCTATATGATTAACGAAATACAACATAATGTTTTAATCAAAAATAGTCAGCTCGAAAACGTAGGTGGTTTTAAATTTCCTGAATTTTCAGAAAAAAAAATTATTATTTACGAAGTTGTCAGGATAATAAACAAAGTTCCTTTATTTATTGAAGACCATTTAGACCGATTACACAAATCGGCAAGACTTGAAAATTGTAAGATCTTAGTTAGCGATTTGGAAATTATAAACTCTTTAAAACAACTTGCTAAGGAAAATCAGGTTGAAAACGGAAATGTAAAAATTGAAATACATTTCTCAAACGGTTCTCAGTTATTATTTTTAGCATATTTTATAAAACACTATTATCCATCTCCTTTTCAGTACGAAAACGGAATTAATGTATTGCTTTATAGCAACGAAAGAAAGAACCCGAATGCAAAAATTTTTAATTTGCAGTATAAAAAAAGCATAGAAGCCATTATTTCAGAAAATATGGTTTATGAGGTTTTACTGATTAATAAAAAGGGCTATATAACAGAAGGAAGCAAATCAAATGTTTTTTTTATTAAGGAAAACATACTTTACACTGCCCCTGCTAATTATGTGCTTCCCGGCATTACAAGAAATTACGTTATAAATATTGCTGAAAAATTATCTGTCAGCGTAAAAGAAGAATGTGTCCATATAAAAAATATTGATGAATTTGAATCTGCTTTTATTACCGGTACATCTCCCAAAGTACTCCCTATAGAAAAAATAAACGGAAAAAATTTCAATGTAAATAACATTCTTCTAAGGGAAATAATGGTAGCATATAACCATGAAATTGAAAGTTATATTTACAGCAGATTATAAAAAAGTTTAACTATAATAGTTTAAAATTATGAAAAAAATATTCAAAATTTCAGGAATAACAGTAGTTATTTTATTGGCTATTCTCATTATTTTGCCTTTTCTTTTCCAAGGGGCTATTATAAGAAAGATTAAAGAAGAAACCAATAAAAACTTAAAAGCCAAAATAGATTTCAATGATTATGGATTAAGTTTGTTCAGGAGCTTTCCCGACTTTAGTTTAAGCATAGATCAGCTTAGTATAGTAGGAGTTGAAGAATTTTCAGGTGATACTCTTGCTAACGTTCCTAAATTATATGTTACTATTGATTTAATGAGTGTTTTTAAAGGTTCGGAATATAAAATTAAGAAAATTGAGCTGAACAAACCAAGTATTTTGCTTAAAGGTCTGGAAAATGGTCATGTTAACTGGGATATTACAATTAAAGATACCCTAAAAACCACCAAAACAGAAGAGCCTTCGAATTTTAAAATTGCTTTTAAGAAAATTGAAATAAATAATGCAAACCTTACTTACGATGATGCAAAATTAGGTTTCATATTAAAACTAAAAGACCTGAATCACTCTTCAAAAGGTGATATGACTGCCGAAGTAACTACTTTAAAAACAAAAACATACATAAACGAGATTGATGTTGTATATGGAGGAATAAAATATTTAAGTAAATCGAATGCTGAGGTAAAACTCAATTTGGGGATGAACCTTAAAGAGATGAAATTTACTTTCGAGGAAAATGAAACACGACTTAATCAGCTGTTTTTCAATTTTGAAGGATTTTTCACCATGCTTAAAGAAGGTGGCTACGACATGGATATAAAGCTAAAAACCGACAAAACCGATTTCAAAAATATTCTTTCTTTAGTACCATCAATCTATTCAAAAGAATTTGATAAATTGCAATCGGAAGGAAAATTTGTTCTGGATGGATTTGTAAAAGGAAAATACACTAATTTGGAGCAACTTCCTGCATTCAAATTAAATTTACAGGTTATCAAAGGAATGTTTAAATATCCTTCTTTACCCAATTCTGTCAATAATGTCAATATAAACACAACCATAAATAATAATGGTGGTAATGCCGACAATACTACTATTAATATTTCAAAATTTCATATCGAAATTGCAAATAATCCGGTTGATTTAACTTTATATCTCAGCAATCCGATATCTGACCCTGCTATTAATCTGAATTTTTCAACTAATCTGAATTTTGAAAACATCAATAAAATTTACCCCCTTGAGGAAACTAAGGACCTAAAAGGTTCTCTAAGTTCAAATATCACAATCAAAGGCAAAGTATCATCAATTCAGCAAAAAAAATATAATGAATTTTCAGCCTCAGGTTTTTTTGAATTGAGCAACTTTATTCTTAAAAACAAAGAATATCCGCAGGGGATAAATATTAAAAAAAGTCGTTTTAACTTCAACCCGTCATTTCTTGAATTAGCACAGTTTAATATGATGATTGGTAAAAACGATTTTGAGGCTAAAGGGAAAATTGAAAACTACATTCCATATATCCTTAAAAAAGAAACAGTTAAGGCAAATTTGATTACTCGTTCCGATTATTTCAATTTAAACGATTTTATTTCTAAGAATGAAACTAAAACAATTAACAAAACTGAAGAAAAATCGAAAGACACTTCTGTTATAAAACCTATCGATATACCTGATAATATTGATTTTTATTTTCAATCAGATTTTAAAAAGCTAATATACGGAAATATGGAGATGGATAATGTAAACGGTATTATAGAAATGAAGGACAAAGAGGTTGTTTTAAAAAATTTGAGCGTAAATGTTTTAGAAGGTAAAATGACAATAACAGGTTCTTATTCTTCAAAAATACCAAGTAAACCTTCAGTGAATTTTAGTATGGATGTCAATAATTTCAATATACCCAAAACCGCAAATACAATAACAACATTTGATAAAATCGTCCCTATTGCCAAACGCACATCCGGCTATTTCAATACAAAATTCAAAATAAGTGCATCACTTGATAAAAATATGAACCTCGACTATAATTCTATTGAAAGTAGCGGAATATTGAGTACTACTAATATTACCGTAGAAAATTCCGAAACTTTTAATAAAATTTCGGATGCAATTAAAGTCAACAAATTTAAAAAACTGAATCTTTCGCCTATAAAGCTGGCATATATTATTTCTGAGGGGAAAATAAAAACTGAACCGTTTGATATAAAGTCAGATAATATAAAGGCAAATATTTCAGGTACAAGCAGTTTTGATCAAACTATAGATTATAAACTAAGGATGGAAGTTCCCAGAAAAGAAATGGGCAGCGTTACAAATTCATTTATCGAATCACTTACAGGAAAGGCGAGTCAGAAAGGGGTTGATATTAAATTAAATGACATAATAAAATTTGATGTTTTTGTAGTAGGAACAATAACAAATCCACAAATTAAAACCGGACTGAAAGAGTCGGTAAATAATTTGGCAAATGACTTGAAAGATAAGGCAAAAGAGGCGGTAGAACAGAAAAAAGAAGAAGTGATTAATAAAGCTAAAGCCGAAGCCGATAAAGCAATTGCCGAAGCACGCCAAAAAGCTCAACAACTCATCGATGAAGCAAACAGGCAAGGCGAATTATTGAGAAATGAAGCTAAAAAACAAGGAGATAGACTGATAGCTGAAGCCGACAATCAAGGGAATAAACTTATAAATGAAGCAAATAACCCAATTGCTAAGGTAGCAGCTAAAAAAACTGCAGAAAAACTTCACAAAGAAGCTGTTGATAAAGCAAATAAACTAAACCTTGAAGCTGACCAAAAAGCTAATGACCTTGTCAATAAAGCAAAAATGCAAGGCGATCAGATAATAAAAGCGGCTGAAGAAAAATATAAATAGGCAATAAGTCGAATTTTTTAATTTATACCTAAATTTATACTAACTTTGCAGTCCGATTTTATTTAAAAACTTCAAATAACGCTCATTTTTATTATGCTCAACAGAAGATACTTACGTATTAAAGTAATGCAGGCACTGTACGCTTTTTATCAATCAAAAGACAACAGACTTGATATTGCCGAGAAAAATCTTTTTAAAAGTATCGAAAATATTTACGAACTTTTTATCTATCAATTGTCAATTATAGTCGAACTCGCCGAATATGCACGTAAAAGAGCAGAAGAAAACAAACAAAAATTAATTCCTACACCTGAGGATTTAAATCCAAATATGCGATTTATTGAAAATCAGCTTATTAAAAAAATTGCCAATAACAAGACTTTTTTATTGCATTCGAATAATTTTAAAATAAATTGGTCGGATGAACAAGAAATTTTTCGCTCGCTTTATAATAAAATAAAAGAAAGTAAAGCTTTCAAAGATTATATGAATTCATCTGAAAATTCGTTTGAAGCAGATAAAAAAATAGTGATTTCGATTTTCAGAAAATTTATAATATCCGACGACGTACTGCAAAACTATTTTGAAGATAAGAATATTTACTGGTCTGACGATTATATATTTGTAGCATTAATTGTACTGAAAACACTCGAAAGTATAAAAAGCGATTCTGATGAAATGTTTCAGCTTCCTGAACTTTATAAAAAATCGGATGATATAAATTCGGAAGATAGGAAATATACTACAACATTATTCAGAAAAACTGTTTTAAATTCTGAAAAGTATGATGAATTTATAGCAAAAGCAGCCAATAATTGGGAAGTGGAAAGAATAGCCATTATTGATAACATTATTATTAAGATGGCCTTGACTGAAATGCTCGAGTGTCCTACTATTCCCGTAAAAGCTTCATTAAATGAGTATATCGAAATTGCTAAAGCATACAGCTCCGATAAAAGTAGAATTTTTATTAATGGAGTTTTAGATAAAATTCATACCGATTTAAAATCAAAGAATTTAATTAAAAAAATAGGAAGAGGATTAATTGATGAAAATTAGTAAATAAAATAAATATGAAAACACGTATTTACTCAAAAAAAATAAGCATTATAATTGCCGTAACGGCATTTGTTGCTTTTTTTACCTTTTCATGCAACAACGATAAAAGCGAAAAATTGTCAACAGAATTGGTAAATAATCCAAATTCGGCCTCAGCAAGTTCAAAAGGAGATTTGCCGGTTTTTAAATTTGAAAAAGATGAGCATGATTTTGGGAAAATTATTGAGGGCGAAAAGGTTACATATAGCTTTAAATTCAAAAACGTTGGAAAATCAGATTTAGTTATTGCGAGTGCAAGTGCATCATGCGGATGTACCGTCCCTGATTTCCCGAAAAACCCCGTAAAACCTAATGAAGAAGCTACCATAACTGTAAGTTTCAACTCTGCCGGTCGTTCGGGTTTTCAGCATAAAACAGTTACTTTAGTTGCCAACACTCAACCAAGCAACTATACATTGAGTATTAAAGCAATGATTACATCTCCCGAAAAGTAGTAAAATTTGAAAATTTATAATTAATTAAATAATAAATATATGAACCAATTATTAAACATTATCCTTATGGCTCCTGCCAATGATGGTAAAGGAGGCGGAAGCGGCTTCGAATCGCTTTTCTTTTTATTGGCTATTTTCGCAGTATTCTATTTCTTTATGATTCGTCCGCAAATGAAGAAAACTAAAGAGCAGAAAAAATTTAGAGAAAACTTGCAAAAAGGTCAAAAAGTAATTACTATCGGTGGTATTCACGGTAAAATAGTTGAAATTCAAGAAACTACCGTTATTATTGAAGTAGAAGGACAAAACCGTTTGAAACTCGAAAAATCAGCAATTGCTATGGATAATTCATCTCAATTGCAAGAAAGTAAATAAAAATTAATATCAATTTGTATTATCCCAACCTATTTGTGGGTTGGGATTTTATATATTATTAAATACCAGATAAAAAATAACACTTCGGTTTTGGAAACAGATATTCAAAATATTATATCGAAATATTCAAAAAAAAATCGGATTCAAAATCAAAAAAAGGTGTTTATTTTTTCAATCTGCCTTTTTATTTCTGTATTTATTTGGTTAACAAAGAAATACTCTAAAGATTATATAATTACCCTCCCTTTTAAAATAAGTTACGAAAATATACCTTTCGATAAAATATTAATTAATAATCCCGATAGCTCTGTTCATATTACTTTTAAATCGCAAGGCTATAAATTGCTTTATTATCAATTGATTAATAAAAACAAAAGTGAGTTAAAAATTAATATTGCCGAAAAACTAAAATTGAAAAATAACAACAATTATCTTGCAGTTTCTTCAAAAGAGCTTATCAATGATAGTTGGTTAGAAAAGAAAATAGGAAATGGCTTAATTTCAATATCTCCCGATTCGATTTATCTGAATTTTGAAAACGCTTTTATTAAAAAAGTACCAATTGTCCCTAATATTAAAATTGATTTTTTATCGCAGTATCAGCTATATGGTAATTATAAAGGTTATCCCGATTCCGTATTAGTTTCGGGAGCAAAAAATGATGTGAAACAAATTTGCTATATTCCTACTGAATACAAATATTTATCGAATATTAGCGAAAACACAGAGTTGATTGCAAAATTATTATATCCTAAAAATAACATCAAAATTCGATATATTACCGATAAAGTTAAAATAACTGTACCGGTTGAAAAATATACTGAAACCGTTCTAGAAGTGCCTTTGAAAATAAAGACAAATAATAAAAGTTTTAATGTTAAATTGTTTCCTGATAAAGTAAAAGTTAGTTTTCAAGTAGCTGTTAAGGATTATAAGAAGATTAATTCAGATTTATTTATTGTTCAGGTTGATATAGATAACGGGCTTATAAATGAAGAAAAAAAGTTGCAGACAGAACTTGTAAAATTTCCTGATTTTGTAAGAAATGTCAAAATATATCCTGAAAGAGTCGAGTATATTATTTTCAAGTAATTAATTATGATAAAAGTCGGATTAACAGGAAATATTGGCAGCGGAAAAACAACAGTGTCTGAAATATTCGAAAACTTGGGTATTCCTGTATATAATTCAGATACAGAAGCAAAAAAGTTTTTATCTTATGAAGAAGTTGTTTTAAAATTGATAAATCGATTCGGAGACAGAATATTAACAAATGATAAAATAGATAATAAAAAACTTGCCGCAATTGTTTTTAACGACAATGAATCGTTGAACTTTCTTAACCAGTTAATTCATCCTTTTGTAGCCGATGATTTCAATAAATGGTGCGACTTAAGACAAAACGACAACTATGTAATAATTGAGAGTGCTATTTTATATGAAAGCGGTTTCGATAAATTTGTAAATAAAGTTATTTTTGTTTCGGCACCCGAAGAGATTAGAATAAAAAGAATTGTAAATCGTGATAATTGTGATGTTGAGGAAGTAAAAAAAAGAATTTCAAAACAGTGGGAAGAGTCAATTAAAATAAAGTTAGCCGATTATATTATAATAAATGACGGAAAGAGTGATTTGTTTTCGCAAGTAATTGAAATTCATAATATTTTAGCCGGTAGCCGGTAAAATATTTTTAGTTAATTTTAAAATAACTAACCATTTCTCTTAGTTTGATAGCTTTCTTTTCAAATTCCTCAGAATTGCTGTAAACTTCCTGTGCGAATGCAGCGTTTTGTTGTACAATCTGACTTAATCTTTGAATAGCAATATTTATTTGTTCAACGCCTATAGACTGTTCGTTCGATACTTCGGCCATTTCGGAAATGAATTTTACAAGTTCTTCAATTTTTGGAACTAATTCATTCATAAGTTCTTTCGATTCCTGATTAACAATAATGCTTTTGCGAGAAATAATACTAATTTCTTCAGCAGCTTTTTTGCTTTTTTCGGCTAATTTTCTTATTTCGGAAGCTACAACAGCAAAACCTTTTCCTTGCTCTCCGGCTCGGGCGGCTTCTACTGCTGCATTTAATGCAAGAAAATTGGTCTGGAATGATATTTCGTTTATTATATTAATTTTTTCAGTTATATTTTTCGAAATTTCCATACTGTTTATTGCAGCATCAGTAAATTTATTCATCATTTCGAGCGTATTTTTCGAGAATTCGCTGTTTCTGTTGGCACTATAGCTGCTTTGCTCTATCTTTGATGACATTTCCTGCATGGTCGAAAGTATTTCCTCTACTGCAGATGCTTGAGTATTTGCTCCCGACGAAATATGCTCTGCACCATGTTTAATCTCCTGTCCCGAAATTTCCAACTCCGAAGCATTATGATTAATTTCTTTTACAATAATTTGTAATTTCTCGACCATATCATTCATAGTTTCAAGCATTTCGCCTACTTCGTCCTTTTGTTTTATTATTTCAATTTTTTCGCTGAGGTTTCCCGAAGCTACTACTTTTGCAAATTCAATTCCTTTAATAATAGGTTTACTTATTGTATTGGAAATAATAAAAACGACAATGTTTATCAAAATCAATCCTATTAGACCATATAGCAAAAGTTCTGCTATCATCTTTCTTGAATTTGCTAATATTTCATTTATAGGAACTACCATACAGTAAGTCCAATATGTATCTGATTTTCCTATTTTGAATGGCTGAAAAACATATATAACATCTCTTTTTGAATATTCATCATAACCTTGTAGGCTGAATGTTTCACCATTTTTTATTTTATTCAAAGCAAAGGTATCTGTAATTTTTTGTCCGGCCTTGTTTAAATCTGGATGACTTACATAGTATCCTCCGTTGGAAATAATAACACCATAGCCATTTTCGTAAATTTTAACTTGAGAATTTATTTTCTGAAGTTCGGTAAAGCCGATATCAATTCCGACAACTCCAATTGCTTTGTCATTGTCAACTACAGGAACAACAATACTTGTTTCGAAAAAGCTATCTTTTACTGGCTCTAATGAACCGTATGCATACATGTAAGGGTCTGTAATTATTTCTTTTTTTGTTTGTACAGGCTCGGTATAGAATGATTCCTGATATTCATCTATAGTATTTCCTTCTACATATTCGTACTCTATACCGGTTTTATACCTTACCAATCCTGTATTTAATCTCCCCTGATTGTCGTATATTGTAGTATTTAAGTATAATGAATCTCTTCCATCAATTGCATTTTTTTCAAACATAAGCCATACGGAAAGAAAGTTATCGTTAGATTCTATGGTTTGTCGCTGAAGTTCGAGGTAAAACTCTCTGTTTATATTTCCTTTATGTTTTAAAGCAAGTATGCTTTTTGCCAAATACCATGCCGCATCACTTGCAGACTGAAGGTAGTTTTTAGATGTATTGGCATATTCACTTGCTTTTACCGAAGCGAGTTCAAAAGCATCTTTCTTCGATCTTTTAACACTTTGACTACTTATTAAATATATAACAACAGCAAAAGTAAGTGTTGACAGTAATCCTATCCATATTATCATTTTTCTTTTTATGCTCATAGGACTATATATTAAATTTTGAAGAATACAACAGATTCAATAAGTTGCTGGGCTTTTCTTTGAAATTCTTCAGAATTGCCATATACTTCTTCGGCAAATGCAGCATTTTGTTGTACTATTTGGCTAAGGCGTTGAATGGCAATATTAATTTGTTCGACACCTATTGATTGTTCTGATGAAACTTCCGCAATTTCAATATTAAACTTAACTGAACTTTCAATTTTAGGAAATAGCTCATTCATCAGTTCTCTCGATTCATTATTTACCAGCATGCTTTCATGCGAAATGATGCTTATTTCTTCGGCTGCCTTTTTACTTCTTTCGGCCAACTTTCTAACTTCTGTAGCAACTACGGCAAATCCTTTACCATGCTCTCCGGCTCTGGCAGCCTCTATTGCGGCATTAAGTGAAAGAAAGTTCGTTTGGAAAGCTATTTCATTTATTATTTTAATTTTCTCAGATATTTTTTTCGATATTTCTATGCTTTTAGTTGCAGCTTCAGTGAATTTTTTCAAACTATCTATTGTCATTTGAGAGTGTTGGCTGTTTTGGTTGGCATGGTAGCTGCTTTGTTCGATTTTTGATGCCATTTCTTGCATTGTCGATAGTATTTCCTCAACTGATGATGCTTGGGTATTGGCCCCATCCGACAATTGTTCGGCTCCTTTTTTTACTTCCTGACTCGATGTTTCTAATTCTAATGCACTAATATTAATCCTGCTGACAATATTTCTGAGTTTATCAACCATATCATTTATCCCCTGAACCATTTCGCCAAGTTCATCGCTTGAATTAAATTCAATTTTCTTCGTTAAATCTCCGCTTGAAACCTTTTTTACAAATGAAATTGTTTCAGTAATAGGTTTAGTTACTTTGGAAGATACAAAAATAATCGTTAATATAAGCAAAGCTATACCTAAAATACCCAGTCCGATAATTGAATATAGAATGCTTCTGTATTGCGATAGAGCTTCATCAATGGGAACTACCATACAATAAGCCCAGTGTTGTCCGGATTTACCAACAGAGAATGGTTGATAAACATATAAAACTTTTTTTTGCAGAAAATCGTCAAAACCTCTTATTGTGAATACTTCGCCTTTGTTAAACTTTAAAATTATAGTTGTGTCACTTATCCTATTACCGGCTCTATTATCATCGGGATGACTAACATAATAACCGCTTTCCGAAATAATTGAACCGTAACCGCTTTCGTAAATTTTTATTTTTTTATTGATTTGTTGAAGTTCTTTAAAGTTGATATCAATCCCTACAACCCCTATTGACTGATTATTTTCTATAACAGGTACTGCAACGGTAGTTTCTAAAAAACTATCTTTTACAGCTCCGGGCAAATCGTAAGCGTATTTATAAGGTTCCAAAACAATTTCTTTTTTTGCATTCAGTGGAATTTGAAAATAATCGGCCTGATATTCATCTTCATTATTGGAGTCGTAAATTTCAAATTCAATTCCTTGAGGCAATCTGACTATGCCTGTATTGTATCTGCCGTATGCATCGAAATAAGTATTATTTCTATAAAGAGAATCTCTTCCGTCTAATTGATTTGGCAGCATCATAACCCAAACTGACAGGAAATTTTCGTTTTCTTCAATAGCTTTTTTTTGTAATGCCAAATAATGTTCTCTTACTTTATTTCCCGATTGTTTCAAAGTAAGAAAATTATGTGCCAACCACCATGCAATATCGCTTGCAGATTCCAGATATGCTTCGGAACTGTATGCTGCCTCTTTTGCTTTTGATTCGGCAATTTTTAATGCAGAATTTTTTGAAAGATTAAGACTTTCGTAAGAAATAAAAAAAAGTGAGAAAAAGTAAACAATAACTGTTGAAAGTATAAATAACAACAGCATTTTTGTTCGTAATCGCATGATTTTTTTTTCTCAAATTTACGACATTTTTTTTAAAATGTTCATATTTTGAAAAAAAAACCGAATATAAGTATTTTCAGAGGTTAACAATATTCAGAAAAAAGTTCTATTTTATTATTCTAAATAGTTTTTTCCATCTTATTTTTTTAGGAAAACTTTCGTCTTTGTCCAACGATAACCATACAAAAGATGCTTTTCCTACAATATGGTCTTCGGGTACAAAGCCCCAGTATCTTGAATCGGCCGAGTTGTGACGATTGTCTCCTTGCATCCAATAATAATTCATTTTGAAAGTGTATTTATTGGCTTCCTTACCGTTAATAAATATTTTGTTGCCAACCATTTCAAATTTATTACCTTCATAAGTTTCGATAATTCTTCTGTATAAACTTATATTTGAAGGGCTTATGTCAACAGTAACTCCGGCTTTCGGTATATAAATGGGGCCATAATTATCTAAACTGAATTTGTAATTCGAATCGAATGGGAATAGTCTTTGATCCCACAATCCTTTTGGTGAAATAATAGGTTTAATTTCAACAACATTTGGCAGTGTTTTCAGTTTATTTACATTTTCTTCGGTCAAAGGAATAAATCCATATTGATTCCAATTATGTATGTCTTCTTCAGAAACTCCTAAGGAGCGTAGTTGTTTTTTGTAAACCGGAGTTCCATTTGTGATTATTTCATAGTTAAATTGTCTATCAACAGGATTTTCGGCTTTTTTGCCATTTACATATACTTGTCTGTCAATTATTTGTACACTATCTCCGGGAATACCAATACAACGTTTAATAAAGTTTTCACGCTTGTCAACGGGACGTGCAATAATATCTCCAAAATTTGCTTTGTCGTTCCATACTCTTTCTCGGCCGTATTCTCTCACGAGGGCATAATAGCTTGCATTGCTTTGCCATACGGTCGAAACAGTATCTCCATCAGGGTAATTGAAAACAACCACGTCGTTATTCTTAATTTTTGTAAACCCCGGAAAACGATAATAGGGTAGTTTTATCCATTCAAGATATGATTTTGTGTTTTGAGTTAATGGTAATGTATGATGAGCAAAAGGAAACGATAATGGTGTGTTTGGGATTTTTGGTCCATAGCTTATTTTGCTCACAAATAAAAAATCGCCAACAAGAAGTGACTTTTCCATTGAAGACGTTGGTATTGTATATGCTTCAATAAAAAAAGTTCTTATTATACTTGCAGCAATTACGGCAAATATTATAGCGTCTGCCCATTCTCTAACGGCCGATTTTTTTATAACCGGCAAATCTTTTGGATGTGTATAAATTTCTTTTTTATTGAAACCAAGATAAGGCAAGTAAAAAAATGGAACTAATACGCTTACAGCTTGTTCGATAAGTCCGTTTTTCTTGAAACACTTGGCAATCTCTACTATCATTAACATAATAGTAAAAACATTTATAAATGGTGTAAGAATAAAAATATACCACCAAAGAGGTTTATTTATAATTTTCAGCCAAATATAGAAGTTGTAAAACGGTACTAAAACTGTCCATCCCGGAAAACCTGCTTTTTCGAATATTTTCCATAATCCTGCCAAAGAAAGTATGAAAAAAACAATAGTTAAAATTAAATAGATACTCATACTTAAAAATTTGAATTTAATTACCTTAACGTTTAAAAAAATATAATATTGCTGTTTATAATTTCATCAAATCATTCATATTAAAAATCCCTTTTTTGCCTACTATAAATTCAGCAGCTAATACTGCTCCATATGCAAACCCTTTTCTACTTTTAGCAAAATGTTTAATTTCTATGATATCTTCTTCTGAATCATAAATAACTTTATGAGTGCCGACTATATCAGCCTCTCGTATCGATTTAACAGGTAAGATGCCTTTATCGGCAGTTTCAGAGTTTTTCCAGTTATTTAATCTATCTATTTTCGAAATTATATCATTTGCAAGTGTGATTGCGGTACCGCTTGGAGAATCAATTTTTTGAAGGTGATGGGTTTCTTCGACTCTAACTTCATATTGGTTATATTTGTTCATTAGTTTCGATAGATGTTTATTTATCTCAAAAAAGATATTTACCCCTATACTAAAATTTGAAGCATAAAACATTGTTTGATTTTTTGCTTTACACAATTCGGCAATTTCCGAAAATCTTTCATTCCATCCCGTTGTACCTATTACAATAGGGATATTGTATTCAAAACTTTTGAAAATGTTATCAACAACAGTTTGCGGAGTGCTGAATTCAATTGCAACATCGGCTTTTTTAAATTCTTCAGAATAAATATCCCAGTCAGAAATTGAATCTATTTTTGTTACAATATTATGATTTCTATCATTAGAAATACTTTCTATTATTTTGCCCATTTTACCATATCCTAAAAGAGCTATTTTCATAAAACTATTTTTTTATTTATTAAATTTTAAAACCAATTTTATACCGGTAGATGGAGGCGCTGATAAGTTGTAATTATTATTGTATAAAACAGGTTCAACTTTTAAACTTAAATCGTTTCCGACGTCAAAATTAAATAAATGGGCATAAACGCTGGCGTCGATAATATTTAAAAGATACACTACACCGGCCATTATCCATGTAAATTCGAGATTTCGTTGATAATAGTTTTTCAATTGCAGAATACTATTGTCAGAATAAAGTATATAGTTGAGATTTAGCTTTGTACTATCGTTGTTCATGCGGGCAACGTATTCATCTCTGTAAGAATAATATTTGTCGCCGTTGAAGTTAACAAAATAAACTATAGTAGCTATACCTGCATATAAAATCGGCACTTTCCAGTATTGCTTATTGTAAACCTGCCCTAAGCCCGGTATTATTGCAGAGTACAATGTAGCTTTGTGAGGCGAATGTTCATTTATGATTATTGTATCGTTTTTCTTCTGAGCATAAGCTGTATTATTTGAAATTAAGCAGAGAAAAAATAAAACAAAACCAAAAGAGGATAATTTTACAGTTTTTGAAAAAATATAGTTGACATTTATTAACACGGTTTTATTAAATATTATAATTTCAATAAATTTAGGATTCTTTCAAAATCTTTATCAGAACTGAACGAAATAACTATATTTCCTTTTCCTCTGTTATTTCTTTTAATTTCAACTTTCGAGCCAAGGTTTGATGAAAGTTTATCTTTGAAATTTGAGTACATCTCAGGCAATGTATCTTTAGACTTTTTGGCTTTTTTATCGTCAGGGTTAACAATAATTCTGACCATTTTTTCTACTTCTCTGACAGATAAGCCTTTTTCAACAATTTGTTTTGTAATAAACAACTGTTGTTCAGGGTTATCAAGTGTGATAATTGCTCTTGCGTGCCCCATTGTTATCTTGTCGTCGCGTATATCAAGCTGAACTTCGGCGGGCAATTTCAATAAGCGGAGATAATTGGTTATGGTTGTTCTGTTTTTACCTATTTTTTCGCTAAGTTGTTCCTGAGTTAATTTGCATTCATCAATAAGAGCTTGATACGATAGAGCAATTTCAATGGCATTAAGGTTTTCTCTTTGAATATTTTCTACTAAAGCCATTTCAAGCATTTGAGAGTCGGTAGCAATTCTTATGTATGCGGGTATTACGCTTAATCCGGCCATTTTCGAAGCTCTAAGCCTTCTTTCTCCTGAAATAAGCTGATATTTTTCGTGCCCAATTTTACGGACAGTTATAGGTTGAATTATTCCTTGTTGTTTTATTGAAATCATAAGGTCTTCAAGAGCTTCTTTTTCAAAATCGGTACGAGGTTGAAAAGGATTGGCTTCAATAGAATCAACAGGTATAGATGCAATAGCACCTACGACAGTACTGGTATTTTCATCTGTTGATAAATCATCGGTTTCCGAAATAGCCAATAAAGCACTTAAGCCCCTGCCTAATGCCTGTTTTTTTGCATTCATATCAGTTGTTTTTATAATCGTATATTTGAGTAAGTTGGTTCTTTTGTAAAATTTCACGTGCAAGATTCAGGTAATTGATAGAACCCGAACAATTTGCATCATGCATAATTATAGTTTCCCCAAAACTTGGTGCTTCTCCAAGTTTAGTGTTTCTGTATATTAAAGTATTAAATACCATTTGTTGAAAATGAAGTCTAACATCTTCTACAACCTGCTTTGCAAGCCTCAGTCGTGAATCGTACATAGTGAGTAAAATTCCTTCAATTTCCAAATTGGGGTTTAACCTTGTTTGCACTATTCGTATTGTATTTAATAATTTACCCAAACCCTCCAGAGCAAAGTATTCGCATTGAACCGGAACAATCACCGAATCGGCAGCCGTAAGGGAATTTACGGTTATTAATCCTAAAGATGGCGAACAGTCGATTATTATATAATCATATTTGTCTCTTACATTTTCTAATGATTTACGCATCATTTTTTCACGGTTGGGCATATTTATCATCTCAATCTCGGCGCCTACAAGGTCGATATGAGCAGGTAATATGTCCAAGTTTGGTGTAGATGTATTAAGAATAGCATCTTCGGGATTTATATTGTCAATAATACATTCGTAAATACTTGCTTTTATATTTTTTGGGTCAAAACCTACTCCCGATGTGGCATTGGCTTGAGGATCGGCATCAATCAATAAAGTCTTTTTGTCTAAAACGGCCAAACTTGCACCAAGATTTATAGCGGTAGTAGTTTTTCCAACACCTCCTTTTTGATTAGCTATTGCTATAACTTTTCCCATTATATGTTTTTGATTATTAATATTTTAAAAGTTCTGAAATAATAGAAAATTACGTTTACAAAAGTAAAACTAATTATTTAAAATTAATGTTAAAAGTTTATAACAAAAAAAGCTGTTCATAGAACAGCTTAAATATTAACTTGAAAAATAAAATTTATTCTTTTGATTTCTCAATATGGTCGAAGTCAACATTTGAAAAATCACTGTCAAAGCCATTTTCGGCATCAACTTCGGGCAATTCACCTGTTTCGATAAAATTCATAACTCCGCCAAGAGTTTTTGTGAACTTATCAAAATCTTCTTTGTAAAGAAAAATTTTATGCTTTTCGTAATAAAACTTGCCGTTTTCATTATCGAATTTTTTCTTACTTTCGGTAATTGTCAGGTATTTTTCACCCGATTTAGTGCTTTTTACATCAAAGAAATATGTTCTTTTGCCTGCCTTCATTACGCTTGAGAATATCTCTTCTCTTTCATTTTTTCCTATCTCTTCCATTTTCAATTGCGATTAATTTTAATCCTCAGTTTAATTACTACAATTTTAAACAATTCACATGACAATTTTATCGCAAATGTATGAATAAAATTTTAATAGCTGCAAGTTGTAAAAAAAAATATTTTAGCTGAAAAAGAAAATCAAAATTATCGAAAGATGTTTTAATTGATTGAAAATAAAGTTATTTTAAAACTATATATTCCTTTATTCAATAAACATAAATCTTCTACGTATCAGTTTAAATTTAAATATCAATAAAACAAATAGTTATATTAAAATATCTTTGATGTTTTCTTAAGAAATTGCTGTAATTCGACTATAAATAATTAAAGTTTTATCAATAAATTTATAAAAACAGCAATATAGATTCAACTTTGCAAATGCCTTATAAAGATTTGTAATATTAAGAAAAACTAAAAGTCATTGTATTTTATAAATTACTTTGGAATAAATTGCTTACAGCATAAAGTGGAATTATCTGAATTTCATTTATTTTTGAAAAATTTTCTAAAGAAATACGTATTCCTTTATTGCGTTTTTTATCTTTCAAAAACTGATACATGCTTTGCATACTTCCTTTACCTGATGATTTTACTTCAATAGGAATTATTTCGTTTTGTTTTTGAATTATAAAATCAATTTCTGCATTACTGCTTGATGTTTCTCTGTGCCAATAGTATAAATTCTCCTGATGAAATGGGTCTGCGTATTTTATAAGTTCTAAACCCACAAATTGTTCAGCAATTGCACCTTTATTAATACTATTAAAATCATTTTCCAGTACAATTTCTGACAAATTGAGATTGCAAATTCTTTGATATAAACCTGTATCAAAAATAAAAAACTTTCGCTTTTTAGGATTACTTTCAGCACCTAACGGAATTCCATTTGCAGATGAATGTGTTACAGGGATAATCAATCCAGACATAATCAACAGATCAACTGCTTCCTTTATTTGCATTAGATTAGCTTCAATATTTGCATTCTGATAAACGAACTTTCTGCCGGTTTGAAGTGCAACAGCTTCCAATACTTTAACAATACGCATTGATGGAACTCTTTTTTTGTATTTTGAAAAATCAGCTTTTAGTGAAGTCAATAAATCATCCAGAATATATTGTATCTCATTTATACTATGATTATTAACATATTTAGAAACTACTTCTGGCATACCACCTATCATCAAATACTTTTTAAAATAATCGATTAGTTTCTGATGAAAAATTTCAGGTAAAGGATTATTTGAATCTGCTTTTCTTTTTAGGCTGATTAAGTCAGTTTCGTTGATAGCCATTAAAAATTCATCAAAAGAAAATGGGTACATAAAAACCGAACGAACCCTACCAACACCATAAGATGGCAATTCCTGCAAGGCAAATTCGAGTAATGAACCTGCTGCAATAAGATGTAAATCAGGCATTTTCTCATAGAAATACCTTAATGAGCTAATTGCAGGAATACTTAATTGAATTTCGTCGAAAAACAAAAGTGTTTTCCCCGGAATAATAGGAATTCCATAATAAACCGATAAGCTTTCGCATAAATATTCGGGAGATATACTTCGCTTGAACAACTCATTAACTTCGGGTTTCTCTTCAAAATTAATTTCAATAAAAAACTCGAAGTTTTTAGCCAAATTTCGAACTGCCGACGATTTTCCAACCTGTCTGGCTCCTCGTAAAATTAATGGTTTTCTTTCTTTGCTTTTTCTCCAATTATTTAATATGTTGTCAATATGACGATTAAGATAATAATATGAATTTTTCACAGGCATAAAACATTAAAAGTTTTAATTTTTCACAGGCAAAAATACACAATTATTTGAATTATTCACAGGCGAAATCATTTTTTATAGCAAAAAATTGCTTTCGCTATAGTAAATTTTGCTGATTTTTTACCTATAGGTATTATTCCAAGAGGTATAAACTACAATTTAATTAAATAAAAAAAAGTAGCAAACGATAAAAAATTGAAAATTTAATTATTATAATTGTGGTATGAATTTAATTTTACAATATAAAGAAACTATTGCTTTATGCATTAAAATTAAATATATATAAAGTAAGCAAGTTATATTTGTTTGGGTCGATTCTTACTGATAATTTCAATTAAAACAGTGATATTGATTTATTGGTTCAATTTTCCGATGTTGGTGCCTATAAATATTTCAATAATTATATGAATTTTAAAGAACAAATTGAATCTCTTCTAAAAAGGGAAATAGATATTGCTGAAATTCAAGCAATAAGAAATCCCATATTCAGGAAAATTATTGATAGAGAAAAACTGTTGATATATGAACTAAAAATTGCTTAAATGCTTATTTAATATCAAGTTAGCCTTAGATGAAATTTATAGTTTTTTTACCGAACAAACATTTAACCTCGAAAATTATTCAAATAATATAATTTTAAAATGAGCTGTGGAACGTAATCTTGAAATTATTGGCGAAGCAATGAACAGGTTATTGAGGGAAGCTCCTAACTTCCCAATAGAAAATGCATACCTTATTGTAGGGCTTATAAATCAAATAATTCATGATTACGATATGGTTTCAGATGAAATTATATGGGCTATACAGCTCAATCATTTACCAAAACTTAAAATAGAAGTAAATAATCTGTTTAGATAAATCACTTTATACTGAACCTAACCAAAAATTAAATTTTAATTTGATAGCATTTTGTTTGCAGCTTTTTTGATTGGCAATTAGGAATATTAAAGAAAAAATTTATTTTTTTCTTGCATAAAAACTCTTATAGCAGATCTTCAATAAAATTTATTCTGCTTTTTTTATCTTCATTTGTTATGTTATTGAAAACAAAATAACAGTTAATGTTATTTATTGGTTTTATCTTCTGGATTTTTATTAAACACAAACATTTTCATAAGATAAAACGATATAACTGCCATAGGCAAAGAAATAATAACAGCACCGGTATATTTGTCGACACCTAGATAAAACAGTAATTTTAAACTTGCTACACTAAGCATATAAACGAGCAAATATACAGCAATAAATTTAAAAATCAATTTATTGCTTCTACTCTCAAATACCAATCTGCCGGTGGTTTTATAATTAAATAAGATGCCTAACATATTTGAAATAAACACAGCCAATGAATAATGTACACCAAAAAAAACCAGTATCCAGTAAACTGTCAGAGAGAACAACGTATTTAAAGCACCAACGAATAAAAACCTGATAAATCTGGGTTTAATCATCCTGTAAAACCTGTTGATTGAGCTATTTAAAAGTTTTTCCAACATCTAATTTATGTATTTTGATAAGCCTATAACCAGAAATGCATTGTTGATTCCCCAGTTTGGTTTTGCAAGGTTCGCATTTGATATATGTCTGAATCGCAATTCTGTATCTATTACGGTTCGTGAAGCGATAAAATAAGATAGTCCTATGGCAAAATTATCGGAAAAGATAAAACCTTTTACTTGTCTTCTTGTCGAAACAGTTATAAAATGAGGACCTGAACCTATTTGCGAATAAAAATATGTTTTGTCTCCAAGCTTATATTTGTATCGGAAAGCTACATTAATACCATATTCTAATTCTTCGATTTTATTGTCGAGAAATACAAGATTTAATTGAGGTTCGAACATAATCCACAGTTTACTTCTGGTATCTTTTTTTATAAGCTCCCATCCAAAATTACCCATAAGCAAAAGAGGCTTATAATGTTGTTCTTCGGGAAGTTCAATACTATAAAAACTTAAGCCGATTTTAAATCCTTTTTCCGAAAAGAAGTGTTTTGGTGATTCCTGAGATATTACTTTAATAGAAAATAAAAAGATAACCGCAAAGATAGCAAAGGGTTTTGCAGAGAGTCGTATAGATTTGGAACAATATTTTTTAAATTTAAACATAAAGTAGTTATAAATTATTTGCAATTCTTTTTAAACCATCAATTAAGCGTAAAACATTAAAGTTTATAAGCAACCCAAGTTTACAACCGGATAATTTTAAATAAGTAATTACCTGTGCAGTATGAATATCATTTAATGCTTCAATTGCTTTTAGTTCAACCACAACTTTGCCCTCAACAAGCAAATCTAAACGATATCCAATTTCTAATTTCACTTCATTGTAAATCAATGGTAATGCTTTTTGTTTTTCAACTTTTAAGCCCGATTTTTGTAATTCATAATAAAGACATTCAAGATAAGAGCTTTCTAATAAACCGGGTCCAAGTGCTTTATGAACTCTAATGGCACATCCAATTATTTTTTCCGAAATCTCATTTTCAGTCATAATATTACTTTGAGATTTTAATACTTTGCGGCTCTTTGTGAATAAAACTCTGCGACCTCTGCGGTTAAACAAAACTATATTTTAGAAATCCATTCAGTCAATTCTGCTAAGTTCATAGCCGGAATATCGAGTTTGTTTTTCTTACGAAATCCGTTTAAGTCGTTGAAAAGTTTGTTGATGTTGGCTTCTTTCAAAGATGATAGAGTATTAAAACCTAATTTTCGTAAAGGCTGTATCCAATATTCAGGAATCCCTATATTTAAAAATTCCACATCCGATGATTGAGTAACTTTTTTCTCTGGTCTCATTTGAGGGAAAAATAGTACTTCCTGTATTGATTGAGAATTTGTAAGAAACATAACAAGTCGGTCAACGCCTATACCCATTCCTGCCATTGGAGGCATTCCATATTCCATGGCTCTTAGGAAATCCTGATCGATAAACATAGCTTCATCGTCGCCTTTTTCCGATAGTTTAAGTTGTTCCTGAAAACGCTCGCGCTGGTCAATAGGGTCATTAAGCTCGGTATAAGCATTGGCAAGTTCTTTACCGTTTACGAAAAGTTCAAAACGTTCGGTAAGTTCAGGATTATTGCGGTGCTTTTTGCATAGCGGCGACATTTCAACCGGATAATCAGTGATGAAAGTTGGCTGAATATAATGATGTTCGCATTTTTCGCTGAAAATCTCATCTATGAGTTTACCTTTCCCCATGGTTGAGTTGGTCTCAATTTGGAGTTTATTGCAAATTTCCCTTATTTGCTCCTCGTCCATGCCAGTAATATCGAAACCGGTATGTTCTTTTATGGCGTCAATCATGGTAACTCTGCGAAACGGAGCTTTAAATTCAATAATGTTTTCACCATATTTTACCGAAGTGCTTCCATGAATGTCTAATGCGACTTTTTCGAGCATTTTTTCGGTAAATTCCATCATCCAATTATAGTCTTTGTATGCCACATAAATTTCCATAACAGTAAATTCGGGATTATGTGTGCGATCCATACCTTCGTTACGGAAATCTTTGGCAAATTCGTAAACGCCGTCGAATCCTCCGACTATTAGTCTTTTAAGATACAATTCATTAGCAATTCGTAAGTATAAGGGTATATTCAATGCGTTATGATGAGTAATAAACGGACGAGCGGCAGCACCACCGGGGATAGGTTGAAGAATTGGAGTTTCTACTTCAAGATAACCCTGTGAGTTGAAATATTCTCTCATCGATTGAATTATCCTTGTGCGTTTAACAAATACATCTTTTACACCTTCATTAACAATCAAATCAACATATCGCTGACGATAACGTTGTTCGGGATCGCTGAAAGCATCGTAAACCACACCGTCTTTTTCTTTTACGATAGGCAATGGCTTCAATGATTTGCTTAACAATTTCAAATCGGTAACATGTATGCTTATTTCGCCCATTTGAGTAGTGAAAACATAGCCCTTTACTCCAATAATGTCTCCAATATCCATCATCTTTTTAAAGACATTATTGTAAAACGACTTATCCTCTCCTTTACAAATATCATCGCGTTTTATATACAACTGAATTCTTCCGACACTATCTTGCAACTCGACGAAAGATGCTGCGCCCATAATTCGACGACTCATTATTCGTCCGGCTATGCTTACATCCTGAAAAAGAGTATTATCATTTGGATATTTTTCTAATATCTCTTTAGTTTTTACATTAACCTCAAATAATTCGGCAGGATATGGATTAATTCCTGCTTTTTTCAACTCTTCTAATGACTGTCTTCTGAATAATTCTTGTTCGCTAAGTTCTGAATACATAGTATAAAATTTTTGCAAAGATATTGAAATAAGAAAAATATGAAAAAAAGAGTACAAAGTGTCGTTTTAAAAAGTCATCTCATTTTTATTTAGAAAAATGCTTAATTTTAAAAAATATTTTTCAAAGAATGACAAAACTTTTTATTGCATGTATTGTTAATTATTTCACAATATTATTTTAGTATAATTTAATTAATATTTAATATTTTTGCAATATAATACTTAAAATAGCCGGTAAATAGCAAAAAATCAAAATAAAAGATATGTCAAAACATATAAAACTTAAAAAAGGGCTTGATATAAAACTTTATGGTGAGGCTGAGAAAATATTCTTCAATACATTAAAAATAGAAAAGTGTGCGATAAAGCCGACCGACTTTACAGGGTTAACTCCAAAACTGCTTGTCAAAGAAGGTGATTATGTAGAGTGCGGTACTCCAATACTTTTCGACAAGAATAACGAAAAAATTAAAATTACCTCACCGGCTTCAGGAACAGTTAGTTCGATAGTTAGAGGCGAAAAAAGAATTCTCAGGGAAATAATTATTGACTTATCTTCCGAACAAAAGTTTATTGACTTTGGGAAAGCCAATCCAAGCGAATTGTCGAAAGAAGAAATAACTGAAAAACTTTTGCAAAGTGGGGTCTGGGCTACTATAAGACAGAGGCCTTATTCAATTATTGCAAATCCGTCGAGCAATCCTAAAGCAATATTTATTTCAGGTTTTGATACTTCACCATTGGCGCCGGATTATGATTTTATAGTTCACGGGAATGGTGAATTTTTTCAGGCAGGACTTGATGCTTTAAGCAAATTAACTCAGGGCAAAGTTTATTTGAACCTGAACCCGCAAATGAATACCTCAAAGGTATTTATTAATTCGAGAAATGTAGAGATAAACTATTTTAGCGGACCTCATCCTGCAGGCAATGTCGGAATTCAAATACACCATATTGACCCTATAAATAAAGGAGATATTGTTTGGTATGTAAATCCTCAACACGTTATTACAATTGGCAGATTGTTTTTGGAAGGAAAATACAATTCAAGCAAAATAATTGCAGTTACAGGCTCCGAAGTTTTAAATCCAAAGTACGCCAAAGTTATAAGCGGATGTCAGATTTCAGGGCTGATCGATAATAATGTTACCGATAAAAATCTGAGATTTATAAGCGGAAACGTATTAACCGGAACAAAAATAAATAAAGACGGTTTTTTAGGATTCTACGATAATCAAATAACCGTTATACCCGAAGGTGATTATTATGAGTTTTTTGGATGGGCATTACCGGGTTTCAATAAATTTAGTTTCTCTAGAACATTTTTCTCTTGGTTATTCCCAAACAGAAAGTATGTACAAGACACTAATTTGCATGGAGGAGAACGCGCTTATGTTATAACAGGCGAATATGAAAAAGTATTACCTATGGATATACTCCCCATGCAGTTAATAAAAGCAATTTTGGTCGAAGATATTGACAAGATGGAGCAACTTGGAATTTACGAAGTTGATGAAGAAGACTTTGCCCTTGTTGAATATATTGATACATCGAAAACCGAAATTCAATCGATTATCAGAAAAGGTCTTGACCTTATAAGAAAAGAAATGAGCTAAAAACACAAAAGATACATAAAACCAGACGAAAAAAATGAAAGCATTAAGAAATTTCATTGACAAAATTAAACCGAATTTTGAAAAAGGCGGTAAGTTTGAAAAACTGCACTCTACATTTGATGCATTCGAGACTTTCCTTTTTGTTCCAAATAAAACTACTTTCAAAGGAAGTCATATTCGCGACAGCATAGATATGAAAAGGACTATGAGCATGGTGTTAATTTCATTGATGCCTGCATTACTTTTCGGAATGTGGAATGTAGGATATCAACATCATTTATCCATAGGCGAACACAAATCTGTTTTAGAAAATTTTATTTTCGGATTTATTAAAGTATTGCCGATTATAGCAGTAACATATATTGTAGGACTTGGGATTGAATTTATTTTTGCTCAAATCAGAGGGCATGAAGTAAATGAAGGATTTTTAGTTTCGGGAATGCTTATCCCAATGGTTATGCCTGTCGATGTTCCTTTATGGATGGTGGCTGTAGCTACTGCTTTTGCGGTAATATTCGGAAAAGAAGTATTTGGCGGTACAGGTATGAATGTGTTTAACCCTGCACTATTAGCCCGAGCTTTTATATTTTTTGCTTATCCGTCGAAAATAACCGGAGATTTTGTATGGGTTGCCGGATTGTCGGAAGGTAAAGGAATAGTTGACGGGTTTTCAGGAGCTACACCATTAGGTCATTGGGGACAAAACATTGTAGATAAAACACCATTCTGGGATATGTTTTGGGGCTTTATTCCCGGTTCTATCGGCGAAACTTCTACTTTTGCCATTTTGATAGGAGCTTTTATCCTTATTTATACCGGAGTCGGAAGCTGGCGAATAATTATTTCAACCATTGCAGGCGGAATAGTTATGTCGCTTATTTTTAACGCTTTTGCCGTTAATGATTATATGAGAGTAAGCCCTATTACACATTTAGTAATGGGCGGATTTATGTTTGGTGCCGTTTTTATGGCTACTGACCCTGTATCATCTGCTCAAACCAATACCGGTAAATGGATTTATGGCTTCCTTGTCGGACTTTTTGCCATAATGATCAGAGTTTTCAATCCTGCATACCCCGAAGGTATGATGATGGCTATATTACTTATGAATGCATTTGCCCCTCTTATTGATTTCTACGTAATAGAGGCAAATATCAAAAGAAGAATGAAAAGAATGAAAAATGTAAAGGCTTAAAATTTAATAATTTAATACTAAAAAGCAATGTTCAGTAATAGATACATTTTTATATATGCATCGGTTTTGGTGGTTTTGGTTGCAATAATACTTACTATAGCAGCAGTTCAATTGAAACCATTTCAGGATAATAATAAAAGGGTTGAAAAAATGCAGAATATACTAAGTTCGCTAAATATTGAAAGCACACCTCAAAATGCCAAAACTCTGTATGAAAAAACTATAGTTAACACAATGGTAATAAATAACAAAGGCGAAGTTATACCTAAAATGAATGCTTTTGATATTGATTTGTATTATGAACTGAAAAAAGCACCTGAAGCCCGTAATCTTCCTGTTTATGTCGCCAAACTTGACAACGGGGATACTCTTTATGTTACTCAAGTAAGAGGTAAAGGGTTATGGGGGCCTATTTGGGGTTTCATTTCATTTAAAACTGATATGAATACAATTTTTGGAGCTTATTTCGATCACAAAGGAGAAACTCCCGGTTTAGGTGCCGAAATCGACACAAAAAAATTCCAAAACCAATTTAAAGAAAAGAAAATTTTCGATGAATCGGGGAAGTTTACTTCTGTAAAAACAATTAAAGGTGGGGCTAAACCCGGAGATATTCACGGTGTTGATGCAATATCGGGGGGAACTATTACCAGTAATGGAGTTACTGATATGCTAAGAGATTGTTTATTAGACTACCAAAATTTTTTTAATAAAAACAGAAAATAATGAACTATGGAAAATAATACTTTAAAAAAAGAATCAATTTTTTCATCACAGAATTTGAAGCTGTTAAAAGGTCCTCTGAACGATAATAACCCTATTACTGTGCAGGTACTCGGTATTTGCTCGGCATTGGCAGTTACAGTACAGCTTAAACCGGCATTAGTAATGGCTCTTTCGGTTATAATAGTTACCGGATTTTCAAATTTAATAATTTCATTTCTCAGAAACGGAATCCCTCCAAGTATAAGAATCATAGTTCAACTTGTGGTAATAGCTTCATTGGTTATCATTGTTGACCAGATTCTCAAAGCATTTGTATATGATGTAAGTAAAAAGCTATCGGTTTTTGTCGGGTTAATTATTACTAACTGTATATTAATGGGACGATTAGAAGCGTTTGCTATGGGAAATAAACCGTGGCAATCATTTTTAGACGGTATAGGCAATGGATTCGGTTATGGTCTTATACTTATAATTGTCGGATTTTTCAGAGAATTATTAGGCTATGGTTCATTATTGGGATATAGAATAATTCCCGAAAATATATACAAGTTTGGTTACGAGAATAATGGTCTTATGATACTTCCTCCAATGGCACTTATTACTGTAGGAACAATTATTTGGGTTCAAAGAAGCCGTAACCGTAAGTTGATAGAAAAATAACTAATTATTGATATTTGAATTAGAAAATAAGAATATGGAAAGTTTATTCAATTTATTTGTAAGGTCAATATTTATCGACAATATGGTATTTGCATATTTCCTGGGAATGTGTTCATACCTTGCAGTATCAAAAACTGTAAAGACTTCGATGGGTCTCGGAATAGCAGTTATTTTTGTATTGTTGATAACAGTTCCCGTTAACTGGTTGCTCGATACTTATGTTTTGAAAGCGGGGGCTTTAAAATGGCTGAATCCAAAATATGCAAATGTAGATTTAAGTTACCTGAGTTTTATAATATTTATTGCTGTTATAGCAGCTATTGTTCAACTTGTAGAAATGCTGGTAGAAAAATTCTCACCTTCATTATACAATGCATTAGGAATTTTTCTTCCGTTAATTGCTGTTAATTGTGCCATTCTGGGAGCTTCATTGTTTATGCAGGAAAGAGAATATCATACAGTAGGCGAAGCTGCTGTTTATGCTGCCGGCTCAGGTATTGGCTGGTGGTTAGCAATAATATCTTTAGCTGCCATTCGCGAAAAAATTAAATACTCTCATATCCCTGAACCTTTAAAGGGATTGGGTATTACTTTTATCCTTACGGGATTAATGGCTATTGCCTTTATGAGTTTTATGGGAATTAAGATTTAATAAAATAAAAAAACAAACTTAAAATGGGAATCGGACTAATTATAACACTAAGTGTATTGATATTTTTGGTTATTGTTGTATTATTGGTTAGCCTGTTATTGTATGCAAAGGCCAAACTGGTACCATCGGGTCCTGTAAAAATAACAATAAACGACGAAAAAGTTATTGAGGTTCAAGGTGGCTCTCCACTATTACAAACATTAGCAAATCAGAAAATTTTTCTTCCTTCGGCTTGTGGAGGTGGAGGCACATGTGCCATGTGCAAATGTCAGGTAATTAAAGGCGGGGGCTCTATTTTACCTACCGAAACCGGCTATTTTACAAGAAAAGAACAGCTTGACCACTGGAGACTCGGTTGCCAGGTAAAAGTTAGAGAAGACATGGAGATAAGAATACCTGAAGAAGTTTTTGGTATAAAAAAATGGGAATGCGAAGTTATCTCCAACCGAAACGTTGCAACGTTTATTAAAGAGTTTGTCGTACGTTTACCCGAAGGCGAACAACTTAATTTTAAATCAGGCGGTTACATACAGATAGATGTTCCCCCGTGTGAAGTTGATTTTAAGAAAGATATTTTTGTTGAAGAAGAATATAGAGAGGACTGGGATAAATATAAAATGTGGGATTTAAAAATGAAGAATAATGAGCCTATTTTCAGAGCTTATTCTATGGCAAACCATCCCGCAGAAGGAAACCGCATTATGTTGAACATACGTATTGCCACTCCGCCTTGGGACAGTAAAACCAACTCTTTTATGAAAGTAAATCCCGGAATTTGTTCTTCATACATTTTTTCACGTAAACCGGGAGATAAAGTTACGATATCAGGTCCTTACGGAGAATTTTTTATTAAACCTACCGAAAGAGAAATGATGTTTATAGGAGGTGGTGCCGGTATGGCTCCTATGCGTTCTCACATATTTGACTTATTCCTTACTAAACACACTAAAAGAAAAGCTACTTTCTGGTATGGAGGTCGTTCGTTACGCGAATTATTCTATGTAGAAGAATTCGAAAAAATTGAAAGGGAAAATCCAAACTTTAAATTCAATATAGCTCTTTCAGAACCATTGCCTGAAGACAATTGGAAAGGTTATACAGGTTTTATTCATCAGGTCATATTAGATAATTATCTAAGCAAACATCCCGAACCGGAAGAAATAGAATACTATCTTTGTGGTCCTCCTATGATGAATGAAGCTGTCTTGAAAATGCTCGATGAATACGGCGTACCTCAAGATATGATTGCTTTCGACGATTTTGGAGGTTAAAAAATTGGGCTTTTAGCCCTTTTTTTTATTATATAATTCATTTTTATTTACTTTTGCTTGTAACAAAAAAATAAATAATGAAAATCAAGCAAAGTATCTTATTAGTTTTCGCATTATTAACAGGTAACCTTTTATTAAGCCAAACCCCTAAAAATTTAAAACTAATCAACTCTGACAGTTTAATAAAAAAAGGAATACAACTTTATGATAATGAACAATATATAGAAGCTGAAAATGTTTTCAGGCTTGTTCCTAAAAACGACTCAAATTATTCTGTTGCACTTTATGAATTATGTTTGACATTAGAAGCTCAGGAAAAGTACAACGAAGCAATTGATTTGGCAAATTTTATTCTTAAAAATGAACATTTAGTAAATAATAAAGCTCAAATTTACACTCTTTTGGGCAATACCCTTGACAATGCACAAAAACCTGATGAAGCTATAAAAGTTTACAAAACAGCACTAAAAGAATTCCCATATAACTCGCAGTTGTATTATAATATGGGAGTTACATACTTAAAAAATGATGATTTGGACGATGCTGAAAAAGCATTTTTCGAATCAGTCCGAATTAACCCGTTTCACCAGACGAGTCATTATATTCTTGGGCTGCTGAACCTTAAAAGAGGCAAGCTTGTGCCTTGTGTATTGTCTTTAAATATGTGTGTTCTTTTAAACCCATCAAGTAAAGTTGGATTTGCTGCTTTACAAAACCTCGAAAAACTTTTTAATAAAGAATTGGAAGAAGAAATCGACAGAGAAGCATTTGTTTTTCCCGCGCAATTTAATAATAAGTGTTTCGATGAAATAGAACCTTTAATTACATCAAATTTTGCCGTAAACAAAAAATACAAAGTAAAATCTAAAATACAGAATATTGTTATAAAACAAGATTATTTAATTTTCAGCAAATTAACATTAAAAAACAATCCAACTGATTTATACAATATTTATTACTTGCCTTTTTATATGAAGATTATGGAACTCAATATGTTTGAAGAATTTAGTTATTATCTGTTTTCAAATACAGAAAACGAATTCTTTAAAAAACTAACTCAAAAGAAAAGTTCTGATATTGATAAGTTTAAAAAATGGGCTGCAAATTATATACTCGAAAAAAGGAATTCGGATATAATGTCTCTTGGCAACAATAATATCGGTTATATTTACTCTAATGACGATTTGTTGATGTCATTTGGCGAATTTTCCGATTCAAAAAAAACGGTTAAAACCGGTACATGGACATATCTGACAGGTTCAGGAAATATTTTAAGTACCGGAAATTTTGTCAATAATAAGAAACAAGGCAATTGGAAGGAATACCACTACAACTCAAACCTAAACGAAAATCTGAACTATAATGATGATAATTTAGATGGGTACAATGAAAAATTTTATCCAAACGGAGAATACAATATTAAAGCATATTTCAAAAATGGGAAATTGCACGGCGAATGGATTAAATACAATACTTCGGGTGTAATTTCCGAAAAGACAAATTATAGAGAAGGGAAAACCGAAGGTATATATTATGATTATTTCCCACAAGGTCAATTAAATGCCGAAACTGAGTATTCATCAGATAAAAAAAATGGATTTTTCAAAAGATACTACGAGGATGGCAGTATTGATTTAATTGCAAGTTTTACAAACGACCAAGCAAACGGAAAATACACTGAGTATTATGTTAATGGGAACTTATTTTCCGAAGGGGAGTACAAAAACGGTAGTCAGATTGGTTTATGGAAAGAATATCATTACAATAAACAGCTTAAGTCTGAAGGTAACTACGACAATAAAGGAAAGAAAATAGGCAGATGGGCAACTTACTATCCCGATGGAACATTAGAACAAGAAGAATTTTATTCCGAAAACGGAAAACAAAATGGAACAGCAAGTTATTACTCTCCTAAAGGCGAACTAATGTTTACTTATACTTTTAAAAACGAAGTACTTACCGAGGTGACATGCTTTGATAAAAATAAAAAAGAATTAGGTAAGTTTTTAGAAAAAAAAGGAATAATTGACTTAAAATTATATTCCCCCGTAGGTATTGTAACAAGTGAAGGTAGGCTTAAAGACGGGAAAAAAGAGGGAAAATGGAGATTTTACAGCACTACAGGCATACTTATATCTGAAGAAAACTATAAAAATGGTCTTTATGAAGGAGCCGTAATAAATTATTTCAGCAACGGAAACATAAGTTCATATTGCCAATACAAAAAAGGCGAAAAGAACGGATTATTCCAATCTTACTACAAAAACGGCAATTTAAAACAAGAAGGATATTATTTAAAAAATACGGCAAACGGATATTGGTATAATTATTTTATCAATGGAAACATTAGCGAAATAAACTTTTATAAAAATGATAATTTAGATGGCTATCAGGAAGAATACGATTATTTCGGCAGGAAAAAGAATGAAGCTTTTTACAACGATGGAATACTTTCAATAACTCAATTTTTCGATACTATTGGCAATATCTATTATATCGATTCAATAAAAAACGGCAAAGGAATTTCACTTACTAAAGATAATAACGGAAATATTTTATTTAAGGCCAATGTACTATCAGGCCTTTGGAAAGATACAGTTAAACTATTCAATTATACAGGTGATATAACTTACGAAGGCTTATATGTTAATGGTCGTAAACACGGACTTCATAAATGGTACGATGATTTAGGCAAAATAAAAGCTGAAGTAAATTATAGATTTGGAATTGAAGATGGTGCATCAAAAAGTTACGACTTTAATCAAAAACTATATACTAAGGAAATATACACAAATGGAAGAAAAGAAAAATTGTACTATTACTATCCATCTGAAAAAATTGAAATAGAATCGGATTACTACAACGGGAAAAGAAATGGTTATACAAAATATTTTGCACCCGACGGGCAATTTGTATTTCAAATTTTATACAATGATGATTATCCTGTCTCTTATAGTTATAAAAGTAAAGACGGTAAATTGGTAAATGAAATCCCCATTGGAAAGGAGCAAACTAAGCTTGTCGCTTATTTTACAAATGGGAATAAAGCAGCAGAAATAGAATTCAAAAACAGTGAAAGAAACGGTAAAACCATTTATTACTACCCTTCAGGTATTAAAAAAGAAGAAGTTAATTACATTGACGATGAAACGGATGGAATATACAGAGCATGGAGTACTTCTGGAAAATTAATTGAAGAATCCGAATATTCAAATGGTTATCTAAATGGTTACAGCAAATATTATTATGAAAATGGGAAGTTGAATTTTGAAGAAAATTTTGTAAACGGAATTCCTCACGGAACATCAAAATACTATGATAAAAGCGGTAAGCTGACAAGCTTGCTGAAATTTTACTTAGGAACTCTTATTTCAAAAGAAGTTAACAAATAATTACTAAGTTGAAATACATAGCTCTGATTAATATTTTTTTGGTTTTAACACTAAAATCTATTATTGCTCAAAATTTGCCCGAATTTGATTACTATTCTCAAAAATATCCTGATGAAGAAGCTGTAACTGTATCATTACATATTGATATAGATATTAGAATAGAAAACAATAAGCCCAAAATAATTTCAACTTACAGAGAAGAATCAATGTTATTAACAAAAAGAACTTCATTACTTTCGCAAGACTTTGTTAATTACTCTGATTTGGTGAAACTTGTTGATGCCGAGGCTTATAGTTTAATACCCGAAAATAAAAAGTTTAAAAAACTCAAAGTAATCGAAACTGAAGACTATATTGACAGAGATCATGGAATTTTTTACGATGATTCAAGGACAAGAAAGTTTATTTATCGGGGTTTAGTAAAAGGAGCAAAAACCGTTTTAAATTATTCTGTTTCTTACGAAGAACCATGGTTATGGGGGACATATACTTTTACTAATGGTAGTTTGCTACTGGAAAAAATGATTATTACAATAAACTATCCTGAAAGTGTTTCTCTGAAATGGAAGCTTTTTAATGACGATTCTTCAAGAATTAAAGTCAGTGAGACAAAAAAAGGTCGAAATAATAAATTAATTTTTTCATCATCGGATTTACCAAAACTAAATATTGTCTCAAACGGGCCTCCTGCTAAGTGGTTTGTGCCATCGCTGCTCGTTGGGATATCATCATTCAAAGACAAAAAAAATAATAATGTCGAAATGATGAGTTCAAATGAAAACATGTATCAATGGTATAATAGTATGGTTAAAAGTACCAAAAATACTATATTACCTGAAATGATCGAGCTTGTTGACAGTCTAATCTCAAACTGTAAAAATGAAGTTGAAAAAGTAGAAAGAATATATTATTGGTGTCAGGAAAATATTAGATATGTAGCTTTTGAAGATGGATACTCAGGATTTATCCCAAAAAGTTGTCAGGAAGTATTTCTTAAAAAATATGCTGATTGCAAAGGAGTATCAAATTTATTAAAAACACTGCTGGATATAGCCGATATAAAAAGCTACCTTACATGGATAGGAACATATCATTTGCCATATTTAAGATCGGAGTTTCCGGGGAAACCTATTGATAATCACATGATAGTAACCTATATCGACAACACCGGGAAATACTATTTTTTAGATGCAACTCATGATTTTTTAAATATCAATTATCCTTCTTCATTTATACAAACTAAAGAGGCTTTAATCGGAATTAACGACTCGAGTTTTAAAATTGTAAAAATCCCTGAAGTAGATTACAAAAATAATGAAGAGGTTGATAAAGCATTTTTAAAAATTCAAAATAACACTTTGACAGGAAATGGGAAAATAATACTAACCGGATACAACCAATTCTATATTGAAGATGAAATAAAAAACAAACCATACCAAAAAGTCAAAAGTACTTTTAAGGAACACTTCACTCGAGGAAATAATAAATTTTCGATTGACACGGTTGTTGTAAAAAATAATACTGACAGGAATAAATATTTGGCATTTGAATATAAATTTTCTATTCCTGATTATATTTTTGTGAACGAAGATAAAATTTTTATTAACCTCAATCTTGTTAAAAAGTCAAACTATAAACAGGTTAAATTGCAAGGCAGACAGTGTGGTTTATTTTTTGAAAACAAGGAATCTGCAAAATCAATATATGAACTTGAAATACCTGATGGGTACGAAGTCGAATTTGTTCCTGAAGAGATAAATTATGCTAACGATTTTCTCGGGTTTTCGTTAAAATATAACATTTACGGTAAAACTATCAGGTTTGAAAAAGAAATTTTTACTGACTTTATTTTACTCCCTTTAAATAAACTTGAAATATGGAATGAAGCAATGAAAAAATTAGATATTGCTCAGAATAAATCAATAGTATTAATAAAAAAAACTAAACAACAATGAAAAAAATTATTTTTACTACAATTCTTCTTATTTTTATTTATTCGTTAAAATCTCAGGATTTATCATTTTTGCCGTACAATTTCAAACCGATTCAAAAACTCACGCCAAAGGAAGATGAAAAATATAAACCTCTGGGTGCCGTGATATTATACGAGAATAGAATAATGAGTTGTATTTACAATAAAAACAATGTACTTATGAGTTACGATATTTTTCACAGAACTATCAAAGTATATAACCGGAAAGAAATAGATGAAAACAATCGTATTTATATCAAAAACCGAGAAAATGAAGATATTATTGACATTAAGGCAAGATTTATTTCCAAAGAAGGCAAGATTACTGAAGTTGATAAAAGTAGCATAAAGACTGTCGATAATCTTGAATCGGATGGAAACTATAAGATATTTGCAATAGAAGGAGCCGAACCTGATGGTGTTATTGATTATTTCTATGTTATAAAAAAGAGACCATCATTCTATGGGGGTTATTATTTGCAAACTAATTACCCGAAATTAGACTTAAATATGACCATTGTTTTACCACAAAACCTTAGAATGTTAACAAAATCATATAATGGGCTTCCTGAAATGAAAGATTCTCTTATTGAGAAAGAACAAAAGCGTGTTTATACACTTAAAAACGTTTACATTCCTGAACTTGAAGAAGAAAAATTTTCAGCTTATAAAGCTTCACTTCAAAGAATTGAATATGTTATTTGTTATAATTATGCCGTTAATAAAACTCGTTTTTATACATTCAACGAGGCTGCACAGAAATTTTACGAAAATGTTTTTTCTATAGAAAAAGATGAAAAGAAAGCTGTAAAGAAAATACTTAATGAAATAAAAATTCCGTCAAAACTAAGTACTGAAGAAAAAATCAGAAAAATTGAGCTTTATGTGAAAACTCATTTCAGTTATATTGAAAATAGCAGTCCGAATTTTAATAAATTAGACCAAGTTTATGAAAATAAACAAGCTAACTCTACCGGTTTTACAAGATTATTTGCAAATCTTTTCCGTGAAAGTGAAATTGAAGTTGAACCTTTGCTGACATGCAACAAAAATGATTGTGAACTTGACAAAAATTTTGATGCTTGGAATAACCTAAACGATAATCTGTTGTACTTCCCCGAAATCAATAAATATATGATACCCGATCACTGGGCTTATCGTCTGGGACTAATTCCATCAGATTTTATTGATAATAATGGCTTATTTTTCAAACTAACTAAGGTTGGAGATGTAGAATCATTTATTCCTGAAGTGAGAAGAATTCCGGTTCAACCATACCAGGAAAATGCTGACAGCTTATTTCTTGATGTTAAACTTACTGATGAATGCACAAATACTTATTCAAAACTGAGGAGGGTGCTTACAGGGTATACAGGTTATTCTATTCAGCCTTTTATAAAAATAATGAAGAAAGAGTCGAAAGATGAAATCCTAAATCATTACGGAAGACTGAAACTTGAAAATGCTGTTACTAAGGATCTTCAGTTTTTCAATACAGAGCCTGAAGACTTTTATGTTAAGCCATTCGTTATAAAATCGAGCTTCGATTATCAAGGCTTTGTTGAAAAAGCAGGTAATAATATATTAATTAAAGTTGGAGAGATGATTGGACCTCAATCGGAACTATACGATGACAATAAACCAAGAAAAACAGAGGTCGTTAACAGATATAATCGTCACTATTACAGAAAAATACAGATAGAAATTCCAAGCGGTTATAAAGTTGCAAATTTAGAAAGTATAAATATGAACGTAAATTCCAACGATAGAAGTACTCCGACATCAGCTTTTATCTCTAAGGCTGAAGTTACAAACAACAAGCTTGTCGTCGAGATTATTGAATATTATTCGCAGCTCAGATATCCTGCCGACAAATATGAAAACTTCAGAAGAGTTGTAAATGCAGCTGCCGATTTCAATAAAAAAACTATTATGTTAACTAAAATGTAAATTCAATTATATAAAGTATTGAAAAAATTATTCCGACAAAAACCTGTTTCTTCGTTAATTGATGATATAAACATTAACGACCTTGGAAATAAAGGCATGAAACGCAGTTTGGGGGTGCGTGATTTAACTGCACTTGGAATAGCTGCTATTATTGGGGCAGGCATTTTCAGTACAATAGGAACGGCTGCAGTTAACGGAGGTCCTGCTGTTTCATTATTATTTGTTTTTACTGCTATCGCCTGCGGTTTTTCGGCTTTATGCTATGCGCAGTTTGCTTCGGGCATTCCTATCAGCGGAAGTGCATACACTTACGCATATGTCAGTTTTGGCGAATTAATTGCATGGATTATCGGATGGGATTTGATAATGGAATATGCTGTCGGTAATATAGCTGTTGCAATATCTTGGTCTGATTATTTTACTGCCATTTTATCGGGTTTAGGATTGCATGTCCCCGATTATTTAAGCATGGATTTCCTCAGTGCCAAAAGAGGATACGGAGAAGCTATAAACTATTTAACTGTAAATGCAGATATTTCACAATTACCATATCATGCAAAACAGGCTTTTTTAGCATGGAATAATGCACCTGAGATTTTTGGTATAAAGGTAATAGCCGATATTCCGGCTTTTACAATTGTTGTTTTGATTTCAGTACTTGTTTACAGAGGTATTTATGAAACCAAAGTTGCAGGCAATATTTTGGTACTTTTAAAACTGATAATATTATTACTTGTAATAGCTGTGGGGGCTTTCTATGTTCAGCCTCATAATTGGAGCCCTTTTGCTCCCAATGGAATTGGAGGTGTACTCAAAGGGGTTGCAGGAGTATTTTTTGCCTATATAGGATTCGATGCTATATCTACTACTGCCGAAGAATGTAAAAACCCCCAAAAAGACCTGCCTCGCTCAATGATTTATGCACTATTAATAACAACTGTTTTATATGTTCTTATAAGTTTAGTACTTACCGGAATGGTTCATTACTCCGAACTTGGAGTTGGCGACCCTTTAGCCTATGCTTTTGAAAAACTGAATTTAAACAAATTGTCCGGAATTATTGCTGTAAGTGCTATAATAGCAATGGCCGGAGTATTGTTGGTTTTTCAAGTCGGACAACCGAGAATATGGATGAGCATGAGTAGAGACGGCTTACTTCCGCAAAGATTCTCAAACCTCCACCCAAAATACAAAACACCTAAGTTTTCTACTATTATCGCCGGGGTATTGGTTGCCGTTCCTGCACTTTTTATGAACCTTACAGAAGTCACTGATTTGACAAGCATAGGTACCTTATTTGCTTTTGTTCTTGTTTCGGGCGGAGTATTAGTTATGGATGCCGGGAAAAATAATCAACAATTCAAACCAAAATTTAAAGTTTATTACTTAAACAGCAGATATTTTTTACCTATAGTTTGGTTAATTGTACTTTCTTCGATTTATTTTCTTAATAATGAAGGCTTTTATTCATTTTTCGAAAAAAGAAATTTTATTAACTGGGATATTTTTAAACATCAAATTCCTTTTTTGCTGTTTTTAATTGTTGCATTTATAATAAGTTTTATGGCAATAGTGAAAAAATATTCGCTAATTCCGGTTTTAGGACTTTTAACTAATCTATACTTAATGTCAGAACTGGGAATTACCAATTGGTTGAGATTCCTTATTTGGCTCACAATAGGTTTAATTCTGTACTTCTTCTACGGTAAAAAACACAGTAAATTAAATATTTAACTTTAAAAATATGAATACAGTTCTAATAACAGGTGCTTCGGGAGGAATTGGTTACGAATTTGCAAAGTTATTTGCAAAAATGAATTATCGACTTATTCTTGTTGCTCGCAATAAAGATAAACTTGAAAAAATTGCAAATGAGATCAACCAACAAAATGCTTCTGTCGAAGTAATAATTTTTGCAACAGACTTATCACAAACCGAAAATATAGGAAGTTTATACAAATTTACCGAAGATAATAATTATTTCATTGAAGTATTAATAAACAATGCCGGTTTTGGAGACTATGGTTATTTTTATAATACAAGCTTTGAAAAAGAGCAACAAATGATAAATTTGAATATTACCGCTCTCACTTATCTTACTAAACTTTATTTGAAACAAATGATTGAAAGAAAAAGCGGAAAAATATTAAATGTAGCCTCTATCGCTTCATTTCAGCCCGGGCCGACCATGGCAGTATATTTTGCTACCAAAGCTTACGTTTTATCTTTCACTGAAGCTCTGGCACAAGAATTAAAAAATACAGGTGTTACAATAACAGCTCTTTGCCCGGGACCCACAAAAACAGATTTTATTTCTTCGGCAAATGCTCAAAATGCAGGATTTTTCAAAGGCCGCGGTTTATCGGATGCAAATAAAGTAGCTCAATTCGGAGTAAAAATGTTGATGAAAAAAAAGACTATTGCCATTTACGGAATAATCAACAAAATAATGATATTTTCCATCAGGTTATTACCAAGAAAAACAGTTGCCTTTATAGTAAAAAAAATTGCGTCGGAATAAAAAAAGTATCTAAAGTTGAGATAAAAGAAACTATTTTAGTATAAAATTGTTAATTTTGCAGCATTATGGAAATAGTTGTTAGTGGAATAAGACCAACCGGGGATTTACATTTAGGTAATTATTTTGGTGCTTTAAAGAATTTTTTAAAAATGCAATATCTAAATAATTGTTATTTTTTTATTGCCGATTATCATTCTTTAACTACACATCCTACGCCGTCCGATTTACACGGTAACGTAAAAAGAGTGCTTATAAACTATCTTGCAGCAGGCTTAGATCCCGAAGCATCAACAATTTATATTCAAAGCGATGTACCTCAGGTAGCTGAATTATATCTGCTTCTAAACATGAATGCCTATGTAGGTGAGCTTGAAAGAGTTGCAAGTTTTAAGGAAAAAGTCAGAAAGCAACCAAATAACGTTAATGCCGGATTGCTGACATATCCTACGTTGATGGCTGCTGATGTTATTATTCACAAAGCTCATAAAGTACCTGTTGGTAAAGACCAGGAGCAGCATCTGGAAATGATGAGAAACTTTGTTAACAGATTCAACCGATTGTATAATGTAAACTATTTTCCCGAACCTGTTGCTTACAATTTTGGCGAAGAACTTATAAAAATACCCGGACTTGACGGCAGTACCAAAATGTCGAAGTCTGACAATGAAAATTCTTGCATTTTTCTTTGCGATACTCCCGAAGCTATTAGAAAAAAAATGAAAAGAGCAGTTACCGATTCAGGTCCTACTGAACCCAATCAACCGAAACCTCAACCTATTGAGAACCTCTTTCAAATTATGAAAGTAGTATCTTCGGATGAAACTTTGAATTACTTCGAAAATTTATATAATAATTGTCAAATCCGATATGGTGATTTTAAAAATCAGCTTGCAGAAGATATTATAAAATTCACTGAACCTTTCAGAGAAAGAATATTAGAACTTTCAAACGATAACGAATATTTAAGAAAAGTTGCTAAAACAGGTGCCGAAAAAGCAAAAGAAAGTGCTGATAAAACAATAAAGGAAGTGCGTGAAATTATTGGATTTAAACCCTTTTAATTCTAATTATTATGGATAAAAGAAGCACATCATCAATAGTTTTTGAATGGCTTTTAAAAGTCAGCGTTGTTTTTTTCCTTTTTTCGGTTTTTTACAATGTTTATCATTTGGTTGATAAAATGAATAATAATTTCTGGCAAGTTTCATTTCGCATTGTATTAATTGTCATATTCTTAACTCTCGGCGTTTTAACTCTTGCTCTCAGAAGGAAGAATTTTAGAACTTTTGCATTTTTCGTGGTATTTATTATTAGTTTTTTTAAAATAATTACATTTACTGCAAATTATGGTTTCGATATTGAAATTATTCCAGTTTATGTTCTGCTTATTGTAGTATCACTATATCTGCTTTATAAAGCATCGGAACATTCTTCATCATATCGCCGCCGATAAGTAAATCATTAAAAAATTGATAGATACAAAAAAACCTTCAGAAACAGCTGTTTTAATAGGACTTTCTTCCAAAGGTCAAGATTTGCAACAAGTTAGCGAATACCTCGATGAGTTGTCGTTTTTGGTTGAAACAGCAGGAGGAATACCTGTAAAACGGTTTATACAACAGCTCGAAAAACCTGACCCGCGAACATTTGTCGGCTCGGGTAAACTGGCTGAAATTCAAAATTATATTAATGAAAATAAAATTAATATTGCCGTTTTCGATGATGAACTTACTCCTTCTCAAATCAGAAATATCGAAAGAGAACTGAAATGTAAAATACTTGACAGAACACATCTAATATTGGATATTTTTGCTAAAAGAGCCCGAACAGCTCATGCAAAAACACAGGTTGAGCTTGCACAATACCAATATTTACTTCCGCGATTAACACGTATGTGGACGCATTTAACTCGTCAAAGGGGCGGTATGGGGATGCGTGGTCCGGGTGAAAAAGAAATTGAAACCGACAGAAGAATTATTCGAGATAAAATTTCGCTGTTAAAGGAAAAACTCGCTGAAATCGATAAACAAAAAGTCATTCAACGAAAACACCGCCAGAGTATGGTTAGAGTTGCACTGGTGGGATATACTAATGTAGGTAAATCGACCATAATGAATGTTTTGAGTAAATCTGACGTTTTTGCCGAAAATAAACTCTTTGCAACCCTTGATACTACTGTTAGAAAGGTTGTAATCGACAATTTACCTTTTCTGCTGTCGGATACTGTAGGTTTTATAAGAAAATTACCTCACGATTTGGTTGAATCATTCAAATCAACACTCGATGAGGTCAGAGAAGCCGATATTTTAATTCATGTTGTCGATATTTCTCATCCAGCTTTCGAAGAACAAATTAATATAGTAAGACAAACTTTAGCCGAAATTAATGCTATTGATAAACCTTTGATTACTCTTTTTAATAAAATTGACGCATATACTTACGTTAAAAAAGATGAAGATGACCTTACTCCATTAACAAAGCAAAATATTAGTCTGCAAGAACTACAACGTACATGGATGGCCCAGAACAACACACCGTGCATGTTTATTTCTGCAAAAAATAAGACTAATATTGATAATCTAAAAAAATATATTTACAATGAAGTTTATAAAATACATACAAAAAGATATCCTTTTGACAATTTCCTTTACTAACCGTTGTTTAAAAAACTGAAAATATGTTTTTTAAAGACAAAATTTTGTAACATTTAATCATTAAAATGAATATTTTTGATGTTAAAAATTACAAATACTTTAACAAAATAATTTTCAAAAAAAATTATAAGCAATTGATTAGAAAATGTATTTTTGCAGCCGCTTAATTTCGTAGAAATGAATATTATAATTGCAGGAGACGGAGAAGTAGGATTTCATCTGGCTAAGTCTTTAGCACACGATAAACATAATATAACTGTAATAGATTCGAATCAGGAATTGCTAAAACTGGTAGAATCTCATACTGATGTACTTACAATAAGAGGCGACTCAACATCTATTTCGGTACTCGAAAGTGCAAACATCTCGAAAGCCGACCTGTTGATTTCTGTTGTTCATAACGAACACGTAAACCTTATTACAAGCATACTTGCAAAAAAATTAGGGGCAAAACGTACTATTGCACGTATTGATAATGTTGAATATCTTACTGATGAAAACAGAGAATTGTTTCATAATTTGGGAGTTGATTCGCTTGTTTGTCCTGAAAGAATTGCTGCCAAGGAAATAACTAACTTACTTAACCAAACTGTTGCTACCGAAGTATTCGACTTTTCCGAAGGAAAGCTTATTCTTTTCTTAATAAGACTTGACGAAAATGCCCTTGTATTGGGTAAAACACTCGATCAAATCGCAAAAGAGTACACATATCTCGATTTCAGAGCTGTTGCAATTCACAGAAACTCGCATACCATTATACCAAGAGGAAACGACACATTCGAAAAAAACGACCTTATTTATGTCATAACAAAACCATCCGGTATGAACGATTTGTTCAAACTTGGCGGTAAAACCAAAATTGACATAAAAAATATAATGATAGTCGGCGGAGGAAGAATTGGCAGAAAAACAGCCAAAAATCTCGAAGAAAAAATCAATATCAAACTCATTGAAATCGACAAAGAAAGATGTTTCCAATTGGCTGAATATCTTAACAATACTTTAATCATTAACGGAGACGCTACTGATATTCAATTGCTTGAAGACGAGGGTATTAAAAATATGGATGCATTCATAGCACTCACCGACCATACCGAAACAAACATTCTAACTTGTCTGCATGCACGAAAATACGGTGTTAAACGAACTATTGCCCTTGTTGAAAATATCGACTATATTGATATTTCTCAGAATATTGGAATAGATACAATAATAAACAAGAAGCTAATAACAGCCAGCTATATTGCAAGGTTCACCATAGATGCAATGGTTACATCGTCAAAATGCCTCAGTGGTATAGATGCTGAAGTATTCGAGTTTGCAGTTAAAAAGAATTCCTATGTTACCAAACACCCCATAAATAAACTAAACCTGCCCGAAGGAGCTATTATAGGAGGAATAGTAAGAGGGAATGAAAGTTATATTGCAATAGGAAATTTCAGAATACAAGAAAACGACAAAGTTGTTGTTTTTGCACTTCCGGAAGCTGTAAAGAAAATATCGAAACTTTTTCAATAGCTTGTCAAAATGAATTATTCGGTTATTGTAAGATTTTTGGGCATATTGCTTTTTATCGAGGGCATTTTTATGTTTTCAGCTCTTCCGTTTTCTTATTATTACGGAGGGAGCGACTCGAATGCCATAATTGCATCGGGAATAATCACAATAATTTTTGGCGTATTATTCAGACTTATAACAAGAGAAGCCGACGAAAAAAGTATAGGTAAAAAAGAAGGATATGTTATTGTAACTTTTTCATGGGTAGTAATTTCAATATTCGGAACTTTACCATACCTTTTATCAAATTCAATAAGCAATTTTACCGATGCCTTTTTCGAAACTATTTCCGGATTTTCAACCACCGGAGCATCAATACTGACAGATATAGAGGCCGTTCCGAAAGGAATTTTATTTTGGAGAAGTATGACCCACTGGATTGGTGGTATGGGAATAGTAGTACTTACCGTTGCTATCCTCCCATTTTTAGGCATTGGTGGTATGCAGCTTTTCAATGCAGAAGCTTCCGGTCCTACCAAAGATAAATTACACCCTCGAATAACTGAAGCAGCTAAACGTTTATGGGGAATATATGTCCTTTTGACTGTGCTGGAAACGGCTTTATTATTGGCCGGAGGGATGAATTTGTTCGAGTCTTTATGTCATTCTTTTGGTACTGTTGCTACAGGGGGCTTTTCTCCAAAAAACTCAAGCATTGCCGGTTATTCGCCCTACATTCAGTATGTTATAATGATTTTTATGTTTCTTGCCGGAATTAGCTTTACTTTGCATTATTATGCATTAAAAGGGAAATTTTCAAAAATTTTTAATAACGGAGAACTAAAATTCTATCTATCGATAATTTTCATTGCATCGATAATTATCGGATGCTTTTTGTTTTATGATTCGTATAATCAATACAATAGCACTGAAAAAGCATTCAGAGATGCATTTTTTCAGGTAATAAGTATAGTAACTTGCACCGGATTTGCAACTACAGACTATATGCAATGGTCTTTCTTCCTTTGGTTTTTTATATTCCTGTTGATGTTTAGCGGAGGTTGTGCCGGTTCTACTGCCGGAGGTATAAAAATAATTCGACATTTATTACTATTTAAAAATGCTTCACTCGAGTTTAAAAGGCTTATACATCCAAATGCCGTAATACCTGTAAAATTAAACGGGAAACCGGTTCCGCAAGATATTATTTTCAACATTTTAGCTTTCTTTTTGATGTATATCTCAATTTGGGCAGTATCATCACTATTACTCTCAATTATTGGTATGGACCCATATTCAGCAATGGGTTCTGTAGCAACAACTATGGGAGGTATAGGACCCGGTCTTGGAACTACTGGACCTGCTTCAAATTTTTCTATGGTACCTGAGCTTGGTAAGTGGATATTAGCGTTTATGATGCTGATAGGCCGATTAGAAATATTTACTGTATTTATTCTTTTTGCTCCTTCTTTTTGGAAAAAATAAAAAATATCGGATGTTTAATTATGACGTAATTGTTGTTGGAGGGGGTGCTGCCGGACTTATGGCGGCGGGAAAATCTGCAGAAATCGGTAAAAAAGTTCTATTAATAGAAAAGATGAACCAACCCGGTCGCAAACTACGCATTACCGGCAAAGGAAGATGTAATTTAACTAATCATAAACCACTTCGTGAATTTTTAAGTCACATAGGCGAAAATTCCCGTTTTTTAAAACATGCTTTTTCGATTTTTTTTGTCGAACAGCTTATTTCATTTTTTCGGGAAAAAGGCGTAGAAATTACAGTTGAAAGGGGCGACAGAGTATTCCCTACAAGCGAAAAGGCTCAGGATATTTTTAATGCTCTTGTTACTTGGGTAGAAAAAAATAGAGTAAAAATTAAAAAAGATACTTCTGTAAAAGAAATTATTGTCGATTATAATAAGGTTATTGGAGTAAAAGTTTCTGAAAATGAGAAGTATTTTGCTCCAAAAGTAATACTTGCAACAGGAGGGGCTTCTTACCCCGCAACAGGTTCTACAGGCGATGGTTATAAAATAGCAGAAAAAGCAGGACATAAGATTATACCTGCTAAACCTGCTTTGGTTCCTATAGAAACAAAAGGAGATATTGCTCTCCAATTACAAGGACTCAGCCTTAAAAATGTTAAGGCAAGCTTTTGGCTTTACGGTAAAAAACTCGGTGACGAATTCGGGGAAATGCTTTTTACTCATTTTGGGTTGTCAGGACCTATAATTCTTACTTTAAGCCGTAGGTTCTGCAACGAATTATCGGAAAAAAAGCCTATTGTTTGTTCAATTGATTTAAAACCTGCACTTGATGATAAACAATTAGACAACAGATTGCTGAAAGATTTAAACGAACATGGGAAAATGCAATTTAAATCAATTACCCGCAACTGGCTTCCGGGGAAGTTGGCAGAAATCTTTCCCGATTTGATTGGTATTCCTCACGAAAAATTATGTAACCAAATAAATGCCGAAGAAAGAAAAAGAATAAGAAAATGGTTGAAAGATTTTAAATTTGAAATAATAGGTACAAGAGGTTTTAATGAGGCCATTATTACTTCCGGAGGAATAGATTTAAACGAAATTGACCCTAAAACTATGCAATCGAAAATTATAAGCGGACTTTATTTTGCAGGCGAAGTTATTGATTTGGATGCCGATACCGGAGGTTATAATCTGCAAATTGCATTCTCTACTGCATGGTTATCGGCAATTAGTTAAATCCCGTTTTTTATGACAACATCGATAGTGTTTTAAGTTTTTTAAATTTATTGGCTAACGTTAAAAAATGAAATCAGTTCATTTTTATTAATAAAGTTTTCGGCACCACTGTTCATATTCTTAATTTTCAACATATTCTGATTAATTTCGGCTTCACCGGCAATAATCACAAACGGTATTTTTTTTGCATCGGCATAAGAAAACTGCTTTTTCAACTTGGCAGCATCAGGGTATATTTCGCATGAAATTCCATTCTCTCTGAGCAATTTTGCTAACGGTAAACAATAATTCGATTCATTTTCACCAAAATTTACAAATAAAACTTTCGATGAAGTTTTTATTTCTTCCGGAAATAAATTCAAGTCGCTTAATACATCGTATATACGATCGGCTCCAAAGCTGATACCTACTCCTGACATACCGGGCATGCCGAATATTCCGGTAAGATCATCATAACGACCGCCACCGCAAATACTCCCTATTTTGACATCATTTGCTTTTACTTCGATTATTGCACCTGTATAATAATTCAATCCTCTTGCCAATGTTATATCGAAATCAAATATCGATGTAAAACTCTGTTTTGCAATTAAATTAAAAAGTTCTGTCAGTTCGTTTATTCCATTTTTACCTATATCAGATTTTTCCAGAAATTCTGATATAATATTTATTTTATCGGAGAAATTTCCTTTTAAATTTAGAAGCGGCTGAATTGTTTTGACTTTTTCTGTTTCTATTCCTTTTTCAATAAGTTCTTCATTTACTTTTTCGACCCCTACTTTTTCGATTTTGTCTATAGCAGTAGTAATATCTGTTATTTTATCGGAATATCCTATTACTTCGGCTATTCCTGATAAAATTTTCCGGTTGTTTATTTTTATGGTTACCGAAATTCCCAATTTTTTGAAAATATCATCGGTAATTGAGATAAGTTCTAATTCGTTTAGCATAGAATTACTGCCGATAATATCAACATCACATTGATAAAACTCTCTGTATCTGCCCTTCTGAGGTTTATCGGCACGCCAAACAGGTTGTATTTGAAAGCGTTTAAAAGGAAAAACTATTTCATTCCTATTCATAACAACATATCTGGCAAAAGGGACAGTTAAATCGTAGCGTAGGCCTTTTTCGGAAATAAGTGATGTTAATTTTCTATAGTCTGAGAATGCTTCATAATTAACTTTCTCAATATAATTTCCCGAATTAAGTACTTTAAATAAAAGTTTATCCCCTTCTTCTCCGTATTTTCCCATTAAAACCGAAAGATTTTCCATTGCGGGAGTTTCCAAGGGCTGATAACCATACAATTTAAAAACTAAACGTATAGTATCGAAAATATAATTTCTGCGGTTCATTTCATTTGAACCGAAATCACGCATACCTCTGGGAATAGATGGTTTTTCTGATGCCATTTTATGTAGATTTTTTCTTATAAGTAAGTTTTAGATAACAAAATCCTACTGCAAAATTAATTAAAAACCTGTTATCTCGAGTTTCAACTTTCTTAATATATTATCAATGTATTCTTTACAGTTTTTGTCGCCTTCTTTTGGCGCCCATTCGGCAAAATTTTTATCATCATTCGGATCATAAGGACCATCTTTGGTTTCGTATGAAACCGAACCTTTTTCAAGTGAAATTATACAATGCCAAGTTCTTTCGGGGATTTCTACTGCAATATTCCCTTCTTTTGCATCTAAAACAATATGGTCGGCAATATTGCCATAATCGTCAAATTCTACAACAACCATTCTACCTCTAAGTATAAAAAAAACTTCACGTTTATCGGGATTTTCGTGCTTATGAGGCTGAATATATGAATATGGTTCTATTGCATTTATTAATCGCTGAAATGGATCGCTCAGAACTTTATGAAAGTTGTAATTTTTTCTCTTTCTGGGACTTGATTGAGCCTGCTCAGAAATTGATTGAATTAGCTGCGAATCAATTTTTATCATAAAATTGATTTTTTTTGCAGAAGAACTACAGCATAAGCCGATACTCCTTCTTCTCTGCCTTCAAATCCCAACTTTTCGGTAGTTGTAGCTTTTATTGAGATATCTTCGTTGCTTATTCCTATTGTTTCAGAGAGTTTATCTTTCATTTCATCAATATAATCAGTTATTTTGGGTTTTTGAAGACAAACTGTCGAGTCGATATTTAAAATTTCATACCCTTTATTTTTTATTAATTCAACCGTTTTTTTCAGCAGAATTTTACTGTCAATACCCTTAAATTCAGGTGATTTATCCGAGAAATGATAACCGATATCTCTTAAGTTGGCTGCTCCAAGTAATGCATCGCATATAGCATGTATTAAAACATCAGCATCCGAATGACCTACGGCGCCTTTATAATGTGGTACCGGAATACCGCCAAGCCAAAAAGGAACATTTTCCTTCAATTGATGAACATCGAAGCCAAAGCCGACGCGGATTTTCATTATTTCGTGGTTTGATTCTGTTGCTTAAAGGCATCAAAATCGAAAGTAAGCGTAAATCTGAGGGTATTTTGTAAAGGATTACGTTGCTCGGTAGGAATAAGATATGCAAAATCCAAACCGAAAACATTGTACTTTAGCCCTGCTCCTAAGGTAAAATACTGACGGTTACCTTTGTACTTACTTTCGTGAAAATATCCGGCACGTATAGCAAACTGGTTATCGTACCAATATTCGGTGCCAATAGAATAAGTAATTTCGCGAAGTTCTTCTTCAAAACCTCCCGGAGCATCGCTAAAAGACTGAAACAACCCTGTTACAATTCCTACGTTAGGATCTTTTCCGGCTAATATTATTCTTTTACCGTCAGGACCATATAAAGGATTATCCAAAGAATCTAAATCATAAACCGGAGGTGTAGGTACAAGAAGTTTATTAAAATCTAACAAAAACGAAACTTTGTTATAGTCGTCAATATTAAGAGTAAGTGCTGACCCGACTCTCAGATTTGTAGGTATAAAGTCTCTTTCGGTAGTTTCGGTATAAGAAATTTTGGCTCCAAGGTTTGATATATTTACACCAAAGGCCATATTTCCTTTCATATTGTCAATTTTAACAGGTTTTTGATAGTAAAATGCAACATCGGCAGCAATAGACTGACCGGCGTGAGATTCCTGTCCTCCTACAATCTGACCTTGAGTTAGGTTAGAATTTATATATCTGGCAGCAATTGCACCTGAAAATACATCGGAAAGCTTACGCGAATAAGTCAAATCGAAAGCAAATTCGCTCGGGCGGTAATTTCCGAGAGAATTACCCACAACATCGGTAAAAGTTATGTCTCCTAATGAAAAATACAGCAAAGAAGCCCCTAAAGCACTTTGTTTATCGATTTTTTTATACCCCGAAACATAAGCAAGATTAATATCATTAACTAATTCACGCAACCAAGGGCTGTAAGAAATTGAAATTCCCATATCTTTTTCGATAAAAGCATATTTTGCAGGATTCCAATGCATAGAGTGCACATCGGGTGTTGATGCTACACCTGCATCGCCCATTGCACCTGAGCGGGCATCAGGTGCAATAAGTAAAAAAGGAACTGCTGTTGTAATAACCCTATCGCCCAATTGTCCTAATAGTTGATCCCTTTTACTAACATTCTGTGCATTAAGACTTATGACACTTGTTAAAATTATTAATACTGAAAGTTTTATGGTTTTTGAAAAAATATTCATCTTGAAACGATTAATTATTGAATTTTTATGGAACTAAACTTATTTTATTTTTTTTATATTAAACTTAAATACAATAACTTAAATTGATATTTGTTAATTATTTTTATTCATTTTTTTGCGATTGCAAATATAACGAATTGTATTAAATATTATTGCACCCCATAAATTAGGAAATCAAAATTTTAATAATAACATTGGTTTACTTTTTAATAACTTATGACTACCTTTGCACCCGTCAAAAAATTTGTTGAGCCGAATGTCGTTTGAAGACGCTAAAAATCTGGAAATATACGGTGCAAGAATGCATAATCTGAAAAATATTGATTTGGTAATTCCCCGAAATCAATTGATAGTCATTACCGGATTAAGTGGTAGCGGAAAATCTTCATTAGCTTTCGATACTATATACGCAGAAGGACAAAGACGATATATGGAAACTTTTTCGTCGTATGCTAGGCAGTTTATCGGCAATATGGAAAGACCTGACGTTGACGAAATAAAAGGACTAAGCCCTGTGATATCAATTGAACAAAAGACAGCAAGCAAAAACCCACGCTCGACAGTAGGTACAATTACCGAAATTTATGACTTTTTGAGATTGTTGTTTGCCAAAGTTGCCGATGCTTACAGCTACTCTACCGGCAAAAAAATGGTAAAATACACCGAAAGCCAAATTGTTGAACAAATTTACAAGACTTATAAAGGTAAAACCATAACATTATTATCACCATTAATTAAAGGCAGAAAAGGACATTATCGAGAGTTATTTGAGCAAATAAGACGACAAGGCTTTTTGAAAGTACGCATTGACGGTACTGTTACAGAAATAAAATTCGGACTTCAACTTGACCGATATAAAATACACGATATAGAAGTTGTTGTTGACAAACTTAAAATAGTCAATGAGAATGAAAACAGAATTTTAAGCAGCGTTCAAACAGCATTTAAACTTGGAAAAGGGATGATGATGGCAATGGATAATGAAACCGAAAAAGTTCATTATTTCAGCAAAATGCTTATGTGTCCCGATACAGGTATAGCTTATCCCGAACCAGAGCCAAATACATTCTCATTCAATTCACCTTATGGAGCATGCCCACGATGCAACGGGCTGGGGGAGATTTCGGAAATAGACCTTGATAAAATAATTCCCGATTTTAATAAAAGTATTAATCAAGGAGGTATAGCTCCTATAGGGCCTTATAAAAACAATTGGATATTCAAACAAATTGAAGCCTTAGCATATAGATATAATTTCAAACTGGACGACCCTATAGGAGATATCTCGGAAGAGGCTTTAAATGCAATATTATACGGAACCGATGAAATACTTAAAATTAAAAATGATTTTGTAGGAGTAACATCAACTTATAACTTAAATTTTAGCGGTATAATCAATTTTATTATAAATCAAAGTAACGAAAGCTCTTCGAAAGGAATACAAAAATGGGCAGATAATTTTACAAACAAAATAACATGTCACGAATGTTCGGGAAGTCGTTTGAAGAAAGAATCTTTGCAATTTAAAATCGGTGAAAAGAATATTGCACAACTTTCAGAAATGGACTTAGCCGAACTGCAACTTTGGATTAAGTCAATAAATAATTATTTAGATGACAGAAAACAAATAATAGCCGCAGAAATAGTTAAAGAATTAATTACCCGAATAGATTTTTTGCTTTCAGTTGGTATTGATTATCTTTCATTGAATCGTTCATCAAAATCGCTGTCAGGAGGAGAATCGCAACGCATAAGATTAGCAACACAAATAGGGTCGAAGCTTGTGGGAGTTTTGTATATTCTTGACGAGCCGAGTATTGGTTTACATCAAAGAGATAATCAGAGATTAATTAATGCACTAAAAGAACTTAGGGATATTGGAAATTCGGTAATAGTTGTAGAACACGACAAAGAAATGATACTCTCGTCGGATTATGTAATAGATATAGGACCGGGAGCAGGTATTAACGGTGGGAAAATTGTAGCTGCAGGCTCACCCGATAAAATGAAAGAGTGTGATACAATCACATGTAGGTATTTAAGTGGAAAGACCGCAATAGAAGTCCCGTCGAAAAGACGAAATCACAATGGTAAGTTTTTAGTTTTAAAAGGCGCTAGAGGAAATAATTTAAAAAATGTCAATCTCAAAATACCATTGGGAATGTTTATCTGCGTTACAGGTGTTTCGGGAAGCGGAAAATCAAGTTTGATAAATGATACATTACATCCGATATTGCAGAAACATTTTTACAGGGCTAATGCAACTCCGCTGCCTTACGAAAGTATCGACGGATTAAAAAACATCGACAAAGTAATAGAAATCGACCAAACCCCAATAGGACGAACTCCTCGGTCAAATCCGGCTACCTACGTAGGTGTTTTTGATGATATCCGCAAATTATTTGCATCATTACCCGATTCGAAAATAAGGGGATATTTGCCGGGCAGATTTTCATTCAATGTAAAAGGCGGAAGATGCGAAACATGCGGAGGTGCAGGTATAAGAACAATAGAGATGAACTTTCTGCCCGATGTATATGTAGCTTGCGAAGAATGTGGCGGTAAAAGGTATAATCGCGAAACTCTCGAAATACGTTACAAAGGGAAGTCGATAAATGATGTTCTTAATATGGACATTAGTCAAGCCCTCACCTTTTTTGAAAATATTCCTTCAATTGTTCAGAAAATTAAAACACTTAATGATGTTGGTTTAGGCTATTTAACTTTAGGACAACAATCTACTACATTATCAGGAGGAGAAGCTCAAAGAATTAAACTTGCTGCCGAACTTTCAAGAAAGGATTCGGGAAACACCTTATATATACTCGATGAACCCACTACCGGCTTACATTTTGAAGATATAAGAGTATTGCTTAACGTTCTCAATAAGCTTGTTGATAAAGGAAATACGGTTATCGTTATCGAACACAATCTTGATGTTATAAAAGTAGCCGATTATATTATTGATATCGGACCCGAAGGAGGTGCCAAGGGAGGAATGATTATTGCCGAAGGAACTCCTGAGGAAATTTGTAAAAAAAATATTGGTTATACTGCATATTATTTGAAAAATGAATTAGAATAACTACTTAATTTTACAATTTCTTTTAAACTAATGGTTTGCGTTTTTGTTGTTTTTTATAACTTTAAAGTGCTTAACAAAAGAAAAACAAGAATATTATATTAATTTCGCATATTAAAATTTAGTTTATGAATTGGCATGAGATATTATTTTTTTCTCTTTTTAATCTTTTCATTTTTGCTGTACTTTTCTTGGATTTAAAAGTAATTGGTAAAAATAGCCATGTAATATCGTTCAAAGAGTCGCTCATTTGGTCAATAATCTGGATACTTTTTGCTTTAACTTTTTTTGTTCTTATAAAATATCATGGCGATTGGATACACGGAATTTCCGATTTAGAGAGGCTAAAAGAAGTAGTAAAACTTCACGATCATCCCATTCGTATTGATAATCTCGATTTTGAATCGGCACTTCAAGTTTATCGAAATAATCTTGCTCTGGAATATTTAACAGGTTATCTTATCGAAAAAGCTCTTTCTGTTGATAATATCTTTGTAATGATAATGATATTCATTGCTTTTGGAGTAAATCCAAAATATTATAAAAGAGTATTATTCTGGGGTATTATTGGAGCGGTAATAATGCGTTTTATTTTCATTTTCCTAAGCGCTGCTCTTATTCAAAAATTCTCATGGATATTATTGGTTTTTGGAGGATTACTGATTTTTACGGGTGTAAAAATGTTTATTACAAGAAATAAAAAAGAAAAAATAGAACCCGAAAAACACCCTGTTGTAAAATTTGCTTCAAAATTTTTCTCGGTCTATCCACGTTACGTACGACACCATTTTTTTATTAAAAAAGACGGCAGAAATTATATGACTCCTCTATTTATTGTACTACTTGTTATAGAGTTTTCCGATGTAATATTTGCAGTTGACTCGGTACCGGCAATTTTTTCTATTACTAAAGACCCCTACATTGTTTATTTTTCAAATATTTTTGCAATTTTAGGTTTACGTTCTTTGTTTTTCCTTTTAAGCAACGTGATGAATAAGTTTAGATTCCTCAAACTCGGACTTTCAGTTTTACTCACATTTATTGGAGTTAAAATGATTTTACATACATGGTTAAAAGAAATTGGATTTACTACTGCCCATTCGCTTTATATCATTTTATTTATTTTAACCGTCAGCATAGTTGCTTCAGTTTTAATACCTGAAAAAAAAGAAATAAATCATTAAATCGTATATATATGAAAAAAGTATTGCTTATATTGATTATTTCAACACTTTCAATTTCATGCAGCAAAAATAAGGTTTATGAAAAACGTTTTGAATTCGAAAAATATACATGGAACCGTTTTCTTCCGGTATATTTTGAATTTCCGATACATGATAATACATACAACTACAATATTTATTTAACTTCACGCCACATTACACAATACCCTTACGATAATTTAAAAGTAAATCTTACGATTTATTCCCCGTCGGGTGACGAACGAACAAGTATGCATGTTTTTCAGGTAAAGGATAAAGATGGAAAATTTTTAGGAGACGGAATGGGCGATTTGTGGGATTTAAAATTACTTGTGAAACAAAATATCAGTTTTAAAGATGCAGGGAATTATAAAATCCAAATAGATAATCTTATGGATTATTACGACATAGTAGGTTTGATGAATATTGGGGTAATAGTCGAAAAATCACAAAAAATTACAAATGAATGATAAAACCGGGGTAAAGCCTGATTTTAAATTAATCATTAAAACCCTCCCCGAGAAACCCGGTATTTATCAGTATTTCGACGAAAAAGGGAATATCATATACATAGGTAAGGCAAAAAATCTTAAGAAAAGAGTTGCTTCATATTTCAATAAAGATACTTTCGATTACGGCAAAACCAAAGTAATGGTAAGCAAAATTGCCGATATCAAGTATATGGTTGTCGATAATGAGTGGGATGCTTTTTTGTTGGAAAATAATCTTATTAAGAAGTATCAACCTCGCTATAATGTGATGCTTAAAGATGATAAGACTTTTCCTTGGATTTGCATAAAAAATGAACCTTTTCCCAGAATTTTTCACACACGACATATTATTCACGACGGCTCTGAGTATTTCGGACCTTATGCTTCAGTAAAACTAATGTACACACTTCTTGAGCTTATAAGAAAGCTTTATCCTATTAGAAATTGTAACCTTAATCTCTCAAAAAAGAATATTGAAGCAAAAAAATATAAAGTTTGCCTTGAATATCATATTAAAAACTGCAAAGGACCTTGCCAGGGCTTCCAAAGCGAAGACGAATACAATCAAACCATTGCTCAAATAAAAGATATCCTTAAAGGAAATATATCGAATGTTCTTAAACAACTTAAAGAGCTGATGATGAAGTTTGCCGAAGAAATGGAATTTGAGAAAGCCCAGGTAATAAAAGAAAAATACGAACACCTTGAAAACTACAAAAGTAAATCGACCATTGTAAACCCGTTAATTAGAGATGTGGACGTATTTTCAATAGTTGACGATGATGCAAGTGCTTTTGTAAACTACCTTAAAGTTATTGACGGTGCCATTGTTCAAACTCATACTGTTGAAATAAAAAAGAAACTAAACGAAACATCAAAAGAGTTATTACTGATATCCGTAGTTGAATTATACAATAGATTCAAAAGCAATGCTAAAGAAATAATTTTGCCGTTTGCAGTTGATTTCCCCATAAAAAATATAAAAATAACCATACCAAAAAGAGGTGATAAAAAACAACTCCTTGAACTTTCGGAGAGAAATGCCAAACACTATAAACTCGAACAATTAAAACGACAAGAGTTGGTCGATCCCGAAAGACATACTAACAGAATTCTGCAACAAATGATGAAAGATTTGAAACTGAACGTTATTCCATATCATATCGAATGTTTTGATAATTCAAATATTCAAGGAGCTCATCCGGTAGCTGCCATGGTTGTATTCAAAAATGCACGTCCTGATAAAAGCGAGTACAGACATTTTAATATCAAAACAGTCGAAGGACCTGACGATTACGCTTCTATGGAAGAAGTAATTTTCAGAAGATACAAAAGAATGATAGAAGAAAAGAAAGACTTACCGCAACTGATAATAGTCGATGGAGGTAAGGGACAACTCAGTTCAGCACTGAAAAGCCTCGAGAAGCTATCATTAAGAGGCAAAATAGGTATTATCGGTATAGCAAAAAAACTTGAAGAAATTTATTTCCCCGAAGATTCAATCCCAATATACATTGATAAAAAATTAGAAACATTAAAATTGATACAACAAATCAGAAATGAGGCCCATCGTTTCGGAATTACCCACCATAGAAAAAAACGCGAAAAAGCAACAATAAAATCTGTACTTACCGAAATAGATGGAATAGGGTTTAATACGGCTCAGGCTTTGCTTCGCAAATTTAAATCGGTAAAAAATATCCAAAAAGCAAGCCTGGAAGAAATTAAACAGGTAATAGGAAAATCTAAAGCAACTATAATAAAAAGCTATTTTGAAAAAAATAACTTGTAAATCAATAAACGATAAAAAATTAAATCGGGTAAATTAAATAAATAATCTGAAAAATCTCTACTTTTGTAAAAAAAACGAAAATCTAGCAATAAATAAATGGACAGCAATTTTACGCTTATTGCAATTTCACCTGTAGATGGGCGATATTATCGTCAAGTTGCGGATTTATCCGATTATTTCTCCGAGAAAGCACTTATTTATTACAGGGTAAAAATAGAAATTGAATATTTTATAGCTTTATGTAAGCATCCATTGCCTCAATTAGCTGATTTTGATAACGGATTATTCGATAGTTTACGTCGGATATATATCAATTTCAGCGATGAAGATGCATTATCAATTAAGCAAATAGAAAAGACTACCAATCATGATGTTAAAGCAGTAGAGTACTTTATAAAACAAAAATTTGAAGAATTAGGAATTTCTGAATATAAAGAATTTATTCATTTCGGATTAACATCACAGGACATTAATAACACTTCTCAACCTCTATCGTTGAAAGAAGCAAATTTGAATATTATATTTCCACAACTTGAATCACTAATAAATATACTTAATGAAAAATCATCAGATTGGAAAGAAATATCAATGTTATCGCATACTCATGGCCAACCGGCATCGCCTACCATACTTGGAAAAGAAATACTGGTTTTTATCGAAAGACTTAAAAATCAATACGAAATTTTAAAAAAATTACCCTATCCTGCCAAGTTTGGAGGAGCTGTAGGAAATTTCAATGCGCACTATGTTGCTTATCCCGAAATCGACTGGGTTGAGTTTTCAAACAAATTTGTTAACGATACACTTGGGTTATGTAGGTCGCAAACTACCACTCAAATTGAACATTATGATAATATTGCAGCCATATTCGACAGTTTTAAAAGAATAAATAATATTCTGATAGATTTGTGCCGCGACTTTTGGACATATATTTCAATGGAATATTTTAAGCAAAAATTAAAAGAAGGCGAGGTTGGCTCTTCGGCAATGCCACACAAAGTAAATCCTATTGATTTCGAGAATGCAGAAGGGAATTTAGGAATGGCAAATGCAATATTCGAATATCTTTCGTCAAAACTCCCAATTTCAAGGCTTCAAAGAGACTTGACCGATTCTACAGTATGCCGAAATATAGGAATGCCAATTGCACATTCGCTGATTGCCTATAAATCAATCATTAAAGGTATAGAAAAATTAATAGTGAATCATGAGGCAATAAATAAAGATTTAGAGGAAAACTGGATTGTTGTTGCTGAAGCTATTCAAACTATTTTAAGAAGAGAAGGATACAAAAACCCTTATGAATCGCTGAAAGACCTTACAAGGAAAAACGAAAAGATAACAAAAGAAGCCATCTTTGAGTATATTGACAATCTTGAAGTCGATAATAAGGTTAAAGAAGAATTAAAAAAGATAACTCCGTATAATTATGTAGGTATCTACAGCAAATTTGCACCTAAAAACCGGTAATGAAAATCATATATAAACATTTATCTATTTACTCGGCAGCTGTATTAGCCAGTATTGTTTCGAGTTTTCTTGCTGTTATATTTACCATATTCTCTTATACATTCATTGTCCCATTTTTGCAATTACTCTTCAACAAAATTGATAAGGTACACGAAAAAGTCCCGTTGATATTTTCCTTAGAAAGTTTGAAAGCAAATTTATATTATTATTTATCAGTAATTATCGAAACACAAGGTCAATCAAAAGCCTTATTTTTGCTTACAACCGGGGCTATTGTTTTATATATTTTTAAAAACCTTTTTGTATATACCTCATCTTATATTTTAGCACCGGTAAGAACGGGCATTCTCAGAAGAGTCAGGAATGAATTGTATAACAGAATAATAATACTTCCACTTGGCTTTTATAAAAACAATAAAAAAGGAGATATAATTTCACGTGTTATTAATGATGTTCAGGAACTTGACGAATCTATTCTAAAACCATTCCAAACCATTTTAATTCAAGCTCTTACAATTATTTTTTTCCTGACCACACTTTTTATAATAAATGTAAAATTGACATTAATTGTGTTGTGCATACTTCCTATAGGAGCCGTAATTATTAGTCGTATTTCAAAAAAACTTAAAAAATCTGGAGCTAAAGTTCAACTAAAACAAGGAGTTATATTATCATATATTGAAGAGGCTATTTCAGGATTGCGAATAATAAAGGCTTTTAATGCCATTGATTTTACACACGAACGTTTTAAAAATCAGAATGATATTTTTACCGATATTAAAAACATTATTTATCGACGCACAGATTTAGCATCACCTTTAAGCGAATTTTTAGGTACAATTCTGGTTGTAATAATACTTATTTACGGAGGCTCAATTATATTAAATGACAAGCATTTTATGAATGCTGAGACATTTATAATGTATTTAATGTTGTTTGTTTCTGTAATAAATCCGGCAAAGAGCCTTACTTCTGCTTTTTATTTTATCCAAAAAGGAAAAGCATCAATAAACAGAATACAATATATATTGAACGCCGAAGAAGTTATTGAAGAATCACCCGATGCCAAACCACTTAAAACCTTTAGCAATAAAATTGAATTTAAGGAAGTAGGTTTTGCATACGAAAAAGAAAATTTTGTTCTTAAAAACATTAATCTCGAAATAAACAAAGGTAAAACCATAGCAATAGTAGGAGCATCCGGAGCAGGGAAATCTACATTCGTTGATTTAATTCCTCGATTTTACGATTGTACTGCAGGTGAAATATTAGTTGACAATATTCCGATAAAAAAAATAAAAATTGACGATCTTAGAAATCTTATTGGGATTGTAGCTCAGGATACCATACTTTTTAATGATACCATATACAATAATATAGCTTTCGGGAAAACAGATGTATCGATTAATGAAATAGAGGAAGTATCGAAAATTGCTAATGCTTATGACTTTATAATGCAAACACCTAAAGGATTTCAAAGTATTATAGGCGACAGCGGTAATATGCTTTCAGGAGGCCAAAAACAAAGAATAAGCATTGCCAGAGCAATCCTAAAAAATCCTCCGATTTTAATATTGGATGAAGCAACCTCTGCTCTTGATTCTGAATCGGAATACCTTGTACAACAAGCTCTCGAAAAAATTATGGCAAACAGAACAACAATTATTGTGGCTCATAAACTGTCAACCATTAAAAATGCCTCAACCATAGTAGTTTTAGAAAACGGTCAAATAGCCGAAATGGGTACTCACAATGAGTTGATTAAGCTTAATGGCATATATTATAAGCTTTCCCAAATGCAATCACTCAAATAATAAAAATTTTTTATTCTGATTTAACATATTTTGTCGATTCTACAATATGTTGTTAATTTTTTTTATTCCGAGTTTACATTAAGTTAAACTTAATTTAAAGTCGTCTGTTTATTAATATTGAATAAATTAAGTAAACTATTTTTACCAAATAATATTTTTTAGAAATGGATAGTTTTAAATCGTTGATAAAAGGACAAGTATATACGCTTTCGGAAATTGAAAATACCGGAATAAAATTTATAAAACAAACATATACCGGAAGATTTTACAGAGAAGGAAATATTTTATTGGTTTTTGAAGAAATTCCTGAAAGAGCAGAAAACAAATACAAACTTAAAGCAATTATTGAAGATTAATCAAAAATTGATTAATTAACAAATACCTGTTGATTATATTTTTAAGTAAAACAATATTGCCAGCAAATTTCATATAATTTTGGCAATATTAAATTCTGTTTAAGGGTAAGAATGTCAATTTTTTTTTGACAAAATACAAATAAACCATGATAAAGCTTAAAAAAAGGTTTTTGGTTATCGTCATTCCTGCGATAATGGCTTTTACATTAATCTTTATATGGGCTTATAACTATTATAAAACATTAAAACAACCCGTTATTCCGGTACTTTCATCAATACCTGAAGATGCTCTTTTTTTTGCTCAGTTTAATAATATTTCAAATTTTTGGGAAAAGCTTTCAAACAATGCATCTTGGAATAATATCAGTAAAATTGAATATTTCGACGAGATAAACAACCAGATTAAATATACAGATTCTTTGATTGCCAATAATGAAAAATTAAAGACAATAGTAAATGAAGGTAATCCAGTAATATCTTTTCATTATTTAGATGACGAAATCCGAACACTCTTTTTATGTAATTTGCCCCCCGATTTTGATATTTATGATTTGAAACATTTATTAGGTAAAAATTCAAATTTATCAACAAACATTAATAAAACAGATAAATTAAATATACTTTTCATTAATCGTAAAGGTCTTCAAAAAACATATTTTGCAGGGATTTATAAAGGTGTTTTCATTGGCAGCTTTTCCGAAAAATTAATTAATAAAGCAGTACAAAAGATTAATTCCGAAAATATTGAGGAAAACAACGATATTAAAACGCTCAAATTAACTGCCGGCAAAAAAGTTGATGCCAATATTTTTATTAACTATAAAAACTTCAGCCAATTTTTAAAATCAATTTTTATTAAGGATTTTCCGCTCAATTTCGACAATTTGAATAATCTGGGGAATTGGGCTGAACTGGATCTACTGGTTAAAGACAGTTCGTTTTTATTTAACGGATACAGTCAATTAAAAAAAGACAGTTACTCATATTTGGAATTATTTTCTTCAATGAAGCCTCAAACATCGCAGTTGGCCGATTTTATTCCAAACAACGCAATTGGCTTTGTAAGTTTTAATTTCGATGATTTTGCAACATATTTTGCTCAATACAAAAAAAATCTAAAAAAATATCCCGTAAAAAGCGATTTGGAAAAGACAATTAACTCATTAAATTCCAATGGTATAGTCGATAATTTTATTGAATGGACGGGTAATGAATTTGGGGTAGTATTATTACCTTCAAACAACAGTTTCGAGACTTTTGTCGTTTGCAAAAAGAATGAATTATCAAATGCTGACTCCTGTTTACAGGCTTTAGCAGCCAAATCGCAAAATATTTCAAATCTTAAGGATAGAAAATTTCAAAAAAATAAAATCATATATCCGAATTTGTTAAGAAATTTATTTGGCGATTTTTGCAGTTCATCCCCCGAAACTTATTATGAAATAACCGACGAATTTGTAGTTTTTGCCAAAAGTGAAAATGCATTGCAGATTTTTAAAAACTCATATATATCTGAAGACGTTTTGTCAAAAACTGACAATTATAAAAATTTTATAACAAATACCCCTGCTCAGTCTAACGTTTTCATTTATTTCAATTTAACTAATTCCTTTAACCTGATATATCAGAATTTAATTAACAAATACCGGGAAAACTTTAAAACGAATTTCCCTGTATTGAGCAATTTCAATCAGTTTGCATTACAAATAAGCTCTGAAGAACAAAAATGGTACACAACCCTCAGTTTCGATTTTAAAACAAACATTAGTAGCGATAATATTAATACAACCGAAAATTTGGTACCCGGATATAATACCGAGTTGAAAAGTAAAATTTATTCTAAACCTTACATAGTTAAAAACACTACCTCTAACGAAAACAACATTATTGTTTTCGATGAAATGAATATTTGCTACTTTATTGATAAAAGTGGGAAAATTATATGGCAAAAAAATATCGATGGCAAAGTTTTAAGCAAGGTCTGGGAAGTTGATTATTACAATAACGGCAAAATACAGTTCCTGTTCAATACCGAAAAAACTCTTTATTTAATAGACGCAAACGGTAAAGATGTAGAAAAATATCCTTTACGATTAACAGAATCGGCATCATCAGGGCTATGCTTGATAGATTATGAAAAGAAAAAAAATTACAGAATTATAATTCCTACTATCAATAAAAAGTTATTATATCTAAGTCTATCAGGTAAAGCCGTTACCGATTTTACTTCTCCTGTTTTCAAAGATATTGTCAATCAGCCTGTTCAGCATATAATTTTCGACAATAAAGACAATATTATTGTTACTGAAAATTCGGGTAAGGTCAATATTCTTGATAGAAAAGGGAAACAAAGATTAGTTTTAAAAACATCATTTTCGAAAAGCCCCGACAATATTTTTTACTATGACGGAAAGTACTTAATTACAGCAGATAATGACGGAAAAATAATATATATTTCAAACAACGGAAAAATTGAAAGCAAATCATTTCTATCTTTAAGTACAAAACCTCTTTTTGTTTACGAAGACTTTAATAATGACGGCAAAAAGGATTTTATCTTTTTAGATGAAAAAAGTTTGAATGTTTTTAATAAATCGGGGAAAAATATATTCAATTATAAATTTGACGAAAAAATTGAAAGAGACATAGTAATAAATAGTTCGGCGAAAAGGGGAAATCTATTTGCAATATGTGGAAAAGAAAGTAATAGAATATACGTATTTAATAAATCGGGATTGATTGACGAATCAATTGCATTTAAGAGTGAAATAATGCCATCATTTGCCCGTTTCTATGATAATCAGATTAATCTTGTAGGGATAGTCGGAAATAAAGTAACAGTTTATAGTTTCGAATAATATTAAAAAAGTTGATAGACTATATTAAACAAATTGATACAGATTTATTTCTAAAACTAAACAGTATCCACAGCCCTTTTTTTGACTTTATAATGTGGTGGTTTAGCAGTAAAACCATTTGGATTCCACTGTATTTATTTTTTGTTTATTTATTATTTAAAAAGTATTCAAAACAGGCAATAACAATATTAATATTTGCAATTATTTGTGCAGCGTTAACCGATAGTTTGTCGGTAGCAATATTTAAAAATACTTTTCAGCGATTACGACCGAGCCATCAACCTGAGTTAATGAATCTTATTCACATAGTAAATGGCTACAGGGGTGGTCAATACGGATTTGTATCGTCGCATGCAGCCAATATTTTCGGATTGGCTGCTTTTTTATGGTATTTTTTAAAAAATCATTACAAACATTTCGGGAAAATAATTTTTACTTGGGCTTTTCTGGTAAGTTACAGCAGGATATATCTTGGAGTTCATTACCCGGGTGATGTTGTCGTAGGTGCAATTTTCGGGATTTTGATAGCCATTTTAACTATAATTTTGTATAAACAATTTTGTTTATATGCTATTAGAAGCAAAAAAAATAAACCCAATTAATTTCATTAGTTCTCTGCATTCATAATGAAAAATTTTGGATAAATAAAAAAAGCAGCATGAAAGTGCTGCTTTTTTTTGAGTACTCAGTTCGAGTAGTTATTAATCTCTGTTATAAGAGCGGTAAGCACGTTCGTTTCTTTCGCCACCGCGATTATAACCGCCACGATTATAACCACCGCGATTATTCGATTGTGTTCTTGGTTTTGCTTTGTTTACTGTAAGATTTTTACCGTCAAGTTCAGCATTGTTTAGCTGGTCAATTGCTTCCTGTGCTTCTGCATCATTAGGCATTTCAACAAAGGCAAATCCTCTTGATTTACCGGTTTCACGGTCCATAATAACTTTTGCTGAATTTACAGCACCGTACTCTTCGAAGATTTCTTTTAAATCTCCGTCTTGAATCCTATAACTAAGATTCGCTACATAAATGTTCATAAAATTGAAATTAAAAAAAATTAAATAAAAACAGGAAAGTAAAGCTTACTAAATAATTTGAATTCTCAATAAAATTTGACGGCAATACAAAATCCTTTCTTAAACTTTGGCAAAGATACTATTTAATAAATGAAAAACAACATTTTTAAGAAAATTTAATTTTAATTAAGTTAAAGTAACAAATGCAACTTCTTTAAAAAATCATTTTAAAAGTGAAATATAAGTATTTGTAATAGGCAATTTTTTTATTATACATTTGCATTGTTATTTTTAACCACAAAAATTTAAAATGGAAACAAACAGCGAAGCCTATAAAGAACACCTTGAAAATAAATATCTTCCCGGACGTGATAAATATTTGCAATGGGTTTTCTATCCAAAAATATTAAGACAATTCAATAATGGTGCAATAATTGATTTGGGTTGTGGTACAGGCGAATTCTTGAAATTTGCCGACTACAAAAAAAGGAGTATTACCGGTATTGACAATAATCCTTTTTTAGTTCAAAAATGTTTAGATTTGGGTTTTGATGTAAAGATTGACAGCGTTACAAAATTAGAAACTATTGAAAGAAAAATAAGTAATGCTTTATGTGATAACGTTCTTGAGCATCTCGAAACTGAAGAAATTGACACTTTCTTTTCGGAAATATCATCAAAATTGGATGAAACGGGTACTTTAGTTATTATTGTTCCCGATAAAAAAGGTTTTAAACATGATCCTACTCATAAAACATTTGTTAATAAGGAAATTATAAGCAGTTTTTGTGAAAAATATTTTCTGAAATTATTTAAAGTTTTCTATCATCCAATCAATCTAAAATTTGTCGGAAGTTTTTTTTATCTCAATATGCAGGTTTTTGTCATTAAGAAATAGTTTATGGAAAAGCCGCTTGTAAGTATTTGTATTCCTTCGTATAATGCTTCTGAATTTATAGAAGAAACATTAAAAAGCTGCCTGAATCAGAGCTATCGTAATATTGAAATAATCATTACCGACGATTGTTCCGATGATAATACTATTGAGAAAATATTAAGTTTTGAAGATTCAAGAATAAAGCTTATCAGAAATGAGCAAAATCTCGGAGTGCAGAGAAACTGGAATAAAGCCCTGATGATAAGCAGCGGAAAATATTGTAAAGTAATGGGTGCCGATGATATAATATACCCCGATTGCATTGAAGAACAAGTAAAAGTTTTGGAGAATCCCAACAATTCTGATGTAGTACTTGTAACCTCATACAAAGATGTTATAAATCAGAACGGCAAGAAAATAATATCGCGTAAATTTCCCGTTTACGGTAAAATAAATGGAATAAAAGCCATAAAAAAAAGCTTACACAGGGGAACTAATATGATAGGAGAGCCTGTAGCCGGATTATTTCGCAAAGAAATACTCGAAAAATCGGGTTATTACGGTGATGATAATTTATACATGATTGACATGGATTTATGGTGCAGAATACTAAAATACGGCAATCTGTATGTAATTGATAAATATTTATATTCATTCAGAATATCGACCAATTCTTTAAGTACAAATTTAGGACTTAAACAAGTAAAACTTTTTTATACCTTTGTAAATAAATTGTATAAAGACAAAAGCTATAATCTCGGTTTTTTTGATGTTTTAATTGCTAAAACCGCTGCACTATTGATGGGTATAGCCAGAAATGCGATTTATTTAATACATTTTAGAAAAAAGTAAATATGCTTATTTCAATTATTATTCCTTCGTATAACGAAGAAGTTGTTATAGCCGAAAGTTATCGCAGATTATCTGAGGTTCTCGAGAAAGTAGATAATTATTCGTATGAACTTATTTTTGTCAATGACGGCAGTGTTGATAAAACGTTTGATATTTTATGCGATATTGCCCAAAAAGACCACAAGGTAAAAGTATTGAATTTTTCGCGAAACTTTGGACATCAGGCAGCAGTAACAGCAGGATTAAAGCACTGTAACGGCGATTTGGCCGTCATTATCGATGCCGATTTACAAGATCCGCCTGAAGTTATACCACAGATGATAGAAGTTTATGAAAAAGAAAATTGTAATGTGGTTTATGGTGTCCGCAATAAACGTGAGGGAGAAAGTTTCTTTAAACTATTTACTGCAAAAGTTTTCTATCGTTTGCTTAACTCGCTTTCGGATGTAAACTTCCCTGTAGATACGGGTGATTTCCGACTAATTGACAGAAATGTTATAAATGCCTTTAACGGATTAAGAGAAAAAAACAAATACATAAGAGGATTGATAAGTTGGCTTGGATACAAACAGTGTCCGGTTTATTACAACCGTGAAGCACGTTTTGCAGGTGAAACAAAATATCCGTTTCGAAAAATGCTCAGATTTGCATCTATCGGATTATTCTATTTCTCGAAAAAACCATTAAAATTAGCTACTTCTGTGGGATTTTTAAGCATAATTGCAGGGTTAGTCCTTGCTTTCTGGCTTTTTGTTAATTATATTTTCAACATTGGCCATGTAGTAAGCGGATGGACTTCTACCATTATAATAATTATATTTTTTGGCGGAGTTCAATTGCTGACAATAGGTGTTTTGGGACAATATATCGGAAGTTTGTTTGACGAGGTTAAGAACCGCCCCGAGTACATAGTAGCAGAAAAAATAAATTTTAACGATTAATAACCATATTATGGGAAAAACAATACAAGTTAAAAACACAAACATATTAAAAAAAGACAAAAACTTTAATCCGTCGAAAATTTACAATATCAATTTTTCTCTTATAGTTCCTCTGGTTAATTCTATTGAGGCATTAAACCGATGGATAGAAACCATGAGAAAACTCAAACAGGAGAATTATTCAAAAATCGAGTTGGTACTTATAGATTACTCTAATGATAATAAACTTCTAAACAATATTGAGCAGGAGCAGTTTTATAAAGATCTTTTATCACGAAACAGTGTAAAAGTAATAAAAGAAGAAAACGTACGCTCAAAAAGTAAAGCTATAGAAAAAGGGATTGCCAATGCAGCTTTTGAAACAGTGTGCGTTTTCGATTATGAGAACCTGACAGGCACTTTCAACATAAATGATTTTTTCGGCTTAAAAAAAGATATTAGCGGAAAAATAGGCGTTCCTGTATTTCAAAGTAAGGACAAAAAAGAAGATAAAATCAATCTTTCAGTATTGTTGGGCGAAAAAAACTTGATGGGATATCTGTTTTCGAATGTTTGTAAAAATTCTTCCGATTATCATTACGCTGTTAAATATCAGCTTAAACAAGCAGATATTGAAATCGAAAAAATACCGATTGCTCAGGCCAATCCTTTTAGAACTGCAGCAAAACAAAATCTGATACATCGTTCTTATAAAAACTTTTTAAACCGTATAAACTGGTTTTTTATTATTCCTGCAAAAGAAATAATGACTAAAGTCAACAGGGATAATCTACCCTTGAAGTTAAGAGAGGCTTCGATATATCGTTTACTTTTTGCTTTGGTTGCAATAGTGTCTTTTATTGCAATGCCAATGATGGCTTACCATACAGGAAATTCTGGAGATGAGGATAATTATCAATATCCACAGGCCGTTAAAATTTTTAATTACTATGCTTCTTTTGGCAAAGATACTTCATACAAAGAAGTTCAAGGTATGGAAAGTTACGGGATGTCGTTCGATACTTTTACCGTTGCCGTTATCAAACTGTTCAAAATAGATAATATTTTTGAAGCACGTCATGCTATGAATGCTATTGTGGGATGGCTGGCGATATTGTTTTGCGGATTGCTGGCATATAGAATAGCAAACTGGAGAGCAGCTTTAATAACATTTATTTTTATGTTTTTTTCTCCGCAGTTTCTTGGGCAGAGTTTCAATAATCCTAAGGATATTCCTTTTGCAATGGCTTACATATTTACTATTTATTATATTGTCAGATTTTTACAGCAATTTCCTAAAATTTCCCATAAAACAACCTTATATGTAGCTCTTGGTATAGCAATGGCAATAAGTGTCCGTATTGGAGGATTATTATTGATAGCATATTTGCTGTTATTTTTCGGGATTTACTTTTTATATACTAGTAGTCTTAAGGGTTTATTTTCAACGGATAATATCAACAGATTGAAAAAACTGATAATTTACACAATAATAATATCAGTTTTAGGCTACTTTGCAGGGTTGATATTATGGCCATACGCATTGGAAGCCCCAATAAGCAACCCGATAAAAGCATTAGGCTTTATGTCGAACTTTACGGCGAGCTTGCGTCAGATTTTCGAAGGTGTTTCAATTTGGAGCGATAAAGTTCCTTGGTATTATACCATTAAATATATTTTAATTACTTCTCCTATTGCTGTTATTATAGGTTCGGTTGTTTATATATTTTTTTTAAAAAATAAAGACAAACAGCCTTTATGGGCATTTATATTGTTGTTTTCGTTTGGTTTTCCGATTTTTTATATAATTTGGAAAAACTCCAATGTTTACGGAGGTTGGCGTCATGCATTGTTTACATATCCCACTTTGGTTGTTGCTGCAGGATTAGGATTTAATAGTTTGATTGATTTATTTAAAAATAAGTATTTAAAAATAATTGTAGCAGTTATTATGGGTATTTTAATGATAAATCCGATACTGCATACATTCAGAAACCATCCATACGAATATGTTTATTTCAATGAATTTGCCGGAGGTGTTAAAAAGGCTTACGGTAAATACGAAACCGACTATTATTTCCACAGTTTGAAAGAGGCTACCGAATGGGTAAAAAAGAATGCAGTAAGGGATGAAAATACCGGCAAAAAAATCAAGGTCGCAGCGTGGCTTACTTCTCCTGTTTCTTACTATCTGAGGAAAGATACTGCTAATTTCGAAGTTGTTTTTGTAAGATTTTACGAAAGAGGCAACAATGATTGGGATTATGCCATTTTTGTAAATACAGGGATAAATCCGGCACAGCTGCAGAATGGAAGCTTCCCTCCAAAAAATACTGTTTATACGGTAAATGTTGACGGTAAACCTATTTGCGCAGTATTAAAACGTACCGACAAATCTGATTATTTAGGTTCTCAGGCATTGGAAAAAGGCGATATTCAAACTGCAATTCCTTTGCTTAAAAAGGCTGCGGATATTGTACCTACTAATGAAGCTGCTCTGCTTAACCTTGCCGATGCCTACATTAAAATACAACAACTCGACAGTGCCATGATATATATCAACCGGATACTTTCTTTCGATCCTGAGCTTGACAATGCACTCAATTTCAAAGCTTACATATATTTGGCTAAAAATGATTTCGACAATTCTCTTGCTACTGCAAAAAGAATCATTAAAAACAACTATAAATATTATTTTGCTTATTGGTGGGCTGCTAATGCCTACATTAGAAAAAACGACAGTTTTAATGCAATAAAAATGCTGGAGCAATTGTTGCAACAAAATCAAGCGTTTAAACCTGCATATCAGATGTTGGCTCAGATATATCAACAGCAAGGTGATGAAGCCAAAGCTCAATATTATATGAATGTTGCTCAGCAACTGCAATAATCATTTTTTTGTTGTTTTGAGTATTTTATGATTATTTTATTATAACTTTGATATTGAAATAAATTAGTGGGTAATTAACCTAAATATTACAATTTATGGATAAAAGAAAATTTTTACTCTGGATTTTATTTTTCGGAACATTAGTAGGGTTTAACGAAGTTTTTACAGGCATTATTAATATGCCTTACCGTTCGGTTGTCATTAATTCGATTACGATTATTCTTTTGTTTATTGCAAGGCTTAAATATAACAAGCCATTTTCGTCTTTGCTTGTTATTGGTATTGCTATATTGTATAAAATAAATAATGCGGGTTTTTATACATGTAATACAAATACTTTGCTTTGCGGTCCTACTGCATTGATGCTGCTGGGTATTAGTTTCGAATTGTTTTCGTTCTTATTCATGAAGAATAACAGAATGAACTACAGCAATTCAGCACTTACAATAGTATTTACATCTTTGCTTGCATTTGGGCTTTTCGGAATATTGAATGCTTTTATTCTTAATGTTTGGAAGATTGCAAGATTTACCGAATATGTTACTATAAAAGCATTATTAACAGGTGTAGCTTCGTCAGCTGTTTCTTTGTTGATATTTTATGCAAGTAATTCAATTAAAATAAAAAATATTCAATTTGGAAATACATCCGTATTTGCAATGTTAAGCTTTATTGTTGCGTTTTTTTGGGTATTAGGGACGCTTGTTAGTTTTTAAAAAGTTTTAAACCGATTTTGTAATTATTATTTTTATTTCAAATTTAAGCTCTGATTTATTATGATAAAAAAAGGCTGTCTTATCGGACAGCCTTCTTAATTGATAGATAATTGTAATTGATATTATTTCTTTTTGTTAGGAATATCGAGACCGTATCCTTTTCTTTTGTCAACAACTCTTAAAACAATGCTGAGGATAATAGCCAAAACGCCAAAACCGGCAAAAATAAGTTCGGGAACGGTATAGTTATATTTTGCTGTAGTATCGCCGGCTGCAATCAATTCGGAAACTCCGGGGTTTGCTGCAGATAAAGCCCAACCGATTAATATTGGTACAGCTAGCAATCCTATGTTTTGTATCCAGAAAATTGCTCCGTAAGCCGAGCCTAAATAGCGGTCTTCAACTATTTTGGGTAATGAAGGCCACATTGAAGCTGGAACAAGTGAAAAAGCCGTTCCGAGTATTACTATTGTTCCAATGGCAATGGGAATATTGAATACATCGGTAGGAACAAGTGCAAAAATTAAGTGCGAAATGGTCATTAATATTGCTCCGTAAAGCATAAGCTTAGCTCCGTTTCCTTTCACATCGAGATAGTAGCCGATAAATGGTGTTAAAATCATCGCACCTATTGGGAAGTAAGAGAAATATGCAGCTGCTGTTTTGATATCTAAGTTGAGTTTAGTGGCAAGCATATCGGTAGCGAATTTCTGGAACGGGAAAATAGCAGAATAGAATAGTACGCAAAGTCCGGCAATAGCAAGGAAACCAGGGTTTGAGAATATTTTACCAATATCGCTTATTCTGAATTCGTCTTCGGGTGATACTTCAATACTTTCACCTGTTTGCTTTTCGAGTTTCTTATCCATAAAAGTATAAATAAAGAAAGTCATAAAGCCTATGCACAAGAATACCATTCCCCAGAATACTGAATTAGCAGGGCCACCATGTTCGGCAAATATAGGAGTAAGACGGAACACTGCAAATACACCTAGACGAGCTACCGCCATTTCTAACCCCATTGCTAATGCCATTTCTTTGCCTCTGAACCATTTTACGATAGTTTTTGATACTGTAATTCCTGCCATTTCGACACCAACCCCGAATATGGCAAAACCTACGAAAGCAAGTTTTGCAGAGGCCGGAATCCAAGTAGTGAATGAATTTAGCCAATTTGCAAAGCCCGATGCTGCGAATGTATCGGTAAGAGCGTAAAATTTAAGGAATGCTCCTGCAACCATAGTTAAGCCGGCTGTAATAAGTGTAAATCGTATCCCCATTTTATCGAGAATAATTCCTGATAAAATAAGGAAAAAGGCAAACACATTAAGGAAAAACTCCGAACCACCAAGCATTCCGAAAACCTCGGGTGTCCATTTAAATTGTGTTTCCATCATAGTTTGCAATGGTGCTACTACATCTACAAAAAAGTACGCAAAAAACATTGTCAATGAAATCAATGCAAGAGCAAACCAACGGGCTGTCTTCGAATCGCGTAATGATGTCCTTATCTTTTCTGTCATTGTCTTATTTATTTAATTGATAAATTTTTTTAAACAGGCAAAGCTAAAACATTTTTCCGAAATGAGTTTTTTATAAGTGTATTTTTTGGTGTAATTTTATCAAAAAAAATATTATGATTACTTTCGACGATGATTACTTTATGCGTGAAGCTTTGAAAGAAGCTAAGACTGCTCTTGCCGAAGGTGAAGTGCCTATAGGTGCTTTGATTGTTTTTAACAACAGAATTATTTCAAAGGCTCACAATATGACCGAACGTCTTAATGATGCTACTGCTCATGCCGAAATGTTGGCTATTACCGCTGCTCAGAATTATACTGGCAGTAAGTACCTGAGAGATTGTACGCTTTATGTAACTATCGAGCCTTGTGCAATGTGTGCTTCTGCTGCCTATTGGTCGCAAATTTCTCGGATAGTTTTCGGAGCTTCAGACCCTAAAAAGGGATTTAGTTTATTTAATCCTTCTTTGATTCATCCTAAAACTTCCGTGGTTCCGGGTATATTGGAAAATGAATGCTCCGAAATTTTGGTTGACTTTTTTAAAAGAAAAAGATTTTAGTCATTATTTTATCGAGTATTTTTATCGCTTTTACCCTCCACACATTTAAAATCTAGGTTTATTATTTTAGTTGAGGGTTTTATATAATTCTTTATTTCAATTCATAGATTAGTTTAAAAATGACATAAATTTAATAGTATGTCCGTTACATAGCATTTAAATAAATCACAATTAGGTAAATACATAATAATATAGATTTGTTAGTAACGTTTCGGGCAAAAATTACTGATAACAGATTGTAATAATGTATGATACAATATCTGAAATGTCATGCAATATGATTGTTAAGCACTTTTTGTAAAGTATCTTTATTAAGGAGAAAGAAACAAATTAACGAAATCTGATTCTTAAAAAAGAATATTAATTATCTGTTTAATTTTTAAAACATGTTTTATGATAAATGTTTTTTTAAACAGCTATTAAGCAATAATTTTTATTAGCTTTGTAGGGAAATCATAAAATAATAATACAAACAATGATAAGAACCCGATACTTTTTGTTTTGTGTTGCATTACTTATATCAGCAACATCGTTTTCTCAGGAATATAAGCTTACACATGCTTTAAAAGAATTACTCGGTAATGATAATTTAATAAAGGTAAACATATATCTTAGCAACAAGGCTGATATTGATTCACTACGTTACACTATGGATAAGGACAATGTCCCCGTAAAATATCGTCCCGAAATAGTAAGGCAATTTCTGAATGACCATTCGCTGAAGACACAACAGAATGTTTTGAAGATAATAAAAGAAAAAAGTGCTGAAACAGAATACGAGCAGTTTTGGATAGCAAATATGATATCAGTAAAAGCCGATAAGGACATGATAGCTGAGCTTTCGAAAAGCGAGAATGTAGAGTTTATAGATGTAGATAATTCGTTGGTAGTTTCGCCTGTGGAGCCTAAAGTCGAAACCCCACTATCGGGTAAGAGCGTTAATGGACGCGAACCCGGGCTTGGAGCAATAAATGCACCTGCAATGTGGGCAATGGGATATACTGGCAAGGGGCGAATTGCTTGCAGTATCGACACCGGAGTATGGCCGAATCATCCGGCATTGAGAAATAATTTCATAGGCAATCATTATCCTTTAAAGCAGGCATGGTACGGATATCATTCCGACGAACCTGTGGATAAAACAGGAACACATGGCACTCATGTTACAGGTACAATATTAGGGCTTGAAAGAGCTACCAACGATACCATAGGAGTTGCTTTTGATGCCTATTACATAGCAACCGACCCCGTAGCAACGAGTCTTTCCGAAGCAAAACCGCTTACAGACTTTTTATACGCCTTTCAGTGGGTATTCAATCCCGATGGCGATTCAACCACAACCGACGATGTTCCCGATGTTCTTAATAATTCATGGGGATACAGTGTCCCTACCGATACTCTGCTTTGCGGAGGTTTTGTTGCTCAGGTATTTTCGGCTCTCGAAGTAGCGGGCATAGCTTGTGTTTTTTCGGCAGGCAACAGCGGACCGCTGGAACAAACCATTTCATCGCCGCATCATGTTACTTTGAACGAAGTAAACTCTTTTACTGTCGGAAGTATTAATGCGAATAATTCAAACTACATTATAAGCAGTTTTTCGAGCAGGGGGCCTACAATATGCAATGTCGATTCGGCTCTTAAAATTAAACCCGAAGTTGTAGCACCAGGCGAATATGTCAGATCGGCTAATGGTCAAAGCGGTTACGATTATAAATCAGGCACATCAATGGCTTCGCCACATGTAAGCGGCGCTGTTTTGCTTTTAAAAGAAGCATTCCCTTTTCTTAACGGTTTTGAAATACTGAAAGCCCTTTACAAAAGTGCAACCGACCTCGGAATTCCCGGTGAAGACAATACTTACGGAAACGGACTTATTGACGTTTATGCCGCTTTCAACTATCTTTGTCAGTTCTACACGCCTGTACCGCCCGTTTCACAAAATTATGACGCTGCAGTTGCAGATATTATTTATCCCGACAAAAATTATTATTGCTCTAATACATTTTATCCTAAGGTTGTGATACAAAACCATGGCGACTCTGCTCTGAATAGTGCAACTATAAGCTACCGCCTAAACAATGAACAATGGCAAACTTATTCATGGAGCGGTAACCTTTCGAAATATCAAACCGATACTGTTTCCTTAGCCCAAATAACAGCTATGGCAGCTAATGATTATGAACTTCAGGTTAAGATACAAAATAACGTTAATGTAACTGAATACAACCGGTTTAACAATAGTTTGGTTAAACGTTTCAATATAAGAAGCATATCATCGTTGCCGTTTTTTGAAGATTTCGAAAATAACAGCCTAAAGCAGTCAGGATTACATGTTATAAATCCCGATAAAAGTATTACTTGGGGCATTTCCGAAACTGCCGGAATACAAGGAAGCGATTATTCATTGTCAATTAAACTCAGCGATTATTTGCCAATAGCAAATCAAAAAGACGAACTTTTACTGCCAATTTTAAATATTCCCGACTCTAATTCAATAACGCTCAAATACAAATGGGCATACCGCTATGCAGGACTTGCAGACACACTTAAAATTGCGGCTTCCGAAGATTGCGGATTATCATTCCCCTACATTTTGGCTAAAAAAGCAGGTCAGGAAATGAATACAACCAATGCCATGACTTCTTTCGTGCCATCGCAGCCCGAAGACTGGAAAGATGAAACAATTGATATTTCACAAATAAAAAACAAAAGTGTATTGATTAAATTCGAAACTTCCAACAGGCACGGAAGCAATCTGTACATCGATAACATACATATTTATGCCGGTAATGACGTGATGGTTCCGGAATATAGCAAAAATATTCAACTAAAAATTTATCCTAATCCTTTCAGCAGCGAAATTCAATGCGTTTTCGACAAGGCAATAAAAGGAGACTTACAAATAGAAATCTACGATATAGCAGGGCATTTGGTCGATTACCGGATAATTCAATCAACCGATAGAAACAAGATTACAGTTGACCTAAGCAGTTTAAAACAAGGATTCTATTTAATTAAACTAATAAATTCGGGAAACGCTTTTTACTCTAAGTTATTAAAATCGAAATAAGAGCGTGAATAATTATATTTTTAATTTGGAACAATATTTGCATAAACACTCTATTATTTATTTAACACTATAATTATGAAAATTAGATATTTTTCGGTATTAGGGATATTGCTTATCCTTAGTTTCAATATTGTATTTTCCCAAAAGCAATGGAAAGAATACGCAGAAGAATGGATAAATGTAGAAACATTCGTCAGTAAAGGCTTACCAAAATCGGCTCTCGAAATAGTCGAGAAAATAAAACTCGATGCAGGGCAAACCGGTAATTCGCCCCAATTTTTAAAAGCCTGCCTTTACAAGATAAAACTTATATCGACTTTTGAAGAAAACTACCTTAAAAAAGCCATAGAATCAACCGAAAAAGAAATCATTTTATCCAAAAATGCCGAAAAAGCCATACTCCATTCTATGCTTGCCGAATTATACTGGAATTATTACAATATGAACAGGTACAAAATTCTTCAGATTAGCAACACTGCCAATTTCGAAAATGATGATATAGAAACATGGAGTATAAATAAGTTCGTTGATATTTCAATAAAAAACTATTATGCTTCCATTATGCTGTCGGACGAAATTAAAAACATTCCCCTGCAACAATGGAATACTATACTCGAAAAAAACAACTATGATATAAATCTACGACCTACCCTTTACGATTTCCTTGCTCAAAGGTTTATCGATTTTCTTGCAAACGAAGAAGCTTCTCTAACTAAGCCGTTCGACAGTTTCGAAATCAAAAACAGCTTATTTTTAAGCGATGCAACTACTTTCTCGAAAATAAAAGTTTCTACTTCCGACACAATATCGTTTGCATATCACACAGTGAAGATTTATCAGGATTTAATTCGTTTTCATCTTAATGATAAAAATCCCGATGCACTTATCGACATCGATTTACAAAGATTAAAATACATTCTTAATAAATCATCAATACAAGATAAAGAGAAAAAATTCTTAAATACCTTAGAACAACTCGAAAGCAAGTATGCGAATCTGCCTATTTCAACTGATATAACTTTCGAGATAGCTTCATTTTATTACGATAATAAACTTTCGGCATCAAAGCCCGACTATAAAAGAGCGATGGAATATTGCGATAAAGCAATTCAAAGATTTCCCGAAAGTAATGGAGCAATAAAGTGCAGTAATTTAAAGTACAATATTCAACAACCATCATTATCATTTAGTACTGAAAACTGTAATTTGCCCGAAAAACCCTTTCTGGCTTCGGTTTCTTACAAAAATCTGCAAAAAATATACTTCAGAATTATTCCTGTAAGCCCTGAGAAAAACCGCTCATTAACACAAAAACTTTATTCCAAAGAATTGATAAACGAATATCTGAAGATTAAACCAATTTCATCGTTCGAAAGAAATGTACTCAATTTTAAAGATTATCAGCAATACACTACTGAGGTTATTATCCCTGAAGTAAAAGAAAAAGGACATTATGTGTTGTTAGCTTCAACATCTGCCGATTTCAGTTGTAAAGACGAAACGGTCGTTTATCGCTCGTTTTGGATTACAAACATATCATATTTATCAAGATATAATAACGATGGTTCACTTTCATACTACGTTTTGGAAAGAGAATCGGGAAATCCAATCACAAACGCCTCTATTACAGCTTATTTGAATGAATACGATTACAAAACCAGAACCAATATTTCAAAAGAATGGAAGAAGTTTACAAGCGATCAAAACGGATATTTCGAAATTCCAAAACTTTCGGGAAATGAGAATACTTATAAAAACTTTTATTTAGTATTCAGAAAAAACGATGATATGCTATTAACCGATGAATATTTCTATCAAAACTATCACTACACCGAACCTGAAAGAAATACCGTATCGACATATTTTTTTACCGACAGAGCTATTTATCGACCGGGGCAATATGTTTATTTCAAAGGCATTATGCTCGAAAAACAAAACCAAGATTTTCAGATATTACCAAATAAAAAAACATTAGTAACATTCTACGATGTAAACGGGCAGAAAATTTCCGACTTAAATTTAATAACAAACGAATTTGGCTCTTTTAGCGGAAATTTCCAAATACCAGCAGGTTTGCTCAACGGAACAATGCGTATAGGAAACGAATCGGGAAATACTTTTTTCTCTGTTGAAGACTACAAAAGGCCTAAGTTTGAAGTTAAAATCGAAAAACCTCAAGGAAACTACAGGTTGAATGAAGAAATAACCGTTACAGGCATTGCAAAATCTTTTTCCGGAAGTAATATCGACGGAGCCGAAGTAAAATACAGGGTTCAACGAAGAGCATATTTCCCTTATATCGATTGGTGGTGGAGAGGCTCTTTGCCTTCTTCTTCTTATACCGAAATATCGAACGGAGTAACAAAAACAAACCCTGATGGCAGCTTTACAATAAAATTTAATGCAAAAGCCGACGAAAACATTAAGAAAAATTTATACCCTTACTTCGATTTTATCGTTAAAGCCGATATTACCGACATAAACGGCGAAACTCGTTCTGATGAACAAATTATTACTATTGCTTATCAATCATTAAACATAAATGTTGATATAAACAATCCTACCGATAAAAAAAGCCTTGCAACTGTTCCGATAAGTGTAAATAATATGAGTGGTTTGCCGCAAAAGGCAAAACTCGTTATAGAAATATATAAGCTAAAAACCCCTGCTAATACTTATATCGATAGGCTATGGCAAAAACCCGAAATACAAATAATAAGCGAGAATGAGTTTAAAGAAAAATTCCCTTTATTTGAATATAACGACGAAAACGATATAACCAAATGGGAAGCCGAAAAGAAAATGCTTAGTGCAGTAATTGATTATCCGCAAGATTCAGTAATAAAAATCAATGATATTGCTAATTGGCAACAAGGTAGTTACCGGATAGAAATAAGTACAAAAGATTTTTATGGCGAACCGGTAGAATTTAAAAAATACTTTACGTTGTTTTCTGCAGATGATAAAACTATGCCCGAAAATAATGTGTTTTGGGTAACAACGATTAAAAAAACTGCTGAACCCGGAGAAGAAGCAGCTCTGTTAATAGGCAGTTCGATAAAAAATGCAAGAGTTTTGTACGAAGTAGAGGTAAAAGATAAGATTATTAAAAAGGAATGGATAGAACTTAACGAAGAGAAAAAAAAGATAAGTATTCCCATAGAAGAAGAACACAGAGGAAACATCTTCGTACATTTAACCATGGTGAAAAACAACAGATTTTACAAGCATAAGCAAACTATCGTTGTTCCGTTTACCAACAAAAAACTTAATGTTACTTTCCAAAGCTTCAGAAACAAGCTTTTGCCGGGTCAGAATGAAGAGTGGCGATTAACAATAAAGGGCAATAAAGGTGAAAAAGTAGCTGCCGAAATGCTTGCTGCTCTTTACGATGCTTCTCTCGATGCTTTTAAACCTCACGAATGGATATTTAAGATATATAATGACAATTTCTCAAGATATAACTGGACAGCTTATCATAATTTCGACCTTTCAGTTGGTGCTACATGCTTTATTTCAAGCTTCAAACCAAAAATAGTACCCGACAAATTATATCCTGAACTTAATTGGTTTGGCTTGAATTTTTATGGATATGCTTTCGGAATCAGAGGACAGAAAATGGGAGGCGTGTATTCCGTTGCAGAGGAGGCAAGGCCTGTTGCTACTTCAAAAAGTCCTAAAGGTATTGTCGATACACGTATGGAGAATAATGGAGATGAGGAATTTGAAATTACTAAGAATTATGCAGGTGATAAGGTTGTTGAGCAAACATTCGAACAACGAAGCACTAAAAGTAGCAATGATTTGCAAATAAGACGTAATTTCAATGAAACTGCCTTTTTCTATCCTCAATTAAGAACCAATGAAAGTGGAGATATCGTTATTGCTTTTAAAATACCCGAAGCACTTACTCGTTGGAAGATGATGGGATTAGCTCATACCAAACAATTAGAATCGGGCTATATAACCAACGAACTTATAACTCAAAAAGAATTGATGCTTACAACTAACCCGCCTCGTTTTTTCCGCGAAGGCGATACAATTTTTTTCAGCACAAAAGTAACAAACCTAACCGACAAAAGCCTTTACTGCAATGTGCTTCTGTCATTCTACGATGCCTTATCGATGGCGCCGATTGACGGAATATTGCAGGAAGCAGCCGGTAAAGCGACAGAAATAATGCCTAATCAAAGCAGTATGGTCAATTGGAAACTCATTATACCTCAAGGATATCAAGCTTTGGTTTATAGGTTGGAAGCATCTTCGGGTGTTCACTCCGATGGCGAAGAAATGGCAATACCTGTCCTTACAAACAGGATATTAGTTACCGAGAGTTTGCCGCTATGGGTTAATGGAAACCAAACTAAAAGCTTTACTCTCAACAAACTAAAACAATCCGGCAATTCTTCTACATTAAAGCACCACAGGCTTACCCTCGAATTTACGTCGAACCCTGTATGGTATGCAATTCAGGCTTTGCCTTATCTTATGGAGTATCCTTACGATTGCAACGAACAAATTTTCAGCCGTTATTATGCTAATAGCCTGGCTACTTTTATAGCAAATTCAAACCCAAAAATTAAAAACGTATTCGAAAGCTGGAAAAGTAGTTCAGCAGGAAGTTTCTTGTCGAATCTGGAGAAAAATCAGGAATTAAAATCGCTGCTGATTGAAGAAACTCCATGGTTGTTGCAAGCCAAAAACGAATCAGAACGTAAGAAAATGATAGGCCTTTTGTTTGATTTGAATAAAATGGCATCAGAATTAGAATCAGCCAAGCTGAAGTTAATAAGGAAACAGCTACCCAATGGCGGATGGTCTTGGTTTTCGGGAGGGCGTGACGACCATTATATAACCCAGTATATCGTATGCGGCTTCGGTCATTTAAAACAATTGAAAGTATTGGAGTTTGAAAAAGATTATCAGTTGAAAAAATCAATACAGAATGCTATTGGATATATCGATAACAGAATGAAAGAATATTATGATAATCTGAAAAAGTGGAATTCAAAGGAATTGGATAAAAATCATTTAACTCCGTTAATAGTACACTATATCTATACTCGCAGCTTTTTCAAAAACAATTTCGGAATACCTTCATCCTGTTCCGAAGCTTACAATTACTTCCTCAGCCAAACACAAAAATATTGGGTAGCTCTGCCCAAGTATCAGCAAGGAATGATTGCACTTGCTTTGCACAGGGCAGGAATATCAGGCGTACCTTCCGATATAATTTCGTCTTTGAAGGAAAGTGCATTATATTCAGAAGAGTTAGGAATGTATTGGAGAGATATTACTTCCGGCTATTATTGGTATCAAAATCCCATAGAAACTATGTCGTTAATGACGGAAGTATTCGATGAAGTGGCAAAAGACAATAATTCGGTTGAGAAACTTAAGATATGGTTATTGAAAAACAAACAAACAAACGACTGGAAAACGACAAAAGCCACAGCCAACGCAATTTACGCCATATTACTTAAAGGAACCGATTTTCTCAATTCCGACAAATTAGTCGATATAAAAGTAGGCGGCAGCAAAATTGTACCCGATTATGCAGAAAGTAGGGCAGAGGCAGGAACTGGCTATTTTCAACATGTTTGGAATAAAAACGAAATAAACGACAATTTAGCAAATGTGGAGATAAATAATCCTAACGATAATATCGCATGGGGAGCTATGTATTGGCAATATTTTGAGCAGTTAGACAAAATTACTGCAGCAAAAACTCCGCTTTCATTAAATAAAAGGCTTTTTGTTCAACGTTTAACGCCTTCGGGTAAAGTAATAGAGCCTTTAACCGAGAAAGTAAAACTTAATATCGGCGACAAAATAACTGTTCGCATCGAATTGCGTGTCGACCGCGATATGGAATATGTTCATCTTAAAGATATGAGGGCTGCTTCATTCGAACCGGTCAATACTATTTCTGCTTATAAATGGCAAAACGGTATAGGATATTATGAATCAACGCGTGATGCTGCAGTTAATTTCTTTATTTCTTTCCTTCCAAAAGGTACATTCGTATTCGAATACGAACTTATAGCATCGCAGAAAGGTTACTTCTCTAACGGTATCTCTACTATTCAATGTATGTATGCTCCCGAATTTAGTTCGCATTCCGAAGGCATAAGGGTTAAAGTGCAGTAATAGTATGTAACTTATGATTTATTCGAGTTAATCTCTTTTAAAAATTCTTACTTTGGGATTATTGTCGATGGATTAGATTTTCCGTGGCACTAATCCTTTAAAACGTATCTTAAAGCGTCATTATAAAAAAATATTTAAGATAGGTTATTTAATGATTGATATGTATAAGCTTAAATATTATAACCGAACTTTTTAAGAATTCTCTCGTTGTTTCTCCAGTCTTTATTTACTTTAACAAAAACTTCAAGAAACACTTTCTTTTGCAGAAAGTTTTCTAATTCAATTCTCGATTGAGTTGCAACTTTTTTAAGAGCTAATCCTTTATTGCCGATAACTATAGCCTTTTGCGATTCGCGTTCAACGTAAATTACTGCCGATATCCTGTCGATATTTTCCTCTTCTTTATAGTCTTCAATAATAACTTCACAAGAATAAGGAATTTCTTTATTGTAATTTTCAAAAATCTTTTCTCTTATAATTTCTGAAGCAAAAAATCTCAATGTTCTGTCCGAAATTTCATCTTTAGGGAAATAGGGAGGGTTTTCGGGCAAATAATTCAAAATGGCTTCCAATACTTTGTCGAGATTAAACTTATGCAGCGAAGATACCGGTATTATGTCGGCTTTTGGTAGTTTTCTTCTCCATTCGGCAACTTTATTTTCGATATAACTTTGTTCCGATAAATCAATTTTATTGATAACCAAAATTATGGGAACATTAGAGTTAATAATATGTTCGAGTATTTCGGGGTTTTTTAAATCCTCTCCAAGTTCGGTAACTATAAGAAACACATCAGCATCAACAAGAGCAGAACTTACATACATCATCATGCTTTCGTGAAGCTTGTAATGAGGGTTTACTATTCCAGGAGTATCAGAATATACTATTTGATAATCATCGGAATTTAAAATTCCCATTATTCTATGACGGGTAGTTTGTGCTTTAGAAGTAATTATTGACAATTTCTCGCCTATGAGAGCATTCATCAGTGTAGATTTACCTACATTGGGATTTCCGATAATATTAACAAAACCTGCTTTATGCGACATAACAAGGGTAAATATAAAAAAAGGTCAGCTTATTAATTACTGACCCATTGTAGCGGGGGCCGGATTCGAACCAACGACCTTCGGGTTATGAGCCCGACGAGCTACCACTGCTCCACCCCGCAATATCGACATACCACTTACTGATACGTTTTGCAAAAATAATAAATTTTTTTATTCTTTCAACACTTTTTTTAATTTTTTTACTCAAATCATTACTAATAACGTAATTTTGCCCAATAAACCAATATTTTATGAATTTCAAAAAACAACACATATATCTGATAACCATAAGTTTAATATTGATTTTATTCATATGGTTCTTTACCGACATATTTTTTATGATATTGTCGGCATTAATACTTTCAATGATAGGAAGACCTATAGTTAATTATCTTTCGAGTATTAAAATTGGGAAATATCGTCTTCCTGTTGTTATTCCTCCTCTTATCACTTTACTTATTTTTATATCAATTATCGTATTCTTCCTTTTCCAAATAATTCCAGTATTGGTAAATGAAGCACGCATTATCTCCGGTATCGATATTAAAACGATTTCATATATTTATCAGAAGCCTATTGCTGAAACTGAAATGTTTCTTAAACAATACAAAATAATCGGTCAAAATGATACATTAACCTTCCTACTGAGCGAAAAGATTATGAACTTTTTTCAGATGATAGATATTACCAAAGTAGTTTCATATACAATTAGTTTCGCAGGCAGCTTTTTTATTGCTTTATTTGCTGTACTTTTCATTACTTTTTTCTTTCTGAAAGATGCACATTTATTTAATAAAGCCGTTATGGCTATCACTCCGGTTGAATATCAAACGGAAGTAAAGCACATTTTGATTTCAACACGAAAACTAATTTCAAGATATTTTATAGGATTAATTACCGAAATCGTTTCTATGACAATTCTTTTATGGATAGGCTTACTCATAATCGGAACAAGTAATGCTTTTCTGATTGCTTTTATAGGAGGAATTATGGTAATTATTCCATATATCGGATTTATCATAGGAGCTGTTATTGGCGTAGTTTTTGGTTTAACATCAGCTTTAAGTGTCGATTTAAATGCTGATATTATTTTTGTCACCGTTAGGATACTTATGGTTTATGGTGTAGTAAAATTAATTGATGATTTTGTTTTACAGCCACTTATTTATTCTAATAGTGTAAAGGCTCATCCGCTTGAGATTTTTCTGGTAATTCTGATTGCGGGCAGTATATCGGGTATTACGGGTATGATTCTGGCAATACCTGTTTATACTTTTTTGAGAATTATTGCTAAAGAATTTTTCTATAATGTAAATTTTGTAAAAAAACTGACAAAAAATCTTTAATGGTTTTAAAATCATATTTATACAATTTTCTCTCTTTTATCAGATGTTTGACCTTATATAGGTTATACAATTTTCTGTTAATTAATTTCAGTTACATACTAAGCGTTATCACCAAGAGATATTATCTGTGGGGTAAGCCTTGGAGTGTTTCGGTTGAACCTACTACTTTTTGTAATTTAAAATGTGTTGAATGTCCTTCGGGTCAAAATTCGCTAAAGCGACAAAACGGCTCAATAAGTATAGAACTTTACGAAAAAATATTAAAACAAATCGAGAGCCACACATTCTACTTAAATATGTATTTTCAAGGAGAGCCTTTTTTGCATCACGATTTTTTGAAAATGGTAAAAATTGCCAAAGAGAAAAATATTTATGTAAGTACATCTACAAATGGTCATTTCCTTACCGACAAAATTGCTAAAGAAACCGTTTTATCGGGTCTTAACAGACTAATAGTTTCGCTTGACGGAATAAACCAACAAACATACGAACAGTATCGTAAAGGAGGTAATTTCAACCGGATTATTCAAGGTATTAATAGTTTGGTATCGGCCAAAAAGCAACTTAATAAGAGAAATCCATACATTATATTACAGTTTATTGTTTTTTCGACTAATGAAAATCAAGTAGATGAAGTAAAAAAACTCGGGAAAAAGCTTGGTGTTGATGAAGTTCAAATTAAAACAGCTCAGATAAATGATAACCAAAATATAAACTCGTTACTGCCAATTGAAGAACGATTTTCGAGATATAAAAAAAACAGTGAAAATAAATTGGTTTTAAAACACAAATTAAAGAATAAATGTTACAAAATTTGGCACTCTTTAGTTATAACATGGGATGGCATTGTAGTGCCATGTTGCTACGATAAACACGCTGAATTCGATATGGGAAATTTAAACTCCGATAATATTGTTGATATTTGGAAGAGTGATAAATTTAAACGTTTCAGAAAAACTATTCTTAAGCAAAGAAGTAGCATTAATATTTGCTGCAATTGCAATGAATAAATTTAAGTATTAAAGCTACATTCGCTTCTTTTCATTAATGTTTGTTATAAACAAACTTCAATAAATCTGTTGTAAGATAAATATTTCGGGTTGATAATATTTTTAATGAGTAGCTATAAAAAAACGCAGACTTAGAACTTTCGTTCCAAGTCTGCGGCAATTGCATTATTTCATCTTCAAGGAGTGCTTAATTTATTGCAATTTAAAGTCAAATCGAATAAGTCGAGAACTTTCATCATTTACCACCGACTTATCAATATTAATCTTTGATAGTTTTTCTTTTACGTAATCACCCAAAATCACATTTTCGTAATTTATTTTTTCAATTACTATTTTACCGTCTTCATTCACCTTGTATTGAATTAATACCGAACCTTCAATCTGATTTTCGATGGCAAATTGAGGATAAGTAATTTCTTTTTTGATTAAATAGTTTATGTTTTTTTGGGTTTGTGTTTTATTATCTTTAGCAAATACGCTTGCTGAAATAATTACAACTAAAAAAAATCCGAATAAAAATTTTAATGTTTTCATAACTTTATGGTATTAAATAATTTTCAGCAAAAATACTTTCGAACAAAAGTTTAGTGAAATTTATTAGACCATATAACCTTTCGGCTATTTAAAAGTATAGTTTTACGGGATGAAATAAAAAATTGAATTTTAGAAAAAGTATTTAAAAAACTAAATTGTTTAGAATTGAAAATATATAAATGGTTGTATTTCTGATGATTTTGCTTGATAAATGATAAAAACAACAAAAACAATTATAATAGCTTTTAAATACAAAGGAGATTGCTGAAAAGCGGTTTTGTAATTTTCTTTAAGCGAAACCGGTAACCAATGTATTATTAATGCAGCAGCAATTAGCCCGAAAACTATTCTGTATGAGTAAATTATTTCCGGAATTAATTTGGTGTTGAAATGATAAAATATTTGACTCAACATACTATGTATGCTTTGCATACTATCGGCACGGAAGAACAACCATGCAAAAACAACAAAATGAAAAGTAATGAAAACCGATGCGAAATGAGTATAAATTGTTTCTTTCTTTAATTTGAAATGGTTTGAAAAAATTTTGTGAATAGCCAGACCTATACCGTGAAGCCCGCCCCAGATAATAAACCTTACAGCGGCTCCATGCCATAAACCTCCAATCAGCATAACAAGCATAAGATTGATATACGTCCTTATTTTGCCTTTTTTGTTACCTCCAAGAGGTATATAAAGATAATCTCTGAGCCAGGTTGAGAGTGAAATGTGCCATCTTCTCCAAAAATCTGTTATATTCGAAGCTTTATAAGGAGAATTAAAGTTAGTAGGTAATCTGAAACCTAATAATAGTGCTACTCCTATTGCAATATCGGTATATCCCGAAAAATCGCAGTAGATTTGAACTGCATAACCGTACAATGCCATAAGATTTTCGAAGCCTGTGTAAGATAAAGGACTGTCGAATACCCTGTCGACAAAATTTATTGATATGTAATCGGAAATAAGCATTTTCTTTACCAATCCGTTGATTATCAAAAAAACGGCAAATCCAAATTCTTTTATCGATAAAGAATAGTTTTTATAAAGTTGAGGTATAAAATCATAAGCTTTAACTATAGGACCTGCTACAAGCTGAGGGAAGAAAGTTACAAAACACGCATAATCGAGAATGTTATAAAGTGGTTTTACTGCATTTCTGTAAACGGAAATAGTATAGCTTATTGATTGAAATGTATAGAAGGAAATTCCAACAGGTAAAATTATTGTAGTTATGTCAATATTTGTCCCTACTATGCTGTTTGTAAAAAGCGCCAAATGATTAACTACTTTATAATGAGTTCCAAATATTTGATTTATTGTATCAACAAAAAAATAACTATATTTAAAGTATGCCAAAACACTAAGGTTCATAATGATACTTAGAGTAAGGAAAAACTTTTTCTTAACTTTTTGATTACTTAACGAAATTTTTATTCCTATTAAATAATCGAAAAGTGTTGTAAAGGCGAGTATTATAATGAAATAACCGCCCGATTTGTAATAAAAAAACGAGCTTACAATAAATAGATATGCATTTCTTACAGGATTTTTGGTATATACGAATGAATAGATTCCTAAAACAACTGCAAAGAAAACCCAGAAGTAAAATCGGGTGAAAATCATCGGAGCATTTGGGTCGTATAAAAAAATCTGTTTAATGTATTCCATTTCTTTTGATTTTTTTCGATAAATAGTTGTCGTATGATTCGACAAACGAGTTATATATAAGGTCTCCCTGTAAATTATAGCCTTCTTTACTGAAATGCACTTTGTCGGATGCTGCCAAACCTTTGCTATACCAAATTTTAATTGAACTATAACCGCCCATAATATTATATAAATCCCATAGTGCGCAATTATTTTCTTCAGCCAGTTTATATAAGTTCTTTATTAAAACAGGTAAATCTTGGTTTGGATATCTTCTTTTTCTAAACGAGTCGGGAGGTGTCGTAATCAGAATTGCCACATCGGGGAGTGTTTGTCTAATTCTTTTCAACAATTCAAAAAAATTTTCGTTAAATAAGTTTATTTCGAATTTGGACGAATATACATCATTTGTCCCGAGTGAAATAATTATCCAATCTGGTTTTAATATTTTTAAATCGTTTTCAAGCATATTGCATTTCAAGAATGATGTTACCTCTGCACCGTTAACGCCCACTGACGAATAAACAATTCCCGGATCGTCGCTTTCGAGTTCAATACCCCTAATATCAATCATCTTTTGCAGCGAATCGTTTTTTTTGAAAATCAGATTTAGCGTGTCGATATAATCATCAATTCTGAACTGAGTGTAACCATCGGCAAAAAAATGACCATTAATTGTGTCATTTACAATAAGGCTTAAACTAAAGATACTGTCTCCAGCCGAGTGTAAAACTTTTACCGTATTGAAACCGCCAATCTCACTCATTTTTTTTACGGGTATTATTTGTATCTTAGAATTAGTATCGTAAGTATAAATTGTTATACCCGAAATACCCAAAAAACAGTAGGGATTGGTATGGATATTTTTACAATTAGACCAATTTCCGTGAAATTTTACTTTATAATTTTCAGGATTATTAGTCCGAGCGATATTATATGGAAACAAAAAACCTCTGCTGCCTTTTATTCCTAATGATAAATTTTGTAAATTTTCCCTAAATCTGTCCGAGAAATAATCGGCTTGAATATGAGAATCTCCAATATGAATTACTTTAATCTGACCTTCGCCTTTTAATGTCAGTTTATCAATTTTTTCGAATATTCTAACAAAGTATTTGTAGGAATCTCCGCAGAATTCTATTTTATTTTTACTCTCATCAATAAAAGAATATGAAATTGGCTTGTATGGAAGCGATTGTCCAAACTGATTTTGAAGATTTATGAATAAAATTATAAAAAATAAGTATAAATGAGTCAATTTCATTGAATCAGATTGTTTGAAAGTATTATTTTTCGCCTTTTATCAATATATTTATGATACTCAAGTATTAAAGAGTTGTAAAACATTTCGGCAACTAATCTTGCTCCTTTATCGTTGAAATGTGTGAAATCTTTATTAGCCAATGCCGGATTTGCAAAAACCCAACTTGGCATAGAATTCTCGCCTCCCATAGCTTCGAACAGATCCCAGTAAGCACAACCTGCTTTGAATGCTGCATTGCGTTGTGCTTTTCTTATGTTGTATATGTTTGGATTTGTTTCGTAGCCCTCACCCTTTTTCCTCGACCTGTCCGATACTCCTATTACTATTATGCTTAAATCGTTTTTAATTTTCTTCAATGTTATGAGTTGCTTATAAAAAGCCTTTTCGTAATAACTATAATCAGGAATAATAGTATTGTCATTTTCAGGAACTCCATTTACACCAAATTGCATAATTATCAACTTAACATTCAATGTGTTTAAAAATTGTTTTAATAATTCTGAATTATTTTGTGTAAAACCGTAGCCCGAACTGCCTCTCAGTGGTATATTATCTGCATAAATACCGATAGGCGATTCTATTGAAATCCCATAAATATCGACCGGATTTGGTGAACTTCCGAATTTGTAATCAACATTCCTGATTATGCCATTATTTTCAATATCCACAGAACTTAGATTATTTGTAGATTCTAAAGGAACTTCTTTTTGATTTTTTTTATTAATACTTACTTTAACTGAATTTGCCGAAACTGAGTTTCCATAAAACAGTCTTACTCTCTGGTTGCCCTGATAATTAGTATTTTCAGGGTTTATTGTGATATTTATTCCGTTATTGCTTTCAATTGGGTTTGATGTAGTATCGCTATTTGATTTTAAAAGCTTAAGATAACTGAAAAAAATTCCGTATTTATTATTTGCCATGTTAACTTCTTTTAATCCTAACATGGTTTTTTTCTGCCAATTGCCCGATAATTCGGCTTTAAAAGTCGGGGAAGGGGTAACATTAGCAGGGAAAATAAGCCCAATTCCATTTCCACCGAATTTATTTTGCAACTTTCTTCTTATAAAACCGGTAATTCTGTCTCCCTCAATTTGCGAATCTCCATAGTGCAGAATGTGTAAAACGTTTTCCTGAATTTTATTATCGGCTAAATATTCAAAAAAGTTTACAAGAACATTACTGTCGTTTTGCGGATATTCTATAGGTTGTATTTTTTTTATATCATCATTTACATCATTTGTTTTATTATCTTGAAGTATCGAATCGATATCCACTTTCAATGAAATACTGTCAGAATTTTTTTGAGAGAAAAGTACCGAAATATCAGCATATTCTTTCTTATTGTCATTAAAGAAATCGGAAATTTTAGGAAAATGAAGAGTAGTGTTATTGGATATAATAATACCGTCTTTTGGGAAGAAAAATGATAATAGAGCTAACAAAAGAATTACAAATGCAAAAAATTTTAGTATATCTGTCGGTTTCATTTTCTGCGGGCGAAGATAGGATAGTTTATAATTAAAATTATTTGTTTAAAATTTTAATTTTCTGGCCAACTACTATGTGATTATGTGTTTTAATGTCGTTCCAATTCATAATTTCGTTTACGGAAACATTATACTTTTTGGCAATTGATGTAAGGCTTTCTCCTTTTTTAACAACATGAATAGTTGTGGTTGATTTTTTTTCGCTGTTTATTTTTTTGTGTTCCTGAATAGTAGATTTATTTTCTTCATGGGTAGCTTTTTTTGTTGAAGATGAATCTGTTGTGATAGGATTACTTGAAGTTTTTTGAACAAAAGGTTTTTGATTTGAGTTGTTTTTATTGACAGTATAGATTATAAGGTTTTGACCGGTTTTTAGTTTTTTCCCTCTCATTCTGTTCCATTCCTTTAAGGCATATTCATCGACATTAAATTTTCTTGCTATTTTTTGATATGTGTCTCCTTTTTTAACTTTATAATTAATTCTTATAACATCGTCATTAGGACTTACCTGAATAGAATTTTTTACAATATTCATATCAGTATTTTTCAGAAGACTTTCTTTTGAGCGAACGGCAATAGAATCTTCGAGTTCGATAAATGTAGTAACTAGGTTTATAGGAAGTTTGATTGCATAAACTTCACTACTACCCGGAATAATATCGTTTTTATACTGAGGATTTAAGTCTCTCAATTGTTGTAAAGGGACATTAAGTAATTCGGAAACATCTTTCAAGTTTATATCTGCATCGACCATCACTGTATCAGTAAGTACAGGGAAATCAATTTTCTGAGGGAACAAATTATGTTCTTTATAATAATTCATCATATAATTTGCTGCAATAAATGCAGGTACATAGCCTCTTGTTTCAGAAGGCAAATAATCATAAATTTCCCAAAAATTAGTTTTCCCTTTTGCCCTTTTTATTGCTTTATTGACATTCCCCGGCCCACAATTATATGCTGCTATTGCTAATGTCCAATCTTTATATATATTGTAAAGGTCTTTTAAATAATTTGCAGCGGCATAACTTGCTTTGACAGGGTCACGGCGTTCATCTACCAGCGAATTAACCTGTAAATCATATAACTTTCCGGTTGTGTACATAAATTGCCATATTCCCGATGCTCCCATTTTCGATACAGCTCTTGGATTAAGGGCTGATTCTATAATAGTTAAATATTTAAGTTCGTGAGGCAATCCGTGTTTGTCTAAAATCTCTTCAAATATCGGAAAATAATATTGAGCTAAGCCAAGCATAACCTTTACGTTTTTACGCTTTTTATTTACGTATAATTCGATAAAAGCTCTTACCTTATCATTATATGTCATGTCTATAATTGAAGGTAAGTTTTGTAAACGCTGTATATAAACTGAATCGGAAAATTGGGGAATTATTTCATCGCTTGTATCGTTGTTGTTGAAAAAAAGATTGTTTGTATTTATCTTTAATGACTGGCTTACAAAAAAGTTATTCAATAAACTGTCGAGATTTGCTTGAAAATCGGAACTGCTAATTTTTATAGTATCATCAGGTAGCAGCCTGAATGCTAAATTGTATGAATATGATTTTGAGCAAATTAATATAAAAACAAACAAAAAAGCGATCTTAATAATTTTTATCATTTTATTCAGTAATATTTCCTTTTGCAAAATAAACTTAAAAAATCAATTTTTGGTGTATGATTTGTTCTAAAAAAATTAAAAAAAACTTAAAATAAATTATTTTTCGGGTTAGGATACTTTAGCTATAATGATAAGTTTAACCAAAAAATTGTAAATTAATGTTTTAGTTTTTTCTTAGCTGCTAAAGTTTCAGTGAGCCACAAAATTAAAATGCCGGAAACCATGAAAATTAATGCTATCCATTCTTGATAGCCCCAATTTTCGGGAAATTGCGGAATATATCTTATTACAATTGGCAACCCGTCTTTGTTTTTTATGATGTTTCCAAACTCATCGAGTTTATAGAAAACGTCTTTCCAAGGCCATATAATTGTTAATGAGCCAAAAATAAAACCTGAAATCAATGCAAGTGTTTGATTTTTATAATGTTTTATAACATAAGCCAAAACATGAGAAAATGCAACCAATCCTATTATTGATCCTGCGATAAACGGCAAAAGCATAATAATATTAAATGTTGAAACAGCTTCTATCATAATAAGTTCGTAGTTTCCCATAAGAACCAAAAGAAACGAACCCGAAAGACCGGGAAGTATCATTCCGCTTATAGAAATTGCTCCGCAAAGAAATATATACAAAGGATTGCTGTTAGGTTGTCCGGGATTTACAAAAAGAAAAATAACTCCAATGAAAATGCCTGTTAAAAGAAACAGGTATGTAAAAAAATTCCATTTTTTAATTGTAATTACTACGTAATAGATACTTGCAAGTATTAGGCCGAAGAAAAATGACCATACATAAACGGGATAATGTAAAAACAGGTAATCGAGCAATTTGGCAAGCGATAACAATGCTATTACCATTCCCGAAACAACTGTGATAATAAATTTAAAATCAGTATGTTCTGCAAATTCATTATACTTGCCTTTTAATAATAATTTTAATGCTTTAAGGTCGAATGTTTTAAGCGAAAAAATAAATCTTTCAAAAATCCCGGTAATAAATGCTATTGTACCTCCTGAAACTCCGGGTATAACGTTTGCTACACCCATTGCAATTCCTTTTAATAAAGTTGACAAATAATTTTTGAACATAAGTTTAAATTTCGGATTTGTGAAACTCGGTAAGTCCTTCCATAGGTTTTTTATCTATCTTAAAAACATTCACTTCCCATTTTTTTGCAACTTCTAATAATATATCCTGAAAATGGTAGGCTATTGAGCCTGTAAAGCCTATTTTTTCTTTTTTGTAATCGGTGTATTTCGATACCTGATAATGAAAAAACATATCAAACGCATCGAATATCATTTCTCTTATGTAGTTATTGTGAATGTTTGATAAAAAAAACGGAGAAAAAGAAGCTAAAAACCTGTTGGGAAAAGGTTTTTTGTAAACAGCATCCAGAATGTAATCAAATCTGAAACTAAACTGATTTTCAAAACTATTTTTAATATCATCAGGCAGTTCATTTTTTAAATATGCACCAATAAATTTCTTTCCCAAATATGCCCCGCCTCCTTCATCGCCGAAAAAATACCCTACCGATGGAACATTTTCTATAATATCTCTACCATCGTATAAGCATGAATTTGAACCTGTTCCCAATATGCACGCTATTCCTTGTTCATGACCGCACAAAGCTCTGGCAGCACCAAGTAAATCGTGTTCAACTTCTACTTTTGCCAACCTGAAAAATTGTTCCAACGGCTCCCTGACAATATCCTTTTTTTGTAGGTTACCGCATCCTGAGCCATAAAAATATACTTTCTCAATACTTGTAGGATTAAGATAAGGTAATAAATTCTTATCTAATTCTTCTTTAATGTCTTCTGAACATACGAAATAAGGATTTAAACCTATTGTTTGAAAATCAGAAATTTCGTTTTTATGATTTATTAAACGCCAGTCGGTCTTTGTGGAGCCGCTTTCAGCAATTAGTTTCATTATTGATTTATTACTAATATTATTTTGGGTACAAATATAATAATTCCGACAACAACTGCAACAATAGCAAGTATAAGTACTGCACCTGCCGAAATATCCTTGGCTTTCTTGGCATTTTCGCTATATTCGGGTGAAATAATGTCAACAATTGCTTCAATAGTAGTATTGAACATTTCGGCAGTAATAACTCCTCCAATAACTATTGATATTATCAGCCATTCTTGATTCGAAATTTTTAGGATAAACCCCAAAATAATGGCAATTATGGCAGCAATAATATGTATCTTAAGATTACACTGGCTTTTAACTGACACAAAAATTCCTGTAAAAGCATATTTGAAACTTAAAATTCTTTTTTTTAAAAAACTATTGTTGTTTTTAGATGGCTTCTCCATTATACTAAGTTGTAATCGGAAAATTAATTTTTATTAAACTAAGAAAGGCATTGATTCTCTTCATTAGCTTTTTCGATTACTTCTTCATATTCAGCAGGAGAGAGGTCGTTGTAGAAAAAGTAAACGGGATTAACTTTTTTCCCATTAAGAATTACTTCGTAGTGAAGATGTGGAGCCATTGATAGTCCGGTGCTTCCGACATAACCTATTATTTCCCCTCTTTTTACTTTCTGCCCTTGTTTTACTACAACTTTTGACAGATGACCATATAAAGTTTCATAACCGTAACCATGATTTATCTGACAAGTTATGCCATAGCCTCCTTCTCTACCTGTACTTGTAACAACTCCATCACCTGTGGCGTATATTGGAGTTCCTTTAGGTGCAGATATGTCGATACCTGTGTGCATGCGTCTGTACTTAAGTATAGGATGAAATCGTAACCCGAACCCCGATATTATTTGTCCGCGGTTTTTAGGCATTGGAAGTATTGCAGGAAGACGAACCATCATATCTTCCTTGTTTTTGGCCATTTCATAAACTTCATCAAACGACTTTGATTGAACATAAAGTTGACGGGAAATTTTATCAATCTTTTTGGCAGTTTCAATTATTTGTTCCGAATTATTAAATCCTTCCAAGCTGGCATATCTGTTATTTCCTCCTATTCCGGCATTTCTTATTGACGATGGAATTGGCTCTGCCTCGAATATTACCCTGTAAATATTATCATCGCGATTTTCAATATCTTTCAATACTGCACTTATGTTATTTATTTTATTGTTCATAATCTCAAATTGCAGCTTATATTGCTCAATTTCGCGAAGCAACATTTTTTCCTTAGGTGAGTTGAAAAAATTATATGCTATAAGCAAAACAACTGCGGCAAAAACCGATCCAAATCCTACTACCGTAAAAACCTTTTTTAACCTATCTTTAATAGTTACTCTTACCTTTTCAATTGATAATGAATGAACATTAAAGTGATAGTTTATTTTTTTTGGCATTTTCTAAAATTACAATTATTGAATTATTACACCTTCTTTCGCAAAATTAATTAATAAACCCTATTTTTGCAAAATGTTTAAATCATAAAAATTCTTAAATTCAAAATCACAATATTATAAAAGTAGTTGATAATCAATTAAAAGAGTTTACTTTATGCAATCAAACGAAATTAGAAATACTTTCTTGAATTTTTTCGAGTCTAAAGGACATAAAATTGTTCCCTCTGCACCTATGGTTGTAAAAAACGACCCTACTCTCATGTTTACAAATGCAGGGATGAATCAATTTAAAGATATCTTTTTAGGAAATGTTAATGCTAGATACAACAGAGTTGCCAATTCTCAAAAATGTTTGAGAGTTTCGGGCAAGCACAATGATTTGGAAGATGTAGGACACGACACCTACCATCATACTATGTTCGAAATGCTTGGCAATTGGTCTTTTGGCGACTATTTTAAAAAAGAAGCAATAGCTTGGTCATGGGAACTATTGACTGAAGTTTTTAAGATAAATCCTGAAAATCTTTATGTTACTGTTTTTGGTGGAGATGAAAAAGATGGATTGCCCAAAGATATTGATTCGTATGAAATTTGGAAACAACATATCGACGAAAACAGAATTCTTTTTGGCTCGAAAAAAGATAATTTTTGGGAAATGGGCGATACAGGACCTTGCGGCCCATGCTCGGAAATTCATATTGACCTTAGAACAAACGAAGAAAAAAGCAAAGTATCAGGGAAAGATTTGGTAAACAAAGACCATCATTTGGTTATAGAAATATGGAACAATGTTTTTATTGAATATAACCGACTTGCCGATAGTAGCTTAGTTCAACTTCCGTCAAAACATGTCGATACCGGTATGGGGTTCGAAAGACTTTGTATGGTTTTGCAAGGAAAACAATCAAACTATGATACTGATGTTTTTCAACCTCTAATTAAAGAAATTGCCGAAATTTCGAAAATAAATTATGGATATTCAAAAAAGACTGACATTGCAATGAGGGTAATAGCCGATCACTTAAGAGCAGTCAGTTTTGCAATTGCTGACGGTCAACTTCCTTCAAACAATAAGGCAGGATATGTTATCAGAAGAATACTAAGAAGAGCTGTCAGATATGGTTATACTTTTTTGAATTTCAGAGAACCATTCATTTTTTCATTAGTAAAAATTCTTGCTGAGCAAATGGGACATCATTATACAGAACTTATTTCTCAAAAAGAATTAATTCAGAAAGTTATTGCTGAGGAAGAGTTTTCGTTTCTAAAAACTTTAGAACACGGGATAAACAAGTTTGAAAACTACTGCAAAAATGATATTAAAAATTCGGTAATTTCAGGCAATATTGCATTCGAACTATTCGATACTTTCGGTTTCCCTGTCGATTTAACACAACTTATGGCAAAAGAAAAAGGGCTTGAAGTTGATATGGATGGGTTTATAAAATGTATGAACGAGCAAAAAGAGCGTTCGAGACAAGCTGCAAGTATCGATGCCGATGATTGGATTACATTTACTGACGGCGAAATTACAACTGAATTTGTGGGCTACGATTCTTTAATTGCAGATGTCAAAATTTTGAAATACAGAAAGCTGAAAAATAAAGATAAAATATTTTACCAATTAGTTCTTGATAAAACACCCTTTTATGCTGAAAGTGGCGGACAAGTTGGTGACACCGGTATTTTAGAAAATGATAATGAAAAAGTTGAAATATTTAATACAATCAAAGAGAATGATTTAATAGTACATTTATCAAATAAGCTTCCCGAAAACTTAAATGCCGTATTTACTGCTTGTGTAGATGGGGAAAAAAGAATTGCAACTGCAATTAATCATAGTGCAACTCACTTGTTGCATTATGCTTTAAGAAAGATTTTAGGAGAACATGTTGAACAAAAGGGTTCTTTGGTAGATAGTAATAAATTAAGATTTGATTTTTCGCATTTTTCAAAACTTACTGATATAGAAATAAGAAAAGTAGAACAACTTATAAATGAGCTAATAAGGAAAAATTATAATCTTGAGGAAAAAAGAAATATTTCAATGAAAGAAGCCGGAGAACTTGGAGCAATTGCTCTCTTTGGCGAAAAATACGGAGAAAAAGTTAGGGTAATTAAATTTGGAGAATCAATCGAATTATGTGGCGGAACACATGTAAATTTTACCGGTAACATTGGAATGATTAAAATTGTTTCCGAAAGTGCAATAGCTGCCGGCATAAGGAGAATTGAAGCAATTACTGCTAAAAGTGCCGAAAATTATTATTACAGCCAAATTGATTTGATTGACAATGTAAAAGAACTTTTCAAGGGAAGTAAAGATATTATCAAAAGTATCAATCAGTTGATTGAAGAAAATAATGAACTCAAAAAATTAGTCACAGCATTTAATAAAGAGAAAATTGAAAAAATTTCTGAAACATTACTGCAATCTGCCGAAACTATAAATGATATAAATTTTATATCTGCCGAATTAGATATTGATGCTCAGTTGGTTAAAGATTTGTCATTTCTGATGAAATCAAAAATAGATAATCTTTTTTTAGTTTTAGGTTATAAGCAAACGGAAAAAGCATATTTAAGTATTGCAATAAGTGATAAACTATTGAAGGAAAAGTCTTTGGATGCAGTAAAAATTATCAGAGAGATAGCAAGTGAAATTCAGGGAAATGGAGGGGGACAAGCTTTTTACGCTACTGCCGGCGGGAAAAACCCCAATGGTATCAAGAATGCTTTTTTAAAAGCTAAAACTATGCTTACTAATCAAGTTTAATGAAAAAAGTAAAAATTACTAAAATTTTTATATTGTTGATTTTATGTAATATAATCGTTAAATTTTACTTTTTTTAAATTTAGTTTAGATTTTATTAAAAATATTTAAGTAACGTTAAATCAATAATATATAATTAAAGTTGATTTGAAATTTAGAAACAATCAAAAAAAATACTTAAAATAAAGTTAAATTTTTAGGAAAATGCAAAATTGTATATATCTTTGCAGAGGTATTTATTCAAATACTTTTTTTCATAAAAATTAAAGAGTTAATAGATTTTGGGACAGGAAACCTTCGGTTTCCTGTTTTTTTTAATTCTAAAAAAATTTAGTTAGGTAGGATATTCAATTCTAATGTGATAAAAGTTAATTAAATTCCTAATAAGAATCTTTTTTATCTTGTCAATATCTCTGAAAGTAATATTTGAGTTAAGGAATTGATTATTTTCTATTTGTCTGTTAATTACATCATTAACCAATTTGCTTATTTTTTCCTGAGTAGGGTTTTTAATACTTCTGGAGGCAGCTTCTATTGAATCTACTATCATCAAGACTGCAGTTTCCTTTGAGAAAGGGATAGGGCCTTTATAAGTATAAACCGATTCATTTATGTTTTCGTTAGGATATTCGCTGAGTTGTTTAAAATAAAAATACTCGGTTTTCTTTGTACCGTGATGTGTTCTAATAAAATCGATTATTTGTTCGGGAATTCCATTTTTTCTGGCAATTTTAATTCCCTTTATTACGTGGCTTACGATTATTTCCGCACTTTCGTCATAAGTAAGTTCATTATGAGGATTTATTCCTGAAGTTTGGTTTTCGATAAAATAAAGAGGCATCTCAATTTTTCCGATATCGTGATACAAAGCTCCTGCTCTTGCCAATAGGGCATTTCCGCCAATTTCGAATATTACTTCTTCAACCAAATTTGCCACTTGTATCGAATGTTGAAAGGTACCGGGAGCTTTTGAAGCAAGTTCTCTTAAAAGTTTAGTATTTGTATTCGATAGTTCCATTAACGAAACATCTGTTGCATATCCGAAAATCTTTTCAAACACGAATATTAAAGGATAAGAAAATAGTGTTAATAATGAACTTGCGGCAAAATATGTAACTATTGTTTGAAATTCTGAAGTTATTTTACCTTCTTGGGTTAGAACCAACCCGAAATATAAAAGTGAGTATGTTATAAATATCAGAAATGACGTGAAAAAAAACTGAGAACGGTTTTCTAACCTTGATATGCTTATTATTGTTATAATGCCTGTAATCATCTGAATGAAAACAAATTCAAAACTGTTTGGTACTAAAAATCCTATTATCAATATAGTAACTAAATGAACTAGTAAAGCAAGGTTGGAATTAAAAAATACTCTGATAATAATAGGAACCATACAAAATGGTAAAATGTAAATATATTGAGGGCTGGTTTTTATTAAAATGCTGGTTAATAATACCATAGCAGATATTACAATAAGAATTAGTATCACTTTTTTATTGTCGGCTAAAATATCTTTAAGAAATTCTTTAAGAAAAATATATAAAGCTAATAGAGAGGCTGTTAGAAGTATAATTTGTCCGATTAAAACAATAAAATATGATATGTTACTCTCGTTTTTTCTTTCATAATCAAATTTAAGTGATTCTAAAATCTGACTTTTTTCGGGAGTTATAAGCTCTCCTTTCGAAATGATAAGCTGACCTTGTTCAATTAAACCTTTTGCAGGCGATATTTCGGATACAATTTCATTTATAGCTTTATCGGTAAGTGTTAGGTCGTATTTTACATTCTGTATAAGCGACGATTCAATTAGCGAAATTAATTGATTTTCGTTTGATAATTTAAGTGACTTTATTTTTGATTTTATATAATTATAGGCTTGTGGAATAGTATAAAAATTCTCTAGTGTTTTTTTCTCGGCTAAATTATTTTTTATATAAATAATCTCATAATCAGATGGTTTGTTTTCAATAACATTGTTAATTTCTATTATTCCTTTTTCGAATACGGAATCTATTATTTGATAAATTGTATTATTAAGATAATCAGATATTTCAATATTAGAATTTTTTAAATTTTCTTTGAATTGATTTTTTTTATCGTTAGTAAGTTTTGTATCGAAAATAAAGTAAAGAAGTGCGTTTTTAGTCTTTTGTTGTTTTTCTTCCAATAATTCTTTTTGGGTTTTTAAAATAGGGAAATCGTATGGAGCAATAAGGTCTTCATGCATCCAGTATTTTCCGGTTTTAAATTCGTATTTAAAAGTTGCTTCACGAGGGAAAAGCCAAACTAAAAGTAAAATTGAAACTATAAACAGAAATAATTTATATATTTCGTTGTAATTGTGTAGGATATTCCTTTTGAAATACTTCATATAATTGGTATTTGAAGTGAGCTAAAATTTCAAATACCGAAATTAGTTAAAATTAGTAAATAAGTAAAAAATTTATTACTACTTTTTAAAAATAAAGTAAACGGCCAGTACTAAAAAGAAGAAACCTATTAAATGGTTAATTCTGAGATGTTCGCTTTTAAAAAAAATTAAAGAAAAGGCCATAAAAACAACCAGGGTTATAACTTCCTGTATTACTTTAAGTTGAAGTAATGAGAATGGACCTCCGTTTCCTTTATAGCCTATTCTGTTTGCTGGAACCATTAAGAAATATTCAAATAATGCAATTCCCCAGCTTATAAGAATAACACTTATTAAGCCGAGGTTTTCAAGCCATTTCATTTCTTTAAATTTCAAATGACCGTACCATGCAAAAGTCATAAATGTATTGGATAAAATAAGCAATACAATTGTGTAAAGACTTTTCATATTGAATAAAATAATTAATTGATCTATTTAAATGCTTTTTCGGGAAGACCGTCACCGTTGAGTTTAAGTCTGTTGAAGTAAGCCGGAGTTTCTTTTCCTGTTAGTTTATCGACAAATAATTTTGCAAGATATTGACTTAACATGAAGCCATGACCTCTAAGACCAACGAATAATCCTAATTCAGGGTCAACAATATAGCGAGGTTCGACATAATAACCTGCCCAAACGGCTTGAAATCCTACAGAAGACAAATTGGGTATCCAATCTACAAAAATTTCGGAAACAATTTCGATAAATTCTTTTGAGTTTATTCTTAGATTTTTATCGGTTTCTTTAGCATCTATAGCAGGTGAAGCACAACCTATTATTTGTCCGGTTTCGTGTAACTGTTGCCCATAAACTGCAGAAAATCCTTTGTATTTTCTTCTGTCAATAAGCATATCGAGCGAATCGCCGTTAATTCCGAGCATTGGAAGTCGTCGGGTAATGAAAGCCTGATGTTTAACAGGAAATAAGCCGGTTTCTATTCCTAGCATATTTGCATATTTTTCAGCTTCAGGACCCAATGCATTTATAAAGTGCTTTGTTTCATATTCTACATATTCATTTTCATGAGTATGAACAACAACCAAATAGTTATCATTATTTTTTCTTACATCGATTAACTTGCAGTCTTCGAGAATTGTACCGCCTTTTTCAATTCCAATATTTCTGATTAATTCGATAACCTTACCCGGAGTAGCTTGCCAGCAATCTTTAGTAATTAGAGCAGACCTGTAAGTGTTTAATTTTGTATTAAAATATGGTGAGATTTCATTCTTAAAATCTTTTGCATCAACCATATATGCATTCGACCATGCTCTCGATGCATCCAATGCCTTATATGTTTCGTCATCATGAGCAAAACTTACATATCTTATCGGTTTATAATCAATATTCTTTATGTTTTGCAGTTCTTTGAAAATTTCAAGATTATGAACAGCAATATCAGAAATTTCGGGAACAGTAAATGCCGGTCTTCCTCCTGCAATATTTCTCCACGAAGCCCCTCTTCCGTAGTTGATAAGCAAAGGTTTCATTCCTGCTTCCGACATATAACGGAATAAAGCACTTCCTCCAATACCTCCACCTGCTATCAATGCTTCAACTTTAACTCTTTTTGTAGGATTACCGTTAATATTGGTTATAATTTGTTCGTGATATGTAGAAGGATAAAGTTCGCCCATTCCTATTTGATTTGAAAGCGGACCGCGAGGAGTTGCATCGCCTAATATTTCCACTCCATAAGGTCGTATCATTTGTTTCATTCTGGGGATACATCTTTTACCGCGACATGGTCCCATACCTAAACGTGTAGTGTGTTTTACTTCATCAACTGAGATGAATTTTCTATTTCCAACTATGCTTAAAACATCTATCACACTAACATCGTCGCAATGGCAAACATAAGTTTCGCTTTCTATTTCGGTAAATGGCTTAAATTCGATCTTTTCGGGATAATTTTCTTTAACGATAAAACCACGAACATCAACCAATTTTTCTCCACTGATGTCAATTGATTTAACTCTTGCTATATCGGTTTTATTGGGCTTTTTAAGAATTTTTTCTATTAATCCCTGACCCAATATTTTACCGTTATTATCAACAAGATATACTTCCGAGCCTTCTTCGGCTTTATATTCTATTGGAAGAAACAGCCAGTTCTTTTTTAAATTGTAACCGAATATTGCTAATCCGGGACATTGATAAACGCAATCCATGCAGCCGACACATTTATCAAAATCGATGTTAGGAACGGTACTTGTTGATGATTTTGTTATTGCACCGTATTTACAAGCAAAAGCACAGGGATTGCAGGCAAAACCATATAAGCAATCTATTTGAACAAAGCCTTTTTCCTCCATTCTTTCTTTTGAAGGTAAAAAAGGCTTATCGATTATTTTTACAGGATGCTGTTGAGAATCGATATATTCTTTCGATATGCTCAGATATTCGTCGTAGTTGTAACGTTTGCCCAATTCTTGCAGAATTTCAAAAGCAACTTGTTTGCCTCTTAGAACGGCACTGGTTCCTTCTCCAATTCTAATTGCATCGCCAACTCCGTAGCAACTTCTTCCGAAAATTTCATTTCCTTTTATCAGGAGTTGGTCGTCGGGAATTAAACCTGTACAAATGTTTATTGCATCAATACCGTCAATAACTTTTTCCGTACCTTTAATCGGTTTAAAGTTTTCACATTCGGCTATAACTGCTCCTACAATTCCATTATGTTCTTTATTTGGTATTGCCTTAAGCAGAATATGAGAAGTAAGTATAGGTATTCCTAATCTTCTGACGCGGTTTGCCTGAACCGGAAAACCACCTTCGTTTGGTTGGGCTTCAATAATTGCTTTTACTTTTGCTCCGGCTTGCATAAGTTGATATGAAGTCAGATAACCAATATTACCTGCACCGACTGTAAGAACATTTTTCCCCAGTAGAGTAAATTCGGTATTCATCATTTTTTGAACTACCGCTGCTGTATATACTCCAGGTAAATCATCATTTTCAAAAGTCGGCATAAAAGGAACGGCACCTGTAGCTATAATAAGTTGTTCGCAATCAATATAATATATTTCCTCTTCTTTTATATTTTTTACTGCTATCCTTTTACCTTCGAGTATATCCCAAACTGTAGAATTAAGAAAAATTCCGTTATGATTTTCACCGGCAAGCGTTGTTGCTATGTCAAATCCTCTCATTCCACCAAATTTTTTTTCTTTTTCGAAAAAGAAAAATTGATGTGTTTGCATAAGAAATTGACCGCCAATTTTATCATTATTATCAACGACAATATTGCTTATATTGTGTTTATTTAGCTCTTCACGGGCAGCTAATCCTGCCGGTCCGGCACCTATTATTACTACTTGAGTTTTGTAAACCTTGAATGGTTTATTTTTTTGATATTCAACTATATCAGGATTATAATCTTTAGGGATTTCTCTTACCTCTTTAATATTATCGATTTTAGTTATACAGATTCTTTTTATTTGTCCGTCGACAAGCATTTCACATGCGCCGCATTTTCCTATTCCGCATTCGAGGCTACGCTCACGATTGTGTAAACTGTGGCTGTGTACGGGAAATCCTGCCTGATGCAGAGCAGCAGCTATTGTGAACCCTTTTTCACCTGTTATTGTATGATTTTCAAATTTAAATGTATGTTTCTCGGTTTCAGGGATATGTAATATAGGATGTTCGTTAATTTTATACATAAAGTAAATTGATTTTTAAGGTAAATTTGACATAAAAATTTGGGGCAAAATTACATTTTTTTAACTTTTTGAATATAGTTTGCCAAACTCTTTTTTGTTAATAAAGGGTTATAATAATTGGGAAAGATTTTTTTACATATTGAATTAAAAATTAAATTATTAACTAAATTTTGGAAAAACAAAAAGCAAAATTAGTTTTCTATCCAATCGCCATTTTCTTTTATTAAATCAATAAGTTTTTCTAAAGCTATATCTTCAGGAAGGTTTTTTTCGACAATTTCTTTTGCTTTGTAAAGCGTAACTTTGCCATTGCCTGAACCGACGTAACCGTAATCAGCATCGGCCATTTCCCCGGGACCGTTTACTATACACCCCATTACCGCTATTTTAATTCCTTTCAGATGATTCGTTTTTTCTTTTACTTTTTTCAATGAAGTTTCAATATCAAATTGGGTTCTGCCACAGGAAGGACATGCAATATATTCGGCTTTGCTTATTCTGTATCCGCCGGCTTGTAATATATTGAACATGGTTTGAACAATATATTCATTTTCAAGATTTGGATTTTCAAGTAAAATACCGTCGCCAAATCCATTGTTCAATAATGTAATAATGTCAATTGTTGCCGATATATTAAACAATTCTTTATCATCAGTATTGTATTCTTTTTTTATGATAACAGGAATTGTCAATTTATTTTCTGAAAGTATAGAAAAAAATTCTGTTTCGGCATCGGTTCCTTTATCGGATAAACTTAGCAGAATTACATTATTATCTTCATCGAAATACTGTTCTTTAAATTCAGGCAATTTACTTTTGAAAAATTCTAAATCGTTAATAATAATTAAATTATAAGAAATATTCGAATCGGTGTTACTAATAATTTTATCTTCTGTAATTCTAAAGTCGGCTTTAGGATAGTTACTTACGACAGCAATATTATTTTTGCCGCCAATGCCTTTCAGATTTCTGCTTATTCGGTTTTGAAATTCAATATTATTGTCAGTTTTGAAATTGTAATTATGAGAACTTTGTGACTTATAGGCAGAAAAAATAATTTTTTTTGCGGCAGGAATTTCGAATTCGGGAGCTTCGGTAAGCGAAACCCTAATAGTATCGCCAATACCTTCTTTTAATAGTACACCAATTCCGGCTGCCGATTTAATCCTGCCGTCTTCGGCATTTCCGGCCTCAGTAACTCCCAAATGTATTGGAAAGTTAAAGTTTTCGGCCTTCATACTCGAAACCAACAGCTTGTTTGAGGCAATCATAACCTTTACATTGCTCGATTTCATTGATAATACCAAATCGTTAAACTCAAAATCGTTGAATATTCTGATGAATTCCATAGCTGATTCAACCATACCCCTTGGAGTATCACCATAACGATTCAATATTCTGTACGAAAGCGACCCGTGATTGGTGCCAATTCTAATGGCAGTTTTATTTTTCTTACATATTTCGATTAAAGGAAACAAACGCTCAGAAATTCTCTTTAGTTCATCGTTGTATTCTGTTTCGGTGTATATTGATTTCTTATTTCTGTCGATATAATTTCCGGGGTTTATTCTTACTTTTTCAACAATGGAAGCAGCTATTTCGGCAGCTTTAGGATTAAAATGTATATCAGCTATTAATGGGATGTTATATCCTTTATTATTCAATTCATTTTTAATAGTTTCCAGATGGTGGGCTTCTTTAATTCCCTGAGCTGTTATTCTTATGTATTCGCATCCTGCGTTGATAAGGCGTAAACATTGATTGACAGTGGCATCAGTGTCGAGAGTGTCGGTATTGGTCATCGATTGTATTCTTACAGGATTGTCGGCTCCCATAGGAATTTTGCCGATAAAAACCTCACGTGTCTTAAATCTTTTATTTAAGAAAAAATTTTTTTCGGAAATGTGCATAAAATCAAAATGTTAACATTAAATAGGGAATAAAGTATCTTTTTTCAAAAGATTTAACTCTCTGCCTACTTTTAAGTTTATTTTCAGAATTTCCTCATTTGTTTTACTTTCGGTTGAATGATACTCCTGTATTAATCGGGCAATCAATACACAAGCCGTACAAGGATGGGAAATATCGTTGTAAATGTATTTATATGGTTCGTAAAGCATATTTACGTAATGCTGAATATTTTTATTTCTAAACTCAGTAGTAACTATGTCGTTAAAATTATTTAAAACCTGATAAAGCGAGGTTTCATTGATATTTCCCAAATTAGAAAGGCCAACTCCGTACATACACGAACGAACGCCGCCATCGGGGGCTATTGTAAGCATATTTGGGCGAAAATAACCCTTACATTTACAATAACTTTCATTAATGAGAGAGTAAAAATCTTTTTCAATACTATGATTCTTGTAAAGATTATTAGCACCACCCATATCTACTAAGTCAAGGGAAATAGGAGTCATATATTTAAATTCGCTTACCGAGAGAGCAATTTTAAGATATTCGATAAAAGATTCCATTTGTTTACGCGAATTTACTGACGAAATTATTTCGTATTTCAATCCTAAGGTTTCGCATGAATTGATAATGGCGGTGAGTTGTTTTACCCCTGTTTTATTTTTATCAATCCTCGAGTCGAAACTAAGCGATAAATGAGTAAGTCCGCTCTTTTTCAGTGCTTTTACCAGCGAAAGTGGTGTGGTAAAGAAATCGTCGCCTGCTTTAAACAGGTATTTGTTGCCCCAGAATGCATTGGTAAACAATCTTGTAGGAACTCCCAAGCTTGAAGCGTAACTTATTAATTTAAAAATATTAACTTTAGCCAGTAATGCTTCTCCTCCGGTAAAATTTATTCCCTCTTTTATTATTCCCGAAAAATATGCATCGGCAATAATTCTTTTTACTGTATCAAAATTCAGGTAATTGTTTTTATATGTATTTCGGGCTTTTTTCAAAATACAATGTGGACAATTTGAGTTACATTCATAAGTTAGCTCAAAATTTAAGGCTTCTATATTCGAAATTGGAGATAGTTGATAATTTTTTAAAAATTCGGTTCTAAGAGTTTCTGTTTTACTGCTGTCAATTTCTTCTAATTCGATTAAATTAAGTTCTTTAAGCTTGTTTGTTGTTTTACTGTCAAAAGTGTTATCGAATATTATTAATCCTTCGTTATAAATTTGGAGTAAAATCTTAAAGTTTTTTTCAGAATTTAATTTTGCAGCTTCAAGCCTATTTTTTAGCAAGCCTTTGTAAATCAAATTACAGCATAGATTTGTCAATCTTATGATTTGAATCATGGTTTTTATAAAATAACACCACAAACCTACAAAAAAAATGGATTATTTTAGTAGTAATTTTTTGATAAAAAATTAAGTAAACGTAAAGTGAAGAAAATCAGATTTATTTGTTGAAGAAGAAAAAGAAGAAGACAGCAGCCCATTCTTTGTCGACATTTGAAACATAACCGACTGTTTGGTAGTTTTGATTCTGAACCCTTCCGTCTTTATTTACATAACCAATGGTTTGATAATTTTGATTTTGAACTCTGCCATCGGTATTAATATAACCGATAGTCTGATAGTTTTGGTTTTGAATCCTTCCATTAGGGCTAATGTAACCTATAGTCTGATAATTTTGGTTTTGTACTTTTTCTTGAGCATAATTGATATTAGAAAAAAGTAAAAACAATATCAGAAAAAATAAATTTTTCATAAAAAATAATTTTAATCAAAAAAGATAATGGCAATTTTTATGCCATTGTTAAAATGCTGTTTAAACAAGTATTAAACAGTCATTATGTCTTTCTCTTTTGCAGCGAGTAGTTTATCTACTTTTTCGATATATTTGTTTGTAGTATCCTGAATTTCTTTTTCAAGAACTTTAATTTCATCTTCAGGTATTCCTTCTTTCTCGAGATTTTTAGCTGTATCCATAGCGTTTCGGCGAATATTACGGATACTAACTTTAGCGTTTTCGGCTTCCATTTTAGCCTTTTTTACCAATTCTTTTCTGCGTTCTTCGGTTAAAGGAGGAACTATAATTCTAATAATTTCTCCGTTATTTTGCGGATTAAATCCAAGATTGGCATTAAGTATAGTTTTTTCAATAACAGGAATCATGCTTTTTTCCCAAGGTTGAATTATTATCTGACGCGGGTCGGGAGTTGTGATGTTAGATATTTGCTCTAAAGGAGTAGGTGCTCCGTAATAATCAACTTTAATACCTTCGAGCATCTGAGGGTTGGCTTTACCTGCTCTTATTTTGTGAAATTCCTTGTCAAGATGTGTTAAGGCATGTTCCATGCTTTCTTTGGCTTCGTCTAAGCAAAATTGCGATTCTTCTGTCATCTTAATTGAATTTAATTTTTTATAAATTGAACTTTACAAAAATAAAAAAAGATTAATTACTTACCAAAGTTCCTATTTTTTCTCCTGAAATAATTTTTTTCAGATTGCCTTCTTTGTTCATATCGAATACGATAATAGGCAAGTTGTTTTCCTTACAAAGTGTAAATGCTGTTAAATCCATTATATTTAGACCTCTTTTATAGGCTTCGTCGAAAGTTATAAAATCAAATTTAGTTGCTGAAGGGTCTTTTTCAGGGTCGGCTGTATAAACTCCATCTACACGAGTGCCTTTTAGCAATACGTCTGCTTTTATTTCAACACCACGCAATGCCGAAGCGGTATCAGTTGTGAAAAACGGATTACCTGTACCACCTGAAATTATTACTACATAACCGTTACTAAGCAGTTCATCGGCTCTGTTTCGACTCATAGCACTGCATATAGGCTCAATTGTAATTCCCGAAAGCAATTCTGTCTTGATATTTAACTTCTTAAGCTCTGCTTGTAATGCCATACTATTGATAACCGTGGCAAGCATACCCATATAATCGCCTTGTACTCTGTCCATACCTTTGGCTGTTCCTTGTAAACCTCTGAAAATATTACCACCTCCTATTACTATTGCAACTTCGATATTTTCTTCTACTATCGATTTTATTTCATTGGAATATTTTTCCAACATAATCGGCGAAATGCCGTATTGTTGCTCACCCATAAGCGATTCACCGCTTAACTTTAAAAGTACTCTTTTGTATTTTTTCATATTTATTTTAAATTATTCTTATTTCTTTAAAAATTTGAATCTCGATATTTTTTTATCAGAAACTATCTCAATTATATAAACTCCCTCGGCAAAATTTTCTATATCAATTTTGTATTCTCCTAAATTGTTTTGAATATTGTAGTCAATTTTTTGTCCTTTTATATCTATGATTGATATCTTATTGAATGAGGATTGATTGAGTGATTTAATATTAAGGTATTTGTTAGTAGGATTGGGAAATATTGATATATCAGATTTAATAAGTTCAGGATTATCAATAGAAACAGGACTTTCGTCAACAAACAAACTGTAATTAATCACTGAAGGAAGGATTAGTGAGTTTGAAAACGAATTCTGGCAAAAATAATTTATTGTTTGATTAATAGGGCTGTAAACAAAAACACTATTACTGCTTTTGTCGTATTCCAAAGCATATTGATATGACGGATTGGAATAATAATAGAATGAATCGGCCAAAATATCATAGTGGGAAGGGAAGGTTGACATATAAACAATATTATCGGCGAGAATTGGTTGAAAAGGAGTATCAATACCTTCTTTAAAAAAAAGCAGGTTTAATTGTAATGTATTTTTATCGAGACTTAGCAAACAAAAACGAGGTACACCGGTAGCGATTTCTACTTCAATAAAAATTTTATCGCCTTTTTCAACTATATATTGATTGTACGAGCTGAATGAAAAAGGATGAATATCTGTGGAAATTATTGCAAGAGTATCTTTTGTGTTAAGGCTAACTATCGCTATTTTATTATCAAGCAATAGATATGCCCTGTCGGATGATAGCAAAAGGTCGTTTATAGGAGTGGAAATTTTATTTGTATCTATACTGAAAATAAGATTTTTGTTTTGAAAAGAATATACTTCAAAATAAGGAGGATAGGCTTTTGAAACCCCTAAATAATCATCCGTTTTAGATAACAATAAAGCGTTATTGGTATTAATGTAAATACTTTTATTGAAATTTGGATATTCGTAGCTGTAAATATTATTATTGCTGACAATAAGCTTGTTATCAGCCCATATCATTCCGTCGATTTCGGTTGAATCAATAAAAAAAAACTGTTCGTCAGGATATTGGATATATTGTAATACATTATTATTAACAAAACCTGTTTGAAGAAAAAGTTTTCCTTGCGGCTGAGCGAATGAAAAAGTTATTAAAGTATTAAAAATTAGTATAATTGAATAAATTCTTTTCATTTTTCAAAAACATATTTTGTCTTGCAAATTAAAAACAAATTTAGTGCTAATCTCAATTTTTTAAAAAATTATTTGAAATTTATCGATAAAATAAAAAAGAAAGGCTTAAAACCAACTACTTCTCGATTTTGGTTCAAATTAAAAAATTCATAAGTTTGCAAATAAAAAGAACTCAAGATGATAATAGCGGAAATAACAAAAGATTTTGAAAAGAGGGTAGAAGACCTAAGGAGGTTTCTTTGACATTGAGAAGAAGCAAGAGAAAATAAAAGAAGAGCAGCAAATATCAATGTTGCCCGGTTTTTGGGATGACCCCAAAAAAGCCGAACAAGTTTTGAAATCGATAAGAGATAAAAAACAATGGACAGATGCTTTTGAAGAGGTTAAAAATAGTTGGGAAGATTTCAAAGTGATGGTAGAATTTTTCGAGCTTGGCGAAGCAAGTGAGGAAGAATTGGAACAGCAGTATAAAAAAACTCTCAAAAAAATCGAGGATTTAGAGTTCAAAAACATGCTCAGCGGAGAAGAAGACCGTTTAGGAGCAATATTGACCATAAATTCGGGTGCAGGAGGTACCGAAAGTCAGGATTGGGCTGCAATGCTGATGAGAATGTACATAAGATGGGGCGAGAGAAACAATTATAAAGTCAATACTATTGATTTACAAGAAGGAGATGTTGCCGGATATAAATCGGTTACACTCGAATTTGAAGGAGATTTTGCTTACGGGTATTTAAAAGGCGAAAATGGAGTCCATCGTCTGGTAAGGCTTTCGCCATTCGATTCGGCCAACAAAAGGCATACTTCTTTTGCTTCGGTTTACGCATATCCTATAATAGACGAAAATATCGAAATAGATATAAATCCAGCAGATATAACTTGGGATACCTTTCGTTCGAGCGGTCCCGGAGGTCAAAATGTGAATAAAGTCGAAACCGCTGTTCGTCTTAAGCATGAACCTACAGGAATTATTATAGAATGTCAGCAAACACGTTCTCAAGGTCAAAATAGAGAAAAAGCTCTTCAAATGCTTAAATCGCAGCTTTATGAAATAGAATTACGTAAGAAAAAGGAAAAAATTGACGCTATTGAAAGCTCAAAAAAGAAAATAGAATGGGGTTCGCAAATACGAAGTTATGTTATGCACCCTTATAAGATGGTTAAAGATTTGAGGACCAATGTTGAAACATCAAATGTTCAGGCTGTTATGGATGGAGAACTCGATGATTTTATTAAAGCATATTTAATGGAGTTTGGTAATCAATAAAAGTTTAGATGAATGTTTAAAAGACTTATTTTTTTTATTCTATTCTTTTCATTTTTTAATGTTTCTTTTTCCCAAAAAAGCAAACCTGATACTCTGATTTCTTTTTATACCGAAGAGAAAATTGTATTGGATGGCCTGTTTAATGAAACTTCGTGGAGCAAAGCTTTAAAAATAAAAAACTTTACACAACGTGAGCCTAACGAAGGTGAGCCTGTCAGCGAGCCGACGTATGCCGTAGTTATGTACAATAAAAATAAATTGTATATCGGGCTTTGGGCTTATGATTCTAATCCCGGAAAAATTATTGCAAAAGATATGGCACGTGACGGGCGGTGGGGGTCGTCAGATAATTTTGAAATAGTTATCAGCCCTTTTAACGATAATCGTAATTCTTACCTTTTTGTTGTTAATCCTAACGGAGCCAGAGGCGATGCAATAGTAACCGATAACGGTAATGGATGGAATGAGGACTGGAACGGTGTATGGGATGTTGCAGTAAGCAGAAACGACAGCGGTTGGTTTGCCGAAATTGAAATACCTTTTTCTAATCTGAAATTTAAAGAAAAATCCGATCATAATTGGGGTTTTAACATTGAAAGAAACATTAGATATAAAAATGAACAGGCAACATGGCAAGGATGGTCGAGAAATTTCAGTGTATTTCAAATTTCCGAAAGCGGTACTCTTTCGGGTTTGTCGAATATTAAGAATTCAGAAATAATCGAATTTAAGCCATATTTAACCGGTGGTATCCAGAAATTTTCGGGACAAAATGAAGATAAAATTCTAAAGGGCGGCGGAGATATTAATATTCATTTTACTCCCACTACAAAATTAAATCTTACAATTAATACCGACTTTTCTCAGGTTGAATCCGATAGAACTTTTATAAATCTTACAAGATTTTCGTTGTATTTGCCCGAAAAGAGAGAATTTTTTATCGAAAATCGAAATCTTTTTACTTTCTATATGGCATCGGGGATGTATGGATTTTACTCCCGCAGAATCGGAATTGAAGCCGGAAATGAAATCCCTATAATCGGAGGTATTAAAATTACGGGTAAAGAGAATAAAACCAACTTTGGAGTTATATCAATCCAGACTTCAGAAAAAGGAGGAATACCTTCAGCAAATTATTCGGTTTTAAGGGTTAAGCAGGATATTTCTTCGCAATCGAGTATAGGTTTTATTACTACAGCCAAAAATGTTAAAGATCATTACAACTACCTTTATGGTTTCGATTTCGATTATCTCAAATCCGATTTCCTGAAAAATAAAAATCTTGCATTCGGGGGAGCAATTTCTCAAACTCAAACCAAAAATGAAAAAAATTCTCAAAATTTAGCTTATCAAATTTATTTGAGTTATCCCAATGATTTTATAAATTATTATTTGGTAGCTCATTCGGTAGAAAAGAATTTTAACCCTGAAATGGGATTTCTCTACAGAGAAAATATAAGTATGATAAATTCGAATCTTGAAATAAAGCCAAGACCCAAAAATATTCCTTTGGTCAAGCAATTTAGCTTCAAACCTTTGGATGTTAAATACTACATATCAAACGATACAAAGACACTTGAAAGTGCTGAATTTTTGGTTCGTCCTCTCGGTTTCAGAACCAATAGCGGCGAATGGTTTCAGTTTGACTTAATAAGAACATACGAGCTATTACCTTCCGACTTTAATATTTATAAAAGTATTGTAATTCCTAAAGGCGAATATTGGTTTAATCATTATCAGTTTCAATTCGATACTTATGCCGGAAGAAAAATTTATTTAGGGACATGTTTTGATTTTGGGAATTTTTACACAGGTAAAAATACTAAAACCTACATTAATTTAATGTGGTATCCAAATAAACACTTTAATATCACCACTGATTGGATTAGAAATGATGTTATGCTTGATGAGGGTAATTTTATTACTAATGAAATCGGTTCGAGAATTGAGTATGCTTTTACTCCCAAATTGATAAACAGCATTTATTCGCAATGGAATAATTTTACACAGGAAGTTTTGTTAAATTATCGTATTCACTGGATACCAAAAGTAGGCAGCGATTTTTATCTGGCTATAAATCAGAAAATTAACACCGAAAACGGAAATATTAAGTTTACCGATTTTGCCCTTTTGGCAAAATTGATATGGCGTATAGCTGTATAGTTATAATTGCCTCAATTTGAGATTAATTCCTTAAAAGAAAAAAATATTTAGGTTAATCTCCAAAAGAAATTCCGAGTCCTTTTGCTGTTTTAACAATATCGCTTTTAGGTTTAACTAATTTTGGATGTGTTATTGCTTCTTCGAATGGCACCGAAATAATGTTAGGATGACGATAAGCAACCATATGTCCGAATTTTTCCTCTAAAACCAGTTCAAATGCTTTTACTCCGAATTCTGATGCCAGTATTCTATCGAAAGCAATCGGTATTCCGCCTCTTTGGAGATGTCCAAGAACCGTAACTCTTATGTCTGCTTCTATGCCTGCATCAATAAGATCTTTTTTAAGTTTTTCGCCAATACCGCCAAGTTTTATATGTTCATTGCCAATTTCGTGCGTATCGGTGCCAACAGCATTTCCTTTGTAAGGCTTAGCTCCTTCAGCAACTACAATATTACAGAATCCTCTGCCTTTGTGGTATCTTGAATTAATTTTATCAACAACTTTATCGATATGATAAGGAATTTCGGGAATAAGGCAAATTTCTGCTCCACCTGCAATTGATGAATGAACAGCAATCCAACCTGCATCACGCCCCATAACTTCCAAAATAAAAACTCTATTATGACTTGCAGCAGTTGTTACCAGTTTATCAACAGCTTCAGTTGCTATTTGAACTGCTGTTTGAAAACCAAAAGTAAAGTCGGTTGCCGAAAGGTCATTATCTATTGTTTTGGGAACACCTACAATATTTAAGCCTTTCTGGAAAAGTTTTTGTGAAATTCGCTGAGATCCGTCACCTCCAATATTTATAACCGCATCTATACCAAGATAAGACAATTTTCTAATCATTTCGTCCGAGCGGTCAATAGTAGTCCATGTTCCGTCCTGATTTTTAAATGGCCATGCAAAAGGTCCCCCTTTATTAACTGTACCTATAATGGTACCGCCCTGTACATGTATTCCCGACACTCTAGCCTCGTCAAGAACAACAATTTCTGTCGGTTCTCTTAATACTCCATTGAAAGATTCTATACTTCCCAATATTTCCCAATCTTTTTCCTGTGAAGCTCTTTTGACAATTGCCCTTATAACAGCATTTAATCCGGGACAATCACCTCCACCGGTCAGTACTAATGCTCTCTTCATAATAATTTATTCTTTAACATTTTTGGCAAAAGTAGATATTTTAACTCAATTCATAATAACTAAAAGCTTTTTTTAATTTAACCTTAAATGTATTTTTATCAGATTAAAAAAAATATTAATTTTGCAATGATTTTTGTAGTTGTAAAGATTTAGTTTCATTTAACGTTTTATTTTTAGAATAGATTATTTTGAATTAAATTTTTGTTTGCAAAAAGCTCTCCGTAGCTCAGTTGGTAGAGCAATTGACTCTTAATCAATGGGTCGTGGGTTCGAGTCCCCCCGGGGAGACAAATTCTATCAAAATCGATAATTGAAAAATTGTTGATTTTAAATTAATAAAAGAAAAATTATTTCTTTTATTTTTCGGGATGTAGCGCAGTTGGTAGCGTACCACGTTCGGGACGTGGGGGTCGGAAGTTCGAGTCTTCTCATCCCGACTTGCTTTTTGCCACTTTAGCTCAGTGGGTAGAGCAACGCACTCGTAATGCGTAGGTCGTGGGTTCAAGTCCCATGAGTGGCTCTATAGATTTTTACAATTAGGGCAAAAGCTATATTAATCATCTCTTTCTGCTTTAAACCGGTTAATATACAAGTTATACATTAATATTTTAGCTCGAAATTTATATAATATTTTTTATTAAATTAATGATTGTTGAACTTTAGTCCGATAATTTTGTTTAGTTAATAAATAAATTGTTAAACATAAAAAAATAAATAAAATATGTCATTCGAATTACCAAAATTACCTTATGCAATAGATGCATTAGAACCATATATTTCTAAAGCTACTTTAGAATACCATTATGGAAAGCATCATCAGGCTTATGTGAATAATCTGAACAATCTTATTCCGGGTACCGAATTTGAAAACGCTACATTGGAAGAAATTGTAAAGAAATCAACCGGAGGCATTTTTAATAATGGAGCTCAAGTTTGGAACCATACATTTTATTGGAATTGCCTCAAACCTAAAGGCGGTGGAGTACCTACAGGTAAATTGCTTGATGCCATAAATGCATCATTTGGTTCTTTTGAGGAATTTAAACAGAAATTCACAACCGCTGCTGCTACATTATTTGGCTCGGGTTGGGCTTGGTTAGTAAAAAACAATGATGGCTCTCTCTCAATCGTTCAGGAAAGCAATGCAGGTAATCCATTAAGGAATGGACTTATACCACTGCTAACTTGTGATGTTTGGGAACATGCCTATTACCTCGATCAGCAAAACAAGCGTCCGGATTATATTAATGCCTTCTGGAATCTGGTTGATTGGGATGCTGTAGCTTCAAGGTTGTAGATATTTGTTTTGTAAACAAATATTAAAAAAATAATACACCATAAATTCGCAATCTGTGAGTTTATGGTTTTTTTTTGGAAAAATTTACTCTTTTTATTTATTTTACAAACTGAATTTTAAGAAAAAACATTATGAAAAGAGTTATATATTTTATCCCAAATTACGCATTAGATAATTTAAATGGGAAATTGAATACACTCGAATAGTTC
>CAZWKQ010000004.1:0-199463 GCA_964634005.1 uncultured Bacteroides sp.
AAATTTTGCAGGTGGCAAAACAGCCCTGCAAATATAGTTGCAAAATTTTGCAGGTGGCAAAACAGCCCTGCAAATATAGTTGCAAAATTTTGCAGGTAACAAAACAGCCCTGCAAATATAGTTGCAAAATTTTGCAGGTGGCAAAACAGCCTTGCAAAGGTAGTTGTAAAATTTTTCAGGTAGCAAAACAGCCTTGCAAATATAGTTGCAAAATTTTGCAGGTAACAAAACAGCCCTGCAAATATAGTTGCAAAATTTTGCAGGTGGCAATGCAACCCTGCGAAGGTAGTTGCAAAATTTTACATATAATTGTGCAGCCCTTTTTTAAAGGGTTTCAAAAAAACAACGATTTTCTCCTGTATATTTTTTAATGCAGTTTTTTAAGAAAATATAATGGATTTCGATTAAAAATTACGCCAAAATGACATACATTCTGCCAAAACTTGGATAGTGTATGGGGGGGGGGGGGAGAAGAGGATAAGATTATTAATTGCATTAAATATTTATTAAAGATTTTGGGGATATTGATAATAGAATATTGTTTGGTGTAGAAGCAATTTTTTTCATTTCATCAAATATTGCCTAATTTTTTTGTAAAACTCGCTTCGAGATATTTCCTGCGGTTTGATTTCTTATTTCTTATCTTCAGGTGTTTTTATAAATTTTGTTTTAAGAACGAAAATATTTCCGACAAGTGCAGGCAAAGCTATATTTATCAGCCATATTAGTGAAGTTGAGGCTATTATGTTGAATTGCAGATTCAACTCGACAGCATTTATATTTTTCAAATAATAATCAATTACACCTACAGCAACTGTGCCTCTTATACCTATTTCGGCTATCGCAAAACTCGGTATTGCAGCTATAATAAAATAAATTGCGGGAATTATTATCGATGCTTCACCCGCCGACAAAGGAACATCGAAAAATCTCAATAAAAAATAAAACTGAAACGAAAAAACTATATATCGTGAAATACTCATTAACAAAGTATTTCTTAACTCACTAAAAGAATAAAACGAAAACACTTTTAAATACCCTTTTATTTTTCTCCATTTGGGATTTAAAACTCTGTTGAGCAGCTTACTAATAAAACCTACATTAAAATAAATCGAGAACAAAATAACATTAACAATAAGCAAAAACAAAACAAATAAACTCCACACAGTCCTATTGAAAGGCAATAAATTATAATGTCTGAAAATCAACACACTTACCCCTATAGAGCCTATTAAAAAAGTAGTCATAAGCTGACTCATACTGCAAAGTATAGAAATAATTATTGCCTTCCAGGGATTGGACTTTTGAAGCGAAAAAACCCTGCCTAAGAATTCCCCTACCCTATTCGGGGTGAAAGTACTTACTGCAAGTCCGGTTAATATGGCTTTAAAAGCCTTTAAAAAAGATATTTTTTCGATTTTCAGTATTAAATATCTCCATTTCAATGTTTCTATACTCCAGTTAGTAAACATTAATAACACAACAATAACAAACACAAATAAGAACTGTGAAATACTTTTAGTACTTACTATAAGTTGAAAGGCATTATGATAGTTTACATTGAAAATTAATTGATAAGCTATATAACCGTACGATAGGAAGAATATCAAAAAACGTATTATATTGTTGTATGTTTTATGTAATTTTGCTTTATTATTCATTTAAATTAAAAAGGTTTGATTAGTGATAAAATCATTCTTGGAATAGATCCCGGCACAACAATAATGGGCTACGGATTGATATTACAAAAAGGAAATTCTATCAGTTTTATAGCTATGGATGTCATAAAATTTGACAAAAAAAGTAATCAGGCATTAAAATTAAAAAAAATTTTTGAAACATGTTTGGAATTAGTCGATAAATATAAGCCTGATGTAATAGCAATAGAAGCTCCGTTTTACGGCAAAAATATTCAATCGATGCTTAAGCTCGGAAGAGCCCAAGGTGTAGCAATGGCAGCCGGCTTATATAGGTCAGTCCCTATTTGCGAGTTTTCTCCCCGAAAAATAAAACAATCGATAACTGGAAATGGTAATTCATCAAAAGAGCAAGTTGCCGCTATGCTTTACCGATTATTAAATATTAACGATATTCAAAAATATTACGATGCTACCGATGCTTTGGCAGCAGCTGTTTGCTATTTTTTTCAAAACGACAATATAGCAACCGAATCAGGGAAAAACTATAATAATTGGGCTAATTTTATTTCGGAAAATCCCCAAAGGATTATTCAATAGACAAAGAAATATTTTTGGCTATTTCTTCAAACTCTTGTTTTGAAAGTTTTAGCTTAGGATTTCTAAAATCCATATCATACAGGCCTTTTAACGGAACCAGATGTATATGAGCATGACGAACTTCAAGGCCAATAACAGATACACCGACTTTTTCGCAAGGATAAGCCTTTTTAATAGCTTTGGCAACCTTTTTGGCAAACAAAAATAAACCGCAATACTCCTCGTCATCAATATCAAAAATATAATCGGTGTTTCGTTTTGGAATTACCAATGTATGACCCACTGCCAGAGGGTTGATATCTAAAAAAGCATAATAACTTTCATTTTCGGCAACTTTATATGACGGTATTTCACCATTAACAATTTTTGTAAAAAGAGTATCCATAATATTGATTTTTTAAATTCTTGAGATTTTCACTATTTCGAACGGAACTACACCAGCAGGAACCTGAATATCAACCTTATCGCCTACCTGTTTTCCCAGAATTCCTTTAGCTATGGGAGAAGTAACCGAAATTTTTGCACTTTTCAAATCGGCTTCACTTTCGGGTACTATGGTATATTCCATAATTTGCCCATTTTTGAGGTTTTTAATTGTAACCTTCGATAATAAGAGAACCTTTGAGTTATCTAATTTTGACTCATCTATTAAACGTGCATTGCTAATAAGTTCCTGCAGTTTGGAAATTTTCATTTCCAATATTCCCTGAGCTTCTTTAGCAGCGTCATATTCTGCATTTTCCGATAAATCGCCTTTATCGCGTGCTTCGGCAATCATTCGTGATATTGCAGGACGGTCAACAGAAATCAACTTATTCAATTCGTCCTTTAATTTCTGTAAGCCTTCTTGGTTGTAATAAGTGATTTTTGCCATAATTATTTTTGTTTAATTAAAAAAAGTGATAATAAGCCGAAAGACCCTTATGAAAAGGGTCTTTCAAATATACAAAATTTTAAAATAATTTTAAAACAAATATTCTACAAATTAATCCTTGCTCCTATACTGTGACACCCTTGGAAAGGATCGGTAGCTCTGTAAGAATACTCAATAGAAAATGTAGAACCTTTCTCTTTATTAAGAGGAGCCTGAATTGTAATACCTGCAGAAGGACCTGTAAAAGCAGAAGAACGTTTTGCTTTTTCAAATATTCCTTCTTCGTATGTAAATCCGGCTCTGAGCATTAGATATTGCATAAAACCATATTCGGCACCAATAGTGTATTGGTCTTTCGAAAAAGAGTTGGATGTAAAGTTTCCGGCTAATGTAAGGCGATGATCTTCGTTAAAATTGAAATCGTAAGAAGCACCTATGTTAATAAGAGAAGGTAATTCATAATCGGCAGCTCTTTGTTGAATAGTGAGAGAGTTGTCGGTACCGGTTTGATAACCTCTAAATGAGAACCCATCGCCTGAGAAGCTAAGAGTCGGACCTACATTTTTTAATGCTATCCCAAATTTGATGTTATCAGTAGGACCTGTAACATACTGAATTCCGGCATCAATGGCAATACCTTCGGCGCTGGCATCGGCAATTGATTCGGAAATAATCTTAAATGCTATACCTCCATATATTGCATTAGAAAATGCTTTTGAATATGAAAGACCTATGTTTATAAAAGAAGGTTTGAAAGTACCTATACCACCTTCAGGTTGATCGACGGTTCTGATAATAATATCACCAAATGACATTGCTGTTATACTCATTCCTAAGACACCGCTTTCGCCTACTTTCTGCGTAAATCCGAAAGCAGAAATACTTATATCTGAACCTTTTAACCATTGTGTTTGAGAAAATAAAACTTCGGTCCTTTCGGTAAACGCAATACTTGCGATATTCATAAAACTACCATCAAGCCCCCTGCCGTTTGCGGTGTTTACTCCACCCCAACCTGCACTTCTTGTCCATGGGTTAATCAATAGTTCGGCAGCTCCTGACTGACCTGTACGATCTTCATTCCCGGCTTGTGCTTGTTTTAAAGAAATTAGCACAAACATTACTAATATTACCGGAATTAATAAACTATATAAATTTTTCATTTTCATCATCTTAATTTATTTAATATCGTTCAAAAATTTCTTTAATTAGAATGAATTTAAGTCAGTAGGACGTAATGCACCAAACCATTTTACAACCTTTTCTCCAATTCCGTCAGCTTGTACATGAATTATATAAATACCTCCTGATATCGGAATATTTGCATAATTCTTTAAATCCCAATCAATAGAAGTGAGGGCTTCACCTGTACCTGATGTTACGCCTTGTTTATCAACCTTGAATTGTCTGATAAGATTACCATTCAATGTATAAATAGTTACAACACATTTTTGAGGTAAATTAATTATTCTTACTCTGTTATCTAACTGATTAGTTTCGTATTTAGAAAATGCATAGTAAGGATTTGGAACAACACCGATTAAATCAAGAGCATTTTGAGCTACAGCAGTTAAACCTCTTTGAGTAGCCAAATCATTTGTATTAAACTGGTACATCGGATAGTTGTTATTTTGTACAGTTGTTGGACCGACATTTTTAATAGAATAATAACGTTTGTAAGGTTTAGAAACTCTTAAACGGATTTTTGCTTCACAAGGCATTTTTGAAGGATCGTCAAAAATATATTGGCTATAAACCATTGGCATACCTACCCACATTGCATTAGCGTAAACATAAGCCTGACGATTTCCTCCGGCTTTTAATGATTCATAAGCCCATTTACCTTTATCGTATGCAGGACATTTACCCATAGGAATACCACCATTTATATTTTCGTTATTGCCAAGTATATAAATGTAGTGTTTACCGCCAAATACGATCTTTAAACTATTTCCATCTATGAAAGTAGAAGTAGGATTCCATTTCATATCCTTGCCTTGATTTCCGCTTTGCCACGAATCTTCCCCAAACATAATATTCAATCTTTCACCTGTTTCAACATTTATGGCATAGCCGGGGAAATAGCTCATACCTGTAGGATAATCTTCCGATGGGTCAACAACACCATCTTTGTTAACAGACGGGTCGGCACGCAAACTGAATTTCGCTACACCACCTGCCAAAATAGGATCATCGCTTAATTCTATTACCGGACATCTTGTCCATTTAGATTTATCAGGTGTAAATACTATATCAACACTTGCTAAATTGTTAATTGAGTTGAAACGTAAAAAGTTCGACTGCGGATTTCCTTTAGGGAAAGCAGGACCATTATTCCAAACAGAAGTTAATCTGTATGGAGCCCAAGTACCGCCAAGAATTTTTTCATATTGCTCTTTCGGGTCAAGAAAGAATTTTCTCATACCACCATGGATAGGATCTGTTGCTGTATAATAATAATCTTCGGTTTCCTTATCAGTATCGCTTGTAGGAACATCATCACCAACAGAAACAGAGCCTGAACGTATCCAGTTAAAGCCAATTGTACTTGCATCATTGTCGGGTACACCAAACAACCAACGTTTATTGCTGTCGGCATACGTTAACGTAGCTTCTAATAATCCTCCATCATTAACAACATTACCTTTTGAGTAATTAGGATGATCTAATTCTGTAGCCAATTCGCTTACTTGACCTATAGAAATCGAAAGACCAAGCTGCGGTATAATTTGTTCATTTGCAACAGCAATAGTCATATCGGATAATGTATCCTTAAGTAAAAATTCACCTGTTTCAGTGTTTATTAAAGTCCATTTTGCATCGGTAAAATTAACTGTATCTTTCTGAGGTACAAACTTAATAGTAAAATTACCTGGTTTAACATTCAATGGATCAACAACCTTAACATTTACAGGACCTTTATTATTTTCATAAACAGGATTTTCAACTATATAAGGAGGAGCTGTTTTTGACATAAGCTCGTCAATACTCTCTTGAGTCATATCAAGTATTAATCCTCCGTTACCTTGTCCTTCAATTCTTTTAATCTTTGGAGTTGAACCATAAACTGAGTTTAGCTGTGTTCCTGCAGCCTCAGGAGCCGGTATATGAGGAATGGCAGTTATTGGTCTAATTTCGCCCCCTGATTGGCTTTTTCTACTTGCCAAATAAGGTTCTTTTTGTCCATTTAATGATAACGGGTCGAACATATTATACTTTTTATAGCAATTATAAGCATAAGCTATGGCAATAAAATAATATTTTTTATGATTAACCAAACGTTTATCACCTTGTGCAAACTGGTCTTCGGTAATTCTGAAAGAATGAGTTATTCCTACATTTTTACCGTTAACTTTTTCTACTGGGACCAAATTTCCTGCAAGATTATCGGCTTTTACAAAGTTTATTAACTGTCCTATAGGATTTCCATTAGAATCGAAATTTTTAATATCGCATTGAGCAACTAAACGTGCTAAATCGTTATTATTAATATCGGCAATTGAAACATTTGCATTTTTCAATTGATAAATCTGATAACCTTCAAAGCGATAATATCTGTCGAATCTAACTGTATCTTTTAAAGTATCGCTTACAATAACTTCAAATTCAGGTATTCTAATATCAATTTCTTTATAATTTTCATAATAGTTACGATTATCTTTACGATTTGAAATAAAGAGTATCAATTCTCTGTCAAGTTCTTTAACTACTAAATCTGGTGCATCAGGACCGTCGAGAACTTTGAAACAGTTGTCGAATAAAGCTTGACATTTATCATCGACCTGACGTAATAATTCAACAGAAGCATAAGGTCCACCTGTTGAAGCCTGAGCCCAAGGAATACCGACTGTAATATAGTTTACGGCACCCGGTTTCAAAGTAAAAGGTCCTGCTGATTGCATAAAACGTCTGTCTCCGGGAGGATTACCTGCTGTTTCTTCTGTCCATTTAACTCCGGGTAAAGGATCAGGCCCACAACCTGTACCCCAATGCAATGGGTCTGAATCGCCGGGGAACATGAAATCGGTTTCAACAGAAGTAGCACCAGGTGATTGATAATGTGCATTACCGCCATAACGCATACGAGTATTGTCTTTCCATATACCTCTTAAATAATTGTAATAATGGATTGCAATTTCAGGGTCAGAGTTTGGTCCTCCCGACTGATTGTTGTGATAAACGAAACGTCTCATACCAAAACGTTCATCATCAACTATTCCGTTTCCAAAGTTTACACCATTAATACTGACATCGCATATTTGTTGAGGAATAGAATCACCTCCTATCAATACTTTTTTGTACTTTGGATTATCGATTCCATCCGGATCCATATATGGGCCTTGGAAGAAGTCAACTCCAATTGCTGGAGGGTTACCTTCATAAGCATAATATTGTCCTGAACCATCTACAGATTTACCATTGTAGCAATATCCTAAACCTCTTGATACATCACAACCTACATAGTCGTCAAAAGCATATCCTAAATCAGTATCAACCCATTGGCTGAAATAAGTTTCTGTTAAAGTATATGTAGAACGGTTTACAATTTCATAGGTATAAAATGTCATGTTGTTTATTTCGTCATTTGTAGAAAATCCAAATGCTTGTGCACGAATTTCCAAACCAATAGGGTCACCCTTCGATTCAGTATGTGAATTTCCTTTATCATTAAATACCCACCATAAAGTTAAGTCACCTTTTAAAACCTGGTCAACTAAAATACCACCTACAACTTTTGGATTTCCGTTACCCATTTCGGTTTCCATTGTTTTTTCGAGTGGCTTCCATGTTCCGTCAGGGTTTTGTTTATCAGGATTAGTAGGACATAATGAATTATTAAAATCATAGTATGGATAATCGCCTACGCCCGGATCATATACATAGTCACCATTAACATCGAAGAAAGGTGCCAAAAAGTTTGTCTGACCTTTATCGAGATCTCCTCTCCATGGCCATTCTTCAATAACTTTAGGAACTGTATAAGAAGGAAATGCAGAAGGATCATTTTTGTAAGCAATAAATTCTTCTACTTCAGCTCTTGAGATTTTAAAATGTCTATCCCATTTGTTACAAGTTTCCGCATCAACTGCAGCAGTACCGTTAACAGTCAGTGGTCCTGTCCAGTAATCGACACCTTCTTGACGAAAACGTTGAGCAGCGAGTTTTAATTGTTTGTTTACGTCTAATCCCCCGATCCATAAAGCTGCCGAAAACATTGATGTTTTTCTTGAACCTTTTGGAATCTCATATCTTGATTGAGTAAAATCCCACCACATATCACCACCGGTATTAATTCTGGCTCTGACATTATTTACATCCAAGTCGGTGGATCCTTGAGCCGGTTTACAAAGTTCAGCTTTTGTTTGTTTAGTACTTGAACTATTATTCTTATGATTTATATCCTTTTCGGCATAACTAATCGAAAAGAAGATAAAGCTAAAAATAGTCAATAAAACAACTCTATTAATATTTTTCATGGCTAACTTATTATTAAATTCTTGCATTTTCATTCAAACTAAAAGTATTAAAAATTAAATATTACACCTAAACGTACTCTTCTTGGCATTGCGTAGTTATATGGATTATCAACTAAAGTAGAGCGAAGATCTCTGTATGATTGAGGATCGGAGAATAAAGCTATTGTACTTTGATTTTGAGCAGCGGCCAAATAACCATCATCATTAGGATTACCAGTAGTAGAATAAACTCCGATAATATTTCTTGTATTAAGTACATTTAATACTTGAAGGTAAATATTCAAATATGCATATTTCTTATTTTTACCTTCACCTTTATTTAATTTTAGAAGAATATCTTTGTCTATTTGAGCATCCATCCAAAACTGCCATGGAAGACGTGAACCAAAAAGTTGTCCCTGTATATTGTTCGAAACAATATCACGTTTTGTATAAGGAGTACCTGAGCCACCGTTAAATGTAAAGTTAATACCTGTATTTTCGAATAAAGGAATAGTTTTTACTTTATCGGTACCTTTAATTTTTCTTGTTATGGTCGGGCCGTTATATTTTTTCCCTTCTCCCATACGGAAATCGATGTTTGCCTTAACAGCATGTCTTTGGTCGTAAGACAAAGGAGTAGTAGTACGTAAATTAGGTTGTCCCGAACTTACTAAACTTGCTTGCGAAGTAGCAGACGAACCTGTTCCGTTTGCAAATTGAAGTGTATAACTTGTTCTGATTCTTATGTTAGAAGTTCTGCGTAAGTCATAAGTTATTGTTAATCCCTTTACGGTACCAAAGTCAATATTTGTATATGATAGATAGTTAGGATTAGGATCTGCACCTGTAAATCTCTTAGCCTGAACTAAGTTTCTAATTTCACGATAGTAAGCCGAAAACTTTAATGATGACGAATTTGTAAGTTTTTGTTGGAATCCTAATTCGTAATCGGTTGTTCTTTCAGGTTTCAAATCCGGATTATTAACTAAGTTGGTTCCTGACTTTTCGATAAACAAATAATCAATAGGTTCCATTCTAAGACCTGTTGTAGGACGTTTTGTAATTACGTCGTAGTGAGCAAAAAACAATGCTTCGTCTGAAATCGGGAATGAGAACGATACACGTGGCATAAAAGTAGTTTGAGGTTCATAGTCTTTGAAAGCATCAACACTCATTTCTTTTTGATCAGGGTTAACTCTATATGGGGTTGGCTTCCCTGATGTTCCTTTTATAAGGGTTGGGTCTTCGATAACTGTACCTGATGCGTTATACCATACTTCACCATTACGATAACCTAATATTTTTGGAGTAGTTGCTTTATAATCATCAACATAAACTACATATTCAGGTCCCATTGTTACAGGATGGTTTCCACCGTTAATAGTATTAAGCGCCCCTGAAACATCTTTTACTCTACGAGAATCGTAAAACAAATAAGGATCTTTCAATACCATTTGGTTTGCGTCAAAACGGTCGATACGAACTCCAATATTGAATATTAAGTCATTAAAAGCAAATTTATCCTGAATGTATCCTGCCATATATAACGGTTCAAAAGCAGCAACTTCTCTTTTATAGTTACCGTTTTCATCTTTTGCAGTAAAGAAATCGTTTAGTGTAGGTCTGTTTTTAAGTTTTTTACCTGTATAATCATAACCATAGTAACTTACATAGTTGTTTCCGTTATTCAAAAGTTCGTCGGCACTGAACATATCAATTGAAAATGTTGATGGATCATAGTTATCAATATCAATCCAATCATTTATTGTATGTCCGTTTACCGGCATACCTAACTTTTTACGTAAGTTTTTATCGAAAAACGCTTGTTCTTGTTCAGAATATTTAAAATCGTAATAGATAGTATCTATCAAGCCTCCGGGATGCAGATAAGGATTATCGGTATCTAACTGTCTGATATGACGATTTGCTAAAGTTCTCATCAATGTCCACAATCCTGCAGGACTATAGCCATAACTTCTATCAATCAATTGTTCGTATTGGATACCGAATTCTAATGCGTGATTGCCAATATCGGCAGAACCATTGGCATTTATTCCTATTTGTGTTTGGTCAGCAACTGAATAACCATTGTAAACTGTTCCGGTATTTGCGTACAAATTATAAACATTATCAGGACTTTGACCATTTAAAAGTCCTTTATAGTTTTGAATTATTGTATAATTTTGATAATAACCCGAATGTAAGTTGAATAGGCTATAATATTGTGATGTATAATTAGCTAAAGTAGGGTTAATCTCTGAACGCTCAAAAGTAACCAAAGTATCGTAAACATTAGTCAAAACCCATACATTATTATATATGTTACCGTTAATAGTATCTGAACCTATTTCAAAATAAGGAGATTTGTATGTTTTAAATTTGCCGACATATCCATAATTAAACAATTGATCTTTATGATTTCTGTCTTGTGTTGTTTGATCGAATTTTGAATAGTCAGCTTGAATTTGATAGAATACGTTCTTTATAAGAGATTTGCTTTCCTTGTCTGTTGGGAAACGTTGGGTAAATTTACCGTAAACTCTCCATGTGTTGCTGATATATTCACCATTATTAATAGAATTCAACAATGAGTTAGCTCTGCTCCAAATTCTTCCTTTTCCGTAATCGAGCGAACCCCCGAATGTTAAATTTGTATTAGGTGTTGTTTTAACATCAATTTTTCCGGCTAAACTTATACCAATACTTTCACCGTTTTCTTTAGAATAAATTTTTTCTAAATCAGATTTTCTGAGGAACTCTGCTGAATTAAATACTCCAAGAGAACTGCCAACAGGTTTTATGATCAGAGGATTTTTTTCGAGATATTCTCTTTTGGCATCATTTACTTTATAATCGCCGTCAATAAACGGGCGAGTATCTTTTTCGTAACTAAATTCACCTGAAATAAAGAATCCTAATAATGAAGTTTTATCTTTTGCATTTTTGCTTTTAATAAGAGGACCATTTAAGCTGAAAGAAGCAACATTGTATCCGAATTTATCGAATAATTCAGAAGTAACAATTTCGAGATTTCCGCCAAATTCGCGTGAAGGACCTTTAGTTACAATATTTAAAATACCTCCTGTGGCTTCCCCGTATTTTGCCGGAGTACCTCCTAAAATCACACCAACTTCTTCGATGGCTGACTTAGGCAAACCTGAAGAACCTCTAACTCTTACCCCGTCGATATAGGTGACTGTACCATCGGTACGCTGACCTCTAACACTACCCATATTCCCGTCCTGTGAGAAAACGCCTCCTACTGTAGCAGCAATCGCTTGGGCACTTCTTCCAGGCATTTTCGAGATTTCTTCAGATGTAACTGTTTCGCCCGATTGTGTCTGGTCTTTTGATATTAAAGGAACTTTATAATCAACTACTTCAAATGTTTCCAGTGTAGTAGCTGTAGGTTCCATCACTATATTATTAAATGTAATGGTATTAGAGTTAATAACAACACCTTTTATCATTAACGGTTTATATCCCACATAGGTAGCTTTAACATCATAACGTCCCGGAGGAATTGGTTTTATTGTATAATTTCCGTCAAAATCGGAAGTACCTCCACCGTACTGTTTACCCCCTTGTTCAACAATAATGTTGGCAAAAGGAATAGGTTCTTTTGTTTCCTTATCCGTTATTTTTCCTTTAAGCTCACCCGATTGCGAAAATGCTATCAGATTGACTGACAAAATAATACCTAAAAAAAAGAATAATTTTCTCAACATACACCTGTATTTTATTAATTGAAATAATGTGCGTTTTTTTAAGGGGGTAAAATTATAAAAAAAATTCAACTCCCAAGCTATTTTTTAATTTCGTGTTATATTTTTTTTAATTTTTATAATCTTTTTAATTGTAAGGTCTCTGAATTATAGCAGAATACAAAATTGCTTTTTTTGCATCAAATTCATCAATAAGCTCAATTTCTTGATAACTTTCATCAAGCTCATTCAAAATTTTCGATTCGGTTTTGTAATCAATTTCCTTTTTATATGCATTAATTTCATCCTCTTTTTCTAAATTATAACTTTGTGATTGTTGATAAACAAAAGAAGGAGTCTTTTGAACTTCAATATCTTCGTAACTGAATGGCTTTTCTTCAGATTTGATTTCTTCTTCGGGAAAAAATTCATCGAAAAAGTCTTTAAACTTAGGTTTAGTTTCTCCGGTTTTTACAGGTTCATTATTTTGTATCGGTTCAGTTACCGGTTTTTTAACAGCCTTCGACTTTTGTTTTTGCTTATTTTGGTATATGCCCAAAATTAGCCATATTACACCTATTAATATATATAGAATATCATCCATAAAGTTTTTTTGGTAAAGATAAATAATATTTATCCAAAATCAAACTATTTATAAAAACCTTAAATAAACAAGTTTAAATTTCGATTATATTAATGCATTAAAAATTAATAACGATAATGTTCTGCTTTGTAAGGACCATCGGGAGAAACTCCTATATATGCCGCTTGCTCGGGAGTTAAACGTGTCAATTTAACACCAATTTGTTCTAAATGCAGGCGAGCAACTTCTTCATCGAGTTTTTTCGGTAATCGATAAACTCCTATTTGATAATTATTCTTCCATAAATCAATCTGAGCTAAAGTTTGATTTGTGAATGAATTGCTCATAACAAAAGAAGGATGACCTGTTGCACAACCGAGATTTACCAATCTTCCCTCAGCAAGAAGAAAAATAGCATGCCCATCAGGGAAAATATATTTATCTACTTGAGGCTTGATGTTTATTTTTTTAATTCCATCCCATTTTTCGAGTTTATCAACTTGTATTTCATTATCAAAGTGCCCAATATTGCAAATAATTGATTGGTCTTTCATTTTTGAAATATGCTCTGCAGTTATAACATCTTTATTACCCGTAGCTGTTACAAATATATTTCCCTCACTTAAAGCATCTTCGATAGTTGTAACTTTAAAGCCTTCCATTGCAGCTTGCAAAGCACAAATTGGATCAATTTCGGTAACTATAACTCTGGCTCCATAGCTGCGCATAGAATGTGCACAACCTTTTCCTACATCACCGTATCCTAATACTACTACTACTTTTCCGGCAATCATCACATCAGTAGCTCTTTTTATGCCATCTGCCAATGACTCTCTACAACCATAAAGATTATCGAATTTCGATTTTGTAACCGAATCGTTAACATTAATAGCAGGAATAAGAAGTTCGCCCTTTTCAAGCATTTGATACAAACGATGAACTCCTGTTGTAGTTTCTTCAGAAACTCCCCTAAGTTCAGCTACTGTTCTATGCCATTTTTGATTGTCTTCCTTTAAAAGTTCTTTTAAAGTAGATAATACAACAGCTTCTTCTTTGCTTTCGGGTTGATAGTTTAATGTATTCGGGTCATTTTCTGCTAAATAGCCTTTGTGTATTAATAAAGTGGCATCACCTCCGTCATCTACAATAAGATTTGGACCTTTACCATTTGGAAATGATAAAGCTTGATTTGTACACCACCAATACTCTTCCAATGTTTCTCCTTTCCATGCAAAAACAGGAATTCCTGCTTTAGCTATTGCTGCTGCTGCATGGTCTTGTGTTGAAAAAATATTGCAACTTGCCCAACGTACATCGGCACCCAATTCAACAAGTGTTTCAATTAAAACTGCAGTTTGAATGGTCATATGCAAAGATCCTGTTATCCTTGCTCCCTTAAGCGGTTTTTCGCTTGAGTATTTTTTTCTTAATGACATTAATCCGGGCATCTCTTTTTCTGCTATTTCTATTTCCTTTCTACCCCAGTCTGCCAAATTAATATCAGCTACCTTGTATTTTAAACTGTAATCTGTCATAAATTTTTATTTTTACTGCAAAATTACAAAATTTCAATTTTACACCAAATGTTAATTCAGGAACAATATTTTATCCTTGTCGAAATTATTTTTTTTACTAATAATAAATGGTATATCGATAACTTGAATCAAAAAAAAGATTATTTTTGGGAAAAGTTTTAGGTATACTTCAAAGAACAATAAATCAGTTATTAAATATCATTTTTTTAGCATCTAACTATCGGCTAATTTATTAATTTATGCAAAATCAAAAGAAAGCATACATATACGCTGTTTTTGCTGTAATTTTTTGGTCGACAGTCGCTTCGGCGTTTAAAATTGCCCTGAAATTTGTCGATGTTTTTCAATTGATTTTTTTCACAAGCCTTATTTCATCGGTTATTCTTTTTTTAACTCTTACAGTTCAGAAAAAATTGAATATTCTTATTAAACTTAAAAAGAAAGAAATATTTTACTCGCTTATTCTCGGCATAATCAACCCCTTTTTATATTATACCGTACTATTCGAAGCATACTCAATATTGCCGGCACAGGAAGCCATGGTTCTAAACTACACATGGCCTATAATGCTTATATTATTGTCTATACCTCTTTTAAATCAGAAAATTACGACAAAAAGTATTATCTCCGTAATTATCAGCTTTTTGGGAATAATCATAATTACTACTAAAGGAAATTTCCATATTATAGAGTTTAGTAATATTAAAGGTGATTTTTTAGCAATAGGTAGTTCGATATTATGGGCATTTTTCTGGATTTTAAATCTAAAAGACACTAAAGATGAAGTTATTAAATTGTTTTTAAATTTTATATCAGGCACAATATTATCAGCAATTGTATTATTTTATTTTTCAGGGCTCCCCAAACCTTCTATTAATTTAATATTTCCTTTAATTTATATCGGAGCATTCGAAATGAGCATAACATTTATTTTCTGGCTTAAAGCACTCAAATTCAGCAAAACAACAGATAAAGTAGGCCAGTTGATATTTCTTTCTCCTGTTATGTCATTGATTTTTATTAATTTAATATTAAAAGAGAAAATTACGATATTTACTCTTTTAGGATTATTTTTTATTATTTCCGGAATAATAATACAACAAACATCTATAAATAAATTCAATAAAAAGATGTAGTTTTGTCAACAATTAAAAATAATATGAATCGAATTTTAGATAAAATAAATCAATCTTATATAAATAAACAAAAAAGATTTGCTGTATTAATTGATCCCGATAAAACAAATCTTTCGACATTAGAAAAAATAATAAGACTTTCCGTCGAATCTAATGTTGACTTCTTTTTTGTAGGAGGGAGTTTATTAACAGAGAATAATCTTGATTTATGTATAAGAACCATAAAACAAAAAAGTGAAATTCCGGTAATTTTGTTCCCGGGTAATAATTTGCAAATAAGTAAAGAAGCAGATGCTATTTTATTACTGTCATTAATATCGGGTCGAAATGCCGATTTACTTATTGGCAATCATGTAATTTCGGCACCATATATCAAAGAGAGTAAGCTTGAAATAATTCCTACGGGTTATATGCTGATTGATGGAGGTAAACCAACAACCGTAAGCTATATCAGCAATACTTTTCCCATTCCTCACGACAAGGAAGATATAGCTGCATGTACAGCAATGGCAGGTGAAATGCTTGGGTTAAAAACAATTTATTTGGATGCTGGAAGTGGTGCAATGAAGCACGTATCGGCGAAAATGATAAAAACAATCAGAAATTCGGTTGATTTACCTATTATTATAGGCGGAGGCATAAAAACGCCCGAAACTGCCGGAGAAATTTGGAATGCGGGTGCTGACATTGTTGTTGTTGGCAATGCAATCGAAAAATCATCAGAACTTATTAAGAAAATAGGAAAAATAAAAGAAGAATAGAATTTAGGCTTTGCGTGATGTAAACCCGAAAGTTGTACCCAAGCCTAAACCGCTTCTAACATTAATTGTTTGTTCGTGAGCCTCGATTATATGTTTAACAATTGAAAGTCCCAATCCCGTTCCGCCTTGTCCTCGCGAACGACCTTTATCAGTACGATAAAATCTTTCAAAAAGTCGTGGAATATCCGACTCGCTTACTCCAATTCCATTGTCTGCCACTTCAGTAAGAATTATGTCATCCATATCAAAAAAACTTACCTTAGTATAAGCGTTTTCGTCGCAACTGTATTTTATGGAGTTTTCTATCAAATTGGTTAAAACCTGTCGAATTCGCTTTTTATCGGCATTCACCCATATTTGTTTCTCCTTTGTAGGACTAATAAAAAGTTTAACCTTTTTCTTTTTCGCTTTAATTTCAAGAAAATCGAAAACTTCTTTAACAAGCGATATCATGTCGAAACGGGTATATTCCAGCTTCAATTCGCCGGATTCGAGCTGTGAAATAGCCTCAAGGTCCTGAATTATAGATATCATTCTGTTAATGCTTTTCTCGGTTTTAAGAAGATACTCCCTGTTTATGTTTTTATCTTCCAAACCGCCATCCAATAATGTAAGAATATAACCCTGTATATTAAAAATAGGGGTTTTTAGCTCATGTGAAACATTGCCAATATATTCTCTTCGGTATTTCTCTAGCTTTTTAAGGTCTTCAAGCTCTTTACTCCTATCCTCAACCCAACTTTTAACCTCCTGATTAACATTCTCAAGCCAATCAGTTACAGATAGCTGTTTTTCTTTATTATTTTTCGAAAGTTTTAGCTGTCGGATATTTTTATAAATAATTCTTATTTTCTCATAAATAAATTTTTCGACTGCATACTTTATTATAAAATATGAGAAAGTAAAAACCGTAACAGCCGTTACTAAAATGGCTATTAAATTCCTATCTGCTCCTAAATATGCAAATACAAATTGTATAAAACAAACAAAAAGAGTAATATAAAGCGAAATCTGAAAAGCTATTCGCTGAGGGTTCGAGCTAAACATTATTATTCTTCGTATTTATAGCCAACACCTTTAACAGTTTTCAAATTGTCTATTCCTATTTTTTCTCTGATTTTTCTGACATGAACATCAATCGTTCTATCTCCTACAATAACATCGTCGCCCCAAACTTTAGAAAAAATTTCGCTTCGGGTGAAAACTTTATTGGGTTTAGAACATAACATCTGAAGCAATTCAAACTCTTTTCTTGGTAATATTATTTCTTTACCGTCTTTTATTACAAGGTATCTTTCTCTGTCAATTGTAATATCTTTGAGTTCAACTATCTCTTTGTTAGTATCTTTTTCCTTATACCTTCTTAACAAAGCTTTTACTCTGCTTAAAATTATTTTTGGTTTAATGGGTTTCGTAATATAATCATCGGCACCTGCTTCAAACCCGGCAATTTGAGAATAATCCTCCCCTCTTGCTGTCAAAAAGATGACTAAGGTATTTTGTAAATTAGGATTTTTCTTTATTTCACTGCATGTTTCCATACCGTCCATTTCAGGCATCATCACATCGAGTATAATCAAATGGGGTAATAAACGCGAGGCCTTTTCTATAGCCTGTTTCCCATTTTCGGCTGTATGAACGGTATAACCTTCTTTTCGTAAATTATAACCTAAAAACTCTAAAATATCAGGTTCATCATCTACCAATAATATTACAAATTCTTCTGTTTTCACAAATTATATTTTTAGAAAAACAATTAAATATTCAAAAATAAAAAATTTATCAGACTTAACCCAAACAGTTTACAAAATTATAAAAAAGAAAATGAATATGTTATAATCATAAAAAAATAATGATTTCTTAAAATTATTTTAAAATATCACAATAGTACACAATTTTATTTAAAATGAATTCATAAAATTAAAAAAACACCTTTGAATGCATGTAAACATTTGAAGTGACTGGATTTTTATATCAGATTCTTTAAAAGCCTTTTTTCTGTCATTTTAAGTTCATTTGTAGATTCATTTACACATTTATTAATAACTTTATCATTTGTCTCTTTTATAAAGAATTTCAAAACAATATTAGTGATACACGAATAAATAATCCGAAATAAGAAAACAAAAATTAAATAACAAATTTTAACTTTCGACTAAGTATCGCTGATTCAAAATTTTAATAAAGTAAAAAACGAAGGAGGAAAAAAAATATTCATTTGAATAAAAAAAGATTATATCTTTGTGCTAAATTTGGGTAAATAGGTTTAACTAAAAACATAAAAAATGTCGATAAAACAGAAAACTATAGACCTCAGAAAAAGAATGCAGGAAGCCTTACAAGGTGGAGGCTCAAAAGCCATAGAGAAGCAAAAGGCGACCGGAAAATTAACAGCCCGAGAAAGAATAATCAAAATTTTAGACCCCAATTCTTTTTTCGAATACGACCTGTTTGTAGAACATTCAGGTAAAGATTTTGACATGGATAAAAAGTACTTGCCCGGAGATGGTGTTGTAACTGGTACTGGAACAATCAGCGGACATCCTGTATGTATTTATGCTCAGGATTTCACTGTAGCCGGAGGGTCTTTAGGATATATGCATGCAAAAAAAATCACCAAAATAATGGACCACGCCATGAAGTTAAAAGTGCCTATTATCGGTATTAATGACTCAGGTGGCGCCCGTATCCAGGAAGGGGTTAACTCACTTGCCGGTTATGGTGAAATTTTCTATCGAAACACTATGGCTTCAGGCGTTATTCCGCAGATATCAGTTATTTTAGGCCCTTGTGCAGGTGGTGCGGTTTATTCGCCGGCACTTACCGACTTTGTTTTTGTTGTTGACAAAATTTCGAAAATGTTCATTACTGGTCCCGAAGTTATTAAAACTGTATTGGGAGAAGAAATCTCAATGGAAGAACTCGGTGGTGCAAGAGTACAAGCCGAAATTACGGGTAATGCTCACTTCTTTGCCGAAAGCGAGGAAGAATGCTTCGAACAAATAAAGCAACTGGTTAGCTATATCCCTTGGAATAACACAAAAACAGCCGAAAGATTTCCTAAAAAAGCTCCAAAAACCAAAACTTATAAAATCGACAGCATTTTCCCGACTAACCCCAAAGTTCCTTACGATGTAAGAAACATTATCAAAGCAATTGTCGATGATTCAAATTTTCTTGAAGTCCATGAAAGATTTGCAGAGAATATTGTTGTTGGTTTTGCCCGTTTAAACGGCGATACTGTGGGCTTTGTAGCAAATCAACCTTTAGTTCTTGCCGGCGTCCTCGATGTTGACTCTTCTGATAAAGCAGGTAGATTTATTCGTTATTGCAATGCTTTTAATATTCCTTTAGTAACCCTTGTAGATTTACCGGGATATCTGCCGGGCATTGATCAGGAACATGCCGGAGTTATAAGACATGGCGCTAAAATATTATATGCTTATTCAGAAGCAACAGTACCAAAGATTACTGTAATTCTCAGAAAAGCTTACGGTGGTGGTTATATAGCAATGTGCTCCAACCATTTAAGAGCCGACTTTGTGTTTGCTTGGCCTACTGCCGAAATTGCCGTTATGGGACCCGAAGGTGCTGCAAATATCATTTTCAGAAATGAAATTCAAAATGCAGAAAATCCCGAGGAAATGAGAAAAAAGAAAATTGCAGAATACAAGAAAAAATTTGCTAACCCTTATGTAGCTGCAGCATACGGCTATGTTGATGCAGTTATCGACCCAACCGAAACTCGTCATTTTCTTGTTCATGCTCTCGAAATATCTAAAAACAAACAAGAAACAAGTCCATACAAAAAACACGGAATTCCTCCTTTCTGATGTATTATGTAGTTTTATAGTAATTATCAAACATAAATTTGAGAAGAATGGAAGATATAGAAAAGAAAAATGAACAAGAAGAAAAAGAATGTAGTAAATATCAGGTTATCAATATAGATAACATTAAATATCGTACTACTATTCCTCAAAAATATCAGAAAAGAAAGCCTTATAAACCAAAGAAAAATAATGAGATTTACGCTTTTATACCAGGAACCATCCAAAAAATATACGTTAAAAAAAATGATAAAGTAAAAAAAGGAGATAAATTGTTGGTTTTAACGGCAATGAAAATGAATAATGAAGTGCTGTCTCCTATTGATGGAACTGTTGAGGATGTTTTCGTTAAAGAAAACGATTCAGTTGGAAAATCTCAAATGCTCGTAAAACTTATTTAAATCTCAATTAATCATTCCGAAAAAAACAGAAAACCCGTTGTTAAATTTTTGATTTTTAACAACGGGTTTTCCCATTTTACCTAAATTATTCAATAAATAAAATTTGGGGTTAAAAAATTAGCCTTTTATCTTTATCGTATTTTATTGAATATGAGAATGTCAGCACTCTGTTTTCTTTAGGTTTAAGGTTTATATTCCATTTTAGCATGCCTGTATTTTCATTATAAATTCCGCTAAAATTATCGCCTATAAAAGTAATTTTTATATCTTTTTCATTAGTTACAGGAATCTGATCCTCAACTGTCAGCTCTACTGAAGAATTTTTATTATTGCGGATAGAAATTTCCATTGTAACTGTTTTAATGATAGTATTACCAACTATCTGCTCTTTCTCTTTATCCTTTAGTTTTTTGCGCTGTACAATTATATTTTTATCTCTGCCAAGCGAAATTTCAAGAGTATCAGCCAAAACAGAAGGATTAATAAAGGTTTCGCCAATATAAGTTCCTTCAAAATAAATATTAGATTTTGCCTCAAGTAAATTCAAATCTTCCCAACCAGTTAAGCGAGCCACAAGAAATACATCTTTATCGATTTTTGGCACTGAAAAATATTTGTATTGCGACTTAATTCTTTCATTTTTAACAACTAACAGATAATTCTTACCGTCAGAGGGTAAAGAATAAGGAATTTCAATAGAATATTCTTGTCCGGTAATATTTTGTTTTGAAGTAGAAAAATCAGTAATAGTTTGCGAAGCAGAAATTTCGGCATCATAGGAAACATTACCCTGTTTAGCTTTAGGGGCTCCCTCCGACCTTGGCATAGACAAGTTCGATGTATAAACACTAACCGGCATATAGTAGCTTAAATACCAAGGATACAAAACCGGCTTTATATTACCTTTTCCAAAACTATGTGTAGATAATCTTAAATTGACATTTTTCCACTCCTCTCCGGTATTTTGATAAACATTTGCTTTCATTGTAAGCTCTACAGGTTCTTCTGTATTATTTACCCTTATATCATATAAAGGCGACCAACCGCAATTACTTACCATATATGACAGCGACAAGCTTCCGTTTGCGGGTTCTTTAGCCGAAACAGTAACTATTATTTGATGTATCGGATTATTCGAATTTGTTTTAGATGAAATAATTCGATTTTTATATTCCAAAAGGGTGTTTAAACGATTTTGAATATTTGTTCTTTTAACTAAAACTCTTGCCTCTTCTTTTTTAATCTTTTGTAATTCAGCATTTATGGAATTCATTTTTTGGTTATAAAATTCTATAACGTCTTTCAGAACTGGCAAAGAGTCACTTTTCCCGCCGCCTTTCATCAGAGGATTGTTGTTTATCATTTCTTTCTGTTTGGCAAAAACATCTTTCCTGTCTTTTATAGCCTCCAACTCGTAGTTAACATCATTTAAAGTGTCCTGAGTAAGATTTATTCGTCGTTGTAGCGACTCAGGTACATTAGATTCGGGTTCATCTGAAGGTTCTTGATATTTAATATTATATCTGGTGTCAAGTATAATAAAATTGCCTCTTCCTGATGATTGAATGCTGCCGCTGTTAATATTTGGAGATATTCCCTCAAATATTATTTCGGTTATTCCTGCTTGCAAATTTACATTTGCAACTCTATTAACTTGAGCACCCGATGTAAATAAGGTAACATCCTTAATTGAAGAATTTATACTTTTTGAAAACTGTGCGTTTGAAACTATTATTAAACAGAAAAAAACAAGGAATAAAACAAATTTCTTCATATTAATTTTTTTATAAGATATTGTTAATAAATCGATTATTTAATTGAAATTGTTAATTTTAATAATGCAGAATCATCTAATTGACAATGAATTTTCTAATAATCACACAAATATTATGCCGTATATCGAAAAATCTTTTTAATGAAATAAATTTACAAAATATATTATCTTTGTGATAAGAAATTACAATTTTTCAAACTAAACAGTGAATTTATATGGTAAAAAGATTAACTCTGTTTTCCCTGATTTTTGTTTTGCTGATTAAGCTTCTTAATGCAGGCGGATATCAGATTAACATTCAGGGAATTAAGCAAAATGGCATGGGATACATAGGTACCGGATTTGCTTTAGATGCGAGTACTGTTTTTTTCAATCCTGCAGGTATGTCAAAAATCAAATCAAAATTCAGCTTTATTGCAGGAGTGTCGGGAGTATTTGCAAACACTACTTTCCAGAAAGAGTACCCTTCAATTTATCAGGCCAGAACCGACAATCCGTTAAGTCCTCCTTTTCATTTCTACGGAACATATAAAATTGATGAAAAATGGTCAGTCGGAATAGGAGTATGCACACCTTTCGGAAATTCGCTAAAATGGGGCGATACTTGGGATGGAAGATATTTAATATCCGACCTTTCATTTCATTCAATAAATGTTCAACCGTCGATATCATACAAATTTAACGATTTTCTTAGTATAGGAGCAGGATTTAATTATTCGTTCGGAACGGTAGAATTAAGCCGAATGCTTCCATTGTCGAATTCTAACGGAGAAGGCAAAAGCACACTATCAGGAAATACATCAAACTACGGTTATACACTTGGTGTTATGGTAAACCCGACCGAAAAAATCGGTATTGGAATTATGTACCGCTCGAAAATCGATATGGAAATTGATGACGGCAAAGTCGAATTTACAGTGCCTTCAGCTCTGTCAAACAATTTTCCTAACGGTACTACTTTTAGTGCAAAATTACCTCTTCCATCAAATCTTAACTTTGGCATATCATACAAGTTAAGTGAAAAATTATTAATAGGAATTGATGTAAATTATGTTTTCTGGAGTACTTATGATTCATTAATTTTTGATTTTACTCCTAATACTCCATCATTGGAAGATTCGAGGAATCCGAGACTTTACGAAGATGCTCCTGTAATAAGAATCGGGGGGCAATATCAATACAGCGATAAACTTACTTTAAGAGCAGGATTATATTATGACAAATCGCCTGTAAAAGATGATTATCTAAACCCGGAAACCCCAAGTACCAATCAGATAGGTTTTACACTTGGAGCATCTGTAAAATTCAACGAGAAACTATCAATTGATGCTTCTTGCATTTACCTTATGGGAATTGAGCGTGAAGCATCGTACTCCCCGACTAATTTTTCGGGGAAATATAAATCAATCACTTTATTACCAGGAATTGGATTATCGTATAATTTTTAAATCTATTGAAAATGAAAAAAATATCATACATAATTTTTCTTTTTATAATCTCGGTTTATTCATGTAAACCCGAAATTGAAGAATTCAAACCTTCTGCCGGAGAAGCGGATTTTAGCAGATATTTAGCTTTTGGCAGTACTACTACATCAGGTTTTGCAGATGGAGCGTTGTACAAAAGCGGACAGTACAACTCATATCCCAATTTTATTGCTGTTCAACTAAAAACTGCAGTAAGCGGAGATTTTCTGCAACCTATTGTCAACAGCGAATTTGGCTTTTTGCAAGGAAAAATGAAATTAGGTTATAAAACAAACTGCTTAGGAACTACTTTAGCACCAATTCCTGATATAGGAAATTTGGAAGGAGCATCGGTAAGCTATATTCCAAACAATTTAGGAATACCTGGACTGAAGTCATTTCATACATTACTACAGGGTTACGCATTGTTAAATCCCTATTACGAAAGGTTTGCAAGTAATACTTTAACATCGAGAGTTATTGATGAAATTTCAGTTATAAATCCTACGTTTTTCACACTTTGGATTGGTGATTACGATATATATTCCTATGCAATTGAGGGGGGCGCTTACGACAGTATAACAAACCCGATTGCTTTCCAAAATTACTTAAATACAATAATTAATTCATTAAAGGCAAACGGTGCAAAGGGCGCAATAGCAAATATTCCCGATATCACAGATATTCCGTTTTTTACAACTATCCCATACAATGCTTTAGTAATAAAAGACCCGAACTTAGTAAATTTGCTTAATTTCAGCTATCACCCTATTAATTTAATGTTGCAGGCAAACGGATTAGATACAATATCCTTTAAAATCGGAGCAAATCCATTTGTAATAGAAGACCCTGCTTCGCCATTACCGGCTCCATTTAAAATAAGGCAAATAAAAGCAGGTGAATTAATTACTTTAAAAGTACCGAATGATTCTATAAGTTGCAATTACTGGGGTTCTCAAAAACCTATTCCACATAAGTATATTCTCGATTTAACCGAAATAAATAAAATAAATACTGCAATTAACAGCTACAATGAGATTATTTTAAATTCGGCTAATACCAATAATCTTGCTTTTGTTGATATCAAAAAATTATACAAAAACGTAAAGTCAGGAATTTTTGTTGACGGGCTAAAATACTCATCAGCATTTATTTCAGGCGGGTTTTACTCATTAGATGGCCTAAATCCTTCAGCCCGAGGAAATGCTATTATTGCCAATACATTTATTGAAGCCATTAACTTAAAGTATAATTCAAAAATACCAAAGACTAATGTCAATGATAAACCGACAATAATATTTCCATAAGATAGTAATAAACAATACTATACAATACAACACTGATAATGTGATAATTAACACTTAAAATATTTATGTACAACTAATTTAATTTAAAATTTTCTTTTTTTTTAACAAAATAAAAAAAAATTGTATATTTTTGCTTAAAAATGAAACTATAAATTCTAACAATATGGAAAACACTACAGAAAAAAACACTAGTTTCTTCAGATTTGAAGATTTAAGAATTTATCACAAAGCTTTAGACTTTACTGAATGGGTTCATGAAAGTATAAGTTTTATGACCTCAGACGACAAAGTAAATATTGGTGGTCCAATGTTGAAAGCTGCCCAAAACATTGCAATAAACATAGCTGAAGGATCTGCACGCAACAAGAGTCAGTTTGTTTATTACCTTAAGATGGCAAAAAGTTCAGTAAGAGAATGCGTTGTTTTAAATTCTATCTGCCATAAACTGCATTTAATAAGCGATGAAAAGGAAGAAGAAGGCAGAAAACAACTTATGGAGCTGACAAAAATGGTAGGAGCATTGATAGCATCATTACAAAAATCGCAAGGCTCAGCAGGTCACGACGAAAAACAGTCGGAAGACGTTGACTACGACGATTAATGCTATTCGATTTGACTTTTTTTATTATTTTTGCCTACTGAATAAATCTTAAAAATTTTAAAATTATGGCCATACTTAAAGCATTCAGGGGATTGCGTCCTCCTGTATCTATTGCTAAATTGCTTGCTTCGAGACCTTACGATGTTTTAAATTCAGCAGAAGCAAGAATTGAAGCAGAAGGTAATGATTATTCTCTGCTTCATATTATAAAACCCGAAATTGACCTTTCACCGGAAATTGATGAACATGATGAGGCAGTCTATTTAAAAGCTAAAGAAAACTTCGAAAAATTTAAAGCTAATAAATGGCTTGTCCCCGATGAAAAACCGAAGCTGTACATTTATGCTCAAACAATGGAAGGAAGAACTCAATACGGAATCGTTGGATGTGCAGGCGTTGAAGACTATATGAACGGGATTATTAAAAAGCACGAACTAACACGTAAAGATAAAGAAGAGGACCGCATGAAACATGTTCGCATAACAAATGCCAATATGGAGCCAGTTTTCTTCACTTATCCCGCAGTTAAAGAAATTGATGAAATAGTTGATAATATTGTAAAAAACGAAAAACCTGAATATGATTTTGTTGCCGATGACGGATTTGGCCATCATTTTTGGGTAATTAATAACGATGAAACCATTAACAAAATAATTAAACTTTTCGAAACGAAAGTTCCGTACACTTATGTTGCTGACGGTCATCATCGTACTGCTGCGGCAGCATTGGTAGGAAACGAAAAGAAAAACAACAATCCAAATCACAAAGGTGATGAAGAATATAATTTCTTTTTAGCGGTTCACTTCCCCGATAACCAACTCAAAATTATTGATTACAACCGAGTTGTTAAAGATCTTAACGGTTTAACCGCTGCCGATTTCATCGAAAAACTGAAAGAAAATTTTATTGTAAAAGAAGAAGGTACAGAAATATACAAGCCCAAAAAACTTCACGAGTTTAGCATGTACCTCGAAGGCAAATGGTATTCGATGGAAGCAAAAACCGGAACATATAAAGACTCAGATCCTATTGGAGTTCTTGATGTTACTATCCTTTCTAACCTTGTTCTCGATCAAATACTCGGAATAAAGGACTTACGTACAGATAAACGTATTGATTTTGTTGGAGGCATAAGAGGTTTAGGAGAACTTAAACGCCGCGTTGATTCAGGTGAAATGAAAGTTGCTTTTGCACTCTATCCTGTCTCGATGAAACAACTTATTGACATTGCAGATACCGGAAATATTATGCCTCCAAAAACTACTTGGTTCGAACCTAAACTTAGAAGCGGGCTTGTAGTTCACGAACTTGAATAACTATATAGTTTATCTGATTGAAAATAATAAAAAAAGAGACCATCAATAATTTTGGATGGTCTTTTTTTATAAATCAAAAATAATTTATAAACTTTGGTCAAAAATCTTTGTTTTATTAAAAATCATATAAACAAAAAATCACCATAAAAAATGAAAACAAACATAATAGTTCTATCATTAATATTTTTATCATTAAATACATTTTCACAAAAAGACACCAAGGGTAAAATAAAAAATTTCCACAATTTTAAAATAAATACTATTGACGGAAATAAATTTGATTTATCAACATTGAAAGGTAAAAAAGTTCTGGTTGTTAATACAGCTTCGAAATGCGGATTAACACCTCAATATAAACAACTGCAAGAACTATACGAAATTTACGGTGGTTCGGGATTTACAATTATTGCATTCCCTGCAAATAATTTTCTTTCGCAAGAACCCGGAACAAATGAGGAAATTAAAGCATTTTGTGAAAAGAATTATGGAGTTACTTTTCCTATAATGGAAAAAATATCAGTAAAAGGAAATGATATTCATCCTATTTTCAAATGGCTTACAAATAAAAGTGAAAACGGTAAAATGGATGCACCTGTGCAATGGAATTTTCAGAAATTTTTAATTGACGAAAACGGCAATCTTGTTGATGTTGTTTCGCCTCGCGAAAGTCCCGACAGCGAAAAAATAATTAATTGGATAAAGGGTAATTAATTTAATTTCAATTGTTTATAAAAAATAATATTTCTTCGAAAAAAAGTAAAAAGACAATGCTCAGAATTTTAATTTTGAGCATTACAATTGTTTTTTTATTTCATTTTGATATTATTGCACAGGAAGATACAACACTAAGAAACGATTCACAATGGATTGGATTATCGTTTATTAATGCACAAAGTGAAATTTTTTCATCACCTTTTTCCATCAAAAAAAATGACTTAAAATATCTTATCCCAATTACAGCTGCAACAACCTTAGCAATAATGTATGACGAGGATATCAATAGGAATATCATAAAGTTTAAAAATGAAAATTCTTTGATCAACAAATTAAGCCCTGTATTTACTTTTGGAGGCGAGATACCGTTTGTGGCCGGAACAAGCGGGTTAATGTATTTTACGGGCTTGGCCTTGAAAGATGATAAACTTCTGCAAACAGGAGCCATTGCTGCTTTTGCTTTGATTAACTCAGCCGTTGTAATTTCAGTTTTAAAAATGACTTTCGGCAGGCAAAGACCAAATTTTGACGGTACTTCAAAATGGCATTTTTTCCCTGAATCGTTAAAACAATTCGATGGTGAAAAATCTGAAAAATATACATCTTTCCCTTCGGGTCATAGCATTGCTGCATGGACCTTAGCTTCTGTCGTATCGGAACAATATAAAGAAATCAGATATATTCCGATAATAGCATATACATTCGCTACAGGGGTAAGTCTTTCGAGAATGACCGAAAATGCCCATTGGTTGTCGGACGTAATTATAGGCTCAGCATTAGGGTATGGAATTGGGAAGTTCACTGCTAAAAAGCATAAAAACACATCATGGTATCTTTTCCCATCAGAAAATGGCGGAAAATTAACTATTACTGGTATTTACAGATTTTAATCACTAAAAAAATTCCAAAATCAACTTACAACATCAAACTTTCTATCAATTATTTTTTGAATAACTAAGTTTAATATTGCAAGTAAATTATAGCCTATAAGCATAATAGCGAAAAATATATCGAAACGAAGAAATAATGAACATATTATTATTGCCGAAACTTGAGATGTAGGCCCAATCATAACCCAAAAACGTATGATTCGTTTGTTTTTTACTGAATACTCCTGAGGAGTAGCTTTAAACATTTTTTGGTTAGTTTTTTTAACAATAAGTTTGGATTGGAGATTAGAATACTTTAAATATATACCTATTATAAATCTATCGAACCACTTACCTTTCTGATTTTTAATGGCATTATATTCCTTACGGAATTCATCGAGTTCTTCTTCAAAAGTGCTTTTGCGTTCAAGAACATAATCTAAATAACGATTACGATAATAATCGACAAGTATAGCATGAATAGTATTGAATAATCCTGTTAATGCAAGCAATGTCCAAAATAATGAAGGATTTTCGTATTTGTTTGCGAAACCAATACCTATTCCAATGTAAACCGATATAAAAGCTATATAATCGGCAACACCGTCAATTATTCTTCCGGTGGGTGTTCCGTTCCTTTTCAACCTTGCTAACTGCCCGTCACTGCAATCGAGTATATTAAAAAGCAGAAAAAAAACAGCACCGATATAAACGCCGTCCGCAGTCCCCTCAGCGTAAAAAAAACCTGAAATAAGCCCCATTAAAATTGCAGTTAAAGTAAGTTGATTGGGCGTTATGTTTGTTCTGTAAATGATTTTAACAAGCAAAAAAGCAATTGGTCTATAAAAAAAGAGGTCGAAAAACTCTTCAACCTCAGTTAATTTCAATGATTTTTTATATTCGTTAAACCAACTCATTTCTTTTTAATTTCTTTAAGATAACTTTTTATCATATTCATCAAAAGTTGGTTTTGTTCCCTTGTTCCTATTGTAATTCTTATGTGACTAAATAAACCGTCTTCTGCCATAAATTTAACTATCATATTTCTGTCGGTAAGATACTTTTTTAAACCATCTTTAATATTTTCGGGAATTTTCACTAATATGAAATTTGCATAAGTTTTATATGGTTTAAAACCCTCAAGTTTGCTAAACTCATTAATAAACATTTGAGTATCCTCTACCATTTTTGCCCTAACTTCATGATAATATTCATCCGAATCGAGAGCAGCTATTGCTATACGTTCGGTTAAACGATTATAGCCCAAGTATCTGGCACTGAATAACGAAAACTGAGCATGATTTTCGCCCATAAGAGCAAAACCAATACGAACACCGGCTAAAGCATAATACTTTGAAAATGTTCTTATTACAAGCAAATTAGGAAACTCCTTTATTAATCTTCCTAAATAAGAATTGTCATCGGTATAAAACAAAGTATAAGCTTCATCCAACACAACAACAGTATCTTTAACTTTTTCGAGAATATAATGTAATTTGTCGATAGGAAGGCGATTGCCTGTAGGGTTGTTGGGCGAACTGATTATTATAAGTTTGGGCTTATGCTCTTCATATACTTTAATCATTCCATCAATATCGTAGTAAAAAGAATCGTCTCCTTCATAAATAGGATATTCTATTTTAATACCTTCCTTTTCATCGGCTATTTTTTTATAATACCACCACGAGTACGCCGGAATCATAATTTTGTCGCCTTTATTAACATAGCAATGAACTGCTTGCTTAAGAATATCTTCGCCTCCGTAACCGAGCATAACATTTTTTTCATCAATTCCAAAGTCTAATGCAAGACGTTCACTTAATTTGCTCTTAACTCCTCTTGAGAAATCACGCGAATACCAACTAAGTTTTTTTATATTTGGTTTATGAAGAACTTTAAAACATGCGGGAGCAGGACCGTATTGATTTTCATTCCTGTCTAAATAAATTATCGATTCTTTTTTCTTCATTTTGAAAATTATGAGATTAATAAAGCATTATTTTTTTCGGTCTGCAAAAATAGTGAAAAAACTTGTTGATGTTAATTTAATATAAAATTTTATTTTTATTTTTGAAGAAAACATATTTATGGCAGAAGTAAAGACAAAACCGACAGACAAAAATATCGATGAATTTTTAAAATCGTTCGTTGATAATGAGCAAAAACTTAAGGACAGCTACGAATTGATTGATTTCTTTCAAAAAGTTACCGGTTACGAACCACAAATTTGGGGAGAGTCAATAATAGGATTTGGTAAATATCATTATAAATCAGAAAAAAGTAAGCAGGAAGGCGATTGGTTTCTTGTTGGGTTTTCGCCCAGAAAAGCGGCAATTTCGCTGTATGTTTATTCCGGTGATCCAAAACATGAATTTTTATTAAAAGATCTTGGAAAATTTAAAATTGGCAAAGCTTGTATTTATATTAAAAAATTATCGGATATAAACTTAGAAACACTCAAAAAATTAATATCCGAAACAATAAGATATACACGGGAAAAATGGGGAAATAGTTAATTATATGGCAAATACAAATATTTATCTTTATTATAACGGCAACTGCGAAGAAGCCTTTATGTTTTATAAAGAGGTTTTTGGAGGTGATTTTACTTATTTAGGCAAATTTAAAGATATGCCAGAAATTGAAGGTTTTGAAGTAAAAGACAATGAAAAAAACAATATAATGCATGTTGCATTACCAATAGGGAATACAATTTTAATGGGAAGCGATGTCGGCGGAGGCTGGAACGACGAGTATAAATTCGGTAATAATTTTGCTGTTTTTGTCAATACAAACAGTATTGAAGAAGCTGAAAGAATTTTTAATGAATTGTCATCTTATGGAGTAATAAAGCTCCCGTTAAATTTGACTTTTTGGGGCGATTACTTCGGAAAACTAACCGACAAATTCGGAATAAACTGGATAATAAGTTTTAGCCAAAATCAATAAAGAAATTCTAATCTTGCATTGAAAGATAATACTTCAGTAATTTAATATCCGATTCTGTCGTAACTTTAAAATTTTCACGATTCCCTTCGATAAGATTAATCTTTATACCCATATTTTCGACCACTGAAGCATCGTCGGTAAAAAATTCATTATATGGTTGTTGGTATGCTCTTTTGATTACATCAATAGAAAAACATTGAGGAGTTTGAATAATTTTTATTTTTTCTCTGTCGATACGGAAATTATAGGAGTTTTCAACTATTCTTAACGAGTCGTTTATCGAAATTGCAGGCACAGCATTCCCAATTGATGAAGCAACTTCAAGCGCTTTTTTAATTGTGTCAACACTTACTAAAGGGCGAGCGGCATCATGTATAGCAACAACTCCATTGTCATTTAACATTTGTACACCGTTAAAAACCGAATGAAAACGGGTCTTACCACCAATAGCAACTTCAATTTTATCGAAAAAATAAAATTTCTCACAATAAGATTTCCACAAATCAATCATATTTTGAGGCAAAACAACAATTATTCTGATTTGGGAACTAAAATTCAGAAATTTTTCTATAGAATAAAAAATAACAGGTTTTCCAAACACTTCAATAAACTGTTTAGGAACATCGGATTTCATTCTGGTTCCTGAACCTCCGGCTGCAATAATAACGCTGTATTCCATAAAAAAAAGGCTTAAATATCAACAAATTTAAGCCTTTTTTTGAATATAGCGATAAATAATAATCTAAATTATAAGCATTGCATCACCATAAGTCAGAAATTTATATTTGTTTTCAATTGCTTCCTTATATGCCTTCATTAAAAAATCGAAACCTGCAAAGGCAGCAACAAGCATAAGCATTGATGATTGTGATGGATGAAAGTTTGTAACCATGCAGTTAGCAACACTAAAATCATAAGGCGGGAATATAAACTTGTTAGTCCATCCGTTAAAAGGCTTTAGATTACCCGAAATAGCCACTGACGATTCAATAGCTTTCATAGTAGTAGTACCAACGGCACACACCTTCTTTTTATTTTCTCTTGCTTTATTAACAATGATAGCTGTTTCTTCAGGAATAATCATCTCTTCAGAATCCATTTTATGCTTAGTAAGATCCTCAACATCAATAGCTCTGAAGTTTCCTAAACCTGCATGTAAAGTAATTTCGGCAAAATTTACACCCTTTATTTCAAGTCTTTTCATCAATTCGCGGCTAAAATGGAAACCTGCAGTAGGAGCTACAACGGCACCTTCATTTTTTGCATAAATAGTTTGATATCTTTCTTTGTCAAGAGGCTCTATCTTACGCATCCTTTGAAGTTCTTCGGGTAAAGGAGTATGACCTAATCTTTTCAAAGTTTGCTTAAATTCATCGTAAGTTCCGTCAAACAAAAAGCGCAAAGTTCTTCCTCTGGAGGTTGTATTATCAATTACTTCAGCTACAAGCGATTCATCCTCTCCAAAATATAATTTATTTCCAATCCTTATTTTTCTTGCAGGATCTACCAAAACATCCCACAATCGTGTTTCGGGATTTAACTCCCTGAGTAAAAAAACGGTAATTTTAGCTCCGGTTTTTTCTTTTTCACCATAAAGCAATGCCGGAAACACCTTTGTGTTGTTCAAAATAAATACATCACCGTCATCAAAATAATCTAAAATGTCTCTAAATATTTTGTGTTCTATTGTTTGGTTCTTTCTGTTCAGAACCATTAATCGGGATTCATCTCTCTGTTCTGTGGGGCGATCAGCTATTAATTCTTTGGGCAAAACGTATCTGAATTGCGATAACTTCATGCTTATATGTTTAATTAATGGATAATTTTTCTTTAAAAAAAGTTTGCAAAGATAATCAAAAATAAGCTCAAAGTCAATAGTTTTTTATATAAAATTTCAAAATAATTTTATATTTAGCCCAAATTTTTCATAAGAAACGCAATAAACTAATGGAATTAATTAGGATAACCCTGATTCTTAAACATTTTAAAATTATATAACTTTATTTAAAACAAAAAACAAAATCAGTTAGTTATATGCAAGTAATTGCCGTCGTAATTAGTTTTGTATTGCTTAAGCGAAACGCTTGCAGGTCCCTGAAAAGGAGAACCATCTGTAAGTAAAAACCTTGAACCGCAACAAGAGTCTATAGCAGTAATTGAAGAATGCTCAACCTCAATCCTGCAGTTGTTTTTGAAATCGTACGGACACGCCCTATCAAATGCAACGAATGTTTCCGTATTAACTCTGTAAACAACTATTCCGTTATACCCGCCGGTTAAATATTCGTAACCTCCAACATGATTAAGATTTATATAAAGCGTGGAATTAGGCTGGATGTAAAAGTTTACATAAACATAGGGAATTGTTTCTTTCTCGTCTTTTGAACAAGAATTAAATAACGGTTGAAAAACCATAAAAAGAATTATAAAAAAAATATTTCTTAAAATCTTCATTTTATTTTTTTAGCAAAGTTAGCAGATAATAATGATAAAAATTGAAATTTTTAAAAAAAATTAGGCAACCTAAATGCCAAGTATGTTGTCATAAGAACAAATTATTTTGTATTTTTGTAACAAATTTAATTATAAGATGAACAAATTAAAAATTTTAGTAATAACTATATTTTTGTGGTTTACTTGGGTAAATAAATCCTTTTCGCAGTGTACTGTTGTTGCAATGATAGATACTATACCTTGGAATGGTGTAAAGAATATATGTCTTGGCGACTCTGTAGATTTGAACTCCCAAGGTACTTGTGGATTTCTAATGAATAACAACTTTAACAACTCAACTTTAGGAAATGGTTGGTCAACCAATGTAACTGCATTATGGTCAAATCCGTGTCCACCGACAAATCTTCCTGCCCAGGGTGTTGTATTGTGGTTCGGGTCTAATGCATATCCCCGCCAACTTATTACTGTAGGATATGATATGTCATTAGGCGGTTGTACTATCGACTGGGATATGAAATATGGAGCAAATCAAAATTCAACTAATTGCGAATCGCCTGATTTACCAACTGAAGGTGTTCATCTTCAATGGTCTATAAACAATGGCGTTACTTGGACTCAATTTCCGGGTGTTGATCAAGCCCCTTCAGGTGTTTATGGAACAGCCGGTTATATAAATGGAAGCGGAGGCTATTGGACACCAGTATCAGGGAATGCAGCTACCGGTCCATACTATCAATGGAATCATTACAGAAATAATGTACCTGCAGCTGCAAGCTCTCCAAATACCAAATTCAGATGGTATCAGGATATTGCTTCAGGAAATACATTCGACCATTGGGGAATCGATAATGTTCAAATCGTTTGTCCTGCTTTCGCTTATGTTGAATGGACTTATGATGGTATGCCCGGACCTACTGTTTATAATCCACCTCCGGTAAAACCTACAACTCCCGGAATGCACTATTATATTGTTACAGTTATTGACTTACTAAGCGGTGCATCTGCTTCAGATACAATAATCGTTAATGTTCTTGCTCCCACCGTAGATGCCGGAGCAGATACAAGTATCTGTTTAGGTGATACTGCAACTCTTGTTGCTTCAGGTGCTGGACTTTCTAATTATGTATGGAGTACAAATCCTGTAACAAACGGCTCTGTAGCTAAAGTAAGCCCAAATACCGATACTTATTATTATGTTCAGGCTCAAAATAGTTTGGGATGTAAAGCAAAAGACAGTGTTAAAGTCAGCATATTACCATTACCTCAGCTTTCAGTAATTAACGACACTGTTTGTATAGGAAATGCTGCCACTTTGCAGGCTAGCGGCGGTGCATCTTATTTATGGAGTACGGGTTCTACCGATTCGGTTATAACTGTTAATCCAACTACTACTACGCAATATAAAGTAATAGTAGCATCTACAGGTGGTTGTAAAGATAGTGCATTTGCCACTGCAGTTATTAATCCATTACCTACAATAACACTTTCAAACGATGCAACTATATGTATGGGTGATAGTACAACTCTTACAGCAGGTGGTGGAGTTCAATACTTATGGAGTACTAATCCTCCTCAAACAACACCTTCAATAACCGTAAATCCGACTTCTTTTACAACGTACACTGTTGCCGTTACTGACGCTAATAATTGCTTTGACTCAAAATCAGTTAACGTAAGTGTTATTCCTCTTCCTATTCCTATGATTACTCTGGCTGCTGATACAATATGTAAAGGAGCTACAACTACATTATCGGCATCAGGGGGAAATCAATATTTATGGAATACCGGTGAAACATCTTCTACCATTAGCGTTCTGCCACTCGTTACTACTACATATACTGTTACCGTCAGCAACACTCAAAATGGAGTTGTTTGTTCATCTACTACTGCTGCACAACAGAATGTCAGAAATTGTAATATGATTTATATCCCTAACTCATTCTCACCTTATTCGTCTATAAGTGATAACAGAATTTTTAAACCAATGGGTGAAATTGTCAGCTCTAAAAATTATCTCTTTTCAATTTATAATCGTTGGGGACAACTACTATTCGAAACTACCGACCCAAATCAAGGTTGGGACGGAAAATATAATGGCGAATTAGTAAGACCGGGTGTTTATATTTACTATTTCAGAATGAATAGCGGTATAGATGATACGTATGAAAAAATCGGAACGGTCACAATAATTTTATAAACTTTAATTTTTACTATAAAAGAGGAGGCTGATACAAATTATCAGCCTCTTTTTTTATTTTTGTAAACTATAAACTTACAGTTCTTATGGATAAATTTAGAAAAGTATTTCTTTTTATTTTATTAGCAATATTACCGTTATTTTGGTCATGCCGGACAAATTCTGCAGCTTCTCGTCAAAAACAAGTTGAAAAACAAAGAGAAGAGAAAGATAAAGAGGCACTTAAACAATATAATCAGGCTGTTGAAAAGCACATGAAAAATCAAACAAAAGAAACCCGTAAAAGGATGAAAAAGACTAAAGATAAATCTGAAAAATCAGGAACGATTAAAAAGCAATGCTTTATTAAAAAATGGTTTGGACCTAAAGATAAATCGTGTCCGAAATCATAGATTTGTAATGTTTAAAATATTCTACTTTTTTATTAACCTATCTTTCCATCTGTAATTTAAAATACTCCCCAGAAAACCAATTAGGATAAAGTAAATAAAATAAACAAAATTCAAAGGCAATATATATTTCCTCAAATCTTTTCTATTCAATAGTTTGGTAATAGAAAACAATATTGGTGTATCGACTATGGTTTTAAAAATTATTGATAATAAAAATAATTTTATGTATGTGTAAGAGTAAAAACTTAAAGCGAAGAAAATCATTAAGTTTAAGTTAATTACAAAAACTATTGCTGCCACAAATAAAATAAAAAAATCTCTGTAACCTTTTGTTTTCGAAGCCCATCTAAGTCGTTGACTAATAAATTCTTTTATAGTGGTTTTTGGTTTAGTAAAAACCATACCGTCGGTATTTAGCAAACAACCAATGCTTTTTCTGCCAAACTTCTTTTTTATTTTAAGAAGCAGAAAAATATCATCTCCGGAAGCAAATTCATTATCAGATGAATAGCCGTTTACATCAATAAATGCCGATTTTTTATAAGCAAGATTTGCTCCGTTACACATTATGGGAAATCCCATTTTTATTGAAGCTATTGACGATGCTATCAAGCTCAAAAATTCAAGATGTTGTGCTTTTTCAAAATTCGTTTTGTCGTCTTTAAAGGCTACAATTCCGGTTATCATCTTGAAATCACCTATTTTGAAAAGTTCAACATAGCTTTCAATCCATTTATTCCCTAATCTGCAATCGGCGTCAGTAGTTAAAATAATATTTCCAACCGATTGGCTAATACCTGTACTTATTGCTCTTTTTTTATAATATCCATTTATTGATGAGTGGTTTTGCTCTGATATTTTAATCAATTTGCAATCAATATGTTTTTCTTTCTCTATAAAGTCATTAACCTTTTCTACAGTATTATCTGTTGATTCATCATCTACAACAATTATTTCATAAAGTTCTTTAGGATAAGTTTGAACTGAAAGGTCATTCAACAACAAAGCTATGGAGTCACTTTCATTTCGGGCAGGAATAATTATGCTTACTTTTATTTTCTCTTCTGTATCTGAATTGTGGTTTAAACTAATATCTTTTGTAAAATAATACCGGTAAAGCAAAATTAAAAGAGTATATATACAAAAAAAGACTGAAGATATTATTAGAAAAAAAGTTTCAACTGACATAAATAGGCAAAGTTAATATTGATAAAAATTAAAAAGATATTAAAAAAGCTATCCCGAAAGTTTCTTTTATTTGAATTTTTGCTTCACTTGAAATAATATTGCCTGCACTGTCCTTTATATATGTTTTTGTATCGTAATCATAAATCATTTGAGCATTCAAATTTGCCGACATAAACTTATTTATTTTCATTTTTAGCAATAACTCCCAGTTTACATCTACATATTCGGGGTTATTAAAATAATCTGAAAATAGCTCTATTCGGTTATTTAATTCGACATTTTTCACAATTTCGTTTTTAGTAGTAAGTTTTATAAACGAGCCAACAACAGATTTTACTTTTTTATCTTTTTCAACCCCAAATGCACCTATTTTATTTAACAAAGGATTTATAACAAATGTTGTTTTTCCGGTTAAAACCGAAAAAATGAAAGTATAATTTTTCTTTTTGTACTCAAATCCAAAAGAAGTAATGAGATATGCCGGAGAAAAAAAGTCAGATACTATTGTTGAATCATTTGGATATTTATATCCTTTCGTAAATTGGCTTTTAAGGTTTATCAGTGCATTATAATTCCAGTTTTCAGAAGCTTTTGATGCGAAATTTGAAATAAACTCAAACTTATCGTCTGTTTTTATGACCTTTCTTTCTCCTTGCTGCATTATTCCGTAGGTTCCTTCAATATTATTGTCCCAGATTGTGTTATTTTTTTTGTATTTCAAGCTCCATTTGGCATTAGCTAAAAAATTAAGAGAGTTTTCACCTCCCTGAGCCCAGTATTTGTAAGAAGTTTGACCTAATGTGAATGTATTTAAACTTCTGAACTTCCAATATTTTACAGTATCATTAACTTTAGTAGAATCATTGTATGATATTGAATATGAATTAAATGAAATAAAACAAAGTATTAAAAATAATAATTTGCTTACTGAATTAATTAACCCGATTTTAATTATATATAATTCTTTAAATTTCATTAAAACTATTTACTTTAAAACTACATTAGCGGTTACAGCGTAATGATCGGAATATTCAAGAGGTAATATTTTATACGATAAAACTCTTACATTATTGTTCACAAATATATGGTCTATCCTTATTGGGGGTATTTTCCAGAAATAGGTATTTCCAATATAAAAATTTGAGGCTAAAAATGCATCATTCAAATTTTTCTTAATCTGATAATAAGCAAATGATGCAGGTGTATCATTAAAATCGCCCATTATTATCACAGGATATGGAGAGTTTGATATGTGATTTTTTAGTTTTACAACTTCATTTCCTCTGACTTTGAATGCTTTTCCTATTTTAAATAAAGATTTACTCTGCGTTGAATCAAAAACATAACCTAATCTTATTGAAGCCAGATGAATATTGTAAACCCTGTTAATATTGCCATTAATATCAATATCTGCGTATATAGCCATTTTCTCGTTCTTTTCATTAAAAAGAAATCCTTTATTGATAATAGGGTATTTTGAAAAAATAATCAATCCGTCGTAATTACTTTGCTTATTGTTTTTTGTTCTATACTTTTGAGAATAATAATAAGGATAGTTCATTTCTAAGATTAAACTGTCGTTTTTCATACTGTCGCGCGGCCTTTCTGAAAAGAATTCCTGAAATACGGCAATGTCGAAATTTTTACTGTTTGCAAATGCTACAATGCTGTCCCTATAAACAGGTTTATAATTTTCTTCTTTGAATGGTCTGAAATTATGAACATTATACGTTAGTAGCCTTATTTTCTCTCCATCATTATAATGCTTTTCCGAAAAATTAATACTAATATATTTCAATGGCAGATTCCAACCAATAAATATGACAATGAAAGTAATTAGAGAAATTTTCTTAGAATAGAAAAGTGCAATAATTGCCAATAAAATATTTACTGTTAAAATGGCCGGATATGCAAGTCCGAAATAAGCGGGAAAAAGAATGAAATTTGGATTTATAAACATAGAGGAATAAGATAAAAGTAATGATATAATAAAAATGATATTTATCAATATCATTAATTTTACTAGTACTTTTCTATTTTTCCCCTTTTTTTTCATTTAGCTTTAATTTGGCAATAATAGGAAAATGGTCCGAAATATTGATATTATCTTTACGATAATATGTAGAAATAAAATTTTCATCATGCAAAATATAGTCAATTCGGTATGATGGAAATTTACCGTTATAAGTAATTCCTATACCCTTTCCATTTTCAATAAAGGCGTCTTTTAAGTTTTTTGAAACAACCCTGTAAGTATAGGATATAGGAGTGTCGTTAAAATCACCGCAGACAATGACGGGATAAGGCGATTGCTCAATATTTTTTTGCAACTCAATCGCTTGAGTTGAACGATTTATAAATGCTCTTTTGATTTTTGATAATATTTTTCTTGTACCTTTTTTTATTTCATCCTGATTATCATGATTTAAAAACTCCTGATAAAACTTTTCATCAGTTTTATTTAATCTGTTCGATTCCAAATGCACATTAAATATTCTTAAAGTGTCGTCTCCTTTAACAATATCTGTGAAAATGCTTTTATTTGCAGTTTTTTTACTGTAAGGCAATATTCCGCAATCAATAATAGGATATTTGCTAAAAGTAGCAACACCGGAATAATAATACTTCTCATTATCAATTATATAAGAGGTATAATAATATTTCATATTATTCGACTTAAGTATTATTGTGTCAACAGTTTTATAAAATCCCGATTTGTCGTAAAAAAATTCCTGAAAACAAATTATATCGGGTTTTTGATTGATAATGTAACTTATAATCTGATTGCGAGGTTCAAACTTTCTAATATCTTTCCTTTGATATTCATATATATTAAATAGCCTGATATTGTATGATAAAACGGTAAAAGTTGAATCATTTGGAATATCATCTGAAAAATTGATTTTATAAATTGAGTTTATATGGTTATATCCAATAATTATCGACAAAAGCGAAATCAATACATATTTTTTAAATTTTATCAACCAAAGTATTACAAATAATAAATTGACTATCAGCAAAAAAGGATAAAGCAATCCGATAAATGCTATAAACCATATTTTTTGAGGATTTATATATGGAGCCGAATAAGATAAAATAAGTAATAAAGCAAAAAATATATTAGCTATTAAAAGAATTTTTAATAAAGCCGAATTATTTTTGCTTTTCATTATTATTTTTTATTGGAGTTGGAAAACAAAAACTCTTTTTCTTCTTTTGTCAGACTATCGTACCCTGACTTAGAAATTTTATCGAGTATTTGATCAATTCTTTTTTGCCTCTCAACTTTTTGTTTGTTATACTCTTCGTCTGAAATCGGGCGTGAACTTCCCTTAGGGTTTTTATGAATTTTGAAAGTAGATTTTCTTTGAAAAATCTTATTAATATCAAATTTAGGGATTTTGACATATCTATAGCGATAATTCAAAGCCCAGATTGCTCCATAAAAAGCTCCTCCTAAATGTGCAATATGCCCGCCTGAATTTCCTTTTTCTATACTAATCAGGTCGATTATTAACAATCCTATAGCTATGTATTTTAATTTTACATTTCCAAGTAAAAACAAATTTACCGACATATCGGGAATGAATACTGCAATAGCAACTACAATTGCAATAACAGATGCCGAAGCCCCAAGTGCTATCGAGTGATTCTTCAATTCATAAAATACAGGAAATATGTTGAAAGATAAAACATAAAACAACCCCCCAAAAATTCCTCCGATTAAATAAACATGTAATAATTTTTTTTGGTTTATATATTGAGAAAACAGCATACCTCCAAAAAAAAGCATTAGCATATTGAAGAGTATATGGAAAAAATCCAAATGCAGAAACATATAAGTTATTATTGTCCAAGGTCTTGTATAAAGCAATGAAAAATTGGCAGGAATAGCCACCCACCTTATAAGATTTTCTGTTATGTTGTTTTTGAATAAAAAATCGAAAAGCGAAATAAAAAGAAAAAATAACCATACCGATACATTAATCTTTATAAGTTTTATCAATATAGTTTTCTGTCCTATAAAGTATTTAAGCTGATTGAAAGAAGTATTCATTTTTCTTTTTATATGTAATAATCGTTATTGTTTTTTTTCCAATATTTAATCAAAAAGAATCCGAACAACATACCTCCAAGATGTGCGAAATGTGCTACATTGCTGTGAGAGTTTGTAACTCCGAAGAAAAGTTCCAACGCTCCGTAGATAATAACAAACCATTTAGCTTTAATCGGGAAAAGAAAGTAAATATAAATAAGTGTATTGGGAAACATCATTCCAAAAGCAAGCAAAATTCCGAATACAGCACCCGATGCACCAACTGTGGGAATATTCATTTTTATGTTTATAAATTCTTCAATATAACCGTTTGCTTGCTGAATATATTCGGGGTTTAAGGCATTATTCGACCAATTGGTAATAAACTCCTGCAACTTTGCAGGGTTATAAAACCCTTGAAAATGTTCGTTCATGAATATAATAAAATTATCGGGTGAAGGAGAGCTTTGAAATACATTTGCAGCGTGTTTAATTGTGTTAATATCATACCACAGAACAGCAGTTTGAACAATAGCAGCTCCAACACCTGTTACTAAGTAATAAAAAAGAAATTTTTTCCCACCCCAGTAGTTTTCAAGAACATAACCAAACATCCATAAGGCAAACATATTGAATAAAAGATGATCGAAGCCGGCATGCATAAACATATACGTTATGTATTGCCATGGTTGAAATAGTTTTGACTCAAAGTAGTGTAAACCAAGATAATCGGCAAGTTGTATTTTGTAAACTGTTTCAAAAGTAATAGTTGCCAATATAAAAATCCCATTGATTATCAATAGGTTTTTCACTACCGGCGGTAAAAGCGAGAATCCTCTCGGGCTGTATGAATCCATAATAGTTTTCTTATTTAAATTTTTCCAATAAAGTATTGTTGTCAATTAAAATATAAACTCTTTTCCCTGAAGGTGATTGTTCAGGTATTTTACAGGCAAATAGCTTGTCAATTAGTAATTGTATCTCTTCTTGTTCGAGCTTTCTCAAATATTTCGATGCTATATTTCTTGCCATCGACAAAGCTACATTAATTTTTTTATCAATCTGCAGGTCGGCAAAATTCTTTTTATAGTTCTCGAGCATTCCTTCAATGGCATCTTTAATGTTTTCACTTGACAGCTCTGAAGGGATCCCGTTGATTATAAACGTATCTTTGCCAAATTCTTCAATATCGTATCCTATTGATTTTAGCTCATCTTTAATTTCAGAAACAATAACAGCATCTTGCGATGAAAAAACAATGGTTTGCGGAAAAAGTTGTTGTTGAGAATATCCTTTATTATTATCAAGCTGTTCAATAAATTTTTCATAAAAAATTCTCTCGTAAGCTCTTTGTTGATCTATAACTATAAGCCCCGATTTAATTGATGTAATAATAAACTTATCGTTTATTTGAAAAAATTGATATTTAACTTGTTGCTTATCTGATTCGATAAAAATATCGGAAATCTCGTCTTTTTTGTTAAAATCGGCAGTTTTGTTCTGCTCAATAGACACATTATATATTTTTTCCCAGTTTTGTCTGTTACTTTCCTGTCTTTTATCGAAACTTTGATTTTTAAATGCACTTTTATATTTGGGATCAAAAGGATTAAAATCGGGATTGATTTTAATTTCAGGTGGCTTTATTTGATAATCTTTAGGGGGCGGAGATAAATTTAAGCTATGTTCAATGTCAAAATCAATGGTAGGTGTTAATGTAAACTTTCCCAGACTCTGTTTAACAGTTGATCGGAGAAGAGCATACATTGTTTTTTCATCCTGAAATTTAATTTCAGTTTTTGTTGGATGTATGTTAATATCAATAAATTTTGGATCAGTTTCGATATTTATAAAATATGACGGGATTGATTTTTCGGGAATCAACTCCTGAAAGGCATTTTCGACAGCATGATGCAAGTAAGGGTGTTTAAAAAATCTTTTATTTACAAAAAAGTATTGCTCTCCACGAGTTTTTTTTGCAAATTCGGGTTTACCTATAAATCCGTAGAAGCTTGCAATATTTGTATTTTGTTCAATCGGTAATAATTTCTCGTTATAGTTTTTCCCAAACAAGGCAACAAGTCTTTGTCTGAAATTTCCGCTTTCGATATTATAAACAAGTTTATCGTTATGGTGATATGTAAATGCTATTGAGTAATTAATTATAGCTACTCTGAAAAATTCTTCGAGTATATGATTTGTTTCAATGGTATCGGATTTCAAAAAATTGCGGCGAGCGGGTACATTAAAAAAAAGATTTTTAACTGAAATGGAAGTCCCGTTTGAAAACTGGCATGGTTCCTGACCAATAACTTTGCTCCCTTCGATATTTATTTTTGTTCCAAGAGTTACATTATGAAGTTTTGTTTTCAACTCAACATGAGAAATTGCAGCAATAGAAGCTAAAGCTTCGCCTCTAAACCCCATTGTTCTTATGGCAAACAAATCGTTAGCATCTTTAATTTTCGAGGTTGCATGCCTTTCAAAGCACATTCTTGCATCTGTATCGCTCATTCCGCAACCGTTGTCGATAACCTGAATAAGAGTTTTACCTGCATCTTTTACAATTAGCTGGATTTTTGTGGCTCCCGAATCTATAGAGTTTTCGAGTAATTCCTTTACAACAGAAGCAGGCCTTTGAACAACCTCTCCGGCAGCTATTTGATTAGCAACTGAATCGGGTAATAAGTGTATAATATCAGACATCAATAATTAGTTTATTTCAGAATAAAATATAATAACATCAAAGCTATAGCAATATATATAATCAAATTTCTTTGATTAATAAAACCCCTACTTTGGCGTGTTCTTCTTTTCCCTATAGCCCAGTTATCTTCGATTTTGGATTTTAATTCCGACTTATATTTATTCTCAACTGAATCAGAGCCTTTTTCTTTGTTTTCATTATCCTTTTTAGGATCATAATACAAAGGTTTGTATTCAAAAGGTTTTGGTTTATTAATTTTAAAAAAAGATATCTTCATAAACTATTTTTCAACAAAATTAAATAAAATTATTCAACAAGAAACAGATTAACTTATACAGAAAATCCTTTTGTTAATAAATATTGTAAAATATAAATTTCGGAAATTAGCTTTCTTTCTCGTTTTTTTTCTTTTTTAAAGAAAATTTATTCTCTTTACCATTAAGTAATCTCACAATGTTTTTTTTGTGAGTCAAAGGAATAAATATTGCTATAAGAATAGAGAATGCTATGAGTAGCGGATATGATTCTTTAAATAAAAATGCACTTATAAAAGGGAAAGCTAAAGCACTCGTTATTGAAGACAGAGATACATAGCCCGAAGAAATCAAAACAATAATAAAAACACCCAAAACTACAAAAAATGTAGAGGGATATAAGGCAATTATTACACCAACTAATGTAGCAACGCCTTTTCCGCCCTTAAAACCTGCATAAACGGGAAAAATATGGCCAACAACAGCCATTAATGCAAGAATGAGTTTATAATTTATTATTTGTTCGTTTATATAGAATGACGGTGCGAAAAAATTTCCCAGAAAAACCGCAAACCACCCTTTAAAAGCGTCAAAAACAAGCACTATCAAACCGGGTACAGTTCCTAAAACTCTTAAAGTATTAGTTGCTCCGGCATTACCGCTTCCGTGTTCTCTTACATCAACGCCGTAAAACCATTTACCTACCCATACCGATGTTACGATAGACCCTAATAAATATGCAACTATTACTCCTATTATGGTACTATATGTAATCATTACATTTGAATAATTTTTTTGCAAAGATACACCCTATTTCATTGTTTTTATTTTTGATTAAAAAGTAATTATTAACAATTTATTTTTAACTATATGAATATTAAATGTTTATAAATTTTGAATTAAGTTTTTTTAACATTATTTTATATATTTAGCCAACATTTAATTTTATAAAAGAGATGAGTACAACTTTTTATTAACTTTGTTTTTTATTAAAAAAATATTACAAAATGACTATTTTAATGATATTCATAGCTTTAATTGTTGGGATTGTATTGTCGTGGTTGTATTGTCAAATGAAATTTCAAAAAAAGATTCAATCAATAAGCGAAGCTAAGAAAGAAGCTGATTTTAAAGTCCAGTTGTTAGAAAATGAAAAGGTCAATATAATAAACGGGTTAAATGAAAAAATCAATTATATTGAAAATGAGAAAAATAATATTAAATCAGAGTTAGTTCAGTTAAATTCAAAAAACGAGGAATTAACACAACAACTGGCTAAAAAAGAAACTCAATTGGATAATCTTAATGAAAAACTTGCTACTCAAAAACAAGAATTAGAAGAAATACAAAGAAAATTTACTACAGAATTCGAAAATATTGCCAATAAGATATTAAAGCAAAATTCTCAGGAATTTACTATCGCAAATCAAAAAAATATTTCTGAAATACTTAATCCGTTAAAGGAGAAAATTCAAACTTTTGAGCAAAAAGTTACTGAAACTCACGAAAAAGAAATGCGGGACAATATCAGTTTAAGGGAAGAGGTTAAAAAACTATATGAACTGAATTACAAAATAAGTGAAGAAGCAAATAATCTGACCAAAGCACTTAAAGGAGATACTAAATTGCAAGGAAGTTGGGGCGAGCTTGTATTGGAAAGGATATTAGAACGCTCGGGTTTAATAGAAAACGAAGAGTATGAAAAGCAAGTCAGCTTTAGGAATGACAATAACGAACTAATAAGACCTGATATTATAATAAAACTACCTGATAATAAACATATAATTATTGACTCCAAAGTATCATTGGTAGCGTATGAACGTTATATTAATGCCGAAAATAACGAAGAAAAGGAAAAGTATTCGCGTTTACACATAGAGTCAATTAAAAATCATGTAAAACTTTTAAATGAAAAAAATTATTCGGGTGCATCACTTTTGAATACTCCCGATTTTGTTTTAATGTTTTTACCGATAGAAGCTTCTTTCAGTGTGGCTATTCAGAAAGACATAGAGCTTTTTAATTATGCATGGGATAAAAGAATAGTAATAGTTAGCCCATCCACATTACTTGCAACGTTAAAAACTATTGCCTCAATATGGAAAAACGAAAAACAAACTCAAAATGCTCTTGAAATAGCAAATGAAGGCGGAAAACTAATTGATAAAATAATATCTCTAATGGAAGATATGAAAAAAATTGGTAATCAATTGGAAACAGTTCAAAAAACATATAATGAAGCAAACATAAAACTATATACAGGTAAAGGAAATATAGTGTCAAGGGTTAAAAACATGCAAAGACTGGGAGCTAAAAACACAAAAAATATTCCTGATATTTATTTAAAATCTATCAATACATCAACCGAAGAGAACAATGATAACGAACAACAAAACATCGAAGACTAATAGCAGTATTGTTTTTGGTATAAGACCAATAATAGAAGCAATAAAATCGGGGAAAGAGATTGAAAAAGTACTGATGCAACCGGGTCTTAAAGGGGAATTGTTTCCCGAATTAAGCAAGTTAATAAAGCAGTTTAATATTCCATATCAAAAAGTACCTGTAGAAAAACTTAATCGAATTACAACAAAAAATCATCAGGGGGTAATAGCCTTTATATCGCCTATTGAATATAACAATATTGAAAATTTGTTGCCAATAATATTTGAGCAAGGAAAAATTCCATTAATATTGGTTCTCGACAGGATAACCGATGTCAGAAATTTTGGAGCAATAGCACGAACTGCCGAATGCGCCGGTGTTGATGCAATTATTATTTCAGATAAAGGTAATGCTCCCGTTAATGCAGATGCTATTAAAACTTCAGCAGGTGCACTGAATATCATTCCGGTATGTAGAACAAAGAATCTAAAAGATACATTACAATATTTGAAAAATAGTGGTCTGACAATATTTGCCGCTACCGAAAAGGGTAATGAATTTTATTACTCCAACGATTTTTCAACGCCCTGTGCTATTGTTATGGGAAGCGAGGAAGACGGAATATCAGGTGAGTACTTGAAATTGTGCGATAAAAAAATCAAAATTCCGATTATAGGTAACATTTCATCGTTAAATGTATCGGTAGCAAGCGGAATAATAATCTATGAAGCTTTAAGGCAAAGGGCATTAAAGCATTAAAAACAGCTTCCTCAAAAAGTACATCAATAGTGCCATTTTTTTGACATAATATTTGCATTTAAACAAAATAAAATTATACCTTTGTTAGAAATTTTAAAGGATTTTATCATTAAATAATATTAATTAATACCAAATATAATATGAAAAAGCACAATTTTAACGCAGGACCTTGCATTTTGGCAAAACCTGTTATCGAAAACACTGCAAAAGCCGTTTTAGAACTCGATAATATCGGGATGTCGCTTATCGAAATTTCTCATCGCAGTAAAGAATTTCAAGCAATAATGGATGAAACAGTTGCATTATTTAAAGAAATATTAAACATCCCCGAAAATTATCATGTTTTATTTTTAGGTGGAGGTGCAAGTTTACAATTCTGTATGGTACCTTATAACCTTTTAAATAAAAAAGCTGCTTATCTCGAAACAGGAGTTTGGGCAAAAAAAGCAAATAAAGAAGCAAAATTATTCGGACAAGTTGATATTGTTGCTTCATCAGCAGACAAGAATTTTAGTTATATACCCAAAAACTATACTATACCTGCCGATGCCGATTATTTTCATATTACAACAAACAATACCATTTATGGTACTGAAATTCATGTTGACATAGATAGCCCTGTTCCATTAGTAGCCGACATGTCAAGCGATATTTTCAGCCGTCCTGTTGATGTTTCAAAGTATGCATTAATATATGGCGGAGCTCAGAAAAATCTTGGACCTGCCGGTGTTACTTTCGTTGTAGTAAGAGAAGATATTCTTGGCAAAGTAGAAAGAGCTATTCCTACTATGCTCGATTATCGTACTCATATTAAAGAAGGTTCAATGTTCAATACTCCTCCTTGTTTTGCAATTTTTGCCGTAAGAGAAACTTTAAGATGGCTAAAATCTATAGGTGGTTTAGAAAAAATGTATGAAATGAACAAAGCAAAAGCTAAGCTTCTTTACGATGAAATAGAAAGAAACTCTATGTTTGTGGGTACTGCTGAAGTTGAAGATCGTTCGATAATGAATATATGCTTTGTTATGGATGAAAAATATAAAGATAAAGAAGAAGCATTTATGGAGTTTGCTAAATCAAAAGGTATGGTTGGCATAAAAGGCCATCGTTCGGTAGGCGGTTTCAGAGCATCAACTTACAATGCACTTCCGATTGAAAGCGTTCAGGCATTGGTTGATTGTATGAAAGAATTTGAAAAATTAAACGCATAACTTTACTTTAAACAGTCAAAAAAAATAATAATATGACAAAAGTATTAGTAGCTACCGATAAACCATTTGCAAAAGTAGCAGTGGACGGTATAAGAAAGATAGTCGAAGATGCGGGTTTTGAACTTGTATTACTTGAAAAATATACAAGTCAAAACGAATTTATTGATGCAATAAAAGATGTTGATGCTGTTATTATACGCAGTGACATTGCAGATAAAGCAGTGATTGAAGCAGGGAAAAACCTAAAAATAATCGTAAGAGCCGGTGCAGGTTACGACAATATCGATTTAGAAGCATGCACAGCTAAAGGCGTAGTGGCAATGAATACTCCGGGTCAAAATTCTAATGCTGTTGCCGAATTGGCTATCGGTATGATGATTTTGGCAGCAAGAAATAATTTTGACGGCTCGTCGGGAACCGAACTCCGCGATAAAAAACTGGGAATTCACGCTTATGGTAATGTAGGTAAATATGTTGCCGAAATAGCAAAGGGTTTTGGAATGAAAATATACGCATTTGACCCATTTGTTAGTAAAGAGGCTATTGAAAAAGACGGAATTATTCCTTTAGCTTCCGCTGAAGAACTCTACTCTACATGCCAGTATGTTTCATTGCATATACCTGCAAACGACCAAACCAAAAAATCAATCAACTTTGATTTATTATCGAAAATGCCTAAAAATGCATGCCTTGTTAATACTGCCAGAAAAGAGGTGATTGACGAAGAAGGTTTGCTTAAAATGTTTGCAGAAAGACCTGATTTTAAATATGTCTCAGATATTGAACCATCATGCAAAAACGAAATTTCGGAGAAATATCCCAATAGGTTTTTCTTTACTCCAAAGAAAATGGGGGCTCAAACTGCTGAAGCAAACATAAATGCAGGTATTGCAGCTGCAAAGCAAATTGTGAATTTTATTAAAAACGGCGACAGAACATTTCAGGTTAACAAATAAAATTTGTTTCTTAGATTCAAAAAAAAAAGAGCCTTTGAAGGCTCTTTTTTTTTGAATTAATCAAACTTAACCTAAGTAAGATTGAAGAATTTTACTTCTTGAAGTATTTTTAAGTCTTCTTATAGCTTTTTCTTTTATTTGTCTAACTCTTTCACGGGTCAAATCAAATTTTTCGGAAATTTCTTCAAGCGTGAGTTGAGGATAACCATTCAATCCGAAGAAATATCTGATAACATCGGCTTCTCGTTGAGTGAGAGTAGAAACAGCTCTTTCAATTTCTTTTCTAAGAGAATCGTACATAAGACCGGTTTCGGGAGTAGGATTATCATCGGTTTTAAAAACATCGAGCATGGTAGTTTCTTCTTCCTGAATTAAAGGTGCATCCATTGAAAGATGTTTTCCGGAATGACGCATCGTTTCTCTGACTTCTGATTCTGAAATTTCGAGAAGTTTAGCAATTTCTTCTTCGTTTGGGGCACGCTCAAATTCTTGTTCTAAGTGAGCAAATGCTTTATTTATTTTGTTAATCGAACCCAGCTTATTAAGAGGTAATCTGACAATACGCGACTGTTCAGCAAGAGCCTGCAAAATAGATTGGCGTATCCACCATACTGCATATGAAATAAATTTAAACCCTCTGGTTTCGTCAAATCTTTGGGCTGCTTTAATTAATCCCAAGTTGCCTTCATTAATCAAGTCAGGCAAACTAAGCCCCTGATTTTGATACTGTTTAGCAACCGAAACGACGAAACGTAAATTAGCATTAGTAAGTTTTTCCAGAGCAGCCTGATCGCCTTGTCTGATTCTTTGTGCCAAAGCAACCTCTTCTTCTACTGAAATTAATTCGACCCTACCTATCTCTTGTAAATATTTATCAAGAGAAGCTAATTCCCTGTTTGTAACCTGTTTGGTAATTTTTAACTGCCTCATTTTCTCTTAAATATTAATGCAAAGCCAATTTATAACGTTAATTTAATAAAATAGTTTCATTAAAATATTAAAACTATAAAGTTTTAATAATAAAAATTTACCGGTAATTTAACGATAGATATTTCTACTTATTATTTTTCTCCGGTTTTGGTAAAAGAACTTTTCTTGACAACTTTAATTTACCGTTTTTATCAATATCAATAAGTTTGACTTGAATTTCATCACCGACTTTAAGTACACTCTCTACATTATCAATTCTTTTCCAGTCAATTTCAGAGATATGTAAAAGTCCGTCTTTACCGGGAAGTATTTCTACAAATGCACCGAATGGTTGAATATTTTTAACAACACCGTCATAAACCTGATTTATTTCGGGAATTGCAACTATTGCTTTAATTTTTTTCATTACAGCATCGATGGATTCTTTGTCTGTAGCAGCAATATCGATAATTCCGAAATCACCGACTTCCTCGATAACAATAACAGAATTTGTTTCTCTCTGCATTTCCTGAATAATTTTACCGCCGGGACCAATAATTGCTCCGATAAATTCTTTAGGAATCGAAAGTTTAACAATTCTCGGTACATTGGGTTTATAATCTTCACGAGGTTCGGTAATAGCTTTGGCCATTTCATTAAGGATATGAATTCTGCCTTCTTTTGCTTGTTGAAGTGCCTGAGCTAATATTTCATAAGAAAGACCGTCAACTTTAATATCCATTTGACAGGCAGTGATTCCGTCTCTTGTGCCTGTAACTTTAAAATCCATATCGCCTAAGTGGTCTTCATCACCAAGAATATCTGAAAGAACAGCATATTTGCCGGTTTTCGAATCGCTAATCAATCCCATAGCTATACCTGATACCGGTTTTTTAATTTTTACACCCGCATCCATAAGTGCTAAAGTTCCAGCACATACTGTTGCCATTGATGATGATCCGTTCGATTCGAGTATGTCGGATACAATACGTATTGTATATGGATTTTCTTCTCCTTTAGGAAGGATGAATTTCAATGCACGCATAGCAAGATTTCCGTGTCCGATTTCCCTGCGGCTTGTTCCGCGATTAGGCTTTACTTCGCCTGTAGAAAAAGAAGGAAAGTTATAATGCAATATAAAATCGCTTTTGCCTTCAATAACTGCACCATCTATAACTTGCTCATCGAGTTTTGTTCCTAAGGTAACAGTAGTAAGAGATTGTGTTTCGCCACGTGTGAATAGTGAAGAGCCGTGAGCAGAAGGCAAATAGTCTGTTTCACACCATATTGGGCGTATTTCGTTTAATTTTCTTCCGTCAAGACGCACTCTTTCATTCAAAATCATATCTCTAACGGCTTCTTTGTGAATATCGTGAAAATAGCGGTCTATCTGAAAAGCTCTTAAAGTTCTTTCTTCTTCGGTCAAAGTTTCTTTAAAAGCCGTTTTAACTGCTTCAAAAGCTTCACTTCTTTTATGTTTATTAGCTATTCCTTGTTTGGCAATATCGTATAATTGTTGATAGACTTCTTGTTTCATTTTTTCTTTAAACTCGAAGTCATTATTTTCATGGCAGTATTCTCTTTTTTGAAGTTTGCCCACTTTTTCGCTTAATTCCAACTGAGCTTTACATTGTATTTTAATAGCTTCGTGAGCAACTTTGAAGGCTTCCATCATATCTTCTTCTTGAACTTCTTTCATTTCGCCTTCAACCATCATGATATTATCAATGGTTGCAGCAATAATCAAATCGAGATCTGCATCGGGTATTTCGTTTAATGGAGGATTAATTACAAATTCTCCGTTAATTTTTGCAACTCTCACTTCCGAGATAGGTCCATTAAAAGGGATATCGGAAACAGCGAGAGCCGAAGAAGCTGCCAAAGCTGCCAAAGCATCGGGGGCAGTATTCTTTTCGCCCGAAATCAAAGTTATTTGAACTTGCACTTCTGCATGAAAATCATCAGGGAATAAAGGTCTTAACGCTCTATCAACCAATCTTGAAATTAGAATTTCGTATTCAGAAGGACGAGCTTCTCTTTTGAAAAAGCCACCCGGAAATCTTCCCATAGCAGCATACTTTTCCTGATATTCAACAGTAAGTGGCATAAAATCAACATTTTCTGCAGCTTCCTTTTTTGAAACTACTGTTGCAAGAAGCATAGTATCGCCCATTCTAACAACAGCAGCTCCGTCTGCCTGTTTTGCCAGCTTTCCCGTTTCTATCGTTATTACTCTACCGTCTTTTAGTTCTATTTTTTGCGTATAAACCTGCATTTTATCTTAATTTTTTTATTTTTAATACAAAAAAAGGCAATTATAAGTCTAATTGCCTTTAACTCTTTTTGTTATATCTTAGTAAATTACTTTCTGATACCTAATTTTTTGATAATTTCTCTGTAGCGCTCAATATCCTTATTTTTTAAATAAGCCAGTAATTTTCTTCTTTTTCCTACCAAAAGCACTAATGAACGTTCGGTAGCCAAGTCTTTTCTGTTGACTTTTAAATGTTCAGTAAGGTATTTTATTCTATGAGTAAATAAAGCAATTTGTCCCTCTGTTGAACCACTGTCAAACTCTGATTTTCCGTATTCTTTAAAAATTTCTTTTTTATTAATCGCTTTAAATTGCATATTTTTAAGTCTTTAATTTGAGTTTGCAAAATTACATATTATTTTTTATTTAAAACTCTTTTTTTTATTTTTTTTTAATAATTTTGATTTCAAATTTTATAATATTGAAAATCAGTATTATTTAATAAAAGAATTTTTTATAAATTTGCAAAAAAAATATGAATATAATTGTTACCGGATGTAGCCGGGGAATAGGTCTTGAACTCGTAAAACTCTTTTGTGCAGACGAAGGGAATAATGTTGTAGGGATTTCGAGAAATATTGGTTCGGTTGTCAATGAAATTAAAACCGCAAAAAATACTTTTTTCTATCCAATTACTTATGATTTAAATTCTTTAAATATTGATTTGAAGGAAATTGTATTATCGAAAATTAATAGTGCAGATATATTGATAAATAATGTCGGACTGCTTATTAATAAACGTTTTGAGGATTTTACCGATGATGAATTCGATTTACTGTTTAATACCAATGTAAAGAGTGTATTTAAACTCGTCAGATTATTTATTAATAATATGAATAACCCTTCTCATATTGTAAATATCAGCAGTATGGGTGGTTTTCAGGGAAGTGCCAAATTTAGCGGCTTATCGTTGTACAGTTCGAGTAAAGGAGCCTTGAATACACTAACAGAATGTATGGCCGAAGAATTTAAAGATAAAGGCATTTCAGTCAATAGTTTATGTTTAGGAGCAGTAAATACCGAAATGCTTAGAATTGCCTTCCCCGGATATAAAGCTCAAACAGAACCCGATAAAATGGCTTCTTTTATTAAAAATTTTTCAGAAAATTGTGCTTCGGTTTTTAATGGAAAAATATTACCCGTTTCAATATCTACACCTTAAATATATATACTAATGAATAAAATTTGTCACGAAGGAATTATTAAAAATATTAATGAAAATAAAGTTGAAGTATCTGTAATTTCGGCTTCAGCATGTGCAAGCTGTCATTCGAAAGGTTTGTGCAATTTATCTGAAATTCAGGAAAAAACTATCGATGTTGAATCAAATAATCCGACACAGTTTAATGTAGGAGATAAAGTAAATATTTATATGACTCGAACTATGGGAAATAAAGCCGTGTTTATTGGATATTTCCTGCCATTTATTGTAATGATGACAATAATTATTGTTTTAGCTTATTTCAATATAAGTGAATTAATTATCGGTTTGTCAACACTAGGTGTTGTAGCGGTTTATTATTTCATTCTTTACTTATTTAAAAATAAAATCAATAAGCAATTCAGTTTTTCAGTTAAAAAAATAAGTGAATAATAATCAGAGTACTTTAAATAGACTGAAATTCTATAAATTAAAATAGGGTATTTTATTTTTTTAAATCCGAAAATGAAATTTATATTAAATCTAAACTAAAATGTAAATTTCAGTTAATCAATAAAAAAGTAATAATTAACAGACGATTACATTTATAAGCCATTCTTTATATATTTGATTTTCAAAATTCTACGTAAAATCAAAAAAAGTATCTTTAATAATACGTATTTGCTTTTTGTTTTTAATTTTGCCGAAACATTAAGTTTACATTGACAATTATGTTTAGTTGTCAATATAATTATAAGTAGCGTTAAAATTACAAATTCTTAAAAATTAAGGAGATAATTACGTGAATCAAGTTCTTTTATACTCAATTGTTACGTTAAGTGCAATAGGTGCGATAGCAGGAGTAGTACTATATTTTGTTGCACAAAAGTTTAAAGTTGAAGAAGATCCCAGAATAGATGAAATTGCAGAAAAACTTCCCGGAGCAAATTGCGGTGGATGCGGATTTGCAGGGTGTAGAAATTTTGCTGAGGCAATAGTAAAAGCCGGAAATATGGACGAATTGAATTGTCCGGTTGGAGGAAATGCCTTGGTAAAGGATATTGCTCCGATTTTAGGGGTCGAATCTGTTGAAAAAGAGCCTATGATTGCTGTTGTAAGATGCAATGGCTCGAAGAAAAATGCACCTCAAAAGATAGTTTACGACAGTGCTTCAACCTGTAGTTTTGCTCATAGCTTGTTTTCGGGCGAAAGCGGATGTCCTAATGGATGTTTAGGGTTAGGCGATTGTGTTGTATCATGTAAATTTGATGCAATTTATATTGACGATACTACAGGTCTACCGGTTGTAAGCAACGAAAAATGTGTTGCCTGCGGTGCTTGTGTTAAAGCATGTCCGAGAAATATTATAGAATTAAGGAATAAAGGTAAAAAAGACAGGCGAATATATGTTTCATGTATAAATACCGAAAAAGGAGCTATAGCAAAGAAAAATTGCGAGGTTGCGTGTATCGGCTGCGGTAAATGTGTAAAAGCTTGTCCTTATGAAGCAATTACACTTAATAACAACCTTGCTTATATAGATTTTACTAAGTGTAAACTATGCAGAAAATGTGTTGAGGAATGTCCTACTAATGCTATAGTCGAGCTTAATTTCCCACCCAGAAAAGAAAAGTCAGAATCGAAATTAGAAGAAAATACCGTAATATAAATATAAAACTTTCAGGAGGAATCAACATTGAAAACTTTTAAAATAGGCGGTGTTCATCCAGAAGAAAATAAAATTTCGGCAAATTCACCTATAGAGGTTATGCCGATCCCGCAAAAAGTATGCATCCCCGTAACACAGCATTTAGGTGCTCCGTCAACTTTGGTTGTTGAAAAAGGTGCAACAGTAAAAACAGGCCAATTGATAGCAAAAAGTGATTCTTTTATCTGTGCAAACGTCCATTCTTCAGTTTCAGGAAAAGTAACTAAAATTGACGTCGCTACTGATACAAGTGGTTATAAAAAATTATCGGTTTTTATTGATGTTGAAGGGGACGAATGGGAAGAAAGCATCGACAGAAGTACTAATATTGTCAGCGAATGTAAATTATCTCAATCCGAAATAATAGAAAAGATAAAAGAAATGGGCATAGTTGGTCTTGGTGGTGCCACTTTCCCAACTCATGTTAAATTGATGGTTCCAAAAGGCAAAACTGCCGAAGTACTTATTATCAATGGAGTTGAATGTGAGCCATATCTTACATCCGACCACAGAGTTATGCTTGAAAGAGGTGAAGAAATGATGATAGGTATCAGCATACTAATGAAAGGATTAGGAGTTGAGAGAGCCATTGTCGGTATTGAAAATAATAAACCTGATGCCATCGAACATCTTAAAAATCTCAGCAATAAATTCAAAGGCATTGAAATACAGGCATTGAAGGTAAAATATCCACAAGGAGCCGAAAAACAATTAATTAAGGCATTAATAAATCGTGAAGTGCCTTCAGGTAAGTTACCTATAGAGGTTGGATGCGTTGTAAGCAATGCCGGCACAGCTCTTGCAGTATACGAAGCAGTTCAGAAAAATAAACCTCTGATAGAAAGAGTAGTAACAGTAACAGGCAAATCGGTAAAAAAACCTTGTAATTTGCTTGTAAGAATTGGAACTTCGGTAAGCGAACTGATAGAAAAAGCAGGAGGATTGCCCGAAGATACCGGAAAAGTTATAAGCGGCGGACCAATGATGGGTAAAGCTCTTAACAGCTTAGATGTACCTGTTGTAAAAGGAACGTCAGGAATATTGCTTATCACTGAAAAAGAAACCAGAAGGGTTCCGGTGGTTAATTGTATAAGATGCGGCAAATGTATAACAGTTTGTCCTATGGGATTAGAACCTTATTTGATAGCACAATTGGCACAAATCGGCAATTTCGAACTAGCCGAAAATGAAAGGGTTATGGATTGTATTGAATGCGGTTCATGCCAATATACTTGTCCTTCGGGCAGACCTTTATTGGATTACATAAGAGTCGGAAAAATGAAAGTTGGTCAGATAATTAGAAACAGAGCAAATAATTAAGACATGGGATTACTTACAGTTTCAGGTTCACCGCACGTACATGGTGAACAATCGGTCAAAAAAATAATGTGGGGAGTAGTAATTGCACTTATTCCCGCTATGTTGGTTTCGTTTTGGTATTTTGGTTTACCTGCTATTATCGTTACTCTTACTGCAGTTATATCATGTTTGGTATTCGAGTATTTAATTCAGAAATATATCCTGAAAGAAACGCCTACAATAACTGATGGTTCGGCGGTAATAACCGGTATTTTGCTTGCTTTTAATGTCCCAAGCAGTCTACCTCTATGGCAAATGATAATTGGGTCGCTTGTTGCAATAGGTATAGCAAAAATGACTTTTGGCGGTTTAGGGAAAAATCCTTTTAACCCCGCTCTTGTTGGTCGTGTTTTCTTACTTATCTCTTTTCCGGTTGATATGACAACTTGGCCTAAACCGGTACCGGTTTGGACACTGGCAGATGCAGTTACAGGTCCTACATCTTTAGGAGTATTGAAAGAAGGCTTAGCTAAAGGAGATACTGTATCACAACTTGCATCTCATTTGCCATCCATGCAAAATTTATTCATTGGCGGTGTTGGCGGTTCACTCGGAGAGGTTTCGGCATTAGCATTGATTATTGGAGGTATTTATATGCTTATAAGAAGAATTATTTCATGGCATATTCCCGTATCTTACATATTAACTGTTGCTATATTTACAGGTATTATGTGGAATATTAATCCCGAAAGATACATAAATCCATTATTTCATTTGTTTGCCGGTGGTTTGATGCTTGGTGCAATTTTTATGGCAACCGATATGGTAACTTCGCCTATGAGCTATTCGGGTATGATTATTTTTGGAATAGGATGCGGAGTGCTTACAGTTTTAATACGTTTATGGGGTGCTTATCCCGAAGGTGTTTCTTTTGCAATATTAATAATGAACGCTTTGGTTCCTTTAATCAACAAAGGATTTAAACCAAAACGATTTGGAGAAGTAATAAAATAAATTTCTTTCATTTTAATTTTAAAAAAAATGGCAAAAACAGAATCGAATTTTATTAATATGCTGATAACACTTTTTGGAGTTACTTTGATAGCTTCTGTGTCATTGGCTCTTGTTTACAATATAACCAAAGAACCTATCGAAAAATCAAAAACTTTGAAAAAAGAAAAGGCCATGAGTATTGTTTTGCCTAAATTCGACAAAATAATCACTCATAAGGTTTTACCTCCTGATAGTAAAGATTCGGTTGAAGTAAATGTTGCATATAATGGAGAAGAAAATGTTGGTGTTGCAATAGAAACATATACCGATCTTGGTTTTGGAGGCAGAATCAGAGCTATTGTAGGAATAAAGAAAGATGGTTCTATACACGATGTTGTTCACCTCGAACATAAAGAAACTCCGGGATTGGGTGATAAAATTGAAAAGTCAAAATCGAATTGGAGCAACCAGTTTCGTGGTAAAACTTCAAGCAGTTTCCCTCTAAGAGTTAAAAAAGACGGTGGAGATGTTGATGCCATTACTGCATCGACAATTTCATCAAGAGCTTATTGCGATGCCATTAACAGAGCATATAGTGTATTCACCATGGAGTTTAATAAAGATAGTGAAAATAATAATCAAAACGAACAAAAAGGATTAACCGGTTTTCAAATAACTAATGACGACTATTTTAAAAAAGTTTTACCAGCATTCGACAATTCGCCTTTAAAAACTGTAAAAAAGATTGATAATTTCGAAATTTATAAAGCTACATACAAAGGAGCTGTTGTAGGATATGCAGTTAAAACTTGTGCCAAAGGATACAATGACAATATTTGGCTTTTAACCGGCTTTTTGAATAATGGGAAAATAAATAACATTATAGTGCTATTATTTCAGAAAGAAACTGTCGGAAGAGGAGATGAAATTAAAGACGAAATTTTTATTAAACAATTTAGAGGAGTTGATCCTGCAAAGTGTAAAATTGCTTTAAAAGAAAGTGGAGGAAATATTGATGCAATTTCAGGCTCTACAATTAGTACTGAAGCTTTTTGTAAAGCACTTCAACGTGCTATTGACTTATATAATAAGGAGAAATAAATATGAATAATCTGAAAAATTTCACCAAAGGTTTTATCAAAGAAAATCCGGTATTTATTCTTTTACTCGGATGTTGTCCTACATTGGGAGTAAGTACCTCTGCCATTAATGGATTGGGAATGGGACTTGCAACTACATTTGTTCTTGTTATGTCAAATATTGTAATATCTTCTGTTAAAAATTTTATTCCCGATAAAGTAAGAATTCCGTCATTTATAGTAATTATTGCTTCTTTTGTTACAATAGTTCAATTAGTAATGGAAGGCTTTGTACCCGATTTGTACGAGAGTTTGGGGTTGTTTATACCTTTAATAGTTGTAAATTGTATTGTACTCGGCAGAGCAGAAGCATTTGCTTCAAAAAATACAATTTTTTCATCGCTAATTGACGGATTAGGAATGGGTTTGGGATTTGCATTTGCACTAACTTTACTCGGAAGTATCAGAGAATTATTAGGTTCAGGAAAAATATTCGGAATAAACCTTGGGTTGTTCCCATTGGATAAAGATGGAAATCCTGTAGTAATACTTGTTTTCGTACTGGCTCCGGGTGCTTTTCTTGCATTAGGTTATTTAGTTGCATTAATTAATAAATTAAAAAAAGCATAAAAAGAATTTAATATGGAATACATAATAATTATTATATCAGCAGTTTTTGTTAATAATATTGTCCTTGCTCAGTTTTTGGGGATATGTCCTTTTCTGGGGGTTTCATCAAGGGTTTCCACATCTGTAGGAATGGGTGGAGCAGTTTTATTTGTTATGACATTGGCTACTCTTGTTACTTACCTTGTTTTTACTTATATATTAATCCCTCTAAACATAACTTATCTTCAGACAATAGTTTACATTCTTATTATTGCTGCATTAGTTCAAATGGTAGAAATAATATTAAAAAAAGCAAGTCCTTCTTTATATCAAGCGCTTGGAATATTTTTGCCATTGATTACTACAAACTGTGCTGTGCTTGGAGTTGCTATTCTCACTATTCAGAAAGATTATAATTTGATAGAAAGCATTGTGTTTGCAATTGCCAATTCATTGGGATTTTCTCTTGCTTTGATTATTTTTGCCGGAATAAGAGAACATTTAGAAATTATCGGTATGCCAAAAGGAATGAAGGGTGCGCCTATTGCTCTGATTGTTGCAGGGATTTTAGCCTTGTCATTCATGGGTTTTGCCGGTTTGGTAAAATAATTTATTTACAGCCTCTTAGCAGAATCTACATTTTTTTAATCAAAACTTAAATTATTGGTTAAGAGAGTCTATTGTTGACTTATCACACCTGAAAATTTTTACATATTAATAAGCAAAACTTCAAATCTGCTCCATTCTGATAAAAAAGGTGGAAATACAAATTCTTGATTTTAAGGCTTATATTTCTTGACTCTTTAATCATTTATCAATTATTGTTTATTTAGTTTTTTTACTTATTTTTGAAAAAAATAATTTATCGTGTAGAGGTCTGATATTCAAATATTCTGTATTGGGAGGATAAAAAATGATAGAAACAATAGAATCCGGTAAAATCAAATGGTATCATATACTAAATCCTTCCGATGAGGACTTAAGTTTTTTAAAAACAAACTTCAATTTTCATGATCTTGATATTGAAGATTGTAAGAGCATAAATCAAAGGCCAAAGATAGACATTTACGATGATTATAATTTTCTGATTTTACATTTTCCGTATTTAGATAAAGCCAATAAGTTTGTAAGAACTAAAGAAGTTAAAATATTTTGGGGCGAAAACTATATAATAAGTATAGGGAAATCGCATTGGGTAGTAAAAAATCTTTTTAATTCGTTTAAAGAAAACCCTTCAAAATTCAACGAAGCCATACTTGAAAGCAGCGATGGGTTGTTATATACCATACTCGACAGACTGATGGTCGAAACATACTCATTATTGTTAAGATTAGGCGGCGAAGTTGAATTAATAAACAGAGAGTTGTTTAATAAAAAAGCGGTTAAAACAATTGAAAGAATATCAGTTACCCGTAAAAATATAATTTTAATAAACACAATTTTTAAACCTCAACTTCGGTTGTTTCATAAATTTGAATCGGGCGATATAAAAGGCTTTTCAGAAGGGATGGAAGATTACTGGGGCAATATTTTGGATTATTACCAAAAAATGTGGGATATGGTCGAAGATTATGCCGAGTTAATAGAGGGTTTGTCAAAAACTTTTGATTCTCTTCAGACTAACAGAATTAATGAGATTATGAAAATACTAACCTTTTTCTCTTCCATAATGCTTCCTCTTACAATGCTTTCGGGTATGTATGGTATGAATGTAGCCCTCCCGTTACAGGAACATCCTTATGCTTTTTGGATAGTATCTTCTATAATGGGTTTAATTGTTATATCGCTGCTTATTTATTTCAAAAGAAAAAAATGGATGTAAATCTTTATTAATACCCAATTTAAAAGTAGCTTAATAAACTATTCTGCCTGCCTTAAAAAAGTACTTTTTGTAATAGTTCTCATCGAGATTGTTTACCATCACTCCTTTTGAAGTAGTTGCATGAATGAAATTCCCCTTACTGATGTAAATTGCTACATGAGAAACCTTATCACCGGATATTTTAAAAAACAACAAATCTCCTATTTTAAGATTTTCACGCTCAATTATGTTTGTTTTTGCCAGCATATCCTCCGATTTTCTGGGTAAATTTATACCATAAACCTCTTTGAAAAATGTAATTACAAAACATGAACAATCGGTACCTTCTTTTGTACAACCTCCATATTTATATGGAACACCAATCCAATCAACAGCATTAGATATAAATTTTGTATCCTCATCACCGGCAAGATTGTAGCCTAATTTTTGCGAAGCATTTAAATAAAAGTTATTTTTCTTTATCTCTTCTTCATTTGCGATTTTTGAAGGTTGTTTTATTTCTTTATGTGTCTTTGAAGTAGTTTTACAAGAATAAAATGTTATTAAAGAAATAAAAATAACAATTCCTGAAATGTAGTTCTTTCGCATTATTTTTTTGTTTAAAAATATCGTAATCTATTGAAACATAGAATTTAGGGATTAAACTATTACACCATTTTTCTTGGATCGACCCACATGCTAAATTGTTCATCTGTTACCAAGCCCGATTCCAATGCCGCTTGCCTTAAGGTTATGTTTTTCTGATGAGCAGCTTTAGCGATTTTTGCTGCATTATCATAACCTATGTGGGGATTAAGAGCAGTAACGAGCATAAGAGTATTATTTAGATTTTTGTTTATATTATCTAAATTTGGTTGAATACCAACAGCGCAATTATCGTTGAACGAAACACAAGCATCTCCGAGCAATCGTGCTGACTGCAGGAAATTTAGAATAATCATAGGTTTAAATACGTGTAATTGAAAGTGACCATGTGTAGCTGCAATATTAATAGCGGCGTCATTTCCGATTACCTGTGCACAAACCATCGAAAGAGCCTCATTTTGAGTAGGATTTACTTTCCCCGGCATAATTGATGAACCCGGTTCATTTTCGGGCAGAAAAATTTCGCCAATGCCGCAACGTGGTCCGGAAGCAAGTAATCGAGTATCGTTGGCAATTTTCATTAAACTAACCGCAAGTGTTTTCAGTGCTCCTGAGGTTTCAACTATTGCATCATGGGCAGAAAGTGCTTCGAATTTGTTTGGAGCAGTTATAAAAGGATATCCTGTAAGTTCGGCAATTTTTTTTGCAACTAATACATCATAACCCTTAGGAGCATTTAAACCTGTACCAACAGCAGTGCCACCAAGTGCAAGTTCCGAAAGGTGAGGCAAAGTGTTTTTCAATGCAACCAACCCATGATCCAATTGCGATACATAAGCCGAAAACTCTTGTCCTAATGTAATTGGAGTTGCATCCATTAAGTGCGTTCTGCCTGTTTTAACTATATCTTTAAATGCTTCCGATTTTTCGGCTAATGTATTTCTAAGTTTCTCTATTCCCGGAATAGTAACATCAACAACCATCTTATAACCTGCTATACTCATGGCAGTCGGGAAAGTATCATTCGAAGACTGTGATTTATTTACATCGTCATTTGGATGAATAATCGTTTTTTCTCCGAGTACTCCCCCATTCAGTACATGAGCTCTGTTTGCTATAACTTCATTAACATTCATATTACTTTGTGTACCCGAACCGGTTTGCCAAACAACCAATGGAAATTGATCATCTAACTTACCGGATAGAATTTCATCACAAACGGCAGTTATTAAATCACATTTTTCTTTGTTTAAAACTCCCAGTTCATAGTTTGTTAAAGCTGCTGCTTTCTTTAAAATTGCAAAAGCCCAAATTATTTCCTTTGGCATCGATGCCGGCTCGCCTATTTTAAAATTTTCGAGCGAACGTTGGGTTTGTGCACCCCAATATTTATCGGCCGGAACTTCAATAGTTCCCATTGTGTCTTTTTCTGTTCTGGTTTTCATTTTTTCATTGTTTAGTTATATAAAATTACTAATTATTCAAAAAATCACTAATTATTTCCGAATTTTCGGCAATTATGGCTTTATGTTCTCTTTCGATTATAGGTCTTTTAAGCAAATTTGGATGTTGAACAATAATATGCAGCCATTCGTCTTCATTAAACATTTTACCCTTAAGCTGATTTTTATAAACTTCTTCTTGAGTGCGAACCATTTCCTTAGCTTCAATATGAAGTTTTATTTTAAGCAATTTTAAATCTTCAAAACTGAGTTTATTTTTCATGTATTCAACTATTTGAAAAGGCTTTCCGCTTTGCTTAACAAACTCTAAACCTTCTCTTGACTTTCGGCACCTTGAATTATGGTAAATCTTTATCATTTTTTTAAAATTAAAAAAGTTATAAACTATAAGTTTTGAATCTGAGTACATGGTCAGCCAGAATAATAGCAGCCATAGCTTCAACAATAGGCACTGCACGAGGAACAACACAAACATCGTGTCTGCCTTTTGGATAGATTATTGTTTTCTCTCCCGATTTAGTAATTGTTTCCTGTGGTATCATTACAGTAGATACCGGCTTAAATGCCACTCTGAAATATATTTCTTCTCCATTCGAAATTCCACCTTGAATTCCCCCTGAATTATTGGTTTTTGTAGTAAAATTTGCGTTAATAATGTCGTTATGCTCGGAGCCTTTCATTTCGGCACCATAAAAACCCGAACCATACTCAAATCCTTTAACTGCGTTGATACTTAGCATAGCCTTAGCTAAGTCGGCCTGTAATTTATCGAAAACCGGCTCCCCTAACCCAATGGGACAATTTATAATCGAACAATAAACGACTCCTCCCAAAGTATCACCTTTTTCCGAAGTTTCTTCTATCAGCTCCATCATCTTAGCCGATATTTCCATGTCAGGACATCTTACGGGGCTTGCTTCAATTTCTTTATCGGAATATTGTAAATGTCGGTTTAGTTTTATATTGCCTATTTGTTCGACATATGCCGATATTTTGATATTATAGTTTGATATTAGAATTTTAGCTACGGCACCGGCAACAACTCTTGTTGCCGTTTCTCTGGCTGAGGCTCTTCCGCCACCTCTGAAATCGTAGTTGCCGAATTTTTGATAATAAGTAAAATCAGCATGAGAAGGACGAAATTTATGCTCAATTTCATTATAATCGTCGGAAATTACATCTTTATTTTCTATCAAAAAGGCTAAAGGTGCACCGGTAGTTTTTTTATTAAAAATACCTGAAATAAAAACAACTTTGTCATCTTCTTTTCTTGAAGTAGAATGTGCAAATTGAGACGGTTTGCGGCGGTTTAATTCACTTTGAATAAATTCCTCATCAATATATACTTCCGAAGGACAACCGTCGATAACTCCTCCGATATATTTTCCGTGAGATTCGCCAAAAGTAGTTAAACGAAAGCAAACCCCTATTGAATTTCCGGCCATTATTATTTTTTATTTATCATACAAATTTAAAATTATTTTCAATAGTATTTAAAAATTTAAGATGGTTTTATTATTAACCCAAATTAATTTCATTAGGGAACTGCGTTCCTAATGAAAAATTTGGGATTAATCTCATTTTTTGTATGACACGCCAATAATATTGGGAATTTTACGAAACTGACTATTACGATCATGAGCAAAAGTTCGGCTTACGTAACTACCGATTTTTTCCATTTCAAAACTTCCGTTATTGAAATAGAAAGACGCTTCAGGTCCTCCTTCAAGATATACTGCCGACTTTATATTTAAAGGCATTTGAAGCAGAAAATGACTAAACTCATTGGGAGTGAAAGGGGAACGTGAAAAAATTATTAAAATATTGTTATCCTTATCGGTAGCCAAAGAAATTATACTCGAACGCATTTTAAACTTTTGTTTCCAGTGTACTGCTTTTGAATCTCCATCTATTAATCTCATGCATTGTGTAAAGCTATTGTACTTATTTTTGTAAAAATTCCAGTTATCTTTTTCCAAATCCACAATTTTCAATGGGACTTCACTTGTATCTTTAGGATTGAAAGCAACTACTGCTTTATAATTTTCCTTTAATTCAGAATTATTCACATGTTTATAATTCGACATATAACCAACATTCATAAGCTTGTTTTTGCCTCCGTACATACCCGCGTTAATTCCTATTATTAAGTCTTTTAAAATACACCAATCTTTAACAGTTCGTTGAAGGCTGTCGTTTTCGGTTGCAACAATTAAATGAAAATCATAAAGTTTAGGTTCTATTTTTAATAAATTGATTTTATAATCCCCTATTTTTGTTATTTTGGGAGCTTGGATTTCACAATATTGAATACCTTCATCCAAATTACTCCAATTAATTTTTTTTTGTTTGATATTACCGATTGAGTGCCCAAATCCGAAAAGAATAAAAGTTATCAGTATTAAAAGTATTATAAATCTGTATTTCATTCGATTTTAAGTTATTTTTTCAAAATTACAACAGAAATTAATTTGCTCAATAATATTTTGTTCTTATTTGGTATTTTTGCAAAAAATAGATAATTGAAAGAAAAATTAATACATCCTGTTTTAAAAAAGATATCCGAAATAGCCGACGAAAGAGGAGTTGACTGCTATGTTGTTGGCGGTTACGTAAGAGATATAATTATGAACCGTCCATCGGTAGATATTGATGTAGTTGTAGTTGGCAGCGGTATTGAACTTGCCCGCAAAGTTGCATCAGCTCTTAGCATAAAATCTCAACTTAATGTTTTCAAAAATTTTGGAACTGCAATGTTTCATTATCATTATGGCGGACGTTTATGGCAAATAGAATTTGTTGGAGCAAGAAAAGAATCATACAGAGCCGATTCAAGGAAACCAATAATTGAAAACGGAACTCTTGAAGATGACCAAAACCGCAGAGATTTTACAATCAACTCATTAGCAATAAGTTTAAATAAAAAAACATACGGGAATTTAATTGACTCTTTTGGAGGTGTAAAAGATATTGAAAACAAAATTATTAGAACTCCTCTTGACCCTGATATAACATTTTCGGACGACCCGTTGCGAATTTTAAGAGCTGTCAGATTTGCTTCACAGCTCGATTTTTCTATTGAACATAACACATTTGAAGCTATCAAGAGAAATGTAAATCGACTTGATATTATTTCATCAGAAAGAATTACAGAAGAATTAAATAAACTTATACTTTCGCCAAAACCGTCAATAGGCTTCAGATTGCTATATGAAAGCAGCATATTGTCAAAAATTTTTCCAGAGATGGTTGAACTTAGAGGAACTGAAATTATTGACGGTAAGGCACATAAAGATAATTTTTTTCATACTTTACAAGTACTTGACAATGTTGCCCGAAAATCGGACAATTTATGGCTCAGATGGGCTGCAATTCTTCATGATATTGCAAAACCATTGACTAAAAAGTATGTAAAAGATATAGGCTGGACATTTCACTCTCACGAATATATAGGAGCTAAAATGGTTTCACGCATTTTCAAAAGATTTAAACTTCCTCTAAACGAAAAAATGAAATATGTAGAAAAACTTGTTTTGCTTCATCTTCGACCAATAGTTTTATCCGAGAGCGTAGTTACCGATTCTGCCGTAAGAAGGCTCTTATTCGAAGCAGGCGACGATATTGACGACTTAATGCTACTTTGTGAAGCAGATATTACTTCGAAAAACCAACAAAAAATTAAGAAATATCTCGAAAATTTCGAGATTGTGAGAAGTAAACTGATTGAAATTGAAAATAAAGACAAAATACGTAATTTTCAACCTCCTATTACCGGCGAGGATATAATGAATTATTTTGATATTCAGCCATGTAAGGCAATAGGGATTATTAAAAATACAATTAAAGAAGCTATTTTGGAAGGAACAATAGGAAATAATCGCGAAGAAGCATGGAAACTAATGATTTCTGAAGGCGAGAAATTAAATCTAAAAGGCAGAAATAATGTATGATAAAAACAAAACTCTTATTGTAATTGTAGGACCGACTGCAGTCGGAAAGACAAAAGCAGCAATTGAAGTTGCAGAGTATTTCGATACAGAAATTATCTCGGCCGATTCTCGTCAATTTTTCAAAGAACTTAAGATTGGAGTAGCCAGCCCTTCCAAAAGTGAATTAAACAGAGTAAAACACCACTTTATTGCCAATAAAAGTATTCACGATTATTATAACGTTTACAAATACGAAAACGAAGCTCTCGATTTAATTTCGATACTTTTCGAAAAACACGATTTCATAGTACTTACAGGAGGTTCAGGGTTGTATGTTGATGCAGTCTGCAAGGGTATTGATGAATTACCCGACCCCGATGAAACGCTTAGAAACGAACTTTTAGCAAAATTCAAAGAAAACGGAATTGAGTATTTAAGACAACAATTGAAGATATTGGATGAAGAATACTACTATTCAGTCGATTTGGCAAATCATAAAAGATTACTGCGTGCCATTGAGGTTTGTTTAACTACAGGTAAAACCTTTTCTTCACTAAGAAAAAATACTTTTAAAACTCGTCCTTTCAATATCATAAAAATAGGGTTAAATATGGAAAGAACGATTCTTTATGAAAGAATAAACACCAGAGTTGATAATATGATCGAAAACGGACTGATTAACGAAGTTGAAAATCTTCTTCCGTTCAAACATTTAAATGCCCTAAATACAGTCGGATATAAAGAACTTTTTGAATACTTTGACGGAAAAGTAAAAATTGAAGAAGCAACAGAAAATATTAAAACACATACAAGACGCTACGCAAAAAGGCAACTGACTTGGTTTTTCAGAGATAAAGACATTAAATGGATTGATATAAAGGCAAACGACAATATAATTCCCGATGTACTGTCAACTATTCCAAAATAATTATCTCTTAACCCAAATTGTTCAATAAAGAAAATCTTTATTGAACAATCGAATAAAAAGATTTTTGGGTTTAATAGTTTATACTACAATATTTACAATTTTTTTATTCACAATAATAACTTTTTTGGGAGTTTTACCCATTAGCCATTTTTGTGAATCGGGATTTGAAAGTACAGCCTTTTCGATTTCTTCATTTGTAGCATCAACCGAAAATTCCATTTGAAAACGCATTTTACCGTTGAAAGAGATTGGATAAACAAAAGTATTCTCAATCAGGAAATCTTCGTTATAAACGGGATATTCGGCGTAAGTAATACTGTTTTTATTACCGAGTCTTTCCCATAGTTCTTCGGCAATATGCGGAGCATAAGGAGAAATCAATACCAATAATGGTTTTAGGATGTCAATTTTATTACATTTCAGTTCTGTCAATTCATTTACACAAATCATAAATGAACTTACAGCAGTATTGAATGAAAAACGCTCAATATCTTCGGTAACTTTTTTGATTGTACGGTGTAATATCTTAAGTTCCTCTTTATCAGGTTCTTCATCAGACAATTTTAAGCTATTATTTTCATCGATAAATAATTTCCAAAATTTTCTCAAAAAACGAAAAACTCCTTCAATACCTTTGGTATCCCATGGTTTAGATTGCTCGAGCGGACCTAAAAACATTTCGTACATTCTAAGAGTATCGGCACCATAACGTTTAACCAAATCATCGGGGTTTTGCACATTATGCAACGATTTCGACATCTTTTCAACTTCCCATCCACACCTGTATTTTCCTTCTTCTAAAATAAATTCGGCATTTTTAAATTCGGGCATCCACTCACGAAATTTATCAATATCAAGAATATCAGAATCAACTATATTAATATCGACATGCAATTCCTGAGTGTCGTAACCGTCCTTTAATCCGTAAGAAACAAATGTATTAGTTCCTTTGATTCGGTAAACCAAGCTGGATCTACCTTGAATCATCCCTTGGTTAATAAGTTTTTGAAATGGTTCATCAACGACGCTGAGGCCGATATCATAAAGAAATTTATTCCAGAATCGAGCATAAATAAGATGACCTGTGGCATGTTCGGCTCCGCCTATGTACAAATCCACATTTTTCCAGTATTCTACGGCTTCTTTCGAAAAAATTTCTTTGTCATTCCTTGCATCCATATAACGCAGATAGTAAGCACTTGAACCTGCAAATCCCGGCATTGTGTTTGTTTCAAGCGGATATCCATCTTTTGTATGCCAGTTTTTAGCCCTTGCCAAAGGTGGCTCCCCTGTTTCAGTAGGTAAATAAGAGTCAATTTCAGGAAGATGCAGCGGGAGTTCACTCTCATCGAGCATATAAGGAACTCCATCTTTGTAATATACGGGAAATGGCTCGCCCCAATAACGTTGGCGACTGAATATTGCATCACGCAAACGATAATTGATTGTCCTTTTCCCAATTCCGTTATTTTCGAGATATTCTATTACAGCTTCAGCACCTTTTTTAACGGTCATTCCATTTATGAATCCCGAATTAATGCAAGTACCCTGTTTTGAATCCTTTGCATCGTCCCATAATTCAGGATTTTCAGGACTTTCACCCTCAGGAACTATAACTTGAATTATGGGCAAATTAAAATGACGTGCAAAAGCAAAATCACGGCTATCGTGTCCCGGAACAGCCATAATAGCACCGGTGCCATAACCTGACAATACATAATCGGAAACCCAAACATGTATTTTATCACCGTTAATGGGATTTATGGCAAAAGCTCCAGTGAATACACCCGAAATTTTATTTACTTCTGCTTGCCTTTCACGTTCCGAACGGTTTTTAGCCCAATTTACATAATTTGTAACATTCTCTAAATTATCATCAGTTGTAATTTGCTCAATAAGCTCATGTTCAGGGCATAAAACCATAAAAGAAACTCCAAAAATTGTATCAGGGCGGGTAGTAAAAATTTTTATTCCAAGTTCACTACCTTCAATTTTGAAAACAGCTTCGGCTCCTTCCGATTTCCCTATCCAGTTTCTTTGAATCTCTTTAATCGAATCACTCCAATCAATTCTGTCTAAGCCTTCAAGTAAACGTTCGGCATAGGCTGATATTCTTAAAGACCACTGTTTCATTAACTTTCTTTCGACAGGATATCCACCTCTGACCGATAATCCACCAACAACCTCATCGTTTGCAAGGACAGTACCTAACTTTGGACACCAATTAACCATTGTATCAGACAAATAAGCTAATCGGTAATTCATCAGAATTTCCTGTTGTTTTTTCTCAGGCATAGCTTTCCACATTTCAGGAGTAAATATCTCACAATCAACCCCATAAGCATTACAATTAACACTCCCATGCTCTTCGAAATGCTTTATTAAGTTATTAATATGTATGGCTTTATTATACTTTTTATCGTAATAATGATTAAAAAGCTGAATAAATGTCCATTGAGTCCATTTATAATAAGACGGATCGCAAGTTCTTACCTCTCTGTCCCAATCGAAAGAAAAACCGATTTTATCTAATTGTTCTCTATAACGTGCAATATTTTTTTCAGTAGTAATTGCAGGATGTTGCCCTGTTTGTATGGCATACTGCTCAGCAGGTAAACCATAAGCATCATAACCCATAGGATGCAATACATTAAACCCTTTATGACGCTTATACCTCGAATAAATATCAGAAGCTATATAACCCAATGGATGTCCGACATGTAGCCCTGCACCCGATGGATACGGAAACATATCCAATACATAATATTTTGGTTTATCCGATTTATTTTCAGCTTTAAAAGTTTTATTATTTCGCCAATATTCCTGCCATTTCTTTTCTATTTCTACAAAGTTATATTCCATAGTTTTTATTATTCAATTTCACTGATTTTTTTAATTTTGCAAAAGTAGGAAAATGAATGATAAATCAAAAACTCAAAGAGTTTTGTAATATAAGGTGTTTTTACTAAAACTCTGTACTACCATCGACTATAAAAAACTTTGTTTAATTTAGCAACTTTACGATAATATGAAAAATCAGGAAGAAAAGTACAATAAAAGACGATTAATAAATGCTTATATCAGTTCGGTAGTAAGCATTTCGTTGGTATTATTTATGCTTGGTTTGTTAGGATTAATAATTTTTCACGCAAAAAAAATATCAAACCAGGTTAAGGAAAATATTGGCTTTTCTATTTATATGAAAGACTCAGCTAAAGAAGCTAATATAATAAAGTTTCAGAAATACCTCGATATATGCCCTTATACAAAATCGACACAATATATTACAAAAGAACAGGCAGCCAAAGAATTGTCAAAAGACTTGGGCGAAGATTTTATGAGCTTTCTTGATTATAACCCTCTTCCGGCAACAATTGATGTAAGATTAAATGCAAATTATGCCAACAACGACAGTTTAAAAATTATTGAGGCTAATATATTGAAAAACGATATAGTTAAAGAGGTTTACTATCAAAAAAATCTTGTTCAGAAAGTTAATGATAATATAAAGAGAATCAGTGTTTTTATTTTGTCATTCAGCTCAATTTTTATTTTAATAGCGATAATTTTGGTAAATAACACCATAAGACTTTCAATTTACTCGAAACGCTTTATTATCAGAACTATGCAATTAGTTGGAGCAAATTCTGCATTTATAAGGAAGCCTTTTTTACAAAAAAGTATTTTAACCGGATTTATAAGTTCGATAGCCGCAATTGCTGTTTTATTCGGAGTGCTTTTGCTCATACGCGAACATTTGCCCGAGGTGATAAACATGCAGGAAATTGACTCATATTTACTTGTATTTGTAGCTGTTTTAATATTGGGAATATCGTTTTCTGTTGTTTCAACATATTTTGCAGTAAGAAAATATTTAAAAATCAAAACAGACAGTTTATATTAAAAAATTTATAATTTTGTAAAAAAAAGTCTATGGCAGTACAATCGAAAAAAGTAATAACCGTCAAAAATAATCAAAATACTAAAAGTACAACACAAAAGACAAAAGAGAAACCACAATTAGATTTTGCATTTGGGAAAATTAATTATCAATTGCTTATACTTGGGGTTGCTTTTCTGCTTGTAGGATATATATTAATGATAGGAGGTGGCTCTGACGACCCAAATGTATTCAGCGATAAAATATTCAATTTCCAAAGACTTACATTAGCCCCTATCCTTTTAATTATAGGCTTTGTAATAGAGGTTTTTGCCATTATGATTAAGCCTAAAGATTAGAGTTATGACAATATTCGAAGCCGTCATAATTGCAATAGTTGAGGGTATTACGGAGTTTTTGCCCATATCTTCGACCGGACACATGATTATTACCGAAAAAATTCTCGGATTAGAAAGCACTGAATTTTTAAAAGCATTTACGGTCAACATTCAGTTTGGTGCCATACTATCTGTTATTGTTTTATATTGGAAAAGGTTTTTCCAAACATTAGATTTTTATTACAAACTTTTTATTGCTTTTATTCCGGCAATGGTTATAGGCTTTTTATTGGGAGATATTATCGATAAAATGCTTGAAAGTGTGATAGTTGTTGCTATTTCACTATTGCTTGGAGGAATTGTTCTATTATTTGTAGATAAATGGTTTAATAAACCGTCAGAAGATCAAAAAATAAGCTATTCAACAGCATTTAAAATCGGATTGATACAATGTATATCAATGATACCGGGAGTTTCACGCTCTGCTGCAACTATTATCGGAGGTATGTCTCAAAAACTGAACAGGAAAACAGCCGCAGAATTCTCATTCTTCCTTGCAGTTCCGACTATGTTTGCGGCATCTGCATATAAACTTTTAGAAAACTATAAGTCAATTCAAGCATCCGATATTGATATTTTGATAATCGGAAATATTGTAGCTTTTTTAGTTGCAATGTTAGCGATTAAAAGTTTTATTGCCTTCCTTACAAAATACGGGTTTAAAGCATTCGGCTATTACAGAATTATTTTAGGAGCTGTTATACTGCTTTTGTCTGCACTGGGTGTTCCATTATCAGTAATTTAAAATGGATATCAACAATTTAATTGAAGGCGAGTTAATTTTAATTGATAAACCTTACCGTTGGACATCGTTCGACGTAGTAAATCATTTAAGAAATATTATCAGGCGTAAACTTGGAATAAAAAAGATTAAAATAGGTCATGCCGGTACATTAGACCCTTTGGCAACCGGTTTATTAATTGTTTGTACCGGAAAATTCACAAAAAAAATTGAAGAACTCCAGTTCTTGGAAAAACAATATACAGGAAGTTTTACTATTGGAAAAACAACTCCTTCGTACGACTTGGAAAAAGAAATAGATAATGAATACGATTATTCTCATGTAACCGATGAAATGATTTATAATGCAGCAAATTCGTTTATAGGAGAAACTTATCAAATTCCTCCTGTGTTTTCAGCTGTAAAAATTAACGGGAAAAGAGCATACAAGTATGCCCGCGAAGAAGAAGACATAAAACTTAAACCCAAAAAAATATTTATTTCTGAATTTGAAATAACTGAAATAAAATTACCCGAAGTTTATTTTAAAATAAACTGTAGCAAAGGCACTTACATAAGAGCAATAGCACGTGATTTCGGAAATCAACTCAAATGCGGAGCTTATCTTTCTTCACTTTGCAGAACTCGAATAGGGAATTACAAATTGGATGACGCCTTTAAAATTGAAACCATTCAAGAAGTCTTTAATAGCACGTCAAATCAGGATTTGATTTAACCCAAATTATACAATAAAAAAATTTTGGGTTTTAGCATTTAAAATACTCAAATAATTGTAAACCTACTATTACTTATCATTAACAACTATATATACTTCCCTGCGATAGGCATTCTTCTGCCTAATCCGAATGCTTTTGAAGAAACTCTCAAAATTGGAGGAGTTTGTTTTCTTTTATATTCGCTATTATTAACCAAACTCAATGTTTTTGATACGACTTTTTTTTCAAATCCCAAATTTATCAACTCTTCGGGGCCTTTCTTTAATTCAATATAATTATACAGAATTTTATCGAGAATTTCATATTCAGGAAGCGAGTCGCTATCTTTCTGGTTCGGTCTGAGTTCGGCTGAAGGAGCTTTATCAATGATATTTTGCGGTATGATAGGTTTTATTCTATTAATAAAATTAGCAATTTCGTAAACTTGAGTTTTGTATAAATCGCCAATTACCGATAATCCTCCGCACATATCGCCATACAATGTTCCATAACCTACTGCAGCCTCGCTTTTATTGGAAGTATTAAGCAAAACATAACCAAACTTGTTGCTAAAAGCCATAAGAATAACAGCACGAATTCGAGCCTGAAGATTCTCTTCGGTAATATCAAAAGATGTCCCTTTAAAAAAGTCAGTAAGTCCCGATAAAAAAGCGTTATAATAACTTTCAATATTTATTATTTCATAACTTACTTCTAAATTGGAAGCAAGAGCAACAGCATCGTCAACAGAATGGCTACTCGAAAACTGCGATGGTAATAATATAGCTTTTACATTTTCCTTTCCTAAAGCATCAACTGCCAAAACAAGCACCAATGCTGAATCTATTCCGCCCGATAGTCCTATTATTGCTTTTTGCAAACCCATTTTTACGAAATAATCCTTGATGCCGAGTATTAATGCATCGTAAATAAATTCAGGCTTTGATTTATAAGGTTTTATGGTAGGTTTTACCAATTTATTTGTATCAACAACCCTAATCTCCTCTTTAAAATAATCTAACTCTTCACAAATATCGGCATATTTATTAATAACAAGTGAACCCCCGTCGAAAATCAGTTCAGTATTTGCACCTACCTGATTTACATAAAACAAAGGAATATTATATTTCGAAACATTCTGTTTTAATATTTTTTTTCTTTCGTCAATATGCTCATAATGAAATGGTGAAGCAGAAATATTGATAATAAAATCGGGCTTAAATTTAACAAGCTCCTCCATAGGTGAATATGGATATAAGGATTCTTCACCTATATTCCATAATTCTTCGCAAATTGTCAATGCTAAACGATGATTCTTAAATTCAATAATATTTGAGGAGAGGCAAGGTTCGAAATAACGATATTCATCAAAAATATCGTAATTAGGCAAAAGACTTTTATTATGAATTGATTGAATTTTGCCTTGATATAAAAATGCAGCAGAGTTGAATAAAGGCTTACCTTTGGGGTTGTTGTTTCGGGTAGGCAAGCCGACAATAGCAGCTATATCAACACACTCTTTTGCAATTAACTGTGTATAATTCAAACATTCGTCAATAAAATAGTCATATTCAAGAAAATCCAAAGGCGGGTAACCACAAACCGAAAGTTCAGAAAAAACTACCAAGTCACAACCATCGTTTTTGGCTTTTTTTATTGCGTTTATAATTTTTTCAGTGTTAAACTTAAAATTTCCTATATGATAATTTAACTGTGCAAGTGCTATTTTCATTTAAATAATTTTAATGTTGCTTAAAACAATATACCTACGGTCAACTCAAGCGAATTAACAATTGCATCTGCTCTGTTAAAAGGCGGAGTATTAGTCTTAAAATCAAAAGCATTGCTAAATCCGTTATTGAATGATATAGCTCCGAAAAAAGCAGTACTACCGCCAAGACTATACTCAAAACCTGCCGCTACTATCATCGATAGGCGAATAAAATTAACCTTATCCTCAATATTGACATCAGTTTCGGTATTAGAAAAAGTTCTGGTTAATGATGTAAATTCATTATCAGCTTTTGCACTAAGTCTCATCCCAAACCCCATACCGATTTGTCCAAAATAAGTAGTATATCCGAACTGACGAGTCTTCATTTTTACCGAAACGGGTATTTCTACATATCTAAGATAATTGATTTGTTTCATAGTACCTAAAATACTATCGGCTCCATTTATTTTATAAATGTATGGATAAACAATTTTCCCGCTCATAGAATTGACATTAAAACCGGTTGACATATAATATTTATCGGCAAATTGAAAATCAGCAATAAAACCCCAAGAAAAATTAAACGGAACACTCTCGGAAGTAAAATATTGAGCATCAGGCTTAAACCATGAAATGTTTGGAGAAATCTTTGCTCCCAATGAAAGAGGAATATCATGTTTTTTTTGCGATAATACTATATTGGATATCAATACTAATATTAAAACTGCTCCGATTTTTATTTTATTCATATCATAATAAATTTAAAAGTACTTAATACTAACGACATACTCATTTTAAGTATTTTAAGAAAAATTTAAGTTAAATACGATTTTTTTTTAATTTTGTACAAATTTACAACTAATCTTTAAAATCGGTTAAATATGAAAAAAATTATTATTACATTAGCGTTAGTAGCTGTTTTATCAAATGTAAAATCACAATTGCCTTTCAATTTAGGTGTAAAAGTTGGATTTAACTCAACAAAAATGATTACTGAGTTGAAAAATGTAAATGATATTTCGGAAGAAGCAAAATTAGGTTATCTTGCCGGAGCATTTGTAAGAATCAATTTACCGAAAATATACCTTCAGCCTGAGATTTATTATACAAAAAAAGCCGGTGATTACCAAACAGCAACTATACCACAATTTCAAAACCAAACTTTCACTCAAAAAACCATATTAAACAGCATTGATGTTCCTTTATTGATTGGGGTTAAACTGCTTGATTTGAAAGTTTCAAACATCAGACTTATGACAGGGCCGGTTGCTTCTTTCGTAACAAGTAAAGATGTCAATTATGAAGTAAACGGAATAAATATAGGAAGTTTGCCATCAACAGATTTGGGGAAATATAACAATATAAATTGGGCAATTCAGGCTGGTGCCGGAATAGACGTAATGAATTTTACTCTGGATGTGCGTTATGAGTGGGGAATAAACAACATTTCCGATGTTGCCGATATGAATGTAAAATCAAAATTGCTTAATGTCTCAATAGGGATGAAACTATTCTAATCATTTTATTTTTATGCAAAAAAAGTATAGCTATTATTTCCTTTTAGCTTCGTTTGCTATATTGTTGTTTGGTTGTAAGCCCGGGAAAAAAAAGGAATTTCCGGTTGATATCCCAAAAGACAGCATTATCAGCGTCAATATTTACCGTTACGACAGTATTTTGATGAGTATTGACGTAAACAATCTGAAATCGGAAATAAAACGCTATAAACCTGATTATATGTTGTTTTTGGATACCGACCTTAACGATACTTTAAATCTTGTTAAATTATACAACTACATTTCCGATCCGGTTCTTCACGAAATATACGATGATGTAAACAAAACGTATCCAAACCTTAACAATTTAAAAAAACAACTATCCGACGCATTTACTCTGTTCAAATACCATTTTCCCGATAAGACTGTCCCGAAAGTATACACTTACCTTTCATTTCTCGATTACGAAAATAAAATTATATACCTCGATACAGTTATGGCTATTGCAATAGACATGTATTTGGGGAAAGATTATAAGATGTATCAATCGGTAAGAATTCCCAAATACTTGTCGTCGAGGCTCGACAGCAATTATATTGTGCCCGATGCCATGAAATCTATTGCAGAAAGTATATTAAATTTTCAAATAACAGGAAAAACTCTTCTTGATATTATGGTTTACAGAGGCAAAATTCTTTTCTTTTTAGATTCTGTTTTGCCTGAAGTTGCTGATAATATCAAAATTGGATATACACCTCAACAACTCGAATGGTGTATTAAAAATGAAGATAAAATATGGGCATTCCTAATCGAGAACAATTTGCTTTATAATAATGACTTTTATAAAATAAGACCTTTGATTACCGAAGCCCCATCAACAAAAGGATTTACAAACTCAGCCCCCCGAATGACAGATTGGATAGGTTGGCAGATAATTAAACAATTTCATTCAAACAACAAAAATATTAGTTTATCAAATCTATTAAAAGAAAACGATGCCCAAAAAATTTTAGAATTATCGAGATACAAACCAAAAAAATAAATAATTATGCTCGTAAAGACTTACGGAAGTGCAATTCACGGAGTTAATGCCATAACAATAACTGTTGAAGTAAATATTGATCAGGGTATAAATTTTTATATGGTCGGGCTTCCTGATAGTGCGGTAAAAGAAAGCCACCAACGTATAGAAGCATCATTAAAAAACATAGGGTATAAAATACCCGGAAAGAAAATTGTCGTCAATATGGCTCCTGCCGATATACGAAAAGAAGGTTCGGCTTATGATTTAACCATTGCAATCGGGATATTAGCAGCATCAGGACAAATAAAAAGCGAAGAGATTGAAAAGTATATCATCATGGGTGAATTATCACTCGATGGTAGTCTTCAACCAATAAAGGGGGCATTACCAATTGCAATAGAAGCACAAAAACAAGGTTTCAAAGGAATTATACTTCCTAAAGCCAATGCAAGAGAAGCAGCAATAGTGTCACGATTGGAAGTTCTTGGAGTTGAAAATATTTTAGATGTAATTAAGTTTTTCAACAAAGAAATAGAACTTGAAAAGACCGAAATTAATACCAGAGATGAATTTTATAATAGTTTGAACGAGTATGAATTTGATTTTGCAGAAGTAAAAGGGCAGGAAAATATAAAAAGAGCTTTGGAAATAGCTGCAGCCGGAGGGCATAATGTCATACTTATAGGGCCTCCCGGAGCCGGTAAAACGATGCTTGCCAAACGTTTACCGTCAATTCTGCCACCGCTTAATCTACATGAAGCATTAGAAACCACTAAGATACATTCTGTGGCCGGAAAAATGGGTAAAAACTCATCATTAATATCTGTACGACCATTTCGTTCACCTCATCATACTATTAGCGATGTAGCTCTTGTAGGAGGTGGTGGTAATCCTCAACCCGGCGAAATCTCACTTGCACACAACGGAGTTTTATTCCTCGATGAACTACCCGAGTTTAAACGAACTGTGCTTGAAGTTTTGCGGCAACCCATGGAAGAAAGAATAATAAGTATTTCGCGAGCAAAAATGGCTGTAGAATATCCCGCAAATTTTATGCTTATCGCTGCCATGAACCCTTGCCCCTGCGGTTATTATAACCACCCCGAAACTCAATGTGTTTGTGCACCGGGAGTAGTTCAAAAGTATCTTAACAAAATTTCAGGACCTCTTTTGGATAGAATAGATATTCAAATTGAAGTTGTTCCTGTGCCTTTTAGAGATTTATCTAAAAATATACTCGCTGAAAAAAGCGAAAAAATAAGAGAAAGAGTTGTAATTGCCCGACAAATACAGGAAAAACGCTTTTCGGGCAATAAGGGAGTTTTTACAAACTCACAAATGACAACAAAAATGCTAAAAGAATACTGTAAAATAGATGATTCGGGAATGTCATTATTAAAAACCGCAATGGAAAAATTGGGATTATCAGCCAGAGCATACGACAGAATTTTAAAAGTATCAAGAACAATTGCCGATATCGAACAAAGTGAAAACATCAGAATTGAACATTTAGCCGAAGCTATTCACTACCGAAGTCTCGATAAAGATAATTGGGGAAAATGATTTATTTTTGTTAACTAATTAGAAATAAAAATTTTATGCATCAACAACAAAAAGTATTAATTGTTGACGACAGTAAAACAATAAATTATTCAATTTCGACTATTTTAAACGAAAATGGATTTCATGCTATTTCTGCATATTCAGCCGAAGAAGCATTTAATATAATTGAAAATGAGACATTTGATCTGATAATACTTGATATTGTTTTACCTGAAAAAAACGGGTTTCAATTTTGCAATACAATAAAACAACGTGAGAGATACAAAAATATCCCTGTAATTTTTATAACCGGAGTTTCGGATAAAGACAACATCTTACATGCTTTTGAATTAGGAGCAGTTGATTTTATTATTAAGCCTTTCGACCCTCGCGAACTTCTTGCAAGGGTTAAAACTCATCTTGAACTTAAAACTACAAAAGAAAGACTTGAAGAGGAAATTTCCTTACACAAACAAAAAGCTCAGGCATTGGAAGAAAGTGAAAGAAATTTCAGATTACTGTTCGAAAACATGTCTGACGGATTTATTGTCAATAAAGTTTTTTTCAATAAAGAAAAAGATTTATACGATTTCAAAATAATAGCTGCCAATGATGCTTTTGCCAGAATAGTAGGTAATAATATCAACGAACTGATAGACACCAATATAAAAGATATTTTCCCCGACTTATCGGAATACAACGAAGATTTTCTAAAAATTGCCCTCAATGGTGGCAGTAAAAAATTTCAGTATTACTACGAAAAGGGAAACAAATATCTTAATATTTCGGTCTTTTTCTCTAAATACGGTCAATTTGCTGCAGTAATAGAGGATGTTACTCAACAAAAAACAGCAGAGATTGAACTTCAGAAATCCGAACAACAACTCAAAGAGCTTAATGCGACCAAGGATAAGTTTTTTTCGATAATAGCACACGATTTAAGAAGTCCTTTTACAAGTATTATAGGACTTTCGGAAATACTCGCCAACGACAGCGATATTGAACTCGAACAGTGTAAAGAGTTTTCATCATTAATTTATCAATCAGCCCGAAAAACATATATGCTCGTAGAAAATCTGCTTCTATGGGCAAGGTCACAAACAAGTAAAATAAAAAACGAACCGCATGAGTTTATACTAAAAGAAATTATTGGAATCGTCATAAGTCAAATTCAGGAAGAAGCTCAAGCTAGAAAAATTAAGATATTTGACAATATCAGTAACGAAATAATAGTTTATGCCGATTTTGATATGCTGACTATAGTACTGCGAAATTTAATATCCAATGCTGTAAAATACAATAAGGAAGGAGGCGAAGTAAAAATTGATGCAATTTATGGTGATAATAAAACAATTATTTCGGTATGTGATACAGGTGCCGGTTTAAAAGAAGACGAGATTTCAAGTTTGTTCAGATTGGACGTTAATAAAATTATGATTGGCGGAAATAATCAAGAGGAAAAAGGAAGCGGACTCGGACTTATACTTTGTAAGGATTTTGTTTCAAAGATGAATGGAACAGTAGAAGTCGAAAGCGAAATCGGTAAAGGAAGTTGCTTTAAGATCTCGCTTCCGACCAAAGAGTCTTGATTTATAATGGTTTAATTTCTAAAAACAAGTTTGTCGTCAAAAGCATCGAGTAAAATTCTTTGTTCCTGAGTTATTTTGCCCGATAACAACATTTTAGACAATTCGTTAAGTACTTTTTTCTGTAAAACTCTTTTCAAAGGTCTGGCTCCATATTGCGGGTCGAAGCCCAACTCGGCAAGATAATCGATTGCAAAATCAGTTGCTTCAAGGTTTATGCCTTTAGGTTCGAGCATCTTCTTCAACCTTTCGAAATTCATAATTACAATCTCCCTTATTTCTTTTTGTGAAAGCGGATTAAACATAATTATTTCGTCAACTCTATTGAGGAATTCGGGACGTATAGTCGCTTTCAATAATTCCATTACATCTAAACGGATTTTTGAAAGCAAGGCTTGGCTATTCGAGCTTGTCATATTAGAAATACCTTCTTGAATTATATGAGAACCAATATTTGAAGTCATTATGATAATGGTATTCTTAAAATCAGCCGTTCTGCCTTTGTTATCAGTAAGCCTTCCTTCGTCGAGTACCTGAAGTAAAATATTGAAAACATCAGGATGTGCTTTTTCAATTTCGTCGAGCAGTACAACAGAATAAGGTCTTCTTCTTACTGCTTCTGTTAACTGTCCGCTTTCTTCATATCCAACATATCCCGGAGGAGCTCCAATAAGTCTTGACACTGTATGCCTTTCTTGATATTCAGACATATCAATACGAACAAGAGCATTTTCATCGTTGAATAAGAATTCGGCCAAAGCTTTTGCAAGTTCGGTTTTCCCAACGCCGGTAGTTCCCAAGAAAATAAAAGAACCTATAGGTCTTTTACTATCCTGCAATCCTGCCCTGCTTCTCCTAATGGCATCAGAAATTGCCTCAATTGCTTCATCCTGTCCAATAACTCTTTTATGAAGTTCATTTTCAAGATTTAAAAGTTTTTCTCTTTCGCTTTGAAGCATTTTATTTACCGGTATTCCTGTCCAACGCGATACTACCTCGGCAATATCTTCGCTATCAACCTCTTCTTTAAGCATAGCTTGCTCCGATTGCAGTTCAGACAGCTTTTGCTTGTAATTATTTAAATCATTTTCGGCTTCTTTAATCCTGCCGTAACGAAGTTCGGCAACTTTTCCGTAATCACCGCTACGTTCGGCCTGTTCTGCCTCAAATTTGAATTTTTCAATATTTTTTACACTTTGTTGAATTTTTTCGACTATTTCTTTCTCGGCTAACCATTTCGAACGCAATTGAGTTCTTGTTTCATTCAAATTGGCTATTTCTTCGTTTAACTGATTTAACTTCAACTCATCATTTTCCCTTTTAATAGCTTCTCTTTCAATTTCAAGCTGACGTATTCTTCTTTCGATTTCATCTAATTCTTCAGGAACGGAGTTAATCTCCATTCTGAGTTTAGAGGCAGCTTCATCTATAAGGTCTATGGCTTTATCGGGCAAAAACCTGTCGGTTATATATCTTTGTGATAATTCAACAGCGGCAATAATTGCTTCATCTTTTATCCTAACCTGATGATGAACTTCATATTTTTCTTTAAGCCCTCTAAGGATTGAGATAGCATCCATAGTGTCAGGCTCTTCAATAAAAACGGTTTGAAATCTGCGTTCCAACGCCTTATCCTTTTCGAAATACTTCTGATATTCCTTTAAAGTTGTGGCTCCTATTGCTCTTAATTCACCTCTTGCAAGTGCCGGTTTCAGTATATTAGCGGCATCCATTGCACCCTCACTTGCTCCTGCACCGACAAGAGTATGTATTTCGTCGATAAACAATACAACTTCGCCATCTGAAGATATTACTTCTTTAATAACACTTTTTAACCTTTCTTCAAACTCGCCTTTATATTTTGCTCCGGCAATTAATGCTCCCATATCGAGAGAAAAAATCTGTTTTGTTTTCAAATTTTCGGGAACATCGCCATTAACAATTCTATGAGCCAAACCTTCGGCAATAGCAGTTTTTCCTACTCCAGGCTCTCCTATAAGAATAGGATTATTTTTAGTTCTTCTTGTCAATATTTGTAAAACTCTTCTTATTTCGTCATCTCTGCCTATTACGGGGTCTAATTTGCCTTTTTGTGCCAAATCATTCAGATTGCGAGCAAACTTATTCAACGAATTATAAGTATCCTCTGCTGTTTGGCTTTTAACTTTTTGCCCTTTTCTTAATTCTTTAATTGCTATTTTAAGATCCTTCTCATTTACTCCGGCATCTTTTAGTATCTTGGCTGCCGTATCGTTTCGAGATAGAATTCCCAACAATATATGTTCTAATGAAATAAACTCATCTCCAAATTCTTTCAAATAATTGCTTGCAGCAATCAATGATTGATTGGCATCGGAAGAAAGATAAGGCTCCCCTCCGCTTACCTTTGGCATAGATGAAATTGTTCTGTCTATTGTTTGAGTAACAATCTGAACATTTACATTTAGTTTCTTTAAAAGGTATGGAATGACGTTTTCATCAATTACTAACATACCCTTTAAAATATGAATGTTTTCAATTGCTTGATGTTGATTCGAAAGGGCTATTTCCATCCCTTTTTGGATGGCCTCTTGCGACTTAATGGTATAATTGTTAAAATTCATGACACTTAATTTTTCCATTAAACATCAACAAATATACCATACAAAAAAAATAGGACACAATGACGCACAAAACGATTTATTGTGTCATTTTGACACATATTTTATTTATTCGCTTTGTTCCGGTTCGTCTTGAGTTACCTCGGCAGCTTGCATTCGTTTAACAAAGTCATTTTTTCTTCTTTCGGTAGAAAGATAGTAAGAGTAAGCCGGCATACCGGATTCAGCTTCCAAACGACGCTTTTCGGGCTTTTCCTGTGTTATAAAATCATTGAAATCTTTCATCGAAGAATATGCCTGCATCTGATTATTACTATATGTAAAGAAATACCATTCAGCATCATCCAATTCAAGATATATATTTAAAACATCACCTGTTCTTTTTTTCTGTATCTGAATATATCCTTTTACATATTTATTTATTTGATTTTTACCGATATTACCTATGCCAATATCACCAAGCGAAATAAAAGATCTAGTGGTTGAATCATACCTGAATTTGACATCAGAAAGCAACATGGTATAATCGAGTTTGTCGGGAACTCTTCGCAAAGCTCCGTACATATTTATTTCGTTTATGACTTTTTCGGCTTCTTTTTCTCCGAGAATCTCACCAAAAGCTTTCTTTATCTTATTATTAGCAACATTATCGATACTATTAAGACTATTATTTGAAAAAAGACTTTGTCCAAGCATCTTGAGTGCTTCTGGGTGAAAGAAAAAGTTTATCGGCATAACCAAATCGAAAGTAGCCTCATTGTTTCGCATGTTGTTAGTAACAAAACCATAGCTGTCCATACTTACTCTTCCAAGCTTGGTTCCTAAGTTTATTTTACCGTCACCTTTACTAACACATGAATTTACATCTAATACCAGCATATTTCCCAAAGTATCGGGATTTGAAAGCTTTGTTTTGGAAGCAATCCAGTACTCTTTTTTATCCTTTTTATAAGTTATAAATCCGTTGGCTGATATAACGGCAGAATCGCTGTAAACTCTTTTAGGACTTGCAAAAGCTGTATAAATTTGACCGGTATTGGAATACAGGATTGCAGAAGCTAATTTTCTTCCATTAACTTCTTTTGGTTCAGCATCTATTGGAATTAATATTTCTTTCGGATTGATTTCTGAATTGAATTTTAACCAAATTTTTGAATCATCAGTGCAAGCATGAAATAATTGAGTACCTCCTATAAAATAAAGATTTTGTTTGTTTGCTTTCAATTGAACTTCACCGGCAAAATCGAATGCAGGGCTGAGAGCAAAATCAGAAGAGTCTGATATTTTTCCGGTAGCATAAGTTCGATTATTTGGGTCAACCCCGACTTTATCGAAGAAAATCTGATGTTTTTTATCGTTTTCGTCGGTATAATCGTAATATGCAGTTGCAATATAATTTTTCTTACCCTGAATTATGGTTCTTGCTTTATACATATAGTGGTATTTTTTAGCAGTATCAGCCAAAATAAGCGAATTATTAAGTTGCTGCATTTCAGCTTGTCTCAATATTGTAACTTTGCCGTTTTCGGGTGCAATAACAGCATCGGCTACACGTATCAGCTTAACATCCTGAGCGGTTAGAACATAATCTTTCATGTTAAATATTGCCTTTGTTGCTCTGAATTTAAGAGAATCCTGAGACGGATGGGTAGATACAAAATCAGACCCCGGCAAATCGTATGATAATAAGTCCTTAAGAGGCATTTTATCAAGAATTTCGCTTCCCGGTTTCTTGGTATTTCTTAAAGCTATTTCTTCTTTATCCATATACCAGTCGAGCATATCCATATAACAGATATAACGATTTACAGGGAAATTAACCTTTGACACTCCTCCATTTGATTTAAACTCCCCTATTCGCTTTTTAAAATCAATGTGAGATTTGTAGTTTTCGGTATTAAAAGCAAGATCGGTTAAATCATATGTTCTCAATCTGAAATTTGCAGTATCGGAATCAAAAACATGTTCTTTGAATTTGTAAAGGTTAGATTCCATTTCGGCTTTTTCAAACTCAATTTTTCCTCTGCCAGTGAGTCCTGACGGCATTAATACAACTCTTCCGTTTAATTTCGATTCGTTGTTATACATCTGGAAAGGTTGATCGATTTGTGTTGATATTAGAGAGTCTTTGTAAGGCCTCCAGAATTGGCTGACATTAGAGGCTGCTAACTGAGGATATTCTGTCAATGTAGTTTGTGCCTTTATTTCAAACTTATTGGCAACAGCTTTCATTGAATCAGGTAAAAACAAAAAGTCGTTTGAATGAGTTGTAGATGTAATATACTCGAGCCGTCCGTCCCCTCTTAGTCCTTGATTACTCAAATTAATTTTATTGTAATACTTACCTTTTCCGCCATAAGCAGGCAACCCTGCAATAGGAGTACTTTTAACAAAACCAAGGGAATAATCGGGTTGAACTTTCAAAGGTTCGTTAATTTCGGGGAATATGCCGGCAGAGGTTAAACTTCCATCAAATTTGATATTTTCGGTTTCAAAATTATCAAGACTGTCAATAGAAAATGGTTTAACAACAAAATAAAATTTATCCTTAGTATATACCCCTCTTTGAATATTCTGCCTATTGTAGTAAACATAAGAGGGTTCTTTACTTGTAAATATAGGATATTGCGGAAAATTCTTCAATCCCGATTTATTTGTGGGATAATCAACAAGAATCTCACCCTTTAAATCCTGCAAAACATTCTGAACTCTAACTAAAGGTCTTTCGCCTTTGTCGTTTGTTTGAAATGCCAATACTTTGAAACTTAATGAATCTATCACAGGCATATTCAATTTAAAGTCGTCGTAGATAAATGAACATCCTTTGGCGAAATAATCGAAACGACCGGCATGTATCCTACCCGAAAACGAGAAATCACGATTTTTTTTGACAGTAACTTCTTGATTACTCGGATAAATAAACACGTTTTGAGAATCGCTTAAAAGTACAACCGGAACTCCTTTAATCTTAAGGTCAAAATCAAGCAAACTCAATGAGGCATTTATATCGTCTTCAACAGTTGATTGAAATTGAATAATATCGTAATCGGTTTTCTTATTAAGAGCTTTAATATACTCATAAACTTTATCCTTAACATAAACTACTTCATCGTCGGCATCGTATATTAAAAAACCGAGATTTGCAAGACGTATAAGCATAGCTTTCACTTGTTCGGGAGCAATTTTCATCTGTTTGGCAAGGTCATCGACGTAGATTTCATTAGTTTGATAGCTATCAACATATTTTTTTACACGATACAAAGGATGAATCTCGTCAATACCTTGTAATTTGCTGAAACGCGCTTCGGAATAATAGTTTGCCGATTCGAAAAAAGCCTGGCTTGTCCTACCGGGAACTTTTATCATACTAAAATCAATGGAACTTTTATCCATTTTCCAATAAAGAGCCTCAAAATACATATCCAATTTATGATAAGTATCGAAAAAAGGGCTTAATGATAAATCGGTCAATCCTCTAATTAAGGTCAATTCTTTGGTAATATCAATATATTTCAATTCAAGACCTGGATGATAAATTGAATCTCCTTTCCAAAAAATACTTACTGCGGCAAAATTGGATGAAATTCTGTCTTTTCTTATAGTATATGATTTAGAAGCTGTTTTTACAAATATTTTCCCATCCTTTTTAAAATAAAGATAAGCATCTTGAAATTTATCGCCCGAGCCCATTAGTTTTGCACCAAACATTGCAAATCCACCCTCATAATCAATATCATTAAATATATTTTTAATTACAAGTCTTTTATCGTATGAACTGAATCTGGGATAAGAAGCCCTATCTTCGGTTACGTCAGACAAAACCTTTTCCTGCAAATTTCCTATCAAAAATGATGAAAAATAATTAGTATTATAAAATTTTACAGAATCTACCTCATATTTGGCAAATTTCATATTAATCTGATAATCGCCCAGCAAGGCATAAACTTCTTTTTCGGTAAAACCAGCTCGCTCCCAATTCACTTTTCCGCCATTACCAAGCCATTTATTATCAATAGGATAATATACTCCTTTGGTATCGTATATCACAGAACTGTCTTTATTGGCATAACAATATAAATCAAGTGAAGGAAAAATAATTTTTACAACCGTATCAAAGCTAAATTCGAAATCATCAGAATTTGTTACCCATCTGGTAGCACGTGAATTATATATATTTCTGTTAGTTATCAAATCAGTAGTATTCTCGATAAAAGGCTGAAAATAACGAGTATTGCGCGTATCGAGCATAGATGGCAGACTTCTGAGAAAAGCGTCAAAGCTATTATCTTTTTGACTGCTTTTCTTAAAAGAGTTTAAACAAGTCAGAAAGCTTATAAAATGCGGAAAAGGTCGCATCTTGGCCTTAAGCATCAAATTACTTACAACTATTATCTGATTTTGTTGATTTTCGTTTATTTCGCCATTCCACAAAAGTTGAAACTCATTAACTACATTTTCGGCAAAGAGTTTCTGTTCTTTTTCCGAATTTTTGTCTTCTTTAAAAAAAGCTCTTATCTCATCGATAAAAAACTTTTTATCCTTTGTAAAATTTCTGTTACTTTGACCAAATGAAAATGCTACGCAAAAAAAAATAAAAGCAAAAGAAATTACTGATCTGCTTAAATATTTATGATTCATTGTTTACTGATTTTGAAAAACGGGCTGCTATCCAGTTATTTTTTGTTAAATAACGTAATAATTTGATTTGATATTTTAAGCACTCATTCTCAATAGCATCCAAATCTTCTTTATAAAACCCGCTTAATAATAAAATACCGTTGTCGGACAATACTTTAGAGTAATGTTTAATATCTTCCAAAAGTATGTTCCTATTGATATTTGCAAAAATTATATCAAACTTATTGTCATAATTCAATAAGCCGGCATCGCCATGATAAATTTCAAAATCAGAATAAATATCATTGTTCCTTAAATTTTCGACTGCATTATTGTATGCCCAAATATCATTGTCGATGCCTGTAATGTGTGCAGCTCCGAGTTTTTTTGCCAAAATGCCCAATATAAAAGTACCACAACCCATGTCGAGAACTTTCTTATCCTTTATATTTTCTGCTAAAATAAGCTCTATCATCATCGAAGTAGTTTCGTGGTGGGCAGTACCAAAGGACATCTTTGGTTCAATTATTATTTCATAAGGAATATCATTAATTTTTGGGTGAAATGGTGCTCTTATATAACATTTATCGGAAATTAAAACAGGATCATAATTGCTTTCCCATTCTTCATTCCAATTTTTTTCCTCCATAATTTTGAATTCGTACTTAAAACTAAAATCAGAAGGCAGGTTATTTTTAATAAGTTCTAACTCGTTTTTATCGAACAAATTTTCAGAAATATAAGCTACAACACCATTTTCGTTTTCAATAAAACTGTCGTAACCTATATTTCCGAGCCTTGCAATTATTATCTCATTGAACGACTGAATATTATTATCAGGAATTATTTGAACTTCAAAATACTTCATTTAACAAAGTTTAAAAAGATTGGATAATTTTAAGAAATTCATCTGATTTTAATGATGCTCCGCCAATAAGGCCTCCATTAACATCAGGCTTAGAAAATATTTCGGCAGCATTCTGAGAATTACAACTGCCTCCGTACAAAATAGGAGTATTTTTTGCTATTTCTTTGCCATACTTTTCAACTATTAAACTTCTAATAAAAGCGTGCATTTCCTGAGCTTGTTCGGAGGTAGCATTAACGCCTGTTCCAATAGCCCATACGGGCTCGTAGGCTATAACTATCTTTCCGAAATCAAGCGGGTCGAAACTGAAGAGAGAATTTTCAATTTGTTTTTTAACAATGTCGAAATGAATACCTTTTTCTCTTTCTTCGAGTGTTTCGCCACAACAGAAAATAGGAAATATATCATATTCAAGCAGTTGTTCAATTTTTAGTTTAATTTCTTCATCGCTTTCCTTAAAATATTTTCTACGTTCCGAATGGCCAACTATACAATATTCAACCTGCATTGAATGAAGCATTTCGGCTGAAACCTCTCCGGTATATGCACCTTTTTGGAAACAACTCACATTTTGAGCTCCAACCATAAAATCGCTGTCTTTTTCATAATCTGTGGCCATTTCAAGATAAGGAAACGGAGTACAAAGAATTACATCAACATTTCTCGCATCTAAATTATCTAATCCGTCGATAATTTCTTGTATCAATTCCTCTGCTTCCTGAAAGGTTTTGTTCATTTTCCAATTTCCTGCAACTATTCTTCTTTTCATTTTTTTAGATTTAAGTTAAACGAACACGCGGGTCTAACCACCCGTAAATAATATCTACAAAAATATTTATTATTACTAATATAACAGAAATAAAAAGCAATACTCCCATTAAAACGGGAAAATCATATTTTTCGAGAGCCTCAACTATAACAACTCCTAATCCTTTCCAATCGAAAATATATTCCACAAATACTGCTCCTGCCAATAGAGAAGCTAACCATCCTGAAACTGCTGTTACCACAGGATTCATTGCATTTCTGAGAGCATGTTTGAAAATAACTTTTACTTCAGTAAGTCCCTTTGCCCGGGCTGTACGTATAAAATCCTGATTTAATACCTCAAGCATCGAACTTCTTGTTAATTCGATAATTACGGCAAGTGGTCTTATCCCTAATGTAAAAGCAGGTAAAATGAGATTTTTTAAATCCAAATACTCGCTATTGCCCATATCATCGACAGAATACAAGCTGCCAAACATATTTAACCCTGTATAATCGGATAATACAAAAGCAAATAGCCAAGCTATGACAATGGCAGCAAAAAATGACGGAAGCGACATACCTAATGAGGCTATTATTAATGAAATTTTATCTATTAATCCGTCTTTTTTCAAAGCAGATATTATTCCTATACCAACTCCTATAATAAAAGCAAAAGCTATTGATACAAAAGCAAGAATTGCCGTATTTGGAAAAGCTTCGGAAATTATTTCAGTAACTTCTCTTTTACTTTGATATGAACGTCTGAAATATGGCTTCTTTAAAACCAAAGTCTTTTCTCCTAAAGTTATAATTTTCAAACATTTTCCGTATTTTGTGTTATCGTAATACCAATAATCATTAGTATTTTTTATATTGTGAATCGATAAAAAAGAAATGTCATTTAAGTAATTAAAAAATTGAATATGCAAAGGCTTATCTCTTCCCAAATCTTTATTAATTGCTTCTATTGAAGCCATATCAGCCCTTTGTCCCAAAATCATTCTTGCAGGATCTCCGGGTAAAACATTGAATAATACAAATACAAGAGTTATTACACCAATAATAACTAAAGTGCCGTAAAAAAACCTCTTTAAAATATATCTGAGCAATTTTCTCTTTTTTTACGGCAAATTTATTGATTTAATTTTATTATCCCAAAATAATCAACAACATATACAAATATATAAACACTTGTATAAGTGATAATTAGTTAAAATTAAATTAGTATTAAAAATAAAAATTTATCAATTAAACTTCAATGCTCTAATCTTGTTTAATCTCGATAAAAAAAGGGGGATGATAAGAAAACATCCCCCTTTTACAAGATAAACTCAGTTTATTAGAAGTTACTTCTGAGAGTAATAAATAAATTTCTACCCGGAGCACTTATTCCTGAAGCAAAATAGCGATAGTGTTTGTCTAAGATATTTTCCAGTCCTACTTGAACATTCAAAAACTTATGTAATTGATAAGCAGTTCTGAAATTGAGTGTGTACCACGAAGGAGTACCGTCGGCTGTGGCTTGTTGTAGATTATCTTCTCCGCTTGTACTATAATCGCTAAGATGTTTCCACCCGTTATATCTACTATAAACTTCAGCCTTGATTTTTTTAGTTTCTAACTTTATTCCGGTAAATCCGTAAATTGGAGGAATATGATCAAGAGGAGTATCTGTATCCTTAACTCTTCCGTAAGTATAAGTCAAATTAGAACTTACCGATAAAAATTCAGTCAATTGCCATACTAAACCACCCTGAATACCGTAAACATAAGCTTCACCTTCATTTTTAGCGCTTTGAACAGCAGTTTTCTTTCCTCCGTAAATGATTGAATCCATTCCGTTTAAAGTCGAAGCTTTTACAACTATGGCATCTTTCAATAAAGTGTAAAATCCTGTAACTTCAAACTGAAGTTTTTTGAAGAAAACCTTACCTATTGTAACTTCAGCATTATAAGCATACTCGGGTTTTAAATCAGGATTCGGGATTACAATAGCATTACCCGGTTTTGAATCATTTACTTTTCCTACATCGTCAACATTAGGTGCTCTGAAGCCCGAAGAACCGGAAACAGCAAATCGCCAATCATATCCCGGCATATATACCAATCCTATATTGCCATTTAAAGCTGTATTGTTCTGTTCAATTGTTTTATCGAACGGGAATTTAGTTATTTTCATCATAGTATCGGAATATTCCGATTTGAGATGAATAGAACTCAATCGCAATCCTTGTGAAAAAATTAACTTTTCGCTCAATTTCCAATTATGAGTAGCAAAAGCAGCCAATGTTATATATTTACTTCCATTATCGGGATAACGACTTGCAATATTATAACTCTTAACATTAGTATTGACATTAATTGCATAAGCCTCAGAACCGACATTATTGTAACAAACTTCAATACCGTATCTTAGCTCGTTCTTTTGAGTTAATGACTTCATTAAATCGGCATTGAAAGATAAAACATCAACTGTTTCTTCCTGATGACTTTCGTTTGCGTTATTAAACTTCCTATTTACTCTTATTTCACTGATATTTTGATACGCTGCCGTTAAATATGCTTTATCGTACAATGCACTATTATTGTTATACTCTGCTCTTAAAGAAGAGAATAAACGACGTTGAGGACCATAATACCAATCAGCATATTTTAGTTTACTTCCATCCATTTCAGCCAAACGGTCATATCGTGGAACATTACTTGAATTAGAAAACTGGAAATTAAATATGTATCTCGAATTCATATTGGGCTGGAATAGAACCTTTTGTAAAATATCATATTGAGAATATCCGGAACGCTTTTGAATATTGGGATCATTATTAACCATCATCGAATCTTTTCCGTTAATTCTTTCAGCATAGTAAAGACATTTTCCCCAATCGCCGTATTTACTGTCTCTTTCATTTCCGGCTCTTAAATCATCCAAATTTTTATAGCTAAAACTTGTTAAAAATCCCCATTTTTTAAAACCGAAATTTATATTAACATTACCTGCAATCTCATTATTTGCAGAAGAATAACGCGTAAAAGCTCCCCCTTTTATTAATGTATTTTCGTTTGAGGATAATTCGGGATTTTTTGAATAAAATGCCATAACTCCGCCAATTGCATCACTACCATAAACTACAGAACCCGGACCATACAAAATTTCGGTAGTGTTAAGCATATTGGGATCAATAGTTATAACATTCTGCAAATGTCCTGAACGATATATTGCATTATTCATTCTAACACCGTCAACTACCAACAAAACTTTACTTGCTTCAAAACCTCTGATAACAGGACTGCTCCCCCCGAGCTGACTTTGTTGTACAAATACTTTTCCGGTTTGTGCAAGCAAATCGCCACTTGTCTGAGGATTAATAAAACTAATTTGTTTATCGGTGATAACTTCGATTTTTTGAGGTAACCCGGCTTTATCTTCAGAGAATCTGTTTGCCGTTAAGACTACTTCGTTTAGTTTTATTACATTATCAGTAAGCAAAACTGTATATTTAGCATCAATAATTGATCTTTTGGTCAAACTTACTGTTTGATATGACAAGTGACTGAATGTTATAATGTCGTTATCACCAACAACAGAAATATCAACTTCGCCTTTTTTATTGGTAATTGTTTTTAAATTATTACTCGTAACAGCCACATTTTCTATAGGTTGTAAATCTGATTTATCAACAACCTTGATTGTTTGTGCTTTTATTGTCAGAGAAAATATGCTGAACAATAATATTGAAAAAATAAACTTCTTCATTTCTAATTGATTTTATTTGTTTACAATAAATTTTTTACTCGAAATAACTCCGTTCTGTTTTAAAGTAAGAGTATATATGCCATTTTTTAAGCTTTCGATATTGATATTGAATGAACTTAAATTAGCATCCAATTCTGAAGACATAACCAATTGACCAATAACATTATATATACTATAATTCGTTTTACTGCGAGTTAATTCGGGTAATGTAATTTGTAAATAGTTATTTGCAGGATTTGGGAATAAACTAAAGTTATCAGAAGCACTTCTCTCTTCTATCGAAGTGTACAAAGTGGAGTATTGTACTTTCCATCCTAAATCGGTAACACTTGAATTTGTAGTAAATACCAATAACATAGCTCCGGAAGTAGAGTATAGGGTTGGCGGTTTACTTTGACCCGAAAAACTTCCCAATAAAGGAGCAGAAGTGGTTTCGCCGTCATATACAGAAAGAATATCGGCACCTTGTTCGGTATTAAAATTCAAGAAATCAAGTTTAATGTAGCTTCCGCTATCGGGCTTAATAAGCCATTGGCAGTTAGTATTGTTTTGATAATTATCGCCAAAACTTCCGTCATTAAAAGTATATGATTGAGCTCTGTAAACTTTATTAGGAATACACAAAGGATACACCGAGCTATCGGGTACAATATTGTAAACTGCATTTTGTCCCGAAGTAAAATTTCCATTACCTGAGTTTAAGTTATTTAAATAGAAGAACCCGTTACCGGCACCTCCCCATCCCCAATTGAAATGAAAATAATCATTAAACTGATAACCGTCGCAAACCCATGCATGCCCGCCGTATTGCGGGTCTTGCCCTCCATATAATATTGGATATTTCATATCAAGATTATCCATCAACATGGTTCTCCATTCTTCATCGGTAAAAGAAGAGCGATAGTCGAAACTGATATACCTTTTGTATTTAAAAAAATTGTACAAAGCCTCCTGCGAACGATATAAAAAAGAGGAAGATCCTGATGGAGTGTAATACATATTAACAGATACACCGGCATGATAAATAAGTTTTGCAATTGCGTTTCTGCTTATAGTATCAAGTATTGTTAAAGTCATATTAGAATAATCATAGGTTTCATTCGAAAAGTTTACGCTGATATCTCCGAATGCCTGATGATGATAGGAATTAGAGCCTTGTCCTCGCTTAGGGAATTCGTAAAATTTCATAACCTGTGCCATAGCTGTTGCAACACAACCGGCATAACATTTACCGTCAGGACCCATTATATGAGCAGGACAATAATAATTGTATCCGGCATCTTGATTCCAATATGTTTTTAACAAAGGTAAAACCTGTTGTGTGTTTTTGAAAAATGAACCCGACTTGTAAGGTTTTTTATAAAACTCCCATGCCTCTTTGACCTTTTTGTCGGCAATTTGCCTGCTATTTATCGCCTTTGAAATTGAAGCAGATATATTATCAATCCACCAGTCGAAGCTCAAAACCTGATTTTTTTGAGGGTATGAGCTTTCTGTCGAATATCCTAAAATCGGGAAAATAGCATCATCGCCCGATACAATTATAAAACTGTTTGATGTTTTAAAAATATGCAACAACACTTGCGATGATTTGTGTTTATCATATACAGCCTCGTAGTCGAAACTGTATTTTCCACTCTGCATTTTCAACTCTGTTTGCCAAAATGATACAGCTACACTTTGTGCCGTCTTTTTATCAACTTCTACTGCCGACAAAATATATGGTAACATCATTGAAAATATTGTAATTAAAATCTTTATCCGTATATTTTTCATTTTAATTTTTATATTAATAAATAAATCGAATTTGACTCAATTTTTAGCTGATAATAATTAACATTTCAGAATTTTCAAATCTTAAATTACAATACAAGTCTGTATTACAATAAGTTAATATTTGAAATAATTGAAATGCTATTGATATTTCAAAAAAATTGAATAAACTTAGCCTTAAAAAAAGAGATTTATAAAGACTAAATAATTGAAATAAAATTATTTGATAAAAATGATTGAGGAGGTGGAGTAATGACTTCTTTAAATACTTTTTTATAATTTACTTCAAAATAAATATACGATGTTAACTGTGAATAATAGTCTGATATATTTACTTTAAAGGAGTTATAAACATATTGAAAGTTTATTTTTTTTAGCAATTGGAGAGTCTTAGCTTTTGAATTGTTTGCCGACAACTCCTTGTTTATCTGACTATTAAGGTTAGCAAATAAAACTTCTTCTTTATGGTCATTAATGCAATAAAAAATAATATTTTCACCTTCAATTTTTGATCTTACGATATCATACATATTACCTTTGTATCTAAACTCGTGTTTTTCAATCCATTTAACGCCCATACTTTTTTGAATTTTTCTGTCATTAGGAAATTTTAAAACAACGAGTTCACATTCGGGTAATCCTTGCTTTATTGCCTTTTTAATTTGCTTTTTGACATCCCATTGCATAATTTTAAAAACAACAAAGAAGCCCGAAAATTGGAAAAACATTAAGGTTAAAAGTAATATGGATATTGTTCTTTTCAATTTTAAATTAAAAATATTGCAAATATAACATTTTTATATTTAAACAGGTTAAGCAACAGTTTTACTTAAAATCTCAAAATTGTCGATTTCAATTCTTAAATTATCAATAATAAAATTTTGCCTTTCGGGAGTATTCTTTCCCATATAAAATGACAGAATTTCTTTGATTGATGAATCCTTTTTAAGAATAACCGGTTCAAGTCGGATATTAGGGCCAATAAAATGTTTAAATTCCTCGGGAGAAATTTCACCTAACCCTTTAAATCGTGTTATTTCGGGATTAGAACCTAATTGTGAAATTGCATTTACTCTTTCTTCTTCGGAATAACAATAAATGGTTTTTTGTTTATTTCTAACTCTGAAAAGCGGAGTTTGCAGTATATACAAATGCCCTGATTTTACGAGGTCGGGGAAAAACTGCAGAAAGAAAGTAAGCAAAAGCAAGCGTATGTGCATTCCATCAACATCGGCATCAGTGGCAATAACAACATTATTGTACCTGAGATTATCAAGGTCTTCATCGATGTTAAGTGCGGCTTGCAACAGGTTAAACTCTTCATTTTCATAAACAACCCTTTTTGTGAGTCCGTAACAATTAAGAGGTTTACCTTTAAGACTAAAAACGGCCTGAGTATTCACATCTCTCGATTTAGTGATTGAGCCGCTTGCCGAGTCCCCCTCTGTAATGAAAAGTGTAGTCTCTAACCTTCTCTCATCATTGCTGTTGTAGTGGATACGACAATCACGAAGTTTTTTATTGTGTAAACTAACTTTTTTGACACTTTCGCGTGCCGATTTTTTAATATTTGCAAGCTCTTTGCGTTCTTTCTCCGATTGTAATATTTTTCGGAGAAGCAATTCGGCAGTTTCGGTATTTATATGTAAATAATTATCGAGATTTCGCTTTACTATGTCAATTATATAATTTCTAACGGTTGTCGTGCTTTCGGGAGCAAGATAAACAGACCCTAATTTTGTTTTGGTTTGCGATTCGAAAACAGGTTCCTGAATTTTTATACTTAAAGCAGCTACTATTGAACTTCTTATATCACTTGGTTCAAAATCCTTTTTATAGAACTCACGAATTGTTTTAACTATCGCTTCTCTGAAAGCAGCCTGATGAGTTCCCCCTTGGGTAGTATGCTGGCCGTTTACAAATGAAAAATACTCTTCAATATATTGATTTGAACTGTGTGAGAATGCAAACTCAAAGTCGTCTTCCTTAATATGAATTATAGGATATAAAGTAGAGCCATTAATATTACTTTCGAGCAAATCGAGCAATCCGTTCTTTGCAATCATCTTATTGCCGTTGAAAATTAAGCTTAAACCGTTGTTCAGATAAGCGTAATTCCAGAACATTTTTTCCAAATATTCGTCAATAAAATGATAATTGCCGAATATTTCCGCATCGGGGATGAAACTTACAATAGTGCCGTTTCTTAAATCACACGGAACTGTTTCATAATCATTAACTAATTTTCCTTTACTAAATTCTACAACTTTAGTTTTCCCCTCACGAATTGACTGAACACGAAAATAAGATGACAAAGCATTAACTGCTTTTGTTCCTATTCCGTTCAATCCTACCGATTTCTGAAAAACATTCGAATCGTATTTAGCTCCGGTATTTATTTTCGAAACACAATCAATAACCTTTCCCAATGGCATACCTCTGCCGTAGTCTCTTATAGTAACTTTTTTCTCTTGAATAGTAATTTCAATACTTCTTCCTGCCCCCATAACAAACTCATCAATGGCATTATCAACAATCTCCTTTACAAGCACATATATCCCGTCATCCTGTGATGCCCCATCTCCAAGTTTTCCGATATACATACCGGGTCGTAAACGAATATGTTCGTTCCAATCGAGCGATTTTATGCTTTCTTCGTTATAATCTACAGCCATTTCCGATTTTTTTGGCAAAATTAATAAAAGCTAATAATAAAAGGGTTAATTATGTTGAAATTTTATCAACTTAACATTGTTAAACCAATAAGTTAAATCAAATTATCGAATAACAAATAATTATTAAAATTAAATTTACATCAATAGCTATCGGGATATTAATATTGCGTACCTTTGCAGACTTAAAAAAAACAGGGAAAACACAAAAAATTATGCAGAATATCAGAAACATAGCTATAATTGCTCACGTTGATCACGGCAAAACTACACTTGTCGACAGAATTTTACATCAGGTAAGATTATTCAGAGATAATCAGAATATGGGCGATTTAATATTAGACAGTAATGATTTGGAGAGAGAAAGAGGAATTACAATTTTATCGAAAAATGTTTCTGTTAGATACAAAGGAGTAAAAATAAATATAATAGACACCCCGGGACACAGCGATTTTGGCGGAGAAGTTGAAAGAGTTTTAAATATGGCAGACGGTGTACTTTTGTTAGTAGATGCTTTTGAAGGTCCAATGCCGCAAACTCGTTTCGTATTACAAAAGGCTCTGGCTCTGAACCTAATGCCTATAGTAGTTATCAATAAAGTCGATAAACCAAATTGCGACCCTGTAGCAGCTCAGGAAGCTGTTTTTGAACTGATGTTTAACCTTAATGCTACCGAAGAACAACTAAATTTCCCTACGGTTTTCGGTTCTTCAAAAAATGGTTGGATGTCGAGCGATTGGAAAGTTCCTACTCAAGACATAAGCTATCTTTTAGATACAATTATTGAACATATTCCTGCACCAAAATACAATGAAGGGAGTTTGCAGTTACAAATAACTTCGCTTGACTACTCTTCTTATGTAGGAAGAATTGCCGTAGGACGCTTATCAAGAGGAATTTTGCGTTGGGGAATGAATGTTTCGCTTGTAAAACGCAATGGAGATATCATTAAATCAAAAGTTAAAGAATTATATGTTTTTGAAGGACTCGGAAAAGAAAAAATGAAATCGGATGTGTATCCGGGAGAAATATGTGCAGTTTTGGGAATTGATGACTTTGAAATTGGCGATACCATTGCTGATTACGAAGCACCTGAAGCAATGGCTCCAATAACAATCGACGAGCCTACAATGAGTATGCTTTTTACTATAAACAACTCACCTTTTTACGGCAAAGAAGGCAAATTCGTTACTTCAAGACATTTAAGAGAAAGATTAAACAAAGAACTTGAAAAGAATTTAGCTCTAAGAATAGAAGAAACAGATTCAACCGATTCGCTTATTGTTTACGGAAGAGGTATTCTTCATTTATCGATACTTATAGAAACAATGCGTAGAGAAGGTTACGAATTGCAGGTTGGTCAACCTCAGGTTATTATCAAAGAAATTGACGGTGTTAAATGTGAACCTGTTGAATATCTTACTGTTCATGCACCTGAAACATCTGCAGGTAAAGTAATTGAATTGGTTACCCAACGAAAAGGAGAAATTGTAAAAATCGAAACCAAATCAGACAGGTTACACCTTGAGTTTTCAATACCTTCACGCGGAATTATCGGCCTACGCAGCTCAATACTTACATTAACCGAAGGCGAAGCAATAATGGCTCACCGTTTCAAGGCTTTTGAACCATGGAAAGGCGATATACTTTCGAAAAGAAACGGTGCTTTAATAGCAATGGAAACAGGCACTGCCATACCTTATGCAATAGACAAACTTCAGGATAGAGGTAAGTTTTTTATAAACCCAAATGAACAAGTTTATGCCGGACAGGTAATTGGTGAGCATATCAGAAATGACGACCTTGTTATAAATGTTACTAAAACCAAGAAACTTACAAATATGAGAGCATCGGGGTCTGACGATAAGGTTATGATAATTCCTGCCATTAAGTTTTCTTTGGAAGAATACATGGAATACATCTCAGATGACGAATACTTGGAAATAACACCTTTATCGTTAAGACTAAGAAAAATTTTACTCGATGAAAATGAAAGAAAAAGAATGAGAAAAAATGCAGAATAAAAAAAGGGGTGTGCGAATACACCCCTTTTTTTATTATAATACTATCAACTACTTAGCATAGCTTATAGCGCGCGTTTCTCTGATAACAGTAATTTTTATCTGTCCGGGATACGTCATTTCTTCCTGAATTTTGTGCGATAAATCAACAGAAAGCTGATTTGCTTCAGCATCGGTCATTTTATCGGCACCCACTATAACCCTAAGCTCTCTACCTGCTTGAATTGCATAAGTTTTAACAACACCCGGGTACGATAATGCCAATTCTTCAAGATTATTCAGTCGGTTTATATAGGCGTCAACAACCTCTCTTCTTGCTCCGGGTCTTGCTCCTGAAATAGCATCGCATACTTGAACAATAGGAGCAATAAGAGTTTCCATTTCAATTTCGTCGTGATGTGAACCTATAGCATTGCATACTTCGGGTTTTTCTTTGTATTTCTCGGCAAGTTTCATACCTAAAATTGCATGTGGAAGATCAGGCTCATTATCAGGAACTTTGCCGATATCGTGCAACAAACCGGCTCTTTTTGCAAGTTTTGGATTCAGACCTAATTCGGCAGCCATTGTAGCACATAAATTTGCTACTTCCTTTGAATGTTGGAGTAAGTTTTGACCGTAAGAAGAACGATATTTCATTTTACCAACCAATCGAATAAGTTCGTGGTGCATATTCAGTATTCCAAGATCAATAGTTGTACGTTTACCGATTTCTACTATTTCCTGTTCAATTTGTTTTTTAACTTTTGCAACAACCTCTTCTATTCTGGCAGGATGTATTCTGCCGTCGGTTACTAATTTGTGTAACGACAGTCTTGCAATTTCCCTTCTAACAGGGTCGAAACCAGAAATAATAATAGCATCGGGCGAATCATCAATAATTATTTCAACGCCGGTAAGCGATTCTAAAGTTCTGATATTTCTTCCTTCTCTTCCTATTATCCTACCCTTTACTTCATCGCTTTCGAGATTGAAAACAGAAACAGAGTTCTCGATAGCATGCTCTACTGCAGTTCGTTGTATGGTTTCAATAACAATTTTTTTCGCTTCGATATTTGCAGTAATTTTAGCTTCATCCATTACATCTTTTATAAGATTCATGGCATCGTTCTTAGCTTCTTCTTTTAGTGTATCAATAAGTTGTTCTTTAGCCTCTTTTGCAGTAAGTCCGGCTATAAGTTCGAGTTTTTCAACCTGACTTTTGTGAATTTTTTCGAGTTCAGCTTGTTTTTTGTTTACAATTTCAAGTTGACTGTTTAAATTTTCTTTTAAAGCATTAAGTTCGTTCTGTTTACGTTGAACCTCTTCATACTTTTGCGATAAAGCGGTTTCTTTTTGTTTAATTCTGTTTTCGGCTTTTAAAATATTGTTATTCTTTTCTTGAATAACTTTTTCGTGTTCAGCCTTTAACTGTAAAAATTTTTCTTTAGCCTGTAAAATTTTTTCTTTTTTGATAACTTCAGCCTTTTCTTCGGCTTCAATTAAAATTTTCTGGCTTTTTTTATCTACAATTTTTCTTAATACCGTGGTTGCTAAAATAGCACCGAGCATTAAAGTAAATAAAGCAATAATAATTGTAACAATTACACTCATTTTAGTACAAAAATTAGTTAGTAAATATATTGATTTGACAGTGTTGAAATAAAAAAAAACCCGCAATTGATTTTTTGGGTGTAGTAAACCCCAAAAATATACTTATAGGGCTGCCAGAAACATCAAACGTCCACTGTCTCAAAAAAATGAGAACCTGCAAGCAGGTTGAGGCCTGTTTTTAATCCCTTTGAGCTTATCCCTAATGATTGTAATGTTGAGTTTACAAACTGAAATAAATCAATGCGGGTATATCTTTCGATATGTGTATAAAATTTTCAAAGAACGCGCCTTCTAATTTTACGATATATTTTCACTTAATACTTTGTCAATTTCTTTTAATTTTATTTCCAACTCTTTATCTCTAAATTCTGCTTCTTCCTCCAGCTTCAATGTGCTTGTTGTGTATTGTAAAGCTACCATTGCCAACAAATCCTGTTTATCCTTAAAAGCATAATTTTGAGCATATTCCATCAATTTCTCTGACAACAATTTGGTTGCTTTTCTGAAAATCTCTTCCTCTTCTCTTTCTATCGTAAGCTTGTAATGCCTGTCTGCTATCCTCACCGTTATCGAGATTTCACTCATACAACCTTTTTATAATATATCTATTTATTTAAAAGACCTATACACTTATCTATTTCCCGCAGCATTTCGTTAATCTTGACTTTTTGTTCAAAAGTATTTGAACTGCCTTCTAACGATTTTGCTATTTTCAACACTTTAATTTTTTCTTCTAGCTCTTTTATTATTTTTTTTTGTTCTTCAATTATTTGTTCGTACTCTTTATTTTTGTCATTTAATATCTTATTCTCTTCATCTAACCTTTTGTTTGTATTTATAAGCTTTCTTAGTTTATATTCTACTCCTGACAATAAGAGTTTTAATTCATGCATAAAAAATTAATTATCCCCTCACAATTGTTCTACAAAAATACATTATTTTTTCTCAAAAAACAAGTAGAAAAACATCTTGATTTCTTAAAATTTTATAATTCGATATCTTCAACAAACATAACTTACAACAATACTTTTACTGTTTTGTTTCATTGTCTTTTATATAAAATCTTATCGGCATAATCATTTGAAATCTTACGTTATTTCCACCCGATTTTGCCGGTATCCAGTTTGGCATAAGTTTTACAACTCTCACTGCTTCTTCATCACATCCTCCTCCAATACCTTTGTTTACTTTAACATTTGTAATTTTTCCGTCCGATTCGACAATAAAAGATATATATACAGTACCCATAATGTTCTTATCCTGAGCCTCCTGAGGATATTGCAGATTTTTTGAAATGAATTTAATCCGTTTTTCCTCTCCTCCCGGAAATTTGGGATATGAATCGACTTTTACAAAAATATTATCAGAATTATCGGTTTTCTGATTTTGAGAATAAACAAACTTATTCGAAATAAATGCCAATAAAATTGTTATTATTATGTATTTAAACCATTTCATTTTTTTCAATTTTGTGGTAAAATTAATATTTTTACAGCAAATATTTATATATGACTGAAGAATTTATTCATTACTTATGGAAATACAAATTATTAAAAGGTGATTTAACTCTGGTTACAGGTGAAAATTTCCAAGTAATAAACACAGGAATTAATAATAAAGATGCCGGTCCCGACTTTTTAAATGCCAAAGTCAGAATAAATAATGTTACTTGGGCAGGAAACATTGAGATACATGTAAATTCATCCGATTGGTATGCTCATAATCATCAAAACGATAAATCTTACGACAATATAATTCTTCATGTAGTTTATAACAATAATTCAACTGTAAAACGAGAAAACGGAGAAATAATCCCAACTTTGGAAATTAAAGACAAATTTGACTCTTCTTTGTTTGAAAATTATCAAAATATAATTGCATCGAAAAACTGGATTCCGTGCGAGAAACAATTTAACAAAATCGAACCTGCGTATTTTAATATGTGGCTCGAACGTATTGTTATTGAACGCATTGAAAGAAAAGTAGAAGATTTGCGACAAAAATTTTATTTTAACAAACTCGACTGGGAACAAACATTTTATGAATCAATAGCAAGAGGTTTCGGATTTAAACTAAACTCAGAACCATTTGAAATGTTGGCAAAATCTATACCTCTTTCGTGCCTTGCAAAACATATAAACGATGAAACTCAAATAAACGCACTTATTTTCGGACAAGCCGGATTACTAAATGACAAATACACCGACTCTTATCCTCAAAATCTATACAGTGAATACACTTTTTTAAGAAAAAAATATAATTTAAAACCATTACAATCGAATTTATGGAGGTTTTTAAGAATAAGACCAAATAATTTTCCCACTGTAAGACTTTCGCAATTTGCTCAGTTAATATTCAAATCAAGAAAATTGTTTTCAAAAATTATAGAAGCAGAGGATTACGATACCCTTAACCAGCTTTTTAAGGTTAAAGCATCGTCTTATTTTGACAATCACTTTTTGTTTGATGAAAAAGTTGCCGTTTCAAAGGAAAAACAACTCGGGAAGTCTGCTATTGATTTACTTGTAATTAATGTAGTTGTACCTTTTCTTTTTCTTTATTCTATTGAAAAGGATGACCCATTATACAAAAACAGAGCATTAAAAATTATTGAGAACATAAAACCGGAATCGAATTCAACAATCAAAAAATGGGCATCATTAGGTTTTAAGGCTGAAAATTCAATGCAATCACAAGCTTTACTTGAGTTGACGGAAAAATATTGTTTTAACAAAAGATGTCTTGATTGCGTTGTGGGTGTTAAAATATTAAATAATGAATAATGTATGGCAAAAACTCGAAATATCAAAGGAAATAAGTTTTTGTATTATATTGAAAAAAGTGGTAATTCATTGCCAAACCCTGCATTACTTTTTGGTATATTCGGATTATTGACATTAATAATTTCGGCAATAGGTTATTACTTAGGATGGGCAGGCAAACACCCTGCAAATGGAGAAATTATTACTGTAGTTAATTTACTTTCAGTAGATGGACTTCACAGAATAATACTTGAGATGGTAAACAACTATACGGGTTTTGCACCTTTGGGTATTGTTATGGTTGCTATGCTCGGAATAGGAGTAGCCGAAAGCAGCGGTCTGATAAAATCGGCAATAAATGTCCTACTGACAAAAGCCCCTAAAAATTGGGTTACATTTATTATTATTTTTTCGGGAATTTAATCAAATACGGCTTCCGATTTAGGCTATATTCTGATAATACCTCTAGCAGGCATTATTTTCCATTCTATGGGAAGGCACCCTATAGCAGGCATATCTGCTGCATTTGCAGGAGTCAGCGGAGGGTTCAGTGCCAATTTGCTTATCGGGACTATAGACCCTCTTTTAGCCGGATTATCAACAGAAGCAGCAAGAATAATCGATCCGGGCTATTATGTAATGCCTACTGCAAATTAATATTTTATGGTTGCTTCTACCTTTTTGATAGCTATTATTGGCACATGGGTAAACAAAGTCTGGATAGAACCAAAATTGGGAATTTACAAGGGCGATGTTGCTAAAGAGGATATTTCACAGCTTAGTATAAAAGAAAAAAAAGGATTGAAATGGGCTTTTATCACTTTCTTGATTTGGATTGGAATATTTTTGGCAGGTTTAATACCCGATGGAGGATTTCTAAGAGACAACCAAAATTCGATATTGCATTCGCCTTGCTTAAAGGATTCATTGCTGTACTGTTTTTTGTTGCTGTAAGTTGTGGAGTTGTATATGGTTTTGTTGCAGGTACTTTCAAGAAAAGCGATGATGTAATCAACGGAATGAATTCGAGTTTTAAAAGTTTAGTATCATTTTTGGTATTAGTATTTTTTGCTTCACAATTTGTTGCATGGTTCAAATGGAGCAATCTGGGCATGTTATTAGCCATTAAAGGTGCCGGTTGGCTTCATGAAATCAACTTAAGTCTAATACCTTTAGTAATATTATTTGTCCTATTTTCGGGATTTATTAATTTGTTTATGGGAAGTGCTTCGGCCAAATGGGCAATTATGGGACCGGTATTTATTCCTATGTTTATGCTCTTAGGATATTCACCCGAGCTTTCTCAAGCAATTTTCCGCATTGGCGACAGTGTAACTAATGTTATTTCACCAATGATGAGTTTTTTTGCTCTGATTATTGTTTACTATCAAAAGTATGATAATAAAGTCGGTATCGGCAGCCTTATAGCCACAATGTTGCCCTATTCAATAGCTTTTTTTATAGGCTGGACACTATTGTTAATTGCGTGGATATTACTCGGCTTACCTTTAGGCCCCGATGCAGGTCTTTATTATTTTGCCAAATAAGTATTTGTTATTGCCCCTCTTCAAGAAATTCTTTGGCTAAATCCTCGAGTATTATCCCGTCGAAATTGCCAGAAGTCATCAATAACAGGTTTTTGTTATGCCAGTTAATTGACTTTAAGAACGAAACAACTTCATTTGATTGAGTAAACACATTGAGCAAATTATTATCAAATGCGCTTATAATATCTTCTTTTGTAATTGGTTGCAATTTTTTATGTTCTATGGTTTTAGGATTGTAATATACCACCGGATAATCGGCATTGTCCATACATCCTTTGTACTGCTGCAAGAATTCTTTATTTAAACTGCTAAATGTATGCAGTTCAATGCAGGCAACCAGTTTGCGGTCGGGAAACTGATTTTTCACTGCATTGATAGTTGCTTTTAGCTTTGAAGGCGAATGAGCAAAATCTTTGAAAATCTGAGTATTATTGTTTTTAACTATAAGTTCCAATCTTTTTGATGCTCCTTTAAAAGAAATTACCGCATTTAGAAAGTCTTCATCGTTTATCCCAATTTGATTCAAAACTTTCATTGCACCGTTAATATTCATAAGATTATGCTCCCCAAACACATTCAGTTCATAATTTTTGTTATTGTGTTGTAAAAATGTTTTGCCTTCTTTAATAGTATAAGGTGGGATGTTGTAGGGAATAGTTTTTATATCGTTACGGCAATTTTTGGCTATTTGCTTAACAATATTATCGTTTTCGCAATAAACGAGGCTACCGTTTTGTGTAATAAGATTGGCAAATTTTTCAAATTGCTCAGTATAATTCCTAAAAGTAGGGAAAACATTTATGTGATCCCAGGCTATTCCGCTAATCAATGCGATGTTTGGTTTATACAAATGAAATTTGGGCCTTCTGTCTATTGGTGAAGTAAGATATTCATCACCTTCTATTACCATATATTTGGCTTCGTGACTAAGTTTTACCATAACTTCAAACCCGTCGAGCTGAGCACCAACCATATAGTCACAGTCAATACCTAATTTTGATAATACATGAATAATTATACTTGTAATGGTAGTCTTTCCATGACTTCCACCTATAACTATTCTGATTTTATCGCGTGATTGTTCGTAAAGGTATTCGGGGTATGAGTATATTTTTATTCCAAGCTGCTGAGCTTTAATTAGTTCAGGATTATCCTGGCGTGCATGCATACCAAGTACAATTGCATCAATATCATTAGTGATATTATCAGGGTTCCAGCCTATTTCCTCAGGCAATAAACCGTATTTTGCAAGACGACTTTTTGAAGGTTCAAATATTTCGTCATCAGAACCGCTTATATGGTATCCTTTTTTATATAATGCTATGGCAAGATTATGCATGGCACTTCCACCTATTGCTATAAAATGTATTTTCATCTGTTGTGTTTTTCAGAATTTATCGGCAATATTAATATTTTTTGAGTTTAAGTTATAAAATTTAAACAATTTATTCCAAATTAAATAAAAATTGAACCTATAATAAAAGTAATTTGTTATAAAAAAGTTTTATAAACAAAATTATATAGATAACATTAAAAATTAAAAATTGATTTTAGTTAAAGTTTTATGCATTTAAATACATATCGATTTAAGATTAGTATAATTTATATAAAACGAGCCATTAGAAAATATTCACCCACAGGCAGATGTTTATTCTGCGAAACGAAGTTTATTAATACATCAAAAATAGAAAATGGAGTGAATAGTTCAATCTGACAATTAATTAATAAAAAAATCAACATATGAAAAAGATAATATTTTTTCTTTTAATATTGCTAATTATAAATTATTCAGTTAATAGCCAAGAAAATAAAAATATGGACAGCAAAGAAAAATTACTACAAACTGTATTGGATAATACAGTTGATAAAAAGAAAGTATATGGTGCCACTTATGCATTAAAAAAAGATAGTTTTGTTTGGGTAGGTAAAGCAGGAAATTTTTCTGAAAACGAATTATTTTTCATAGCAAGTACAACAAAATTATTTACTACATCCATTATTTTGAAATTAAAATCTGAAGGAAAACTGAAGCTGGATGATAAAATCAGCAATTATTTAGACACAAGCATTATAGAAGGATTACACATTTATAAAGGGAAAGACAACTCATTTGAATTAACTGTAAAACATTTACTTTCTCATACATCCGGTCTTCCAGATTATTTTGAGGATAAAGGGGATAATAATGTCAGTTTGAAAAATGAGCTAACTGAAGGCAAAGACAGAGCTTGGACTTTTGAACAATCAATTAATCTTACGAAATCATTAAAACCAAAATTTGCACCGGGAACTAAAGGTAAAGCACATTACTCTGATGCCAATTTTCAACTTCTCGGCAAAATTATTGAAAATATTACAGGAACATCTTTTGAAGAAAATTGCTATAATTTAATTATTAAACCGTTATACTTATTCAATACTTACCTATATACAGATACTTCGGACAATAAACCAAAAAATATTTATTTCAAAAGTAAAGAGTTGCATATTCCTAAAGCAATGGCTTCATTTGGGGCTGATGGTGGAATAGTGTCTACTTCATCGGATTTGCTTGTTTTTATAGAGGCCTTTTTTACGGGGAAATTATTTCCGATTGAATATATTGAAGATTTAAAAATCTGGAATAATATATTTTTTCCTATGCGTTCAGGCATAGGAATTCATCTTTTCAAACTTCCATGGTTCTTTGACCCGACCGGCGCTATTCCCGGTTATATAGGCCATTCAGGTCTTTCCGGCGCTTTAGCATTCTATTGCCCGAAAGAAAATATTTTTTTAGCCGGCACTATCAATCAAGCAGCTTATCCCGATATTGCTTTTAAAACAATGATAAAACTAACTAAAATACTTATTAAAAAATAATAGATTGATAGCAAAAATCAATTCTATTTTGTTTTAACAATTTTTGGTTTTAAGCATCTTTAAATCCCAAAAAAATTATTGAGGAAATTATCTTTTTATTAATTTAACTACAGCGTAGTTGTTTTTTGAAAATATTTTTAAAAAATAAATACCTGCATTCAGGTTCTCGGTATTTAAGGTTAATGAGTTACAATGCAATTTTTGCAAAAGTACAACTTCGCCTACAATATTTTCTAATGAAACAGTTCCATCCATTAGATCATCGCTCAAAAATATTTGTAATGATTTATCGAAAGGATTAGGATATACAGCTATTTTATCATTTTTATAATCAAAAACATTAGTGCAATCAACAACAGTAATATTTCTTGTAACGCTATCCGAACAGCCTGTTGATGGTACGGTATATGTATAAGTAATCGGATGAATTCCGACCCCTGCTTGTGATGGATTAAAAATATTTCCGGTAACACCAACACCTGAAAAAACGCCATTAGCAGGAGAAGCTCCGGTTATAGTTACATAAGACATATTTGAACATAATGTATCGATATTCGCAGGCAAATTGAATATAACCGTAGGTTTGGAGTTAACTACCATTGTTATAATATTTGAAGTAACCGAAGATGGTGTTGCACAAACGGCATTTGAGGTCAATTGACATTTAATTTGGTCGTTGTTTTGAGGTAAAATTCTCAAAATACTATCATTGGTACCAACATTTGACCAGCCTTTTTTCCATTGTAAAACAGGATTATTTCCTCCGTTGTAAAAATTGGCTTTGAAAACAACAGTATCGGCAGGAGCACATTGAGGGTTGCTGCCTCCAATCATTTCAATATCAATATAAGGAACTATCAATGGATTAACCCAAGCAGTATCATAAGCCGAGAATTTTTCGGGGCAAACTCCACTTTTAACTTTTGCTCTATAATAAGTCGTTGTAGTAAGAACAGGAGTTGTATAAGGCGTGCTGTTCATTCCGCTGCCCGAGCTTACATTATACCAATTGATAGTGTCGGATGATTCCTGCCATTGAATGGCACCTGTATAACTATACAAATAGCACTTTGTAGTATTTCCGGCACAAATAGGTGAAAGCACATTAATATTTCCTGCCTGAGTCATATTGTTTACGGTAATTGTATCGGCTATTGAATAGGCAACAGGGCAAATTCCGTTCTTTACACTTGCTCTGTATAGATTTCCCGATGTAAGAGCCGGAGTTTTGAGCAATGGAGAATTTGCACCAATATAACTGTTGCTTACATTACTCCATGTACTTCCCCAATTCCACGACATTTGCCACTGAATAGTATTTCCTCTAAAATTATACAATGTTATAGTTGTAGAATCACCGCTACATATCGGAGAGTTTGCTATTGCTTCACCTCCTTGTGATAAAGAATCAACTTTGACTTTAAAAGCTGCCGAAAAATGGGGCTGACAACTGCCATTTAAGGCTTTTGTTCTATACCATTTTGTTTGAGTAGGATAATCGGTCAATGTATCGTTGGATACTATCCCGTTAGCATTTTGCCAAAATACAGAATCAGAAGATTCTTGCCATGCAATTGTCGGGAAATAAGACGAAACCTTTAATTTTACATTACTACCCTGACAAATATTATTAACCCCGCTAATTATTCCGGCATTAGGCATTAAATCAACATATACACTATCAATATTTGAATAAACTGCAGGGCAACATGAATTAAAAACTTTAGCCCTAAATAATGTATTTGATGTAATTAAAGGTGAGGTATAAGTATTGCCTGTTTGAGTTGAAGGTAAATCAACCCAGTTAGATGAAGTTATTGGTTTCATTTGCCATAAAATATCGCCCTGATAATTATTAAGGGTAAGTTGTGAACTGCTGTTGTAACAAACAGGAGAAGCAGCAACAAGAGTTCCGGCAACCGGCATGGGAGTTATCACTACAGAATCAATAGAAGAATAAACTGTTGAACATAAAGAATCGCCTACTCTTGCCCTGAAAAAAGTTTTATTTGAGATATTATTCAATATTAATACTGAATCATACGAGGCTGAATTTGATATTACTTGCCAATTATTTATTCCGTTTGGCGATTGTTGCCATTGTATCTGTCCTTTATGACCTGATAAAACTAAGTGTACCTGAGAAGAATAACATATAGTAGAGTCAACAGAAATAATACCTCCCACAGGTAAAGGCTTTACTCTTATCAGTACTGAATCGGAAAAAATATCGGTGCAGAAATTTCTGCTTGCTTTTACCCTAAAATATGTATTTTGTTGAAGTAAAGTAGTTTGATAGTTCTGACTTGTAGCACCCTGTATATCAACCCACACTGAGTTTATTTTTCTTTGCCATGTAATACTTCCCGAGTAATTGCTTATTGAAAGGGTTGCCTGACTATTATAACAAATATTGGTGTCACCGAATATACTTGCAGCATAAGGTTTGGGAATAACATTTATATACAAGCTGTCTTTTGCCGAGCATCCTTTTTGATTTATAACATTAACAGTATAAAAGCCACTATCGGTAACACTAAATGGCTGACCTTGAATAACATTTTTATTCCAAATATATTCTACTCCACCGGTAGCATTCAAAATAACGCTGTCCATAAAACAGACCGTCTTGTCAATCCCTGCATCGGCTATAGGTAGGTCATTAACAACAACATAAATCTGTTGCCATGTTGTATCATTGCTCGAATTTATACATCTTACCGTATATTGAGTATTTTGAAGCGGTCTAACTTTCTGCCAATTATAATTCCCTTGTTTTAAACTATTATCTGTTGGTTGAGAACTCCAAGTTACATTAACATAGCTCCCCGAAACATCCAACAGTATGCTGTCGTATTTACAAATTTCAGGGTCTTTTGAAATAAAATAAAAGTAAGTACTATCTGTCGTTTTATCGGGATTACTTATAATAATTTTTAAAGAATCTGTCCCTTTCCAGAATATGCTTGGTTTTACGATACTTAATATTTTGTTAGTATCTGTAAAGTACTGAAGTTTATTACTATTATCAGTTTTTAGTTGTAGTTGTATATTACTTTTTGAATAAACAGAATCGACAATAAAATTTTTTAAATCAATATTTTGAAAACATTGGTGGGCCGGAGCAACAAAAGATTTGTTTTTCTCGATAAATGTTTGCGAAATTTTTCTCAAATTCATACCGCTAACTTTTACAACTCCTGAGACATAATTAGATACGGAGATTTGAAAATTGGCTTTATTTACATTAACAGGTATATTAAAATTAAAAGAGCAGTAATTCCAATTGCTTGTATTAGCAGGTACTTTGTAATTTAATACTAAACTTATTTCGGAAAAAGTAATTTTAACCAAAACCGAATCGCCTGTACTCCCCTTGGTATATATTCCAAAAATATTATTACCCTTTTCCAATCCTGCAAGATTTTGAACTTCACATATAGTACCTGTGGAATTTCTAGAAAAACATTTATTTCCAGAGGATACAACACCATCAGAATTATCCAAAAAAGTTGCATTCAAAAAACCATCAGGAATGTTATTTGAATCTAAATCAACACCTATTGAAGGGAATATATTCACAAAAGAATTCGGGATACTGTCGAAAAGATATGAAGTCCACTCTCTGTACGTTTTTACGGGTATTTGCAGTTTTGCAGCCATGATAAAAGAGTATCCATTCGGGCAATATAGCCGCTCCAACCTCCCGTAAGATTTGTAAAATGGCTTTGCCCATAAACTACATAATGTAGAGCTATATTATTTGCAATTTTAGCCTTAATAGCAGGCAAAGTCCAGTTTTCTTCAATAAAATCGCCCCACATAATACCATAACGTTTCTCTTTTAAAGGGTCATACTCATTATAACATTTTATGGAGCCTTCATTATAGGAAGCTCCACTTGTATAGTTTGCAATATTGCCCCAAACTTCCTTGACATCACTTTTATAGAGCATAGGCAACGAACCTCCTGGATGAATAAAGGTTGTTGGAACCGGAAGATTATATTCATTGCACAAATTTACTGTTCTTTCGGCTAATAACTTTCTTGACCCAAAAGGTATTCTTATGGTATACTGCGATATCTTATGAAACACCAAGCTGTCCATAACGGGAAGCGTAATTGTTTCATCCCAAAACGACTTTAAAGTCAAACTGTCAGGATCAGACGGATTTTTATTTTGCAAATTAGTATATAAATATACCCCATTAAATGCCGGTATGTAAATTGCATAATAATAAGGATTTCCGTACATATTACCGAATTCGCCATTATTGTAGCTTATAGCTAATGAATTGCCTGTTATGCGTATTTTCCCTGAAGACGGGCTTGAAACAAAGTTCTCGTCATATTTTAAACAAACTTTCTTGTTATTTATATGATGAACATTAGGATTTCCCGAATAAGCGACTGTATCAGATGTTTTTAATACTGTTAAATATGTTACTGTATGCGAAGGTGTGTGATCCATAAACTCGTGACCTTCGCTTGCAAATGTTCTAATTAAATTTAAATATGCAGTATCCGATAAATTTGCATCTAAACACTGCGACATTCCAAACTTGTATCCATATTTATCAAAAACTGCCTTGTATTCCCACCACCTTTGCTTTTGTTGAGTATCGTCAACTCTAAAACAAACTCCACCGCGCTTTTCTGAAGCAATTTGCGAAAATATTTTCTTATATGGTATCAGTAATAAAAATGTTAATAATAAAACTCTAAAAAAAATTCTTAATGAACGAATGTTTAATTGAAAACTCAACTCTTCATTATTATTGAGTTTTATGGTTTTAAATTTTATTTTTAAAAGGCTAAAACAAATTGAAGAGGGTAGTTTACGTTCCATAAAAGAATGTTTAATTATAATGTTCTAAAATACAAATATAATTAATTTTAACTTTACGAATATTAATAAATTATCAACAAATTAATGTTATTTTAAATTTGGGTAAAAAGAGGGAAATGTCAGATAATTTTATTCTGGAGAAAAAAGCATTTGCTTCTCAATTTGGGAAACCCAAATCGAAAAGCAAATACTTAAATGTTGCAATTAATTAAAAAAATATTACTTGTATTCAGCAATAATATCTTTAACGCCGTCGGGAGAAACACGACCATAAACTTTCTCGCCGACAAGTACAACAGGTGCTAAACCACATGCACCTACACATCTTAGGCAACTTAATGAAAATTTACCATCCGAAGAAGTTTCTCCGACAGCTATTTTCAGTTCACGTTTAAACTCGTCTAAAACTTTTTCTGCACCGCGTACATAGCAAGCAGTTCCCATACAAATAGAAATGGGATGTTCGCCTTTAGGTATCATAGTAAAGAATGAATAAAAAGTAACTACGCCATAAACGTGAGCAACCGAAATATTCAGTTCACGAGCTATAACTTCCTGAACTTCAGCAGGCAAATACCCGAAAGTTCCCTGAGTTTTATGTAGAACATTAATTAATTCACCTTTATCATTATTGAAGGATTTGCAAATATCCTTTATCTGATTTATTTTTTCCTCTGATAATTTAAGATTAACCATAACAAGAAAATTTTAATTTTTTATTACTCTTGAATAAATACTTCGTTACTTTTGTCAAAATAGTGAGTGTGAAGCAAATGATGCGATTTTTCGCTGCAAGGTTTGCCTAAGAATTCTTCGTACAACTTAATGATAAAAGGATTTTCATGAGATTTACGGATAGGTTTACCTGCATCTTCACGATATATAGCTGCAGCACGTTCTTTCAATATGCTGCTATCGCCATGATGATAAGGTTGTCCGCCTCCGCCTATACATCCACCCGGACATGCCATAATTTCTATAGCATGGAAATTTGACTTTCCGTCTCTTACGTCTTCGAGCAATTTACGAGCATTTCCTAAACCATGAGCTATACCGATATTCAGCGGCAATCCATCAAAATCAATAGTAGCACTGCGAATGCCATCCATTCCTCTTAATTCATTAAAATCGACCTTCTCGAGTTTTTTACCTGTATGCAATTCGTATGCTGTACGACATGCTGCTTCTATTACACCTCCGGTATTTCCGAATATAACAGCTGCTCCGGTAGATTCTCCCAATGGATTATCAAAATCTTCATCAGGTAAATTCAAAAAGTCAATATTGGCTTGTTTTATAAATTGCGCTAATTCACGAGTTGACAATGAAAAATCAACATCAGGATTACCATCTGTTTTAAATTCATCACGTTGACATTCGTACTTTTTAGCAAGACAAGGCATAATAGACACTACTACCATATCTTTGCGGTTTACCCCGATTTTATCGGCAAAATAAGTTTTTGCAATAGCACCGAACATTTGCTGAGGTGATTTAGCAGTAGAAGGAACATCAAGCATATCGGGGAAGTTATGTTCAAAGAAATTTACCCAGCCCGGACAGCATGAAGTCAATATAGGTAATTTTACGTTTTTGTCTCCATTAAGGAACTTAGTTAAGCGACCGAGAAGTTCTGTGCCTTCTTCCATTATTGTGAGGTCAGCGGCAAAGTCAGTGTCAAAAACATACTTAAATCCAAGGCGTCTTAATGCAGCTACCATCTTTCCGGTAACCAGAGTTCCGGGTTTCAGACCAAACTCTTCGCCCAAAGCAGCACGAACTGCAGGAGCTGTTTGAACAACTACAGTTTTCTTGCTATCGGCTAAAGCATTTATAATATTTCTTGTGTGATCAACTTCTGTTAATGCACCTGTAGGACAAACAGAAACACATTGACCGCAATAAGTACAAGGAGATTTTTCGAGATTCATTTCAAAAGCAGGAGCCACAACAGCAGTAAATCCACGATTAACTGCTGATAAAGCACCAACGGTTTGAACTTCGTTACACATCATTTCACAACGACGACACATAATACATTTGTCAACGTCACGAATTATTGAAGGTGATGTATCAACTCTATAAGTTGATTTTTCTCCCTGATAAGGAATTTCGCGAATGCCAAGCTTTTGAGCCATAGTTTGTAATTCACAATTTCCCGATTTTGCACATATTAAGCAATCAAAAGGATGATCGGACAACATAAGCTCTACTACGGTTCTTCTTGCATTTAACACTCTTATATTGTGAGTATTAACAACCATACCTTCGAAAACTTCAGTAGCACAAGCAGGAGCAAGATTTCTACGACCTTCGACTTCAACAACACAAACTCTGCAACCGCCCGGTTTGTTTTCAATTTTCATATCACCCAATTCGAAATAACACAAAGTAGGTATTTCAATCCCGATTTTACGTGCAGCTTTTAAAACGGTAGTACCTTTTTCTACTTCTACGGTTTTATTATCTATTGTTAATTTTATCATTTCCATTTTTCAAAAATTATTATTGAATACTAATTGCATTAAACTTACATTTCTCCATACAAGCACCGCATTTAATACATATTTCCTGATTTATGTAATGGGCTAATTTTCTCTCTCCTGTGATAGCATTTACAGGACAATTTCTTGCACAAGCTGTACATCCTACACACTGCTCGGCATCAATAACGTATTGCATTAACGCTTTACATTGTCCCGAACGACATTTCTTAGTTGTAACATGTTCTACATACTCATCCCAAAAATTATCAAGAGTTGAAAGTACAGGATTGGGAGATGTTTGTCCAAGTCCACATAATGAAGCATCGCGGATAACATTACTTAAATTTTTTAATTTGTCAAGGTCTTCCATTGTACCTTTGCCCTGAGTTATGGTTTCAAGAATCTCATACAGGCGTTTATTTCCTATACGACAAGGAGTACATTTTCCGCACGATTCTTCAACTGTGAAATCAAGGTAGAATTTAGCAACTGAAACCATACAATCATCTTCATCCATAACAATCATACCACCGGAACCCATCATTGAGCCGGCAGCTATTAAGTTGTCGTAATCAATTGGAGTATCGAGATGTTTTTCGGTTAAACATCCGCCTGATGGACCTCCGGTTTGAACAGCCTTAAATTTCTTTCCGTCTTTTATTCCGCCTCCTATTTCATAAATTACCTCTCTTAAAGTAATTCCCATAGGAACTTCTATTAAACCTACATTATTTATTTTTCCGGCTAAAGCAAAAACTTTTGTACCTTTTGATTTTTCGGTTCCAATGGACGCAAACCAATCAGCACCTTTGTTTATAATTACGGGAACACTTGCAAAAGTTTCAACATTATTAACATTGGTAGGTTTTCCCAAATAACCCGATACTGAAGGGAAAGGAGGTTTAAATGTAGGCTCGCCTCTGCTTCCTTCCATAGAGTGTATTAATGCAGTTTCTTCGCCACATACAAAAGCACCTGCACCATAACGTAATTCAATATCAAAACTGAAACCGCTGTCTAAAATATTTTCACCCAATAAACCGTATTCTCTTGCCTGATTTATGGCAATTTTTAATCTGTCAATTGCCAATGGATACTCGGCCCTGATATATACAAGACCTTTGCTGGCACCAATTGCATAACCGCAAATAGCCATGGCTTCGATAACCGAATGAGGGTCTCCTTCAAGAATTGAACGATCCATAAAAGCACCGGGGTCGCCTTCATCAGCATTACATACAACATATTTTTGATCAGCCTGCGATTTGCTTGTAATTTCCCATTTCAATCCTGTAGGAAATCCGCCGCCACCACGACCACGTAATCCCGATTTCTTAATAATATCGATGGTTTGTTGTGCATCCATTTCTGTCAATACTTTACCCAATGCCATATAACCATCACGTGCTATATATTCGTCAATATTTTCAGGATCAATAAAACCACAATTTCTTAAAGCAATTCTCATTTGCTTTTTATAAAAGCCCATGTGCTTTGAATCGCTTATATGTTCTTTGTTTTTGGGGTCGGTGTATAATAAACGTTCAACTTTTCTTCCCTTAATAACATGTTCTTCGATAATTTCTCTTGCATCAGATGGTTTTACTTCGGTATAAAAAGTATTATCTGGCATTACTTTTACAATTGGACCTTTTTCGCAAAACCCGAAACATCCGGTCATAATAACCTGAACTTCTTTATCCAAACCTTTCTCTAAAACAATTTCTTTTAAATTATCGCCTATAGTTTTACTAAGTGATGCATGGCAACCTGTACCTCCACATACAAGAAGATGCATTTTAAATTTTGCCATAATATTTCCTCCTATTTTTATTTATTGTCAATAGTTTCGTAGTTGACAGGAATTATGCCATCAACCAGCTCATTATTCTTTATGTATTTTTCTATTATTTCATCGGCTTTTTTCTCGTTTACGTAACCAAATACAACAGGATCTTGATTAGGCAACGTAACTTCAACTGTAGGTTCTGCATAACAATATCCCATACATCCTGTTTGAGTTACAACTGCTTCAATATTCCTTTTGTCAAGTTCTTCGATAAAATAATCCATAACTGTTTTTGCACCTGATGCAATTCCACAAGTTGCCATGGCAACTCTGATTTGAATTAAACTTTCTGTTTTATCGCTTTTTTCTCTCAGGTTAATTTTTGAACTAAGCTCTTCTTTTATTTTTCTAAGCTCAGCTAATGATTTTACTTTTGTCATAATTTTCTCCTTTTGTAATTATTTAATCTGAATAATTTATTGCACTTAAATTTTCATTTATCATTTCTTTTAAAAACTTTATCACTTTAGTCTGATTTATATCCAAATCTCCCAATACTTCTTTAATTTCCAGACTATCAAATTTATACTCGCTTATATTAGTTTTATGAACGTATATCCATCTTATATTTTGGTAAGAAGCAACATTCAAAACTACAACACCTGCAATATCGCCCATAATCGGTCTATCGATGTGATTATGCTGAAATACTGCCGTTACTTTAGTCCCCTTTCCTACTTCAGTATCCAACGAAAAGTAACCACCTGCCAATTCTGCATTTTGCTTCAACAGAGGTAATCCTAAACCCACTTTTCTGGTAGTTCGTGTAGTGTAAAAAGGGTCTGTAACTTTTTCGACGTCTTCTTTGTTTATTCCTTTACCATCATCAGAAATTGTTATTGAATAAATATTATCGTCAACATCTTCAACCACTTCAATTGTTACGGTTTTAGCTCCTGCTGAAACAGAATTTTGAACAATATCCAATATATGCAAAGATAATTCTTTCAATTAATTTTCCAATTTAATTATTAAGTTTTTTTAATGCGTAAGAAATTGATTTAAAATTAATTTCCTCTAATTGAAGAAGGTTGAATGTTTCTCCGACAGTATCAAGAAAATGTGAATCAGAGTTGTTTATAAAACTGAATTTTTCGAGATACGGAAACTGCTCAATCATTTTCTCACGACTTGTGTTTTTTGAAATTTCAAAGGCATCAGCATCAATATCAAAGGGAACAAAACCAAGTTGACTTATCAAGCTAAAGCGTTGTCTGTCGATATGTGCAGGAATAAATAAACCTCCTAAATTGTGCACAACGTCTGCTAATTCATCAATACTGACATTTAGTGCAGAAAAAAGAGATATATCTTCCTCTTCTAGTACATTTTCAGCCTCATCAACTATAAGCTGATAACCAAACCTTTGAACATCATTTTTAATGTTTGGTTGAATTTCATCAATAAATTTCTGAAAATCATCAAGACGACTCAAATCTTCAAAGAACGTTAAGCAATGAATTTCTTCTTTTGTTGTAATTTCGGCTCCGCAAACCACGTAAATTCCGTTCTTTTCACCAATTTCTTTAGTTATTCGGCATTGTTTAGTACTGTTATGGTCTGTAATTCCTATTATATCTATTTTCTTTTCTTTAGCTTTATTTATTATATTAATAGGGCTCATATCCAGTGAAGCACAGGGAGAAAGTACTGTATGAATATGAAAATCAGCCCTATAATGCTTCATTTTGTCAATAAATTATAAAGTTCACCGGCAATTTCGAATGTGTTTTTATCGGTCCCTAAAATTGGAATCCCTTCAGTATTACTTTGTTGAGCAGTATCTTCGGCCGGTTTTAGCCCTTTTACTAGTATTACAGCCGATAATTCTTTTAAAGAGGCTATTGCCATAATATTTTTGTGAGTTTGAAGCGTTATCCAAATACTGTCTTTTTCGGCATTTCCCATCACATCACTCAGCAAATCAGAAACATAAGCATTATTAACCTCTTTATTTAAGCCATCTTTACCCGAAAAAACCGTCAAATTTAGTTTATTCACAATATCTTTTACCAACATATTATTTTGTTTTAAATTTATCACCCCAAATTCTTTTCATTTTAGCTATAGCTTCGTTTATTGTCATACTTCCATTAATCTCCATAGTACGCTGTATAAAAATACAATCAGTAATATCTGCCCTTTTTAATACAATATCTTCAGCTAAAGTTTGGCAAGTTGGAGCTCCACATAATCCGCAATCAGTTTTTGGCAAATAAGTTAGTATTTCTCTTAACTTGCTCATTTTTTTAATGGCTTCCGACATATCTTCATCCAGTTTCAGCATCGAACGAGGCATAATTTTCGAAACCATCATGTTATTTTTCAAGAAGTCGCTTATACTGCTTATTTGTCGGGCAGTTTCACCTGTTTTTGAATCTTCGTTACTCAATTCTTTTGCCCTGTTTTTAAGCCTTTCGACAGTAAGAAACCGATTACAACTTGTAAGAACGCCACCGGCACAACTTTCATCACAAGCTCTAAGCTCTAAAAAATCTATATCAGAAACTTCGTCACTTTCGAGTTTTTCCAAAAAATCAATTACATTGTGTATTTCATCAATAGCTAAAGCTCTGCCTTTTGCATTATCTTTTTCTCCGTTGGTTAAACTCCACAAAATATTCTTCCCTTTGAGATTTTCAACATTTGGAATTGTACAATGCTGTTTATCTCTTTGTTTCAATTGTTTATAAATTTTGTTATATAAAAAATCGAGATTTATAACGCCGGTGATAGCCGATTTATCTTCACCTACGGGACTTTTTACAGCAGCAATTTTTGCTGCACAAGGAGTTATATAAAAAATACCGATTTCACTTTCGTCAACTCCCTGATCCATAAGCAGTTTTTTATGAAATAACGCAGAGATATCCAAAGGCGATTTAAGTGGAATAAGATTATCAACCAATGCGGGAAACTTAACCTGAATCAGCCTTACTACCGACGGGCAAAAAGTTGATATTAAAGGTTTTATGGAAGGATTATTATTTCGGTATATATCTATTGTTTCCAATAAAATATCTACAGTATGTTCTATTTCGAAAACATGAGTAAACCCTATTTCAAAAAGCACACTGTATATTTCGGTTGTTGTAATATTTTCGGGAAACTGTCCTGTAAGAACTGCAGGGACAAGGGCAATTCTGTAATTGTAATCGAAAATTTTGTTAAAATCATCATGTTCGATATAAATGGCATTAACCGGACAAACCCTAAAACACTCACCACAATCAATACAGCGGTTTTCAAATAATACGGCTTTGCCATTCTTAACTCGAATAGCTTCTGTAGGACATACATTTATACAATGAGTACACCCTATACAGTTTGCCTCGCTTATTTTCAGTGCGTGATGAAAATATGGTTTATCCATACTTTATTTATTTATTTTGACTACAATACGAACGTTTGTACCTATACCAACTTTACTGTCGATTTCCATAATATCGGCATTTTTCTTGATATTAGGAAGTCCCATACCTGCACCAAAACCCATTTCTCTTACTTTGCTGCTTGCTGTAGAATACCCTTCCTGCATTGCAAGCGAAATATCGGGAATTCCCGGCCCTTCATCCACAACTTTCAATTCGACTTCATCAGTTGTTATTTCAGCAAATATTTTTCCTTTATAAGCATGTGCAACAACATTTACCTCAGCCTCATACAAAGCAACTACTATCCTTTTTATTACAGCAGAATCAACATTAAGTTGTTTCAAAATTTTCTTTATCTGACTCGATGCATAACCTGCATTAGAAAAATCACCACCTTCTATTTGATATTCAAGTTGCATAAAATCAGATATTAATAAATAGGCTTTATTCCATTCTGAAATAAAATCCCGCAAGTTTTAAACATAGAGTACTTGCATTCCAATAGTATTATACCATTCTCCTTTGCAAGCTGCTTTATATCTTCCGATATTTTTTTACCTCTAACATATATAATACATGAAATATCAGACATTTCGGCAGTTCTAATCGATTGAATATTAACCAAACCGGTAATAAGCAATAAATTATTCGCTTTTACGGTCAATACATCACTCATCAAATCAGAAGCAAAAGCATATTCTACTTCATGATACAACATATTATCATCTCCATAATATACTGTATTCAATATGTCTGAAATTTCTTTTACATTCATTTATTATAATTATTTTTCTGCAAAATTAATCTCATTTTATTTAATAAACAAATTTTATTGTTATTTAATTAACAATGTTATTAATTTAACAATACTTTGTTTTCAATTTTTATATTTATTTTAAATACAGATATTTATAAACCTATCAAAAATAGATTTTAAAATTACACTTTTTTAAATTAAATGAATCAAAACAATGTTATTATATTAACTTTGCAGTCCGTATTTATTTTTTAATTAAGTATGATAACAGAAAAAATCGAACAAGCAATTGTATCATCATTTATAGAGCTTTACAACTTTAATGTAAATAAACAAGAAATAAAATTACAAGCAACAAATAAAGAGTTTGAAGGCGACTTTACATTTGTGGTTTTTCCTTTTCTTAGAATCAGTAAAAAGTCACCTGATATCACTGCTCAAGAAATTGGTAACTTCATTAAAAACAATACTGAGGAAATTGAGAATTTTAATGTGATAAAAGGCTTTCTAAATATTACTGTTTCGCAGCAATACTGGATAAATTTTTTGAACTCTAATTACAACAATAATGATTTTTTTATAAAACCAAAAAAGAAAAATCAAAAACCGGTATTAATAGAGTTTTCGTCGCCAAACACAAACAAACCTTTACATTTAGGACATATACGCAATAATATACTCGGGTGGTCGATATCAGAAATACTAAAAGCTAACGGAGCTGAGGTAATTAAACTAAACTTGGTAAATGACAGGGGAATACACATTTGCAAATCAATGCTTGCTTGGGAAAAATGGGGAAATAACGAAACACCGCATAGCTCCGGAATAAAAGGCGACCATCTTGTGGGCAAATACTATGTGATATTTGATAAGAATTATCGCAAAGAAGTTGATTTTCTTATATCGAAAGGCATTCCGAAAAATGAAGCAGAAAAACAATCACCACTGCTCATCGAAGCACAAGAAATGCTTAGAAAATGGGAAAATAACGATAATGAAACCATCGAACTTTGGAAAATGATGAATGGTTGGGTATATGAGGGATTCGATGCTACTTACAAACTTTTAGGAATTGATTTCGACAAAACATATTACGAATCAGAAACGTATTTGCTTGGCAAAAAGATTGTAGAAAAAGGAATAAATGAAAATAAGCTGGTAATTAAGGAAGATGGCAGTGTTTGGGCTGATTTGAAAGACGATGGTCTTGATGAAAAACTATTACTCAGAAACGATGGTACTTCAGTGTATATAACACAAGATTTAGGCACCGCCAATTTGCGTTACGACGAATATCAGCCCGAAAAAATGATTTATGTTGTTGGTAACGAACAAAATTATCACTTCGATGTATTGAAACTAATTTTAAAAAAATTAGGTTATAACTGGGCTGACTGCATATACCACCTATCGTACGGAATGGTAGAACTTCCCGAAGGGAAAATGAAATCGAGAGAAGGTAATGTTGTTGATGCAGACGATCTTATACGTGAAATGCAACAAAACGCATACGAAAAAACTTTAGAATTAGGTAAAATTGACAATTTCGAATCGGAAGAAGCAAAACAACTGTTCCATAAAATAGCATTGGGAGCTTTAAAATATTTTATTTTGAAAGTTGATCCTCAAAAAAATATGCTCTTTAACCCCAATGAATCTATTGATTTTAATGGCAATACCGGTCCATTTATTCAATACACCTATGCTCGTATTAAGACCATGCTTTCGAAAACCAATGCCGATTTTGATATTGATAATACGACACTAAACCTCTCATTTACAAATAAAAAAGAAAAAAGAATTATAAGGCTTATTTTCGATTATCCTCAAATTATCGAAAATTCGGCAAATCAGCTTAGTCCTGCAATAATTGCAAATTTTTTGTACGAATTAGCAAAAGAGTACAACGGATTTTATCAAGAAATTCCAATATTGAAAGAAAAAGACGAAGCTTCAAGAAATTTAAGACTCAAAATTTCTTGGTTTACGGCAAATGTTTTAAAGTCGGGAATGAAACTTTTAGGAATCGAAATGCCGGAAAGAATGTAAAAATGAGCTGTTTTATTGATATACATTCGCATAACATTGAATCGAATGCTGAAATTTGTATTCATAATCTTGACTTAAGATATGACCTCCCTAAAGCTTCGATGAATATAAAATTTTCAGCAGGAATACATCCTTGGTATATTGATGATAATTGGAGTTTTTATTTAGAAAAAACGGAAAAATTACTTTCGGAATCGAAAATTTCGGCTATAGGTGAATGTGGAATTGATTTGATAAAAAATAGAAATTTAGAATTGCAGAAAACAGTATTTATTGAACAAGCAAAATTGGCTGAAAAATACAATAAACCATTGATAATTCATTGTGTTAAAGGATACAATATTCTTATTGAAATAACAAAAAAGCATAACTTCACGAAACCTATGATTTTTCACGGTTTCAACAATAAAACAGAAATTGCAAAAAAACTTATCGAAGAAGGTTTTTATATTTCATTCGGAAAATCATTGTTTAATATTAAATCTAATTCTGCCGAAGTTTTAAAATCTATTCCTAAAGATAGATTTTTTTTAGAAACAGATGATTACAATAAAGATATTTATTCCATTTACAATAAAGCCTCAGAAATTCTGAACATACCAATAGATGAACTTTCAAATCAAATAAAAATAAATTATAACACGATATTTCATGAAAAATAGAAGTAAATCATTGAAATTATTGATGCTTATAATTCTATTTCCATTTATTGGGTTTGGTCAAAAGTACGACACTATGATACATACTGCTATTTATACTTCTTATTTTGATAAATCGCTGAAAGTACCGGTAGTTGTGAGTTATAAACTGTATAAAGGCGGTGGAAACTGCAGCAGGAAAGGCTTAAGTTTCAACAATGATATTAAAACATTGTGCACCGCATCAGACAATGATTACAAAAAATCAGGGTACGACCGTGGACATTTGGCTAACGCCGAGGATTTTGCTTACAATTGCGACTTAATGAAACTAACTTTCAGATATTATAATTGTGTTCCTCAAACAGTAAAACTAAACAGAGGAATATGGAAAACAAAAGAAACAGAAATAAGAAAAATTTCACAAAACGATAGTCTGTTTGTTATAATTATAAATAAATTTGGGAAACTAAAAATTGGCAAAAATGTTGGCGTTCCGGAATATTGTATTAAAGCAACATATAGTCTTACAACACTAAAACCTATATCGGTATTTTATGTTACAAACACCAATTTGCCATTTTACAAAGAAAGTACTATTAGTCAAGTTGACAGCTTATTTTCAATAAAGGTTGAAACTTTTTTAACTCATTACTTAAAAAAAGACAAATGATACATATACTTGCAATAGAGACATCGTGCGACGACACTTCGGCAGCAATAAGCTGCAACAATAAAATAAAAGCAAATATAATAGCAAACCAAAAAGTTCATGAACAGTACGGCGGAGTTGTTCCCGAGCTTGCCTCGAGAGCACATCAGCAAAACATTGTACCTGTTGTTGATATTGCATTAAAAAAATCGAATTTGTCATTAAAAGAAATCGATGCAGTAGCATTTACACTTGGTCCGGGTTTGCTTGGTTCGCTTCTGGTTGGAGCTTCATTTGCAAAAACTTTATCATTGGCTATAAATAAACCTTTGATTACCGTCGACCACCTTGAAGCACATACTCTTTCGCACTTTATTGCGGAAAACGACGAACAAAAAATGCCACAATTTCCTTTTTTATGCTTGCTTGTTTCGGGAGGGCATACTCAAATAATGTTAATGAAAGATTATTTTAGTAATGAAATAATTGGAGAAACCATTGATGACGCAGCCGGAGAAGCATACGATAAAGCTGCAAAAATTATGGGCTTACAATACCCGGGCGGTCCGATTATCGATAAATTGTCGGTTTTGGGAAATCATTTGAAATATAAATTCGCTGAACCTCAAATCCCTGATTTGAATTTCAGTTTTAGCGGATTAAAGACCTCTTTTCTATATTTTATCAGAGATAATTTGAAAAACGATCCCAATTTTATCGAAATAAACAAGAATGATCTTGCTGCATCTATTCAGTTTACAATTAACAATATGCTTGTTAAAAAGCTTATTAAAGCATCGAAAATAACCGGAATTAAACAGATTGCCATTGCAGGCGGTGTTTCTGCCAATAACGGACTCAGAAAAATGCTTTATGAAACATCAGTGAAAATGGGATGGGATTTATTTATTCCAAAATTCGAATATACTACCGATAATGCTGCAATGGTAGCTGTTTCGGCATACTATAAATACCTGAAAGGAGAATTTTCAAATCTGAATATTACTCCTTATGCAAGAAAAAGTTAATAAACATAAATTTAATGATACTAAGGCAATAGTTCGGTAAGTTTTTTTAACAACAAATCACCTCTTAAATCTTTTGCAATAATAATACCGTTTTTGTCAATCAAAACTGAATGCGGAATAGAAATAACTCCATAATCGCTTCCTGCTTGGCTCCCCCACCCTTTGAGATCGGTAACATTTGTCCATATTAAACCGTCGTCTTTTATTGCCTTTATCCAGCTATTCTTATTTTGATCGAGTGAAACTCCAAAGATTTCAAAGCCTTTATGTTTAAACTTATTATAAACATTAACCAAATTGGGATTTTCCTTTCGACACGGTGCACACCACGATGCCCAGAAGTCAACAAGAACGTATTTACCTTTCAAATCCGATAATCTCACTAAACGACCCGATGTATCGGCAAGTGCGATTTCCACAAATGGCATCCCGATTGCTGTTTTTCTAAGAATATTAACTCTTTCGGTTAATTTCTTTCCTAAAAAAGTATTTAAAATATAAGCCGGATAATTGCTTACTATTGTATCGAGGTCGTGGAAATCGATATAATACAACATTTGAGTAAAAACAATGTAGGGTGAAACTATCGACATAGAATTATTTTTTGCAAATAGTTTCATAAAATTTATTTGATGATTAAAAACTTCGGTAGATATTGAGTCATATAGTTTCATCTCACTGCTGTTACCTTCATTTAAAGCTTTGTTATACTTATTCTTACAGTCTTCCTGCAATTGAGCAAAAATTCCCATTTCATGCATAAATTTTTCATAATCGGTTTGGGGTTTACTGCCGGTAATCTTTACAGATTCCAAAGAATCAACATTTCCTGTAATCATTATATCCGAATTTTCGAGAAAAAATGTAATATTTTTCCTTATTGATTCCAAAGAAATAAATGCCATATCCTGATTTGATATTTTTCCCGAAAAAATAAAATTCCCTTTTTTTGAAATAGTTGAATCAATAGTATAAGGAATGCCTTTAGAATCATTAATTTTCAAAACTACAGGCATATCGGCCAAACCGGATATTCTTGCATTTATTCTGAAAACATTTTTCGGATTTTGTGCAATTGATGAAATAAATAAAATCAATAGGATACAAAAAGTCAACAATTTATTTTTCATAAACCGAAACAAATAAAAAAGCTCTCAATTTCTTGAATAAAAAAATTGAGAGCTGAGAGTTAAATTAAATTATAAATATTTAAATTGTTTACCTAAATATAAAGCTACATCGCCTAATGATTCTTCAATTCTGATAAGCTGATTGTACTTGGCAATTCTTTCGGAACGGCAAGCAGAACCGGTTTTAATCAATCCGGTATTTAATGCTACAGCCAAATCGGCAATTGTGGTATCTTCGGTTTCGCCCGAACGGTGACTAATAACGGAAGTGTACTGATATGCTGTTGCCATATTAACAGCATCAATAGTTTCAGATAAAGTACCTATCTGGTTCACTTTTATTAAGATAGAATTAGCAATTTTTTTGTCAATTCCTTGCTTAAGTCTTATTACGTTAGTAACAAAAATATCATCACCGACCAATTGAATTTTACTTCCTAATCTATCGGTTAAAATTTTCCATCCATCCCAGTCGTCTTCGGCCATACCGTCTTCGAGTGATATTATAGGATATTTTTTAATCCAGTTATCCCAATAATCAACCATTTGAGCGGGAGTTAATTTATCTCCTGTAGATTTATGAAGATGATAAACATTTTCTTCAGGAATAAAATACTCTGATGAAGCGGGGTCAAGAGCAATATAAACATCTTCTCCGGGTTTATAACCGGCATTTTCTATTGCCTGAAGTATAACTGTAACAGCTTCTTCGTTCGATTTTAAATTTGGAGCAAAACCGCCTTCATCACCAACATTTGTAGAATAACCTTGCTTTTTAAGAACCGATTTCAAACTGTGAAACACTTCGGAGCCCATTCTAATAGCCTGATTAAATGAATTTGCCCCAATAGGCATTATCATGAATTCTTGAAAATCAATAGAGTTGTCGGCATGCGAACCTCCATTTAAAATATTCATCATTGGAATAGGGAGTATATGTGCATTTGTGCCGCCAATATATCTATACAAAGGTTGGCCTGTTTCCTGAGCGGCTGCGTTGGCAACAGCTAGAGAAACACCTAAAATAGCATTGGCTCCAAGGTTCGACTTATTTGGAGTACCGTCAATTTCAATCATTCTTTTATCGATTTCTCTTTGATCAGTAACATAATAACCCTTCAATTCCTCGTTTAGAGTTTTATTTACATTCTGAATGGCTTTTAAAACACCTTTTCCTGAATATAACGATTTATCACCATCTCGCAATTCAACAGCTTCATGAATTCCGGTTGATGCTCCGGATGGAACAGCAGCTCTGCCAACTACTCCGTTATTTGTAACAACTTCAACTTCAATTGTAGGATTTCCTCTCGAATCTAATATCTGTCTCGCATAAATATTTAATATTGTGCTCATATTGATATGTTTTTAAATATTATAATTTTCAAAATTACTATTTTTAAAACAAATTAAAATAAAAAAGAGGATAAAGTTAATAACTTTACCCTCTTTTTCTGAATATAAGAAATTATTCCTTATCAGCTTCTTCTTTATTTTCAGTATTCTCAGGTTTTTGTTCAACTTCAGATTTATCTTCAATTTGAGTTTCAGTTGCTGAAGTTGGTTCTTCAACCGGAGCTTCTACTGTTTCTTCAACTTTAGATTTGTTTTCAACTATCTTATTTTCAACTTTTTCTGCAGATGAATCGGCTTTTTTCTTACTTCTTTTTCTGCGGGTTGATTTACCTGCTTTTTCATCTTTAGCTTTCAACAGATTTTCGTTGTAATCAACTAATTCAATTATGCACATTTCTGCATTGTCGCCCAGACGAGTTCCGGTTTTTAAAATTCTGGTATATCCACCGGGTCTGTTAGCAATTTTTTGAGAAATTTCTCTAAAAAGCTCAGAAACTGCCTCTTTACTTTGCAAGAAGCTGAAAACCATTCTTCTGGAATGAGTAGAATCTGTTTTAGCTCTGTTGATTATAGGTTCTACATATTTTCTTAATTCTTTTGCTTTAGCGACAGTGGTAGTGATTCTCTTATGCAAAATTAAAGAAGTAGCCATATTAGCGAGCATGTGCATTCTGTGCGAATGAGTTCTGCTTAACTTATTTACTTTTCCTGCGTGTCTCATTTCAATTAATCTTTATCTAATTTATACTTTGCTATATTCATTCCAAATTCTAAATTTTTCGACTTTACCAATAGCTCAAGTTCAGTCAATGATTTTCTTCCGAAGTTTCTGAATTTCAATAAGTCGTTTTTATTGAAAGAAACAAGTTCTCCCAAAGTTTCAACTTCAGCAGCTTTTAAGCAATTTAAAGCTCTGACTGACAAGTCCATATCAACAAGTTTTGTTTTAAGCAATTGGCGTATGTGTAATGTATTTTCGTCGAATTCTTCGGCAATTGCTTTTTCTTCCATTTCGAGAGTAATTCTCTCATCGGAGAATAACATAAAATGTTGAATCAGGATTTTAGCTGCTTCTTTAAGAGCATCTTTAGGATGAATTGAACCATCGGTGTAGATTTCAATTATCAACTTTTCGTAGTCAGTTTTTTGTTCTACCCTATAGTTTTCGATAGCGTATTTTACATTTCTTATAGGAGTATGGATAGAATCCATTGCTATTGTGCCTATAGAGTCATTATGATTTTTATTTTCCTCAGCAGGCACATAACCTCTTCCTTTATTGATAAATATTTCCATTTTCAATTTTACGGAAGGGTCCATGTTGCAAATAACATGTTCGGGATTTAAAACTTGAAATCCGTTTAAAAACTTATTTATATCACCTGCTTTAAAAACATCCTGTCCTGAGATATTTACTAATATTCTTTCGTGAGTAACATTTTCGATTTGACGTTTAAAACGGATTTGTTTAAGATTGAGAACAATTTCGGTTACATCTTCAACTACTCCTTTTATTGTTGAAAATTCCTGCTCTACGCCTTCAATTTTTACGGAGGTAATTGCAAAACCTTCGAGTGAAGACAAAAGTATTCTTCTTAGAGCGTTCCCAACAGTTATTCCATAACCGGGTTCTAATGGACGAAATTCAAAAATACCGTGAAATTCGTCAGCTTCAATCATTATGACCTTGTCTGGTTTTTGAAAAGCTAATATTGCCATTTGGTTTTTATTATCAGTTTTTATAATTATACGTTGATTTACAACGATTTTATTTTCAATTATTACTTAGAGTACAATTCTACTATAAGTTGTTCTTTAATATTTTCAGGGATTTCTGCTCTTTCGGGGTAGTTCAAAAATTTTCCTGTCATAGTAGCATTATCCCATTCGAGCCATGAAAACTGATTTACTCTTGATGCAAGAGAATTAGTAATAACTTCAAGAGATTTTGATTTTTCTCTTACAGCAATAATATCACCTTGTTTCAAAGAATAAGAAGGAATATTTACAACATTTCCATTAACAGTAATATGGCGATGAGAAACCAGCTGACGAGCAGCACTTCTGGTTGGAGCTATTCCGAGACGATAAACTACGTTATCCAAGCGTGATTCAATTAGTTGCAATAAATTTTCACCTGTGATACCCTTTTTATGAGAAGCTTTTATGAATATGTTTTTAAATTGTTTTTCCAAAATACCATAAGTATATTTTGCTTTTTGTTTTTCCTGCAACTGTAATCCATACTCAGACTGTTTAGCTCTTCTTTTGTTAGCGCCGTGTTGTCCGGGAGGATAATTCTTTTTCTCATACGAACGATCGGGTCCGAAAATCGGATCTCTAAATTTTCTTGCAATTTTGGTTTTTGGACCTATATATCTTGCCATAATTTAAACTAATTTTATTTTCTAAACAAATTTTATACTCTTCTACGTTTTGGTGGTCTGCAACCGTTATGAGGTAATGGAGTAACGTCTTGAATTTCGATAACCTCAATTCCTGATGAATGAATGGTTCGAATTGCAGATTCTCTACCGGCACCCGGACCTTTAACATATACCTTAACTTTACGCAGTCCAAGATCATAAGCAACCTTTGAGCAATCTGCGGCAGCCATTTGAGCTGCATAAGGCGTGTTTTTCTTTGAACCTTTAAATCCCATTTTTCCGGCTGAAGCCCAAGAAATAACCTGACCGGCATTATTTGTCAGTGAAATTATTATATTGTTAAAAGTAGCATTTATGAATGCTTTACCTAAAGGTTCAACCTTTACTACTCTTTTCTTTGTTACTTTAGCAGTTTTTGCCATATTTTATTTTTTTAAAAACTTCTTTTATAATTATTAATCATACTATTTTTTAGCCTTTAGGAGCTTTTTTCTTATTTGCAACAGTTTTCTTTCTTCCTTTTCTGGTTCTTGCATTGTTCTTAGTACTCTGTCCTCTCACAGGTAAACCGATACGATGTCTTATGCCCCTGTAGCAGCCAATGTCCATTAATCTTTTAATGTTCATTTGTACTTCTGACCTTAAAGCACCTTCAACTTTATATTTATCGTTGATAATAGTACGTATAGCGTTTTGTTCATCGTCTGTCCAGTCAGAAACTTTTTTGTTGACATCAACATTAGCTTCTTTTAAAATTTTTTGGGCTGAACTTTTACCTATACCGTAAATGTAGGTTAATCCTATTTCGCCTCTTTTGTTTTTCGGTAAATCTATTCCTGCAATTCTTGCCATATAATATTTAAATATTTTGGATTAATTAAATATGTTATCCTTGTCTTTGTTTATATTTTGGATTTTTTTTATTGATGATGTATATCCTTCCATTTCTACGCACGATTTTGCAATCGGGTGTTCTCTTTTTAACAGATGTTCTTACTTTCATTACTATCAATTTTTTTTATTTATATCTGAATGTTATTCTTCCTTTTGTTAAGTCGTAAGGCGACATTTCCAACTGAACTTTATCTCCGGGCAATATTTTTATATAATGCATACGCATCTTACCCGAAATATGAGCAGTTATTATATGACCATTTTCCAGTTCAACTCTGAACATAGCATTACCTAATGATTCTATGACTGTACCGTCTTGTTGAATGGAAGTTTGTTTCGCCATTTATTACTTTTTTTTAATTAATATTTATTACTTTTTCAATTTCTTCAAAACTTGATAAAATCTCAGCCTTACCTTTTCTAACGACTATATTGTGTTCGAAATGAGCAGATGGTTTTCTGTCGGCAGTTCTAATAGTCCAACCGTCTTTATCCTGCATAACATTACGAGTTCCAATGTTTATCATTGGTTCTATAGCCAGTACTAAACCCGTTTGCAGTTTGAGACCATTCCCCTTTTTTCCGTAATTTGGAACCTCAGGTTTTTCGTGCAGATTTTTACCTAAACCATGTCCGACTAAATCTCTTACTACACTAAATCCAAAGCTTTCGACAAAACTCTGAATTTCAAACCCAATATCCCCGATTCTTTTCCCCTCAACGGCAACTTCTATTCCCCTGTACAACGACTCTTTAGTTACTTCAAGAAGTGTTTTTAATTCAGGTTTAATTTCTCCTACAGCAAATGTATAGGCAGAATCTCCATAGAAGCCGTTCATCAATACACCACAATCAACTGAAACAATATCACCCTCTTTGATAACCCTGTTGCCTGGGATTCCATGTACTACCTCTTCATTGATGGAGATGCACAAAGTATGTTTAAATCCATTATATCCCTTAAAGCCTGGTTTTGCACCGTTAGAACAGATAAAATCTTCGGCTATCTTATCGAGATATATTGTTTCAACTCCGGGTTTAATATGCTTAGCAACTTCAGCTAAGGTTTTACCAACAAGCAAAGAACTTTTTCTTATTAATTCTATTTCTTCTTCTGATTTATAATAAACCATTTACATTCTAACATTTAATGCCTTATGCGCTCATGCTCACTCCGGCAGTTCTGCCTTTTATTCTGCCCGATTTTGTCAATCCGTCATAATGACGCATAAGCAGATGGCTTTCTATTTGCTGTAATGTATCTAATACAACACCAACGAGAATAAGCAGAGATGTACCTCCAAAGAATTGTGAAAATTGAGCATTTACTTTAAACATGCTTACTATTGAAGGCATAATAGCAACAAAAGCCAAGAAAATAGAGCCCGGTAAAGTAATTTTCGACATTACCTCATCTAAAAATTCAGCAGTTTTCTTGCCGGGTTTTACTCCCGGTATAAATCCTCCGTTTTTCTTCATATCCTCGGCCATTTGATTTGGATTTATAGTAACGGCAGTATAGAAATACGTAAAAGCAATTATCATTATTGCAAATACCAAATTATACCAGAAACCGTGAAAATCGGAGAAAACAGATACAAAACCGGTTAATGCGTCTGATGATGCAAATCCGGCTAAAGTTATAGGGATAAACATGATTGCCTGAGCAAAAATTATCGGCATAACACCGGCAGCATTAACTTTCAGAGGAATATACTGACGTACACCGCCGTATTGTTTATTTCCGACAATTCTCTTTGCATATTGTACGGGTATTTTTCTTGTTCCTTGAACTAACAATATACAAACAAGTATAACTAAGATGAGAACAACTAATTCAACAACAAAAACCACCAAACCACCGCCTTGTTCTTCCATTCTTGAAGCGAATTCGGCAAAGAGAGCAAATGGCAATCTTGCTATAATACCTATCATTATTATCAAAGATATTCCATTGCCAATTCCTTTATCTGTAATTTTTTCACCCATCCACATTACAAACAATGTTCCTGATATCAATATTATAGTAGATGATATCCAGAAGAAAGTAGAAGGTGAAGTAATATTAGGATCGAAAGGTGCAAAAGCTTGCGAAGGAAGCTGATGAACTAAATTAGCAATATAACCCGGAGCTTGAAAACCTGTAATTAAAACAGTAAGATACCTGGTTATTTGGTTCATTTTCTTTCTACCGCTTTCGCCTTCTTTTTGCAATTTCTGGAAATAAGGAATTGCCATACCTAAAAGCTGCACAACTATTGATGCAGAGATATAAGGCATAATACCTAATGCGAATACTGAGGCATGAGAGAAAGCTCCACCCGAAAACATATTAAGCAGTCCAAGAATACCCTCACTTGTTTGGCTTTTTAATGACGAAAGCTGATTAGGGTCAACACCCGGCAATACGACATAAGAGCCAAATCGGTAAATTAATACTATACCTATTGTGTAAAGGATTCTTTTTCTAAGCTCCTCAATTTTATAAATGTTTCTTATTGTTTGAATAAATCTTTTCATAAAATTTCAGTTAAATAGTTGTTGCAGTTCCGCCGTTTGCTTCTATAGCTTGTTTTGCTTTTTGAGTAAATGCGTGAGCTTTAACTTCCAGTTTGGCTTTTAATTCACCCCTTCCTAATATTTTTACCAAATCATTTTTGGAAATTAGTCCGTTTTGTTTTAAAACATCAAGATCAATTACTTGCAAATTTTTCGATTCAGCTAATTTCTGTAAAACATCAATATTGATACCGTTGTATTCAACACGGTTGATATTTTTAAAACCGAACTTAGGAACTCTACGATAAATAGGCATCTGACCACCTTCAAAACCTATTTTTCTTGAATAACCTGAACGTGATTTTGCCCCTTTATGACCTCTTGTAGAAGTGCCGCCTTTTCCTGAACCTTGACCTCTACCAATTCTTTTACTAGTTTTAACTGAACCTTTTGCCGGTTTAAGATTACTTAAATCCATATTATTTTTTGGTTATTTCGTTATTACTTAAATTTCTTCAACTGAAAGTAAATGTTTTACTTTTTCTATCATACCCTCGATTTGAGGAGTAAGTTCAACTTCTACTTCCTGATTCATTCTTTTTATTCCCAGAGCTTGAATAGTTTTCTTCTGGCGTTCTGGTCTATCTATTGTGCTTTTTATTTGCTTAATTCTTACTTTTTTCATCATATTAATTTTTGATGATTAACCATTGAAAACTTTATCTAAGTCAACACCTCTCAGTTTTGATACAGTGTAAGGGTCTTTTAGTTGTAATAGAGCATTTATGGTTGCTTTAACAACGCTGTGTGGGTTTGATGAACCTTTTGATTTAGCAAGTACATCCTTTACACCGACACTTTCCAAAACAGCACGCATAGCACCACCGGCAATAACTCCTGTACCGGGAGCTGCAGGTTTTAAGAATACTTTTGCTCCGCTATATTTTCCCTCTTGTTCGTGAGGAACAGTTCCTTTCAAAATCGGTACTTTTACCAGATTTTTCTTTGCATCATCAACACCTTTAGCAATAGCAGAAGTTACTTCTTTTGCTTTTCCCAAACCGTATCCGACTACACCGTTTTCGTTTCCTACAACAACTATTGCCGAAAAACTAAAAGTTCTTCCTCCTTTTGTAACTTTAGTAACTCTTTGAATACTAACAAGCCTGTCTTTAAATTCGATTTCTGACGACTTTACTCTTTTAACATTAATTTCTGCCATAATTTCTTAGAATTTTAAACCTCCTTCTCTGGCAGCTTCAGCCAAAGATTTAACTCTACCATGATACAAATAACCGTTTCTATCAAACACTACAGCGTTTACACCAGCCTCTATAGCCCTTTCGGCTATGGTTTTTCCAACAATTTTAGCTGCTTCGGTTTTAGTAATTTTACTTTCAGTAAAAGCTTTTTCCAAAGAAGAAGCTGCTGCTAAGGTTGTACCTTTTGTGTCATCAATAACCTGTGCATATATTGCTTTATTGCTTCTGAATACCGACAATCTTGGTCTTTCTGAAGTTCCGGTTATGACCTTTCTTATTCTTTTCTTTATTCGAAATCTTCTGAATTCTTTTCTATTTTTTAGTGCCATCCGTTTAGGATTTTATATTGTTAAAAAATATTATTTACTTGATGCTGCTTTTCCTGCTTTCTTTCTTACAACTTCGCCACTGAAGCGGATACCTTTACCCTTGTATGGTTCAGGTTTACGTAATGATCTGATCTTTGACGCAACCTGTCCTAATAATTGTTTATCAAATGACTTAAGTATTATTGTAGGATTTTTTCCTTTTTCGGCAGTAGTTTCAACAGTTACTTCTTTTGGTAATTCGATAAAAATACTGTGCGAATAACCTAAAGCCAACTCCAAAACACGACCTGTAGCTGTTGCTTTGTATCCTACACCAATAATTTCCTGAACTGTTGTAAATCCTTCAGATACACCTTTTACCATATTGAATAATAATGCTCTGTATAAACCGTGAAGAGCTTTATGTCTTTTCTGATCTGTTGATCTTTCAACAGTAAGAATTGAATCATTTGTATTTACATTAACTTTAATATCAGGATCTACACTCTGTTCCAGTGTTCCTAAAGGACCTTTTACAGTTACTAAATTTTTTTCGGATACCTGTACTGTAACTCCTTTTGGGATTGCTATCGGTAATTTTCCTATTCTTGACATTGTTTTATTCTCCTCTTTTTAGCTGATATAACATAAAACTTCACCACCAATATTCTTAGCTTTTGCCTCTTTATCGGTCATTACACCTTGTGATGTTGACAATATTGCTATACCTAATCCATTCATTACGCGAGGCATTGTATCGGCACCAACATATTTTCTTAAACCCGGAGAACTCACACGCTTAAGATTTGTTATTGCTGAAGTCTTAGTAACCGGGTGGTATTTCAAAGCTATTTTTATGGTTTGAGGAAATATGTCATCTTCAAACTTATAATTTAAAATATAACCTTTTTCAAACAAAATCTTTGTAATTTCCTTTTTCAGTTTTGAAGAAGGAATCTCAACAATCCTGTGCTTTGCCATTACGGCATTTCTTATTCTTGTTAAATAATCTGCTATAGGATCAGTAACCATTTTTCTATTTTTTTATAATGTTATTCAAATTATTAATTACCAGCTGGCTTTTGTAACTCCCGGTATTAACCCTGCCAAAGCCATTTCACGGAAATTTATACGAGAAATTCCAAATTGACGCATATAACCTTTTGGACGTCCTGTTAATTTACATCTATTGTGTAATCTCACAGGAGAGGCATTTTTTGGAAGTTTCTGCAATCCGACATAATCCCCGGCTTCCTTAAGAGCTTTTCTTTTAGCTGCATATTTTGCAACCATTTTTTCTCTTTTTATTTCTCTTGCTTTAATTGACTCTTTTGCCATATTTTTATGATTATTGTTTATTCTGGTTTTTAAAAGGTAATCCAAAATGTTTTAATAATGCCAATGCTTCTTTATCGTTATTGGCTGTTGTTACGAAGGTTATGTCCATTCCTGTGATTTTACTGATTTTATCAATATTAATTTCAGGAAAGATTATTTGTTCGGTAATTCCGAAAGTATAATTTCCTTTACCATCAAACCCCTTATCGTTAATACCTCTGAAATCTCTGATACGAGGAATTGAAACAGATATAAGTCTGTCGAGAAATTCGTACATTTTTTCACCTCTTAATGTAACTCTAACACCAATAGGCATGCCTCTTCTCAACTTAAAGTTTGAAATATCTTTGCGTGATTTTGTAGCAACAGCTTTTTGACCGGCTATCATAGTCATTTCCTCTATACTGTTGTCTATCTGTTTTTTATCTGTTATGGCTGAGCCTAAACCTTGGTTTAATGAAATTTTTACCAGTTTAGGAACCTGCATTGGTGATTTATACTGAAATTCATTCATTAAGGCAGGTATGATTTCTTCAGTATATTTAGCCTTTAATCTTGGTATATAACTCATTATTTTATTACCTCCCCTGACTTTTTAGAATAACGAACTAATTTTTCTGTTTTACTGTCTAATTTTCTGCCGACTCTGGTAGCGTTTCCTTTTGAATCAACTACCATAAGGTTAGAAATATGGACTGGGGCTTCTTTTTTTACGATACCGCCTTGTGTATTTTTGGCATTAGGCTTAGTATGTTTTGAAATAAGATTAATACCTTCTACAATAGCAGTATTATCTTTTCTGTTAACGATAAGAACTTTACCTTGCATTCCCTTTGAATCCCCGGCTATTACCTTTACGGTGTCCCCTTTTTTGATATGTAATTTAGATTGCATATTTCTATTTTTTTAACATTAAAGCACTTCAGGTGCTAATGAAACGATTTTCATAAACTGTTTTTCTCTTAATTCTCTGGCTACAGGGCCAAAAATACGAGTACCTCTTAATTCCTCAGTGGCAGTTAGTAGAACAACAGCATTATCGTCAAATCTTATATATGAACCATCACTGCGTCTGACTTCTTTTTTAGTTCTAACAACTACTGCTTTAGAAACTGTTCCTTTTTTAACATTGCCGGAAGGTAAAGCATCTTTGATGGTAACAATAATTTTGTCACCTACTGACGCATATCTTTTTCTCGTACCTCCCAACACTCTGATACACAAAGCACTTTTAGCGCCACTGTTATCAGCTACAATCAATCTTGATTCTTGTTGTATCATAACTATTTTGCCCTTTCAATAATTTCAACTAATCTCCAACATTTATTTTTACTCAGAGGTCTTGTCTCCATAATTCTGACAGTATCACCCTCGTTACACTCGTTTTTCTCATCGTGTGCCATAAATTTGGTACTTTTTTTAACAAATTTCCCATATTTTGGATGCTTCACTTTTCTTTCAACAAGTACGGTGATTGACTTATCCATTTTATTACTAACAACTAAACCTATTCTTTCTTTTCTTAATGCTCTGGTTTCCATCTTTTTTAAGATTTCTTTTTAATTTTTATGCTTGAGTGATGATTTCGTTTATTTCTCTTTTTCTCAGCTCGGTAAGAATTCTTGCAATTATCTTACGTGTCTGTGAAATTACATTAGGATTTTCTAATGGAGAAATAGCATGATTCATCTTCAATTTCGAAAGATGTTTTCTTTCTTCCTCCAATCTTTCTTTCAAATCTGCTGTTGAAAGTTGTGATATAACTTCTTGTTTCATTTTACTTATTATAATGATTCTTCAACATAATCTCTTCTAACGATAAACTTTGTGCTGATCGGAAGCTTTTGTGCACCTAATCTTAGAGCTTCTTTTGCAATTTCGTAAGATACACCTTCTGCTTCGAAAAGTATTCTTCCGGGAGTAACTCTTGCAACAAAATATTCAGGAGCACCTTTACCTTTACCCATACGTACTTCGGCAGGTTTCTTTGTTATAGGTTTATCGGGGAATATTCTAATCCATATTTGCCCTTCACGTTTCATATAACGTGTTATTGCCTGACGTGCTGCCTCTATTTGTCTACCGGTTATCCAGGTTTCCTCCAATGCTTTTATACCGAACGAGCCGAAAGCAAGTTGACTGCCGCGTTTCGCGTTGCCTTTCATCTTGCCTTTCTGCATTTTTCTGTACTTAGTCTTTTTTGGTTGTAACATTGTTTTATTTATTATGATTTTCTAAATATAATTTACTTTATTTTAAAAAAGCCATTACTGTCTCTTTCTGCTATTCTGACGAGGACGTTGATTGAAATTGTTTGGTTTTTCTTTTGTAGCTGTTGTTAATGGTACAAGTTCTTTTTTACCATAAACTAGACCTTTACAAATCCAAACTTTTATACCTATTCTTCCGTATGTAGTATGAGCTTCGGCAATAGCATAGTCAATATCGGCTCTTAGTGTATGAAGAGGAGTTCTTCCTTCTTTATACTGTTCGCGTCTTGCCATTTCAGCTCCGCCAATTCTTCCAGAAATTAAGACTTTTATTCCGTCAGCTCCTATACGCATTGTTGAGGCAATAGCAGTTTTAATAGCCTTACGGTAAGAAACTCGGCTTTCTATTTGCTTTGCAATCGATTGTGATACGATAATAGCATCCAATTCGGGGCGTTTTATTTCAGATATATTAATCTGTATTTCTTTACCTGTAAGTTTTTTCAACTCTTCTTTAAGTTTATCAACTTCAGAACCGGCTTTACCGATAATAAGTCCCGGACGTGCAGTATTTATGGTAACGGTTATAAGCTTTAATGTTCTTTCAATATTAATTCTTGAAATTCCGGCTTTCGATAAACGTGCGTTGAGGTATTTTCTTATTTTATTATCCTCTACCAGTTTAGGTTCAAAATTTTTTCCACCATACCAATTAGAATCCCAGCCTCTTATGATGCCTAATCTATTGCCTATCGGATTTACTTTTTGTCCCATTTAATCTTTTTTAAAAATTATTTTAAATTATTTATTTTCAACTACAACTTCTTCTTCAACAGTGGCTTTGTTTCTGTCGTCAATTATTAATGTAATGTGGCTTGAGCGTTTTCTGATTCGGTGTGCCCTACCCTGTGGAGCTGTTCTGATTCTTTTAAGCTGACGACCACCATCAACAAAAATTTCTTTAATGTAAAGGTTACTGTCTTCTATTCTTGAACCTTCATTTTTTACCTGCCAGTTAGCTATTGCTGAAAGTAAAAGTTTTCTTATTTTTATAGCTGATTCTTTTGGGCTATATTGTAATAGATGTAATGCTTTTTCTACATTCAGCCCTCTTACCATATCGGCAACTAATCTGGTTTTTCTCGGAGAAGAAGGATTATTGTTTAATTTAGCAATATATAACGATTTTCTTGCTTCCTTTTCTTTCTCTGCTCTTATATGTTTTCTTGATCCCATTTCAGTATATTATTTATTTTTTGCCTTTGTCTTTACTTCCTGCATGTCCTCTAAAAGTTCTTGTCGGAGCGAATTCACCTAATTTATGACCTACCATATTTTCGGTAATATAAACCGGTATAAATTTATTCCCGTTGTGAACTGCAATAGTTTGACCAACAAAATCAGGAGAAATCATTGATGCTCTTGACCAAGTTTTAATTGCCACCTTTTTGTTTTTTTCAACTGCATCTAATACTTTTTTCTCTAATTTATAGTCAATAAAAGGACCTTTTTTTAACGAACGACTCATATTGAAGTTTTTTTATTCTTTATACTATTTCTTTCTTGGTATTACAATGTATTTGCTTGAATCTTTTTTCTTAGATCTGGTTTTGTAACCTTTAGCAGGTACACCTTTTCTTGAACGCGGATGACCTCCTGATGCGCGGCCTTCTCCACCACCCATTGGATGATCTACCGGATTCATAGCAACTCCTCTAACTCTTGGACGACGGCCTTTCCAGCGACTTCTACCGGCTTTACCAGATTTTTCCAAACTATGATCGATATTAGAAACCATACCTACGGTTGCCTTGCAACTTTGCAAAATCATTCTGGTTTCTCCTGATGGCATTTTGACAATAGCATATTTGTCGTCGCGTGACATAAGCTGAGCATAAGAACCGGCACTGCGTGATAATTTGGCACCTTGTCCGGGACGTAACTCCAGATTATGAATAATTGTACCAAAAGGAATTTCGCTTAAATAAAGAGTATTTCCGATTTCAGGTGCTATTCCTTTACCTGATAATACTGTTTGACCTATTTTCAACCCGTGAGGTGCTATTATATAGCGTTTTTCTCCATCGGCATAATGTAATAAAGCGATTCTTGCCGTGCGATTTGGATCGTATTCGATAGTTTTTACAATTGCCGGCACATTTTCTTTATCACGTTTAAAATCTATTATACGGTACGCTCTTTTATGACCACCGCCAATATAACGCATGGTCATTTTACCCGTATTATTTCTACCACCTGTTTTATTTATTGGTGCCAACAAACTTTTTTCAGGTGTTGAGGTGGTAATATCGTCGAATGCGCTTATTATTTTAAAACGCTGACCTGGTGTTGTTGGTTTTAATTTCTTTAGAGCCATTTCTTTATTTTAAATATTGCTATAAAAATCTATTGTTTCTCCTGCAGCTAACGTTACTATAGCTTTTTTAAAAGCACTTGTTTTACCAGTGATAAATCCGGCTTTTGTATATCTTGATTTAACTTTTCCGCGATAAATCATAGTATTTACATTTTCAACTTTTACGCCATATAAGCTTTCCACTGCTTTTTTAATTTCGATTTTATTTGCCTTCCTGCTGACGATAAATCCAAAGCGATTGTTGAATTTCTCGCTTATTCCCGTCATTTTTTCAGTTACTATCGGCTTTATTATTATGCTCATTCGTATTAGCTGTTTTTATTTATTTTTTTATTATAATTCACTCTGAATTCTGTTAAATTCTTTTATGGAACTTTCTAAAAATAGTAAATTTTGAGAATTTAAAATATCGTATGTATTTAATTCTGAAACGTTTACAACTTTTACTCGTTCCAAATTTCGGGACGACAAATATACATTTTTATTTGATTCAAATAACACTAAAAGTGTTTTTTTATCAAATATTTTTAAATTTTTCAAAATTTCTATAAAGCTTTTGGTCTTAGGTGCTTCAAAATCAAAGTCTTCCACTACCATTATTCCGTTTTGTTTTGCTTTATAAGAAAGTGCAGATTTGCGAGCTAATCTTTTTAATTTTTTGTTCAATTTGAAACGATAATCTCTTGGACGAGGACCAAAAACTCTTCCTCCACCAACAAAAAGCGGTGAATTTATATCACCGGCTCTTGCACCACCGGTTCCTTTTTGTTTTTTAAGTTTTCTGGTACTTCCCGAAACTTCCGATCTGTCTTTTGACTTGTGCGTTCCTTGACGCTGATTAGCCAAATATTGCTTAACATCCAGATAAATAGCATGGTCATTAGGTTCTATTCCAAAAATACCATCATCCAATGCTACAGTTCTATCTGTTTGATTACCATTAATGTTATATACTACTAACTCCATCTTTCAATAATTAAATATGAACCCTTTGGACCAGGAACTGATCCTTTAACTAATATTAAATTTTTTTCTTTAACAATTTTCAGTACTTGAAGATTAATCATTTTGCAACGATTACCACCGGTTCTTCCTGCCATTCTTAACCCTTTGAATACTCTTGATGGCCATGAAGATGCACCAACAGAACCCGGGGCTCTTAAACGGTCGTGCTGTCCGTGTGTTTTATCGCCAACGCCACTGAAACCATGGCGTTTGATTACACCCTGAAAACCTTTTCCTTTAGTGGTTCCAACCACATCTATATATTCACCTTCGATAAAAACATCAACAGTAAGTATATCTCCAAATTGTTTCTGATGACCGGGTTCGAAACGAGTAAATTCATAAACTACTTTTTTAGGAGTAGTACCCGCTTTTTTGAAATGCCCCATCAATGATTTGGTAGTATGCTTTTCTTTCTTTTCATCGAAAGCTAACTGGATGGCATCATAACCATCAGTCTCAACTGTTTTTACTTGTGTTACCACACAAGGACCTGCTTCTATAACCGTGCATGGGATATTTTTCCCAGAGGCATCGTATATGCTGGTCATTCCGATTTTTTTTCCTATTAATCCTGACATTCTTTTGTTTGTTTTATTGTATTACAACACAATTTCTTCCCTATTCTGTTATCCTTTATTAAACTTTAATTTCAACTTCTACGCCACTTGGCAACTCTAATTTCATAAGCGCATCTATGGTTTTTGAAGTTGTACTGTATATGTCCAACAATCTTTTGTAAGAACATAACTGAAATTGTTCACGCGATTTTTTATTTACAAATGTTGAACGTAATACAGTATAAATCTTTTTATTAGTTGGTAATGGGATAGGACCATTTACAACTGCTCCTGTTGATTTAACAGTTTTAACGATTTTTTCAGCTGACTTGTCAACTAAATTATAATCGTATGATTTCAACTTAATTCTTATTCTTTGATTCACTTTGTTTATTAATTTTGAATTAACAACCTTTATTTTAATTTTTAAAATTTTATTCCTTTAATATTATATAACACTTGTTCGGTAATTTGCTGATTAGCCGGTTCGTAATGAGAAAATTGAAGTGTAGATGTAGCTCTTCCCGAAGTTAATGTTCTTAAAATTGTAACATAGCCAAACATTTCTGACATAGGAACAAATGCTCTTACAATCTGATAGCCGATTTTTGCTTCAATTTCTTCCAGCACTCCTCTTCTTTTGTTTAAATCGCCGGTAACTTCACCAATATAATCGTCCGGTGTTACGATTTCTACTTTCATTATCGGTTCGAGCAGTATTGGTTTTGCTTTTTTACAAGCGTTTTTGTAACCAACCTGAGCTGCTATTTCAAAAGAAAGAGAATCGGAATCGACTGAATGGAAAGAACCGTCAATCAGCCTTACTTTTAAACTTTCCAATGGATAACCGGCCAAAACTCCGTTTGCCATAGCTAATTTGAAGCCCTTTTCTATCGATGGTATATATTCTTTCGGAATATTACCGCCTCTAACTTCATTGATAAATTGTAAACCCTTAACATCATCATCGGCAGGAGATACTTCAAATTCAATATCGGCAAATTTTCCTTTACCACCGGTTTGTTTTTTGTAAACTTCGCGATGGCGAACCGTTTGAGTGATTGCTTCCTTATAAGCAACCTGTGGTTTTCCTTGGTTGCATTCTACCAAAAATTCTCTTCTTAACCTGTCGATTAAAATTTCGAGATGCAATTCACCCATTCCGCTGATAATGGTTTGACCTGAGTCTTCGTCAATTTTAACCTGAAATGTCGGGTCTTCCTCTGCAAGTTTATATAAAGCATTGGAAAGTTTATCAATATCTTTTTGTGTAATAGGCTCTATTGCAACACTTATAACAGGATCAGGGAACTTAATAGTTTCGAGAACTATCGGATGCTTTTCATCGCATAAAGTATCACCTGTTCTGATATCTTTAAATCCGACAGCTGCGCCAATATCGCCTGCTTCGATTTTATCGAGAGGATTCTGCTTATTGGCATGCATTTGCATAATCCTTGAAATTCTCTCTTTTTTACCTGTAGTTGAATTCAAAACATAAGAACCTGATTCAAGAGTACCGGAATAGACTCTAAAAAATGCTATTCGTCCGACATAAGGATCTGTAGCTATTTTGAACGCCAAAGCAGCAAAAGGTTCATCAGCCTTTTGTTTTCTCTCTTCTTCTTTTTCTGTTTTAGGATTTATACCTTTAACAGGAGGTATATCCAATGGACTCGGTAAATATCTTATAATTGCATCAAGCAGTTTTTGCACCCCTTTATTTTTGAAAGAAGCGCCGCAAATTACAGGAGTTATTCTCATTTCTATGGTAGCCTTACGTATAGCAGCTATCATTTCTTCTTCGGAAATTGAGTTATGATCCTGTAAAAATTTATTGAGAAGATCGTCGCTTTCTTCAGCAACTCCTTCTATTAGTCTTGTTCTGTATTCTTCAACAATTTCGAGCAAATCGTCAGGAATTGGTATTTCGATAATTTCGGAACCAAGAGTGGTTTCTTCCCAATAGAAAGCCTTATTCGAAATTAAATCTACCACACCAATAAAAGTATCTTCCTGTCCGATTGGAATTTGTAAAGGAATAGGGTTAGCGCCCAAGCGGTCTTTAATTTGTTGAATAACATTAAAGAAGTCGGCTCCCGCTCTATCCATTTTATTAACAAACGAAATACGGGGAACTCTGTATTTATCGGCTTGGCGCCAAACAGTTTCCGATTGAGGTTCTACACCACCTACAGCACAGAATAGTGCTACGGCACCATCCAGAACTCTTAAAGAACGTTCGACCTCAACAGTAAAGTCAACGTGTCCGGGAGTATCAATAATATTTATTTTGAATTGTTCATTATTATAGTTCCAGAAAACGGTTGTAGATGCCGAAGTGATTGTAATACCTCTTTCCTGCTCTTGAACCATCCAGTCCATAGTGGCATCACCGTCGTGAACTTCTCCAATTTTGTGACTTTTACCGGTATAATACAATATACGCTCAGTTGTTGTGGTTTTACCCGCATCAATGTGAGCCATAATGCCAATATTTCTTGTATAAGTTAATTTTTCTGACATTTTATTTATTGTATTATCACTTAATAAATCACCCAAATTTTAATGAACAGTCGGCGTGTTAATAACGCGTTTATATATTTTTTAAACTCTGAAATGTGAAAATGCTTTGTTAGCTTCGGCCATTCTGTGAGTATCTTCTTTTCTTTTAAATGCAGCACCTTCTTCTTTGTATGCAGCAAGAATTTCGCCGGCAAGTTTTTGACTCATAGACTTTTCGTGTCTTTTACGAGCAAAATTAACAAGAGCTTTCATCCCAATTGACATTTTTCTTTCAGGACGAATTTCTGATGGTATCTGGAAAGTTGCTCCGCCTATACGTCTACTCCTTACTTCAACTGAAGGAGTTACGTTTGCCAATGCTTTTTTCCAAACTTCAATAGGATCTTCGTTTGATTTTGAAGCAACTATTTCCATAGCTTCGTAAAAAATATCAAAAGCCACGCTTTTCTTACCCCTTAACATTATGTTATTAACGAATTTTGTAACCAAAGTATCATTAAACTTCGGGTCGGGTAAAATAATTCGTTTTTTGGGTTTAGCTTTCCTCATTCTATTATATGTTTGCTATTGTGAAACTTAATTATTTCTTTGCCTTAGGTCTTTTGGTTCCATACTTCGACCTTCTTTGATTTCTTCCTTCAACACCTGATGTATCCAAAGCTCCTCTTATTATATGATATCTAACACCCGGTAAATCCTTTACCCTTCCTCCTCTTATCATTACAATAGAGTGCTCTTGCAAGTTGTGTCCTTCACCAGGAATATATGCGTTTACTTCCTTACCATTAGTTAATCTAACCCTTGCAACTTTTCTCATTGCAGAATTAGGTTTTTTAGGTGTTGTAGTATAAACCCTTACGCATACACCACGTCTCTGAGGACATGAATCCAATGCAGGCGACTTACTTTTTTCTGTTAACTTGTTTCGTCCTTTACGAACTAACTGTTGTATTGTAGGCATATTCTGTTGATTATTTTAATATCCAGTTATTAAACAACCCAAAATTTTTGGGACTGCAAAGGTACAACTTTATTTTATACTCACAATAGTTAGATTAAATTTTTTTTAATAAATTTGCATTTTTATTGAAAATTATTATCAAACTAACGGTTCTACCTAATTATCAATGAATAAATATTCTCACATTTTTTTCGACCTCGACAGAACAATTTGGGATTTTGACAAAAATTCCATAGCCACTTTAAACGAAATTTTTGAAAAATATAATCTCGAAAATATTCTTAATTGTTCTTTTGATGATTTTTTCAAAACATACAAAAAACATAACACTATCTTGTGGGAGGCATACAGAAACAACCAGATTAAAAAAGAAAAACTAAGTATCGACCGTTTTCTGTTTACTTTAAATGATTTTAATAACGATGATTTACTTTTAGCAAGCAATATCTCCGAAGATTATATCAAACTTAGTCCTTTAAAGAAAAATTTACTGCCATATTCTATTGAAACACTCGAAATTTTATCTAAAAAATTCAAATTACATATTTTAACCAACGGATTTAAAGAAGTTCAATACATAAAAGTACGCAAATCGGGACTTGAAAAGTACTTCACTCACATTATTACTTCTGAAGAAGCAGGAGTTCAAAAACCTGATAAAAAAATTTTCGAATACGCTTTAAAAATTACAGGCGCAACCCCCGAAAACAGTATTATGATAGGCGACGACCTGAAAGTAGATATTTTAGGTGCCATGCAAGTCGGTATGGACCAAATTTACTTTAATTGCAACTCTGACCCTTCTGAACATCAAGCTACATACGAAATTAAATCACTGATAGAGTTAACTTACATTCTGAACTAATCATTTACCAAACTTTTTTTGGGTTTTAAAATATTAAGATTTTTTTTGATGTAAACTTTACAATATTCAAAAAAAATTCTTATTATTGTTCAGTTTTTTAAACAATATTAATTATTAACAAAAAATAGAGATTTATGAAAATTACGATTGTAGGTACCGGATATGTAGGATTAGTAACAGGTACTTGTTTTGCAGAAGTAGGTATAGATGTAACTTGTGTTGATATTGATGAGGATAAAATTGAAAATTTAAAAAACGGTATTTCACCAATTTATGAACCGGGGCTTGACCCGATGATTGAGAGAAATGTTGCTAAAGGAAGATTACATTTTTCAACCGATTTGGCTTCCTGTATTGACGGAACAGATGTAATTTTCAGTGCTGTTGGTACTCCTCCCGATGAAGACGGCAGTGCAGATTTGCAATATGTTTTAGATGTAGCCCGTACAGTTGGTAAAAATATGAAAGACTATATTTTAATTGTTACCAAAAGTACTGTTCCCGTAGGTACTGCCGAAAAAGTTCGCAAGGTAATTCAGGAAGAATTAGATAAAAGAGGTGTAAACATTGAATTTGACGTAGCCTCAAATCCTGAATTTTTAAAAGAAGGAGACGCTATAAACGACTTTTTGAAACCCGACAGAATTGTTGTTGGTGTCGAGTCGGAAAGAGCCGAAAATATTATGAAAAGTTTGTATAAACCTTTCACTTTAAACGGACACCCCGTAATATTTATGGATGTGCCATCTGCTGAAATGACTAAATATGCCGCAAACTCGATGTTGGCAACAAAAATCAGCTTTATGAACGATATTGCCAACCTTTGTGAAATTATGGGTGCCGACGTAAATATGGTACGTAAGGGAATTGGCAGCGATTCGCGCATTGGGAACAAGTTTATTTACCCGGGTATCGGCTATGGCGGGTCTTGTTTCCCTAAGGATGTTAAGGCACTGATTAAAACCGCTGAACAAAACGGATATCAATTAAGAGTTTTGAAAGCTGTTGAAGCTGTAAACGACGACCAGAAGTCGGTATTGTTCAATAAGCTGTACGATTACTACGGAGGTGATTTAAAAGGAAAAACAATTGCTCTATGGGGATTATCATTCAAACCACAAACCGATGATATGCGTGAGGCTCCTTCTTTAGTAATAATAAAGAAATTATTAGAATCGGGTTGCAAAGTTAGAGCATACGACCCTGTTGCTATGCACGAAGCCCAACGCAGAATAGGAAACGTTATTGAATACGCCAAAGATCCTTATGATGCTGCAGTTGATGCAGACGCACTTATGTTGATAACCGAATGGACAGAGTTCAGATTCCCCAATTGGAATGTTATCAAAAAACTTATGAAACACAATGTAGTATTCGACGGAAGAAATATCTACGACTACAAAGAAATGAAAGAAAGAGGATTTACTTATTTCTGCATGGGTATAGATACTAAAAAGAAATAATTTTATTATAAACGGGAGAGATTAAATTTCAAAATCTCTCCTTATTTTTTAACCTTTGAATTTCTGAAACGACATGAGAAAAAAAATATTAGTAACGGGAGGAGCGGGATTTCTCGGCTCTCATCTTTGCGAAAGGCTGCTTAACGAAGGGAATGAAGTAGTTTGTTTGGACAATTATTTTACCGGCCAAAAACAAAACGTTATCCATTTACTGAATAATCCATATTTTGAGCTTATCAGACACGATGTTACAATGCCTTTTTTTATAGAAGTAGATGAAATATATAATCTTGCATGTCCTGCCTCACCGGTACATTATCAGTATAATGCCATCAAAACAGTAAAAACGTCGGTGATGGGAGCCGTAAATATGCTCGGATTGGCTAAAAGAATAAAAGCAAAAATTTTGCAGGCTTCCACAAGTGAAGTTTATGGCGACCCTGAAGTACATCCGCAAAAAGAAACATATTGGGGGCATGTAAATCCAATCGGAATTAGAGCTTGTTATGACGAAGGAAAACGTTGTGCCGAAACACTTTTTGTTAATTATCACCGTCAGAACAACGTAAAAATAAAAATTATCAGAATATTCAATACCTACGGACCTCGAATGCACCCTAACGACGGACGTGTTGTTTCAAATTTCATCGTTCAAGCTTTACAAAACAAAGATATTACAATATTCGGCGACGGCACCCAAACACGCAGCTTTCAGTATTGCGACGACCTTATTGAAGGCATGATAAGAATGATGAATACCGGAGACGATTTTACAGGACCAGTCAATATTGGTAATCCAAACGAATTTACTATGCTTGAACTTGCCGAAAAAGTTATAAAACTCACCGGCACTAAATCAAAAATAGTTTTTCAACCTTTACCGGCTGATGACCCTATGCAACGTCAGCCTGATATTAGCCTTGCAAAACAAAAATTAAATTGGGAACCTAAAATACAATTAGAAGAAGGCTTACAAAGAACAATTGAATATTTCAGAACCATTATAAAATAAACAGAAGATGATTAATATTTTGGTTACCGGCAGCAATGGTCAACTGGGAAGTGAAATAAAATTTTTATCGGATAAATATCCCGATTACAAATTCTTATTTACTGATATTGATGAATTGGACATAACTGAATATCAGGATGTAAATAATTTCTTTTCAAAAAATTCGATAAATTATATAATAAATTGTGCAGCATACACAGCTGTTGATAAAGCGGAACAAGACACCGATAACGCAAGGTATATAAATGTTAATGCCGTTAAATATCTATCTCAAATTGCCCGTAAATACAATGCCTTTTTGATACATATTTCAACCGATTATGTGTTTGACGGGAAAAATTATAAACCATACACCGAAAACGACCCTATTTGCCCGACTTTAGCCTATGGTAAAACCAAAGCCGAAGGCGAAGCCGAAGTTAAGATGCATACCGATAAAGCTATAATAATAAGAACTTCATGGCTTTATTCTTCTTATGGAAATAATTTTGTTAAAACCATAATTAAATACGGGAAAGAAAGAGGCAAACTCAATGTGGTTTTCGACCAGGTTGGCACTCCGACTTACGCCGCCGATTTAGCTAAAACAATACTTGATATTATTCCTAAGCTTCATTCGAAAAACTGCATTGATATTTATCACTTTTCAAACGAAGGAGTTTGCAGTTGGTACGATTTTGCTAAAGAAATTGTTGAGATTTCCAACATCAAATGTGAAATTAACCCCATTGAAACTAAAGACTATCCATTGCCTGCTCCTCGTCCGCATTTCAGCGTACTCGACAAATCAAAAATAAAAAGTGAATTTCAAATTACTATCCCTTATTGGAGAGACAGTCTTAAAATTTGCTTAAATAAAATTAATGAACAGAACACATAGAAATCGTTTATTAAATATGGTATTCGAGGCTGCAAACGAAGTTCATAAAAACTTAGGAACTGGTATTGTCGATACGGTTTATCGCAGTTGCTTTTTACAAGAACTCAGAAGCAGAAATATTTTGTTTAAAAAAGACGTAAGCTTCCCTATATACTATAAAGGAATTAAACTTGACTCGGAAATCAAAATTGATTTATTGATTGAAAATGAAATTATTGTTCAAATTATGACTGTAGAAAAAATAACCAAACAACACGAATCTCATTTACTTACATCATTGAAAATGAGCAATAAAAAAACTGGTTGCATTTTCAATTTTAACGAACCCCGATTGGTTGACGGTTTTAAGAAGATTATTATTAATGAATAAATATACAAAACTATGACACAAGTTGATAAAAATATATTGGAAAAAGCTCAAAAATGGCTTGACATTTCTTTCGACGAAGAAACAAGAAAACAGGTTAAATATCTGATTGATAACGACCATAATGAGTTGATTGAATCTTTTTACACTAACCTTGAATTTGGCACAGGCGGACTGCGCGGTATTATGGGTGTCGGAACCAACCGAATGAACAAATACACTGTAGGCATGGCTACCCAAGGTTTTGCAAATTATATTAAAAAAATGTTTGCCGAAAAAGACATGATTAAAATTGCCATAGCCTTCGATTCGAGAAACAACAGCAGTTTTTTTGCTCAGATAACGGCGAATGTAATGTCAGCTAACGGAATTAAGGTATATTTGTTTGAAAGCCTAAGACCGACACCCGAACTATCGTTTGCAATTAGACATTTGGGATGTCAGGCAGGTGTTGTTATTACTGCTTCTCATAATCCTAAAGAATATAACGGCTACAAAGCCTACTGGGAAGACGGCGGACAATTAATAGCTCCACACGATAAAAATGTTATTGAAGAAGTTTTAAAGATTACTGATTTAAAACAGGTTAATTTTTCTAAAGTCCCCGAATTAATAGAAATAATCGGTGAAAATGTTGATTTTGCTTATTTAGAAAAAGTAAAATCACTGTCGTTATCTCAAGATTTAATAAAAAAACACAAAAATCTAAGCATAGTTTACACTCCGCTGCATGGAACCGGCGTAGTACTAGTCCCGAGAGCCTTAAAAGAATATGGTTTTGAAAATATACATTTGGTTGAAGAACAAACTGTGGCTGACGGGAATTTCCCGACGGTAAAATCGCCAAATCCTGAAGAAAAATCGGCTTTGGAAATGGCTATTAATAAAGCAAAATCGGTAAACGCAAACCTTGTGCTGGCAACCGACCCCGATGCCGACAGAGTGGGAATTGCCATTAAAAACGATACAGGAGAATATATTTTACTAAACGGAAATCAAACAGCCTCTGTATTGATCTATTATCTTATAAATAAATGGAAAGAAAATAATAAGCTGACAGGCAAAGAATACATTGTTAAAACAATAGTAACTTCAGAGTTGTTGAAGGAAATAGCTATAAAAAACGGTGTTGAAAGTTATGATGTTCTAACAGGATTCAAATATATTGCCGAAATTATCAAAAATCTTGAAGGCGAAAAAACCTTTATAGGAGGAGGCGAAGAAAGTTACGGTTATCTTGTCGGCGATTTTGTAAGAGACAAAGATGCCGTTATAGCTTGCTGTATGATTGCCGAAATGGCTGCATGGGCTGCCGAATCGAATAAAACTTTTTACGACATCCTTATTGATTTATATCTTGAATATGGTTTTTATAAAGAAAATTTGCTATCGATAACCAAAAAGGGTAAAGCAGGTACTGAAGAAATACAACAAATGATGAATAATTTCAGACAATCGCCTCCTGCTTTTATAAACGGAAGCAAGGTAATTGCAATAAAAGATTATCTTCTTCAAATTTCAAAAGATCTTATTTCAAACAGAAACTCAGCCATCGATTTGCCAAAATCAAACGTAATACAATTCTTTACTGAAGACGGAAGCAAAATCACGGTAAGACCTTCGGGAACCGAACCAAAAATTAAATTTTACTTTGGAGTTCGCGATGTTTTAAAAACAAAAGAAGATTTTGAAGCTACCGATAAAAAATTAGATTCGAAAATAAAAGCGATTATTGCAGATTTAGGGTTATAAAATATAACCCTAATCTTTCTGTTTAAACATATTTATCACCTTTTTCGCTCATAACGTCATTTACAAACTGCCTGATTTGTTGTTCTTCCGATTTCTTACAAATCAATAGGATATTATTGTCTTCAACAACTATATAGTCTTCTAATCCTTGAATTACTGCAAGCTTATCTTTAGGGAAATTTATCAAACAGTTTTTTGTATCGTAAACCATAATATTTTTCCCAACTATGGAGTTTCCGTTATCATCTTTACTTCTGTTTTCGTATAAAGAACCCCATGTTCCCAAATCGGACCAGCCGAAATCGGCAGCCAAAACATATACATTTTCGGCTTTTTCCATCACTCCGTAATCAATAGAGATGTTTTTGCAAACAGTATAAGCGTTTTTTATAAAATCTTCTTCGTTGTTTGTATTATAATAAGGAATACCTTCTTTAAATATAGTGTCGATATCGGGTAAATGCACCTCAAATGCTTTCATAATGCTGTTGAGCGACCAAACAAAAATCCCTGCATTCCACAGAAAATCTCCGCTGGCAAGAAAAGATTTTGCCATCTCCAAAGCCGGCTTTTCGGTAAAAGTCTTGACTTTCTTTAATTTCGTGTGGTTTTCGGTAGATTGAATATCATTAAATTGAATATAGCCATATCCTGTATCGGGGCGGCTGGGCTGAATACCTAAAGTAATGAGCCAATCATTATTTTTACTTGCTTCAAGAGCTGTTTTGATAACTTCAGTAAAAATATCCTCCCTTAAAATTATATGGTCTGATGGTGAAACTACAATATTTGCATTAGGATTTATCTTTTGAATTTTATAATTGGCATAAGCTATGCAGGGAGCAGTATTTCTTCGTGCAGGTTCGCAAATAATTTGATTATCCGATATATCAGGAAGCTGGTTCTTGACCATATCCTTATATATATCGCTTGTTACAATATATATATTTTCTTTGGGACAAACAGAAGTAAATCTTCTGAAAGTCTGCTGTATTAAAGTTTCGCCTGTGCCTAATATATCAATAAACTGTTTTGGTTGCGAAGTTCGACTTAACGGCCAAAAGCGTGAACCAACTCCTCCGGCCATTATTACACAAAAATTATTTTCCATTCTTACTCAATTTCATTTATTAAGGTCTGCAAAAATAATAATTATTATCGTAAAGATAAACCCCATGTCGTTTTAATTTAATCAATTAATAATCTTACCCTGACAAAAGGCTGAAACAAATAGAGTTTATTATTATTTAAACATAAGCATTTATATCTTTTTCTCAATTTCTCAATCATCTGAAATTTTAACCCATTGACGGTAATAAACTTTGTTTTGGGCGATAATTGCTCGACATAAAAATATCCCTCCTCAATTTCATTCGATTTGATAATATCTCTTACAATTGCGTTTTCAGCTCTTACAGGATTTTCGATATTTCTGAGTATAATTTCTGCTGTTTCTTTACTAAAAAATCCTTTCTTAATAAAACTGATAATCAGATTAACATAATTCATTTTCCATTCTTCTCCATGAGGGAAAGCCTTATTTTTAAACACTTTCCATGTGAGTAGATGTGCATATTCGTGTAAAAATATTAACAAAAAAAGATCGGGCGGTAAATCTTGATTTATACTGATTCTGTGGAAATTTATTTTCGATGTAGGCGGTCGATAATCACCAATTTTAGTCTTTCGCTTTTTTGTAATAATCAATTGAATTTTTTCTTTTTCAATTATTTCAACAATGCTATCTGATGACTCTAAAGGGAAATATTTGGATATAATTGGCTTAATATCATTCATTTAATTTATACGAAAAAAAATTTAGCAATAGTTTAGCTCGGTTCTTTTTTAAAAAACTGATCGTAGTTATTAATTGTGAATGAAGGACAATCGCATTTTTTTTTCTTTTTTTTAGGATATTTATCAGTAGCACACGAAGTTAATATCACCACAAAAAAGATAAATATGATTTTCAGCAATATTTTCAATCCGGTATTCATAGGTTTTAAAAGTAAACTGCAAAATTAATATTCTATTTGTTTTTTGTTGAATGAAATGTGAATATTTTATATAAAATAGAGTAAATTAAGTAATTACAATTTTATTAACAAAAAAAATATATTATATATTATTGAAATTCAGATATATAAAATTTAATGTTGAAATTTTGCCGGTATATTTTAATCTTAATAACAAACAAGTGAACATATAAAGAATATATTTGCAATTAATTGTAAAACAAAAAAACGATGAAGAGAATATTTATTTTATTAGCATTGATTAGTGTATTGAGTTTTTTATCGTGCAAAAAAGATGATAATAAGACTCCCGATACAAATACTGTATTTGTGAACAAGTCTCCAGAAGGTCGCAAGGTTGTTTTGGAAGAATTTACCGGTGTTAAATGCGGATATTGCCCCGACGGCCATGAAATAATGAAGCAAATTATGAATGAAAATCCGGGGAAGGCTATATGTTTCAGCATACATGGCGGAACTTATTCGGTACCTTATGCAGGCGATCCCGATTTAACCTCGCCTTGGGCTGCGGCAATAATTTCTTTCTCGCAATTAACCGGCTACCCTGCAGGTATGGTAAACAGAGAAGACCTTGACAATGACGGAAAACTTGCTATTGGGAGAGGTTCATGGAAAAGTCATGCTGCTCAAATATTGGCAAGCGGAAATTCTCCTGTAAATATTGGAATAAAAAGCACTTTCAACTCATCAAGTCGCTTGCTTACCATAAAGGTTCAATATTACTACACTGCCGATGGCAATGGCACAAATAAACTTAATGTAGGTATTCTCGAAAGCGGAATTATGACTCAACAAGCAGGGGCAACTACCAATCCTTATGAGCAAAATAATGTTTTACGCGATTTCCTTACAGGGCAATGGGGCGATGAAATTACTACAACAACCGCCGGTACTCTTGGCACTAAAACTTATACTTACACTATTCCTTCGGGGTGGAACATTGCTAAATGCGACGTTATTGCATATATAACCAAAGGTGACAACAAAAAAATCTACTCAGGAGAAAAAGTTGCAGCTAACGGAGGTTCTGCAAATTAATATTTTAGGCAAATTGACAATTATTTAATTTTAATTTTAAAAGGCAGGGTATCAGCCCTGCTTTTTTTTATCCCAAATTATACAATAAAGAAAATCTTTATTGTATAATCGAATAAGAAAATTTTGGGTTTATCTGATAATTATTTCGTCAGTCATAAGCCAAGCTCTCTCATTAAGACCTTTCCAATCGGGTAGTTTACCTATATTTTTTATTTTTACATTAACAAATCTGGTCAATTTTACTGGTTTAATATCTATTTTAAAAGTTTCGATCTGAGGTTTCTTTTTAATAAGCGCTTCACGATTAATTAATGATCCTATTACAGTATAATTTTTTCCGTCGTCGGAGGCATAAATTTCAATACTTTCGGGAGGAAAAATCCATGAAAAATGGTTGTTGATAAAAGATATTTCTACTTCATTAATTTCTGTAATTTCGCCTAAATCAATGTAAGCATTTATATAATCACCCCACCAGCCTTGCCATAGAGAGTGGAAATCCTCATTTCCTCTAACTCCATCAATTAAAGTTGTTTCTCCGTTTGCTTTATACAACCTTGAGGAAGGAATTTCGAAACGTATTTTCTTACCTACAGCTTTATTATCAGGCACTAAAGCATTTTTAAAATATTCTTTTGTTTTATTGTAGTATTCATCAGGAGTTGTTTCATTCTCCGATAGCAATTCAGGACCGTTTTCTTTCGAAATTTCATAAAACTTTTCTAAAATATCAGTAGCTTCTTTTTTCAAGACAAAATTTTTGTTTAAACTATCCTTTTCAAATATCCAATCCTTAGTATAGGGGCTGTTTTTACTTACTTCAAGATAGGCATACCTGAGGCTTTGAAGTAATAATTCAACCCTTTTCGATTTTTTTTCATCAGTTTTTACCGCATCTAAAGCTTTATTAAGCAAAACAAAGTATTCCCTTATATTATCCATTGATAAATAATTGCTTGAGTACGTAACCGGCGGCTCATATAGGGTAAGTTTTTCGCCCGACAACAACAATTCTGCCGTAATTTTATCGATATATTGCCTTATATATTGCGAAGCTTCGCCATAATAGGCATTTAAAAATTCATCCATCAATTTATCGGTGCTTTCATCGGGATTCCATAATAGTTTTGATATAAGATATGTGCGCAATTCGTTGAATTCAATATTTTTGTATGGCATTCCTTGTTCGAAAATCATAGTTGCATAATTCGAAAAAAGCTTGATGTTTGGTTGTAAAACGTGAAAATTAGGAAAAGGACTTAGTAAATGCGAAAAATTGACAACATAATCCCAAATTAGGATATTGTCAGTCAATAGCGACCAATCAACCAAATCGTCATAAAAGTTATTCTCGCTTTTGTCGTCAATTATAGGCTTACTTCTGTCAGCTTCAATTGTGCAAAGCATAATATTGACGTTATCGTTAGGCAAAGTATATTTTGGGGCTTTCCTGCTATATTGATAAGCCAATGTAGAAATTACTTTATCGGGAAAGTTTTCGGCTATTTTATTAACGAATCTTATTATACTTCCCGACGGGGAGCCTTCTATACTGTCAATTTCGCGACATTTATCGCACTGACAATAATTAAAATTATCCATTTGGCTTACCGACCAATACTTTGCATTGGGAATTTTAATCATGTATTCTTTGAGATTTTTAGTAACTATATCAGCAACTTCAGGATTCGATAAACATAATTGATCGGGAATACGAACACCATTTCTAAGAGCGTAATATTCGGGATGTTTGTTAAAATACTCTTCCGGAGGTAAAAGTTTATGCATAGTATGTACCCATAATCCCCCCCAATCGCTCGATATTCGTCCCGAATTGGAAGAGTTGAGTTTATGAAACTTTGAATAATCGGGCAAATAAGAATTGTAATAATGAATAGCCCTGAATTTAAAAGGCGGATTTTGAATATCTTCGGTTAACGAGCGAATTACAATGGTATTCTTAGCAGGTATTATCTGTTCATCTTCGGCATAAAATCTACAACCCAAATACTTTTCCAAAAAGGTATATACCGCATTTATAAGGCCTTTGCCCGAACTTGCGGTAAAATATAAATTACCGTTTACATTTGATATTCTGAAACCTTGATTATTTATTCTGTTAAAATCAAAAAACGGATCGCTTGTGTAATTCTCTTCAAAAACAATATAACGGGTTTTTCCTGTCATTTTATCGGTACAAGGCAATAAAAAGCCCGTCATTCTTTTGAAATAGTCTCTCAAATCGTCAATAGCAACCTGACAGTCGTTTGAAGGGTTTTTAGGTACAACTATTACATAGTCGGAATAATTGTTGTTAAACAATGTAATTGTTTGACTGCTTAAGTTAAAACTTAACAGTATGACAGATAAAAAAAACAATATCCATTTTTTATTCATTTTCATTTTCTTTATTATTCCAATTCTCCTTTAATAACGAATATATACAGCTATCCAAAATTGTATCTTGCTTTATTATATAATTTTTCAGAATTGCTTCACAACTGAACCCGGCGTTTTCGAGGACTTTACGCGAAGCAATATTTTTAGCCATAGGTTCTGCATAAATCCTTATTATATCCTTATTGTCAAATATATACTTTACAATAATCTTTACAGCATTTGTCATTATTCCTTTTCCTCTGAATTTTTTTGATAAAAAGTAGCCAATTTCGGCATTTTTACGATATATATCGGTTTTTAAAGTTATTCCAATACTGCCTGCTAATTTTTTATCAACTTCAATAGCAAAAAATAATCCTTTATTCTTTTCATTTCTTGCAAAATCAATCCAATTAACTGCGTCATTTTCAGTGTATGGATGAGGAAATGCATCTCTTAAATTAATATAAACATCTTCCTCGTTTGCTATAGCGATTAATTCATCTTTGTCATTTTCAGTCCATTCTCTTAGTATAAAACCGTTTCCTTGTAGTATCATTTTTATTTAATGTTTTTTATATGCCTTTACTCCGGCTTTTATTTCGACCATAAGATTATTCTCTGCAGGTGGAATAGGACACGAATATTTATGATTATAAGCACAATAAGGATTGTAAGCCATATTGAAATCCAATATTACAGTATCGCCGTCAGGTACAGGTAAATCGATATAACGCCCACCTCCATAAGTTTCATTACCATTGGTTAAATCGGTAAAGGGTAAGAAAAGATAATTATCATATTCACGTTTTCTATTGGCATCTAAATTTTTGTATAAATTAAGAGTATAAATGTTGCTTCCCAACGAAAAAATAAGTTCACCGTATTTAACATAAACCGGTGTCCGCGATGTTGTGGTTTTCATTGGAAAAGGAACTTCATACGGTGTTCTTTTAAAAAAAGCCTTTACACAATAATTTGTATCTATCTCAAAATAATCAAGCCCTTTAAAACTAACAATATCTTCCTTGTTAAGAGGCGATTTTGCAGAATCAGAAAACTCAATATTAACCGAACTGCGATAATTCATTACTTTAACAAAATCATACTGAGCCGTAACAGCTATAATATTAAGAAATAACAGCAAAATCAATATTAATAAATGCCTTTTATACATTGGTTTGTTTGATAATATTATTCACAAAAATAGGTTTTTTATATAACAATTCAAACTGTATTTAATTGCTTTTTAAAACAATTTTATCGTTAAAATAAATACCGTTTAACAAACCATATTTCGGAAGATAAAATTTAATGTGAAATATTTTCAACAGAAAAGAGTTAAAAAAAAAACAATAATTTATGTTCAAGAAAATGTAATTGTATTAACTTTGTAGAAATAAATTGAAATGATGAGTTATAAAATATTATATAAAAACAAATTCGTTTTAACTTCAATAATATTTATAGTTTGGATAACATTAATTGACAGGAATAACCTAATATCCCAGTTTAAACTTGTAAGAGAGCTGTCAGAACTCAAGAAGAAAAAAGAATATTACTTAAGAGAAATCGAAAAGGACAAAAAAGCAACTTTCGAGCTGAATACAAATATTAATACTCTTGAAAAATTTGCCAGAGAAAAATATTTGTTTAAGCGTAAGAACGAAGATATTTTTCTTATTGTTAAAGAATAAAGAAATCATAAAAAAAGCCTCTTGAATTATTATTCCTGAGGCTTTATTTTTATTGTAAGGTTATAGATTTTTTATTCTTCTTCTCCCCCACCCATCATTTCTTGCAATTCTTCTTTTGTAATTTGTTGGTAGTCGGTAGGGATTAAAAATTCTGATTCTTTTACTTTTCCTTTAACTACTGATTTTGCGTTAGCTTGTACCTTAATTTTACCCATATTTATTTCAAATTCTAAAGGAAAACCTTTTAACCCGTGAAAAGTATCGCCATAATTTAAGTCTTCGCCACCAAGCTCATCTGAAAAATAAACCACAACAGTAGAAACATCACCTGTTTCGTCGTCTTTGAAACTAACTTCAGCTTTCTGAGCTTTTATACCTGCAATATTTTTTGTTTCTTCGGTATATTTAATAACAGGCAGATTATCTTTCTTTTCATTTAGTTTTTCTTCAATTTCGCTTTTGGTAGTTTTGACATATATTTTCTTTGCCATAACCATCGAAAGGTCATATAAAGTAGTTTTGGAACCTTCGTCACCATTTGTAATTTCAGTGATTGTAACCGGTCCGTACTTTTGCTCCTGCAATGTTTTATTATCCCAAATCTTAACAACTTGTTCTTTAGGGAGTTGAGCTTGCTGTGCCGGAGTTAATTCATCGCCGGAATATTTCAGTTCATAAGTTACAATTCCTCTGAATGATTTTCCCTTTTTTTGAGCATTTACATTGAATGTAAAAGCAATAAAGAGTGAAATAATAAGTAAACCGAATTTAAAATTAACTTTCATAAAATTTTATGTTTGTTGATAATTAAAATTATTAATACTGCACAAAATTAAAATAATTTTTCATACTTTATAATATTTTTTGCCAATCGACCAAATTATTAATATTAAAAAAAAAATTTAAAGCTAAGACAACCTTATTTTAAATTTTATTGTCTGCTTATTGAAAATTATGTTATTACATTTATTAATTAAAATCTTTATTATGAAAAGAATCCTGTTATTATCAATTACTCTTTTTATTGCCATTTTATTTTCATGTAAAAAAGACGAACAAACAGTAGTTAAAAGTTTAACTCCCGATAAAGTTCAATTTGCATTTATAGGCGAATTGACTTCAATTACATGTGGAATATGCGGTAGTAGTGGTTACAATAATTTCAATACAATAAAAAAGAATAATTCGGGTAAAATAATTGCATTGGCAGTACACTGCAATTCTCCCGATTCGATGACATTAATGCCGTTTTATTCGTCATATAATTCTTCGAGACCTTCAGGCGGTGGTATTCCGGCTTTTTATGTAGGCGACAAAAAAGTAAATAATGATGCAAGCGAAATGCAAAACGAAGTTAATTCAATTATTTCTAAAACACCCGAAGCACAGGTTAAATTCTCGAATAAAATTGAAGGGAATAAAATGAATATAACGGCAAAAGTGAAATTTTTTACTAATGTAACAGGAGATTACTACTTAAGTATATATTTATGCGAACATGGGATTGACGGCAGTCCTAGTGCACCTCAGGGATATGTTCAATCGGGAGGCAGTACGACATATAAACACAACAATGTAATTCGTGCTTCAAATAACAATAATCAGGCCTATGGCGAAAAAATCAATACTTCTTCAAGTATTAATGCCAATACTGTTTTAAATTACTCTTGCAGCCTTGATATAAAACCAACATGGAACAGGAGCAATCTTTATGTTTCTGCCGTAATATGGAAGAAAAACCCTGATCAATCAGCAACCTGCCAATACATGTTCGTTAATGGTTGGGATACCCAAATTTACAAATAATACCAGTAAAGTTTCCCATAAGACTTACTGAATTCAATGTCCATTATTGCTCCGAATGGACAATACAAAGAGCCCGATAAAACGGGCTTTTTTTATTTCAAATAAAGAATGTTTTGAACATCAGCGAAATTTGCAGAAAAAAAATTAAAAAAGAACTCTATTTTAAAAAAAAATTGTAGGTTTGTAGAAAAAACAAAGATTTATTTATAACACAATATATTATGAAAACATTAGTAATTACAGGCAGCGGGTTAACAATAGAAGATGTAGTAAATGTAGCCCGCCACAATCAAAAAATAGAGTTACATCCCGAAGCAATAGAACGCATGAAAAAGTGTCGTGCCATGCTCGAGAAAAAGATAGAAGCAGGAGAAATAATGTACGGAGTTAATACCGGAATTGGAGAATTCTCTGAAGTAGTATTAACCGATGAGCAAGTAAAAGAATTTCAGAAATACCTGATATACAATCATGCAGCAGGTATAGGCGACCCTATGCCGATAGATCATGTTAGAGGTGCAATGCTTGGAAGAATAAACGTACATGCACACGGCAACTCCGGAATCCGTCCTGAAGTAACTCAAACACTTGTAGAAATGTTAAACAAGGGAGTAACACCTTATGTATGCGAAAAAGGTTCAGTGGGTGCATGCGGCGACCTTGCTCCTATGTCACAAATAGCATTACTGCTTATGGGCGAAGGCAAAGCTTATTATGAAGGTAAGCTTTACGAAGGCAAAGAAGCAATGGAAAGAGCAGGAATACCAATACCGGGACTTAAAGCTCGTGACGGATTAGCTGCAATTAACGGCTCTAATGTGCTTACAGCTATGAGTGCTTTATTCTTATACGACGCTAATAACTGGATGAAACAGGCCGAAATTGCTGCAGCAATGTCATTGGAAGCAATGAAAGCTAATATGAGGCCTTACAATCCTAAATTGCACGAAATAAGAGGTTTTAAAGGGGCTATAAGAAGTGCTGCCGCAATTCTTAAATGTGTAAATGGCGGCGACTTACATTTAGGAAAAATTAAATGTAAAGTTCAGGATGCATATTCTATGCGTTCGACACCGCAAGTTATAGGGGCTGCACACGACGCTTTGGCCTATGCTCGCTCTCAGGTCGAAATTGAACTGAATGGAGTTGGCGATAATCCTATTTTCTTCCCCGATGAAAATCTTCAACTTTCGGGAGCAAACTTCCAAGGCTCGCCTGTTTCGGTTCCTATGGATATGGCAGGTTATTGCGTTACTATGGTTAGTGTACTCTCAGAAAGAAGAATGAACAGACTTAACAACCCTGCTTTAAGCGTAGGACTACCGGCATTTTTGACCAAAGGTGCAGGAATGTTCTCGGGTTTGATGCTTAGCCAATATACTGCCGATATGCAAATTGTAGAACAACGCATTCTGTCAGTTCCTGCCTCCATACAATCAATACCGGCTGCTGCCGACCAAGAAGACTTTGTTTCTATGGGAATGAATACTGCTCTGAAAAACTTCCAGATCTTAGATAATGCTTACGGAATACTTGGTATTGAATTTATGGCTGCTGCTCAGGCTCTCGATTTTAGAGATTATAATTTCGGAAAAGGCGTTAAAAAAGCCAAGGAAGTTATTCGTAAATATGTTGACTTCCTTGATGTTGACAGACCATTATATCCCGATCACAACAAAATGAAAGAATTAGTTAAATCTTGCGAAATTCTTCACGAAGTCGAAAAAGAAGTAGGTAGTTTAGAGTAAAATTACTCAGTATTAACTTCAATCAATCGAGCTGCTTTTAATACTTTAAATCACTTTTTTAAATATTATTCCATAATTAGGAATATTGTTAAACGGATGAAACATTTCATTAATATTGTTTTATGACTGATAATGTTAAAAGAATTATCGAAATCCTTGAACTTGAGCCCTTACCTATTGAAGGCGGTTTTTTCAAAGAAACCTATCGTTCAGAAGAGATAATTCCTAATAAATGTTTACCAAACAGATATAAAAGTTCAAGGATTTTTTCAACTGCAATTTACTATTTACTCACTCCCGATACATTTTCTGCGCTTCACATGCTGCCAAGTGATGAAATATTCCATTTTTATGCCGGAGATCCTGTCGAGATGCTTCAATTGTTTGAGGATGGAACGGGTAAAGTAATCAAAATGGGAAACGAAATCGAAAAAGGATACTTTCCCCAAATTGTAGTGCCAAAAAATACTTGGCAAGGGACAAGACTTATTTCAGGCGGAGAGTATGCCCTTTTTGGTACTACAGTGGCTCCCGGCTTCGAATTTGAAGATTTTATTCCTTATGACAAAGAATATTTACTGAAAAAGTATCCGCAATTTACCGAAATGATAAATCGTTTGACATAAAAAAATAGCCTTTACCAGAAAAATAAATTCAAACAAGTTTTTATTAAAAAAAATTGAATCAAAATGAAAATACTGATTATTTTTAACCGAGAACCTTACGATAATACAGATGTAACATGGAACGGACTCAGGCTTGCCGAAACACTCAGGAAAAACGGACAAGAAGTTAGAATTTTCCTTATGAATGATGCCGTTGATTTGGCAAGAGATGTATGCAAAAAGCCCGAAGGATATGATCAGGATTTATCGCTAATGCTCAAAGAATTAATATCCAAAAATGTCACAGTAAAAGTTTGCGGAACATGCATGTCGCGTTGCGGTATTCATAAAAATCACCCTTATTTCGAAGGAGCAGAGAAATCTACCATGAATGCTCTGGCTGAATGGGTAGTTGACAGCGATAAAGTTATAACTTTTTAAAAATATCAAGAGCTAATCTATCTGTAATAAAAACATCAAACATCTTCCTTTTAATTAGCTGATTTTAATTAACTTAGTTAATAATAACACTTATTGCATTATCACCAAAAAAAAATCTAAAACAATTTTTTCGGCTAAGTGATACACTTAAAAAAAAATCAAAGCAACTCTAATGTAATTTAAGTCTATTTTTTATTGTTACGTTTCAAATAAAATCTAATATTTGCATTCGAATAATTTATTATTCAATAAAATAAAGTCAAACAAAAACCAAGAAACATGAAAAAGATTTACATTACAGCATTAAGTTGCTTATTCTTATTGTTGACATTAAGCCCGAAATTTTCGTTTTCACAAGAACAAAGTGAAGGTTGGAATTTAGATTTAAAAGCAGATTTTATGAGTCGTTATGTTTGGAGGGGGCTTCAATTAGGCGGAGCATATCCAAGCATCCAACCAACACTCGAGTTATCGAATGGTGATTTTGCAATTGGAGCATGGGGAGCATTTTCAACTTCCGGTCTTCAATCGCAGGAAGTTGATTTGTATATTAGCTATACTTTTGCAAATAAAATGTTTACGGCAACTCTTTACGATTACTTTTTCCCGAGCGACACTGCCTCTTACAACTATTTCAATTATAAAAAAGACGAAACTACTCATATTATCGAGGCAAGTTTGAAATTCAACGGTACCGAAAACCTTCCATTATCATTATTGATGTCATCAAACATTTACGGAGCCGATGCACGCAAAGCCGACGGCAAAATGGTATATTCGACCTATGCCGAACTGGGATACGAATTTAAAATTAAAGAAACAAATATCAGTACTTTTATTGGTTCATCGCTTAATGCACCCGGAGACGATATTACAGGATATTACGGCAATGTTAAAGCCGGAATTATAAACCTTGGTCTAACAGCATCAAAAGAATTAGCCATAAGCGATAAATTTTCTTTACCTGTAACAACTTCCCTAATTTTCAATCCTGACGCTAAAAAAGTATTTTTTGTTTTCGGATTCACATTATAAACCAATTTATTAACACAATTTTTATTCAAAATGATCGACACAGGTTCAACCGGGTTTATGCTGCTGGCATGCAGTTTGGTTATGCTAATGACACCCGGATTAGCATTTTTCTATGGTGGCTTGGCCACAAAAAGAAATATTCTCGGAATAATGATACAGAGTTTTGTTTCATTAGGATGGACAACAGTTTTATGGATAGCTTTCGGATATTCGCTGTGTTTTAGCGGTGGCGAAGGTGGTATTTTCGGAAATTTCGACAAAGCATTCCTAAATGGAGTTGCAATAGACTCTATGTATTCTAACGGGAAAATTCCAGAAGTAGTTTTTGTCGCTTACCAGATGATGTTTGCAATTATAACTCCTGCTTTAATAACAGGTGCTTTTGTAAACAGAGTAACCTTTAAATCGTATATGATTTTCCTGACAATATGGCAAATATTGGTATATTACCCGTTTGTACACATGATTTGGGGTGGCGGTTTATTGGCACAGTGGGGTGTACTTGATTTTGCAGGAGGAATAGTCGTTCATGCCACAGCCGGATTTGCTGCTTTAGCATCGGTATTTTATATAGGCGCAAGGGTTGATAAGAATTCTACGCCAAATAGTATTCCATTGGTTGCAATTGGTAGCGGTTTGCTTTGGTTCGGTTGGTACGGATTTAATGCAGGAAGTGAAGTTGCTGTGGATTTTGTAACATCGACTGCGTTTATAAACACCGATATAGCTGCATCTTTTGCAACAATTGCATGGCTTGTAATTGAATGGTCGCGTGAGAAAAAACCTAAATTTGTCGGCTTACTTACCGGTTCTATTGCCGGTTTGGCAACCATAACACCTTGTGCCGGCTTTGTTCCTCTTTGGGCTTCGCCTATTATTGGCACAGTTGCAGGAATTGTTTGTTATTTGGCTGTTCAATTGAAAAACAAAATGAAATGGGACGATGCCCTTGACGTATGGGGTGTTCACGGTATTGGCGGTGTATTAGGAACTATATTATTAGGAGTTTTTGCTTCTAAAATTGTTAATTCTGCCGGAACCGACGGTTTATGGTACGGAAATTCCGTTTTCTTCTTTAAACAAATTGCCGCAGTTGTTGCTGCTTCGGCTTATGCGTTTATTTTCACTTATCTTATGCTCGCAATTATCAATAAAATTACTCCCGTCAGAGTATCGGAAATTGAAGAAAAATCAGGTCTCGATATTGCAATTCACGGCGAAAAAGCTTACGACGAAGGCGCTCTTTAATTTTAAATAATATAAAAACTCAAGCTTCCATTTTATATGGGAGCTTTTTTTTTATCCCAAAATTTTCTTATTCGATTACTTATTAAAGATTTTCTTTATTAAATAATTTGGGGTTATTTTTGCATTATAATTGCTAATAAAAATTACTATGAAGAAAATTATTCTCTGCAGTTTTATTTTATTGACCGGTTTGTATTCGCTTTCACAAAGGGTTAATAAGATTATTACCGATACTAAAACTCAAAAACCCATACTTTACGGCAAGTGCAACTTAAAAGGCCTTCAAACTGGAGAATTCGGCGAAATTTACAGAATGGAATATAAATATTATGCTCCTGATTCTAATATATTAAAACAAATAAAGCCTCAACTTAAAAATATTTCTTTTAAGATAGTATTGGGAAGCTGGTGCGGCGACAGCAGAGAACAAATTCCAAGATTTATTAAAGTTCTCGATTTGTCGGGATATAATACAAAAAAAGTTAAATTCACGGCTTTAGACCATTATTTTAAACTCGAAGGATTTGATAATGAAAAGTTTGAAATAAAAAAACTTCCGACCATAATAGTATATCGCAATAAAAAAGAAATCGGACGAATTATAGAAACCCCTGTCGATACTCCCGAAAAAGATTTGCTTAATATTTTGAAGAATAAATAAAAAAGGGCAGTAAAATTTACCGCCCTTTTATTTGAAAATTATAACAAAATTACTGAACAATCACTTTTTCGGTCCAGGTTTTATTATCGTTTGTATTTGTGAATTTTACAAAATACATACCCTTTCCAAAACCTGATAAATCAATTTCATTGACAGCTTTATTCAACTCCTGCTTGTGAATAAGTTTTCCGACCATTGAATATATCTTAATTTCGATATTTCTGTAATTTTCGAGTTTAATGAAAAATTTACCGTTTGAAGGGTTAGGATAAATTCCTGTTTGATCGTTTGAAATATCGTTAATTCCGGTAAACATACTTATATCAGCTTTAGCGCGTGATGTAATGTAGTATTTACTATACGACATAGTTACGATTCCGGTAACACTACCGCTTCCTGTTGGAATAACTGAATTTATATAATCGGTAGTATAAAAATTAGTAAAGAAGAGTGAATCAGTAGAAGCATTTTGAGTCATTCTGTATTTTCTGTTAGTTAAAAACTTATTTGTACCATTAGCATCGGTAAATGAAATATTTTCGAGTTTTACCAATTTTGCTTGATGTTCTTTCATAAGATTAGTATCTGCAAAATTTGCCATAGTCAATACAATAGGATTAACAGCGTTATTGGTCGAAGTAGCCGGACCCGGATCTTCTACAGGAATAAATTCAAGATAACCGAAATAGTTATACAATTTACCTTTTAAACCGGTTATACCGTCACCGATATTGTAAACGGTTGTAATTTTAGCCGGATTTGGATCATCAATCAATATAGCTCCTGAAGCGTCCTGAATGAATTTTTGATTACGGTTAATTTGTTTGTAAGTTAAAACAACTTCTCCCGAAATTTGATACAAAGTAGAGTTATCGGCAGTTTTACTTCTAAGTTCACCAATGTTTATTACTTGTATTGTAGGTACAGAAGTAGTGAAACTAACGTTTGCACCGTAACTTACACCTTGGCTGTTGGTTGCATAAGCTCTTGCATAATAAAGAGTTGAAGCATTTAAACCTGTAAGATTTCCCGAGAAAGTACCGGTAGTTCCGCTAACTGCAACTTTGGAGTCGTTTACGGTAGGATTTGAAGTAGTACTCCAACAAATACCTCTTTCAGTAATTGCGGCACCGCCGTCGTTAACAACTTCTCCTGCTACTGTAGCACTGTTTGCGGTGATGGCAGATACAGTTCCGGTAGTAACTATTGGGGCAACAGCTCCCGATGCAGTTGTAAAAGTTTCGTTATTTCCGTAAGATGTTCCAATGCTGTTTATTGCGTATGCTCTGAAATTATATGTTTGACCTAAGCTCAATCCAGTTAAGTTTGCATCAAAAGCTCCGGTTGTACCTGCTACTATTACTTTTGAATCGGAGGTTGTAGGATTTGCAGAAGTGCTGTAGCAAATACCTCTTTCAGTAATTGCATCTCCGCCGTCGGATAATACATTACCGCTGCATGTAGCAGAGTTCTGTGTAATATTTGTTGCAGTACCTGTTTGAACAGTTGGAGCAGTAATTACTCCTGTATAACCTATTGCATCATTCCAATTTGTAGCTACACGTATTTCATCTATTGTTAGTGTTGGAGCATTTGTAGCAGTACCTTGTCTCAATGCAACTGCCTGAGCAGTAACATCCAAATCAGTTTGAGAAACGTCAATGGCTTTTAATGTCGGGATTCCCTCATTACTAATAGGCGGATTTATGAACAAAAAGGCAGAATCATTGGTATTGCCCGAAATAACAACATATTTTAAAACTATTAAATGAGTTGTATTGAAATCATAGTTTGCGGTGGTATATTGAAGGTTTGTTACTGTAGAACCTTTCATAAAACCAAACTTAAACTTGTTAGGTGTAACAGTAGTGTCTTTTTTTACATAAACCCTTGCTACCAAAGGACTGGTAGAACCGGGTTTCATTAAATGAAAGAAATAATCGCCGGCAGCTTGTGCATCCGATATATTTACCAGAGCTGCAACATAAATAGGACCTGATGTTACAACAGTTGATAAAGGCTTATTAACATCTTGCCCTGTAACTGTTAAACTTGCTTTATTGCCTGCTGGTGCAGGATAACCGGTATAGCTCAATGAACCTGCGGTTGTCTTTATTGTGTAAGTTGTACCGCTGTGTGCTGTCCATCCCCAGGCAGTTAATGAATCTCCTGCAGGATAGTCGAATTGCTCGTTTAATAACAATGTTTGGGCATTGATTTGTAACCCAAAAATTATCATTACAAATAATGATGTTAAGAAAATAAATAATTTTTTCATGTTTGATAAATAATTAAATTATACTATTGTTTTTTATTGAAATGTCTTTAAATAAACTTTACAAAATTAAATATAAAAATGAATAAAAAAATTTTTTAACCTAAATTTGATATAAAAAAAAGGATTACTGAACTAAACAGTAATCCTTTAAAAAAGTTTTCAAAACTTTTTGTTTATTTTACTTCTTCGAAATCAACATCAGTTACTTCTGCATCTTTAGTATCGTTTTGAGCAGCATTTTGTTTGTTGTCGGTATTAGGTTGTTGTGCATTCTGAGTTGCCTGATACATTTCCTGTGATGCTTCTTTCCAAGCAGCTTCGAGTTTTGCAGTAGCCGAATCGATAGCATGAATATTTCTCGATTTATGAGCTTCTTTCAGTTCGTTTAGAGCATTTTCCAACGGAGCTTTTTTATCGGCAGGAATTTTATCGCCGAATTCTTTAAGCTGTTTTTCGGTTTGGAATATTAGTGCATCGGCAGCATTTATTTTGTCGATTTCTTCTTTGGCTTTTCTGTCGGCTTCGGCATTAGCTTCTGCTTCGGCTTTCATTTTCTTGATTTCTTCTTCGCTTAATCCCGAAGAAGCTTCTATCCTTATTTGTTGCGATTTGCCGGTTGCTTTGTCTTTTGCCGAAACGTGCAAAATACCGTTGGCATCGATATCGAAAGTTACTTCAATTTGAGGGATTCCTCTTGGAGCAGGTGGAATACCGTCGAGATGGAATCGACCTATACTCTTGTTATGAGCTGCCATCGGTCTTTCACCTTGTAAAATATGTATTTCTACTGATGTTTGATTATCGGCAGCAGTTGAAAATACTTCTGATTTCTTGGTAGGAATGGTTGTATTGGCTTCTATAAGCTTGGTCATTACTCCTCCAAGAGTTTCGATACCCAATGAAAGTGGAGTAACATCGAGTAACAAAACGTCTTTTACTTCGCCGGTAAGCACACCACCTTGAATAGCAGCACCTACGGCAACAACTTCGTCAGGATTAACACCTTTTGAAGGCACTTTACCGAAGAAATCTTCTACAATTTTTTGAATTGCAGGAATACGTGTCGAACCTCCTACAAGTATAACTTCGTCAATATCTGAAGTCTTTAATCCGGCATCTCTTAGAGCCAATTTACAAGGTTCAATGGTAGCTTGAATTAAGCTGTCGTTCAGTTGTTCGAACTTTGCTCTGGTAAGTGTGCGAACAAGGTGCTTAGGAATACCGTCGACAGGCATTATGTAAGGCAAATTTATTTCTGTAGAAGTTGAACTTGAAAGCTCAATCTTGGCTTTTTCGGCTGCTTCTTTCAAACGTTGAAGCGCCATAGGATCTTTTCTTAAATCAACGCCTTCGTCTTTCAGGAATTCTTCGGCTAACCAATTGATTATATTCTGGTCGAAATCATCACCTCCAAGATGTGTGTTTCCGTTGGTTGATTTAACTTCGAAAACACCATCGCCAAGTTCGAGTATTGATATATCGAAAGTTCCGCCACCTAAGTCGAATACGGCAACTTTAATATCTTTGTTTTTCTTATCCAATCCGTAAGCTAATGCGGCAGCAGTTGGCTCGTTTATAATACGCTTTACGGTAAGCCCGGCAATTTCGCCTGCTTCTTTTGTAGCCTGACGCTGCGAATCGCTGAAATATGCGGGAACAGTAATAACAGCTTCGGTAACCTCCTGACCAAGATAATCTTCGGCGGTTTTTTTCATCTTTTGCAGTATCATTGCCGAAATTTCCTGTGGCGAATACAATCTGTCGTCGATTCTTACTCGAGGAGTATTATTATCGCCCCTTTCAACTACGTATGGCACTCTTTCTCTTTCCTGAGTAACCCTGTCGAATGTTTCTCCCATAAATCGTTTTATCGAGAAAATAGTTTTTCTCGGATTCGTAATTGCTTGCCTTTTGGCAGGATCGCCTACTTTTCTCTCACCATTTTCGGTAAAGGCAACTATTGAAGGAGTTGTACGCCTTCCTTCGCTGTTTGGTATTACTACAGGTTCATTCCCTTCCATTACTGCTACACACGAATTTGTAGTTCCCAAATCTATTCCTATTATCTTTCCCATTGTTTTGATTATTGTGTTGTTAATAATAATTTCATTTTTTTGACATTTTTCTCTCAATCAATTGATATGCCAATTATCAAATTTGCCATCTTTATTGATAATTTGTCAGTTTTTAATATTTAGCAAATTAATTTGTATGACAAAGCTTGTCAAATTGTCATACTTTTTATTTAAACTCGATTTTATTTTTTTATTTAATTTTACAACTTTATTAATCAAACAAATGAATTTTACAGTATATAAATCATCGGCCGGCTCCGGAAAAACATTCACTCTTGTTAAAGAATATCTGTCAGTGGTTTTAAAAAATCCTTATGAATTTAAAAATATTCTTGCAATAACCTTTACAAACAAGGCAGCAGCGGAAATGAAAACCAGAGTACTGCTAAGCCTCGAACTCCTTTCGGACTTCGATTCTTTAAATGATAGTAAAAAAGCAAAAATTATCGACTTATATTATGCTCTTTTGGCAAAAGGGCTTAAACATGACGAAATTATCCAAAACTCTAAAATTACTCTCTCAAATATAATTCATAACTACAATTACTTTTCAATAGGAACTATCGACAGTTTTACTCATAAAATAGTAAAAAGTTTTGCTTTTGATTTGAAGTTGCCGTTGAATTTTGATGTTGAACTCGAAAAATTAGTACTTATTAAACAAGCCGTTGAAATTCTTATTTCAAAAATAGGTACCGATAATGAGTTGACTAACTTTATGTTAAAATTTGCCAATTCGTTTATTGAAGATGAAAAAAAAGCCGATATAAAAAAACAACTTATAAAACTATCGGAGCTGCTATTCGAAGAAGATAGTCCTAAATATTTAAACGAACTTAAAAATTTAAACCTTAATGATTTTGAAAAGATAATTGATGAAGTTAAAACAAACAAGAAATTGATAGAAAACACAATTTCAAATTATGCCAATGATTGTATTGATTTGATAAAATCAAAAAATATCGATTTAAACTCTTTCTATCAAAAAAATAACGGTTTGGGAAATTACCTGCTAAAACTCTCAATGAAAAATGTAATTCTTCCTAAATCACATGTAATATCAACATTAAATAATGATTTATGGTACAGTAAAACCACACCACAACACGAGAAACAAGCTATAGATTCGATAAAAAACCTTCTTCGGGATAAAGTCCGCAATTTGATTGATTATCTGAATGAAAATAACAAAAAATATATTATTGCTAATGCCATTCTCGGAAATATATACTCATTGTCATTACTAAACGAAATCGAAAAAATAATAAACCAAATTTCGCATTATGACAATGTAATTCATATTTCCGAATTTTCGAAAAGTATCAACAACATAGTAAACAACGAACCTATTCCTTTTATTTACGAGCGTGTAGGCGAGAGATACAAAAATTTTCTTATCGACGAATTTCAGGATACCTCGTTGCTTCAGTGGCAAAATTTACTGCCGTTGATAGAAAACTCACTTTCGGAAAACAATTTCAATATGATAGTAGGAGACGGCAAACAGGCTATATATCGTTTCAGAGGCGGCGAGGTAGAACAATTTGCAGATTTACCCGAGATTTATAAAAAAGATGAATTCAATTTTGCTGAAGAACGCGAAAATAGCATTAAACAGAACTATAAAGAAGAAAACCTAAAAACAAATTTTCGCTCAAAAGCAAACATTGTAAAATTTAATAATTTGTTTTTCGATTTTGCCGCAAAAAATCTAAAAAATGATCTTATAAAAAAAGTTTATCATAATCATAGTCAGGAATTTAAGCAAACAAATACCGGCGGCGGAGTAATGATAAAATTTATTGATGCCGAAAATAAAAATATATACAAACAAAGCACTTATAAAGCTGTTTTACAGTGCATAGAAAATCAAATTTCGGACGGCTATCAATTGAAAGACATTACGGTGCTGTGCCGCGATAACGACAAAGCATATCACATAGCCAACTATCTTAATGCCAACTCTATAGAAGTAATTTCGAGCGATTCGTTGCTATTAATTTCATCTGCCCAAGTAAGGCTTTTGGTTTCTCTGCTTAAATATATCAATAATAAAAACGATAAAATAAATAATGCTAATATTATCCAACTTTTTCTTGAAATATTCAGGAAAGACAATACCGAACTGAATAATTTTCTGATTGAATATGACAAAAACCCGGCTTTTCTTGATGAATTATTCGAAATTTTCAATTTAAAATTAGATTTTCAACTGATTTCGAGTTTATCGTTATACGAATTATGCGAAAACATTATTTATCAGATTTTTACTAATGCCGATACAAACCCTTACTTGATGTTTTTTCTTGATACAGTTTACAATTTCACTACAAAGTACAACACCTCAACTGCAGATTTTATAAACTTTTGGGAAGAAAAGAAAAGCGAATTTTCGTTAAAAGTTCCGTCGGGAATAAATGCCGTTACGGTAATGACAATACACAAATCAAAAGGTCTTGAGTTTCCTGTAGTAATTTATCCTTTTGCAGATTCTGTTTCCAAAAATACAAAAAAAAATCTGTGGATAAAAGTCGATAACATAATATCCGAAAAATTACCTTATTCATTAATACAACTAAACAAAAAAATCACCGAAACGGAATATGGTGGCTTTTACGAAGAAGAAAGCCAAAAATCTAAACTCGACTTGCTTAATATTATTTATGTGGCTTTTACCCGTGCAGCCGAACGACTTTACATTATTACTTCAAAAGTAAAAGAAAGTGCAAAAAACAGCGAAAGTACTTTTACATTACCGATATTGATTAAAAATTTCGTCGAAAATGAAAACCTTGTAAAAATTGACGAAAACATATATGTCTTCGGAGAATTTACCGTTAAAGCGGAAACAAAAAAAACCGATACTAATACTGAAATGCAGCTTGCCCATAGCATTCAAAAAGAGTTTAATAAAAGTTTAAATATAAGTAAAATTGCACCCGACATTTGGAGTGCATTCAACCCGGGTCATAGTCGTACTTTAGGGACAATAATTCACGAAATACTATCGAAAACCGATAAAGAGGAAGAAATCGACAAAATTTTGGATTATTACATTAAAGATAATAAAATAAACAAAACCGAAAAAGAAAATTTTTCGGCAATAATATCAAAAATAAAAAGTAACAACGAATTTAGGAATATTATCGGAAATAAGGCATCGGACTATAAAGAGGCTGAAATAATAAGCCCTGACGGAAAAACTATAAGACCCGACAGAATAATATTAAGCAAAGATGCCACATATATTATTGATTACAAAACAGGTGCAAAAAATCAATATCACAAATCTCAACTCGAAAGCTATAAAAAAATATTAACACAAATGGGATATTCTAATATTAAACTATGTTTGGTTTACCTTAAAAACGAACCTGAAATTGAAATCTGGCAATAATTATGCCGAAAATTATTCAGTTAAAAAATTATAAAATTAAGCTGCATTTTTTCTTAACAATTATTTAAAATATTATGATTATCTTTGCATAAACCCAAAGTTTTTTTAATAGGGGTTGTCCCGACTAATTTCATTATTTCACTGTGTTTCTAATGAAAAATTTGGGATAAAAAGAACAATTTTTGTTAAAATACGTTTAAGAAAAAAAATTAAATATAAAAATGAGCGAATATACTGTCGGTAGCAGAATACTACATGCAAAATACGGCGAGGGTATGGTTAGTAATGTAAAAGACAATACATTAGAAGTATTGTTTTTGAACGGAGGTAAACTTTTATTTCAAATGACCGACCCTGATATTAAATCTGTAGTATTTCCCGAAAGCAAAACAACTGTTTCCAATCCTTCACCAATCAGCAAGCCTACGTTTGAAAGCAAGCCATTGAGTAAAGGCGACGGGGAATTCACGATAGGTGCCAGAGTTATGCACCATGAATACGGCGAAGGAATGGTTACAAAAGTTACCAAAAATGAAATTGAAGTTATTTTTTTAAACGACAGTAAATATAATTTTCTGAAAAACTCAGGCGAAATAACCATTTTGCCGTCGTTAATAACCAAGAATGTAAATACCACACAGGTTGTAAGCCCGAAAATTCCCGAAAAACCTCCTGTTACAACAACAGGCATAGCCGAAGGGAAACGTGTTTTCCATAAAAGTTTAGGCGAGGGAATGATTACTAAAGTTTCTGGAAACGAAACAGAAGTTATTTTTCTCGACGGGTCTAAGCATCTTTTTCCAAAAAACAGCCCCGAGCTGCTTCCTTTCGATATAAATGAAAGTACTTTTGAAACTAAGCCTCTATGGAATGAAAAAGCCGACAGCAGCTTTGAATTACAAAATAAAACAGCAGATAACAAGCTTGGAAACCAAATATTTCACCCCAAATACGGTGAAGGAATGGTTACTAAAATTCACAAAAACGAATTTGAAGTAATTTTTGTTGACGGCACAAAAATGACACTTCCAAAAGGCGAATTTACTGCAAAAAAAACAACTATTTCCGCCGAAAACTCATCTAAAAGAAAAGAAACAATTACTGAAAAAGAAGTATTGCCGGATGATAATATTTCGTACAATAATCCTTTGATTGGAAAACAGATTTTTCATAATCAGCTTGGCGAAGCATTAATAGTAGGCGTAGGCAACAATGTATATGAAGTAATGTTTTTGGACGGGAAGAAACTGGTTTTGCCCAAAAATCAGTTTACCGAAACTATTATAAGCCAAAATATTCCGATATCTAAACAAAAAAATACCGAAACTCCCGTTTTTATCGAAGCCAAAACAGAAATTGCGAATACCGAAAGAATATTAGGCAATAAAAAAACAGACAAAAAAAATGCATTGGCAGAAAACACCAACGAAGCAGACGAAAAACCAAACTTCACCATTGGCACTATTGTAATTCACCCTAAACATGGCGAAGGGATAATAAGTTTTGCCGACGAAACCGAAATTGAAGTGGTATTTAAAAACAATAAAAAAATAACCTACTCAAAAACAAACAACGAACTAAAAATAAAACCAACAGAAACAAAAAAGAAAAAAGGCGATATAAAAACGCTTTACAAAAAGCTGTTTTTAGTCGAAGATACCATTACAAACGACAAAAATATCGATAACGAAACAAAAAACACACTTTTACAGGAAATTAAGGACATATTCGGCATTTTAGATGCAAAATTTCAGAACTGCGACGAAAAATAAAAAACCAACTTTTTTAAAAATAGCACTATCGTCGAAAAGAAATAGTTTTTATTTTTAATTTTAACATTTTTATAACAATTTTTATTTAATGTATTGTGTAATCTTAAAGAAATTGTATTAATTTTACGTTATTATTTTGAATTGAATCAAATAAAATCTATTAACATATAAATTATTAATTATGAATTACTTAAACAAATCTTCACCTTAAACTGTCTTTAACTGTTTAAAGATATGTTAACAATCAAAAGTTCAAAAAATAATATAAAATCATATAAATCAATTTATTAATTAAATCTTTACATTTATGAAAAAACTACTTATGTTTTTTATTGCGGTTGCTTTCAGTGGAATTTCATGGGGGCAAATCGTAGTTAGTGGTTCTGTAGGTGCAGACGGCACATATGCTTCATTAACCAAGAATGGAGGAGCATTTGCTGCCATTAATGCCCAAACCCAAACAGGTGCCGTGATTACAATTTCCATTACAGGAGATGTATTAAACGAAGACGGTGCTAATAGCTTAAATGCTGGAGTATGGACATCAATAACAATTACTCCGAGCGGAGATAGAATTATTTCCGGTGCCTCATCAGCAGGCAACCCGTTAATTAACCTTAACGGTGCCGATAATGTTACCATTAACGGACTTAATGATGGAAGCAATTCTTTAACAATCTCTAACACGCTTGTATCTTCAACTTCAGGTACTTCTACTATTAGATTTATAGCTGATGCCACAAACAACACTATTACTAATTGTACTATACTTGGAGCAGCAAATATGGCTTTAGCAACAAACGGAGGTACTATATTCTTTTCTACTGCTACTACTACAGGTAATGATAACAATACAATATCGAACTGTAAAATCGGACCTGTAGGCTCTAACCTTCCTTCGAAAGGAATTCACGCTAATGGAACAACAACATCTGCTACTACAAATAATAGCGGAATAACAATCAATAATTGCGAAATTTACGATTTCTTCCTTACAGGAGGTTCTGCCGGAATTTATATTTCTACAGGTAATACCGAATGGAATATTACAAACAATAAATTTTACCAGACAGCTACACGTACTTATACAGCTTCAGGAACTATGTATGGTATTTATTATTCCAATACTACACACGGCAACAATATTCAAATTACCGGAAATACTATCGGATATTCTGCTGCTAACGGAACCGGAACTTTTACAACAACCGGTAGTAGTATAGCTTCAAATTTTGCAGGCATATATTTGGCTGCTTCATCAACTGCAGCTAATACCTGCAATATAAACAATAACACTATTTCCGATTTTTCATTTACATCTTCAACAGGATATTTTTACGGAATACAGAACGCAACAAGTGCTTCTTCAAATACTATTAACATAAACAATAATACCATAAAAAATATATCATTATTAACCACTACAGGTGCTTTTTACGGTATCAGTTGGGGAAGTGCAACAAACATCAGTATAAGCGGTAACAATGTATATGGAATTAGCAGAACTGGAGGAGGTACTACATACGGTATTTACAGTGGTAGTAGTTCAGTCAATGAAACTGTAAGCAACAATAATGTATATAACATTAGTTCGAATACTACCTCAGCTGCTTCTACCATCAGAGGTATATCTCAGGGAACAGCTACAGGGATAAAAAACTTCCAGAACAATAATATTTACAATTTAACCGGTAATAACGGAAGTTCAATTATAGGTATTTATATTGGATATGCTACTACTGGAAATATCTCAGTGAATAATATATATGGATTAAACTCTACCGGCGGTTCATCAGGAACTGTTTATGGTATTCAAAATGGAGGAACAAGTGTAACTACAATGAATATTTACCGAAACAATATTTATAACCTGAGTATGACATCGACAGGAGGTACACTATATGGAATTTTAGCTACAAGTGGTACTACAAACAATATTTACAATAACTTTATTAGTGACCTTAAATTAACGGCAGTTAACTCTGCAATTCCATTAAGCGGTATTCATATTGCTGGAGGTACTAATGCAAATGTATATTACAATACTGTTTACCTTAATGCAAGCAGTACCGGTGCATTATTTGGAAGTCAAGCTATTTATGCCAGTACTACTCCAACCTTAGATATGCGTAATAATATTTTTGTTAACGTTTCTACACCAAACGGTTCAGGATATGCAGTTGCTTATCGCAGAAGTAGTACAACACTTACAACATACTCAAGCTTTTCGAACAACAACTGTTTTTATGCACTAAGCAGTACTAATCAGGGTATATTTTATGATGGAACCAATTTTAAACAATCAATGGCTGATTATAAAACATGGGTTTCCGCACGCGATGCAGCTTCTTTCTCCGAAGATGTTGACTTTATGGAAAAAACAAATCCTCCCTACGATTTAAGGATTAAAGGCGGTTCGCCCACACAATGCGAAAGCGGCGGTCAGAGAATTACTACTCCTGCTATTACCAATGACTATTACGGTACAATACGCGCATTAGAAACTGGATATTTGGGTACAGGTACAGCCCCCGATATTGGAGCTTTTGAAGGCGAACTTACACCTTTAGATTTAATTGCTCCGGTAATTAATTATACTCCTTTGGCAAATACATCAAGCACAACCGACAGAACACTTACGGCAACTATTACCGATGCAAGCGGTGTAGATGCTGCAATTCTGTACTGGAAAGTTAATTCTGACCCTTACCAAGCTGTTCAAGGTGTAAATACATCAGGAAATAATTGGGAATTTACTTTTGGCGGTAATGTTAATCCCGGTGATGTAATATCATATTATATAGTAGCCCAGGATATCAATAAAAATGTAGGAGCAGTACCTAATGCAGGAGTAACTTCATTTACTTCCGACCCGCCGGCTTGCTCTCCCGACCCTACAAATCCAAGTACTTATACCATAGTTGGTGCAATATCAGGCGATAAAACCATTGGAACAGGAAAAGATTATGAAACACTTACTGCTGCATTTGCAGATATAGCCAATAAAGAGGTTACCGGCTCCATAAATCTGTTATTAACCGATACATATACAGGCGAAGCTGCTTATCCGCTGGTAATAAATCCTGTTGCTGGGTTAAATTCATCAACAACTATTACAATTAAACCCGATGCCGGTCAAACTATTAATATTACTGGCAATTCAACAACTGCTATCTTTAGGTTTGCCGGCGCTGACTACATTACAATTGACGGTTCGAATAACGGAACTAACAGTAAGGATTTAACAATTACCAATAATGCAACTTCAGGTGCTGTAATATTATTCTCAAGTCTCGGGAATAATGCCGGAGCTACCAATAATACCGTTAAAAACTGTAACATTATTGGAGGTGCAACATCCGGAGGTTACGGTATAAGCATAGGAGGTGCAACTGCAGGAACAGCCGGTGCCGATAACGATAACATTACAATCACAAACAATAATATAGGTAAAACCAACATCGGAATTTATGCATTTGCTTCTACTACAGCAAACGCTACTGATAATCTGTTTATCAGCAATAACGTTATAGGAAATGATGTTGATGCCAACTCTGTCGGAAATATCGGTATAAATATGAGCTATTGCAACAACAGCAATATTTTAAATAATGTTATAAAAAACCTAAAAGTTGGAACTACACCTAAAGGTATTTTTCTTTCTACCGGTGTTACCAACACAGCTGTTGATCGCAATAATATAAATAAAATCTGGTACACAGGAACTAGCGGATATGGCGGTTGGGGTATTAATATAAACACCGGTAATACAACAAGTAATATTACAGTTAAAAATAATATCATCTACGATATTTGGGGTGACGGTTGGAGTACAATCACAGGGACATCCATGGCAGGTATTGTATTGGACGGGACTACAGGAGGTATTAACATTTATCACAATACTGTTAATTTAAGCGGCAATTATACACGTAGTGCAACTGCTACAATCACAGCATCTTTGTTTGTTAACTCTAGTGTAACTAACCTTGACATCCGCAATAACATATTTACAAATTCAATGGTAAATACTGCAAATGTTGGAGCAAAAGCATACGCAATATACTCATCAGCTGCTAATACCGCATTTACTAATATCAATTACAACGACTATTTTGTAAGCGGTGTTCAAGGAGTATTAGGCTATATAGGTTCAGACAGAACAGATTTGGCAGGAATCCAAGCCGGTTTCGGACAAAATCTTAATTCAATCAATAATGACCCAACTTATGTTTCAGCAACTGATTTGACACCAACAGTTGCACCTTTGAACGGTACAGGACAATATATCGCTTCGGTCGGGTATGACTATTTTAATGTATCAAGAAGTAATCCTCCTGATATTGGAGCTATAGAATTCAACCCTCCAAGCTACGACGCAGGTTTAATTGCCATGTCTACACCTCCTGTTAATGTTTGTTCATCTACTTATCCAGTTACTTTCACTGTTAAAAACTATGCTACTTCCGACATTGATTTAACAACACAACCAATTACAGTTAACTGTTCAGTTACAGGTCCTAATCCACAAACATTCGGGACACAGGTACTTAATACAGGAACATTATTGGCAGGAGCAACTCAGGATGTTACATTTACAACAAACTATGATATGTCTGCAGGTGGAACTTATCAATTTACAGCTACATTAACTATGAACAACGACGGAAACTCTGCAAATAACACATTAATAACCTCAAGAACCGTAACAGCTCCTCTACCACTTGACTATGTTCAAAATTTCAATGCATCAACAAGTTTACCATCAGGTTGGAGCGGAACAATGACTGTTACGGCAAATCACGGAACAAGTTCTTCTAACGGATTAACATATAACTTATGGTCAAGTGCTACTTCATTTAATTCCACATCTCCAAAAATTGGAAATGTAGGAGCTAACTCTGTATTAACCTTCGACTATCGAATAGTAAATTACTCAAGTTATCCTACAGTTGCTACTACATTAGGCACAGGAGATAAAGTAGATGTACTAATTTCAACAGATTGCGGAACATCATATTCAATACTTTATACTATTAACAGCACTACTCACACTCCATCTACATCATTTGTCAATAAATCATTCGATTTAGGTGCATATTCAGGTAATTCCGTTATTATAAAATTTACCGGAACATGGGCTACAGGTGACTATTATGTTGATATCGACAATTTCTCAATATTTAATAAAACATTACCAACTGTAACAACTACAACAGCAAGTGCAATAACAGGAAATTCTGCTACAAGCGGCGGTAATGTAACAAGCGATGGAAACTCAACAGTAACAGCAAGAGGCGTTTGCTGGAGCACATCACCAAATCCGACAATTAATGATGACAAAACAATTGACGGTACAGGTACAGGTTCATTTACAAGCTATTTAACCAACTTAAATTCGAATACTACCTACTACTACAGAGCTTATGCAACAAACTCTTTAGGAACAAGTTATGGAGCCGAGTATGATTTCACTACACTAAATACTTTCCCGCCATCAGTAACAACTAGCGCTTACAGTAACTTAACAAATACAGATGTAACACTTAGCGGTGAAATAACAGGTGACGGAGGAGATCCTACAATTTCAGAAAGCGGATTTGTTTATAGTACCACATCTAATCCAATGATTGGAGGAACAGGTGTAGTAAAAGTTATGACCAATCCTTTGGTTGATAATGGAACATTCGATATAGCCATTACAGGCTTAACTCCGGGACAAACATACTATTACAAAGCTTATGCTATCAACGGTACAGGTACCGGCTATGGTTCTCAATCGAGTTTCACAATGCATAACGTACCTACAGTTACAACATCAAACGTAACAGCCGGAACAACTACAGCCAACGGTGGAGGAAATGTAACAAGTGACGGAGGAGCAAGTGTAACGGCAAGAGGCCTTTGCTGGAGTACTTCAGCCAACCCGACATTAAGTAATAGTTTCACTACAGACGGAAATGGAATTGGCTCATTCAGCAGTATAATGACAAATTTAATTCCCAACGGAACAACTTATTATGTAAGGGCATACGCAACAAATGCTTATGGAACTTCATATGGTAATCAGGTTACATTTGTTACATCATGTGAACTTTACAATTTACCGTTTGCTGAAAACTTCAACAGTTCTACATTACCTGGCTGTTGGTCTACTCAAAATACCGGTACCGGTATAACCGAGAGATGGTCAGTTTCTAATACTTCATTAGCAGGAGGAAGTGCTTATGAAATGAAATGCTCATTCCAGAATGTAAATCCAGGTACTACCAGACTTATAACTCCAGCACTTAATACAGCAGGTCTTTCATCTATTAGATTAACTTTCAAATATATGTTTGACGATTATGGTGCAGGTGCAACATTAAAAATTCAATCATCCACTGATAAAGTTAACTGGACAGACGAATCATGGTATTTAGCATCATCTTCAGATACTAATATCGGCCCAGCAACTGTAACATTATTAATAAATAATAATCTTGGAACTCAAACATATCTGGCATTTGTTGTTAACGGAAACTTATATCAATTTGATTACTGGTATATTGATAATGTTTCTGTAACTGTTCCACAAGCTAATCTTTGGACAGGATTTGCCAATAATGCATGGGAAAATCCGGCAAACTGGGATAATGGTGTAGTTCCTCAAAGTAATGCTCAGGTTACAATACCTGCTACTGCTCCAAATTACCCGACAGTTAACACTCCTACTACTATTAATAAACTTACTATAGAATCGAACTCTACAGGTACAGGTTCATTGCTTGATAATGGTAATCTTACTGTTACAGGCAACTCTAACATTAAACGTTACATCTCAGGTAACAAATGGCATCTGTTAACATCTCCTATAACCAATGCTTTATCAGGTGTATTCCATCTGCAAGCAGGTCAGGCTAACATTTACATCAGAGAGTATGATCCTAATACTAATAGTTGGAGCTTTATTACAAGCTTAACTGCTCCTCTTGCCGTTGGTAAAGGATACGGTATTTGGGCCGATACTCAAACCAACAGCACTCCTGACCCTGTGGTTAGTTTCAACGGACCATTCAATACAGGCAATATTACCGTACCTATGGTTCCTAATGCTTGGAATATTATAGGAAACCCATACCCATCGGCTATTAACTGGACTTTGGTTGACAAAGCTACAAGTTTACAAAACTTCGGTGCTGCTTACTTCTGGAAACAATCTCTTAGTGCAGGTGCAGGCGGTTATGCTACTCATGACGGTACTGTGGCTACAAACGGAGCTACTAATGTTATTCCTCCTATGCAAGGATTCTTCGTTAAAGCTAACACTGCTTCTTTATCTTTCAACAACTCTATGAGAGTTCATACTAACCAGCAACTGTACAACAAGAGTGCCGCTTCGATTAACGATATGATCAGAATTACAGCAAGCAACGGTGCCGATTACACCGACGAAACTGTTATACTTTTCAACAACAACGCTACTAACGGCTTCGATAACCAATTCGACGCTCTTAAACTGTTCAGCAATAATGCTAATACTCCTGAAGTTTATACTGTTGCCGACAATAATAAACTCGTCATCAATCGTTTCGGCTCTTATCCTGCTGCTATTCCTATGAATGTCAGACTCGGCGTTAACGCCAATATTACTCTTACTGCTACAGAATTCGACAACTACGATGCTAACATATCTATTAAGTTAGAAGATATAATAACAGGTAACATTCAGGATTTGCGTCAGAACCCGTCTTATACTTTTGCTGCTAACATTGGTGAAAACGATAACCGCTTCGTTCTTCACTTCGCTCAAATTACCGGTATTAACGAAATCAACGCAACTAATGTAAGCATCTACGCATTCGACAACACCGTTTATGTAAATACTAATGAAAAAGTTAAAGACATTAGTATTTACAATATGCTCGGCCAGTTAATCACTTCTGTTGAAGGTAACGGTAAATCTATCCAAACCATCAACCTGAAGAATGCTACTGCTTACTACTTAGTGAAAGTTACTACCGATAAAGGCGTACGTACTGAAAAAGTATTTATAAAATAAATTATATACCTTTGCCTCCTCCCTTTACGGGAGGAGAGCTTAAAGGAGAATATCTTAATTAATAACAATTTTAGAAACAAATAAAAATTGAAAATATGAAGAATACAATCAAAAAAATTATCGTAATGTTTTTTCTGATAGTTTCGCCAATACTTATCAGTAATGTATTAGCCGATGATCCTCCGGGTCCGGGTCAAGGATTACCGGGTGGTGGCGGAGGTTCACCTGTCGGTCAACCCGGTGCTCAACCAGTTGGCGGTGGCGCTCCTATTGACGGAGGTCTTAGTATACTTTTGGCTCTCGGTGCTGTTTATGCAGGCAGAAAAATATACTTCATGAAAAAATAAATTACAATTTACAAATTGTATGAATTTACTTTGCCCTTAATTCTCTTTGAATTAGGGGCTTTTTTATCCCCCTGCCTTTTTAGCTTTATAACCGTTTTTCAACAAAATTTCAATAACTCTTTCTCTGTGTTCCCCTTGAATTATGATTTCGTTATCTTTGGCACTGCCACCAACTCCTATACGAGTTTTTATTAATTTGGCCAATGCCTGAAGATCTTCTTCTTTACCGATAAAACCGGTAATCAAGGTAACTGTTTTGCCCCCTCTTTGTTTTTTGTCGATAAAAACTTTTAATTGTTGTTTCTCGGGAGGCAATGTGTCAATTGAGCTTTCGTCGTTTTCATAACTATATACAAAATCGGGATTTGTAGAATAAACTATTCCGCTTGGTTTTATTTTTTTGCTCATAGCACTAACTTACAATTACATTCAAAGACTTATGATTTACTTTTAAATTCAACTCTTTGGATAATTTAACAGGCTCTCCGTCAACATTTACGACTTTATTTCGTTTTCGTTTTACAACAACCTCGTTAGTCCTTATAATATCGATGTACTTGGTTTTATCAAATTGTTTCAGAAAAAGCAGTTGAACTAAAAAAGGCACTTGCAAGGCAGGAACTTTTTTAACTATGCAAATATCCATAAGCCCATCGTCAATTTTTGCATCGGGAGCTATAGACGTATTATAACCAAACTGGTCGGAATTGGCGAATACTATCATTAAGGCTTTTGTAATAATTTGCTGGCCATCAATTATTAAACGATATTTCTTGGGACGATAATAATTGTATTCGGTTGTAACTATTTTGAAATAAGAAAGAAAACCCCTTTTGGTACTTTTCGAGAACTTTTTAGCAACCATAGCGTCAAAACCTATTCCGGCAACATTTACGAAAATTCTGTTATTAATGCTTATAGTGTCAATTTTCTGAAAATTTCCTCTGTTGATTAATTCAATTGAATCCTTAATATTAAAAGGTATTTTCAAATGACGAGCCAATCCGTTACCTGAGCCGTAGGGTATAATTCCCAGTAAAACTTCAGAACCGTGTATCCCATTAACTACCTCATTTATAGTACCGTCACCGCCAACTGCAACAACGATATTTACATTATTTCTAACGGCATTTTCGCATATTTCGCGAGCATGATGCTGATACTCCGTATAAAAAATATCGTATTCAAATTGATCCTTATCAATGTATTGCTCGATTTTTTCACTCAGGTTATCTTTTTTCTGAGTTCCTGATATTGGATTTATTACGAAATATATCTTTCTTTTTTTCAATTTTACTGTTTTTTTAATGTCATTTTATTGTCAATCAAACTTGTATTATAATGCTGAATAAAAGCTTTTAATAAAAGTTCAACGCTGTCTTTTGCATATAAATCTTTATTAATAAGATTATTTTTCAATAATGGATCGTTTTTATAATCAAATAAAGAAGTGCTTTTTTTCCCGTCAAATTTCAATGCAAAATTATTATAAATTATCTGATATTCATTATTTAAAAAAGAAATGGCGAAATGTGGTTCATTTTGATTAAAACTGCTCGTGCCAAAAGAGAAGAAAGGTAAGTTATAACCCAGAAAATCCAAAATGCTTGGCATAATGTCAATTTGCTGAGAAATAACATTACTTCTGTATGGTTTTAAATATTTAGGGCAGTAATAAATAATAGGGATTTTATACATACCTACACTGTTTTTGTAGAACTCTATATAAGCCTCAGAGGTATGATCGGCAGTAATAACAAAAAGTGTATTTTCAAACCAAGGTTCATTTTCAACCGAATTAAAAAATTGTTTTAAAGAATAATCGGTGTACATAATAGCTTCCTGAATTTCGAGTTTACCCTTTTTAAATTTTCCTTTGTACTTTTCGGGAACTTTATAGGGATGATGTGAAGACAGAGTAAAAATTGTTGCGAAAAAAGGCTGAGATTGCTTATTAAGCACTTTGGCCGAGTATTTTAGAAAAGGTTCGTCGAAAATACCCCATTTACCGTCGTAGTCACTTTCGTTATTATATTCGTTTCTTCCGTAGTAATAATCAAATCCGGCAGATTTCGTAAATGAATTAAAACCCATAGTACCATTACTACCACCGTGGAAAAACATGGTTTTATAACCTTTGTTTTTCAATAGTCCTGCTAAGCTCTCGAATTTATTGCCTGCATATACAGATGTAATAAAAGCTTCGTTCATCAGCGAAGGTATGCCCGCTACTACTGCAGGAATCCCTTCGATAGAGCGTTTACCGTTCGAAAAGCCTTCAAAAACATAACTCTTGCTTATTATAGTATCAAGATATGGCGTAAAACCACTATATCCTTCGATATTGCAAAGCGAGCCTATGTGCTCCTGTGAAAAACCCTCGAGAATTATTATTACGACGTTTAGAGATTTGAAAGGGGTTTTATTATCGGAATTATAATTTTTTACAGTAGATAGTACCTTGTTTAATTCAGATTCGTCATCAAAGTATTTGACTTTTTTTAAAACAGGTAATCCTATGGTTTTAATAATTGTAAAAGGGGTATTTAAAACGGCAGAAATATGCCTGCTTTCGACATAGCGCCCTGCATCAATAATATCGAGAGGTTTCATCTGCAAACCTCCTCTGATTCCTAAAATACTTAACCCTATGAAAACAATCAGATATACAATATTCAGCATTTTTCCTGTTACACTTGACCCTCTCTTGTAAACTAATGAAAAGGAATTAATAAATTTTATAAAGACAATAAGTAACAGTATAAAAATTATGATTACATACCAAAAGTCCTTGATAAATTGAGGAATTAACTTATTAAAATCGCCACCAACCCCTAAATAATTGAATATATCGGCAGTTGTTCGCTTATAAGTGAACCTGAAGTAAATTATATCGATAAAATTGAAAACCAACCCAAAAATATTGGAGATAATAAAGATTATTTTCAAAACTTTATTAAAAACAGGTTTTTGAAAGAATTTTAAAGGTAATAAAATCAAAATTCCGAATGTGGCATTAATTACGCTTATAGCAACTAAATCGAACCTAAAACCAAATAAAAGGATTTCAAAAAAGTTTTTAAAAGAAACCGGCGATAAATAATCAAAATTAAGAATAACAAAAATTATACGGCTTAAAGTGTAAAAGACAAAAACAGATAAATAATAAACCGCTAAAGTTTTTATAACCGATAGATTACGGTTTTTAAAAAGCTGCATTTTTATTTTGAATTAGCTGCAAAAATAAGAAAAAAGAAAACTGCACAGTTATTAACAGAAATAATTAACTAAAATTATTATTACTTCCCAAAATCGGGCGAATATTTGTTCATAAACTCTTCAATCTTTTCAACCATATAAGTAGGTCCGGCAAAGAAAGGAGAACGTTGATGAATATCAACAGGCTGAATTTCAAGTATTCTCTGAAAACCGTCGGAGGCTTTTCCTCCGGCTTGCTCAGCAATAAAAGCCATAGGGTTACACTCATATAGCAATCTCAGCTTGCCTTTAGGATTTTTAACCGTTCCGGGATACAGGAATATTCCGCCTTTTATCAAATTACGGTGAAAATCGGCTACCATAGAACCAATATATCGGGTAATATAAGGTCGCGAAGTTTCAGGGTCATCGAGATGACAATACTGAATATATTTCTTTATGGCCTCAGGAAAATAGATGTAATTCGACTCATTTATGGAATAAATAGTCCCTTTTTCGGGATATTTCATTTGCGGGTTCGACAAAATAAATAATCCTACCGAAGGGTCTAACGTAAACCCGTTTACACCTCTGCCTGTAGTATAAACAAGCATTGTTGACGAACCGTAAATAATATACCCGGCAGCAACCAATTGAGTACCCTTTTGAAGCAAATCGGCAGTAGAACCCGGACCGGATTCCGATATTCGCCTATATATCGAAAAAACAGTACCAATAGATACATTGGATTCAATATTCGAGGAACCATCAAGAGGGTCGATTGCTACTACATACTTTCCGCTTTGAGAAATATCGTTTTCAAAAGCAATAATTTTTTCATTTTCCTCCGATGCAATTGCACAACACTGCCCTCCCGAACGCAAGGCAGCTATAAATTGCTCATTTGCATACACATCAAGCTTCTTTTGGGCTTCACCCTGTACATTTATTTCATCATTATAACCCATAACATTTGTTAGCCCTGCCCTGTTTACTTCCCTGTTTACAAACTTAGCTGCAATACCAATATCATTAAGTAATCGGGTTAAATCACCCGTTGCGTGAGGACAACTGGCCTGCTGCTCAATAATAAATTCAGTTAATGTTTTCATACAATTTAATTTTTATTTTTTAATCTGATTTTAATCTCGGTTTAATCTATGATTAATTTTAATATTCTTAATTTGCCAACGATACAAGTAATTTTTCATTCAGGAGCTTAAAGCTGTTTTAAAAAGCCTTAAGCTCTTTTTTTATCAATATCAACAATAGTCCGAAAAGAATTAGGATTGCCCCTGCCCATAAAAGTATTATATAACCGAATATTGTTGATTTAATAACAACAACATCTTTAGTTTGTTTGAACAATTCGATAATTATTGTATTGGCCTTTTCGGCAAGCCCTTTAAATGTTATTTTGTAAGCATCGTTAAAACAAACATCCGAAGTAACTCTATATAGCCCGTTTTTGACAATATAACTAATCTGAATTGTATCTATTTTATCGCTCGCATTTTTTATTGTAAAACATGCAATAATTTCAACATTATCTAAATTGGTGTCATTTTCGGGTTGTTTTACTTTAATATTATTAAAAAACAAATTCAACTCATTTATTTTCAAGCTGTCATTTAAAGTAACCTCTGCCTCCTTAATCAATTTATAACCTCCTGAATGTTCGGCATTTATAATGTGGGTAAAAATATCTTTTGTAAATAAATGCTTAGTACTCGGATTATAAACATTTCCAAAATTAGGATTTCTGTTTACGGAAGGTTTAATAATAAACTCGGGTTTTAACGAGCTGTTGTAAAATTCTATATGATAAAATGTTTCACTTCCAATTGTTTCGTGTTTAAAATATTTTAGATAATAATTGTTTGCTTTAACTAACGTATCTTTTTCTAAAATTATACTATCGGAGTAAGAAGAATTTTCGGAATTATCTGCAGATTTTACTATGTTACTGGGGTTGTTAAAAGCTATTATAATACCTAAAAAGAATACTCCAATTCCGAAATGTGCGATTATAGCCGGTAATTTTGCAAATTTATTGCTGAAAGCAACCGAAAAGATAAGCAATATCGAAGTAAAAGTCAATAATATACTTGGTAAATCGGTAATATTAAATAATCTGTGTATAAAATAAGAAAAGATTAAAGAAATTAATACACCTAATAAAATGATTATTAACGTTTTTCGATTTTTGTAAAATAGGTTTAAATTTTGAAAAACAAGACTTAAACACAACAGTATTGCAAAAGGTGTTTGCCATTTTGCGTAAAAGCTTGTAACATCCAAAGGAGGAGCAAAATTTATACCTGTTAATTTAGCTATCACAGGCAACGATGTTGTTAGAAAAACCTGAAAAGCAGAAAGCAATAAAATAAAAATTGCAGAAACTATCCAGAAATTTTTACTGTTTACCCTGAAAGAACTCGAATTATCAATTTCGACTTTTTTATTAAAAGAAACCGCAATTAACGGTAATAAAACAAATGAAAACAAGAAAGTAAGCAATTGAATAGAAGTACCGTTAGCACTGAATGAATGAACTGAAGTACTTCCCAATATGCCGCTGCGTGTAAGATAGCTTGAATAAATAACCAGAATAAACGAAGATAATAAAACCCAAGCTGGGTATTTCAATAAACTTTCGTTGTTTTTGGCAACTAATAACAAATGCTGTCCTGCCAATAAAACTAACCAAGGGACTAAAGAAGCATTTTCTACAGGGTCCCAAGCCCAAAAACCACCGAATGTCAATGATTCGTATGCCCATCTGCCTCCCAGAATTAATCCTGTACCTAAAGCAATTTCGGAGAAAACTACCCATTTGTATGCGTACTTTGTCCAATTTTGATTTCTGTTTACGAAATAAGAAAGAGCAAAAGCATAAGGAATAAGAACAGAAGCATAACCGAGAAACAATACCGGAGGATGGCTTACCATCCAAATATTTTCGAGTAAAGGATTTAATCCATTGCCGTCGCCTAAAAGATTAAGATAATCGGGTCGGGCAAAAATAGTCCCGCTAATATCATTAATCGTTTCTCTGAGAAGTATAAACGGACTGCTGCCTATCTGAATTCCAAACATATTCCATCCGGTTATCATACTCAAAATAAACAGTTGAGCAATTATCACAACAGGTAGTACATATCTTTCAAGCTCTTTCGACGTTTTCAACAATATTAATCCCAATAACCCCTGCCAAAAAGCCCAAACCAAAAAACTACCCTCCTGCCCTGCCCAAAAACAAGAAATTATGTACTTTAATGGAAGATTTAACGATGAATATTGCCAAACATACTTATATTCAAAATAATGTTTAAAAATAATATAAAACAATATAAATGAAGCCGATAGAACAAAAACAAAGTGTAAAACGAAAGCCAAACGGGCTGCTTTACTAAAATTGCCTTTTTTTATCACATAGAAAAATAAAGAAATTACAAGGCATAGAAAAGAAAATGATATGAAAGACTTTCCAAGAAATCCGAAAATTAAATGCTCACCGATATAATTCATCCCCATAATATTTATTATTGCAAATGTAAACTATTTTAACCCAAATTCGATATAATCATAAAAAAGTAAAATAATAAGCATGATATTATTTGTACAAAAAATATTATTACCAAAAATTAATTATTAATCAAACACTTATAAAAATTTAATTTACAAAACAAATCTATACACCTGTAAATGTGGCATTTATAAATAATTACTTTTTTGGTACAAATATTTGTAATTTTGCAAAAAAATTAAAAAAATGGCAGCATTACCTAATGTAATTTCAAAAGTTACTACGCACGTTTTACAGGAAATGAAAATCAAAGGCGAGAAAATTGCGATGCTCACTGCTTATGATTATTCAATAGCAAAAATCATCGACAAAGCTAATATTGACGCAGTATTGGTTGGAGACTCGGCTTCAAATGTAATGGCAGGTCACAGAACTACAATTCCAATTACGCTAAACGAGATGATTTATCACGGCACTTCTGTAGTAAGAGCTGTAAGTCGTGCTTTAGTGATTGTTGATATGCCTTTTGGAACATATCAGGGAAATTCTAAGGAAGCACTCAATTCGGCAATAAGAATAATGAAAGAAACCGGAGCTGATGCGGTAAAACTCGAAGGAGGGCGTGAAATAATAGAATCGGTTGACAGAATATTATCGGCAGGTATCCCTGTTATGGGGCACTTAGGATTAACCCCTCAATCAATCAACAAATTCGGGACTTATGTTGTAAGGGCAACAAATAAGGAAGAAGCCGACAGGCTTGTAGAAGATGCCTTTTTACTTCAAAAAGCAGGGTGCTTCTCGATAGTACTCGAAAAAATTCCGGCTAAACTTGCCGCTCAGGTAGCAAATGAACTCAAAATACCTGTAATAGGTATAGGTGCCGGCAATAAAGTTGACGGACAAGTTTTGGTATTGCACGATATGCTTGGTATTACTCAAGACTTTTCACCTCGCTTTTTAAGAAGATATCACAATCTTTACGAAGAAATATACGGTGCGGTCGGACACTATATTCAGGATGTGAAAAATGTAGATTTTCCAAACGAAAAAGAACAATACTAATAATTATCGGTTAATAATATTTAATCAAGCTATTTGAAATATGTCCGGATTTCCTACTATACCTGAAGTTATCGAAAAACAAATTTTATACGAAGACAACCACCTGATTATACTAAATAAATTATCATCTCAAATTATACAAGGCGATAAAACGGGAGATATCCCTTTAGGTGAGTTAATAAAAGTTTACTTGAAAGAAAAGTATAATAAGCAGGGTGATGTTTATATCGGAGTTGTTCACAGACTCGACAGACCTGTCAGCGGCTGTATTATATATGCAAAAACAGAGAAAGCAAACAAGCGTATGTCGAGGATTTTCTCCAAAAGAGAAATAACTAAAATTTATTGGGCCATAGTCAGGAATAAACCCGAAAAGGACAGCGACCACCTGATTAATTTCCTAAGAAAAAACGAACAACAGAATAAAACCTACGTATTCGATAAGGAAATTGAAGGAAGCTATAAAGCAGAGCTAAAATACCGAACTTTAGCATCAAGCAATAACTATCATCTCCTCGAGGTAGAGCTGCTTACCGGAAAACATCACCAAATAAGGGCTCAACTATCGGCAATCGGTTGCCCGATCAAAGGTGATGTGAAATACGGAGCATTGAGACCAAATAAAAATATCTCAATTAGTCTTCATGCTCGCTCAATAAGTTTTATCCATCCGGTATCAAAAGAGCCTTTAAAAATAATTGCTCCTGTACCCGACGAAACCCTTTGGCACCACTTCGAAAAGTTAGTTTCGGAAAACGATACCGAAAAAAAATCTGTTGATATTGATTTTGAAGAAGAAGATTAAAATCGTTTTTTTCAATATTTATCAAATTTCTTGAAAACTCTTTTTTTGAAATTTGTTACCTAAATAATACCTTTGTAAAAAAAATTACAAGTTGACAGAAAAGAAGCCAATAGCAGAAACTCCGCTAATGAAGCAGTATAACTCAATAAAGGCAAAGTACCCTGATGCCTTATTGCTATTCAGAGTTGGCGATTTTTATGAAACTTTCGGCGAAGACGCAATAAAAACTTCCGAAATATTGGGAATAGTCCTTACACGCAGAGCAAACGGTTCGGCCAGCTACATTGAACTTGCAGGTTTCCCCTACCATGCACTCGACACTTATTTGCCCAAATTAGTCAGAGCCGGTTACAGAGTTGCTATTTGCGAACAACTTGAAGATCCGAAACTCACCAAAAAGATCGTTAAACGAGGTATTACCGAACTTGTCACTCCGGGAGTTTCATATAACGATAAGATTTTAGACAATAAAGTCAACAACTTTTTGGCAAGCGTACATTTAGAACCTAAAAAAAACGGAATATCATTTCTTGATATCAGTACCGGCGAATTTTACATTACTCAAGGCTCTGACGAATATATCGACAAACTGCTTCAAAGTTTTAAACCAAATGAAGTAATAGTCCAAAAAAACAAACTACTTAAGTTTAAAGAAATATTCGGCGAAAGCTTTTATACCAACACTTTTGAAGACTGGGTATTTACCAAAGACTTTGCCAATGATATACTTTTAAGGCATTTTCAGACTAATTCACTAAAAGGTTTCGGAATAGAGAATTTAGAAAACGGAATTATTGCTGCAGGAGCATCATTGCATTATCTTGCAGAAACTCAACATGATAAAACATCGCATATTTGTAAAATTTCGCGCATTGAAGAGGAACACTATGTTTGGCTCGACAGATTCACTATAAGAAATCTTGAACTTATCAATTCATACAACGAAAATGGAGTTACACTCGCCAATATTATCAACAATACTGTATCTCCAATGGGTTCACGATTGATGAAAAGGTGGATAGTATTGCCATTGAAAGAGAAAAAACCTATAGAAGAAAGGCATGCCGTAGTTGATTTTTTTATAAAAAATATCGATAAAGCCGAAAAAATTCAACAAAACATAAGGATTATAGGCGACTTGGAGCGACTCATCTCAAAAGTTGCAGTAGGAAGAATTAATCCTCGCGAAATGGTTCAAATTACCAAGGCTTTACATTCGGTAGAAACTATCAAAGAAGAATGCGGGCAAACCGATAACGAAGCTTTAAAAGTTATTGCCGAACAGCTTAATAATTGCCGATTAATAAGAGAAAGAATAGAAAAAGAAATTAATCCCGAAGCTCCTGTAATTATAAATAAAGGAAATGTTATTAAGAACGGTGTTTCCGAAGAATTAGACGAACTTAGAGAAATTGCATACTCGGGCAAAGACTATCTTATAAAAATCCAACAACGCGAAGCCGAAAAAACCGGCATTTCATCATTAAAAGTAGGTTATAATAATGTTTTTGGCTATTATCTGGAGGTAACCAACACTCATAAAGATAAGGTCCCCGAGAACTGGATACGTAAGCAAACATTGGTGAATGGAGAACGCTATATCACCGAAGAACTTAAAGAATATGAACAAAAAATATTAGGAGCCGAGGAGAAAATACTTTCAATTGAAACTACACTTTATAATAATCTTGTTCTTAGTTTGAGCGATTATATACAGCCTATACAATTGAATGCCCAGCTTATTGCAAGGCTCGATTGCCTGCTTTCATTTGCTTTTACGGCATTGAAAAATAATTATGTAAAACCTGAAATTAATACAACAAATATTATTGATATAAAAGGAGGAAGACACCCTGTTATTGAAACTCAACTCCCCATTGGCGAAAAATACATTGCCAATGATGTTTACCTTGATTCGGAAAAAGAACAAATAATAATTATTACAGGGCCTAATATGTCGGGGAAATCGGCATTGTTGAGGCAAACAGGCCTTATAGTACTTATGGCCCAAATGGGGAGTTTTGTTCCCGCATCTGAAGCTAAAATTGGGTTAATTGACAAATTATTTACCCGTGTAGGTGCTTCCGATAACTTATCTTCCGGCGAATCGACATTTATGGTCGAAATGAATGAAACTGCAAGCATACTAAATAATATATCGGCTCGCAGTTTAATTTTACTCGATGAAATTGGAAGAGGAACAAGCACATACGACGGTATTTCTATAGCATGGGCAATAGCCGAATATATACACGAACACCCATTATTCAAAGCTAAAGTGCTTTTTGCCACTCATTACCATGAACTTAATGAAATGGCAAAAAACATGAAAAGAATCAAAAACTTCCACATTTCAGTTAAGGAAATCGGGAATAAGGTAATATTTTTAAGGAAACTCCAACCCGGAGGAAGTGAACATAGCTTTGGAATTCATGTTGCAAAAATGGCAGGCATACCACAAACAGTAATTGACAGAGCAAATGAAATACTTGTAACACTCGAAAAATCGCACAGCAGTAATGAACTATCGACAAAAGATAAACAGAATAACCAAAGGAAAACTCAAAATGAAGGTTACCAATTAAGTTTTATTCAATTAGACGATCCTTCATTACTTCAAATTAAAGAAGAACTTAAAAACATTGATATAAACACACTTACACCGGTTGAAGCGTTGATGAAGCTTAATGAAATAAAAAAAATTATAGGAAAATAAAAAAATTGTTTTTTAAATATAAATTTTTATTAATTTTGCAATTCCAAAATGCGGAAATAGCTCAGTTGGTAGAGCACGACCTTGCCAAGGTCGGGGTCGCGGGTTCGAGTCCCGTTTTCCGCTCAAACAAAAGACTCCTTCAGCAAGCGAAGGAGTTTTATGTTAGGTCGCCCAGGTGGTGGAATTGGTAGACACGCAGGACTTAAAATCCTGTGACCATTGCGGTCGTGCGGGTTCAAGTCCCGCCCGGGGTACAATTAAATGAGTAATAGAACCTGTAAATCAATTGTTTACAGGTTTTTTTATTTTTCGGAGGGGAGGGTAGTGGGGAGGGTGAATGACATGCAACGGCTGTTCGCCTGTTTCCACCCTGTGGATATGAAACAGAACTAATGCGGGGCACATATAGAGATGTTATATGGTATGTTAAGAAAAAATTGGTTTTTCCAAAATAGTATATACCTTTGTGATATCAAACAAGGGAACCCCATGAAAACATTATCTTTAAAATTGGATGATTCAGTCTTCTCTGAAACGGAACATGTTATCAGCCATATCAAAAAATCAAGGAACAGGTATATCAATGATGCCCTGGATTATTATAACAAGGTTCAAAAGAGAAAACTTTTAGCCTCAAAACTTGAAAAGGAATCGAAACTTGTAAAAGATGATTCAATAAATGTTCTTCATGAATTTGAAATGATTGATTATGAAGGCTAAGCAGTTTGAAATTTGGATAGCCGATCTCAATCCGACAATTGGGACAGAACCAGGGAAAATCAGGCCAGTGATCATCATTCAAACTGACCTGCTAAACAAATACCACCCATCTTCAATTATTTGTCCAATAACAACTAATGTCATGACAATATAATCATGAAACATAATATTTTGACAATTTCTGATCAGCTTTATATTTTGTGAAACTCCAGAAAATTCTTCGCTGATCAAGATTGTTTTGATTGGCCCACACAGCAACCT
>CAZWKQ010000005.1:0-183780 GCA_964634005.1 uncultured Bacteroides sp.
ACAAAAAAAAGCTAAATAATAAAATTTAACAAAAATTCTTGAAAAATTAATATTGAAATAAAAGATGAATTAAACGGGAATATTTTTACCGGCAAATATATGCTAATTCCTTTTGAGCTAGATGATAATCCTCAGGAACTCCTATATCAATAAAATATTTATCGTCAATATAAGCTCCGAAATAAAATTCTTTTGTGAATACTTCCAGAAAATCTTTTTCGAAAGAGAAAACTTCAGGCAAATCCAATGAATTCAATATCTTTTTATCTAACAAATATATACCTGCATTAATTAAACCGATTTCACAATACTTTTTCTCATTGAAGGATAAGATTCTGTTGTTTTTCACTTCAACAGTTCCATACCTGTCGAAATTTTTAAGCGGCTTAATCGCAAGTGTGAAATCGCATTTATTAGTGATATGAAATTCATTAATCTTTTGTAAATTGATATTGAAAAAACTATCGCCATTTAATAGAAAATAATTATTTCCTTCTATTAATCTTGATGCATAAATTATTCCTCCACCTGTACCCAAAGGCTTATCCTCAATAGCATAGCTAATACTCAAACTTTTATAACTGTTGCCCAAAAAGTTTATAATGCTTTCGTGCATATAACCAACCGACAATACAACCCTTTGAATATTGTTTGAAATTAAAAAGTCGAGCAAATAAGTTATAAACGGTCTACCGTCAACGAGTGCCATAGGCTTAGGAATATCGCTAATAATGCTTTGTAAACGTGTTCCTTTACCTCCTGCGAGTATTATGGCTTCTTTTATCATAATTTTAATGTTTTTTAATCTTTAATAAACACATCAATTTTTCCTGTTTTTTTCATTTAGTCAAGAAAATAATAGTTGCAATGGCTGTAAAAATACCAATCCAGTTTGTAAAATTAAGTTTTTCTTTAAATACAAAATATCCAATTACTGTAGAAATACTTACTATTCCTGTGTTTAATACGGGAAAGAAAACGGCACTGTCAACAACGGCAACACCTTTAAAGAAATAATATGTTGAATAAAAGTTTAATAAACCCAGAATTATTCCTGCAATAATATTACGTAAGCTAATAATCTGTTTATTTGTTATATATTTTATTACTAACCAAATAATTCCAATTGACAGAGAAAAGAAAAAGATACATGAGACAAAAAGCATGGTATTAAAACCGGCGAATTTTCGCTGAGCAAATGTCATCATACTATCGTTTAGACCATTAGCCAAAAAAAGAAGTACAGGAAGAAAAATAAACCGCGGATTTATTTTCATATTGTCGTTACCGTAAAAAACAAGCATAAAAGATAGTATAGCCAGTATTAAGCCGACAATTTTTGTCGTATTAAGAGTTTCGCCCGTATATAAAAACGACCCGATAATTACAGGAATTATAACGGAAATTTTACTCGAAATAGCAGTAATAGATATTCCTGCTGTTTGCGATGAATAAGCAAATATTTGAAATGTCAATATAAAGATAGTTCCAATAATAATGGCATATATAAGCCAGTTTGAACTGATTATTTCATTAATTGTAAACGAGTTCCACTGAATTGTAAAGCCCAATAAGCAAGCTGTAAAATAATTAACCACAATGGCCTGAAGTATATTAATATCATATTTCAAAAAAATCTTGAAAAGTATCAGAATACTTGCCGAAGTAATTACAGAAAGAAACAGAAAAATCATTTGTGTTTATTTGTAATTGTCGTTATATTTTATAAGATCCTTTGCAATGTCGCTTCTGTAATATTTTCCGTCGAAATCGACTACAGAAGCATTTTTTAATGATTTTGACAAAGCATTTTCTATACTATTGTCAAGAGAAGTAATAACCAAAACCCTGCCTCCTGCTGTTATTATTTCATTGTTATTGTTGTTAACTGTACCTGCGTGAAATACTATACTGTCGTCAACTTTATTAAGGTTTTTTATTACTTTGTTTGTTTCAAAACTTCCGGGATAGCCTTTAGAGGAAATAACAACTGATACAGCGCATCTTTCGTCAATATCTATATTGCAGTTAGTTAAATTATTATTTGCAACAGAAAGAAGTATATCGGCAAAATCGGTTTTAATTCTCGAAATTACAGATTCGGTTTCAGGGTCACCCATACGGACATTATATTCAATAACGTAAGGATCGCCTTTTACATTCATCAATCCGAGAAATATAAATCCTTTGTATTGTATGTTTTCATTTTTTAATCCTTCGATTGTTGGGATAATTATTCTTTCTTCGACTTTTTTCATAAAACTGCTATCAGCAAAAGGGACAGGGCTAACAGATCCCATGCCGCCGGTATTTGCACCTGTATCGCCTTCGCCTATTCTTTTGTAATCTTTGGCCGGAGGCAGTATTTTATACGAAATGCCGTCAGTTATTACAAATACCGAAACTTCTATACCGTCGAGATATTCTTCGATGACAACTTTGTCGGATGCTGCTCCGAATAAGGATTTTGTAAGCATATCGGTAAGTATATTTACGGCTTCTTCTTTATCGGCAGTTATTACAACACCCTTTCCCGAAGCAAGACCATCGGCTTTTAAAACATAAGGGGGATTTAATGTTTCGATATAACTTATCCCTTGGCTGAGTTCATTCTTTGTAAATGATTTATACCTTGCTGTCGGGATGTTGTGTTTTACCATAAATTCCTTTGCAAATTCTTTGCTCCCTTCCAATTGTGCAGCTTTTTTTACAGGTCCTATTATTTTTATTTTATCGTATTTCTTATCATTTATAAAGAAATCGTGAATTCCATCAACCAGAGGTTTTTCGGGACCTACTAAAATTATGTCAATATTATTCTGTATTGCAAAACTTCCTATTTTCTCGAAGTCATTAACGGGGATATCAACATTTTCGGCACACATTGCAGTTCCAGCATTGCCCGGAGCAACATACAATTTCCCGACAGATTTGCTTTGCGATAGCTTCCATGCAAATGTATGCTCTCTTCCTCCCGAACCAAGTATAAGTATATTCATTTTGTAATGTTGTTGATTATAAAATAAAATGCTTTTTTTCGATTGCAAATTAACGAAAAAGGGAGTTAATATTTAAAAATATCGCAATGAGTGATGTGTTTTTTTAAAGCGAATTTATGTGTGTGAAGGGTATTGTTTAATTTTTGGTTTATTGTACGTGTTTTGTTTTGCAATGGGGATAAATTGCTCTTATTCTTTCTTATGTTCTTTTGTCTTGATACAAAAGAACGAAATGGAACATCCCGCTACTGCAGGGAAATCAAGACTGCAAATTCTTTGAAACAAAACCAAGCTTTTTTAAAACCTGCGCAATCCAAACCGTTTCGGGATTGTACAGTTTTGTTCCAAATGATATTACTCGCCCGAAACTAAGGATTGCTTGCTTTTACCTCCCCTTTTTAAAAAAGCAGGTTTTGTATTTCAAATAATTTGATGTCGATTAAACGCTATTCTGATATAAGTGTAATTGTTCTTAAAATCCGCCTTATATAAATTTGCGTTAAGAAATTGGATGGTTTTTATCATGCGTTGGGTTTAGTAAGCAACCCTGAAGTGAGGAAGTAATAAAATTAGATTGAAAACTTTTAGCCTGTTTCCGAACGGCTTGGGTTGCGTGAGATAAAAAGCATTCAATTTTAGCAAATTTATATGAAGCGGTGACTTTTCTTTGTTTTACCGAAGGTAAATATGTAATAGTTTAGTTCGCTTTCGCTCCTAAACTAAAACATATTTATGCTCGGTATTATAATACTTTCTTTTGGTGGCAGCAAAAGAAAGTAAATACTAAATTTAATTTATTTTTTTATATGTTCTTTTGCCTTGATGCAAAAGAACCAAAAGATCAAGACTTATAATAATTTGCTTCAAAAGCTACGTTTTCAAAAATTTGCTGCGCGATACTATGTTCCGATGCTTATATTATCTTCCAATCTTACTTTATCCATATCGGAACTGTATCGCTTACTTATGCCCATCGCACTTTTTGAAAACTTGTTTTGTTACGCAAATTATTATAGGTCATTTTTAAAAACATACTTATAGAGCAAATTTATTATGAAGCGGATAAAACTTTTTCTACTTTTTGCATCAAAGCAAAAGAACAAATAAAAAATTATTTATCCATCTCCCATTCGATGCTGCGGAGTGGATTAATCCATATAATTAAGAATACATTTTTCAATTTGAAAAATCTTCCGATTAATAGTTTACTGACGTATAAGACATGGTTGCAATTGCATCCTAATTTTATACTTGTTCATAAAACAGGTATGTAACTGCATACTACCTTTCTACAAACGTATAAGATAAAGTTGAAGTTACATACTGCTTTTCTACACGCTTATAATACATGGTTGTATATGCATACCTCATTTGTACAAACGTAGAATTTATGGTTGTAATTACGTAATACCTTTTTACAGTCGTAGAAGATATGTTTGTAATTACAACTCGCCTTTCTAAAGGTGTATAAAGCAAGCAGGTTATTGCATACTGCCTTTATACACAAGTATATTCTATTTTATTTGTTAAGACATAGCTTTAAACTGAGGTATTTAAATCATCAACTAAATTTGAATAACCATTTACGGGCTTATTTGTGTTATTTGTTGCCGATGAATATATTATTACAAAAGCTTATGATAAAGCATTAATGATATTAAAGCTTGATAATAATAATATACATTAAATTGAGTTTTCTGATTAAGATGCTAAAGCTGTTTTATGTATGAAAAGAGTTTTTGTAATATTCGCATTAAAAGCAAATTATAGAGTTCTAACATTGTGCAACTTAACATTTTTTAACTAAACATAAATCATTAAAAAAACGTTATTCCGTTAATTTTGCTCAACAAATTTTAAAATTATGATACAATCAGTAGATATAAACGAACTAAATTCACGCATTCAGCAGGAGAGTGCTTTTGTAGATATACTTTCGATGGAAATGAAGAAAGTAATAGTTGGACAAAAGCAAATGATAGACCGACTTCTGATAGGTTTATTATCTAACGGACATATCTTGCTCGAAGGAGTTCCCGGTCTTGCAAAAACATTGGCAATAAACACCCTTGCCAATACTATTCAGGCAAAATTCAGCAGGATACAATTTACACCCGATTTGCTGCCTGCCGACCTTATAGGAACAATGATTTACAGCCAGAAGCAAGAAGAATTTATAGTAAGAAAAGGGCCAATATTTTCAAATTTCATTTTGGCAGACGAAATAAACCGTGCCCCTGCAAAAGTTCAAAGTGCATTATTGGAAGCTATGCAGGAACGACAAGTTACCATTGGCGAGCAAACCTACAAGCTCGAAGAACCTTTTTTGGTTTTGGCAACACAGAACCCCATCGAACAGGAAGGAACCTACCCCCTGCCCGAAGCTCAGCTCGACAGGTTTATGCTTAAGGTGGTGATTTCGTATCCGCAAAAAGAAGAAGAAAAACTTATACTTCGACAGAACATTACAAACGAATTTCCTAAAGCAAATGCGGTATTGAAACCCGAAGATATAATAAAAGCCCGTAGTGTTTGCAGGGAGGTTTATTTGGACGAAAAAATAGAAAACTACATAAGCGATATAGTATTCACAACACGTTTTCCGGCCGAATACAAACTTCCGAAATTCAAGGAATTAATCCGCTACGGAGGCTCGCCGCGTGCAAGTATATATCTGGCATTGGCATCTAAAGCATACGCTTTTATAAAACGCCGCGGATATGTTATACCCGAAGACGTAAGAGCAGTTTGCCACGACGTACTTCGCCATCGTATAGGATTAACTTACGAAGCCGAAGCCGAAAACATCACTACCGAAGACATTATCAGCGAAATACTCAATACGGTTGAAGTTCCTTAATATTTCATTTTTCACTGCCTTATATACTTTTAACTCAAAATTATGGAAGCTAACGAACTGCTTAAAAAAGTAAGAAAAATTGAAATAAAATCGAGAGGATTAACAAACCATATCTTCTCGGGGTACTATCACAGTGCTTTCAAAGGCAAAGGTATGGCTTTTAGCGAAGTAAGAGAATACCGCTACGGCGACGATATAAGGAATATCGACTGGAATGTTACTGCACGTCTTAATCATCCGTACATAAAAGTATTTGAAGAAGAAAGAGAACTTACAGTAATGCTGCTTATAGATGTTAGCGGATCTAACAATTTCGGCACACAAAAGAATTTCAAAAAAGACATCATATCCGAAATAGCCGCAGTACTGTCGTTTTCTGCCATACAAAACAACGACAAGGTTGGAGTAATAATGTTTTCGGATATTATCGAAAAATTTATTCCTCCCAAAAAAGGCAGTTCACACATATTGCGAATAGTAAGAGAGCTTATAAACTTTAAACCAAAAAACACCGAAACCAACATTTCGGAAGCACTCAAATATTTTACCAACATTATAAAGAAAAGATGTACGGCTTTTATAATAAGCGATTTCTTAGACAACAACTTCGAACAAGCATTGGGTATAAGCTGCCAGAAACACGACATTATAGCACTAAAAATATTCGATGATATTGAAACCCAAATCCCCGACGTTGGAATAATAAAACTAAACAATGCCGAAACAAACGAAGATATTTGGATTGACACTTCCGACAGAAACTTCAGAGCAAACTACATTTCGTGGCACAATACCCACAAGAGATATATCGAAAACCTCTTTACAAAAAACGGTATCGACAATATATCAATTTCAGCTAACGAAGACTACGTAAAACCTTTAATAAAACTGTTTAAACAAAGAGAAAAAAGATACTAACAAAAAACACTCTGAAAATATGAAAAAGATTATAAATACTGTACTTGTAATTTATACATTGTTTTTCTCTTATTATAATGTTTTATCGCAGGAAGTGTCGGTAAAAATTTATCCCGATACATCGGTAATACTGATAGGCGACCAAATAAAAGTCAACGTTCAAGCCACTTTACCCGATAAGTATCATATAAAACTCCCTTTTATAAACGACTCTATCGATAAAAAAATCGAAATCATCTCACAATCGAAAGTTGATACAAATGTTCAAAAAGAGAAATCGCTTATTACTATTACCCAATCATATACAATTACTTCGTTTGATACCGGTACATATACTATTCCGGCCTTGCCTTTTCTTTACACAATCGATAAAGGAAAAACATACGATACCGTTTATTCTTCGCCTTTCGACATTACCGTAAATACCGTAAACGTTGACACAACCCTTGCCATCAAAGATATAAAAGCCCCACTCGATGCTCCGTTCAGCCTCGACGAACTGATGCCTTATTTTATTAGCGTTCTGGCAGTTATAATTCTGGTTTTCCTCAGTATATACCTTTACAGAAAATATTTAAAAGCTAAAAAAGAAAATACATCAATGTTTAAACCAAAGATTCCGCCACATGTAAAAGCATTGGAAGCTTTGGAAAACTTACGTCAAAAAAAGCTATGGCAACAAGACAAAACTAAAGCTTACTACTCCGAACTTTCGGATATACTTAGAACATATTTCGAAGAAGAAATGAATTTCAATGCTATGGAAATGACTTCGGAGGAAATTATCGAAATCGTTTCCAAGAAGACACATTACGACATTATAAGCAAACTAAAACAAATTTTAACTACTTCCGATTTGGTAAAATTTGCAAAACACCGTCCTTTGCCCGACGAAAACGAACTGCTATTCAACTATGTTGTGGATATAGTTAAACTTACTTCGGTAAAAAACAACAATGACAATACAAACGAGCAATTTCAACAAACTAATATTTAAAAACTATGCTATACTTTTTAAAAAATATTGAATTTGCTAATCCCGAATACTTTTACCTGCTCTTTATAATACCGGCAATTATTGTTTGGTATATTTACCGCCATTCAAAATCATATCCCGATATTAAATTTTCTACTTTCGAGCCGTTTAAAAACTACAAGAAAACCAAAAGACAAAACTGGTTTCACTCATTACTTATACTTCGATTACTTGCTATAATAATGCTTATAATTACACTTGCAAGGCCACAATCGAAAATAAGCAAACAAAACATTACAGTAGAAGGAATTGATATAATAATTGCTTACGACATATCGGGCAGTATGCTTGCCGAAGATCTGAAACCCAATAGGCTTGAAGCAGCACGCGATGTAGCCATAAACTTTATAAACGGACGTCCCAACGATCGTATAGGCTTGGTTATATTCAGCGGTGAAGCCTTTACACAATGCCCCCTTACTACCGACCACAATGTGCTTAAAAATCTTTTTCTCGACATCAAGAGTGGAATTATAGAAGATGGAACTGCCATAGGCGACGGACTTGCTACTTCAATAAGCCGTATAAAAGACAGTAAAGCAGTAAGTAAAGTTATAATACTTATTACCGATGGTATAAACAACATGGGTTCAGTAGACCCGCTTTCGGCTGCCGATATTGCTAAACTTTACGGAATTAGAGTTTACACCATAGGTGTAGGAACTACAGGCTATGCCCCCTACCCTTTCAAAACACCTTTCGGAATACAATATCAAAATGTTGAAGTGAAAATTGATGAAGACCTGCTGAGAAAAATTTCGAAAACAACTGACGCATACTACTATAGAGCAACCTCTAAAAATAAACTCGAAAACATATTCAAAGAAATCGACAAACTCGAAAAATCGAAAATAGATGTTACCGAATTTCATAAGAAAAACGAGGAATTTTTGATATTTGCTCTATTAGCGGCACTTTTTATTATTATTGAATTAGTTTTAAGATATACTGTTTTTAAAACATTACCGTAATATTTCGTATATGATTAAAATTGCAGAACCTATTTATCTTTATCTTTTAGTTTTAGTACCGGTTTTTATCATTATATACTTATATACAAAAATCAAAAGGAAGAAACTTCTTGCAAAAATCGGCAACATACAGCTTCTTAGTCAACTCACTCAAGGCTATTCAAAAACAAGAAGTTTCATCAAATTCTTATTGATGCTCTCGGCATTTATATTTGTTGTAATAGTTCTCATAAGAATACAATTAGGCACAAAAATAGAAAAAGCACAACGCAAAGGAATCGACATATACATAGCACTCGACATATCGAACAGTATGCTTGCCGAAGATATATTGCCAAACCGTTTGCAACGCTCTAAACAAGCCATATCGAAGCTAATCGACAAGCTTGAAGGCGACCGCATAGGAATAATTATTTTCGCAGGTAAATCATTCGTTCAGTTGCCATTAACCAACGATTATTCGGCAGCCAAAATGTTTCTTGAAACAATATCGGTAAACGATATACCCGAACAAGGTACTGCAATAGGTTCGGCCATTGATAAAGCAATGGAATCGTTCGAAATATCGGAAAACAACGAAAAAGACAACAAAAGAAACAAAGCAATCATAATAATAACCGACGGTGAAAATCACGAAGACGATGCCTTAGAAAAAACAGCCGAAGCTGTAAACAAAGGAATATTTGTTTACACCATAGGAATGGGACTACCCGAAGGCGCCCCTATCCCTGTTGCCGGAGGTATAGGTGGTTATAAAAAAGACAAAGAAGGTAATACAATAATTACACGACTCGACGAAACTCTTTTACAAAAAATTGCCGTTACGGGCAAAGGAGCTTATGTTAGAGCAAACAACAGCAATGCAGGACTGCAAACTATATACGACGAAATCAATAAAATCGAGAAAAAAGAATACGAAAGCCGCTCGTTTTCGGACTATGAAGATAAATTTCAGTTTTTCGCCGCTCTTGCGCTTTTGTTTCTTTTAGTCGAATTTATTATTAAACACAGAAAAAACAATCTGTTGAGCAAAATAAAACTATTCGAAAGTAGCTCTAATAAAATTCAATAAAATGTACTGTATGAAAAACAAGGGAATAATTATAATTACCGGAATTTTGCTGCTACTTGGTTCTTTTGCATCCAATGCACAAAGCGAAAAAAAATATATAAGAAGCGGGAATAAACTATACGAAAAGAAAAAATACAACGATGCAGAAATAAATTACCGCAAATCATTAGTAAAAGACTCAACTATTTTTAACGGAAACTATAACCTTGCAAATTCTCTTTACAAACAAAACAACTACGACGAAGCCATCAGAATTTACAATAATCTGGCCTATAAAAATAAAAACAAAAATATTCAGGCAAAGGTATTTCACAATCTAGGAAATTCATATCTTCAGAAAAAGGAATACGAAAAAAGCATAGAAGCATACAAACAAGCTCTTAAAAATAACCCTAACGATTACGATACTAAGTACAATTTGGCTTATGCTATGCAAATGCTAAATAAACAGCAAAACCAACAACAAAACAAAAACGATAAAAACCGTCAAAACAAAGACCAGAACAAAGATCAAAATAAAAATCAAAACCAAAACAAGCAAAACAACAAACAAGAACAAAACAAAGACAATCAACAAAAAGATAAACAGAAACAAGAACAGGAAAAGCAAATGAAAAAGCAAGACGCCGAACGTATGCTTGAAGCTTTGAAAAACGACGAAAAGAAAACATTAGATAAAGTCAAAAAACAAAAAGCTGTAGGTATAAGAGCAAAAACTGAAAAAGACTGGTAAGATATACAATTATTTATTTTTTTCACGTTTTAATTCAAATAATATACTTTTGTTAACTAATACACAAAAATCAAATTAAAAAAAGGAGATGAAAAAATATATAGTACTGATAATATTATTTTTAACGAAATTAAATATCATTGTTGCCGAAGATATAAAATTCAGTGCTTCTGCCTCATCTACTACAGTAGGAACAGGACAACAGTTTTCAGTTACATTTTCTATCAACACGGGAGGTGGCAGTAATTTCAAAGCTCCTTCATTCAAAGGATTTAGCGTACTATCGGGTCCTAATCAGTCGAGCAGTTCAAGCACACAAATCATCAACGGCTCTTTCAGTCAAACGGTTTCTTATTCATATACATACTATCTTCAGGCCGGAAACGAAGGAACATATACAATAGGTCCGGCATATATTAATGTAGGCGGTAAAACTTACGAATCAAACCCTATTACTATTAAAGTAGTTAAAGATAACTCTGCAAGTCAGAACCGCAGCAATCAAGGCAATAATCAAGGTCAAAACCAACAAACGGCCTCATTCAGCGATAAAGATATTTTTATAAGAGCAAGCATAAGCAATGCATCCCCATATATGGGAGAACAAATTATTGTAACTTACAAACTATATACTTCAGTGGGAATTTCGCAATACAGCATAAACAAAACGCCGAGCAATAAAGGCTTATGGACCGAAGACCTTACAAAAGAAAACGAAAGACCCAAACAATACAAAGAATACATTGACGGCAAACAATATATTGTAGCCGAAATAAAAAAAGTTGCCATGTTTCCGCAGGAGAGCGGCAATCTTACAATAGAACCTCTCGAAGTAGATGTTATTGCTCAAATTCCGATACAACGGAGAAGAACAAATACTATTTTCGACTTTTTCGACGACCCTTTTGGCAGCTCGGTACAAAATATTAAAAAAACCATAAAATCGAACAGCAGTGTTATAAGGGTTAAACCATTGCCTGCTGCAGGCAAACCCGACGACTTTTCTGGTGCTGTAGGTAACTTTACTTTCTCTTCAAACTTGTCGAAAAACGAAGTAAAAGCCAACGACGCCATTAATCTTAAAATTACGGTTTCGGGTAGAGGGAATATAAAACTTATTGATAAATTCGACATCACTTTCCCCACCGACTTTGAAACTTATGACCCTAAAATAACCGATAATATTAATAAATCAGATAACGGCATATCAGGAACCAAAACTTTCGATTATCTCTTAATACCGCGAAATCAGGGAAATTTTACCATAAAACCCATTAAATTTACATACTTCGACCTCAACAAAGGAAAATATGTAACATTAACATCACCCGAATATAACATTAAAGTCGATAAAGGCGACGGCAAAGCATCTGCTACTACTCTTACAACAGTAAACAAAGAAGACATAAAATACATAGGCAGCGATATCGAACATATTAAAACCAAACCAAACAAACTCAAGCCCGAAGGACAATTTTTCTTCCTTTCGAAATTGTACTTTACACTACTCGTTATTCCTGTTATCCTCTTTATAGCAGCTCTTATTTTCAGAAGAAAACATCTGAAATTGCGTGGAAATGTAGCCCTTCTAAGAAATAAAAAAGCTACCAAAATAGCACGCAATCGCTTGAAAAAAGCTCAGAAATTCCTTCAAAACAACGAAAGAAACAATTTTTACAACGAAATATCACAGGCTCTCTGGGGTTATTTAAGCGACAAATTCAATATACCACTTGCCGAACTGTCAATGGAATCGGTAAATCAATCGCTTCAAAACAAACTTGTCGATACTGCTACTATCGAACAATTAATATCAGTACTCAATAACTGCGAGTTTGCCCGCTTCACTCCTGAAAGCGAAAGCGTTAATATGAAAAAAATATACAACGAAGCCATCGATATAATTAAAAAAATTGAAAATGAGCTTAAGTAAAATTGAAATGGTTATGAAAAAAATTTTGTTTGTAATACTAATTTTAGCAATATCATCAGCATACAGTTTCGCTCAGATTAATGAATTTGAATCGGCCAATAAAGCATATACTCAGGAAAAATACAACGAAGCCATTGTTTTATACAACAAAATATTGGAGAAAGGAATAGTTTCTTCCGATGTATATTTCAATATCGGAAATTGCTATTACCGACTATCAAACTTTCCGATGGCCATACTATATTACGAAAAAGCAAAAAAAATCGATCCGGCCGATGGCGATATTGATATGAACTTAAAAATTGCCAATACAAAAATTATCGATAAAATTGAACCTATCCCTCAATTGTTTTTTATCAAATGGTGGATAATCATTACAAATCTATTTCATTTCGATATTTGGGCGTTAATATCGGTTTTTGCCACTGCAATATTCTTTATACTTCTGTTCTTTTACCTTATCAATAAAACATACAATGGCAAAAAAGTCTTATTCTGGCTTAGTTTTACCTCCTTTTTAATAATAATACTGAGTTCTATATTTGCTTATACCCAATATTCGAACATTAACAATAAAGACGAAGCCATAGTTTTTACACCTACACTCACAGTTAAAAGTTCTCCCGACGAAAAAGGTATTGATAAATTTGTTATTCACGAAGGTACTAAGGTGAAAATACTAGATGAATTAAACAACTGGGTTAAGATTAAAATTGCCAACGGCAGCAACGGATGGATTGAAAAACATAACGTCGAAATAATATAAAACCGCATTTGTTATCTTGGCATCAGACAATCTGATATTCAAACAATATATCGATACTTAATTCAAACAGTTTCATTTTATCTTACTTCATAATTATCTTTTATTGAAAAGGCATTTCATAATCAAGTGTCGTTAAACAATCTTATACTTCGATTGTTTAGTTTATAATAATTCTAAATAATAAAAGATGAAAACAATAATATATTCAGCAATTTTTGTATTAATTACTTTTAACGCAATTTACGTTAAAGCACAGAATGCGGAACAAGCATACGTTTTTGAACCTTTGCCATATTCATTTAACGCACTGGAAAAAGCAATAGATGCACAAACTATGGAAATTCACTGGGATAGACATCACCGTGGCTATTACAACAATTTTGTAGCCGCTATTAAGGAAACAAATATGAATGGTAAAAGTCTTGAAGAAATTTTTGCACAAATAAGCAAACTACCTGTTTCTATCAGAAATAACGGAGGTGGGCATTACAATCATACACTTTTCTGGAAAATAATGTCGCCCGACGGAGGCGGAGAGCCAAAAGGAAAACTTGCAAAAGCAATAAACGAAACATTCGGTTCATTCGATAATTTTAAAAAAACATTCGAGCAGGCTGCCATGACAAGATTTGGAAGCGGTTGGGCTTGGCTAAGCGTAAACAATGCAGGTAAACTTTTTGTTTCTTCCACTCCCAATCAGGACAATCCTTTAATGGACGTGGTTGAGCAAAAAGGAACACCCATTTTAGGATTAGACGTATGGGAACATGCCTATTACCTTAAATACCAAAACAAAAGAGCAGCTTATACTTCGGCATTTTGGAGTGTTGTAAACTGGAACGAAGTGGAAAAACGCTACGAAAGCTTGGTAAAATAAACATTTTATAAAACGTTTTATTCAGTTATTCTTTTTCAAACCCAAACATTCATACGTTTAAAGCCGCGATTTATCACTGCAACTATGTATGTAAAAAACATTGCAGTGATAAGTCTTTTTCAAATTTAGTAAACGAGTATAGGTATTTATTGACTTAATTTTAAAATATATTATTAATTTTGAGGTCGATAAATTTATTTTAAATGAGAAAGAGCATAATTATTTTCACAGTTTTTTTAGTATCGTTCAATATTGTATTTGCTTCAAAAGTATCAAAAAATGATGCCCAAAAGGCAGCAATTACATTCTATAAAAATCAATATAACAAACTTAACGAAGCTGCAGGATTAATACCGTTCAAAATAGTCAGCTCATACGTTATTTCCGAAAACGGAACAGAATTGATTTATGTTTATAATTTCGATAATCTGGGATATATTGTTATGTCAACCGACAATAATATTACTCCGGTACTTGCTTATTCATTTACAACACAATACGACCCATCCTCAGTTATTTCACCGTTCGAAATGTGGATAGATTATTACAAAAACCAAATTAAAAGAGTTTTATCGGATAAAAGTTATAACAACAACGAAGCTCAAAATCAATGGAAATCGTTATTAGAAGGAAAGGTATTTACAAAAAACACTAAATCGGTATCTCCGCTTGTAACTTCAAAATGGAATCAAGGTCAGGTATATAATGTTGAATGCCCTGCAGATACTGCCGGTCCCGGAGGCAGATGTGTAACAGGATGCGTTGCAACATGCATGGGGCAGCTGATGTATTATTATCGTTTTCCGCAAACAGGTACAGGCTCGTTTAGCTATGTTCATCCCGTTTATGGAACTTTATCAGCCGATTTCGGAAATACTACTTACGACTGGGATGCCATGTGCGATGCTCCGTCTAAACCAAACGGTGCTATAGGAAAATTATTGGCACATTGCGGAGTTGGAGTTAGTATGAATTACGGGCCAAACAGTTCGGGTATGTATAACTATTCGGCAGCAGATGTACTTAAAACCTACTTCAAATATTCGAGCGATGTAAGATATGTTTTCAGAGACAGTACAAATATCCGCTGGGACAGTTTGATTGTAGCTCAGTTGGATAAAAAAATGCCGTTGTACTATGCTGGATGGTCAGTTCCAAACATCAACGGTCATGCTTTTGTTTGCGACGGCTATCAAGATACAACTTATTTTCACTTCAACTTTGGCTGGGGCGGCAGTTACGACGGATATTTTTATTTGAATGCGCTTTCTCCGGGAGGCAACAACTTCAACTTGGCTCAGGAACTTATTATTAACATTTACCCCGACACAACTCTTTACTCCTACCCTGCTTATTGCAGTAATCAAAAACTTTTAACCGCTCTGGAAGGCAGCATAGAAGACGGAAGCGGTCCTATAGATAAATACTTGAACAATACAAATTGCTCGTGGCTTATCAGTCCCGCTTATGATTCAATAACCTCTATAATATTGCAATTCGGCCGATTTAAAACATCGCAATCGTTTGCAACTGTAAAAATTTATAAAGGTAATTCTACAAGCGATCCCCTTGTGGGAACTTATACAGGGTTACAACTGCCCAATAATCTTACCGTAAACGGCAAACAGGTTCTTATTACTTTCACATCTGCTTTTGACACAATAAGAGAAAATGGATTTTTAATAAACTATACCACAAATTTACCTAATTATTGTTCGACTTTTAAGCTCATAAATACTTCCAACGGAAATTTTAGCGATGGAAGCGGTTCTTACAGATATAATCCAAACACAAACTGTAAATGGCTTATTTATCCTACCAATACAGCAGGCAGTATTACACTCCATTTCAACAATTTCGATACTGAATTAAACGACGACGTATTGAAAATAAAAGGAGCGTCATCAGTTGTGGTTCTGGCGACATTCTCGGGAAGTAATTTCCCGCAAAGCTTTACCATAAATGGCAACCAAACTACACTTGAGTGGATAACCAACTATAAAAACGAATTTCAAGGTTGGGATATCTCTTTTACTACTTCTGGAGTAGGAATTAATACAAACGATAAAATCGCAAATATCTTGGTTTATCCTAACCCTGCATCCGAAATACTTTATATTTCATTAAATTCAGAATACTGCGACGAATTAATATGCGAAATATTTACTATTGAAGGTAAAAAAGTATTATCCGATAAGATTGAAACATCAAACGGAGTAACTTCCAAAGCCCTCAATATAAATAATTTATCAAAAGGTATCTATCTGCTTAAACTCACCGACAAAAACGGTGAAAATTATAAGCAGAAGATAACTATAATGTAAGTTCAAAAAAATTTAGGACAGTTTATATTTTAAACGATAAATTTAAAAGTAAAAAGTTTATTTCCTAAATAGAGATTAAACAAATAAATCCCTTTAGGTAATGAACTTATATCGATGCTTTTATTAGTATGGTTTTGCTTGTTTTCGATGAGCATTCCTCTATAATCATAAATACTGTATGAAAAATTGTGTTCCGAAATACCGTTTAAAACAATTTTATCATTACTTATAAAGAAATCTATACCATACTTCGAAGGCGTAGTATTTTCATTAATACCTGTATTATCTTTTTCGATAATAAAATACAAAGCATTATTAATATTGATATCGTTCCATTGACCTGCAATTCCGTGAGGCCACGAACTCAAGGCTAAGCCCAAACCATCTTGTCCTCCGTTATATGGATAATCATCGGGTTCACTTCCATTTACATCTCCCCAATTTACAAATTCGCCATTAACAGCATAACCTCCACCTACACCGGCAGTACCTTGCCCAATATAAAATGGGGTAAGCAAATCACTTCCCTCCCAGTACCAAGAACCTTCGTTAACAATATCATTACCACCTGTCCAAACATAAGATGCACCGCCTCCATCCAATACAGGATTATACGAAGAGCTTATGTTTGCAGCATTAGGTAATAATAATTGCCCCATAATATAAGCGTTTTCAGCCAAATCATTGATTCTTACCAGATAACCACCTCTTTCGATGGCACACGATTTTGCCGATTGCCAATTCTTTAGCTCTTTGACAACTTCATAGCTATGCCCGTTGTAAGTAAATGAATAAATATTGCTGCTTTGGGCGCATTGCGAATATACCTGAGAATAAGTCAAAAAGATTATTCCCAATGAAATTAAAGTAATTTTTTTCATTTTCTTAAAGAATTAATTAATAAACTTGATAAAACTGACTAAATATATTTGTAAATATACTTAATTTAAATTAAAATCTATTCAGTTATCCCAATAATTTTGTTTTTTATTATCTCTTTAATATCATCAATTATTCTGTTGGCAAGATGTTCGGCTTTTGGAGAAGAATCGCTTTCGGCATAAATTCTTATAATAGGCTCGGTATTCGATTTACGCAAATGAACCCATTCATTTTCGAAATCAATCTTAACTCCGTCAATGTCGTTTATTGGGAACTTTTTATATCGCTCTTTTATTTTTATCAAAATTTCATCAACATCAATTTCATGAGATATTTCAATCTTATTCTTTGAAATATAAAAGTTAGGATAGCAAGCTCTTAACGAAGAACAAGTTTTACCTGTTTTGGCAAGGTGCGATAAAAATAAAGCAATACCTACAAGTGCATCGCGTCCATAATGCAAATCGGGATAAATAATGCCTCCATTGCCTTCACCACCAATAACTGCATTATTTTTTTTCATCATTTCCACAACATTTACTTCGCCGACAGCAGAAGCAAAATATTGACCTCCCGCTTTTTCGGTAATAACCTTCAATGCTCTTGTTGAAGACAAATTTGATACTGTATTACCTTTATTATGTTTTAAAATATAATCGGCAACAGCAACAAGAGTATATTCCTCTCCAAACATATCGCCGTCTTCCTGAATTATTGCTAAACGATCAACATCAGGATCAACAACGAAGCCCAAATGCGAATTGGTCTTTACTACTACATTCGATATTTCAGAAAGATTCTCGGGTAATGGTTCGGGGTTGTGAGGAAATTGCCCGTTTGGTTCGCAATAAAGTTCAACTACCTCCTTAACACCCAATTCTTTCAACAGCTTAGGTATTGCTATGCCGCCTGTTGAATTAACGCAATCTATTGCTACTTTGAATTTAGATTTGGAGATGGCATCTTTATCAACCAATGGAAGGCTAAGAATTTTTTCGATATGTTTATCAATAAAAGTATTATCATAACTATATTTTCCTAAACTATCAATACTTGCAAAGTTAAAATCTTCTTTTTCTGCTATTTCCAGCACTAAATTCCCTTCATCGGCATTAATAAATTCTCCTTTTTCGTTCAAAAGTTTCAATGCATTCCATTGCTTGGGATTATGACTAGCGGTAATAATAATACCACCGTCGGCATTCGAATCAACAACAGCAATTTCAACAGTAGGAGTTGTTGATAAGCCGATATCCAAAACATCTACACCTATACCTATGAGAGTAGAAGAAATTAAATTACTAACCATTTCGCCTGATATACGTGCATCGCGGCCTATTACAAATTTTAACTTCTTATTGTTGTTTTTGTTTTTTATAAAAGATGCAAAAGCAGAAGTAAACTTCACTATATCAACCGGTGTAAGAGCATCTCCGGCTCTTCCTCCTATAGTACCTCTGATTCCGGAAATTGATTTTATAAGTGTCATATTTTTAATTAATTTAGAACTGTAGAAACTAATTGAGCTGCTTCACTTAATGTAATTGCAGAATAAACTTTTAATCCCGAATTATCAATAATTGCTTTCCCTTCTTCGGCATTAGTACCTTGCAATCTTACAATTATCGGGACATTGACTTCGCCCAAGTTTTTATATGCATCAACCACTCCTTGAGCTACACGGTCGCAACGCACAATACCACCGAAAATATTAAGTAAAATAGCTTTTACGCTGGGGTCTTTCAAAATAATTCTAAAACCTTCTTCTACTCTTTTTGCATTGGCACTGCCGCCTACATCGAGGAAATTGGCGGGTTCGCCGCCCGAAAGTTTTATTATATCCATAGTTGCCATTGCAAGCCCTGCTCCGTTGACCATACAACCTACATTTCCGTTTAGCTTAACATAATTCAACGAAAATTTGCTTGCATCTATTTCATTTGGGTCTTCTTCGGTTAAATCTCTCATTTCCAATATGTCAGGATGACGAAAAAGTGCGTTATTATCAATAACTACTTTTGCATCAGCAGCATAAATTTTATCGTCAGAAGTTTTTACAACGGGATTTATTTCAAACAATGAAGCATCATTCTGTATAAATGCCTGATATAAAGCCTTTATAAATGATATCATTTCTTTGGTTGCATTACTTGAAAGGTTCAAATTATAAGCTATTTTCCTTGTTTGGAAATCAAGTAAACCTACCTTAGGGTCAATTTCTTCAGTAAAAATAAGTTCAGGAGTTTCTTCGGCAACAGTTTCTATATCCATGCCTCCTCTTGGAGAATACAATATCATATATCTGCCGGTATTTCTATTCAATAGAATACTCATATAAATTTCCTTGATCTCACTTTTATCTCCGTAGTAGATATTTTGTTCTATTAATACTTTGTGTACTTTCTTACCTTCGGGACCTGTTTGGTGTGTAACAAGCTGCATCCCTATAATCTGTTGCGACAAATGATAAACCTCATCTATTGAATTAGCTATCTTAACGCCGCCTCCTTTACCTCTTCCGCCTGCATGTATTTGAGCTTTTACCGCCATTTTTCCCGAGCCGGTTTTATTAAATACTTCTTTTGCGGCTTTCTCGGCATCTTCGGGATTAAAAGCAACAATTCCGAATGGTACCTGAACACCGTATTTTTTCATTATTGACTTTCCTTGATATTCGTGTAAGTTCATTTCTGTAGTTTTAATTTTATTTTTCAAAAATAAAAAAATTTAGCCGAAGAATTTCAAAAAAAATCAAAAATTGAATCAATAAAAAAAAGGGCTGCCTTTTCGAGGCAGCCCTTTTCGGAATTCTAAATGCTATTTTTTCTTTTCAGCATCTTTTTTTGGTTCAGCTTTTTTAACTTCTTTTGCTTCCTTTTTTACTTCTTTAGCTTCTGCTTTAACTTCTTTTTTTGCTTCGGTAGCTTCTTTTTTAGCTTCTTTTCTTGCTTCGGTAGCTTCTTTCTTTACTTCTTTTTTCTGATTTTGTGGAGTTTGAGGATTTTGAGCTACGCTAACTCCGAATACCATTGCAAATACGGTTGCAAATACAAGTAACTTTTTCATTTTTTTAATTTTTTAAGTTTTTAAATATGTTTATTAAACAATTTATTTAACGTGGCAAAATTACTAAGTATTTTGTCTATATTAAAAAATATGCGTTAAAATTTGTTAAATTTATTTTTTATAAAAAACTCATTTTCAGAGCAATAAAAAAGCCTTGTAATTTCTTACAAGGCTTTTGCGGTCTGGACGGGACTCGAACCCGCGACCCCGTGCGTGACAGGCACGTATTCTAACCAACTGAACTACCAGACCGTAAATTTGAACCGTTTTCAAATTCGGTTGCAAAATTAATACTTTTTATTTTATCACCAAATAAAAATTAAATTTTATTTTAAAAATAATTCCAATTTTTAGACTTTATGGCATAAAACTTGTTAATAAAAAAAACGAGTGTCAAAATTTCAATTCATAATTTTAATTATTATTTTTGCTGAAATTTTGATATGTTAAAACTACTAAAATTCATTAAATAACTTAAATTTAATAAAATGAAAAATCTTGTTTTATCAATTGCGGTGATTTTTTTCACAACATTAAATAGTGTAAAATCTCAAGAAGTTCCAACAAACCCTAATGGTCCTGAAATTCAGTTTACAAAAACAGTACATGATTATGGAACAATACAACAGGGTGGCGATGGAAATTGTGAATTTAAATTCAAAAATGTCGGAAAAGAGCCATTAATACTTTCTAACGTAGTTTCTTCTTGCGGGTGTACAGTTCCAAGCTGGACACGTGAACCAATAATGCCCGGTAAAGAAGGTACAATTAAAGTTAAATACGACACAAACCGCATTGGCATAATAAGCAAACAAATTACTGTCATGTCAAATGCCAAATCGGACAGAGTTGTGCTTCAAATAACCGGAAAAGTTGAGCCTAAACCGGCTGAACAAATACCAGAAAAAGATTTGAACAGAGGTGCTGCACCTGTTAGAAATTAATTAAGGTTTTACACATTAAAAATCCCGATAGATTTTTGCTCTGTCGGGATTTTTTTTGTTCATTTGCAAAAGAAAACTATAACATTTAATTAATAAATAAAACCAAATAAATTATGCCCACAATATCAAAAAAAGGAAAAGAAATGCCAGCTTCCCCAATCAGAAAATTAGTTCCATATTCTGATGAAGCGAAAAAGAAAGGCAGAAAAGTATATCATTTAAATATTGGACAACCTGATATAGAAACCCCCGAAATTGCTCTAAATGCATTGAAAAACAATGACATTAAAGTTGTAGAATATAGTCATTCGGCAGGTATTCTGTCATATAGAAAAAAACTTGTTGAATACTATAAAAACAACAATATTTTCATTAATGAAAATCAGATTATTGTAACAAATGGGGGTTCCGAAGGAATTTTATTTGCATTTATGGTATGTATGGACGAAGGAGACGAAGTTATAATTCCCGAACCATTTTATGCAAACTATAACGGATTTGCTACTGCCGCTGGTGTTAAGGTAAAACCTATTGTTTCTTCTATAGAAAACGGATTCGCTCTTCCATCTATTGATGAATTTGAAAAACTTATTACACCTAAAACAAAAGCAATTTTAATTTGTAATCCTAATAACCCTACAGGTTATCTTTATTCGGAACAGGAACTCAACTCTCTTAAGGAAATTGTAAAAAAATATGATTTGTATCTTTTGTCCGACGAAGTTTACAGAGAATTTTGCTACGATGGAAACCGTCATTTCTCGGCAATGCACCTGCAAGGAATTGACGACAATGTAATACTTTTGGATTCAGTATCAAAGAGATACAGTGCATGCGGTGTTCGTATCGGTTGTTTTATTACAAAGAATAAAGAAGTAATGGATACAGCAATGAAATTTGCTCAAGCTCGATTAAGTCCGCCAACTTTTGGCCAAATACTTTCCGAAGCAGCTTGCGATACCCCAAAAGAGTATTTCGACAATGTGATAAATGAATATGTTAGCAGAAGAAACCTCGTTGTTGATGCAATAAATAAAATCCCTGGATGTTATTGTCCAAAACCTAAAGGAGCTTTTTATGCTGTGGCTAAACTACCTATTGATGATGCCGACAAATTCTGCCAATGGCTTTTAGAAGATTTTGAATATGAAAACCAAACTGTAATGTTTGCTCCTGCTACAGGGTTTTATTCAACAAAAGGCAAGGGTAAAGATGAAATAAGAATAAGTTATGTATTGAACTTAAACGATTTAAAAGCTGCTATGAAGTGCCTCGAAGAAGCTCTTAAAATCTATCCGGGAAGGAAAAATTAATTTAAAAAAATATTTTTTTCGCCAATTAGCAATTATCTTCGCTAATTGGCTTTTTAATTTTAATTATATGAATACAACTAAATTATCAAAACTATTTGCTTTAATTTTCGTATTTATTCCTTTTCTGATTTTCTCACAAAACAATTCGACTTTTTTAGTGGGAAACTGGATTGGAGATATCGAATTTCAAGGGAAAAAACTACCTTTAGTAATCAGGATTATTCATTTCGAAAACGATAGCACATTGGCATTTATGGATAGCCCTGATCAAGGAGCGAAAGACATAAAAGTTTCAAAACTAACTTTAAAAAATGACAGTGTAACTATTAGAATAAAATCGATAAGCGCTTCTATTACAGGCATTTTAAACACAAAAGACAGTACTATATCTGGTGTATTCCGACAAAATATTTTTAATAATCCCATAGTTTTAAAAAAAATTGAAAAGATACCTGAAATAAATAGACCTCAGGAGCCAAAACCTCCTTATCCTTATATTGAAAGAGAAGTTACTTTTTACAATAATGTTGATAATGTTGAACTTGCAGGAACTTTAACTTTGCCATCCGAAGAAGGAATATTTCCGGCTGTAGTGCTTGTTTCAGGCTCAGGACCTCAGAACAGAGATGAGGAATTACTTGGCCATAAACCGTTTCTGGTTATTGCGGATTTTTTAACCAAAAAAGGAATTGCAGTCCTGAGATACGACGACAGAGGTGTAGGAAAATCGAAAGGCAATTTTAATATTGCAACTACGTATAATTTTGCTAATGATGCTGAAGCAGCATTCGATTTTTTGAAAAAGTCGAACAATATTGATACAAATAATATAGGTATAATAGGACACAGCGAGGGTGGTATGGTTGCTCCTATTGTGGCATCGAGGAATAATTCGGTTAAATTTATTGTTTTGCTTGCCGGACCCGGAGTTAGCGGGGAAGAAATTTTACTTTTACAACAAAAATTGATTTCTAAAGCCGAAGGTGCCGATGAAAGTTATATTAACAATATCTCAAAATTGAACAAAAAAATTTACGGTGTATTAAAAAAAGAAAAGGATAATACTATAGCTGCAAGAAAAATCAGAAAAATTTACGACAAGTTTATTGAAAATGCAGATAATGAACAGAAAATTTTAATTGCCGGAGAAAAAGAAGTAATGATTCAACAAATAACAACCGACTGGTTTAGAAATTTTCTGATTTTTGAACCTTCTGTTTACCTTACTAAAACTAAATGCGCAGTATTGGCATTGAACGGAGAAAAAGATTTACAAGTTCCTGCCGATATTAATCTAAGTGCAATAGATAAACATTTGAAAAAAGCCGGAAATAAAAACTATGTTATTAAAAAATACCCTAATCTTAACCATTTGTTTCAGAATACAAAAACAGGAGCTTTAAGCGAATACGGCAAAATTGAAGAAACCTTTTCTCCTACAGTATTGGAAGACATTGCATTATGGATACATTCTGTTGTAAAATAAGACAAAAGCAAACATTTAAATTCCATTTTTTTGCATAGCTTCCCATAGTTTTTTGCTTTGTTTTCTTGAAAATTCATATGTCGAATCTTCATCTATTGTTGTCAATCTTCTATTCTCAACAATTAATTTACCATCAGATATAACATGAGTAATATGCTTAGATTCAATACCATAGATAAAATGGGCTAAAAAGTTTTCATCTGAAATTTCAGTTGGAGAGTTATAATCTATTACGACTAAGTTATTCTGTGAATCACCTGTAAATTTATTAATTTTTAAATAGTTATGAACATTTCTCAGCCTTCTATAGTTATCGGAAGGCAATAAAAATTCATTGTTCATTCCCGACAAAAATGCAGCTTTCGAACTTTTAATTATATCGCTGTGCATCCCATCGGTTCCAAACATAATTTTATCTGGATTTAATCCATTCCCATTAAAAAAACCAACCCTGTTATTTTGATTACTCTCCATATTTTGAACTATCCAACAATTTGAATTTAATAGAATATTACGTTCAAAATCATCGATATGGATGCAATGAGCTAATATTGTTTTTTCGAAATCGAGAAACCCGAAATTATCAAGTCTTTCAACAACAGATTTATTAAAATTATTTCTACAATGTAACTGATCATATTTATCTTCAGCTACATGAATATGAATACCAGTTTTATGCTTTTCGCATAATAAATATGCTTGTTTTAGAGTTTCATCACTTAAAGTAAATGATGCATGCAACCCGACCAAACCTTGATTATTTGTTAAATAGCTGTCTGTTTCGACTAAAGCTTTTTCAGTAAATTTTTGGCCGTCTCTATCAGTAATTTCATAACACAACAGATGTGAAACACCTACTTTTTCAAAAGCTTCCTTGATAATATTTAAAGAGTTATGAATGCTATTTGGCGAAGAATGATGATCAATAACAAAAGTAACGCCATTTTTGGCACAATCAATAGCAGTAACTAAAGCTGATGCATAAATAGTCTCATCATCAAGGCATTTATCGAGATTCCACCATATAAATTTAAGAATCTCCAAAAAATTTTCCGGATTTTTTTTTGGTTTTCCCATTCCTCTGGCTAAAGCCGAATACACGTGATGATGGGCATTTACAAACGAATGAGTTACAATTTTACCGGTACAATCAATTAACTTAAAGTTTTGATTATTATTTTCGTTATTCGAAAAAAATATTTTTCCTTCTTTACCTTCCTCAACAATTATATCAGTTTTTTTAAATATTAATTCATTTTCATCAATATAATTGCAATTTTTGAGTAATATCATATTATATCAGTTTAGAGGTTTAAGATTTAATGTTTTTAAACCTTGTTTGAAAAGATAATAGGAATCTTTAATAACTTCTTTATATTTTGGAAATACGAAATCGCCGTTTATTTGGTCAACATAGCCCCATATATCCCATTCAAACCTGCCAGCCTCAAGTCTGTCATCACCGATAATTACGGTAACGGCAATACCATTTGTTGTATAATATTCTATTTCGGGAGTATCCTTATCATCATTTAGAACTTTATTTTGGCTTGGGTCGGTGAAGTTGAGCAATTGCCAAGGAATTCTTACATCAATGTAATTTTTATATTTAACCACAGCATCCAAATGTGATGCAGGGGCAATAGAATCGCGACTTCTTAATCTGCCAATATATTGAATACAAGGAAGATTTTTCTCAAAGAAATTATTTTGCCACATCACTAAATCCCAAGGCTCGCCTATTGACAAACGAGTTTTGAAAATTTGGTCATTTCCTTCAGTATGAAACCATTTTCCGAATGTATTATACGAACGTGTAACAAACAGATTAGCAGAATCTTTTGTAATAACGAGAGCAAATTCGGGCAAATAGTTCATAACTTCGCCGTTTGGCAATAACATTTCGCCTTCGTTTTCTTTGTAAGTATCATAGGCAATCCAAAGAGAGTCATCGCCTTGTATCATTGAATCCAAATAAATTCTGAGGTGAAAAAACTGAAAATCTTTAGCTGCCTGAACTTTTTTTATTCTTCCAAGACCTTCAAATTCGAAAAACTCATCGTAATTAATCGTATCAGGTTCAAATGAAAGAAGTCCAAAGTTTTCTTCGGGACTGCATAAATTATGCCACATTGGTCTTCTATCAGGCGGGCATGACATAGGTTCGGTAATCCATGTATTTTTAAACCACTCATCTATCCATGCAAACAAACAACCGCCGGCACAACCTGTGCTATGAATATTGTTTAATAACCGAATATTTGAGAAAGCTTGACTTTGGAAATCGTGTCCACCATGGTTCATTCCCGTAAAATTTGTATGAGCATTCCCCCAACTCGATGGAACACCATATTCGGCAATCAATAAAGGATACTTGCCGTAAGCATTGTTCAATTCTGTAATATAACCTATATAACTGTTAATACCCCAATCATCATAAAATGCTCCGCTATTATAACCCTGATCTTCAAAAATAAAGTCAGGATAATACGGATAAGCATGATAACTCATAAAGAAACCTGCCGGTGAATTTTTCAGTTTTATTTTACCCATATGAATTTGGGCTGTATCCTCTGTTGAATGGCCGTCATGTTCTGTTGGATGATATAAAGGGTCTAAAGTAGGCCAACTTGAAATACTAACAGGTCTTTCTACCTTATATTTCTGCCTTTCGTAAAGCACCATTTTATCTAAACGTTGAGTAAACCAACATTCAATAGGGTCACCGTTGGCAATTCCAAAAACTGTACCATTATAATTGTTAAAAGTTGAGTTTGATTCGTTTGTTAAAAAAACTTCCGGAGGATGTATCTCTCTACCAATTATGTAACCTAAAATCCAATGCGAAATATTAGTAGTATAATTTCCATAAGCTCTACCGGGTCTTTCAGGTATGCTTTTATTCCCGTGCATACAATCAATAACTTCCTGAATATCGGCATCAAAAGCAGATGAGAATGAAAAAAAGTTTCCATGAGGCAAATCTTCGTCTAACCAAACACCCTGAAGCAGATAAAGAGGATTTGTAGGATTTTCTTCGTTAAATTTTAAAAGTTCATCGTAAAATCTGGGAAAATGAAGAGTATATGTTCTTATTGCATTAAAACCAACATCTTTCATTAAATGGAACCACCTTCTGTATTCTTCGCTTGTAGCAGCCATTTCGCCGGGAAATGTTCCGGGCATTCCAACTCCCAAATTTATTCCGTTAATAAAAATTGTATCGTATAAATTATCATCTTTATAAACACTTAGATATTTCCCCGAAACTTTATAAGGAACGGGAATTCTTCTGTAAACTATAAAATCGGTTTGATAAGGATTTGTAATAATAAAATTTGTTTTTGTATAATCCAGAATATTATTTCCGGTTATGGTAACATTGAAAGCTATTGATTTTGTAATAAACTTCCCTGAATAGTTTGGCATTCCGTTAGGATAAAGCTGCTCTCCGTTATTAGCCCTCATCATTATTTTAGTTGCAGAAGAACGACCCTCAAAATACATATAAACAATGAAAATTCCCGGAGCAACCCTTTGATTCATATCGGTAGTTCCATCCCAAAGCAATTGATGAAAACCTGCCGAAAATGTCTTGTCGGCTAAAGTTCTAATTTTTTGCCCTATCGAATTATATATGGTTATATTAACTCTGCCTGCAATATTAAGGTGAAAAGGAATTATAGTTCCAGTAACAAAAGGATTTGGGAATGCATCATATAATATATGCTGCTTATCATTCTCTACAATTAATCCGGGTAACTCAATAAGATAATTCCCATTACTGTCGCTGTATGCCTCGTAATAATATTTTGGATCATCAACAACGGTAAATCTTATTTTTGCATTTACAACTTTTTTCCCATAATTATCAATTATTTTGCCGGTAACCGAAAAAGCCGAATTAGCAACAAACAGAGATAACAAAAGTATTGTTATTTTAATTTTAAGGAAAATCTTATCAGAACAGAAAGTAACTTTCATATAATTTCAAAATGATGTTAAATAATTTAATTATCAATATTTATACCATTATTAAATAAAGGTAAACTATATCTTTTAATTTTATCAAAAGAATTATAAGCATTTGCAACAGCAGCAGCAGTTGGAACAAGCCCTATTTCGCCAATTCCTTTTACACCATAAGGACCTACTTCATCAGGAACTTCAACACCTTTTACAATTATTTCGGGGGTTTGATCAGACCTTAATACTCTGCAATCTTTTAATTTTGTACTTATTAATTTTCCATCTCTCATAGGAAGATTTTCGCTCAAAGCATAACCTAAGCCCATGTGAACGGCTCCCTGTATTTGACCTTCAAATAAAGTAGGATTGATAATTTTACCTGCATCGTGGGCAGCAACTACTTTTTCTATTTCCCCTTTTTTATTTACAACTGCTAATTGCGCAGCATAACCGTATGAATAGTGAGTTATTACTTCTTTTGAAGTATCGCCGGGTTTAGTTGTCCAATCACATTTCCACTCACCGAAATAACTTTTACCGGTTAATTCTTTCAAGCTATGTTTCAGTAAGTCTTGTTTTAATTCTTTGCACGCATTAATTATTGCATTTCCAAGCAAGGCAGTAGCTCGCGAAGATGTTGTCATCCCTGTTTTTATTTGGGCTTCGGTATCAACAACCACATCAATAATTTCAGGAGAAATATTTGTTTCTTCACAAAGAATTTGAATAGCCATAGTATGAACACCTTGTCCCATTTCGGTCCACCCGTGTTTTATTATAACTTTTTCAGAAGACTTAATTTCAATAATTACATTCGAATAATCAATCATTCCGTTACCTATACCGCTATTTTTTATTCCAGTGGCAAGCCCCTTGAATTCAGCTTTATCATATTCTTCTTTTAAGGCAAGGAGACAAGCTCTAATTCCGACACCTTTAAGTTTTTGACCTGTAGCAGTAGTAAGTCCGTCAACAAGAGCGTTATCATATCTGAATTGCCATTTATCGAAGCCTCCCCTTTCACACAAATCATCTATGCAGCCTTCGAGAGCAAATACCACCTGATTTGCACCAAATCCTCGCATGGCACCTGAAGGAATATTATTAGTGTAAACAGTTTTAGATTCAATATCAATTACAGGTATATAATATCCTCCCGAAGCATGACCTGCAACCCTCTCCATAACTTTTGTCCCCACCGAGGCATAAGCTCCGGTATCCCCTACTGCTCTTAGTTTTAATGCCGTTAGTTTCCCATTTTCGTCACAGCCTAATTTAATATCCATATATACCGGATGACGCTTTGGGTGCATTATTATTGACTCGTCTCGCGTAAGTGCAAGTTTTACGGGTTTTTTAAGCAAATAAGCCATAAGGCTAACATGTCCCTGAACTGTCATATCCTCTTTACCTCCAAAACCACCTCCATTTGGGACTAAAACAACTCTTACCTTTTCTTCAGGCAAGCCTAAAATTTGTGCAACCTGCCTCCTATCTTCATATACCCCTTGACTTTGTGATAACAGTTCTATGCCATCTGAAGAAGGATATGCAATAGCTGCCTCAACTTCCATAAAGGCATGCTCTATTCTTTGAGTCTGATAAAATCCGCTTGTTATATATTTCGATTTTTCAAAAGCCTCATCAATATTACCTCTTTTAATAACACAATTATCAAGCAAATTACTATGATCACCGTGAACAAGTTCTTTATCTTCAATAGCTTTAAACGGATCGGTAATTGGTTCTAATATATCATATTCAACAACTATTTTATTTACTACATCTCTTGCTGTTTCTTCACTATCGGCAACTACTCCTGCCAATACATCTCCGATATAATTTGTAACTTCTCCCTCGTCAATCATTAGAGGCCAATCATTATAAATCAATCCGATTTTTCTATTACCCGGAACATCTTTAGCAGTAATAATTTTTACAACACCATAAACACTCAAAGCCTTCGAAACGTCAATTTTAATAACTCTTGCTCTTGGATGATCACTAAATTTTAAAGCTGCAAAGAGCATTCCTTGAATCTTAATATCATTCACAAAATCTCTTTTCCCTAATGCTGTATCATAAGCATTATATTTAGGATATGATGTGCCGACTTTTCCGGCATCTTTGGGATATTCTATATCTTTATTTTCAGCTAAAGCTATCGATGCATTTTTTATGGCATTTTCAATTTTTTTATACCCTGTGCATCTGCAAAGATTTGGTTTTATGGCCTTTCTTACTTCATCAATTGTAGGATTGGGATTCGACTGAAGAAGAATTTTTGCTCTGACAATAAACCCGGGAGTGCAAAAACCACATTGCACTGCTCCTTCTTTAACAAACGATTTTGCTAAGGTTTCTTTAATATTTTCAGGAAACCCATCTAAAGTATAAATTGAAGCGCCATTCAGTTTATTTAATGATACCTGACAAGCAAGTCGGGGTTTACCGTTAATCTCTACTGTACACGCTCCACATACACCTTGTCCTGAACAACCATCCTTAACTGATGTAATATCTCTTTCATTTCTCAAAAACTTAATCAAAGAGATATCATTTTCACCGCTATATACAATTAACTCATCATTTAAGTAAAAAGATATCATTGTTAAACTTTTTACAAATATAAACAAATATTCAACTTTTTAAAAGTGTCTATGTTAGATTTCTCAACAAAAAAAAGTTGATAAAAAACAAAAGGTGTCGTTAAATACTAATAAAAAAGTAAAAAAATACAGATAGAAAAAACATACAGTTAAATTATTGATATTTAACCGTTTAATTCCGACAAAATTTCTTGTAAATCTTTTACAAACTGTTGAGTAAGAAATTTTAATTGTTCGAATAAAGGCTTAGCTCCTTCTGTTGTGCCGTTTTTACCGATCATTTCGAGTTGATAAGCAATTTCGGCAGGAGGGCATGGATTTGAAAAATTCCGAAAAGAACTTTTTATTTTATGTGCATGAAAATCAAGCTGTGACGGGTTATCATTTTCTATAGCCTGATTTATCCCTTCTATATCTTTAACATGTTCCTCAAAAAACATATTTATTATATCTCTTAAAAAATCATCCCCATATTCTCCATAGTTCTGCATTAATACAGCTTTGTCGATAATTTTTGTCATAGCCGGCCATTATTTTAGACTTGTAAAATTAATAATTTTTCGATAAAAAAAATTATTTTTAGCTGTTTTTTTTAATTTCTTTTTTCAAATCGCCTAATGCACACGAACTGCAATCCGAAACACAGCCTCCACAAGCGCTTTTGTTATTTGCAGGTTTTCTGAAAATTCTTATAATTATATAAACCCCTGCTGACAAAATTATTAAATATGTCAAAATCTCTTGTATCACAACACTTTATATTATAATAGGCGAAAGGAAATAATTTTTTACGGTAAAATAAACTATATAAACTATAATCGCAAATATTAACAATGCCCAAAATATCGGAGGAATTTTAGTAATACTACTCAACAATTTTGCGTCTCCTGAGTTACCGGGTGATTTGAAAGACAAATAAATCAACTGTAGCCCTGAAACAACAGAATCACTTATAATTATTGATGATATTAAAATGGAAAAACCATAAGTAAGCATATTGATTTTAAAATTAAGAACAACAATACTTAATACCATAAAACTTATAGTCCATATAATTCCATAAGTATTTCTTACGTAAAAAAACAGATTTACTGCCGCCATTCCCATAGTAATATAAATAACATATATCTCTAAGGAATGTTTTATCAAGTAAAAAAAAACGGCTCCACAGAATACAGAAAATATATACCCCGCAATTGCAACAAAAAATTTCCCAATACCTGACTTAACTGAAGTAGTTGCACTTCCCGAAGTATCGGTGTTTAAGATAATTTTATGAACTTTCCCTTTGAATAATAAAGTTGTGAAAGCATGACCCAATTCGTGATAAAGTGTATTTACAGTCCTGAAATACAAGCCTATAACAGGAAACCTTATTAAAAGCAAACTTACCGAAAGTAAAGTATAAAAAATAAATACAGGGTTTGTAAAGTAATTGTCAAGCATTAATAAATATTAAAAAATTTTATCAAAGTTAAACTAAAATAAATAATGAGTGAACATAAATTTATTGCTTAAAAAATCTTTCTGAATTAATAATTCTAAATTGTCTAATTTTGCGAAAAATAAGCCTGCATTAAACAAGATTAATTCAAAGTTTAAAACTTGAGATTAATTTTTTTATGTTTAGACAAAACAAAATTGAATAAATAATAACAACCAATTGTTTGATAATTTGAAGATAAAATGAAGGAACTATTAATTAGATTATTGAAATATATACTTTTTTGGTTTATTGTTTTTTTTATTCAACGTAATCTCTTTCTGTTTTACTTTTCGTCTGCCAAAAATTTGTCATTTCAAGAATGGTTTTTAGTTCAGAAATACTCTTTTTTTATCGATTTATCTACACTATGTTACTTTTTCATTCCTATTTTAATAATTCTTATAATAGAAACTTTTTATAAATCGGCTGCTATTTATAAAACTATTAAATACTTTACTATTACTGTTTTAATAATCAGCAACTTAATTTTAATTTCTGATATTGGACTTTTCAGAGAATGGGGTGTTAAAATCAATAATAAAGCTATCAGCTATTTAGTTTATCCTGATGAAGTTGTTAGTTCAATAAAAGTTTCTCCGATATATTCACTGATTTTAATTTTTATAATTTTAAATATCGCTACTATTCTTCTATTTAATAAGCTCAAAATAAATTTTGAAAATTTAAATTTGAAAAAAAGCACTAAAATTTCTGTTTTAGGTTCTTTTTTATTATTGTCATTTGTAGGATTAAGAGGGGGATTGCAAACATTTCCGATAGATAGAAGTTGGAGTTATTTTTCAGAAAAAACACTTTTAAACCAAGCTGCCGTAAACAGTGCATGGAATTTTTTTGCTTCTTTAACCGAACCTCAAGAGTTTGAAAAAAATCCATATAACTACTATAGTAAAGAGGAAGTGGAAAAAGTATTCACATCCCTTACAAATCATTATCCCGAAAAAACAATTCCTATTCTTAAAACACAAAGACCAAATATTATTCTTGTTTTGCTTGAAGGCTGGAGTGCCGAAGCAGTTGGTGCTTTGAGTCATGAAATAGATGCTACTCCAAGATTTTCCGAGCTTTCTAAAAAAGGATTACTATTTACAAAATTTATTTCAACCGGCTTCAGAACCGAACAAGCTCTTGCAGCGATTACAGCGGGCTTCCCTTCTCAGCCTAAAACAACAATTATAAGGAAATTCGGTAAATTCGACAATCTTCCAAGCTTTGTTAAAGATTTGTATAATAATGGTTACCACACTTCTTATTATTATGGCGGCGATTTATATTTTGCAAACACCGAAGCTTATTTAAAATCAGCTGGTTATAAAAAAATCATAGGGCAAGACTTTTTTAAAGGAAAGCCATTTACTGAATGGGGAGTTTTCGACCACGAATTATTCAACTTTACAATTAACGATCTGAAAAACAACACACAGCCTTTTTTTGCAATGATAATGACCAGCACTACTCACGAACCTTTTACCAAAAAAGTACCGAAAATATTTAAAGGAGGTACAATAATTGACGATTATTACAATGTGCTGCACTATTGCGATGAAAGTCTTTATAATTTCATTGAGAATTCGAAAAAAGAGAGCTGGTATCCTAATACGCTATTTATAATAGTAACTGACCACACTAATCGTTTACCCAAAGACCGTAAAAATTATGAAATTAAGCGACATTGGATACCTTGTCTTCTTTATGGACCTGCATTAAAAGAAGAATATGTCGGAAAAACAATTGATTTTCCTGCATCTCATATTGATTTTGCCGCTACAATTTTAGCTCAATTGGGATTAAAACATGATAAATATGTTTGGAGTAAAAATATTTTTAACTCGAATTACAATAACAAATGGGCATTCTACACATTTGATGAAGGATTCGGATTTTTACAAAACAATGACAAAATAGTTTTTGATGCAAAACTTAATAAACTCTCGGTTAAAAATAACAATAAAATTGATGATACTTTAAATTTAAGAGGGAAAGTGCTTCTTCAGAAACTTTTGGATGATTATATCGAATTAAGCAAATAATTGATTTTAAAAATAATATAAAAAATTTATTAAAATTTTCGACTATAATCCAATTTTTATATATAATTTTTAGATTATACTCTAAATTTTACATATAATTTTTTGAATTACATTTTGAAATTTCGTTATTAAATCTATTAAAAAGTTTTTATTTTCAATAATAATCAAGCATTTACATTAAAAACTCAAAATAATTTTCGGGGGTAATGGTTTTAAAAACATTAATATTATATGCATCTGAAAAAGTTTTTGGCAAGGATTTGTTTTTTTTAGGATTCCATTTAATTTCATAAGCATTAATAACATTTTCATCAATTTCAACTAAATCAATTTCCTGTTGCAAAAAAGTTCTCCAGAAATACGATTTTATATATTTTTGTTTGTAATGATTTTTCTTTATTCTTTCAGAAATAATATAGTTTTCCCAAAGTGCTCCGACATCATTTCTGATTGACAACGGGTTAAAATTATTTATAATAGCATTACGTATTCCGTTGTCATAAAAATATATTTTTCTGCTTTTTTTTATCTCAGTCCTTAAATTATTGCTATAAGCTCTCAATCTGAATATTACAAAACTTTGTTCCAACAAACTGATATATCTTTCAATAGTTTGGTTATCAACGCCTATCAATTTTGACAACTCATGAATAGAAACCTCATTGCCTAATTGCAATGCAAGAGCTTCTGTTAACTTCTCAATAATAATTGGTTTTCTTACTTCATTATATGCTAATATATCTTTAAATAAATAACTACTTGTCAAATTTATTAAAGACATCTTTGCTTGCTCAGGATTATTAACAATTTCAGGATAAGCACCATATATTAGTCTCTGTTCAATTAACTGATTTTCTTTATATAATTGATTATGATTAACCAATTCTCCAAATGAAAATGGAAACATCATAAATTCATATTTTCTTCCGGTTAATGGATCTTTGATTTCATTATTTATATCCAAAGAAGAAGAACCCGTTAGAATTACCTGTTTTTCTTTAAAATTATCAACTATTAGCTTTACTGTTAAACCTATATTTTTAACCCTTTGTGCTTCATCTATTAGTATAAGCTTGTTTTGACCAATAAAACCGGACAGTTTTAACAAATTAGTGTCAGTTAATAAAGCCCTTGCTTCTGGCTCATCGCAATTTAGCCATAATGTCGGTAAAGCTAAATTTTCAGAAATCTGCTGCAATAGCGTTGTCTTTCCAACTTGTCGTGGCCCGGTTATTATTATCGCTTTACCACTAAAAATATTTTTATTTATTAATTCTTCCAAATCGCGCTTTATCATTTTATAAAAATTTTAATTCTACTGCAAATATATAAAATTTTTCGACTATAATCCAATTTTTATATATATTTTTTCGATTATACTCTAAATTTTATATATAATTTTTTTTGAAATACATTTTCCGCTTTAAAATAATAATTTGTCTAAATAGGTCTTAAGCTCAATTAAAAATTCTAAAAAAATAATAATTAAAGAATATCTATAAAAACGAAATTATTCATTTTGTAGCCTTTACAAGAAGAGGTTTATATTTTCTTTTACAACGAATAATTTTTGCTATTTTTGTTCTTTAGTAAAGAATAATTTGTTAGTAATTTAATTCATAAAAGTTATAATATTTAAGCCGTGTTTTGAAATATGATAAATAATAACAAACAATCCATAGAAGCAGCTTGGGAAAACAGAGAACTACTCAACCATGAAAGCACACAAAAAGCTATAAAAGAAGCAATTGAACAACTTGATAAAGGCGAATTAAGGGTTGCAGAGCCTGCTTCAGACGGATGGAAAGTAAATGAATGGGTTAAAAAAGCGGTAATTTTATACTTCCCTATTCAAAAAATGCTAACGTATGAATTAGGAATGATGGAATTTCACGATAAAATACCCTTGAAAAAAAATTATGAAAAATTGGGAGTAAGGGTAGTACCTCATGCAATAGCCCGTTATGGCTCATATCTGGCTAATGGGGTAATTTTAATGCCTTCTTACGTGAACATCGGGGCTTATGTTGACAGTGGAACTATGGTTGACACATGGGCTACGGTTGGTAGTTGTGCACAAATAGGTAAAAATGTTCATTTAAGCGGAGGTGTAGGTATCGGCGGAGTTTTAGAACCAGTTCAGGCTGCTCCTGTGATAATAGAAGATAATTGCTTTATTGGTTCGAGATGTATAGTAGTTGAAGGGGCGTACATTCAAAAAGAAGCCGTATTGGGAGCTAATGTTGTTATAACCGGTTCGACAAAAATAATTGATGTTTCAGGCAACGAACCTAAAGAATTCAAAGGGTTTGTTCCCGAACGCTCGGTGGTTATACCCGGAACATACTCAAAAGATTTCCCTGCAGGCAGTTATCAAGTGCCTTGTGCATTGATAATCGGGAAAAGGAAACCATCTACAGACTTAAAAACTTCACTAAACGAAGCTTTACGAGATTACAATTTAGCTGTTTGATTTAACTCTAAACATTCCATTATCTTCTTTTTAAATCGCCAGCAAGTCATTTTCCGTCTGTCGAATTCTTCTGATAGTTTTGAAATTGTAATTTCGGGTATATTGCAAACTTCATAAGCCATTGCAAAAGCATCTTTTATAGGAATTTTACACTTGTGGAAAACAGTATGAGCCGTAGCCGACTCATCGTGCTTACATCTTGTACAACGCCTCGAATACGGAGTTTTTCCTTTGCAATAATTCTTATTACCACACTTTTTACAAGTATAACCATCACTCCATTTAGTATCAGCCAAATATTTTAAACATTGTTCTTCAGTTTCAAAAGATGAATTAAATTCACTAATATTCAACTTCAAAAAATCTATTTTCACAACTTAATGAACTTTATTTTATAATTTTTGTTAATAAAGTGATATTTATGCGATACAAAATTAAAAAAAATATTATTTTTGCAAAAAAATTTTATAGATGAAAAGAACAAGTTTTTTAATTATCAGCATTTTAATTATAACTGCTTTTTCGTGCAGCAGCAAATCGGCGGATGAAAAAAACGAATCAGAGCCGAAAATTGAAAACAAATATGATAATCAAGGTAAAGTGATTCAGATGAATAAGTCGATGTTTATTGATTTGGTAATGGATTATGAAAACAATAAACAAAACTGGAATTTTAAAGGACAAAAACCATGCATTATAGACTTTTACGCTGATTGGTGTCGTCCATGTAAGATAGTTGCCCCAATAATGGAAGAATTGGCTAAAGAATATGAAGGTAAGCTCAATATTTATAAAGTAAATGTTGATCAGGAAAAAGAGCTTGCAGGAGTATTTCAGGTTCAAAGCATACCTTCGATATTGTTTTGTCCCAAGGAAGGGAATCCTGCAATACAGCCCGGAGCTTTATCAAAAGAGCAATACAAACAAATAATTGACGAATTTTTGATGAAGTCGGTTAAAAACGAAAATGATTCGATAAAGAAATAAAAAAACAATTTTAAAATAATAATACAATTAATAAAAAATGGAACATTTAACAAATCAAACTTTTAAAGAAAAAGTTTTCAACTACGAACAAAATCAGGAATGGAAATTTGAAGGCGAATTACCTTGTATAATAGATTTTTACGCTGATTGGTGCCAACCATGCAAAATGGTAGCCCCTATTCTTGAAGAATTATCAAAAGAATATGCCGGAAAAATTAATATTTACAAGGTTGACACCGAAGCAGAACAAGAACTTGCAAGTGTTTTCGGAATAAGAAGCATACCTTCAATACTGTTTTGCCCAAAAGACGGACAACCTCAAATGGCAATGGGTGCGTTGCCCAAAGATACTTTCCGTCAGGCAATAAACGAAGTTTTGTTAAACAATAAATAGTAATTTTCTCAATTTTGATTAAAAAGGTGTGGTTATCCGCACCTTTTTTTATTTTTGCAGGTATAATAGTTTTTTAAATAAAAAATATGATACCTTTTTCACCTCCACACATTGATGAAAAAATAATTGAAGAAGTCAAAAAAGCTTTATTATCAGGATGGATTACCACAGGTCCCAGAACAAAACTTTTCGAAAAGCTAATCACTGAATATGCAGGTCATAAGGCAACGCTATGCGTTAATTCAGCTTCAGCCGGACTTGAGTTGGTTTTAAGATGGTTTGGCGTAAAAGAAGGCGATGAAGTTATAGTTCCAGCATATACTTATTCTGCTACTGCCAATGTGGTGATACATTGCGGTGCAAAGCCTGTTTTTGTTGACATTAATAAAAATGATTTTAATATTTCCGTCTCAGAAATAAAAAAAGCCATAACCAGAAAAACAAAAGTTATTATTCCTGTAGATATTGCAGGATATCCTTGCGATTACAACGAAATCAACAACTTAGTAAACTCTGAAGATATTAAAAGTAAATTTAAAGCGGAAACTGAAGAACAAAGAAAGTTAAACAGAATACTAATTCTATCAGATGCTGCTCATTCGTTGGGTGGCAAATACTACAACAATAAAGTGGGAAATCTTACAGATATTACAGTTTACTCATTTCATGCGGTAAAAAATTTAACAACTGCAGAAGGTGGAGCTATTTGCCTGAACCTGCGATCAGAATTTGATAATACACAAGTTTATAATACACTTAACATTAAATCATTACACGGCCAAAACAAAGATGCACTGGCAAAAAGCCAAATTGGTAATTGGGAATATGATATTATAGAACCCGGCTATAAATGCAATATGACTGATATTCAAGCGGCTATGGGCATAGTGGAAATTCAACGCTATGATAATGACATACTTGTAAAGAGAAAAAAAATTTTTGATTTATATTCAAAGCTGCTGAGCAAATATGATTGGGCAATTATTCCCGAGTATGAAAGTGAAGTAAAAACAAGCTCATACCATGTTTATCTTCTTAGGATTGATGGAATAAGCGAATTTCAAAGAAACGAAATAATTAAAGAAATATATCAACGACAAGTTGCAGTTAATGTGCATTTTAAACCTCTTCCATTGATGAGTTATTATAAATCAATAGGTTACAATATTGATAATTTCCCCAATTCTTATAATAATTACATCAAAGAAATCAGCTTACCTGTTTATTATAATTTAACCGAAGAAAATGTCGAAACAGTTGTAAACGCTGTGGTTAACGCTGTTAAAAAAGTTCTAAAATGTTAAAAAGGCTTTTTGATATTATATTTTCATTTGTCGGAATAGTTTTATTGTCGCCATTTTTCATTATTATATCAATTCTTATAATTCTCGAATCAAAGGGAGGATTTTTTTATTTGCAGGAAAGAGTTGGGAAAGATAATATCAACTTTAAAATAATAAAATTCAGAACCATGAAACCCGGTTCCGATAAAAAAGGGCTGCTGACAATTGGAGACAAAGACAACAGAGTTACAAAAATCGGTTATTTTTTAAGAAAATATAAATTGGATGAACTCCCACAACTTATAAATATTCTGAAAGGTGATATGAGTTTTGTAGGCCCAAGACCTGAAGTAAGAAAATATGTTGATTTATACAATAAAAATCAAATGAAAGTTCTTACTGTAAAACCCGGACTAACAGACTATTCATCAATTGAATATATAAACGAAAGTGAAATTTTGAAAATTTCTGATAATCCCGAAAAAACATATATCGAAGAAGTTATGCCAAAAAAACTGGAACTAAATTTATTTTATATTAACAATCAATCTTTTAAAAATGATATTAAGATTATTTTAAACACAATAAAGAAAATAATTAGTAAATAGTTTAACTTTTTTTAAAATTAATTTATTGTAGTTTAATAATTTTGAACAATTTTATTGTATATTTGTAAACTTAATTAGTTTCTATTAACTCGCAAATTTTTAAAAAATATTAATATGAATATGAAAATGAAAAAAAAATTACTAAGTATTTATGCAACAATAATTTTCGTTGCGATAAGTTTATTTTCAACCCAAATTTCTTATGGGCAAATTATTGTTAACGAGAACTTTGACTATCCTGTAGGTTCTCTAATTACCACTCAAGGATGGACCGCCCAAACAACAGGCGCAGGTGTAAATCCAATAACGGTAATTTCAGGAAATTTAACTTTTCCGCTTTATGGTTCTTCAGGGATAGGTAATAAAGTTAGTTTAGCAAATACAGGAGAAGATGATTATAAAACATTTACATCAATTAGTAGCGGTAATCTTTATGCTGCCGCATTAATAAATGTAACAAGTGCTACAACAACAGGTGATTACTTTTTACATTTTAACACCGGGACAAATTATTTTGCAAGACTATTTGTTAAAAAAGAAGATGTTTCTAATAAACTTGCTTTTGGTTTAATGAAAAATGCAGGAGGCACTACACCATATACAAGCGCAGATTATGACTTAAATACAACTTATCTTGTAGTATTGAAATACACGTTTGTTCCCGGTACTTCAGCATTAGATACTGTTTATTTGTACATAAATCCGTCACCTATTTTCAATGAACCGACTACTCCTGTTATGAAACAATGGGTAAATACAGATGCAACTCAAATTACTGGGATATCGTTAAGACAAGGTTCATCGAGTTCTGCACCGACAGTTGAAATAGATGGAATAAGAGTGGCACAATCGTGGACTGATGCAGTAGGAGCAACTTCAACCATGCCCCCTGTTTGGACTTCAGGTTGGCCAAAGGTTCAAAATATATTACCCACTTCATTTGAAGCTAAGGTAAATATTGATATACCGGGTATTGCATATTATGTAGTATTACCGAATAATTCAACCGCACCTAATGCAATACAAGTAAAATCGGGTTTAGATGCAAATAATAATTCCGTTCCTGCTAATATGAAAGGAAGTATTACTTGCAGTTTAGGGAATACTGAGTATTCATCAACTGTAAGCGGACTATCATCCAATACAACCTACAATGTTTACTTTATTGCCGAGGATAATAATAACAATCTTCAAGCTAATCCGGTAATGGTTTTAGCAACAACAGCTTCAAGTTCTTCTGCACCTTCAATTTCAAACATATCTCCTGCATCAATAACACATAACTCAGCAGTTTTAGGAGGTAATATAACATCTGACGGCGGAGAGCAAATATTAAGCAGAGGTACAGTATGGAGTACAACTCCCGGTGTTACTATTAGCAATAACTATTTAGCAGAAGGCGGAACATCAACAGGCACTTTTAGTCACACTCGTTCTTCGCTTCCTTCAAAAACACAAATTTATTATAAAGCATTCGCAACAAATATAATTGGAACAACACTTACAACAGAATCCAGCTTTTTTACTTTAGCAGAAAAACCTGTTTCTCATGTAACTGATTTTACTGCTATTGCCTATTCACCTACAGAAATAAATTTAACTTGGAACCCAACATTTGGTAATGACGGATATATAATAATTTCAAGAGTAGGAGCCTCAGCACCGACAGGAATGCCTGTTGATGCTACAGGTTATAATGTTGGCAGCGTAATCGGTAATGGGACTGTTGCTGCTGTTTTAACAAATGGATCGGCAAATAGTATTTTAATAAGCGGATTAACCCCTATGACTCAATATACTTTTATAATTATTCCATTTGGTTATGACGGAGCTAATTATCAAACATTCAGTTACAATACCAACCCCACTATACCTCAAGCAGGAACAACAACTTTAGCACCACCAGCTATAACTTATACATGGAATACAACCAAAGGTTCGTGGACAGATGCAAATAACTGGAACCCGATAAGAACAACTCCTGCTACAAATGATATTTTAAAATTCAATAATGGTAATATTGATACAATTACAAATGTTCCAACCCAAACCATAGGCCAAATTATTGTTGAAAACAACACACAAGTATTTTTACAAGCGGGAGGCACTAATACATTATCAATTTCAGGATATACCGGAGTTGATTTAAGTGTAAGCAATGGTTCAATGCTTAACATTATTGGAACTAATGCATTAACATTAAAATTGCTTACAAATGCAACCGGTAGTATATTCGGTTCTATGAATTTTGGCGGCGGAGCCCATAAATTAGAAGCTATCGATGCACTTTCTATTGAATTTAACAATGGCTCGTCATTAACTCAAGATATTGGATGTACCGGAAACATTTTTAATAGCACAGGAACTGCTAATATAGTTACATTTAAAAACGGTTCAACTTTTATTCAAAGAGCAGGGTCTAACCCCTTTGCTTTAACAGCTCCAAGTTCAAAAGTTATTTTTGAGCCCAACAGTTTATTTAAATTGAATACAAATCTTACCCCCTCTTTCTCAGGCAGAACTTATGGTAATTTTGAATTAGATTTTGTAGGAGCTAATCCAAGTGTATCAGGAGCAAGTGCTGTAGTAATTAATAACTTAATTATTACAAACGGAACTTTGAATTTTAACATGACAGCTAATCCAGGACATTCAATAAAGGGGAATATTACTGTTTCTTCGGGTGGAGTTTTGAACTTTGCACCTACTTCGGCTGCTGTTATTAATTTTGACGGAAGCACACAACAAATCATTGACGCTGCTAATCCTATCAGAATTAACCGTTTCGATACTATTATCGTAAATAACACAAATGGCTTAATCATAAATGATTCAATTATAATTAACGGAACATTAAAATTAAATGATGGAATTGTTATCCTAAACAACAGTATAACAATCGATTCAATTGGTCAAGTTATAACAAATAGTATCAATGAATTCATAGTTTTAAATAATAATTCAAAACTATTTAAAAAATTCCCTATTACAGGTGGCTCGTTTTTATATCCAATAGGAGAAAATCTTCCATTCTCAAAATATTTGCCAGTTAGCATAACTTTTAATTCAGGAACATTTATTCCAAATAATAACTTTGTAGGTTTGAATACTATTGCAATGAAACATCCGAATGATTTGAGTACAGGAAACTACTTAAACAGATATTGGATTATTACCGGTTCAGGAATTTCTAACTTTTCAGCAAATATAAACTTCCAATATGACCTTAATGATATTGCAGGAAGTGAAGGATTAATTTATTGTAAAAATTTCACATCAAACCCAATTGAGATGTTTAATGCAGCTGATGTAAACAACCATCAGTTAAATGCAACAGGAGTTACATCTTTTGGTGAATTTGGAGGAGGAGAAAATTTATCAAATAAGACCCTTACCATAAATGCAATCTTAGAAGGATTATTTAACGGAACAAATATGAATCCTGTTCAGGACGATATGGGAGATCATATTGGTCCTAATGCTGCTGATTATATTGATGTTGAACTTCATAACTCAACAAATCCATCTATAATTGAAGCATCATTTACAAATCAAATATTAGGGACAAACGGAGTTTGCCAAATTACAATTCCATCTTCTTTATCAGATGCATATTATATAGTTATAAAACACAGAAATTCAATAGCAACTTGGAGTGCAATTCCTATTTCATTTAACGGACAAAATATATTCTATAATTTTACAGACGCTGTAAACAGAGCTTATGGCGACAATCTAAAACAGGTTGCATCGGGAGTTTATGCCATTTTTGTAGGAGATGTAAACCAGGATGAACTTGTTGATGGAAGTGATATGTCAGAAACCGAAATTGATAATAATAACTTTATTTCAGGTTATGTATCAACTGATGTTAATGGAGACGGTTTAGTTGATGGTAGTGATATGTCATTAGTTGAAAATTCAAATAATTCATTTGTTTCAGTAATAAATCCTTAAAAAAAATAAACTTTACTATAATTTATAAATGTTAATAAAATAAAACACTATGAAAATGAAAAAAATTATTACGATTATTTTGCTGATTATAGCGTCAGCTATGAAGGTTACTTACGCCGATGTTCATCCGACAGACCCAAATCTCCCAACTTATAGGTTGATTTTAAAAAACGATAGTCAGATAACATCAAATATTTACAGTTTCGAAATATGGATTAGTTCAGTATCTTCTGTAGTTCCATTAAATTTAAGGCAATGGCAAGCAGGGATTAATTATAACACAGCATTTCTTAACGGTGGGACAGTTACTGGCAGTTTAGATTATACAGGCTCGATACTACTTGCTTTTAATGATATGTATCCGCAATCTTTAAATGTTGCTACTGCAGGGTCAATTAAAATTGCAGCAAAGTTAGGTGCAGTAACATCTTATATTCTCATTCCAAATACAGGAGTTGAATATAAATTAGTAAAGGTTACTCTCACAAATTCTGTTAATTTTGCCCAAGTACAGCCTAATTTATCATGGAACTTCTCAGTATCTCCATACCCAACAAAAGTTTTTTCATGGTTATCAACATCAACCCCAAACGCTCAAGTTACAATGCCAAATAATGCTCCAGGACCTGTTATTCAATCATGGCATACAACTGACCAATTAAATAATCATATTTTTAACACTTATCCTCAAATTTACAATGTTACAGGTACAAGTTCATATTGTTCATCAGGTAGTGGAGGTTCTGTTACATTAGTAAACTCAGAAACAGGTGTTTTATATGAGCTTATTAAAAATAATATTCCAACGGGATTATTTTACTCGGGGAATGGTAGTGCAATTACATGGAATAATCTTAATTTTGGTACCTATAAAGTTAATGCACGAAAAATAGGAACAAGCTTAACCAGTCTAATGGCTGATTCTGTAATAATTAATGAAATTACCGGCTTACCCGGTGTTGCCGGAGCAATAAACGGCAGTAATACTATTTGTCAAGGAACATCTGCAGCTAATTATAGCGTTGCACCAATTTCTAATGCTGAAAATTATATATGGTCTTACACGGGAACAGGTGTAACAATTAATGGTACTTCTGAGAACGTTATTTTAAACTTTTCATCAAATGCTACCGGAGGGAATCTAACAGTAACAGGCTCTAATGCTTGCGGACAAGGAACTACTTCATCACCTTTGGTGATTTCAGTAAGCGACTTGCCTAGTGCTGCAGGGGCAATTACAGGTGTATCTTCTGTAAGTCCAGGGCAAAATGCAGTTGCTTATTCAGTTCCTGCAATAAATGGTGCCGTTACTTATACATGGACCTATTCAGGGCAGGGAGCAACAATAAATGGCAACTCAAATTCCATTACGATTGATTTTGGAGCCAATGCAACCCCCGGTTTCTTAACAGTAAGCGGAACAAATTCGTGCGGAAATGGTACTCCATCTCCTGCTTTCGCTATTAATGTTAATTCTGTACCGGGTGCAGCAGGAAATATTACAGGTACATCTTCTGTTTGTCCGGGCGTAAATAATGTTATGTACACAGTTCCGGAAATTTTAGGAGCCGATACTTACTTATGGGAATACACCGGTACAGGCGTTACCATTGATTCAATTCTTGGAGATACAGCATATATTAACTTTTCGATGAATGCCACCTCTGGAGTTTTAACAGTAAAAGGTCATAACACTTTTGGATACGGCAATGTTTCTCCTAACTTTATCATTACAGTAAATCCATTTCCTGAAGCAGCAGGAACAATCAGCGGAAATGACACAGTTTGCAAGAGTTCAAATTCTATTTATACCGTACCTGTTATTCAATATGCAACATCATACGTATGGACACTTCCAACAGGAGCAACCGGAACAAGTACTACAAATAGTATAAATGTAAACTTTGGAACTAGTGCTGTAAATGGTAACATTACTGTAAAAGGTCTTAATTCATGCGGTGAAGGAGCCTCATCTACTAAAGCAATTACTGTAAATACAGTTCCAGCAGCAGCAGGTGCTATCTCGGGACAATCTACTGTTTGTCAAGGCGCAAACAATATTACTTATACTGTACCTGCTATAAGTGGTGCAACATCTTATTTATGGACTTTACCAACAGGTGCAACCGGCTCAAGTACTACCAACTCTATAACTGTTAACTATTCAACAACAGCAATAAGCGGACAAGTTACTGTCAGAGGAGTTAACGCATGTGGTAATGGTACAGCATCAGCACTTTCTATTACTGTTAACCCATTACCGGCCAATGCAGGAACAATTACAGGTTTAACTACTGTTTGTCAAGGACAAAGCGGTGTTGTTTATACTGTACCTTCAATTTCAAATGCAACATCCTATATTTGGACAAAACCAAACGGTACAACAGGAACAAGCACTACAAATACAATAACAATTGGTTACACTAATACAGCAGTTAGTGGAAATATTACAGTTAGAGGAAGTAACTCTTGCGGTCAAGGAAATCTCTCAACGTTAGCCGTAACAGTTAATCCACTTCCTGATTCTGCTAAAGTTGTAACCGGACCTACCACTGTTTGTAAAAATGAAACCGGCGTTGTTTATAAAGTTCAACCTATTAATAATGCTACTTATTATAGTTGGACATTACCAAACGGTATAATTGGTAGCAGTATAACTGATAGCATAGTAGTAAATATTACAAACACAGCTGTTTCAGGCAGCATAATAGTTAAAGGTATGAATTCTTGTGGCGAAGGCGTTGCAACAAGTTATGCTGTTACTGTAAACAGTGTTCCAGCAGCAGCCGGAACTATATCAGGTACTTCCTCAGTATGTAAAGGTCAAAGCAACAATGTTGTATATACAGTTCCTGCTATAGCCGGAGCTACCTCATATATATGGACACTACCTACAGGCTTTACAGGAACAAGTACAACTAACTCAATTACTGTGAGTGTAACAGCAAATGCAATCTCAGGAAATATTACAGTTAAAGGTTCAAATACTTGTGGTTTTGGAGCTGAGTCAACTTTCCCTGTAACAGTTAATACAATACCGGATTCTGCAGGAGTAATAACAGGATTAACCTCTGTTTGTCAAGGTCAAAATAGTGTTACTTATACAGTACCTACTATTAATGGTGCTACTGCTTATTCATGGACATTACCTGCAGGTGCTACCGGAACAAGTACTACAAATTCAATTACTGTCAATTATGCAAGCTATGCTGTTTCAGGCACAGTAAAAGTTAAAGGACAAAATACTTGCGGTTTTGGTGGCGAATCATCTCTTTCTGTTACAGTTAATCCATTGCCAAGCAACGCAGGTGCTATTACCGGTCCTGCATTAGTTTGTAAAGGACAAACCGGTGTAACATTTACTGTTCCTGCAATAAATAATGCGACTTCATATAGTTGGACATTCCCGACAGGATTTACCGGAACAAGTACAACTAATTCAATTACAGTTGATGTAACTAATACAGCTGTTTCTGGAAATATCACTGTTAAAGGAGTTAATTCTTGCGGTGAAGGTCAGGCTTCAATAAAAACTATTACTGTTAGTACAGTTCCAAATGCTCCAACATCAATCACCGGACCGGATAACGTTTGTCAAGGAGCTCAAAATCAACAATATTCTGTTCCAACTGTAACCGGTGCAACTTCTTATAGCTGGACATTACCATCAGGTGCAACCGGTACAAGTTCAACAAACAGTATTTTTGTTAATTTCAGCAATACAGCCACTTCTGGCAATATTGTAGTTAAAGCTCAAAATGTTTGTGGAATCGGCGATTCAATTGCAAAATTCATAACTGTAAACTCTGCTGCAGCCGCTGCAGGTGCAATTACCGGTTCAGCAACTGTTTGCCAAGGTCAAAATAATGTAGTTTATAACGTACCTGCTATTTTAGGTGCAACATCTTATGTTTGGACATTGCCTAATGGCTTTACAGGTTCAAGCACTACAAACTCAATTTCAGTTAATATAGCAAACAACGCAACTAACGGAACTATCTCTGTTTATGGAACAAATACCTGCGGTGATGGTGCTCCGTCTAATTTTGCTGTTACCGTTAATCCTTTACCTGATGCTGCCGGTAATATAACAGGTGCCGACTCTGTTTGCCAAGGAGATATTAATATTCAGTATTCAGTCGCTTCAATTCCTAATGCTGTAAGTTATATTTGGGAATTCAGCGGAACAGGTGCAACAATTTCTTCTAACACAAATATTGTTACAATTAACTTTTCTTCTACAGCTACATCAGGAAATCTGACAGTTAAAGGAAATAATGCTTGCGGTGATGGTGTCGTTTCTGCAAACTTCCCAATAGTTGTTAAAAACTGCGTAGGTATTAATGAAAATAATGATATCAGTTACTCAATTTATCCTAATCCGACTAAAGGAATTATTTATTTGAATATTGATGCAGTTTCGTTAAAATTAGAAATTCAAATAACTGATGTAAAAGGCGAAGTAATTTCTACCGACAAATTAAGTGTTGATAAACATTTCTCAAAAGAAATCGATTTATCGGCATACTCAAAAGGAATTTACTTTGTAAAAATTATAAATGATAAGTTTGTTAAAGTAGAGAAAGTTATACTTCAGTAGTAGAACTTTATAAAATAAAAAAAGGCTGCCTTTTAAGACAGCCTTTTTTTATTCCCCGATATTTTCCAATTCTTTTAAAATTGATTTTACATCTTCTTCGGTAGATATAAGTTTTTCTTTGCATAATTTTATTAAAAAGCCCGCGCGTTTCACTTTTTCAGATAACTCATCAATCTCAATTTCGCCTATTTCAAGGCTTTTTACAATTTCCTGCAATTCTGCAAATGCCTCTTTATATGTAATTTCATTCATTATTTAAGAGTTTTATTATTATTCTTTAAAATTCTTTTAACTTGACTTTCAATAATACCATCTATTAATATTGTTTCAATTATATCATTTTCTTTGAATTTATCTACAGTTTTAGATATTTTACCAAAATTTCTTGTTATTGAATATCCCCTTTTAAAAATTAAAACCGGATCATAATTATTAATTTCATTATTCAGAACCTCGAGTTTATGTTTTCTTTCGATAAAAAATTTATCACTAAAATTACTTAATTCGCGACATTTTTCTGTGAGTTTAACACCATTTCTTTCGATAATTATATTTGATTTTAGCGGCAAATTCTTGATTATTGAGTTTAGTTTTGAGTTATTCAGGTTTGAAAGATTAATTGAAAAATTAGTTATTTTGTTTAAGTATTCACTTAAAATTAATTTCCTTTTTTGTGAATAAGCAAATGAATTCATTTTAAATATTTTAGAATAATGTGAAAGATCAACTTTCCGAATATTTAATAAATTCATAACTCTATTTTTTATAGAAAGTTGAGCATCAGTTAAAGGCTTATTAAAATCATGAAACTTTTGAATAAGAAAGTCGGCAAGCTCAGTGGGGGTTATTGCATTTTTATATGCAACCATTTCTGCAACAGTTTCATTGGTTGCATGCCCTATACCTGTTATAACAGGAATTGAGAAAAGTGCTATTTCCTTTGCCAATTGATAATTATTAAAAGCCGATAGCCCTAAATCACCTCCCCCACCCCTAATAATAGCAACTAAATCGAAATGTTGCTTTACTTTATCAATTCTTTTCAGTTGAGCAATTATTTCTGTAATTGCTTTTTCTCCTTGTAAAAGAGAGGGAAACAACATATAAAAAAATTTATATCCCCATGGGTTATTATCAATAATTTCTTTAAAATCGGCAAATCCTTTACTTGTTTCAACTGAAATAATTGCTATTCTTTTGGGCAATAGTGGTAATATCAACGATTTATTATTATAAAAAAGACCTTCTTCTTTAAGTTTAGATATTGTGAGCTGTTTTTCCTTTTCGAGTTCACCGAGCGAATATGAAGGGTCTATGTCTAATATTATTAATTGAAGGCCATATTGTAAATCGAAATTAATCTTAGCAAAGAAAAGGATTTTTATTCCGTCTTTCAATTTCTCGCCTAATACAGAAATAAAGTTTTTATTTATTCTTTCAAAATCGCTTCTCCACAAATTTGCTCTTATGTGAATATTTGAATTATCCTCCATTCTCTCGACAATCTCGGGATAACAATGGCCTGATTTTGGATAATAATTTAATTTATTCATTTCAGCTTTTACCCAAAAAGCCGATTTATAGCGATTTGAAATTGTTCTTTGAACACTTGAATACTTCTTTCAAAGTATAAACCTTTTTTTCTCCAATTTCTTCGGGCATTTTTTAGGTAAAGTTAATAAAGTTTATGTTGAATTATAATTTTTCTGTACTAATTTTGTAAAAAAAATAAAATGAATCTTCAGAATTTATGTTTTGACGTAATAGAAATCTGCAAAGACGTAAGAGAATTTATACTAAATGAACGTAGGAATTTTACTCAAGATAATGTAGAAACTAAGGGAAGGCACGATTTTGTTAGCTATGTAGATAAACAAGCCGAAATGAAACTTGTATCGGCTTTAAGCAAGATTTTACCCGATTCAGGCTTTATAGTCGAAGAAAATACTACTTCAAAAAAAAGCGAAAAATGGACTTGGATAATCGATCCATTGGACGGAACAACAAATTTTATTCACGGGGTACCCCTTTACTCTATTAGTATTGCTCTTCAAGAAAAAAACAAAATTGTTTTAGGAATTGTTTATGAGCTAAACCTTGATGAATGCTTTTATGCATGGGAAAACGGCAAAGCTTTTCTAAACGGTAAAGAAATTAGTGTTTCTGATACTAAAACTATAAATGACAGCTTAATTGCCACAGGTTTTCCATATTACGATTACTCACGACTTGATGAATATAACGAAATATTTCTTTATCTTCTCAAAAACTCAAGAGGAATAAGAAGATTAGGTTCAGCAGCCGTTGATCTTGCTTATGTGGCATGCGGCAGATTTGATGTATTCTACGAGTACGGTCTTAGACCATGGGATGTAGCTGCAGGAGCATTTATAGTCCAACAAGCTGGTGGAGCCAATTTTGATTTTACTGGTAACAATAATTTTATTTACGGTAAAGAAATTATTAGTACAAATAGTTCCTTATCTGAAGAATTTTTAAATATTTGTAAAATTTATTTCAAATAAAATGAAGAACATAATTTTTATAATCCTTAATTTTTTAATAATACACTCTTTCGCTAACGACACTCTATTACTTAAAAATCAAAATATTGATAAAAAAGTAATATATACATTTGATATAAAGGAAGAAATAGCACCTCCTGTTGTAAGAAAAACTGAAAAAGCGTTAAAAGAAGCAGAGAAAATCAAAGCCGATGTGATAATTATACAGATGAATACCTTTGGAGGAATGTTGGATGCTGCAGATAAAATACGAACTTTATTGCTTGAATCAAAAATTCCTGTTTACGTATTGATTGATAATAATGCAGCTTCAGCAGGTGCATTAATTTCAATAGCCTGCGACAGCATTTATATGAGAAAAGGTGCAAGCATTGGAGCTGCTACAGTTGTTAATCAAACTGGCGAAGTATTACCCGATAAATATCAATCTTATATGCGTTCGATGATGCGTTCTACTGCAGAAACAAATGGACGTAACCCGGAAATTGCCGAAGCTATGGTCGATCCATCCGTTTATATTGAGGGGATAATAGATTCGGGGAAAGTATTGACATTTACGACTTCCGAAGCCATAAAAAACGGATACTGTGAAGGAACTGCAGAGAATATTTCTGAAGTGCTTAAACTTGCCAATATTCAAAACTACGAAATAAAAGAACAAAAACTAACTCCTATTGATAAATTTATCGGTTTCCTTATTAACCCTATTGTGAGCGGGATATTGATAATGATTATCATTGGTGGTATTTACTTTGAACTGCAAACGCCCGGCGTCGGCTTCCCTTTAGCAGCTTCAATAACAGCAGCCATACTATATTTTGCCCCATTATATCTCGAAGGCTTAGCATCAAACTGGGAAATTCTCGTATTTATTATTGGTATTATTTTATTGGCTGTCGAAATATTTGTCATTCCCGGCTTTGGTGTTACGGGAATTTTAGGAATTACCCTAATAATATCAGGACTTACATTAAGTTTAATTGATAACATTGGTTTCGATTTCAAGGGTGTTCCCATGAATGGAATTATAAAATCACTACTTACTGTTGTAATATCAATATTTTTAGGTTTTATTGCTTCGTTTTATTTAGGGAGGAAAGCGCTTACATCAAAATTTCTGGGACATCTTGCATTACAAACTGTTCAGAATAAAGAAGAAGGATATTCCAGTGCATTTAACGACATTAATTCTATGATTGGTAAACAGGGCAAAGCTTATACTATTCTAAGACCGTCGGGAAAAATTATAATTGACAATGAAATTTACGATGCAACTGCAATTTCCGGTTTTATCGAAAAAGACGAAAAAATTGAAGTAATTAAATACGAAACATCATCATTAATCGTTAAAAAATTAAATTAAATCTACTAACTTTATTGATTTTTAATTGTTTATTAAAAAAATTATAAAAATGGAAAGAATAGAAATTGTACAAGAAGATATAACTAAAATGGAAGTAGATGCAATTGTTAATGCAGCTAATACTTCACTTTTAGGGGGCGGTGGTGTCGATGGAGCAATCCATGAAGCAGCAGGTAAGGAACTTCTTGATGAATGCAGAAAGTTAGGAGGTTGCAATACAGGAGATGCTAAAATCACAAAAGGTTATAACCTTAAAGCAAAATTTGTAATTCATACAGTTGGGCCAATATGGAACGGAGGTAATAATAATGAAGAAGAATTGCTTGCATCCTGTTATAGAAGAAGCCTTGAAACAGCTGTTGAAAATAAATGTAAAACAATAGCATTTCCAAATATCAGCACGGGAATTTACCATTTCCCGAAAGATTTAGCAGCTAAAATTGCTATTAATGAAACAATAAAATTTTTGTCTAATGACAATTTTATCGAGAAAGTATATTTTGTTTGTTATAGCAAAGAAAATTACAAACTATATAAATCAATTTTGAATAATTAGTTTATTATTGATTTTTATAGAAAGAAACAAAATAAAAATATTTTCCTTTTAAATATATATCATTATTTTCTACTTTTGCCAAAAATTAATAGATGGCTGATTTAACTGAAGGAAAAGAAAGCAGTTTGATACTAAAGTTTGCACTCCCAATGTTGATGGGAAATGTTTTCCAACAGTTATATACAATAATTAATAGTGTAATAGTAGGCAACTATCTGGGTAAAACTGCATTAGCAGCAGTTGGAGCTTCCTTCCCTATTATCTTTATGCTAATCTCAATGCTTATAGGGGTCGCAACAGGTTCTACTATTGTTATAGCACAGTACTTTGGAGCAAAAGACACCGAAAAAGTCCGCAGTGCAATCGAAACAATGTATATATATCTTTTCTGGGCATCTATTATTATTAGCATTATCGGGATAATTTTTAGTGAAGCTATATTTCGTTTAACAGGACTTCCTGAAGAAGTAATTCCTGAAGCTAAAACTTACTTCAATATCTATATTGCAGGGATAATATTTGCATTTGGGTTTAATGGAACCAGTGCCGCATTAAGAGGACTTGGCGATTCAAAAACACCTCTTTACTACCTTATTGCCTCCAATATTGCAAATATTATTCTTGATTTACTGTTTATTTTAGTTCTTAAAATGGGTGTAGAGGGTGCCGCGTTGGGTTCAATAATATCGCAAGGTGGTGCATTTCTTTTTATGATTTTTCATTTAAATCGTAAAGATAGCCTAGTTAAACTACAGGCTTTTAAACTGAAATTCAATAAAGAAATTTTCTTCAAAAGTATTAAAATTGGCGTTCCAACCGGTTTTCAACAAACATTCGTAGCATTGGGAATGGTTGCATTATACGGAATTGTAAACCGTTTCGGAACAGATGTAATTGCCGCCTATAGCGTTGCTTCACGTATAGATTCTTTTGCATCACTGCCGGCAATGAATTTTGGAGCAGCCCTTTCTGCTTTTGTTGGGCAAAACTTAGGTGCAAATAAGCTAAATAGGGTTAAAAACGGGTTTAAAGCTACTTTGTTAATGACTACAATAATTTCTGTATCTGTTAGCCTTATTACCGTTATTTTCGGTAAACATATCATGATGCTTTTCACTAAAGATATAAATGTAATAAATATCGGATATGAATATTTAGTTATCGTTAGCTCTTTTTATGTGGTCTTTTCCACTATGTTTATTGTTGGAGGAGTTATGCGTGGTGCAGGCGATACTCTTATTCCAATGTTTATTACCCTTTTTGCACTTTGGATTGTAAGAATACCATTAGCATATATTTTAGCCCCAAAAATAGGTGAAATTGGAATTTGGTGGGCAATTCCAATAGGTTGGTTTTTCGGCATGAGTTTATCTTATCTTTATTACTTAACCGGAAGATGGAAAACTAAAACCGTAATTAAGTTTTCTGAATAAATCACTCTTTTTAAACTGATATTTTTTTCAGATTTTCAATCACTCTTATATACTCTTCACTTTTATCCAGATTGCTTTTTAAAGCATTTTCTATTGTTATAATCTCTTTTTTGATATTTATTAGAGTCTCATCTTTTAAATTATCTATGGTTTTATTAATTATTTCAGTATAGTCAGAAGTTATTCTGTGAATGTTCTTATCAACTTCATCGGGTATTTGCTTTAAAAAATATTTTTTGAAAAGCTTTTTGAAAATTATCATAGGAAATATAAACCATAGAAGATCCAAATGATTATCAAATGCCCTATAAATTGAAATATCAGGTCTTTTTATCCTTTTAAACTCAATATTCCATTCATTAGAAGATATGCTTATACCTAAAGTGGTTTTGATATTGTTACTTAATCGTTCTCTAAATGACCTTGAAAAAAAATTAAAATGTTTGTTAATATCTTCAAGAACACTTTCGATCTTATTGCTTTCAATATCAGCTATCAATGAAATTTTTTCAGATAAAGTATATTTTAACCAAAATTCATATTTTCTTGTCAATTTGTAAAGATTGCCATTCCAGCTATCATAAACTGTAATGAACTGATTTGAAACTTCCTCAATAATTTCATTTTTATGAGCATTTAAGATATTATAAATTTTATCTCTCATATTATTCTTTATATCTGTCGAGAATAATACGATTTCATGGTTAATAAATGTAAAATTTGTTTTCTCATCAAATATCTTTGACGCAATTATTTTTTTTTCTTCTTCGGTTTTCTGTGCAGATTTTAATGAAATTTCAAAAAAAGCGTTACAATATCTTACTAATAGATTTAATTTATTTTTTATAATCAACTGATACTCTGATTCAAATTTTTGAATTAATTTATCAAGCACTTCAACTTCGAAGATGTTTTTGTATCTATCAGTTTCTTTTATAGTTGAATAATTATAAACTTCAATTTCAATATTAAATTTGCGTTTCAAAGTAGATTTAACAAAATCGTTAATTTCTGAGATTTCCTTTAAATTAAACAAATCAACTTTTGTAATCAAACAAATAACCTTATAAGAATTTGCTATTAGTTCTTCAAAAAGCGTTATATCAGTCTCCGAAAGTGGCCGTTCGGCACTCACGCATACTATGGCAATGTTTGTTTCAATAAAAGTGCTTTCTGTTGTTTCGTTATTATTTTTATGAACACTTCCTAATCCCGGAGTATCGGTAAAACATAAGCCTTTGAATTTTGCTGTTTCAGGGAGTTCAATTAACGCTATATCAACATTTTTTGAATTGCCGGGATTTTTGTTTTCGGTTATATATTCTTCTAATTCATTTTCGGAAATTTCTTTTTTTCTTTTATCATTAAAATATATTGTTATTCTTTGATTTTCGCCGTAAATTATTTTAGTAATTATGGATGTTGCAGGTAAAACCGAAGTAGGCAAAATTTTTTTATTAACTAAACTGTTAATAAATGAGCTTTTACCGGCTTTAAATTGTCCAAATACAGCAATATCGATATATTTGTTCTTTGATGATAGTTCTATTGAATTTATAAGCTTTTCAACAGAGTTGATTTCATATTCTTCACAAATTGATTTTAGTTCATTTAGTATTTTTTCCATAACTTAATAATTCAACTAAATTAAGCAAATTAACAATATCATTATCATATTCGTCTATAAAATCTACCTCTAATTTTCCATAGCCCTTCATTCTTTCTGATTTGGAATCCATCAACATTTCCCAAATTTTACTTTTCTTAGAATTAATAAATTGATAAAAAGAAATTTTTACCGGCGATAAATTATATTTCTGTTTTAATAAAAGAATTTCTTTTTTGATTTGATTTAAAACTTTTATAATCTCTTCAATTTCAGCTTTATCTAAATCTTTTTCGATTTGAAACAAATATCTGTCTTTTTCCTGTGTAAGTTCATTATAAATATCTTCAACATAATCCTCAATTAAAAATAATACAGAAGTAAGTGACCTTTTATAATTTTCAGGGAGTTCTTTATAATTCATTTTTTTAATTTCTGAGAGTAGCTTTTATTCGTAATGGATTATTAATTAATTCAAGAGCATCAATTATACTAAAACAAACTATATCGGCAGAATTTATTGCATTTACGGAGGCTCCTTCTTTTTGTATAACAGAAATGCCTATTATCGAATTTTTCAACATCAAACTATCATTAAATCCGTTGCCTATGCATATAGTTTTGCTCGAATTTATAGAGTTCAGGAAATTTAATTTAGCCTCCGATTGATTTGTTGATTCTAATATTTTTAAATTACAAGGTATATTTTTTAATTGGGCTTTAACTAAACCGAAAGTATCTGCAGTAATGATATAAATGTTTAATTTTTTAGATATTTCAATTAACATTTCTTCTACTTTCGGTATTAGTACCCCATCAATAGCAAGAGTACCATTATAATCAAGCATCAGATTTTCAATTTCTATAGGCTTTTTATATTGTGGCAAGTCAATTGTAATCATATAATAAATATTAAGACTATTCCCAGTAAATATACGGATTTTGCGCAAGATAAGAATTATAGTATCTCGAATCATACGAAACTTCTTTTTCCACCCAGTCAGGGATTTCAATTTTTTCATTTTCAGAATTAAGTTCTATTTCGGCAATAATCAATCCGGCGTTTTCTCCAAGAAATTCATCTATTTCCCATTTTTTCCCCGAGTATTCAACAAAGTATCTGTTTTTTTCTATTTGAACTTCAGTAAATTTTTCGATTAATTCTTTTGCAATTTTATTATCAATAACAAATTCATATTCTTCGCGAGATAATTTTTGTGTTTTTCCTTTTATGGTTAAATAGCCTTTTTCTCCCATTATTCTTGCTCTGACTGACATTTTATCATTAACAAACAAATAACCTTGCAATATATACTGACAACTCTCTTTGGTCAATAACTTCCATTTTTGCTTATTAACCAAAAATTTTCTTTCAATTTCCATATTATTTTCTAATAATCAATACATTACATTTAGCGTTTTCACTTACTTTATCGGCAACTTGACCCAAACTATTACCCCATAAATTTGAATGACCTCTACAGCCAATTACCAACAAATCAATGTGGTTATTTTGGGCAAATTCAACAATAAGTTTTGCAGGATTGCCTTGTAAATATACAAAATCTATTTCAATATTTTCTTGTTTGGAAATGTTTTGCAGTTCTTTATTTATTTTTGCGGCGTAAATTAAAATCGATTTATTCTCTTCTTCAATTTCTGCAACAGTTTCATGATAATAAGACCTATATCCGCCAATCCAAATGGCAGTCAATTTTGAATTAAATGCTTTTGTTATACTTATTGCATGATTTAAAGCATTTTTTGAACCTGCTGAACCATCATAAGCTATTAAAATATTGTTGTACATAATAACCTCCTTTGATATTATTTATTTTTACTTTTTTTAATTCTTCTTAATCTCCCCCATGCAAGCATTGTTAATAATGACGGTTGATAAAACTTTTGAGCAATTAGAGTAGGTACAATAGCACTCAAAATTACCACAGTTACAAGTATTGTATATTGTTCCTGATTTATTATGTTATTATTAAGTCCAAAAAGAGCCGAAATAGTTCCAAATGTAAGACCTGTAGCCATAAGTAATGTAGTGTACTTTGCTTCTCTTTTTCTCATTTTCTGCATTCTTGCCAAAGGATATACTCCAATAATTTTTGTAATTATTTTAACAATTAATAAAATCAGTATTATTCCCGATGAAATGACAATGATTTTTAATGAAACATACAAACCTGCTTTTAAAAAATAAAAAGGAGTGAAAATACTAAAAGCAATTGTTCGCATTCTATTGACTAAAGTTTTGTCGGTAACAAACACACCTGCCACAACCAATCCAATAAGGTAAGCAGGTAAAACAGCCTCGCTCTTGGCAGTTGTAGCCAAACCACCCATTAAAAACAGTATAAGTAAAATAAATTTAACTTCCGGTTGACTGACTCTTGACGTACCTAATTGACCTATTATAAATTTTGTCCATTTAGGCATAAACCAAAGAACTATGGTCAAAAGAACAATAAAAATTAACATCCAGATATTAAAATCGGCAAACAACACTCCTAAAGCCAAAACTGTACCGAAATCAGTAATAAAGCATGCAGCTAAGATCATTTTACCCAAGTTTGTATCACTTAATCCTCCTTCAATCATAACTGCGTAAACAACAGCTACAGAAGTCGTTGATAGAGCGATACCTGCAATTTGAGCTTGGCGTAAGTCCCATCCTAAAACATATTGAGTAAATAACCAAACACTTATAAATGGGACTAAAAATGACAAAACGCCTATTAAAGTACTCGATAAAAGATTTTCTTTCAAAGACTTAGGATCAATTTCAGCACCTGCAAGAAAAGTCAATACCCCACTGCCCAACATAGCTAAAAAATCTATCCACTGTGTAGTTTGGTGGATCCCTAAAAAATTCCCGGCAATAACTCCTACAAGTATTTCAATTAATGCAACAGATATTCCTAATCTAATCGAAATTAAACTTGCGATAAAAGCCAGCCCCATCCATATAGCGGCGACCAGCCAGATATTTTGTAACAAACCATCGAACATAATAACTCCTTTCTCATTTTAATTAATTAGAGATTAGTAGGAGTTATCAGCGAAAATTGCATTTTTGGCGAACTCCATCGCCATTTTTTATAAATTAATCATACCATTGTTTTTTCTTCCCTGTATGATGTAATATTATTTCAATTTCTTCTATTGTAATCAGATAGCCACTTTTAACTTTCTCAAAGAATGGTTTGATATTTTCAACAAAACTTTTGATTTTTTCTTTTTCATCAATAATTTCAACGACAATAGGAATTTTTTCGGTAAATTCCCAAAATGTTGCTGATTTTATTATTCCACTCGAACCGTATCCCATTATACCTTTTAAAACAGTGGCTCCCGATATTCCGTATCTTCTTGCTGCATGCACTATAGCATCAGATAATGGAGTATGTTTAAATTTATCGGTATTACTGATGTATATCCTCAACAAACAAACTTTAGAGTTTCTATCCATGATTAAATAATTTTAGTTAATAAAACTCCAAGATAAGTCGATAAAATTCCTAAAAAAACACTTAAAGTGGAATAAATTGTAAAAAAGAAAAAGTTACCATCCTTTATTAAAGCAAGATTTTCGTTAGCAAAAGTAGAAAAAGTCGTAAACCCGCCACAAAACCCTACAGCCAAAAGCAGCTTGAGTTCTGCACTTAATAATGTTCCTTTTTGGGAGATACCAAATATCAATCCGATTATAAAACAACCTACTATGTTAACTACAAATGTTGGATATGGAAATGTTGAAATTATTGACCCTTGTACATATTTTGAAAGTAAATATCTTGAAATTCCGCCAAAAAAACTACCAAATCCGACTATCAAAATATTCTTAATCATTTATATATAAGGTTATTCTATTGACAAATTTAGTATAAAATAACGTGAATTGGCAGTTTTAATTGTATTTTGACCCAAATTTTTAATTAGGAACTAAGTGAACTAATTAAATTAATTGGGATTAATGTAAAAAAAGTGGGCTGTACGGGACTCGAACCTGTGACTTCCACCCTGTCAAGGTGACACTCTAAACCAACTGAGTTAACAGCCCAATTAAAACACAAAATTAATAAAAATTATTGAACATTTATCAAACTTTTAAAATCTGAACCACTTGGATTTTGAAAAATTTGCAAATCAAACATTGGAACTACCGCTAATATATGATCAAAAATATCGGAAATAACATCTTCGTATTTTGCCCATTCAGTAACTTTGCTAAAAACATATATTTCAACAGGTAAACCTCTTTCGGTTGGAGGCAATTGTCGAACAAGTAAAGTATGCTCTTTTGAAATTTTATCATTATCGGCTAAATAATTCTGAATATATTTTCTGAAAACTCCGAGATTAGTTTGTCTTCTTCCATTTATCAACTGACTGTTGTCAATAATATGAGTTTTGTTATATTCTTCCAGTTCTTTTTGTTTTTCAATAATATACTCTTTTATCAATTGAAATTTCTTAAATCTTTCCAGCATTTCGTCATTACAAAACTTAACACTGTTCATATTTAATATTAACGACCTTTTTATCCTTCTAACGCCTGATTCTTCCATTCCCCTCCAATTCTGAAATGCATCGGAAATTAAAGAATAAGTAGGAACTGTTGTTATCGTTTTATCGAAATTTTCAATTTTTACTGTTGTAAGATTTATATCCTTTACGGTACCGTCGGCACCAAACTTATTAACAGTAATCCAATCGCCGGGACGAAGCATATCATTGCTCGAAAGCTGAATACTGGCTACAAACCCTAATAATGTATCCTTGAAAACCAACATTAATACTGCCGATAATGCACCTAAACCACCAAGCAAGTATAATGGTGATTGCCCTACAAGTATTGATATTATTATAATTGCAGCTATGAGGTAAATTATTATTTTTACAATTTGGATATAACCCTTAATTGGTTTATATTTTGATATTTCAAAATCGTTGTATATTTCAATTATTGCGTTGAAAAAAGCATCAATTACAACAACTACAATAATTACCATATAAATCTTTAATGCCCCTTGAATGAGATTTACCCAAAATTCGTATTTAACATTTGTCAAAATTTCGGGCATTAATGAATGAATAAGCATTGCTGGAGCTAAATATGCCAATCTGTGAAATACTCTCTTTTCGACTAAAATATCATCCCATGTAGTTTCAGTGCGTTTTGATATCTCTTTTAGAACTTTAACTATCAGTTTTCGGGCTATTATGAAAACTATATAACTTAAAATAAAAATCCCAACAACGACAATTATGCTTTTTACAAAAAAAGCATAATCCTCTGAAACTCCCATCTTTATAAGCCACGATATTATTTTTGTTCCAAAAGTCTCTTCAATTTTCATATTAATAATTTTATCAAAATTCGTTGCAAAACTATAAAAAAACTAATTTAACCCAAATTTTTCATTAGGAACGCAGTGAACTAATGAAATTAATTAGGACAACCCCGATTTAGAAAATTTTGGGTTTAAATAAAAAAAGGCTGCCTTTTTGGTTGACAGCCTTTTGTAAAATATGAAAAACAAAAACTACATTTTCTTTTCTTTAATTCTTGCTTTTTTACCTCTTAATTGACGTAAATAGAAAATACGTGCTCTTCTGACAACACCTTTTTTATTTACTTCAATAGAATCAATAAAAGGTGAAGAAAATGGAAATATTCTTTCAACGCCGGTATTACCGGAAATTTTTCTTACGGTAAAAGTTTGTGTAGAACCGCTTCCGCTTATTTGCAGTACAACACCCTGAAATTGCTGGATACGTTCTTTATTTCCTTCTTTTATTTTATAAGATACAGTAATTGTATCACCAGCTTGGAATTTTGGAAACTCTTTTCTTTCTACCAAGCTATCTACATATTGCATTAATTCCGATTTGCTCATGACTTTATTTTTTTATGTTTTTTAGGAATTAAATTTTATTGAATTAATTCCAATTAAAAATATTTTAAATTATCGAAGAGGCAACAATTGCCATTTTAATTTTTTACTAATTCTACAATAGCTTTGAATGCTTCGGGATGATTCATTGCTAAATCAGCTAACACTTTACGATTAAGCGAAATATTCTTTTTATGAACTGCACCCATAAATACCGAATACGACATTCCGTATGGTCTTACTCCGGCATTAATACGTGTTATCCATAAATTTCTGAAATTACGCTTTTTATTTCTTCGATCTCTGTAAGCGTACTGCAAACCCTTTTCTAAAGAATTTTTTGCAACTGTCCAGACATTTTTTCTGCGTCCAAATTGACCTTTGGTCAACTTTAACATTTTTTTCCTTCTTGCCCTTGAGGCAACTGAATTTACTGATCTTGGCATAGTTTTTTAATTTTTTTGTTTAAGCGTTCCGTCTTAAAGGACTCTTTTTTGCATTAAACAAGGTTAATACTAATTTTTAAATTACACAATTAATTTGAAAGCATTTCTTTTACGCGTTTTTCGTCTGCTTTATCGACTAATGTAGCATAAGTTAAATTACGTTTACGTTTAGTTGATTTTTTAGTCAAAATATGACTTTTATAAGCATGCTTTCTTTTAATTTTTCCACTGCCTGTTACAGTGAATCTTTTTTTTGCACTTGATTTGCTTTTTGTTTTTGGCATCTTTATAATATTTATATTATTTACAATTAGTTAATTTTATTTTTTTGGAGCAATAATCATCATCATTCTTTTTCCTTCCAATTTCGGCATCATTTCGGGTTTACCATATTCTAAAAGAGCTTCTGCAAACTTCAATAAAATTATTTCGCCTTGTTCTTTATAAACTATTGTTCTACCTTTAAAAAAAACATCAACTTTTACCTTAGCCCCGTCTTGCAGAAATTTTTTTGCATGGTTTAGTTTAAAATTAAAATCATGTTCATCAGTTTGAGGCCCTAGCCTTATTTCTTTAACAACAACTTTCGCCGATTTTGCTTTTATTTCTTTTTGTTTGCGTTTTTGCTCATAAAGAAATTTTTTATAATCGATTATTTTACAAACAGGCGGATTGGCATTAGGAGAAATTTCTACTAAATCCAACTCTTGTTCATTAGCCATTTTAAGAGCATCTTTCAAACTATATATACCTTGTTCAACATTATCGCCAACAACTCTGACAACGGGTGAAGTAATATAGTTATTAATTTTGTGTTGGTCCTCGTTTTTCTTTTCGAACTGGTTTTGCCCTTTATTACGATTAAAAACTGGTGTAGCTATAATTATGTTCCTCCAATATTAGTTAATAATTTATTTTATTATCCGATTAAATTTGAAATTTCTTTTAATACTTCTTTTGCAAAGTCATCAATTGACAAATTGCCAATATCACCTACTCCCTGCTTTCTGACTGAAACCGTTCCCTGATTTTCTTCCTTTTCACCCACTATAAGCATATACGGAATACGTTGTAACTCAGCATCTCTGATCTTCTTCCCTGTTTTTTCGTTTCTTTCGTCAATTGAGCCGCGAAGTTCGTAATTTTTTAGCAAATACAAAACTTTTTTTGCATAATCTGAATATTTCTCACTGATAGGCAATATAATAAACTGTTCAGGAGTTAGCCACAAAGGAAATTTACCGGCAGTATGCTCAATAAGAACTGCAATAAATCTTTCCATTGAACCGAAAGGCGCCCTGTGAATCATCACAGGTCTATGCTTTTGATTATCACTACCAACGTATTCCAAATCGAATCTTTCAGGTAAATTATAATCCACTTGAATAGTTCCTAACTGCCATTTACGACCTAAAGCATCCCTAACCATAAAATCGAGTTTAGGTCCATAAAAAGCAGCTTCGCCGTATTCAATTATAGTATTCAAGCCTTTTTCCCGGGCAGCTTCTATAATTGCATTTTCGGCTTTTTCCCAATTTTCATCAGTACCTATATACTTATCGGGATTATTTTTATCTCTTAAAGATATTTGAGTAATAAAATCTTTGAAATCAAGAGTTTTAAAAATATATAATACAATGTCAATTACGGCAATAAATTCGTCTTTCAATTGGTCGGGGCGACAGAAAATATGAGCATCATCCTGAGTAAAACTTCTAACACGTGTTAAGCCGTGCAATTCGCCACTCTGTTCATATCTATAAACTGTTCCGAATTCAGCGAGTCTAATTGGTAAGTCTTTGTAAGATCGAGGTTTTGTTTTATATATTTCGCAATGATGGGGACAATTCATAGGTTTTAAGAAAAAGGACTCTCCTTCTATTGGAGTTGAAATGGGTTGAAACGAATCTTTTCCGTATTTGGAAAAATGCCCCGATGTTTTATATAAATCAACATTACCAATATGAGGTGTAATAACCTGCTCATAACCACCTTGTTTCTGAATTTTCTTCAAAAAGTTTTCAAGACGTTCGCGTAAAGCAGCACCTTTAGGAAGCCAAATTGGTAATCCCTGACCTACTTTCTGAGAAAATGTAAACAATTCTAATTCTTTGCCTAACTTTCTGTGATCGCGTTTTTTTGCTTCTTCAAGTATGGTTAAATAATCAGTAAGTTCTTTTTGTTTTGGGAATGTAATACCATAAATTCTGGTAAGTTGCTTACGTTTTTCATCGCCTCTCCAATAAGCACCTGCGGTATTAAGTAATTTTACAGCTTTGATAAAACTTGTATCAGGAATATGCGGACCTCGACATAAATCGACAAAATTTCCTGTCTGATAGAAAGTAATCTGACCATCATTCAGTTCACTGATAAGTTCTAATTTATATTCATCACCCTTAGCTTTAAAAAATTCTTCAGCTTCTTTCTTGCTAACTTCTTTTCTGATAAATTTTTGATTTCCTTTGGCAAGTTCAAGCATTTTTTCTTCAATCTTCGGGAAATCGTCGGAAGAAATGCTGTAATCCATAAAATCAATATCGTAGTAAAAGCCATTTTCAATATCAGGTCCAATACCAAATTTTACACCCGGATACAAGATTTCAATAGCCTCAGCCATTAAATGCGCTGAAGAGTGCCACATTGCAGCCTTACCCTCAGTATCATTCCATGTATATAATTTTATGTTGGCATCATTATATATTGGTCGAGTTGCATCCCATATTTCATCATTAACCTTAACAGCCAAAACGTTACGAGCTAACCCTTCGCTTATACTTTTTGCGATTTCAAGAGCAGTAACCCCTTTCTCATATTGCCTTACAGAATTATCAGGTAATGTTATATTTATCATATATTTGTGAAATACAATAATTTATATTTTTTTTCTTATAGTTATAAAAAGTCTGCAAATTTAAACAATATTTAAATTATAATAACATCTTATTTTAATCTTTTTTATTTTTGATAACATAAGTTTAATTTTGCTGAATATAATAATAAAAAAATGAACTATATTTTTGGTATTAAAACCATAGAAAATGATGAGTTTTCTAATAATTTAGAGGCTTTATTCGATTTAATTCCTGAATGCGAAAGGGCTAAATATTTAATTATAAAAAATACTGAAACTCTTCAACGTTCATTATTAGGTGAGGTCCTGACAAGATATATACTACAAAAATATTATAATATTGAATTAAAAAATACCGAACTTAAAAGAAATCAATGGGGTAAACCTTATTTTGATGAAATTTCGGTACATTTTAATATCTCTCACTCTGGGAAATGGGTTTTAGTTTGTTTTTCTGATAAACCTATTGGTATAGATATTGAAAAAATAAGAGATTTAAAATATAATGTAGCTAATAAATATTTTTCAGAAGAAGAATTATTTTTGCTTGAAAATGAAGAAGATATAAATATTAAAAGAGAATTATTTTATAAAATTTGGACTTCAAAAGAAGCATACGTAAAAATGCTTGGCAAAGGAATTACATATTCTTTCCAAAAATTCAGTGTAAAAATATTTAACAATCAAGGAGAAATAAAAGACAAATCAATAAAAGAAAAGGCTTTTATAAAATATTACCATATAGAAGCATGCTATATCATTGCATGTTGTTCTATTTCAAATACATTTGTTAATTCCCCTAAAATAATTACTTTAAAAGAATTAATAAAATGAGGCTGCCCTATTTTTAAGACAGCCTCATTTATAAAATCATTTTATTAAATAGAGATTTACGGTTCGATTGCTCCTATAAAGTTGTTATTATTTGTTTCAACAATTGACATGTCAGAACCATCAACAATGCCATCACCGTTAACATCTGCAACTATATATCCAGAAGCAAAATTATTATTTTCTAACTCAATATCAGACATATCACTACCATCAACTAATCCATCTTGATTTACATCACCTACATATATCGCGTAAACGCCGGTTGCAACTTCTTTCAGATTATCGCCATAAGCAGATGAAGCAGAATTAGTAAAGTTGTAATTGATTACCGAACCAGTAAATGACAGAGGAACTGAGCTCCAAGTTTGAATACTGTTTCGATGTTTAACTACTATGTAATAAGCATCGCCTAAAGTAGATGGTATTGTTATTGAACACAAACCATTTGTAGAAAGCAATTGACCGGTGAATGAAGCAGCTGTTACAGAAGGATCTAAAGCATTTCTGAGCTCAACTGTTATTTGATCTGCAATGTTAGAACCAAAATGATCTCCCATATCATCTTGAACAGGGTTCATATTTACTCCATTAAACAGACCTTCTAGGAAAACTGTAATATTAAGTGTCTTACTTGCTAAATATTCATCAGCACCTATTGTTGGTAATGGTCCTCTTGCTTGTCCGTCAATATCATCAGTTACTTCGGGAACACTTGTTCCTTTTTCAGTTAATGCAATATTATTAATATGTAAATCCATAATTGAATCAGTAAATTGAGGATACACATTAATAGAGAATGCATCTCTGCCACTTGCTGCTTGATAAGCTGCCAATGTAGCTCTTGCACTTGTCCAATATGCTATATTTGCTCCTGTAGTAAATAAACAGTTGTAATTGCTCGAATCAAGTATTGTACTGCTGAAATATACAGCATAACCACCACCGGTATTCGAGAATACGTTATTCAATAATTGCATACCTGTTGTAGTTCCAGTTTGATAATAGCCATAATTTGTCGTGCTGCCTTTAGTAATACTTATACTATTATTATAGAATTTAGTATATTTTGTATTGCTGTTATAAATAGCATAAACACTTCCTGTTCCAACAGATTGAGCTACAAAATTATTTGCAATTAAACTATTTCCGGTAGAGGAATTATTATAATACAGATACATACCATAACAAGTACTTGTACCCCTCAGATAAATTTGATTTTTAGAAATAATAACATTATCGTTGTAATAAGAGCTCAAACCATATTGAGTAGAAGCAGTGGTTCTATTTAACAAATAATTACCCTCTATTATTGTATTATTTTGATAATAAGAATAAATACCGTAATAGAAGAAGTCAATTATTCTGTTATTTCTGATAATATTATTTGATTCTTTAACAGTAGAACTGGTTCCTGATAAATATACTCCATAATAACCATTTCGTATAACATTGTTTTCGATAACCATATTGCTATCAATACCGGTAGCTGAATAAATACCCGCAGTTGTAGATGCAGTACCTGTTAGTGAACTTTCAATAATATTATTAGCAATTCTCACGAAATTGGTACCACCTAGCATATCAATTGCTCTTCCGTATGTTACACCTCTGTTTTGTATTGTTAGATGTTTTAAAGTAACATAATCTGCACCATTTAATCTTATAACATAATTATCTGTAGAAGTCAAAGAAGAATCGCTGATTACTACAGATGTACTGTCGAGGTTCTGAGACTGGAATGTAATTGTTTTATTTGCTGCTACTCCCTCAACATGGTTGATTATTAGTTTCTCATTGTAGATTCCGGGGAGAATATTAAATACGACATTTCCACTTATTCCAACTGTATTCAGCACATTTACCGCTGAATTGATTGTAGGAAAGTCTCCGCCAGTTCCTATTGTATATGAACCGTTTAAGCTCACAATAATTGTACCTGTGGCAGTATCATTTATTGCATAATTATCAACAGAACCATTAGGATTATATGGCCATGCTTTAATTGATAATATTCCTGAATTTGTCAGTAGTTTATTAGCAATAGTAACTTCACCGCTAACATTTCCTTGGGTAATGTTTCCTGTCCAAGAGTATGGAGTTTGTAATGCTCCGTTTATTGACCAGCCAATCATTACAGATGTAAGATTTGCAGAACCGTAATTTTTAATCTTAACTTTAATAGGAACTGTTGAGCCTGCACTTACAGAAGTTGTCGGAAGAATAAGTGTATCAACACCTGCATCATTTGCTGGTATATTGGAAATATTAACTTGTAACGGAACTCTATTGCTCTCACAAGTACTTGCAGTTCCTGTTGTTACTATCCAGTTATAAGCATTATACCAGTAGTTTTGTCCCGAAGAAAAAGTATTACCGGTTATAGAAATTACATTAGGAACAGTATAAGGATAAACGGCACCTGCAGAATTTCTGAAAAAGCTTGGACCAGAAGTATATCCTAATCGGTAGCCTGTACCTTGAGGAATATCGAAGTTTAGAGTTACAGTTTCAGGTAGGCTGCTTCCAACAGTAGTTGTACCATTGTAAGAACGAATTACATTTCCGCCTGCATCTTTTATTACTAATACATAAGCAGAACCTGATGTAGCAGGATATATTTTTACTGATTTTAAAGTTATTCCACCAGGTGCTAATACATCAAATACCTGATCATAAGAAGTAGCTCCAATGGTTCCGCCGGCACCTATAGTACTGTCTGCCGGTCCGACTTGATACTGATTAAAAGTATTTTTTGATGAAGCTAAATAATATGTCTTGTGATTGAATAATATTGGAGTGGTATAAGTACTGCCAAGTTTCAATGGAACAGTATCATTAAGTGCATTGTACCATCTGATACTATCTGTTGAAGTTGCAGATAATGTAGTTGATGTTGCATAAGGTATAGAAACTGGGCTAACAAATGTAGGAGCAGGTGGAGTATAACCGGATGTAACACTCTTTGAAAGAGTATCGTTTATACGCAAAGGATCGTTTATCAAATCTGTCCAAGCTGTAATTAAATAATTAACATCAGCTGTAGGAGCAGGTAAGTTAGCTTGTGTACTAAAAGTAAAGTTTACAGAACCTTGTGCAGGAATATCTAAATTTACATTCTGAGTAACAACTGTACCATTATCAATTCTATAGCTTGCAGTTAAACTATTTTGAGAAGCTAAAATTGGTTGTGAACCTTCATTTTTAATTTTAATAGTAACACTTTGATTATTTAATGCACAGCCTGATGATGGATTAACAATCTGGACAACTGAAGCATCCTTAGTTGCAGGATCACCTACAACTGCAGCTATCATAAACCTTCCCCATGTTAGAGACTCAACAGGAGTAAAACCAGTTAAACCACTGCTGTAATAATAAGCACCTCTTCTGGTCGGTGTTTCAGCCTGGCATGATATTGGATAATAAGCTGCAGCATTTGCTACTTGAGCAATACCAACATAAACAAAATTATTTGTTGTAGAAGTTGATGATGGATGTAAGAAATCAAAAGTTACCCATGTGTTTAAATCACTTGAAGTTATAGTTTTTCTGAAAGAAGTATCCATTAAAACTCCATTATTGTTGAAAATTACTCCATAAAGTGATTTTCCGACAGTAGCACTATTAGTTATAAATACTTTGGTTGAATATATTTGTTTAGTACCATTAATAGTGTATTTATTTACAAAATACCCTGCATTTGTTCCAAAGCCTATACTTGTTGCAACAATTGCGGTATCAGAATAGTTAAATGTATTATTTGTAACTTCTTGACGATAGTTCAGTTGGTTATTAGTGTTTACCTCATCATTTGGAACAGATACTTTTACATTATTTAAGCCTAATGCAGTTGGAGTAAAGCCATTAAATATTACTGTATCAACTGCACCGGATGCTAAACTTGCAATTGTTTTAACATTTGTGAATGTATTAGCTCCTGTAATATTAAGTGTTACGTTAATATTAGACTGAGCATTTGTACCATTATTTTCTATTAATGCACTAACAAAATGAGGTGCTCCAGTTTGTAATGGTAATTGACCAAGTGTATAAAGAGCTTTAACTTTAATATCATTAGAAGGAATTATAAACTCATCTGCTCCTATACAAGGATTTACTCCTCTTAAATCTCCGTCTATATCATCATTAATTCCTGATATTTGTACTCCGGCATTAAGTAATTGCATATTATTAACAACATGCAAATCATTATTAGCTGCAAATAAAGGATTTACATTTTTAGAATTTGCATCCTGAGTTGAAGAAGCCTGCCAATCGGCAAGTGTTGCCTTATCAGCACCGTAAAATCCTAATACACCATAAGTACCACTTACGAAATAATTATTGTAATTAATATTTGCAAATGAAACTCCACTTACAACATAAGCTGCATAGCTCTTTGATCCGCTTACAGAGAAATTAGTAGAGTTTGCAAAAATATTATTTCTTACATCCATACCGGTTGCTGTTGTTACTGTAACAACAAGAGCGGCCGACATACCTGCAGAGCTACCGGTTGTTACATTGCCATATAAATTTATTGAGTTAAAATAAATTTTATGATTAGTTCCACCTGTAACTCTGATACCGAATGCATTGTAAATAGTACTTGATGTAGAGTAATTAACAGTTATCAGGTCATAAATCATATTATTTACTATGTTAATATTGCTTGTTGATGTTGAAGAGATATTGATACCGAACGCTCCATATCCTGATGATGATGTGGAATATATACCATAAATTTTGTTCTTACTTATAACAGCATCAGTAACATTTGCGCCTAAATCGATACCGGCAATATTAATAGAAGAAGATGTTTTTAGATTAAAGATTGTATTCTTTTCAACTAAAGGTGCTGTGGTATTACTCAAAGCAACTCCTCTGAAAATAACATAGTCATTTGCATTTTCAGATCCTACAACATTGCCTGAAATTGTTAATCCGGTTAAAAGACCGGTTGAAGCAACTCCTGATGCATAAATACCATAATAAGTCCTTTGGATAGTATTATTCTGAATAGTTAAGTTGTTATTATCGGCACCTGTTCCTGATGTAGAAATACTTGTTCCTCCGACATAAATACCGAATGTTGAAGTTACTGTATTACTACCGGCTTTGATAATACAATTCTTTATTATATTGTTAGTAGCACCTAAACCGGCTCCAAGACTTGAAACCCAAATAGCGGCAGTGTTAGTTGAAGTTGAAGTATTTTCTATTGTAAGACTGTTACCTCCACTGTTTAAACCGTCTATTATAAGATTTTTATTTCCGTTTAGTTTTATCAAAGCACTTGCAATATTACCGGTTATTACTCTTGCCCCTTGCGGTTGTATTATTAATGTATAGTTACTGTTAGCAGGATATTCATTCCAAGAATTAATTGAAACTGTTGCAGTTTCTGTTATATCACTTATAATTTTTGCAGTAACATTTCCCATTAGACCTAATTGATTAACATCTGCGAAAAATGCCGATAATGTTGAATAATCACCTCCTGTACCTATCTGATAAATACCACTTAAAGGAGTTCTGATTGTCCTTGTACCATTAGGAGCACCATTAACCGGTTGGTAATTGTTACCATTAATATTAACATCAACAACTTCAGCATCTACAACATTTAAATTAGTAGCTGAGGAGTTAATATTATAGGTCAACCAAAAATAATTTATACCTGTATTTAAAGTAACCGGCAAACCGGTTCCTGTATTAATTTGGAATAAATTATTAGGGTTGTTGTAAGTATTGCCAATCTGTGTAGCATTAGCAAAATTGTTTACATTTCCCGAACTCCACAATTTAGCATTTTCGATGTCATTTAGAGGGTTAGAACTTCCATTAGTATTAAAAGTAATACCTTCTAAACTTAGTGGGTTAAGAGAATTACTTGTATGTACAGCTATTCTTAGTATAACATTATTTGCAGAACCTGTAGCTACCGATGCTAAAACAGGATGAGTTACTGTTATTGAATCCAATACCATAGTTGATGGAGTAAATTCATCTGCTCCCATATCGGTAGGATTATTCCTCAATTGACTGTCAATATCATCCGGAACTTCGGGCAACTGCATACATGAGCCGTTTAAAGCCATTTCTGAAATATGCAAGTCTGTTGATGAAATAAATGCAGGATTTACTGAAATTGAATTTGCATCTTTTCCGGTTGTTGATTTCCAAGTATTTAAGTTATTTACAACAGCTGCAGTATTATAATACCCAATATTTGTTCCTGTTGAAAATATATCGTTATAATCCATAGTAGTTATATAACCAAGTGTAACAGCTCCCGATGTAATATAAACAGCATATCCGCCATTAGTATTAGCAAAAATATTATTTCTAACATCTACATTGCCATACGTTCCTGAAGTAGCAGATGTTGCATAAAAAGCAACACCGCCTGTTGCAGATCCTGCAGCAATATTTACACTGTTATGATATATTTTCTGATAATTTCCATAATTTGAGTAAAGACCGTAAGCAGTTCCGGTTGATTGAGTAATAGTTACGAAATTATTAGCAATAAGAATTTCTTGTCCTGCTATACCATCACAATAATAAGGATATAAAGCATAAGTTGTTGAAGTACCTCTTGCATGAATTTTATTGCTTAAAACTGTTGTGATATTGTCACAATAAGCAAGATAAACGCCATACTCCGTTGCATTTACTCCTCTACCTGTTACTGTATTTTTTTCAACTTTAATGCCATCTTGTGCATATAAATACACTCCGTAATTGTTCCAGTCAACAATAGTGTTATTGATTATTTTATTACCTGTTTCCAATGCAGTAGTTGAACCACCATAGATATATAATCCGTAGGAACCATATTGAATATAATTATTCTGAATGGTCAGGTTATTACACATGTTCGCGGTACCTGATTGAAAATAGATGGCTGAATAAGCAGTTCCGGTTGTTGTTCCGGTAAATCCAATAATTCTGTTTCCAAGTAATGTTATATACTCACTCATTCCTATACCATTAACGACACAAGCATAAGAACCAATTGTACCTGTTAATTGAATAGTAATATTCTTAACTGTAGTATAATCAGCACCATCAAACTGTAGAACATAGTTTGCTGATGAAGTTGGAGTGGCCTGCAGTATAACATCATTAGGATTTCCGGTTAAAGACTGAAATAATACCGGATTAGAAACAGAAACACCGGGAAACTGAGTTAAATTCACCTGCTCGGTATAGGTTCCGGATGCAATATTGAAAGTAACGCCACCTGTTCCTACACCGACAGAATTCAACGCCGCCAAAGCATCGGCAAAAGTTTGGAAGTTATTTCCTGATGTAGGAAGTGCTGAATTAATTGTTTTAACACCTGTTAATGGATACCTTACAATTCTTCCCGGACCGGGATTTGTAACAGTAGGTATTTTTGTTCCTGCGCCTGTTAAAGTAAATGTCGTACATTCAGCATCTAATACATTTCCATCGGCGGTACCAGGTGCAACATCATAAGTCAACCAAAAATAATTGCTCCCGCTTGCCAAAGTATTATTTGTTGTTGGGGTAAAAGTAAAAGAACCGCTTGGATTTAAAATATCACTGCCTAATTGAACTGCATTAGAAAAAGTCGGAGAATTTGTATAAAATAATTGAGCCTTAGCAATATTTGAAGTGTTTGTTGTTCCATTTGTATTGAATGTTACAGATGTTAAACTGAATGGTGATTGATTACCAGTAACATTAACCTTTAGTGCAGCTATAACCTGTTGAGTTTGAACACCCATAATTGGCGAAGTTATTGGCTGTATTGTAGTAGCTGAATCATAAACCATAGGTTGATTAGGCATTGTATACCATATTTGAATATTCGGACGATGTTTATATCCAGCAACAGAACCATTTAAAGTTGCAGCAGGAGTAGTTGATGTAGAAGTACCACCAATAATGTAATCTGCGGTAGGAGTTGAATATTGCCATTTAAAAGCATCAGTAGGCTTTGTTCCTGAACCAACATACCATAAGAAAGCTATTTCTAAGTTTCCGCCTGTATAAGTAAAAGGATTAATTGGAAATTCAATCCATCCTATAGTCGAAGGAACTGTTTGGGCACTATTATCATACACCAACGTATGTCCGGCAGTAATTGATGCCCATGTTGTTGAAGTAGAAAGAGGTGGTGTTAATGAACTGTTTTTCATATAGATTTTAAAAGAGCCATTAGCCGTAGTTGCGGCATTATTGGTCTTATAAAAAGCTAACTTAGAAATTATCGCTCCGGTTGTTATACCAACAGCGGCCAATTCCGACTGTGTGTAAAGAATATCTGAATTTATTGTTAAAGTAGTTGATGTGCTACTATAACAATAAATAGGCGCATACAAAGTATTTGCAGGAACTTCCGTACCTATCCCTATCTGCACCTGCGCATTTAGAAAAGTTACTCCCGTAAAAAGTAACATAAACAAAAAGATAATTTTCTTTCTCATAATAAAAAAATTGATTAATACTAAAATGTTTAAATTTAATTTAAATTCTATTTGATTAATTAAAAGCTCATTAAGAATAAAAAAATATTCTTTAGACCCCAAATTTTCAGCCTGTAAATATACTAAAAATTTTTACTAAATTTTAGTTTCTAAATTTTTTAACATTTTTTAATTCTTTTTTATAAATTTAGAAACTTAGAAACATCAAAAGAGCTATATGTTTTAATCATTCTAAAAATCAATAGTTGTTTTAGATGAAATTTATTAATTTGTCGAATAAAAATTGCAATTAGTCTATTTTAATAGGCAAATAAATATTTCAAATCCATACTTTTGCTTATCAAGTTAATTTTTTATTATTTTTGTTTTAATTTTAAGTAAAGAAACAATGAAATATTTTAAAATTTCTCTTTTAATCTTATACATAATACTTTCTAAAACTTTAAATGCACAAAGCAAGAAAGATATAAGAAATAATAAAATACAAACTTCAACATCAATAATTACTACTTTCGACAATGGGAATGAAGTAAGTTACAAAGATAACTATACCGTTTATGACAAAAACGGCAATATTATTGAAGAAACTGAATATTTTAGTAATGGAACCATCAAGTTAAAAAAAAGCTACAAATACAATTCTGATAAAAATAAAACTGAAGAAACTGAATACGACGGCAAAACAAAAAATACCATTAAAACTATTTTTTCATACAATTCAAATGGCTATAAAATTTCTGAGGTTGTATATGATGGTAATGGTAAGTTTTTAAGAAAAAGTATTTTTTTGTACGATAAAAACGGAATAAGAACTGAAAGGAAAACATTTGATGAAAACAATAAATTAATTTCAGTTAAAAAATACATTTATACTAAAAAATAATGCATTCATTCAAAAACATATTAAATGCATTTGAACCTATTTCGCTTGAACAAATGGATAATGTCAAGCTTTTAAATCGTTCTGATACAAAATTTCTTTTTAGGATAGAACTTTTAGAAGAAATTTTAGAAAAGCTTAAAGATTATTTCTTTGTTCTTGATGTTAACGGAATCAGAGAAAATAATTATGAAACTCTTTATTACGATACTTCAGATTTTAAATTCTACAATGATCATTTAAGAGGTAAAGCTAATAGAATAAAAGTCAGACACAGAATATATTCCGATTCGGGTCTTCAGTTTTTTGAAATAAAAAAGAAAAATAATAAAGGACGAACAATCAAAGAAAGGATTAAACTTAGTGAAATATATTATATTTTAAAAGGCAGACCTGATGAATATTTGTATGAAAAAACTCAAATAAAAGGTGAAGACTTAAAACCAATACTTTGGGGAAATTATACCAGAATAACTTTAGTCAACAAAACACAACCTGAAAGACTTACTATCGATATTAACTTACATTTTAAAAACAATCAAAAAGAATATTCTATTCCTGATATTGTAATTGCGGAATTAAAACAAGACTTCAATCACCGATCGATATTTAAAGAAATAATGATGCAATACCGAATTAAGGAGGTTTCAATAAGCAAATACTGTTTTGGCGTGATTAATCTTTACAATAACATAAAATGTAACGGGTTTAAAACAAAAATTTTAACTTTAAATAAATTGATTTATGCAAAAAATTAGGATTTTAATTTTTACTTTTTTTATTATTCTTTCATCGATGCCATTAACTGTAATTTATGCTCAGGAAGCTATTAATAACAGTCCGTTCGATACAGAAACATCCCTGAGCGTTGATGAAACATCCAAAGACAAAAAGAAAGACAAAAAGAAAAAAGATGATAAAGATTATGTAAAAGAAAATGTTGAGATTAATCAATATTTTTTGATTAACTTTTTGATTAATTTAATAACTGTTACTATTATTGTCGGATTAATATATTTTCCGAATTATCGCAAACAGGAAGTTTTTTTTACATACTTCCTGTTTAATATAGCCATTTTTTTACTGACATTTTTATTAAATAAAATAAAGATATCAATTGGAGCGGCTTTCGGACTTTTTGCGGTTTTTTCGATGCTGCGATACAGAACAGAAGGAATATCAATGAAAGATATGACATATCTTTTTATTGTTATTTCGGTCGGGTTGATAGGTGCAATCCAACTACCATATACCGATTTGCTTATTATTGACGGAATATTTATACTTTTCGTTTATTTACTCGATGGAAATATCATTATCAGACGCGAATATTCCAAAGTGGTTTATTATGAGAAAATTGAAATGATTAAACCCGAAAAACACGATGAATTGATTGCTGATCTTAATGAAAGAACCGGTCTTAATATTCATCACATATCAATTGTAAGAATAGATTTCCTTAGAGACATTGCTATACTTAATGTCTATTATTACAATAACAAATCAAAAACCGATAAATCTTCCGATTTATATATACCAGATGACGGTAATAATATTTAAATACTAAAAAAATTAGATTTAAAAATTGTCGTTTCGTATATAAAAATTTTTAAAACATCTATTATTATTGCTAATTAATACTTTTGATTTTAATTTTACAGGGTATTTTAAATCAAATAAAAAATGGTTATAAACAAGAGTATTGCAATTAGCGAAACAGGTTTAATTTTTAATCCCGTAACAGGTGAAACATTTGTTGTTAATCAAATGGGAATGGAAATAATAAATATGTTAAGAAAAAATTCAACCATTAAAGACATTCAAAAACAACTTAGCAAACAATATTCAATTGATTCAGAAGAAATTGATAAAGATTTAAATAGTTTTATTAATTTTATGAAAAGATATCATATTATTGAAGAAAATCAGCAAAATTGACACTAATAATATATAACAACTTCCTTAATGATTCTAAAAAAGAAAAGCGAAATATTAATTCATATCTTAATATGGTTAATATTTTTTATTATATTTCCAATTTTGTTGTATATCGATTCAATGTATGATATTCCTTTTTTAAAAAGAACTCTTTTACAAACTTTCTTTTATATTCTGATTTTTTATATTAATTATCTTATTCTGATTCCTTATATTTTTTTTAAAACTTCTAAGAAAATCAATTACTTTCTATCTTTAGTGATTTTAATAATATCATTTACGATTATATTCGACTTTACGGGTAATATCTTCCCAATTCACAAAAAACCTGAATTTGAAAACAAAAGACCTGAATTTTTTCAAAATGAAAGAAAAAAATTTCCAAAACCATCAAAAAGATGGCCAACATATAATTTTTTAATAACATCGGTACTTATTTCGGGGTTTGGCTTGGGTCTTAGATTTTCCGAAAAAATGATATACAATGAAAAACTCAGAAAAGAAGCCGAAAAAGAGAAATTACATTCTGAACTTACTTTTCTTAAAAACCAGATAAGCCCACATTTTTTCTTCAATACTCTAAACAATATTTATTCTCTTATAGAAATTGATGCAGAAGAGAGTAAAAAAGCCGTTTTACAACTATCGAAAATGATGCGATATTTGTTGTATGAATCCAACAGCAGTTTTACTTCACTTAGCAAAGAAATTGAATTCATGAAAAACTATGTTGAGCTAATGAGGCTCAGGTTATCATACAAAGTAAAATTAAAGGTAAGTTTTCCCGAGAAGTTTGAAAATATACAAATTCCCCCATTACTGTTTATTTCATTTATTGAGAATGCTTTCAAACATGGAATAAGCTATCGCGAACCTTCTTTTATTACAATTAATATGTCAGTTAATAATAAAGAAATTGTTTTCTGGTGTAGCAACAGTATTGTAAGCAATAACAAGAAAAATTCAGAAACAAACCAAAATTCAGGGATAGGCCTTGAAAATATAAAAAAAAGATTGGAACTGCTTTATCCTGAAAAACATAGTTTAGTTATTAGAAACACTCCTGCATATTACAGTGTATTATTGAGTATAAATATTGCAAAAAACAAATAGTTATGATAAAAACAATTGCAATTGATGATGAACCCTTAGCATTGAAAATGCTTATAAGTTATATAAAAAAAACTCCATTTTTAGAACTTGCTGGACAATTTGATAATCCTATAAGTGCCCTCGAATTTTTAGAAAATAACAGTATTGATTTAATTTTTTTGGATATTCATATGCCTGATCTTTTAGGTACTGAATTTGCAAAAGTCATTAATAAAAATACTAAAATAATTTTTACTACTGCCTACGAGAAATACGCCATTGAAGGATATAAACTCGAAGCGATTGACTATTTACTAAAACCATATGGATACGATGATTTTTTGATATCAGCCCAAAAAGCTAAAAAGCAAATTGAGTTAGAGCAAAAAAACAATCAATCACTTTCAAAAAACGATTTTATCTTTTTGAAATCAGATTATAAAACTAAAAGAATTAATTTTGATGAAATAATATACATTGAAGGTCTCAAAGACTATATTAAAGTTTATATCCAAAATGAAACTAACCCTTTATTATCAATAAGTTCACTTAAATTGATGGAAGAAAAACTTCCAAAAGATAAATTCATGAGGGTACATAAATCATTTATAGTAAACCTTACAAAAGTAAAAACTATTGAACGTTCAAGAATTGTTTTTGGTAAAGACTATATACCTATAGGCGACCAATATAAAGATAATTTTCAGAAATTTCTGGAACAGAATCTACTATGAGAAAACAAATTTAATCCTAAAAAGTATATTGTTCGAAAATGAATTTCTTAGCTCAAAAAATCAAATAGATTGGGTTGTATCGAAATTTTCGAGCAATTCTTTAATTCTTTTAATAAATAGCCCTCCCATTCCGCCATCTACAACTCTGTGATCGTAAGAGAGCGCCAATATCATCATATGCCTGATTCCTATTGTATCTCCGGCAATTGTTTCTATTACAACAGGTTTCTTTTGAATAGCACCAACCGCAAGAATAGCAACCTGAGGTTGATTGATAACCGGAGTACCAGTTATTGAGCCAAAACTGCCAAGATTTGTAATTGTAAATGTACCGCCTTGTATATCATCAGGATTTAACTTATTATTTCTGGCTCTATTAGCTAAGTCATTAACAATTTTTGTCAATCCAAGCAAATTTTTTTGATCGGCATTCTTAATAACGGGGACAATTAAATTTCCGTTAGGTAATGCCGTTGCCATACCAATATTAATATTCTTCCGGTAAATAATACTGTTTCTGTCAACAGAAGCATTTACTCCGGGAAATTCTTTTAAAGCTTTTGCCGTAGCTTCGAAAATAATAGGAGTAAAAGTTATTTTTTCATTTTCACGTTTTTCGAATTGTGTTTTTATTTTTTCACGCCATAAAACAATGTTAGTCATATCCACCTCGATAAAAGATGTAACATGAGGCGATGTATGTTTTGACATAACCATGTGATCGGCAATAATCCGCCTCATCCTGTCCATTTCAACTATTTGATCTCCATCCGACAAATTCAGAACAGGTTGTTGAATTGGAACTTTAGAAATATTTGGTTCTTCTTTTTTAATTTCAGTTATATTTACACTATCTCTTTTTTTACTTTCAATATATTTTAATAAATCTTCTTTTGTTAATCTGCCATCTTTTCCTGTGCCAATAATTTTATCAAGCTCAGATTGATTAATATTCTCCTTTTTTGCAATATTTTTTACCAATGGGGAATAAAATCTTTCGCTAACATTACTTATTACAGCAACTTCCTCGTGGCTAATATCATGTTTTGTAGTCTCAACAGAATTATGTTTTTCTACCTCTTTAACAGTAGTTGATGGTTCAACAATGCTCTCTTCACCATTTATTGAAATATGAGCAATAACAGTCCCAACAGGTACTACATCACCCTCATTAAAAAGTTTTTTTACTAAGATACCTTCAACAGGAGATGGGATTTCCGAATCAACTTTATCGGTAGCAATCTCTACAATAGCTTCATCTTCAGCAACTGAGTCTCCTTCTTGTTTTAACCACTTTGTTATTGTTGCTTCAATAATACTTTCACCTAATTTTGGCATTATTATTTCAAACATATGATTTATTTTTTTAACAATACAACTATTAAACAGAATTAATCATATAATGTTTAAAGAAAAAAGTAAATAAAACTAATTGAACCAAATACCATCATTTAAGATAAATCTGATAATAATCAGAAGCAAAACTGTTATTATTAAACTCCATCGTAAAAAAGAATAGTTTTGTCTGGTTTTAATAATTACTATTTGTGTAGTCCTGTAACTCTCATAGTTAAACATTGATGGAATAATTATAAACAGTAATGATAACTGAAGAAGAATATTATAAAACGTAATGTTTGGAATCGAAAAAATGTTGATAATAGTTATTACTGTAATATACGGTAATAGTAATTGCATAAATTTATAATACGGCTTGTTTTTATTGGTTATCAATAATTTTGTATCGGCTATAGTTAAAATAAAATGGGAAGCGAAATATCCTATAGCTATTAGTGCAATTACACTAGTCACCATAAAGATTATCTCCTCAATATCAAACATATAACTAAAGAAAATCCACTCTGTAAAGTATATAAATCCGCTTCTGGTTACTGCACCAACAAGGTAAGCTCCAAAAAACATATTGAATGAAAAAATCATTCCCCAGAAAAAATACAATCTAAAATATTTAAATCTATCTTTTGAAATCTTATAAAATCTGTAGTATATTACAGCAAGTAATAACGAGAAGAAAGGAGCTGCCCCATTAATAACAATAATGTTGAAACGGTTCCATAAACTTGAATATGGACCTATTTGATAAATAATATCAAAATAGTATAGTACAGTAGGTATAGAAAACGCAGAACTAACAATTACAGTTATTAATTGGTTTAAATAATAAATACTTAAATAAGAGAATAGAAAAGCAGTAGTTGAATTAAAATAAGTGAATAACAATTTGTTTTTAAGCTCATTATCATTTCTTATTACTTTTATATAATCAATTATATTTCGCCAATTGTTTTTCGTTTTCCTGAAAAATGTTTTAAAATCTTTATAAAACTTTATTATTTCTTTCAAAGTTCTTGAAGGTAAAGTTTTAAAATTCATGTAAAATGTTCTGATTTGTTTCTTTCTTTTTTCGCGAAGCAAACGTTTTTTAATTATTTCGGAAGTGCTTTTTTTTCTGGCAAAATTTAATTTTGAATACCTTTTTAATCTTTCTTTTAAATCATTTATTCTTTTCTCGCGAAGTTTTTTCCTAAAAAAAATTTCGTCTTTACTTATATTTTTCTTTTTAAAAGTTAAGATTTCCTTAATCTCTTTAGCTAACTTTTCTTTTCTTTTCTTTTTAAATTTTTCTTCCAGTCTGATTTTTCTGATGCTTCGACTTTTTGGAGCTTGTTTTAATATGTTAAAACTGTTTTTAATGTCATTTAAAGAGTTTTCAAAAGCTCGCTTTAATATAAATTTTGTGCTTAAAGTATGGGCTTCTCTCGATTTTTTTCTTTTGCTGTTTACACGTTTGTTCCGATTAGTGTTTAAAAATTTCTTTTGCCTAAAAATATCAATAAAATCGTTTAATATTTTTAATAGTATATTTTTCTTCTTTTTTCTGCTTCTTTTTTTACTATACCTGTAACGAACCTCCGGAATTTCCCTTTTCCACTTTCCTTGAAAATTATAGTTGTTTTCTGTTTGCTCCATGAAAAACAAAATTGTTCTAAATCTTAAACTGCAAATATAATTAATTTTAGAAAAGAAGAATTTTAAAAAATAGAAAAGGCTGCCTTTAACAAGCAGCCTCAAAAATTAACGAAAAAAATATTTTTAATTAGACGATAAAAATCTTTCTGCTTCAATTGCAGCCATACATCCTGAACCTGCAGCAGTAATTGCCTGACGATAATAATGGTCTTGTACGTCACCTGCGGCAAAAACTCCTTCAATATTTGTTTTGGTTGAACCCGGAATAGTTTTAATATATCCCATTTCATCCATTTCAATTTTTCCTTTAAAAATTTCAGTATTGGGTTCGTGTCCAATAGCTACAAAAAAGCCGTGTATGTCCAACTTTTTCTCTTCGCCGGTTTTAACATTCTGCAACAAAACTCCGTTAACCCCTGAAAAATCGCCTAAAATTTCTTTGGTAACGTGGTTCCAAAGAATCTCAATATTTGGAGTTTGCATTACTTTTTTTTGCATTGCCACCGAAGCACGCAATTGATCTCTTCTGACTATCATATAAACTTTATTGCATAATTTGGCAAGATATGTAGCCTCTTCAGCAGCAGTATCACCTCCACCGACTATGGCAACATCCTTTCCGCGATAAAAGAAACCATCGCAAGTAGCACAAGCAGAAACTCCCTGACCGTTGTATTTTTTTTCCGATTCTAAACCGAGCCATTTTGCAGATGCTCCTGTAGCAATTATAACTGTTTCAGCCATAATCTTTTTCCCATCATCGGCAAAAATTTTAAAAGGTCTTTCACTAAAATCTACTTCGGTAACAATTCCAAATCTTATATCGGCACCAAATCTTGCAGCCTGAGATTTTAGCTGTTCCATCATCTCCGGTCCGGTTATTCCTTCAGGGTATCCGGGGAAATTTTCTACTTCAGTTGTGGTTGTTAACTGTCCACCGGGCTGTAATCCCTGATAAACAATAGGTTGTAATCCCGCTCTTGATGCATAGATTGCAGCTGTATAGCCCGCAGGTCCTGAGCCGATAATAAGACATTTTGACTTTTCAAAATCTTGATTCATAAGTATATAAATTAATTGTAATTATTTTTCTTTGAAAAAATGCTATTACAAAATTACATAAAATTTAAATAATAACACAAACGTGAAAAAATCATTTCAAAAAGTGTCTTATATAAACTAGGACAATGATCTATAAAAATTTCTTAATATAAAATACTGAAATACATTTTATTATAAAATTATTCACATTTTACTCAATATGATAAGTAAAATTACTCAAAATACTGAGTAATTTTGTATATTTGCAAAAAATATATATTATGTTTGAAAGAAAGCAATTACAAATATTAAAAAGCAGGCTTCTTGAACCAAGAAAATTTATTCAGGTAATTTTAGGACCACGGCAGGTTGGTAAAACTACTCTTGTAAAACAATTTATTAAAGGTATTGATAGTCCTTATATTTTTGTATCGGCTGATGATGTGCCGGCTACCAATAATTTATGGATAGAACAACAATGGCAAGCAGCAAGAATCAGATTAAAATCTGAAAATGCCAATTATATTATACTCATTATTGATGAAATACAAAAAATTCAAAACTGGAGCGAAGTAGTTAAGTATCAATGGGATAAAGATACTTATGAAAATATTCAGTTAAAACTTGTTCTTTTAGGTTCAGCAAAACTCACAATCCAAAAAGGCTTAACAGAATCATTAGCTGGAAGATTCGAAATTATTGCAATGCCGCATTGGGATTATTTCGAAATGCAAGAAGCCTTTGATTTTACTGCTGAGCAATTCGTTTGGTTTGGAGGTTATCCCGGTGCTGCTTCACTTATTGGAGACGAAGAACGTTGGCGCGATTACATTTTAAACTCTTTGATTGAAACCACAATTTCAAAAGATATTTTAATGTTAACACGAATCGACAAACCCATATTATTGAAAAGATTATTTGAATTGGGCTGTGCATATTCTGGGCAAATTCTTTCTTACACAAAATTGCTTGGTCAAATTCAGGATGCCGGGAACACAACAACCTTAGCACATTATCTCAATTTGTTGGATGCCACAGGCTTAATATCAGGGTTGGAGAAATATTCTCACGAAAAAATACGCCAAAGAGCTTCGAGTCCTAAATTTCAGGTTCAGAACAATGCTTTATTTTCAGTAATGTGTGGACGAAGTTTTTCTCAATCTATTCAACAACCATCTTTATGGGGACGACATATAGAAACTGCCATTGGAACACACTTGCTAAATGCAAGTAAAACCAAGCAAATTAATATATACTACTGGAGAGAACGTAATGATGAAATGGATTTTGTATTGGAAAAAAACAGTAAAATAATCGGTATTGAAGTTAAAAGCGGGAATACAGAAAAAAAAAGAGGAATTGAGAAATTTAAACAGCTTGTTAAACCCGACCACGTGTATTTTATTAGTAATTCAGGATTAAGTTGGCAAGAATTTCTGAAAATGAATGTTCTGGATTTGTTTTAAAATAGCAAATTACGCATATTTTTATTCAAATAAAAATTTTCAAACATTCAGACTTAAGCTATCATTTTAAAAAAGTATCAGGTCTGCAACTATTAATTGTACAATATAATGTAAACACAAAATACTGAATATAAGGAATTAAAAGTGTTTTTAAAATTAGCTCTTTTATTTTGTTATTAATTTTAGGTTAATTTTTAAAAAAATGGTAGTTTTGCAAAAAAATTAAAATACTTACTAACCCTTTAAAAACAGCGCAAATTGGACATTTTTGACAAGATTAGCAAAAACTTTGGCCCGTTAGGTCAATATGCACAAAAAGCTCATGGTTATTATATGTTTCCTAAATTGGAAGGTGAAATTTCCAACAGAATGATTTTTAGAGGTAAGGAACGTTTGGTGTGGAGTTTGAACAATTATTTAGGTTTAGCAAATATGCCCGAAGTAAGGGAAATAGACACGAAAGCCGCAAAAGAATGGGGCTTGGCCTACCCTATGGGTGCCAGAATGATGTCGGGGCAAACAAAATACCACGAACAACTTGAAAACGAACTCGCCGATTTTGTAGGTAAAGAAAGTGCATATCTTCTTAATTTTGGCTATCAAGGCATGGTATCAATTATCGATACTTTAGTTGATAGAAAAGACGTAATTGTTTACGATTCTGAATCTCACGCATGCATTTTGGATGGGATGAGACTTCACATAGGTAAGCGCTTCGTTTTTCCTCATAATAACATGGAAAGTTTCGAAAAACAACTTCAGAGAGCAACTAAAGTAGTCGAACAAACCGGAGGTGGTATTTTGGTAATTACAGAAGGAGTTTTCGGAATGAGCGGCGATATGGGTAATCTGAAAGCTATTACAAGTTTTAAAGAAAAGTACAAATTCAGACTATTAGTTGACGATGCACATGGTTTCGGGACAATGGGAAAAACCGGAGCCGGCTCAGGTGAAGCTCAAGGAGTTCAAAATGAAATTGATATTTATTTTGGAACCTTTGCCAAAGCTATGGCCGGTATTGGTGCTTTCGTAGCAGGTGAAGAGAATGTAATCCGTTATTTGATGTATAATATGAGATCGCAAATTTTTGCGAAATCGCTCCCTATGCCGCTGGTTATTGGTTCTTTAAAACGACTGGAGTTAATTCGCAGTCGCCCCGAACTCCGCGAAAAACTATGGACGATTGTAAATGCTTTGCAAAATGGCCTTAAAGAAAGAGGTTTCAATATAGGTAATACTCAATCTCCTGTAACACCTGTATTTCTCTCGGGAAGTGTTCCGGAAGCAACGCAGTTAACTTTTGATTTAAGGGAAAACTACAATATTTTCTGTTCAATTGTTGCTTATCCTGTAGTCCCGAAAGGAACAATTATCATAAGGTTAATCCCTACAGCAGTTCATACTATTGAAGATGTGGAATATACTCTTAATGCTTTTTCTGAAATTAAACATAAGCTCGACTCAGGAGAATATGCAAAAAGTGATATGGTTGATGCTTCTGTTTGGTAATTAACTTTGACTATTATTACTTTTCCTTTTCTCAAAATGTATTGAATCGCCCCACTCACCATAACCTATTTCGTCACCTGCTATATGTATACGAGCTTCAAGACAGTTTTTGCACTCGCTTGCTTCTTCGTCAATACATGGTTTATCTTCATAAAGTAAATAATTTTCTCTGTATTTAACCGGAGTTAAATTAGGCATTATTATATTGCTTCCGACTTTCAAAGCTTTTTCTCTACCCATCTTATCGAGAGTTTGCATAGCGGTGGTTGCGGCTATATTAATATCTTTCATTATTATTCTTAATAATGCCACCATTTTTAGTGACAACTCAAATCTTTCTTGCTTTGAAATCAGCAAATTGCGATATTTGTATAATGGAGTATCTTCATGCTCGATATAAGGTCCCATACCGGCCATATCAATATCGAACTCTTTAAAAAATATTAAATCATCTGCAAGATCTTCAATGGTTTGAAACGGTAATCCTATCATTACTCCTGACCCTACCTGATAATCAAGCTTCCTCAATAATTCTAACGATTTCAAACGAGTATTATAACTATGCAGTTCATTATCGGGGTGAAGTTTTTTATATAACGCGGGATTTGAAGTTTCAATTCTTAGCAAATACCTCCTCACCCCTGCTTCTTCTTTCCATTTCCTATATGTATCTTCGCTTTGTTCGCCTAATGATAAAGTAATACCCATTTCATTATTAGTAAGCTTGTTTATCTTAATTAAAAGTTGGGTAATTTGATCTACAAATCTTTTATTACTTCTTTCACCGGCTTGTATTACCAATGATGCATATTTATTTTCATAAGCATATTTAACTGCTTCTAAAACTTCATCTTCGGTAACATAATAACGCTTTAACTTTTTGTTTCCGCTTCTTATCCCGCAATAATAACAATTTTTTGCACAAATATTAGAAAACTCAATCAAACCCCTAAAGTAAACTTTATTACCTACATATTTCTTTTTAATCTCGGCAGCTTTGGCAAAAAGTTTTTTCTTGTCTTCACCTTGGCAAGATAATAATTCCACCAATTCAGCCTTATTAAAACTATCTTTTTCAAGCAATTTATCTATGTTATTTTTTTCAACCATAACTTTGGCATTTTATTAATTTTAAATGTCAACATTAAATTGCCATCACAAAACCCGGGATTTTTCTAATTTTTTCGTATAAATTATTCATCAACAGCTCCGATTCAACATTCAATAAGATAGTATAACTGAAATAGTTCATACTTTTACTTTGGTTGACTTGTATTTCATTGTAATTCAAGCCGGCATCTTCAATTGCAATTCCAATATGAGTTCTATTTACAACATCAGGAAAAGTATTATTCATAATTACCTTCAAATTAATATTGACAGGATAATTTATTTTTGCACCACAAAAATTTTGTTCTTTTATGTTCATATATAATAATTTAACTATAAATAATCTTCAGATAATTCGGTATTTTTTGTAAAGGGCGCAATAGCTCTATTGTAAATACCATGCATATAAGCTATAGCCATGCCATAATTTGTAACAGGTATCCCTGCATCGACGGCAGCTTTTAATCTACTGATAATTTGCTTTTTAGTCAAAACACACCCACCGCATTGAATAACAATTGCGTAGTCGTTTATGCTTCTTGGCAAAGAGCCTAATCCAGCTACTACGTCAAACTCGAGATTTTTACCTGTATAATTTGAAAGCCATCTGGGTATTTTCATTCTTCCAATATCATCACACGATACGTGGTGAGTACAAGACTCTAATATCAATACCCTGTCACCCTCCTTGAGCTTTGAAATAAAAGGCGTCCCTTTAATATAATTATTGAAATCGCCCCTTTGACGGGCTAATAAAATGCTGAAACTTGTCAATGGGATGTCTTTTGGAATAGATGCATCAGCCTTTAAAAAAACCTGACTGTCGGTAATGACAAGCTTGGGTTTGGGTTGCATTTTTTTAAAATATGAATCAACCTCCCTCTCTTTACAAACTACGGCAATTCCATCATTATCCAAAATATCTCTTATTGCCTGAACCTGCGGCAAAATCATTCTCCCCTCGGGGGCTTCAATATCAATTGGAGTTATCAGCAAAACGGTATCTCCGTAATTAATCAAATCGCCTACTAACGACTTTGACAGATAAGCAGATTCGGGCATTCTATTTAAAATAGATGAAATTATCTTTTCTTTGTTTGCCTGATTAAATATACTGAATGAAATGATATCCGTTTTATATTCCTGCTGCAATTGCTTCATTAAATTATCAGATAATTCAGTTATATCACTTTTATTGTGAATAATAATAAATGGCACAGAAAAGTCATTGAATGCCGAAATTAAATCTTTCTCTTCATTAGTAAAGTCATTGTTTGTAATAACAAGCAATGCAAAATCAATATGTTTTAAAACTTCTTTTGTTTTTGCAACTCTCTTTTTGCCTAATTCGCCTATATCGTCAATTCCAGCAGTATCAATCAATATTACAGGCCCAAGGCCTGCTATTTCGATTGATTTTTTAACAGGATCGGTTGTAGTACCGGCGTAATCCGAAACAATAGCGACATCCTGTCCTGCAAGAGCATTAATTATAGAACTTTTCCCGTTATTACGCTTGCCAAAAATTCCTATATGCGGTTTATTTTCTTTGCCTTTAATCATGTTTAGTTTTATTCATCAATAATTGATAATATCTTCGATTGAAAACCCAGTTTTAAGTAAGTTTTCCGGTTTAAGAATATTCTCTAATCTATTTTCATCTATGTATTTCAAAATCCTGTTAGCTTCAAATACATCAATATTATTATTTTTCATCAATTTAGCAATCTCCGAAGCTTTATTATAACCAATATATACTGATAAAGCTGTTGTTATCGCAGGACTTCTGAATAGTCGTTCTTTAGATATTGAAGGATTAATCTTTAAATTATCAAATATATTATTTGTTATTGTTTTATCGCAAGAAATCAGGAGTTGAATACTTTCTAACAAGCAATTTCCTATTAAAGGCAGATAAGCGTTAAGCTCCAGACAACCTCTTGCCGATAATGAAGTTATAATAATATCATTTGCATAAATTTTTTGAGCTGCACTAATAACAAATTCAGGAATTACCGGATTGACTTTTGCGGGCATAATAGAGCTTCCAACTTGTTTTTGAGGTAACTCAATTTCATGCGATCCATTCAAATCTGAAGCCAACAATCGCAAATCGGAACACATTTTTTCCAAATTAGCAGCATGCGACTTGATAGTTGCGTGAATTTCAACAAAACTGTCAAGATTATTTGTAGCATCGGTAAGATTTTCGCTTCTTGTAACCGGTAATTTGGTAATATTTTGCAAATGTGAAACAACTTCCATAATAAAAAATCGAGGAACTCCGATACCTGTTCCTACAGCACTACCTCCAAGATTGACAACTTTTATTCTTTCGAAACATTTTGAAACTCTCCACCAATCACGCGAGAGAGCTTCGCTGTAAGAACTGAAAAGCTTGCCATATGACGTAGGTACTGCCTCCTGCATTTGAGTATAAGCTATTCTTAACTCATTTCTGTAACGGCTTTCATATTTTTCAACATTAGAACGCAATGTATTTATTGATTTTTCCAGTTCGTTGAGCAAATGCATTGTTGCTACTTTTAATGAAGTAGGTATTACATCATTTGTACTTTGATAAATATTAGCATGTTCAATAGGGTCGATTATTGAGTAATTCCCGGGCAAATGGCCTAATTTCTTCAAAGCAACATTGGCAATTATTTCATTTATATTCAAATTTATGCTTGTTCCTGCACCTCCTTGTATAGCCGGAACTATAAAACTATCGTAGTGCATACCGTTTGCAACTTCGGTTGCTGCTTCTATCAATGAATTTAAAATATTATCAGGAATTAGATTTATAGGTAAATCGACATTGGCATACTTTTTACCTATTGCTTTTTTAAAGCTCTTGTAAGTATAATAACAGGCCAATTTTACTTCTCCGACAGAACGGTACCATCGGTTGTTGAATAGAGTGTTGTCGGGAAAATTTTCCCTTGCTCTTACTGAATGTATCCCGTAAAGAGCATCGTCAGGAATTTCAATTTTTCCTATAAAATCTATTTCTTCCCTCATACAATATTTTAATACATTTTAACAAACAAAGTTAATCTTTTGTTTTTAAACAACAATAGATAGTATTATTTCAAACAACAATCAAGTTGCAAGTTTTAAAAATGAGTTATTGATAAAATTTTTTGTGTATGTTTGTATATGATTATTTAAGCCGATTTCCGATGGAAGAGAAATATGTTATTTTCTGGTTTAGACGCGATTTGAGATTGAATGATAATAAAGGATTATATCATGCATTGAATAGTGGATTTAAAGTTATTCCTCTTTATATTTTCGACGATTTATATTTTTCAAAATTTTCGATCTCAAATCTTAAGGTTGATTTTATAAACCATTATTTATCCGAAATTAATAAAAGCTTAAAAATATATAATACAGAACTGATTATAAAAAAAGGAAACATTATCGATGTATTTGATCAACTATTTCAGCAATACCGAATTAATGCAATTTATGCAAATCATGATTACGAACCATATTCAATAAAAACAGATAGTGAAATTAGCAAATATTTTATAAACAAAGGCGTTGAATACAACACATATAAAGACCACGTTATTTTCGAAAAAAATGAAATTACAAAAGCAGACGGTAAGCCTTATTCGGTATTTACTCCATACAAAAACAACTGGCTCAAAAGTTTCAAAAAAGAGTTTCTTTTTAAATATGATTCAGAAAACTTTTTGCATAATTTCTTGACTATTAAGGCTAATCAAAATGATTTAATAATAGAAAACTCTAAAAATAATTTTCCTGATAAATCAATTTCAATAGAATTAATAAAAAATTATCATAAAACACGCGATTACCCTGCTATTCCGACAAGTCTAATAGGGGTTCATCTAAGATACGGGACTGTAAGTATAAGAGATATGGTTGAAATTGCCCTTAAATACAATGAAACATTGCTAAATGAATTAATATGGAGAGAGTTCTTTATGCAAATATTATTTCACTACCCGTTTGTCGAAAACAGATCATTTAAAAAGAATTATGATAACATTAAATGGAGAAACAATGAAAAGGAATTTGAACTTTGGTGTAAAGGTGAAACAGGTTATTCCATTGTTGATGCAGGAATGAGAGAATTGAACGAGACAGGTTTTATGCATAACAGAGTAAGAATGATTACTGCAAGTTTTTTGTGCAAACATCTTCTTATCGACTGGCGTTGGGGTGAAGCTTATTTTGCCGAGAAACTGCTTGATTATGAATTATCGGCAAATAACGGCAATTGGCAATGGTCTTCAGGAAGCGGTTGCGATTCAGTTCCTTATTTTAGAATTTTTAATCCATATAATCAGATTTTAAAATTCGACCCCAATTATGAATATATTAAAAAATGGGTACCGGAGTATAATTCAATAAATTACAAACCTATTGTTGAACACAATTTTGCAAGAGAACGCTGCTTAAAAGCTTATAAAGAAATATTAAATGAAAATATTACATAACTTTTATAAATACTCAAATAGTTTCATGACAAAGTTTTTCACAATATTATTAATAATTAACGGATTCTTTTTTTCTATCAAAGCACAAACTATTGATACAACTTTTGTAAATCGTAATTACAGCGTTGATTTTTTTAAAAACCGCTATCTTCATAATAACTTTGAGCAATTTGCCGACAATTATCATGATTTTATTATATATCAAATAGAAACTACCGGCGATTTCTCATCACCCGATCAATATGTATTTTCGATAAATGGCGGCAGCTATAAATGGAATAATTATAAATACAATAACTTTAAAATAAATGACCTTTTCTTTTCAGGAAATAGTTTACATAAATTACAAATGTATGAAAACGATGTAAGTATTGATATTTACAACTCATCGGTAATTTTTAATCCAAGATTAAACTCAAATTCAAATGTTTTATTTCAATGGAACCACGGAACTCTTGGCGACAGAATACCAAATGCCGACAAAATAATAAATGAAATTACAGGGCATGTTTCTCCTTACGAAAGGCTGCTTAAACCTATTGAATACAGGAGAAAAGTTAAAAATAACTTTCTGTTGAATATTAACAATAATTTTAAAATTAATAATCGAAGCTATTTTCAAAATATTTATCTAAATTCGGGACAAAGAATGCTTACAGATTTCGATTACAGTGGAATAAGCAGCTATTATCCCGAAAACTATTTACAATTTCATATTAATGGTAATCTTCCAAGCATTTCGAAAAAAATATTCGACGATAATTTTTACCTTTTTTCATATAACAACAGAGATAATTTATACGGTGAGTTTTACTATAATAAAAATGAAACGGCAAAATTAAACAGTTTTAATCTATCTGTTTTTGGTGTAAAAAATCAAAATTATACAACAGGATTAAATTTTTCTGCAAAAAGTATTATTCACAATAGTTTAAATTTTTCAAGGAATTTTGCCGATATCGATGGCGAAGGATTTGAACCTTGGTTCACCGATGGGAAATCGCTTGAAATTGAATTCTATCATAATCAAGTTTATAAATTGACAGATAAAATTGGTTTGTCAGCAGAACTTTCTAACGGATTAATCAATTTTTCACCAAAATACAACAATAGTTATAACACAATTTACTATCAAACAAACGCTTCTGATTTTACTCCGCTTTATTATATCGAAAGCAAACACAGTTCTTTTAACAGTACTCTGCATGATAATAGTCTGGGGTTAACTATGAAAAACATTTTCTTTAGAAATAAGCTGAATATTAATGGAATATTCAATTTTACAATCGATGGATTTACTACCGAAAAAGAAAGCTTTTTAAAGCCTTCATGGGAGTTGTTTTTTTATTCTAATTTAAAAATATTAAAAAATCTTTCTATAAACATAAATTTTGGGAAGAAGCAGTTACCTTTTGATTTCGAATACATTAAATTTTTCTCGGGCAATTATATGAGCGGCAAAATTTATTTTTGGAAAGATAACAACGATAATAACTTCACTGAAAATGAAAAAGGGCAGTTTTTCACTACCACAGGAGGAAATTATCATACTATAAGCCAAAATATGATACAGCCTAATGAAATATTTTTTGATATTCCCATTGAATGGAAGTTAAACTCGAAAAACATTTTTAGTATAATAGGACAATACCGCCAGTACCGCGATTTATGGGGTATAGTTTATACAAAAGAACCATACGAGCAAGGATTTTTTATAAACGAAAATATCAATATTTACAAAGATCAGAAACCTGAAATTAAGCCTGTATATTTCTTGAATAACTGGGAGATTTATTACACAACATCAAATAATTATTCGGAAAATATTAAGAAAGGGAATAATACAGATAATTGGCTATTCAGCAACCCTTTTTATGCCGGTTCTACTTTCAAATACGAATATCAAAGCAATAAACTTTATATATCGGCTTCAATAACGGCATATATGCTTGTAGGGTACGGGTCGATGGGTAACGGGGTGCTGCATAACAACTTAAGTGTTTTATCAGAAAGTATGGCAAATCCGAATTCTTATTTCTATTATACCGGGCGCCTCGATGCTGACCGTTCGTATATTGGAAGGCTGTTAATATCGTATAAAATTAATGATAAATTAACTACAGCTTTTCAATTTAAATATAAAGACGGTCAATCTTTCAATTCTTTCGGAACAAAGATATTTACAGACATAAACGGCAACAATCAAATTGCTATTTGGAACAGTAATGTCAAAGGAGATAATCCTTTTACCGGACAGCTTTCACGACGTGAGGATTGTTTCTATAATTCAGAAATCAGAATCAAATATTTATTACCTCTTAAAAACAAAAAAATTGAATTCAACGCTACCGTTTACAACTTACTAGACCTTGGCTTTCAGCTTGCTGAAGCCACTTTTCCGCCAATAACAGACAACGGGAACCGAAAAGTAATTGATATTCAAATACCAAGAGGATTTTTAGTTTCTTTGACTTATCAATTCTGATATATTTGTGCAAAAATTATTATTTTTTCTTCGAATGCAATCCACATTCTTTTGATTCGGGATTTTCCCACCACCAGCGCCCTGCTCTTATGTCCTCTCCTTTTTTTATTGCTCTTGTGCAAGGTTGACAGCCTATACTCGGGAAACCCTCGTCATGAAGTTTATTGTATGGTATATTATTTTGCTTTACAAAACTCCAAACTTGTTCTTCAGTCCAATTAATTAATGGATTAATTTTTATTAACTTATTAGTATCATCCCATTCTATCAATTTCATCTCTTTGCGAGTAACCGATTGCTCTTTTCTTAATCCGCAAATCCATGCATCAAGTCCCGAAAAGGCTCTTTTTAAAGGTTCAATTTTTCTGATATTACAACACTCTTTTCTATTTTCGATACTATTATAAAACAAATTGATTCCTTTTTCATTTACCATCTTTTCAACTTCGGAATTATCGGGAAAATATATCCGAATATTGATATCGAAAAACAATTTAGTTCTTTCAATTAAACTATAAGTCTCGGGAAATAACCGACCTGTATCTAAAGTGAAAACTTTAGTATTTTTATCGATTAATGCTATAAAATGCGTAATAATCTGATCTTCTGCACTCATACTCGATGCAAGTGCTATTCTGTTTTTATATTTATCGATAAAAAATTTCAGTAATTCAAGAGGTGTTTTGTTTTCAAACTCCTCATTCCATAAATCAATATTCTTCAAAAGCTCCATTAACTCAAATATTTTAGAATAATATTACTTAACTCGTTAGATTTAAATGGTTTTGAAATATAATCGTCCATATCATTTTGACGATAAGTTTCCAAATCGTTTTTTAAGAAATTAGCCGTAAAAGCAATAATTGGGGTTCTTATTCGCGATTTATTGTTCTTTTCATAATTTCTTATTGCCTGAGTAGCAACTATACCATCCATTTCGGGCATTTGAATATCCATTAGTATAAGGTCATATTCATTTTTTAGAAATTTTTCGTATGCAACTTTACCATTTTCGGCAATTTCTACTTCATAACCCATTTTTTCAATTGCATTTTTGGCAATTTTCTGATTCATAAGATTATCTTCAGCTAAAAGAATTCTTATTTTATTGCTGAACAATCTTTTAGGATAAGTTTGATTTTCTGTGAAATCAATTTTTGATTGTTTCGATTTCTCAAAAACAACTGTAAACCAAAATTCAGAACCCTTATTAACCTCACTTTCAACTCCTATTTCACCACCTAATAACTCACTTAACCTTTTACAAATAGCAAGTCCCAAACCTGTACCTTCGTATATTCTGTTTCTGCCCGAAAATTCCTGAGTAAATTCAGTAAAAAGTTTTGCTTTCAAATTCTCTGAAATTCCAATTCCGGTATCTTTTACAACAAATTTTAACTTTATATTCTTTTCGTTTTCAACTACTTTACTGCCTATTAGGCTAATCTTACCTTGTTTTGTAAATTTAACGGCATTATTAAGTAAATTATTCAATATTTGTTCAAAACGATACGAGTCGCCCACAACATATTGAGGAATATCTATGGAAAAACTTTCCTCAAATTCTAAATGTTTTTCAATAGATTTGTTTTTATAAACATTTACTAACTTATTCAATAATCCGATAATATCAAACTCTTGGGGTTTAAGTATAAGTTTTCCGGTTTCAATATCCGAGAAATCTAATATATCGTTTATTATGGTCAAAAGACTATTTACCGAAGAATTAATAACTTCTAAATTTTCTTTTTGAGTTGTTGTAAGGTTATCAGAGTCAATCATTTCGACCATACCCATAATGTGATTTAGAGGAGTTTTGATTTCATGACTCATATTAGCAAGAAAACGGCTTTTTGCATAGGTTGCCTCTTCGGCCTTTTCTTTTGCTAATTGCAATTCATTTTCCACTAATTTTCTTTCGGTAATATCTAATATAGTACCCGATAATTTAACAACTTCACCATCTTCAATTATTGGTTTACCTATTGCAAAAGCATATCTTAATGTTTTATCAGGTAAATAAAACCGATAATCGAGCTCATACGGAACTCCGAATTGTATTGCTTCGTTTATTGCACTAACAAACAAAGTTTTATCTTCGGGATAAACCATTGATATAAAATCTTCAAAAGTAGGAACTTTTTCAGTTGGAATTAACCCGAATATTTTGTAAACCTCATCCGATAATTTGAAATTTTTCGATTTTAAGTCGTAAATCCAGTTACCAAGATGTGCTATACTTTGTGATTCTTTTATAAAGCTTTCATTCGATTTGGCCTCTGCTTCCAACTCTTTCAATGTTGTAATATCTTGACATACAACCAAATACTCATTAATCTCATTTTTACTGTTGAAAACTGCCGTGTAAGTTGAATTTAACCACCTGAAATCGTTAACAGTAAATAATTTTACTCTATGTTCAATAGAAATTGACTTACTGTAAAAGTGTAAACTTGCAATAGCGTTTTTTACATCAAAAAAATCATTTTCATGTACAAAGTTAAGAAATGAATTTCCTAAAACATTTTCGCTTCCTAAATTAAAAAATCCATGAAATGCAGGATTGGCATAAGTAATTTTCATTTCCGAATTCATACGGAAAATAAGTACAGATTGATTTTCGACGAGATTTTTAAAACGTTTTTCGCTTTCTACCAGTGATATCTGAACTTGTTGTCGTTCTTTTATTTGTTTTTCAATCTCATACGATTTACTTTGACTTTCTAATAACTGTCTGTTCGACTTTTTATAAATAACTCTTATCGATACTAAACCAATCAAAAGAAATACAAAATGAATAAAATAAATTCCCGATAAATTAGGGGTTTTATAATATTTCCCTGCCAGAAACCTCACACTTAAGGCTCCTTTAATATTGTTAGTATTAGAGCTTTCGGCATGACACTCAAAACAAGAATTATCCATCTTTAATGGAGTCATATACCTGAAAGATGAATTTTCTTTTTCTCCAATTTTCTCAAAAATATTATTTTCTCCGGCAAGTAACTGATATAATGATCTTTTTTCCCAAGAGTCCGCATTTGGTAATTCCATCTGCGGATCAATTTTTATTACTTTATATTTTATGGTTCCTTCCTGATTCGAACTACTATACACCCATTTTTGAAGCAGATTTACATCCAAATCTCTCCAGTTTGTACCGGCAGATGAGGCACTTTGCGTAGTGTCTGAATAATTTCTATGTTGCTTTATATGAATTTCTTTCCAAAATTTATCTATTATTATTTGTTTGAATATCGAGTTTGAAATGTCTAATATGATTTGTTTGTTGTTGTTTTCAATTTTTTGATTTGAGCGTTTAACTGTATTAAGGTTATATATTAGTGACAGCACAATAATAACCAACCAACTTATTTGTAATAAGAGATAAATTTTTCTGTTCATTATACAGTTCTAAATATACAAATACTAATCATCAAATTATAGTCCAGCTATTGCTAAGATTAACTTTTGTTTAAAAAATTGTTAATACATTTTGTCAAATATTTGATTTTAAATCAAATATAAATATGTTATATTATAATACTTTTATCTTTAAAGAAAAAAAAAACTCTATATTTTGTCCAAAATTGAAATTATATTTTCAATTTAAAAAAATTATGGTCTAATTGCAAAAATAGGCAAGTTTGTTTCAAAAACATATTTCCTGCTGCTTTCTTTTCCTATAAGTCTTTGAAAGAAGTTTGCCTTGTGTGGCATAAATGCAATAGAATCAATATTATGTTTTTCGATAAATGCATCTATTTCAATTTGTTTTTCATAACTTTCGAGAATCTCGTAATAAAATTTACCTTTTGAAATTTCATCTGCGAAATTATTAGAAAGTTCTTCTTTAATTGCGAATGCTTTCAGATGATTTCCATCTTCGACTAAATTGACACAATAGATATTTGGTTGATATAAATCGAGTAAATTGTATGTTTTTCTAATAAGCAAACTGTTATTAGATATTGAGTCGGCAATAAACATAACATTTTCGGGGTGTTTTAAGTTTTCATTGGCAGGAACAACCAGAACGGGGAAACTTGACCTGTTAAAAACTCTAATTGCCAAACTGCCAAAAAGTGATAGTGTTTCACCTTTCCCTTTAGAACCAACCACAATAAGAGACGGTAAATATTCGGAGCAGAATTCGTTTAAATCATCTTCGAAATCACCTGAAGTAATATGCTCTTTAATAGTTATACCTTTCGATTTGCTTAAAAGAATTTCTTTCAACTCCAGCATTTCTTTCTGAACCAATTTTTCACTTTCTTTATCACTATCGATATAAGTATTTAATTCGAAAGAATCGCTAATACCGGGAGACGTCATATAATAACGTCTTGTAATTGTGTGAAATAATACAATTTCGGAATTAAACTTTTGTGCTAAGTTAAGTGCATAATGGCAAACATGAATTGTGTGTGGAGAAAAATCAACTGTAACTAATATTCTTTTCATATCTGATCCTTTCTTTAAAAAAATGTACCAAATAAAGCTTTTAAACTCTACTTGGTACAAAGATAATAAATTAAAAACTTAAATCAGAAATTATTTTTTATTTAATATAACTATTTAATTCATCAATTGAAGATTCGAAATCGAAAGCATCGTTCAACTGATAATAATTACCTTTGTCATAAGTATATCTATAAGCAAATTTCGCAATTTCAAGGCGAGAAGATTCAAAATCGAAAAGCCTGACAATTTCTTTCACTTGAGCAACTGTTAAACAATTATTAGAAATAACTTGCTTAGCCACGGTTATTTTAGAACTTTCAAAAGATTTGGAACTAATTGATTTTTTTGCATCGGCAAAACTCTGATTACTCATAGGATTATTGCATCCGTAAGGGCCGTAATATCCAGGAACAGCATCTACTACCTGACGTTGATTATTTCTGTTGTTATACGGTTGATTAGGACGAATACGCGGTTCAGTAGGTGGCTGAACATTTGTTCCGGTAGTTGTTGTTGAAGAAGTGGTAGTTGTTGTAGTTGTAGTTGTAGAGGTAGTATTCGGTTGATTTATATTCCCGATATTAAGATTGAAATTTGTTCCTGTAGTAGGGTCAGTTACACTAACACCAATAATAGGATTGTTCCCCGTAGGTTGTTGTGTTGAAGATTGTTGTTGAACTGTAGTATTCTGCTGTGGCGTAACTGCATTAACCTGAGGTTCGGGATTAACAGGCTCTTCGGTCGAGAAAACATAGGAATTAGTATTTGCAGGAGCATTATTTACAGCAACTTCATTCATCCAGTTTATTACCCATTTCCCTTTGTTGTTTCTTTTAATAACATAGGTTGTTTCTGTACCAGGATTAATATAAACTGTTTTGTCTAACTGTGGTAATGAAGTGTTTTTAAAAATAATTTTACATTTGTAAGACGGAGAAATTAAATCAGTAATTCTAACATTTGTACGAGGATCTCCATTTTGTTTTATACCATTTATTATAACATAAAAGGGTTCTCCTTGCTCAGTAAAAAAAATCAAGTTCGACTTTTGTGCAAATCCGTAGAATTGTGTTACAAAAACTAACGACAATAAAATAATAATCTTTCTCATAGTTAAATAAATTTATTTTTTTATTAATTTTTAATTGCAAATATACTCTTTTCAATTTTTGTGCCAAAAATTCAAAGATATAAATTAACCTAATATTTTATATATTTGCCGTACTTTTAAAAAAATGAATTAAGAAAGCTAAAAAAAGAAGAAAAAAATGAGTAACTACTTGGGAATAAGACATGAAGATAAATATGCTATGGAAAGACGTGCACCACTTACTCCAAAGCACGTAAAAAGATTAATAGAACATCAAAAACTTGATATTATAGTACAATCATCCCCCAAAAGAATTTTTAAAGACGAAGAGTATTTAAACGCCGGTGCATTAGTTGAAAAAGACCTTTCGAAATGTAATGTAATTTTAGGTGTTAAGGAAATTCCGTTAGATTTTTTCGAAAAAGGAAAGACATATGTTTTCTTCTCACATGTTATTAAAGGCCAATCTTATAATATGCCGATGCTAAAAAAAATGATGGAATTAGAATGCAATCTTATTGATTATGAACGCATAGTTGATGAGCAAAACAAAAGATTGATTTTCTTCGGCAAATATGCAGGTTTGGCGGGAATGATTAATTCATTATGGGCTTTAGGATTAAGATATAAATATTTGGGATACGACACTCCTTTCTTAGAAATCAAACAAGCTCACAATTACAACTCGCTAAAAGAAGCAAAAGATGTAGTTAGTAAAGTTGGTCAATATATTGCCGAAAACGGACTTCCAAAAGAAATTCAACCTATGGTTGTTGGATTTACCGGCTATGGCAATGTATCTCAGGGAGCACAGGAAATTCTCGGATTATTACCTAACAAAGAAATCTCTACCGAAAAACTATTAGAACTTAAAAACAGGAATAATTTCCCAAACAATATTATTTTTAAAGTAGTTTTTAAAGAAAAACACATATCAGAACATAAAGAAGGAAAAGAGTTCGATTTATTCGATTATTATAATAATCCCCAGAATTATGTAAGTAAATTTGAACAATATATTCCACACTTAACTGTTCTTATGAACTGTATGTATTGGGATTCTCGATATCCAAGGATAGTTACAAAAAAATATTTGAAAAAATTGTACTCTAAAGGAAATCCCAAACTTACCGTAATAGGTGATATTACTTGCGACCCCAACGGCTCTATAGAGTGTACTCATAAAGGAACTGAAATTGAAGATCCAATTTTTGTTTACAATCCGCTAAATGACACTTATAAAATGGGTTATGAAGGCGAAGGCATTCTTGATATGGCTGTTGATATTCTTCCAAGCGAACTACCACGCGATTCGTCTGAAGGATTTGGAGATGTATTGGTGAACTTTGTTAAACCTCTTGTTTTTGCTGATTTTGACCAGCCTTATGACGATATTGATTTACCAAAATCAATTAAAAAAGCGCTAATTCTGCATAAAGGGAAGTTAACCCATGAATACGAATATCTAACCCAATATTTAAAGAAAATATAACTGATTATCATCAAAATACAAGGTGTTTAAGAATAAAATCAAATTCTTTATTATATTACTTTTTTTTACAAACGACTTATTTTGTCAGTCGTTTGATACTATTGCACAAATAAGAAAGCAAACAAAATATTTTTTCGACACAAAGTATTCTTTTAATTTGCCTGAATATTATAGAATTGATACAGTTTTAAAAGGTACTCAACAATACAATCCGTCATTCAACAGAGAATACTTTGGAGAATGGAGCGGAAATATAGGAAGACCTTCCAAATCAATGATATTTATTCCAAATCATTACACAGGATTTGAATATGGGATTTATTCTTTAAACAATATCTTGATCGAACCGTTTTCAATACCATATTATCAGGTAAAAAAACCTTATACTTCAATTTTTTATATATCAGGCCCCGAAAAAGAAGATATTTTAAAAGTTACTCATAGTCAGAATATTAACAAAAGCTGGAATTTCTCGTTAAATTTTGATGTAACCGATTCATGGGGAAGCTATCAATGGCAGGCTTGCGATAATCGGCATTTTTCTATTAATACAAATTATTTTTCAAATTCGGGCAAATACAGATTAATGGCTTTGTATTACAATAATAGTATAGATTTTCAGGAAAACGGCGGTATTACAAGCGATTCGATTTTTGAAAATCAAACAACACAACAAACTCTATCAGTACCCGTAAACTTACAAAAAGCCAACAACTTATTTAAATCAAAAGGTTTTTATATTAAACAATTATATAATTTCAGAATAGGGAAAAATGACAGTTTAAACAAAAAGAACTTTAGTTTAGGTTTTATTTCTCATACATTTCATTATAAAAGAGAATCGTTACTATATTCCGATTATGACGGAAAAAGTGGTTTTTATAAAAATATTTATTTTGATTCAACCTATACTCACGATACTGTTTTCGGTCAAACAATAATAAATGATGTTTCATGGACTAACGGAGTAAATGAAAACCCATCAAACCCAAGCGCTTTCAATATAATTTTTGGTGCAAAACACCAATTTATTGAAAGAAAAGACACAATATCAAAAAATACTTTTAATCAAATTATTCCATACTCTTCAATTTCTGTTTTTGCTTTTGGTAAGTTTTTTCTCAATTTAACAGGCGAATATGTAATAGGAGACTACAATGGCGGCGATTTTCTTTTAAAAGGTTTTGCAAAATATTCGTTATTTAAACAAAAACCCGAATTTGCGATTTTATCCGGTGAAATTTCATTCAATCAACGTCAAGCCGATTGGATATTAAAAAGCTATCATTCTAATTATTTTCAATGGGACAATAATTTTGAAAAAATACATCTTTTAAAAATTATTGCTAAGCTCAAGATTGGGAATTCACAAATTGAAGCACAACTTCATGAACTTAACAATTGGGTTTATCTTGATAAAAATTCAATACCTGCCCAACAGGATGAAATGTTGCATATTTCAATCGTAAAAATGAGCAATAATTTTAGTTTCAAAAAGTTACAGATTGAAAACGACATAGTATTTCAAAACACATACAACAGCAAAGTAATCAATTTACCTCAACTTGCTGTTATGCAAAGCTGGTATATGAATTTAATGCTTTTTAATAAATATTTGTATATACAACCCGGGTTAACATTGTTCTACAATACAGCTTATTATGCTGATAATTACATGCCTGCACTTCGCATGTTTAATAATCAAGAAGATAAAAAAATCGGAAACTATATATATGCAGATGCATTTATAAATTTTCAAATAAAAAGAGCAAATATTTTCCTTTTATATCAACATATTAACAGTGGCTGGATTGGATACAAATATTATTTGGTACCCCATTATCCTCAACAATCGGCAGCATTGAAGCTTGGTATTACATGGAGGTTTTACGATTAAAGCAAAAAGTAGGAATAAACGAACCCTTTTGTAAATTCTGAGATAACTTCCTGTTTTCAATGACTATTTTCCCTTTTTTTATAACTGTTTCGGCCTGTCCGCTTATTTTTATTCCCTCATAAATATTATTATCGCAACGCTGATGTTGGTTAGAAACACTTATAACATTGCTAAGAGAAGAATTCCAGATAACTATGTCGGCGTCATAACCTTTCTTAATTTTACCCTTATTATTAAACCCAAATATTTCCGAAGGATTAGAAAAACAAAAATTTATCCATTGCTGCAGGTTTATTCTTTCCTTTAATACTCCATATTCATAAAGCAATTCTAATCGGTGTTCAATGCCTCCTGCACCGTTTGGTATCTTTGTAAAATCGTTTATTCCACTATCTTTTTGACCAATAATATTAAACGGACAATGATCTGTACTTACTACATCTATCTTATTTTCAGATAAATATCGCCATAATGCGTCATTATCCTTTTTTTTACGTAATGGTGGGCTTATTATATATTTGGCAGTATCGGCAAAATTGTCGCTTTGATAAAGATCATCATATAAAATCAAGTATTGAGGGCAAGTTTCAACAAGCACATTTGGTAAGTTATAATCTGCAATTATCTTCATTGCTTCAGCTGATGATATATGAACCAGATAAACATTACAATTTGTTATTGCGGCCATTTTTATTACTTTTTCAACAGCAATTGCCTCAATTTCAGGCAAACGAGACAATGAATGATATTTTGGCAAAGTGTTACCTTCTGAGATTAATTTCTGTTGATTCATCAAAACCTTATCACCGTCTTCACAATGGACAAGTAATGTACCGTTATATTTCGATATAACTTTCATCAATTCAAACAATTCGTCATAATCGATACCAATAGTACCCTTATATGCTAAATATGCTTTAAATGAAGTTATACCTTCGTTTTCAATACATTGTTTGATTTCTTTCTTAAGTGATGAATGCCAATATGTAATCCCCATATGAAGCGAATAGTCGCACAATACATCATTTGCAACTTCTTTTCTTTTATACAATGCATTGATTAATGATTCCCCCTTTTCGGGGGTAACAAAATCAATAAACACAGTTGTCCCCCCGAATAATGCTGCTATACTACCCGTATAAAAATTATCGGAAGAATTTCCGGCATTTGTAGGTAAATCTAAATGAACATGTGGGTCGATTGCTCCCGGAATTACTAACTTATTTTTGGCGTCTATTATTTTATATTCGAAACTTTCAGGAATATTATTTTCTATAGCGAATATCTTTCCGTTTTTGATTAATATATCTTTTTCAAAAATTCTATTTTCGCCGGATATTTTACCGTTTTTAATAAGTATTGTTTCCATTTATTTTTGAAAAATATGAATAATGAAACAAAATTAAAATAAAAAAGCCCTACAAAAGTAGAGCTAAAATTTTTAAATGTGGAAATATTTAAACTAAGCAAGTTTTACATTTACTGCATTTAAACCTTTTCTTCCTTCTTCAAGTTCAAAAGTAACAGAGTCGTTTTCTCTAATTCTGTCTTTTAAACCGTTTGCATGTACGAAATACTCTTTATTAGAGTTATCGTCTTTGATAAAACCAAAACCTTTGGTTTCATTGAAAAATTTAACTGTTCCTGAATACATATTTTAATATTTATTTTGCAAAAATAATAAATTAAATTGATTTACAATATTTTATTTTCGCAAAAGGTAAGTATTATGTTCGAGTAACAATTGCAATTTTTCTTAAAAATATATTGGCTAACAATTGATTTTTAGCAGGTCAAATAATATTGATATTAAAAAAAGCTTATTAAAATAGTTTCAATAAACTTAATATTCATTTATGTTTCTAAGAATAAAATTCTACTTCGTTTTTTACGATAAAACAATCAGTATCGTTTTTCCCTACTGACTTATTTTCAACTAATATATCACCATCGTACAAAAAATTAATTTTGGTTAATTCTTCTTCATTTTCATCAACTTGAATTTGCGAAGATAGTTTTCCCAATTCATTGTATTCAAAAATATAGCTTCTTGATGAATAAGTTGTATCCTCTATTTTTTTAATCAGCTGATTATTTTCATTGTATCTAAATGATAATCTGGTAACTAATCTTCCCTGAAAATCATATTTTAATTCACGTATTTTATTTTGATTATTATCGTATTCGTAAATGATTTTTTCTTCTTTATTTTCGACAAAATCTTTTAATATAAATGCTGTAAGATTATTATTTTCATCATATTCGAATAACTTTTCAAAATATAATTCACCGTTTTCAAATTCTTTTTCACTTACCAATTTATTGTCTTTATACTCGAATATTTGATATGAATTTTCTTCCGAATCAGGATATTGAGTTCTTTTTTCGATAAGATTTTTATTGATGTCATATTTATAAATCCAACTCTCGACTGTATCATCAGAATATGTTACTTTTTCATTTTCAATCAAATTCTCCGAATTATAATTAAATTCATGTTTTTCGACTACATCGCCATCAACAAAAATAAGCTCTTCAATTAGCCTGTTTTCATCATATTTTCTTTCAATATGTTCGGCAACCTCATCTTCGTTATCATAAGTTTTGGATAATATTATATTTCCTTTTTCATCATATTCTACAATTGACAATAATTTACCGTCAACTTCAATAATCTCATTTTCTTCATCTTGGCTAAAAGTAGGGAAATAATACTTTTCAATTTTTTTTATTAATTTTTCTTTCATGGCAAGTAAATTCTTATTAAAACAAAACTTTTTACAAAATTAATCGGTTTATTTCTTTTGTTATCTAATAACAAAATTCATTACTTTTGTTTTCAAAATTAAAAATTATAATTTAAAACCTTAATTAAAAAATACATAATTCGGCAGATATGAGAAGCAAATCAGTATTAATAGTCATTTTACTCTTTTTATCGATGAATATAAAATCATATTCACAAAACAAATATCCTGTGACCAAAAAAGTAAAACAAACCGACACTTATTTTGGTCAGAAAGTAGAGGATCCTTATCGTTGGCTTGAGGATGACAAATCGAAAGAAACATCAAAGTGGGTAGAAGAACAAAACAAAACAACCCAAGAATATTTATCAAAAATTCCTTACAGGAACGAAATAAAAGAATGCTTGACAAATTTATGGAATTTCGAAAAGTACGGTTTACCGCTTGTTAATGAGACTTTCCTGATTTTTTCGAAAAACAACGGAATTCAAAATCAAAGCGTACTGTATATTACAAAAGGAGGCATGGATGAAGCTAAAGTACTAATTGACCCGAATACATTATCGAAAGACGGAACTGTTGCATTAAACGATATAAGCGTTTCGAATGACGGAAAATATATAGCATATACTATTTCAAGCAGCGGGTCGGATTGGAACGAAATAAACGTAATGAAAAACACGGGAGAAAAACTTTCAGATAATTTGAAACGAGTAAAATTTTCGAGTATTGCATGGCGAAGCGACGGTTTCTATTACAGTAGATATGATGTACAAGATGAAAAATCGATGCTGTCAGCCAAAAACGAATACCATAAAGTATATTATCATCGAATTGGAACTTCTCAGTCGGAAGATATGTTAATATTTGAAGACAATAAGTTTCCGCTAAGAAATTTCAATGCAATTACTACCGATGATGAAAAATTTTTATTTATTTCACAAACCGAATCAACAAACGGCAATTCATTAATTTACAGAAGATTCGATCAGGCTGAGGAAAAATTTGTAGAACTTACCAAAGGATTTGATTTCAACTACAAAATAATCGGCAATATTGATGAAGATATAATAATTTTAACTGATAAAGATGCTCCTAGATACAGATTAGTTAAAGTAAATTTGAATGTAGAAGGTGAACCACAATGGACAGATATAGTTCCACAAAGCAAAGATGTACTGCAATCGGCAACAATAGCAGGCGACAAGATAATTTTAACTTATATGTCGGATGCAAAAAGTAAGTTAGTTGTACACGACTTTAACGGGACTTTCATTAAAGAGATGCGATTGCCCGAAATTGGGACTATCACCGGTGTTTCAGGGAAAAAACATCACGAAACTGCCTACTTTGCATTTCAGTCGTTTACTACTCCTCTTACTATTTACAGCCTGAATATGAACACATTAAAAACAGAAACGGTATTTGCTCCAATATTACCAATAAAAACAGGAGGTTATGTAAGTGAACAAGTTTTTTATACAAGCAAAGACGGAACTAAAATCCCTATGTTTATTGTAAGGAAAAAAGATGTGAAGCTCGATGGTAATAATCCGTTGCTTTTATATGGTTATGGAGGTTTTAATATAAGTTTAACGCCGTCATTCAGCATAAGCAGATTGTATTTTATTGAAAGTGGCGGTATTTATGCTGTTGCAAATATAAGAGGCGGAGGCGAATACGGCAGTGAATGGCACAAAGCGGGTACTAAACTTACCAAACAAAATACTTTCGATGATTTTATTGCAGCTGCCGAGTATTTGATTAAAAATAAATACACAAATTCGTCGAAATTAGCAATACAAGGAGGTTCAAACGGAGGTTTATTGGTTGGTGCCTGTATGACACAACGTCCGGAACTGTTTAAAGTGGCTCTTCCTGCTGTAGGAGTTTTAGATATGCTGCGCTATCACAAATTCACAATAGGCTGGGCATGGAAAACTGATTATGGCAGCAGCGAAAACGAAAAAGAATTCAAATATATTTACAAATACTCTCCTCTACATAATATTAAAACAGGAGTTCAATATCCGGCAACACTCGTAACTACTGCAGACCATGATGACAGAGTCGTTCCTGCACACTCATTTAAGTTTATTGCTACATTACAAGAAAAACAAAGCGGTAAAAATCCTGTTTTAATAAGAATTGAAACTAATGCAGGGCATGGTGCAGGCAAGCCAACTGCTAAAGCTATTGAAGAAGCCGCCGATATTTGGGCTTTCACATTCTTCAATCTTAATATGCCTTTTAAAAATATATGCGAAAAAATTGAAATCAAAAAACCTGATGATGGTTCGCGTCCGAACGATAGTCCTGTTATCACGCCTCAAATGCCTGTTGACAGAATTATCAGATAAATGTTAGCTTTTAATAAAATAAATTTTACTTATTTTCAACAATTGCAATACAATGAAAAAAATAGTTTTATTACTAATATTATCAATATTTGGAAAAGTATATTCACAAAATACGATATCAAAAAACGAAGTAAAAAAAATTGACGGTATAGAAGTTAGTCATAAATGGAAGCATAGCAAATGTTTTAATAAGAAGAGTCCTATGCAACTCAACGTACAGTTGAAAAATACCAATGATTACCCTGCAAAAGTCGCTGTAGTGGTTTCTTATTATGTTTCCGGGTTATTAAAAGAGCAAAGCGATACGGTATATAATTGTATTTTGCCGAAAAAAACTGCCAAAGGGAGCAAAAAGAAACTCAATTTTTCTTTAGGAAGTTTTTCTAACAGCGATTTAAACAAACCTGAATTCAGTTATGAAATAAAATTAGTTGAGGTAATCAAAATGCGAAGTTGTACTAAAGAGCCTTAAAATGAATCAGAAAAGTATTCCGTTTTTTTTTGAAGAATCAGTAGAAAAATTTTCAGAAAATCCATTACTTAGAGAAAAGAAAGGTAATAATTATGAAGCAATTACCTACAAGGAGGTAAAAGAAGAAGTTTATTATTTTTCGGCAGGATTAATAAGTATTGGACTTAATAAGGGCGATAGAATTTCGTTAATATCAGAAGGCAGAAGCGATTGGATTATAAGCGAACTGGCCGTTTTGTATGCCGGTGCCATAAATGTTCCTCTTTCAGTAAAACTTATTGAACCGGAAGAAATCTCATTCAGAATCAACCACTCTGAAAGCAGATTTATAATTGTATCCGACAATCAAGCAAAAAAAATAAAAGAACTGTTGTTACAATGTCCATCTGTTGAAAAAGTTATCTACCTTGATGATCAAACCGAATACAATGAAAAGGAGATATCAAAAAGCACCATAATTGAGCTTGGCAAAAGTTATTTGAAAGATAAAAAAGAGGAATTTGAAAACAGGTGGAAAAGCATCAAAAACGAAGATGTTGCGAATATTTGTTATACATCAGGAACTACTGCCGACCCTAAAGGTATTATGCTTACGCATAGAAATTATACATCGAATGTGGAGCAGGCATATACTTTAATGGATATTCCCGAACACTATTGTACCCTTTTTATCTTGCCGCTCGATCACTCTTTTGCTCACACTGTTTTTTACTGTTTTATCGGAAAAGGAGCAAGTATAGCTTTTATACAAACAGGGAAAACGCCACATGAAACACTAAAGAATATTCCGATTAACATCAAGGAAGCTAAACCAAATCTAATACTCAGTGTACCGGCTTTAGCAAAGAATTTTAAGAAAAATATCGAAAAGAGCATAAACGATAAAGGCGCTCTAACAACAATTATTTTTAAAATTGCTCTTTCAACTGCATATTATTACAATGCGGATGGATGGAATAAAGGCAGTGGATTAAGATTTATCGTTAAACCATTTTTAAATTTGTTCGATAAAATAATTTTCTCAAAAATTAGAGAAGGATTTGGGGGCAAACTTGATTTCTTTATCGGGGGCGGTGCATTACTCGATATTGAGCTTCAAAAGTTTTTCTATGCCATAGGAATTCCTATGATGCAAGGATACGGACTTAGCGAAGCCTCACCAATTATTTCTTCAAATTCGTTAAATAAACATAAACTGGGCTCATCAGGACATATTGTCAAACCCCTTGAATTAAGAATTGAAGACGAAAACGGTAACTCATTGGAGCCGTTTAAACAAGGCGAAATTGTTATAAAAGGTGAAAATGTAATGAAGGGATACTGGAAAAACGATGAAGCAACAAAAGAAACTATTAAAGACGGATGGTTACATACAGGAGATTTAGGGTATTTGGATAATGATTCATTCCTTTATGTTATCGGAAGATTTAAAAGCCTTTTAATTTCGAGCGATGGTGAGAAGTACAGCCCCGAAGGAATTGAAGAGAGTTTGGTTGAGCATATTCCTTTTATCGATCAAATTATGCTTTACAATAGTCAAAATCCATATACTACTGCACTTATAGTACTAAATAATGAAAAAGTCATAAATTGGTTTAAAAAGCACGATTCGGGCAAAGCAGATAATGAGCATAAAATTTCATTTTTTTTAAAGCATATTTTCAACGAAATAAATAATATAAACAATCACCATAAAATCTCAGTAAAGTTTCCAAACAGATGGCTTCCAAGCTCTTTTATTATTATTGAAGAGCCTTTTTCTGAGCAAAACCACTTATTAAATTCTACATTAAAGATGGTGAGAACCAAAATTACAGCACGTTACAAGAATTTAATCGACTATATGTACACTCCGGAAGGGAAAAATATAACAAACAATATTAACATTGAAACAGTAAAAAAAATTCTGAAAAAACAATAACAATCTTAAAAAATAGATAATTTTGTAACGGCAATATTATGTAAGAAATGCGGTAGTAGCTCAGTTGGCAGAGCATCAGCTTCCCAAGCTGAGGGTCGCGGGTTCGAATCCCGTTTACCGCTCAATAAATATTCTTATAATAGCAATATTATAACAATCGATTTTAGTGACTCATTGCATTGGCAATAACGTTGTCGTACAGCTTTTTGTAGTCTTCTACCACTCCGTATTCTTGTTCATCGACGACAATTTTTCCATGAGTAACATATCCCAATCGTTGAAAAGGGAATTGTAATTTTTCCATTATTTCTTTAAACTTCCCTTCATTTTTCTTTTCAATACTTACGACTACCCTACTTTGAGATTCTCCGAACAAGAAAGCATCTTTTCTGAAATTGGGATTAGTTCTGATTGAAAAACCCATATTATTTGGCATTGCCGACTCGAGTAGCGAAATAAATAAACCTCCTTCGGAAATGTCATGTACTGATTGTAAAATAAATAAGCGTATAAGTTTTTGTACTATAGCCTGCATCACATATTCTTCGTTTAAATTAAAATAAGGAGGAGGCGAAAGTTTAACCTTATGATAAGAGTAAAGATATTCGCTACAATTAATATCATTCTTTGGGCTTCCAATCAAATAAATTATATCTCCTTTTTTCTTGAAATCAAGAGTCATTTGATGTGTTTTTTCCAACAAACCGATCATTCCAATTGTGGGTGTTGGGAAAACAGGCTCGGTAACATTATTTATGGTCGATTGGTTATAAAAGCTAACATTTCCGCCTGTAACAGGTGTTTCAAATTTTCTGCAAGCATTTCCCATTCCATTAACAGCACCTACAAACTGCCAATAAACTTCAGGATTGTAAGGATTACCGAAATTCAAACAATTTGTAATTGCTAAAGGTTTCCCTCCTGAACAAGTAATATTTCTCGCAGCTTCGGAAACAGCAATTGCAGCTCCTATTTCGGGATCGGAAAAAACATAACGCGAATTGCAGTCGGTTGTCATTGCCAAAGCACGATTAGTGCCTTTAATATTCACAATAGCAGCATCAGAAGGTGCATTTGTGCTCATATTTCTGGTACCTACCATACTATCGTATTGTTCATATATCCATCTTTTTGAAGCAATATTGGGATGTGAGGCCAAAAAGTAAGATATAGCTTTGTAATCCTGTTCCTCGGGGATTTGATTAATATCGAATTCGAATGTTTTTTGATAATATTCGGGTTCTTTATATTCTCTGTCGTAAACCGGAGCACCTCCTCCCAAAACCAACGAAGGAGCAGGAACATCAGCAACAAGCTCACCGTTCATATAAAAATTAAGTCTGTCGCCTTCAGTTACTTCACCTATTATTGCACAATTAAGGTCCCATTTGTCGAAAACTTCTTCTACCAATTTTTCTTTCCCTTTTTCAACAACAATAAGCATTCTTTCCTGAGATTCGGAAAGCAGTATTTCGAATGGTTCCATATTCGATTGACGCAAAGGAACTTTATCGAGGTAGATTTTCATTCCGTGTCCGCCTTTTTCCGACATTTCGGAAGTAGAACAGATTATTCCCGCAGCTCCCATATCCTGCATTCCGACAACTGCTCCTGTTTTTATTACTTCCAAAGTGGCTTCCAGTAATAATTTTTCCTGAAAGGGGTCGCCTACCTGGATTGACGGGATGTCTTCAGCTGAGTCTTCGGTTATATCGGCAGATGCAAAAGTAGCACCGTGTATTCCGTCCTTACCGGTAGCAGAACCGACAATATAAACAGGATTACCGACACCTTTTGAAATTGCCGACACTAAGTTATCTTTCTTCATTATACCTACAGACATAGCATTTACCAATGGGTTCTGGTAATAACAGTCGTCGAAATACACTTCCCCTCCTACTACCGGCACTCCAAAAGCATTTCCATAATTGCCTATACCTTTAACTACACCATTTAAAAGCCATTTTGTGCGTTCTTCTTCAAGATTACCAAAACGTAATGAGTTTAACTGAGCTATAGGACGTGCTCCCATAGTGAAAATATCGCGATTAATCCCTCCTACTCCGGTTGCTGCTCCTTGATATGGTTCAACAGCACATGGATGATTATGCGATTCAATTTTAAATACACATGCCAAACCATCGCCAATATCAACCATGCCGGCATTTTCTTTACCTGCCTCTACCAATAAATGTTCACCGGTACGTGGAAGAGTTTTTAACCATTTTATTGAATTTTTATAAGATGCATGTTCCGACCACATAACCGAATAAATACTCAATTCTGTGTAATTTGGAACTCTGCCTAAAATTGATTTAATCTTTTTAAACTCTTCGGGTAATAAACCTAATTCTTTTGCAACCTCAACCGTAACTTTATGTTTTGCAATCATTTTAATACTAAGAAATTCGTTGGAAATATTTTACAAACCTACGATTTTTTTTTAAAACAACAAATAATTAACCAAATATCGTTTAATTTTGTAAAATAAAATCAACGATTATGTCAGATAAAAATAAAATAGCTTTTATTACTGGCGCTACTGCCGGAATTGGTGCATCAACAGCTTTAAAATTTGCTGAAAACAACTATGATGTTATTATTACAGGAAGAAGAAAAGAAAAACTTGATGAATTGGAAGCAATTATTCTGAATAAGAATAATGTAAAAGTTCTGAAATTATGTTTTGATGTAAGAAAACAGGACGAGGTAGAAAAAAATATAAACTTATTGGATAACTACTGGAAACAAATAGATGTATTGGTTAACAATGCAGGATTAGCAGTAGGGCTAAACCCTATTGATAAAGGAGTTATTGATGACTGGGAAAGAATGATTGATACTAATATAAAAGGATTGCTTTATATTTCGAAAGCAATAATTCCAATAATGATTGAAAACGGATACGGACACATTGTAAATATCGGTTCAATTGCCGGCAGAGAAACATATCCTAACGGGAACGTTTACTGTGGTACAAAAGCTGCGGTAGATGCAATTACAAAAGGTATGAGAATGGACCTATTAGATAAGGGAATAAAGGTCACTCTTATTGAACCCGGTGCTGTTGAAACCGAATTTTCATTAGTCAGATTTAAAGGCGACGCCGAAAGAGCGAAAAATGTTTATGCAGGCTTTACCCCACTTACTCCTGAAGATATTGCAGATGCAATCTTTTATGCTGCCTCTTTACCAAAGCATGTCAATATAAATGATATGCTTATAATGCCTACTGCACAAGCATCAGCGGGAATGATTCATAAAAAAATTAATTGATGAGATTTCTGAAAGTATTAATATTAATTATATCATTATTACTGTCAAACTCAAGTTTTTCGCAGGAAAAAGGCTCATGCCGCCTAAGTGTTACAAACGAAATTACATCATACAATCCAGGTTATCTTACAAGTTATGGAATTACATTTCAGTACTTTGTAAACAAATACTTCAGTTTGAATTATCACTATTCTTTCGGTTATAATCAAAAAAACAAATTTTACTCACACTATAATGGTTCATTGATTGCTTTTGCAGAATTAATAAAAACAAGCAACTACTATAATATCAGTTCCGACAACGACGGTTTGATATATTTGCTGTTTATTTCATTATTTATTCCCGAAGGTATTAGTTTTCATACATATCCTCGAAAATGGTTAGAAATAAGTACCTTTATAAATCCTTTAGGTGCTGATTACAACATATTTAACGATAAAAAAACAGCACTGACACTATCTTTAGGAGTTAAAACAATTTTTAAACCTACTAATAGAGTTTCGTTTAGTCCTCATTTCGGTACTAAGTATATTTATTCAAAAAGCGATATATCATATATTTATGGCGTATCTATCGGTTATACTTTTTGAAACTGCTTAATTATATGACTTCAGATACCAAGATTTTTGTTGCAATTCCTGTAATGAACGAAAGTAAAAACATTTCAAGTTTAATTTGCAATGTATTTAGTCAGACCTATAAAAATTATCAAATTGTTTTATGTATAAACCAACCTGACAGCTGGTGGAACGATAAAGATAAAATAGAAATATGCACAGATAATCAAATTACTATTACTTATATAAATTCTTTAAAAGATAAAAATATACATCTTATTGATAAAAGTTCGAAAGGTAAAGGTTGGACGGGTAAAAATTTCGGTGTAGGTTGGGCAAGAAAGATTACAATGGATTATATAGCCGATTTAGCATCAGATTATGATATAATAATTAGCATTGATGCTGACACTCAAATAGAAAGCAATTATTTCGAATCAATCATCAGCTCTTTTAATACACATAAAAAATCAATTGCGATTTCAATACCTTATTATCACAAACTTACTGATGATAACAAATTAAACAGAAGCATATTACGATACGAAATTTATATGCGAAATTATTCTCTAAATCTATGGAGAATAAATAACCCTTATCATTTTACAGCTTTAGGTTCGGCTATTTCGCTGCCGGTTTGGGCTTACAAAAAAATTGGAGGTTTATCTCCCGTTAAAAGCGGCGAAGACTTTTATTTTTTGCAAAAACTATCGAAAACAGGCTTTGTTTTGAATTGGAATCCGGTGAAAGTGTATCCTGAAGCACGTTACTCAGATAGAGTATTCTTCGGCACGGGACCTGCTCTTATTAAAGGAAGTAAAGGCGATTGGAAATCATACCCTATTTATCACTATTCACTATTCGACAAAATTGGTGAATTATTCGGTTTATTCGGCAAAATATATTATGATAACCTGAATAACAAGGATATAGAATTTCTGAAAAATTTTTCCATTGATAAAGATTGGTGGCTGAATTTAAAAACAAATTTTAAAACAGAAACTCATTTTGTTAAAGCATGTTACGAAAAATTTGATGCTTTGAAAATACTTCAGTTTCTTAAAGAAAACCAAAATTATATAAACAAAACTGATGAGGAATGTTTAATTGAGTATTTTGAAAAATTTCATAACAACTATTATACTAATTTGAATTTAAAAAAGTTTAACTTCGACTCAACCAGCATTGAACAACTTGATGAAATTAGAAACTTTCTTGTTAAAAAAGAAGAAGAATACCAAAAAAAGAATATTATAATTCAATAAACAATGAATGAAAAATAAATTAATAGTTATAACAGGTCCCACAGCAAGCGGAAAAACACGAATAGCATCAGAAATTGCATCTAAACTTGACGGTGAAATTATAAGCGCAGATTCACGACAAGTATATAAAGACATGAATTTGGGCACAGGGAAAGATTATGATGATTACATTGTTTTTAACAAGAAAATTCCTTATCATCTTATTGATATATTAGAAGCAGGTGATGAATACAATGTATTTGAATTTCAAAATGATTTTTACAAAGCATTTAATGATATTATTAACAGAAACAAAGTTCCTATTCTTTGCGGAGGAACCGGTATGTATATTGAATCGGTTTTAAAAAAATATAATTTTATTAATGTTCCTTTAGATACAAAATTCAGAGAAACAATAAAAAACAAATCTAATGATGAACTAATTGAATTGCTCACCGCTTTAAAAAAAGTTCATAATACAACCGATTTAATTGACAGAGAACGATTGATAAGAGCATTGGAAATTGAATATTTTAGTTTAAATACAAAAAATAAAACACAAACTCCCGATATTGATTACAAGATTTTTGCAATAAAATATGAAAGAAACATTCTCAGAGAAAGAATTACCGAACGACTAAAAAAAAGACTGGAAAACGGAATGATTAACGAAGTTGAGAATTTAATTAATAAAGGCATTGATGTTAATAAATTAAAATACTACGGGCTCGAATATAAATACATCGCCATGTATTTAAACAATGAAATTGGTTTTGATGAAATGTTCAGACTTTTAAATACTGCAATACATCAATTTTCAAAACGCCAGATGACATGGTTAAGAAAAATGGAAAGAACGGGTTTTGAAATTAATTGGATTGACGGAGAATTAAGTAATGATGAAAAGTTGAAAAAAATAATCGAAAACCTCTAAAAAAAAGGCCGGAATAAAATAAACCGGCCCTTAATTTCATTTAAAATTTTGCTAATTTACTTTAGTAAGTGTTTTGATATTTCCAAAGTTCCACTGAACAGTCAGATAATTTGAAGGACAAGAGAATGTAGTTTCACTAAAGTCTTCTTCTCCGGTATAAATATCAGTATATTTGATCTTTAAGATTCCGCCTTCAAGTTTCCATAACATGGTTTTCCTCATATTGACAGTACAAAGATACTCATCAAGGTGAATAGCATCGCCTGTTCCATCAGAGTTAAAAATGAGTTTAAGGTGAAATCCTTGAGAACAAGTATTGCTTTGAATTATCCAAACACCTATCAAACAACTTGCATCATCGGGGCTTGTATTACCTGTTGAAAAATTAAACCCGTTGTTGCCTGTTGAAAAGTTGTTTCCACTATTACCACCCGAAAAATTGAATCCATTGTTCCCGGAAGAAAAATTAGAACCGGAATTTCCACTCGAAAAGGTATTGTAGGGATTAGTACCTTTATTAGTGTTGGTTTTAGTCGGGATAACTTCTTCTTTCGAACATGAATAAAAAATTATTAGAGAGGCAATTGAAAACAGACTTAATAAAAAAACCAATTTTTTTCTTATCATTTTATTTTATTTTAATTGGTTAAATTAATTTGTTTTAAAATTTAAAAAGCCCAGCCTAAACGAATAGCAGAATTGAAATTAACGCCTAAATTTGTTTCGCTTCCGCCCGGAGCTTTAACTGAATTACTAACTCCACCGGTAGTTGTTGTAACAGTAATATCTTTTCCTGAACGAGATTGGAAACCTAAGCCCATTTCTGCCCCCATATACAAGCTCTTTGTTATATAATAATCAGCACCGAAAAGCAAGTTTAAGCCAAAAATACTATATGCATTATTAGTACCATCTGACCAACAACCTTCGTATTTTTCGGTTTTATTGGCATTTCCCCCTTTATTAGTGATATCAGTCGAAGAAGATTTCATTGAAAAATTCAACTCAGCTCCAAAATAAGGAGATAATCTGTCGGTTCCAGGCATATGCATTTCAATACCCGGATTCAAACCGAAAATAAAGTACGAGCTTTTTGTTTCTTCAATTAATTCGGTTGGTGTCCCTGCATTAAAAACAGCTTTATCTGTTTTACCGAAAGAATTTAGCTCTAAACCTAATCTTACTGCCATATTTTCACTTAAAAACATTCTTGCTTTAAGATAATTTACCTGAATAGGTGTAGCTGTAAATGGACGGAAATTAACTTCAGCAGTAAAACCTGATGTTGGTTTATACTGTGCGTTTACAAAGGTTACAAAAACCAAAATCATTGATAATGACAAAAATAATTTTTTCATGGTATTAAATTTTAATTATTAATATCTTTCAAAGTTAACTTAGTTGAAAAAGAAAATATATTTTTTCCCTAAAAGTTTTAAACAAAAATCGGTTAATAACTAATTGTTAGTTTTTTTAATAACTTATATTTAGCTTTATTTTAAATTTTATTTATAACACATTTAATATCAATTATTTATTTTTTTAGAGATTAAATATTGATTATTTATTTTGAAAATAATAAATAAAAAAAAGGACTTGCTAATTAAAAAGCAAGCCCTATTTTTGAAAAATAATTTATGATTTCTTTTACTTACCAAACATAAACCCAAAAGAGAAGCTGAAAACATACTCTTTAAAATTTCATTATTGGCAGTTGTAGGATTTAAGTTAGCTAATCCGAATTGATACTGTAATCTAAAAATCAAGTTATTATATCTTAATCCGGCACCAAAGTTCAATCCGTAGTCAAATGCTTTTAAATCATCGTCCGAACCAGAACCGTACTTCAATCCTGTAGTTTCGTTTTGTACACCTATTGCAGCCATTAACTGCTCAAGGGTTACTCCGTTAGGTAAATTAGTAGCAGAAAATTCAACGGTTCTGTTTCCCATTACACCAAAAGCAAGGTAAGGACCACCGACTATTTCAATCATTAATGGTTTTAAGTCGGCTTTATAAATAGCGTTAATCGGAATTTCGATAAAAGTTGGAGACATTGTATGATCTACAATTAAAGTTATATTAGTGTTTTCAATGGGGAATTTCTGTTGAAATTTAGCACCCTTACCGTTTAAAAGTACACCGGTCTCCAAACTAAACTCTTTTGCGATGCCAATTTCTAAAATTCCGCCTGCATTGAATCCTAATCTCGAACTCTCAGTTACGCCTGTGAATCCGCTTACACTCATGTTTGCTATATTTAAACCTGCTCTAATTCCAAAATTTACCTGAGCAGCAACATGCAAAGGAATTAATCCTAATGCAAAAACCAGAATTAATAAAAATTTTTTCATTTCTTGATAAATTTGTTAATAATAAAGTAATTTTACAAAACAAATTTAATAATTTATCAAATAAAAAAATAATTTTAACAATTTTTTATTCAAAAAATAACTCAGGTCTTTTAATTTTAGTTCTTAATATTGATTGGTCGGTTCTCCATTGATTAATCAATTTCTCATTTCCGCTTAATAATACATCAGGCACTTTCCATCCTTTATACTCCGAAGGTCTTGTATATACCGGTGGGGAAATTAGATCGTTCTGGAATGAATCGGTCAAGGCTGAGGTTTCGTCATTTAATACTCCCGGAATCAAACGAACAACAGCATCAGTAATGACCGAAGCTGCCAATTCGCCGCCTGATAAAACGTAATTACCTATTGAAATTTCTTTGGTAACAAGATGTTCACGAATTCTTTCATCAACACCCTTATAATGTCCACATAAAATGATTATGTTTTTCAGCGTAGATAAATTATTGGCCATTTTTTGGTTAAAAAGCTCCCCATCGGGGCTTGTAAAAATTATTTCGTCATAATCTCTTTCCGATTTTAATTTTTCTATACATCTGTCAACCGGTTCTATCATCATAACCATTCCGGCACCTCCGCCAAATGGGTAATCATCAACATTTCTATGCTTATTATTCGAATAATCTCTAAGCTGATGCAAATGTATTTCAACCAAACCTTTTTTTTGCGCCCTTTTCAATATTGAATAATCGAAATGTCCTTCAAACATTTCAGGAAATATTGTTATTATATCTATTCGCATACTCAATTATTTTCAAATAATAATAATTGCAAAGATATAACATACAAACCAAAGTCATTAAAATATATTTTCCGAATGAAATATTGATTGAGTGTATTTAAATATTTAAAGTTGTTAAAAAACGGTTGTTGATAATTTTAAGAAAAATGCAATAATTGCAAGTGTATTAATGTTTATTTTTATGAAAAAATTTAATCTATAAAAAATGCAGAGAATAATTTCACTTACAGTATTTCTGGTATTGTTGTTTTTTAATACAAGCGGACAAAAAACATTGATTTATAAACAACCTGCTGCCAAATTCAGAGATGCAAAAGAGCTATTTGAGAAAGAAAAATATGCATCTGCAAAAAAATTGTTTCAAGAAGTTATTGAGCAAATTTCCGACAAAAAGTCTCTTATATGTGCTGATGCAACATATTATTCAGCGCTTTGCTCCGCAGAACTTTTCAATAAAGACGCTGATTATGAGTTAGTAAATTTTATAAATAAGTATCCCGAGAATTCTAAAATAAATCAGGCATGGTTCAAATTGGGCTGTTATTATTATGCTGTAGCGAAATATAATGATGCTATTGAAGCATTCACAAATGTAGATTTGTTTGATATTGACTCGTCGCAAAAAAACGAATATTATTTTAAGTTAGGATACTCGTACTTTTACACTCAAAAAAATGATAAGGCAAAAAAGAATTTTGCTGAAATAAAAGACATAAGCTCGAAATATACAGCTTCGGCAAACTATTATTATGCACATATACTTTACCTTGAGGGAAGCTATCAAACTGCATTGGTACATTTTGAAAAACTCACCAAAGATGAAAATTTCGGTAGTATAGTTCCGTATTATATAGTTCAAATATATTACCTTCAAGGCAAATATGACGAATTGCTGAAAATTGCACCCGAACTGCTAAAAACATCAACGCCCAAAAGAGCGCCTGAAATTGCCCGTCTTATCGGTGATTCGTATTATAAAACAAAGAAATATGAACAGGCAATTCCATATTTTAAAATTTTCATGGAAAAAACCAATCAAAAAATTGAAAGAGCCGATGAATATCAACTCGCTGTATGTTATTATAAAACTAACAGTTATGATACAGCAATAACACTCTTCAATAAAGTAATAAACGTAGATGACAGTCTAACTCAAAATTCACATTATCATTTAGCCGACTGTTACTTAAAAACAGATCAGAAAAAATTTGCCAGAAATTCGTTTCTTGCTGCACATAAACTAAATTTTGACAAAAACATTACCGAAGATGCACTTTTTCAATACGCCAAATTAAGTGCCGAACTTTCGATAAATCCGTATGATAATGCTATTGAAGCTTTTAATAAATACATTAAAGATTACCCCAATTCTAATAAAATTGATGAAGCTAATACCTATCTTGTAAATATTTACATGACAACAAAAAACTATAAAGATGCTTTAAAATCAATAGAAAGTATAAAACGAAAAGACAATAAACTGCTCGAAGCATACCAAAGAATAGCATATAACAGAGGTGTTGAGTTATTTAACGAAGGAAAAACAGACGAAGCAGTTCAATTATTTAAGAAAGTCATTGAATTGGATATCAATGATCAATTAATTGCTTTAAGCCATTTTTGGATAGGTGAAGCTCTTTTCAAAAAAAGTGATTACGAAGATGCTCTGAAAAGTTATCGTAAATTTCAGGTTACAAAAGGTGCTTTCAACTTAGAAGAATATAATCTTTCAAACTACAACATAGGTTATGTTTACTTTTATCAAAAAAACTATGCAGAGGCATTGAGTAATTTTAAAAAATTCAATTTAAATTCTTCGAAAGAGAACATTAAAATAAGAAATGATGCCTATTTGCGAACTGCCGATTGTTATTTTGTAACCAAAGACTATCAAAATGCCATTGAAAATTACAATCTTGCATTATCATTAAAACAGCCCGACGGCGATTATGCACTTTATCAGAAAGCAATATCACAAGGAGTATTAGGAAATTTCGAAGGAAAAATCTCAACATTATTATCTTTAATAAACAATTATAAACGAACAACTTATAAAGCAGCAACAATTTTTGAGTTGGCAAACACATATCTTATTGTTGACAACAATGAAAAAGCATTAAAGTATTTTGAAGAAATCACCGAGAACTATCCCACAAGTTCTTATGCACCTGAGGCTATGCTCAAAACAGGATTAATACATTACAATATGCACAGAAACGAACTGGCTATTCAGACACTTGAAAGAGTGATTGAAAAATACCCGGGTACCAATACTGCCAAAAATGCTCTTGTAACAATGAGAAACATTTATGTAGAAACCGACAGAGTAGATGATTTTATTGAAAAAGTAAAAAAATATCCAACAGCGAATGTAACAAACGAAGAACAAGATTCAATAACTTACATAGCAGCCGAAAACAGATATATGGAAGGCGATTGCCAAAGAGCCGTAAGCGGATTTTCGAACTATATAAATAAATTCCCTTTAGGAGCTTTTTTAATTAATTCATATTTTTATAAAGCCGAATGTGATTATAAAAGCGGAAATATAAACGAAGCCCTTGCCGGATACGAATATGTGATAAATGCTCCCAAAAGCAAATTCACCGAAAAATCTTTACTAAACTCGGCAGAAATAACTTATAGACAAAAGAAATACGAAAAAGCCCTTCAATATTATCAAAGATTAGAAACATCCGCAGAATTTAACAACAATATTCTGCTTGCGAGAGTAGGTATAATGCGGAGTTCATACCAGGCCAATAAATTCGATATAGCTATTTCTGCATCGAATCAGCTTCTGACGACGCCAAAAATTTCAAACGAACTATCGGATGAAGCACACTATACAATAGCAAAATCGGCTTTAAACCTCGATAGTATTTCATTAGCTCAAACAGAATTCGGAATTCTTGCAAAGTCGAAAAACGGAGAGTTGAGTTCTGAAGCTAAGTATAATTTAGCATTTATACAATACAAACTAGGAAATTATCAAAAGGCAGAAAGCATTATTTACGAATATATAAGTGCTGCCCCTTCGAGCGAATATTGGCTTGCTAAAACACTAATTCTTTGGTCGGATATATATGTCCAAATGGGCAATTATATTCAGGCAAAAGCCACACTTCAAAGCATTATTGATAAATATGACGGTCCCGATTTAGTTAAAATTGCAAACGAAAAATACAACGAAATACTTGCAATAGAAAAACAAAAAAATGAGCAAAACAAAAAAGAGAAAAGTGCGAAAGATGACGAAATTAAAATTAATATCGATAAAAGTAACAGTTTAAATGATAATACTATAGATAACAATTTTTAAATAACAAATAATTATTACAGGTTATGAAATCATTATATATCAAGATAATTCAAAAATTTGCTTTTTTAACTCTTTGTTTTTCAATTATAACAATCAACAGCGTATTTTCTCAAATTAATGATAATAAAAATGAGGTTACGGTAATTGCTTCTTACGAACCATCGCTTTCTGATGCATTTAAGATAAATTTTAACCCTGTGCTTAAAGACTCAATATTTGAGCTTCCAGCATTCGATTATAAAATCCAAACAAAAATTTATCCTACGTCTTTTAGCTTAGACCCAATAAAACCGGCTAAAATTGTTGGTGAGCCAATTACGAAATTATACAAAAACCTAATAAAAGTCGGAATGGGAACATATACAACGCCTTACTTTGAGTTTTTTGCAGGATCATTAAGATCTAAAAAATACTCTATGGGCGTTCATTTAAAACATATATCGTCGTCAGGCAAAATTGATGAGTATGCAAAAAGCAGTTATTCCGATAATTATATCGGATTGTTCGGTAACAGATATTATAATAATTCGAATTTAGCAGGAGAAATTTTATTCAACAGAGAAGTTGTTCATTATTATGGCTTTAAACCCTCCGATTTTCCAACCTACAATTACAGCGACGAAGATATTCGTCAAAGATTTACAAAATTTAGTTTCAATACTAATTATTACAGCACATATACCGACTCTAATAAATTGAATCATAATTTGGCATTGTCGTTTAACAACATTTCAGATAAATTTGATGCAAAAGAAAATAATATAAAACTAAATGCGGGACTGGATGTAAATTTCAAATTATTTAATTTCGATAACAAACAAACTTTAGGGTTAAATTTACTTACAGATTTTTATAACCATTCAAACTCAATTTCAGAAGGCAATAATAGTGCAATATTTGGTATTAATCCTTTCTTTAAAACAAATTTTCATGAATACAAAATCAAAGCAGGAATCAATACAGCAATAACAACCTCATCGGGAATGGCATCAAAATTGAATATTTTTCCTGATATAGAGCTTAGACTGAATATTATCGAAAAAGTTCTTAGTGTTTTTGCCGGATTTACAGGCGGTATTGAAAGAAACAGATTAAGCAAATTAACTGATGAAAATCCTTATGTAAAGAGCGATATAGCGACTTCTTTCCAAAAAAACAAAATTGAGATTTATGCAGGAATAAATACCGGGTTAACAAAATCAATAGATTTTTCTGCAAGTATCTCAAATTCTTCGATTGAAGGAATTCCATTATTTGTAAATGACACAAATGACATTACAAGAAACAAATTTGATGTAATTTACGATAAAGTTACCAGACTAAAAGTAAACTCACAGTTATTATTTAAATACGACGATAAGCTTAATTTCGCTTTAGAAGGCAATATTTACCGTTACTCTACCGACACTGAAACCGAAGCATGGCACAAACCTACAATAGACCTGACATTTTCTACACGATACAATATCAGAAACAAAATAATTGCCCGAGCCGACATTTATGCTTTCAATAAAATGTATGCGAAAAACTATGTAAATAATATTATGGTTGTTGAAGAAATTAAAGGTGCCGTTGATTTTAACTTAGGCATTGAATATCGTTACTCAAAAATATTATCCGGTTTTATTAACTTAAATAATATCGGAGCATTACGTTATCAAAATTGGTACAATTATCCCAATCATCGTTTTAGTTTATTGGCAGGGCTATCTTACGCATTTTAACTATAGTTATTGCTGATTTTCTTATGCTGTATATACTTTTTTTGATTTACAATCCAAAAATCAAATTACATCATTAACATTTATCAAAAAACATTGTTTTTCATTAAAGCAATAGTTTTCAAATAATAAAATACTATGTTCAATATATTAAACGACAAATTAACAGAGGAAGAAAAATACATAATGTTTAACAAAGGGACAGAGCGTCCCTTTACGGGCAAATATTACAAATTCTTCAAATCAGGTATATATATTTGCAAAAATTGCAAAACCGAACTTTTTGAATCGGCTTCAAAATTTGACTCCGGCTGCGGTTGGCCAAGTTTCGATGAAGAAATAAAGGGTAATGTTAAAAGAGTTTTAGATGCCGACGGAATTAGAACAGAGATACAATGTAATAATTGCGGAAGTCACCTGGGGCATGTTTTTGAAGGTGAAGGATTTACAAGCAAAAATACTCGACATTGCGTCAATTCGGCTTCAATAGATTTTATTCCTAATGATAATACAACTGAAACTGCTTATTTTGCAGGAGGTTGTTTCTGGGGTGTTGAACATCATTTTATTGATGTTAATGGAGTATATAAAACCGAAGTCGGTTATATGGGAGGCACAACCGAAAACCCGAACTATAAGGAAGTTTGCGATAATAATACAGGACATGCAGAAGTGCTTAAAGTTATTTTCAATAACCAAATTGTTTCATTTGAAGAATTATGCCGATTGTTTTTTGAAATACATGACCCAACTCAAATAGACGGACAAGGCCCTGATTTAGGCGACCAATATCGTTCTGAAATTTTCTATACAAACGAAAATCAGAAAAATACTGCTATAGAACTTATAAACTATCTTAAAAATAAAGGCTATAAAGTTGTAACAAAATTGACACCTGAAGTAAAATTCTGGAAAGCCGAAGAATATCATCAGAAATATTATACGAAAAAAGGCTCGGAGCCATACTGCCATATATACCAAAAAAGATTTTAAAATTCATTTTAATTGATTGAACTACAATACAATTTTATAAGCTTCTCAATAAATACTCACTTTTTACGTTTATAAGGTTCAAAAAAAATGTACTTTTGCTCTTTATGAAAGTATTTGTTTTAATTATAATTATTGTATTATCAACCGCAACCATTACTATTGCACAACATCGCAATCCTGTGCAGTTTTCCGGTGTAGTTGTTACTTGCGACAGTTTGAAACCTATACCTTATACAAATATTATAATTAAAAATACTTCGAGAGGGACAACTGCCGATTTTAACGGTTTCTTTTCATTTGTAGCTTTAGAAGGCGATGAACTTATTTTCTCGGCAATAGGGTTTAAAAAAGCATATTTTAAAATCCCCGATACACTTACTAAAGACAGATATTCATTAATTCAGGCATTGACTAATGACACAATAATGCTTTCAGAAACCGTTATACATCCATGGCCGTCAAAAGAACAATTTAAACAAGCTTTCATTACTCTAAGAGTGCCTGATGATGATTATGAAATTGCCATGAAAAACCTTGCAATGGAAGACTTAAAATTTATGATACGAGAATTTAAAATGGACGGTAGCATGAACTACAGAAACTATATTGAACAACAAGTAAACCGAATATACTATGCGGGGCAATTACCGCCAAACAATCTGCTCAATCCTTTTGCCTGGGCTCAATTTATTAAAGCATGGCAAAACGGCGATTTTAAAAGAAAGGACTAAAAATTTCATAATTGAATGCTGACTAAAAAAATCTCTAAAATATTACTGATTATATTACTGTTTTTTCTGACAAATAACTTGTTTTCACAGGGAAAAGCTCGAATTTTCGGAAAAATAACAGATGCAAACGGCACTCCACTTGAATTTGTTAATGTAGGAATTTTTGATTTAAATGTTCCAATAGGCGTATTTACCGATAAAACAGGGAAATACTCGTTAACAATACCGGCAAATACTAATGTTACTTTAGTTGTTTCATTTACCGGTTTTGAAACCGAGAAGAAAAAAATACATTTACTTCCCGGCGAAGCAAAAGAACTTAATTTTAAACTTAAAGAGAACATAACTCAGTTACCTGAGTTCATTATAAAAGATAAAAGTGTAAGAACAACCATGTTCAGCCGGCTCGATCCCAAGAATGTAACACAATTGCCCAGTGTTTCGGGAGGAGTTGAAGCTCTTATTAAATTAATGCCAGGCGTAAGTTCCAATAATGAATTAAGTTCGCAATACAATGTCAGGGGCGGAAACTACGACGAAAACCTTGTTTATGTTAATGATATTGAAATTTACAGACCATTTCTTGTACGCTCGGGTCAACAGGAAGGATTGAGTTTTGTGAACTCCGATATGGTTTCATCAATATTATTTTCCGCAGGTGGTTATGATGCCAAATATGGTGATAAAATGTCATCGGTACTTGATATAAAATACAAAAAACCAAACACTTTTGCCGGAAACGCTTCATTAAGTTTGCTTGGAGGTGCATTACAACTCGAAGGAACAGGACTAAATTCGCGCTTTACTTATTTATTCGGATTAAGACAAAAATCAAACCAATATATTTTAAGTTCTTTGGAAACTCAAGGCGAATATCGTCCTTCGTTTACAGATGTTCAAACATATTTAACCTACAATATTTCAGAAAAATCAGAAGTATCATTTCTCGGAAATATTTCAAGAAATATTTATAATCTTGTTCCACAAAACAGAGAAACCGACTTTGGAACGGTAAATCAAGCACTTAGACTTAAAATATATTTCGACGGACAGGAAATTGATAATTTTGAAACCTACTTCGGGGCTTTATCATTTAAACAAAATTTAAATGATAATATACAATTGAAAAATACAATTTCGGTATTTAGTTCAGTTGAAAAAGAAACTTACGACATTCAAGGCCAATATTGGTTATACCAGTTAGAAGCCGATTTTGGAAAAGATGAATTCGGACAGGAAGCTTTCAACAGAGGTATAGGAACATATATCGACCATGCCAGAAATTATTTAAGAGCATCGGTTTATAATTTCGAACACAGAGGAATCTACGATAAAATAAACCATTTGATACAATGGGGGATAAAATACCAAAGAGAAGAAATTTATGACAAATTAAACGAATGGAAACTTGTAGATTCTTCAGGATATTCACTGCCGAACTATCCCGATTCAATTGGGAGTTCTAACCCTCCAAAATATTTTCCCGAATTACAAAACGTGTATCATACCAAAAATGATTTAGGTTCGAACCGAATTTCCGGCTTTATCCAAGACTCATGGAGTTTAGACAACGACAGCAACAGACTTAATCTGACTTATGGAGCAAGGTTTTCTTATTGGGATTATAATAATGAAATTGTAATAAGTCCAAGAGCAACACTATCTTACAAACCTAAGTGGAAAAAAGATGTTTTACTCAGAATTTCTTCAGGGATTTACTATCAAACGCCATTTTACCGCGAAATAAGAAATAAACAAGGAATTATTAACAACGATATCAAATCTCAACGCTCTGTACACCTTGTAGGAGGTTTGGATTGGAATCTGAAAATATGGGACCGACCTTTCAAATTTATTTCCGAAGTTTATTATAAGTTTTTGAGCAATCTGATAACTTATGAAATAGATAACGTAAGAATAAGATATTCGGCATTAAACGATGCCAAAGGATATGCCCGAGGTATCGATTTCAGATTAAACGGCGAGTTTGTGAAAGGGATAGAATCATGGGCAAGTTTATCATTAATGCAAACAGAAGAAGATATTTTGGGCGACACTTATGTTGATAAAAACGAAAAACTAAACGAAGCCGGATATATTCCGCGTCCAACTGACCAGAGGCTTACATTTAGCTTATATTTTCAAGACTATCTGCCCAGAAATCCCAATATTAAAATGCATCTCAACTTAGTGTTTGGCACAGGCTTACCTTTTGGACCACCAAATTCGGAACGTTACAAACAAACTTTACGTATGCCTACTTACAGAAGAGTTGATATTGGCTCATCTTTTCTTATTAAAGGCGAAAACAAACCAAACAACAGCAGTTTGCTAAAACACATTAAATCGCTTTGGATAAGTGTTGAAATATTTAATTTATTGCAAGTAAGCAATACTGTATCCTATATATGGATAAGCGATATCACAAACCGCCAATATGCAGTTCCTAATTATCTTACTCCACGTCAGCTGAATATTAAACTTGTAAGCAGTTTTTAGTATTTTTCTGTCATTAGACTCCTATTCTTGCTTGGTTTTCGAGTAAAATAATATTTTATTAAATTAAAGTGTCTAAAGTAGTACTTTTAAAAATTTCAAATGAAGCATCACGAACTTCTTTAAATACCAATTTTATTTTGCAACTTGATTCGTCTTTGCAAAACTCGCAAGGTTGGTATGCTTTCTCCGAAACACAAGGCAATAATGCTACTGTACCTTCGAAATGCCTTATTATATCCGATAATGCAATTTCTTTCGGATTTTTTATTAAATAATAACCACCCGTTTTCCCCAACTTGCTTCCAAGCCATCCTTGTTTTTTAAGTTCAAGCAAAATGTTTTCCAAAAAACGTTGAGGAATATTTTCGCTCTTAGCAATGTCACTAATCAGAATGGCACCTTTGCCATATTCTTTAGCAAGTTTTATTAAAGCCAACAAAGCATATCTTGTCTTTTTTGATACTATCATAAAAAATTAATTAACCAAGTTTACTAATTTCACACAACTTAGCTTTATCGTTAATCTTACAAAATTTGCCTTTAAGCGTTATAATTCCTTCTTTATTTAATCGCGAAAGCGTAGTAATTACGTTTTCGTGCGAACATGCAGCAAATTCCGAAATTTCTTTTCTGGTAAGTGTCAATTCAAATTCAGTGTTTTTATATACATTTTCCGACAAATATAAAATAATATCGGCTATTCTACCATTAACTTGCTTGTGAGCAAGACTTATAAAATTAAATATTGGAACCTGAAACATCTCAATTGATTCCTTAAAAAGTGCCATAAGATAACCGCCATTATTTATCAAAGTACTTCTGAATACTGCATTATCTATCATACAGAGTTCGCAATCTTCTACAGCAATCAGTGAAAATACATTTGTTTCCTTAAAGAATAAATTAGCACCACCCAAAATTTTAGGGCCTGAAACTATAGTCATAATAAAATTTTTACCCAATTCATTCTGATAGTTAAATTTTACTACTCCTTTATGCAAAAAAACAATATGAGTCGACTTAGCTCCTTGTTTAAAAATTGTTTCACCCTTTTTAAATAAAAGTTGAGATGATTTTTTTTGCATTAAGTCGAACTCATCATTTTTTAAAAAATTACTGCTGATAAACTTAAATAAACATGAACGGCAATTAAAAAGAGGCTGTGGATCTTCAAACATAGCTTTTATATTTAATATTATGATATGAAATATTTAATATTTAACCCTATTCATTTTAATGCAAATGTACATTATGTTTGTGAACTTAATGGATATTTTTGAAAAAAATTAAAAAATGATTAAAAGTTTAAAAATAGTTGGAGGATACGACAAAAAAGGAGAGCCTGAACCTCTTGATAATATTGAGATTAATCAAGGTGACATTATAGGAATAGTAGGACCTACAGGAAGTGGAAAAAGCTCGCTTATTGCCGATATAGAACAATTGGCTCAATACGATACTTGTTCAAAAAGATGTATTTTAGTCAATAACCAAAAACCATCTTACGAAGAAAGAAGTAACCCCAGAAAAAAAGTAGTAGCTGAACTAAGTCAGAATATGAATTTTATAACCGATATGAATGTAGAAGATTTCTTGTTGAAACACGCAAAATGTCGTGGTAAAAACTTAGAAAGCGTCGATATGGTTATAGATTTGGCCAATAGACTTACAGGCGAGCCAATTCATAGAGGCCACCAACTGACAATATTGAGCGGCGGACAGTCGAGAGCTTTGATGGTGGCAGATGTTGCAGTGATAAGCGATTCGCCAATTGTTCTTATTGACGAAATCGAAAATGCAGGTATTAAAAAGCACGAAGCACTTAAACTATTGTCAGGAAAGGGAAAAATTGTTTTTGTTGTTACTCATGACCCCGTTTTAGCTCTTATGACAGACAAAAGAATTGTAATGCAAGAAGGTGCTATGCAAAAAATATTAAAAACAACAGAAAAAGAGAAAGTTATAGCAAAAGAAATCAGTTCAATCGACAGAGAAATTATTAATCTTCGTGAACAGATAAGGTATGGTTATTCGATAAATAAAGTGAATTTCAGAATAATAAAAGAATCACAAACTAATCATTATCATTCATTTGAAACCAAAAATCAAATTATACAATAAACCAAGAGAAATATTAACAAAAGAAGAAAATGAAATTTGTAATAGTTGCAGGTACTCCGGGTTCAGGTAAAACATCGGTAATGTTGCATGTTATTAACTATTTGAAATCAAAACAAATAAGTACTACAGTTTCGAAAATTGATTGTCTTTGCACCGATGATAGCGAAAGGTATGCCAAAACCGGTGTAGAAGTTATTGTAGGACTATCAAAAGATATGTGTCCTGATCATTTTGGAATATATAACAGCGAAGATCTTATAAATATTGCAATTGAAAAAAAATCAGATGTTTTGATAGTAGAAACAGCAGGATTATGCCACAGATGCTCGCCATATACTAAAGAGTGCATAGGAGTTTGTATAATTGATGCTACAAGCGGACCTAATACACCTTTAAAGGTCGGTCCTTTTTTAAGTACAGCCGATATTGTTGCCATAACTAAAGGCGATGTTGTTTCACAAGCCGAGAGAGAAATATTCAGAGAAAGCGTTTTGGAAATGAACCCTAATGCAAAAATTATAGAAGTAAACGGATTAAGCGGAAAGGGCTGTTTCGAACTTGCAGAAGAATTAATTAACACAAAAGATGTTGATATTATTAACGATGAACTACGACACAATGCGCCATTGGCTATTTGTACACTTTGCGTTGGCGAAACCCGGATCGGCAAAGAGTTTCACAGAGGTATCCTCAGAAAATTGGATGGAATTCAATATTATGTGGGTGAATAGTACAAATTACTTTATAATATTATGAAAAAAAGAATAATCGAAATTATTAATAAAGAACTTCCGAGATTTAATTGCGGAATTTGCGGTTTTAAAAAATGTGAAGATTTAGCAAATGAAATATTAAAATCGAAAATTGAATTGCAAAAGTGTAAAATACTTTTACAAGATAAATATAAAACAAAACTCGAAAAAATCGAAAAAATTTTAAACGAATATCATAATGAAAACAGAGATAACTGCAATGAAGATAAAATTATCGGATTAATCGATAAGTTAGAGGCTGATTTTACTATCGCTCCCCTACCCGACGAAAATTCTTGCCGCGAAGTACTTTTTCCATTTACAAAAGAAAACCTTACAGTAGGAGAATATATCAAATATCGCCCATTAGGCTGTCCTATGATACATTTCGCAAAGATAATCAGCGAGGATAATGGGCTAATAACTGTAATAATGACAGGGCCTCTAAATAGAGTTTCCAAAGATAATAAAATAAATTTCAAGGATATAGGAATTTGTTTGGTTGGAGGTTTTATTGGAATCGTAAATAATAATATTCCAAGTATCGGTCAAACAGTCAGATTTATTCCCTCTCATTGTATGATGCAAAAAGTGCATACAGGAGTGGTTGTTCAAGTCGAAAACAATAAAGTTATCATTGAGGGTATTCAATTATCAGTTTGGGCAAAAGCTGAAATAAATTAAAAAACATTTTAACCATATTATATAAAAGCTTCAATTTTTTCAATGATATTACAAATTTCTTCTATAGATTAAATAAGGTTAAATAGTTGGGCTTAAGAATTTTATATAATTAAAATTGACTAAAATCGAAATTAAAAAAACTTAGAAAAATTGAAAGGATTTTATTAATCAGAAATTAAAGTACTTTTTTACAATAATTATCATTCTTTTATCAATAAATTGAATTTAAATACAACAAATATCGAATACATTTAATAATTATCGTAATATCATTTATTTATATTAAAACTTGCCATTATTCTTTATAAATCTGATATTATGTTTTTCTGAATTATTTTTTTTAAAACAATATTAACAAAAATAGTATGCATTTTTTTTATAAATTTGCTAAAATTTTAATGTTAACTAATATACAAATTTATGAAAAGAATCTACAGTATTTTGGGGGCTATAATGCTGCCATTATTAAGTTTTTCAAGCGAAGCCGATTTAAAGATTCCTGACGGAATAAAGAATGAGACTGTTTTATATTGGGGTTTTTTAATAACTATTCTTGGTTTATTATTTGGATTCTATCAGTTTATGAAAGTTAAAAAACTTCCGGCTCACAGGTCAATGCTCGAAATAGCCGAGGTTATTTATAAAACCTGTTCGGTATATTTGAAACAGCAAGGAAAATTTCTTGCAATATTATTTGTTTTTATTGGAGCTGCGGTTGCAGGATATTTTGGATTTTTAGCCAAAGGACATGATGGCGAATCGTTGTTTGGAATAGGAGGAGTATTACTAATACTTGCGTGGACAGTAGTAGGTATAATGGGATCTTATTCGGTTGCAGCTTTTGGTATTAGGATGAATACACTTGCCAATGCACGTATGGCATTTGAATCGCTCAGAAGAAATCCATTAAACTTATTAAACATACCATTAAATGCAGGTATGAGTATAGGTGTAATGCTTATATCATTAGAGTTGATTATGATGTTGGTAATACTACTATTGATGCCGGGCGAACTTGCCGGAGCATGTTTTATCGGATTTGCTATAGGAGAATCTTTAGGAGCCTCTGCCTTGCGTATTGCCGGCGGTATATTTACAAAAATTGCCGACATTGGTTCAGACCTTATGAAGGTTGTTTTTAAAATAGGCGAAGATGACCCTCGTAATCCGGGAGTTATTGCCGACTGTACAGGTGACAACGCCGGTGATAGCGTTGGACCTACTGCCGACGGATTTGAAACTTACGGCGTTACCGGTGTTGCTTTGATATCTTTTATTCTTCTGGCAGTTGGCGGTACTGCTTTAGGTATGGATGAGGCTCTTACTTCTTTACTGCAAATAAAACTTCTTGCTTGGATTTTTGTAATGCGTATCCTTATGATTATTACATCTGTTGCAGCTTTCTACATTAACAGTGCATTAAGCAAAGCAAAATACGGCGGAAAGGATGATATCGATTTTGAAGCTCCATTAACAAACTTAGTATGGATTACCTCATTACTTTCAATAGTAGTTACTTTTATCGCAAGCTATATTATGATTCCTGAACTTAACGGAAATACCGATATGTGGTGGATTCTGTCGTTAATAATTAGTTGCGGAACTATTGGAGGTGCATTAATTCCTGAATTTACAAAGATTTTTACAAGTCCAAAATCAAAACACGTAGCCGAAGTTGTTGAAGCTTCAAAAGAAGGCGGAGCATCTTTAACAATACTCTCCGGTTTTGTTGCCGGTAATTTTTCGGCTTTCTGGAAAGGTATGGTATTTTTTATGCTTATGTTCCTTGCTTATTTTGCAAGTACTTTCGGATTATCCGATCTAATGGTATACCCGTCAATATTTGCATTCGGACTTGTAGCATTCGGATTACTCGGCATGGGACCGGTTACAATTGCAGTTGACAGCTATGGACCTGTAACCGATAATGCTCAATCGGTTTATGAATTATCGTTAATCGAAGATATTCCAAACGTTGACGAGGAAATTGAAAGAGATTTCAAATTTAAACCCGACTGGGAAAAAGCAAAACACTATCTCGAAGCAAACGACGGTGCAGGTAACACTTTCAAAGCTACAGCAAAACCTGTATTAATAGGCACTGCCGTCGTGGGTGCTACTACAATGATTTTCTCGTTAATACTTATGATTGAAAAAACACTTGGCGTTAAGCCCGAAACGATTCTCAATCTTTTAAATCCTTATACTGTACTAGGATTTATTTTAGGCGGAGCTGTTATTTACTGGTTTACCGGAGCATCTACACAAGCAGTTACTACAGGAGCGTACAGAGCAGTTGAATACATAAAACGAAATATTAACCTCGACCCAAACGCACCCAAAAAAGCTGATGCCAAATCTTCGATGGAAGTAGTGAAAATTTGTACACAATATGCACAAAAGGGCATGTTCAATATATTTATAGCCATATTCTTCTTTGCTCTTGCTTTTGCCAGCATTTCGTCCCCAAGCAGCATAGGCAGCGAAAATGCCGTTTCGCTCTTTGTTAGTTATCTGATAGCTATAGCAGTTTTCGGATTATTCCAAGCAGTATTTATGGCTAATGCCGGTGGAGCATGGGATAATGCCAAAAAAGTTGTTGAAGTTGACCTTAAAGCTAAAGGTACTGATTTGCATGCCGCTACCGTTGTTGGCGATACTGTGGGCGACCCGTTTAAAGACACTTCATCAGTTGCTCTGAATCCTATTATTAAATTCACTACTTTGTTCGGTTTGTTGGCAATGGAAATAGCAATCTCCGAAAATTTCAGAGAAGCTGCTCCGTATTTCGGAATTGCTTTCTTTATTATTGCCTTGATATTTGTATGGCGTTCGTTCTATAAAATGAGAATTAAGAATTAACAACAATATTAATACATAAATAAAAAAGGCTGTCACAAAATGGCAGCCTTTTTTATTGGAATAATTATAATTATTAACATTGAATATCAGATTTTTCAAACTTAAAAAACATACAAAATCACCTATCCAAATAGCAAAATCTAAAATTGTGAATTCATCGCTATTAAAAAAAACAACATCAATATAAGTTAAAGGGATTTTTTTAATTAAAAAACCATTTAACTGATAATAAATTAAAGTATTTTTTTAATCTGCGATCATTAGCTTGTCTACTAAAATAGTTTTATTTTTTTGTGTAAGCAAAACGAAATACAATCCACTTTTAAGATTGTCACGCGATAAAGTAATAGTATATCCGGAAATATTTTTTATTTGTTTTACATTTTGTCCAATTGAATTGCAAATGGTTAATGTTGCATTTTCTAATATTCTTTTGGTCTGTAATGTTGTTTCAAAATAACAAGGATTAGGATAAATAAAAATATTATTTTCACTTTCATTTATTTCTGATTTCCCCATAATTAGATTGTCAAAATTTAAATTATCAACATACAAAACAGAATTTCCAAGGGGAAGAGAACCACCACTCAAATTGTAGGATGCAAGAAAAATTACTGCACTGTCAGCATTTGAATAAGGAGATATTGGGATATTGAAAGAAGTCCAATTTGATACAGATTCAGTTTTTATAAAAACTCCACCTGCTACCATAGCTCCATTTTGAAATAGTACAATGATTATATTCATAGTATCTCCGTTTAGTGGTGAAAATTTATAATATCCTGTCAGGCTTGTTGGATGCCCAGATATTGGGAAAGCAGGTGCCATCGCAGCTTGATTATTTGCAACTATAGCTGCTATACCCCTCATTTCTTTTGCAACATCAGATTTAATTTTTATCGAAAATAATCCTGTGCCTAAGGGATAATTATCAATATTTTTCTCGATAGAATAACTATAAGGAGGTGTGCAAGGTTTTTGGAATGAACCTCTCCATCCATTTGGATTGTCAAATACAGTAATATCATTACCACAAGTGTCAATTATTGTTCCCCAACTTTCAAATCCTTTGTTTGGAATTTGCCCAAAACCGGAATTTAAAAATAAACTAAAAACAAAATTGAAGCTGAAATTAATTTTATTTTCATTTTTTATCGTCAGAGTTTATAGTGCTGACTCCGCACTTATAAAAGTAATTTCTAATAAATTGTTTAACATATTACATAGATAGCTTATAACTATCCTACTAAAATTTAATATATACAAATATAAGTAAAATTTTTATCATTTTCAATATTTTTCCCTTAAAAAAAAGAAAATTAAGTTCAAGTATCAAATGCAACTTTTTTTTATTAACAAAAGAGATTAAAAGGGATAGATAATAAAAAATATTTTCCTGTCTTTTTTAACCCTAATTAATTTTTCGTGAAATAACTTAAAAGGAAATGGAAAATTTACAGACTAATTCCGGACGCTTGATATATGTTGTAATTTTAGAGTATTATTCAAAACTGACTTAAACCCTAATTTTTCGTATAGTAACCTAAAATATTAAACGGCAATTAACCATTTATTTTTTAAAATCGCATATTTTCTTACGACTTTCTTATTATTTGTTTTTATCGTCTTAAATGAAAAGTTTAAAATTTGCACTAATTAATTTTAATATTAGAGTATTTTAGTATTTATGATTACTATATGCATTACCTGAGTAAAGTATTTATGTGAGCATTTGTTGTTTACTTTACATTATTTCATAGAATCCTTTAGTTTTGTTTTCTTTATTAACAAATTTCCAAACTGTTTGATAAAAGGTAACATTAATAAAGATATTATAATATTGAAAATCAAGTGTGAAAAAGCTATTTGGTATCCAATTTCTTCTGTAAGTGTACTAATTAATTTAACAAAAAGATTGATGAAAGGGTAAAAAATAACTACACCGATTAAGTTAAACAAAAAGTTAGCTTTAGCGGAAAGCTTTGCAGATTTACTCATATTTAATGAAGCTATAAGTGCCGTACTTGTTGAACCTATATTTGAACCTATAATAATAGCTACTGCTGCATCAATAGATAATACGCCCTGTTGCGAAAGTATTATACATAAACCAGTGGTAACTGAACTCGATTGTACTACAATCGTTAAAATAATTCCAATTAAAATCCCAAGTAAATGATTATCAACTATAGCTAAAAGTTCAACAATTTTCGGGTCATACTTTAATGGTGCTAATGACTGACTGATAAATTCAAGACTAAAAAGTATAAATCCAAAATAAAACAATGATTTGCCTGCTGTTTTTATTTTAGCTGGAATAATGCTAATCAAGGTGCCTAACAAAATAAACACCGGTGCAATCTGACCAATTTTAAAGCTTACAAGCCACGCAGTAGTAGTTGTTCCAACATTCGCCCCAAGTAACATTGCTAAACTATTGGTAAATGATATTACTCCTGCATCAACCAAAGCAACAGTAATTGACGAAACTGCACTGCTTGATTGAATTATGGTAGTCAATAAACCTCCCAATAAAAAACCCGATATTCTGTTTTGTGTAATTTTATTAATCCAGGTTTTAAAAAAATCGGAGCCAATATCCTGTACTTCTTTACTAAAACTATTTAAGCCATGTAAAAACAAAGCTATTGCTGAAAGAATTATAATTATGGTTTGTAATAAATTCATTTTAAATAAATTGTAAATTAAAAAAAATAACGATGAAATTTATTAATTTAATATAAACTGTTTCCTGATAGTTTTTTATTCGGAGTTGTATAATGCTATACATTATCGTCAATTAGTTTAAAAAACAAATTTATTGGAATATTTGCTCAAATTTAAGGCGTTTTAACGATGTTTCAAAAATTATTACCAACTAAAATTGCAAAAATTTGCATTGTCACGCATATAAAAAATACTTTTTATGAGAAACTAATACATAACAATACACATAATTCATAAAGTTTTGATAATTGGAGGATTTTGAATTATTGTCACATTAGCAATAGTTTAATATTTGCAGTTACTCTAAAAACAAACTGATTCAGAAATTAACTTTGCCGAGTTCAGGCAACTTACGTTTATTTTCACAGTCTTTGTAAATAATTGTAAGTTTAATCCTTTTTTAAACCATAAATACTTAATAGCCATTTATTTATCTTGTCATTTTATTCGGGTTAATTACACTTTGTGTTTAATAAATGTTCCTTTATCTAATTCTTCAAAAGCGAGATCCAGTTCTTCTTTTGTATTCATTACAATTGGACCGCCCCAAGCTATTGATTCTCTCAGCGGTTTTGCCGCTAATAATACAAACCTTGCTCCCTGATTTCCTGAACGAACTACAACAGCATCGGTTGTCGTATCATTTTTATTTGATGAAGTAAATAAAACAGCACACGATTTATTTTCAAAATCAGAAAGGCTTTCATCAACGGCAAGTGTTCCGTCCAATAAATAAATAAACAAGGTTTCATTATTGGGGGTTTCGTTATAAACCCATGTATGATTTGGAACCAATTCGATATCTAAGTATTTAACCTTTACATATTTCCCTTCAAAAACACCATTTTTTCCTTTATATGTACCTGCTAATATTCTTACTGTGGCATTTTCTTCTTCTACCAATGTAATCTTATCATAAGTTATATCGCCATAACTCGGAATTGTCATTTTATCTTTTGCCGGCAGATTTACCCAAAGCTGGCATCCCAGCATTCTTTCAGAGGGCTTGGGCATCTCCTGATGAATAATACCTGAGCCGGCTGTCATCCATTGACATTCCAAATCATGAATTGTACCATTATTTCCCAGGCTATCACCATGGTCAATATTGCCTTTAATCAAATAAGTTATCGTTTCAATTCCCCTGTGCGGATGCCATGGAAAACCTTTAATGTAGTCTTTAGGGTCGGTAGAATCAAAACCATCGAGCATTAAAAACGGATCAAAATCCTTAACGTTTTTTAAACCTAACACTCGTCTTAAATGCACACCTGCACCATCAATAGTATGCTTTCCTCTTATTATTTGTGAGGCTATTCTTTTTGTCATTTTATGTAATTGTTTAAATGATTATTTTTTGTTTAAAGATACAGATATTTATTACAGCAATAACTTTTTGAATGATTATTTTTTGTTGATTTTTGCTTTTATATCAACTCTACTTATTAATCAAATGTTGAATAAAAGAAGGCAATGAAAAGGTTTCAACTATATTTGCTACATAGTTTGGGAAAAGGCAGACAATTGTTTTAAAAAATGTGCAGTGGCATAAAGAACATTGTGTTGGCTCTCTCGGCTTGTAAATATTTTGTTTTTCTGAACTCTCATACCGGCTTTTTTCCCAGTTTTTAAATTTCGATAGCTAGCTATCTTTTACACTTGAGATAACTATCATATATGTATATTAAGCTCATACAACACAGCCATTTTTAAAGGCTATGTATGCTAAATATCATATTCATTTATCTTACTGACAAATTTAATAATTTTTATAACTCATCAAATTATGATTTAATTTTTTTCAAACCTGCTTCTGATATTTTCATTAATATTCTAGTTCTAAAGTTTGTATTTCAGTTACCTTCTATCTCAAATCCGCTTGGTTTTATACAAATACTTTTTCTTATTTTGCTGAATATAGGTAGATTAAAGCTGTTTAAAAAACTTTTGTACAAAGCTCCGCCACGTCAGCTAATCTGACTACTAAATACTTAACGACATCTTTAAAAACCGGGTGATCCAATCGAAAAACCATGTGGTTCGAACGAAAAACCATGTGGTCCAAACGAAAAACCGGGTGATCCGATCGAAAAACCATGTGGTCCGAACGAAAAACCATGTGGTCCGAACGAAAAACCATGTGGTCCAAACGAAAAACCAAGTGGTCCAAACGAAAAACCAAGTGGTTCGATCGAAAAACCGGGTGGTCCGATCGAAAAACCACCTGATCAAAACGAAAAACTATATATTTTGAGTACCCTTTTATATCTCTGTTTGGTTTGATTCAATTATCAAAAAATACAATCAAAAGCTTATCTCAGGCTTAATCTAATTTCCCGGTTATCCCAATTAATTTAATTAGTTTACATCGTTCCTAATGAAAAATGGGATTAATATCTGTCGGTATTGTTTTTTAAATTAAATAAAAAAAATTGTAACTTTTCGAAAACACTTGACGTCATATTCAAAAACAATTACAAACCATAAATAAAAAATGCCATGATACGAGCCATAATAAATATTCACACACAAATGGATGTTTATTTGGCAAGTTCTCCCGAATAATCGGGACAAGCAATCTGAAAATTAAATAATTAAAAAAATAAAAATATGAAAAAACAGATTTTTCTTTTACTTACTGCAATTTTTTTTACAGGAATTATTAAAGCACAGGAAAATGAAATAGTTGAAAAAAACTACAAGCTCGAGCCTTTTACCGGAATTGATGCCGGCGATGTTTCGATAATTTACATTTCAAATGGCGAAAATTATGCTGCAAAAGTTGAAACTTCGGAACCAAGCGAAGAAGCAAGCCTAACCGTGAAAGACGGTGTACTTAAAATTTCCTCAGGCTCAGTAAGCAATTTCAGCAATACAAAGATATTTATCACATGCCCTAAGCTAAATTTAATAAAAATAAACGGCGTATCGAAAATCAAAAGTATTAATACTATTTCGACGGATAATTTGACGATAAAAGCCGGAGGTGCTTCAAAAATTGATATTTCAGTAATCGCAAACATCATTAAAAGTAATGTTTCGGGAGCTGCTAAGCTAAATATAAGCGGACAAGCAAATTATCATTACATAGATATGAGCGGAGCAGCAAATATCAATGCAAAAGATTTAATAACATCAACAACCGAAATAGAAGGCAGCGGAGTTTCAAAAGCCGATGTCGTCGCAATAGAAGAACTTAGCGGAAATATTGGAAGTATGAGCAAAGTTTCATATACCCGAGAACCTAAAAAAAATAATATTGATAAAAGTTCACCTTCAATAATAGAAATGTCGGACACAAACATAGTTAAAATAAAAAATAAAAACATTAAAAAGAGCAAGACAAATGCCGATACCACAAGAATTAACCTTTTTGGAAATGAAATAGAAGTAATAGAAGGAAAAGAAACAAAAATAAATTTTGGCGAAAACGAAATGAAAGTTGACGAAGACGGAAATGTAAAATTTGCCAAATCGGATAAAAAGAAACCATATAATCATAAGTTTAAAGGGCATTGGGCAGGTTTTGAACTTGCATTTAACGGCTATTTAAATAAAGATTTCGGTACCGTACTACCTTCGCAATACGAATTTCTTCAACTCAACGATGTAAAGTCGATAGGAGTAAATCTGAACCTTTTTGAACTCAATGGCAATATTATAAAAAACCGTTTCGGAGTTGTTTCGGGTCTTGGACTACAATGGAATAACTACAGATTCGACGATAATGTCGTACTTTTACCCGATTCGGGCCGAATTTACGGTTATCATAATACGTCGATAAACAGCTATATAAAGAGTAAATTGGTAGAAACATGGGTAAGAGTACCTGTTTTTCTCGAATACCAAACTGCACAGAAAAAAAGCAAACAATTTCATGTAGCTCTTGGCGGCGTATTCGGATATAAACTATGTTCACACTCAAAACAAGTGCATTTTGAAGGCGGCGACAGAAACAAAGACAAAATATACGACGATTTTTACCTTAATCCGATAAAAGTTGATGCCGAAGTAAGAATAGGTTGGGGTATGCTGAATTTATTCGCAAGTTATTCGCTAACAACTATGTTTAAAGAAAACAAAGGACCCGAATTATATCCTTATATGGTTGGAATAACCCTTGCAGGTTGGTGAAAGCGTTTTTTCTCAACATACATTAAGTTTAATTGCAAAGTGCTATATTTTTTATGGCACTTTTTTTATTTTTGCAAAAATTATTAACTTTACCAAATATTTAATTAAATATCATTTTCTTTAACATAAAAAACAGTTTAATATGTCAGGACATAATAAGTGGTCGACGATAAAACGTAAAAAAGGAGCATTAGATGCCAAGCGTTCAAAAGAATTTTCGAGAATAATAAAAGAAATAAATGTTGCTGTAAAAGAAGGCGGTCCCGACCCTGACGGGAATCCCCGTTTGAGATTAGCAATATCAAACGCCAAAGGTGTTAATATGCCCAAAGAAAATGTTTTAAGAGCCATAAACAAAGCCTCTGACAAAGATTCGGCAAACTTTACCGAAGTTACTTACGAATGCTATGCTCCTCACGGTATTGCAATATTTATCGAATGTACAACCGATAACCTGCAACGAACAGTAAGCAATATCAGGTCGTATTTCAATAAATATAACGGCAGTCTCGGAACTAACGGCTCATTGAGCTTCCTGTTCGACAGAAAAGGCATTTTTACTATTCCAAAAGACAAACTCAATTTGGATGAAGTAGAACTCGACCTTATTGATGCCGGTGCCGAAGATATTTCACTCGAGGACGACTATTATACCATTACTACTGCAATGGAAGATTTTGGTTCGATGATGAAAAAACTCGAAGAACTAAAAATCGAACCCGAAAATGCCGAACTAAGAAGAATTCCAAAAAATCTTGAAAGAATTGGAATAGAAGAAGCCAAAAAAGTGATGAAACTTATCGAGGTTATCGAAGACGACGACGATGTTGTAAACGTTTTCCACAATATGGAACTTACCGATGAACTTCTGAAAGAACTTGAGAAGTAAAAATCACTCAATTATTTCTTTCGGGTATCTTTTTAATTTCGTTGTAGTTAGTTATACTAACATCCTGATAATAAAACTTTATAACCTGCTCGGCAGTATAACCGTTTTTTATCATTTTTATTGCACCTTCTTGGCTTAGGCCTACGCCATGCCCATACCCCCTACCGTTAAAAATTACAAAATCGCCTTGTTTTTTTATACTGAAAAATGTCGATTTAAGGTTTAGATCGCGTCTTATGCTTTTAAGCGGAATACTGTCGTGAAAATAAACTAACCTGTTCGGTTGTTCAAAATTAAATGCCTTTGCCCTTTTCAAACTGTCATTAATAGGGTAATTGTAATTGTCGGCCAAATATTTAAGCCATTCTCTTGCAGGCATTTTATATTCCCACGTACTGTTACGCATACCAAGCGAAAAAGTATCAATTACACTTTTTAAATAAGTAGTAGGTATCGACCAAATATCTTCCGAATTGATAGTTTCGCCACCCGAATTTGAACAAAATGCCGCAGATATCATTCTCTTGTTTTTATCGACAATAACATCGCCTGTAGTAAGAGTTGTCGCCATAAGTATTTGGTAATTATTACATCTGCTTTTATATGCCTGACAATGAACATCATCGCAAAGATTATAACCGTCTTTGTAATGCTTCATCATATTGTTTATAGCATAAGTTCTTGTTATTAATGCCTGAATCTTGAAAAATTCAATTGAATCGCAACTGCCAAGAATTTCCGATTGTACAACTCCAGCTACATAATGTTCGATATCAACTACATTTATTATTTTTAAAAAACCTTTTTCAACCGAAACCTCGATATTATCGTCGTAAATCCTTTCTTTTACATCTGTATTTTGAGGCTTAATGTTAAAAATATTTTTTAATCCCTGACCTTCAAACTCTATGAATGAGTATAATCCCAAATCGGTTGTTCCTTTTATTATTCTTATTTTATTATTTTTTCCCACCGTAAGCGACACCTGCTGGCTCTTTTCAATTTCACCGAGTTGCTTCTCGTCGCCGTAAATGGAGTATTTTCCGATAATTGAAACTATAACTACTGATTTTATTGAGTTTTGAGAGTATATTCTTACCGCAAAATCACCGGCTTTTAATTTAAAATTGAAAAGTAATATCGCTATAATAAATATAATTGTCTTTGTTTTAATCATTTCGTTTAGTTAATTGATTAATAATTGATTTTGCAGTTTTTTCCGATGCTCCTTTACCCTCGAGTTTTAATGTCAGCTCTTTATAATCATTATTAATTTCATTAATTACGTTTTCGTTTTGAGTAATTTTTTTAAATTCAACAATCAGATTCTCAATTGTTAAATCGCTTTGTATTAATTCTTTAACAGCAGGTTTATCCAAAATTAAATTTACCAGAGAGATATATTTTACCTGAATAAAATTCTTGGCAAGCAGATACGACAGATAATTTCCCTTGTAACAAACTATTTGAGGAACATTAAACAAGGCAGTTTCCAATGTTGCAGTCCCCGAAGTTACAACGGCAGCTTTTGATTTGCTGAGAAGATTATAAGTTTTGCCGACAATCAAATCTACTTTATAATCACCGATAATTTTTTTATAAAAATCAATGGGCAAAGTAGTTACAGCAGCAACTACAAACCTGAAATCGCGAAATTTATCAGATAACTGAACCATAAACGGAAGCATTTTTTTTATCTCCTGTTTTCTGCTTCCGGGCAAAAGTGCAATTATAGGCTTATCTTTATTATTGCTATTTAAGATATTGTCCACATTAATATTAAAATCGTGCTTATCAATAGCATCGAGTAAAGGATGGCCGACAAATTCGGCTTTAAGGTTGTTATTTTCAAAAAAACTTTTTTCAAAAGGCAGAATAACATAAAGCCGGTCGATAACTTTCCTCATAATTTTTATGCGCGACTTGTGCCATGCCCATACCTGAGGAGCAATATAGTAAAATACTTTTATATTGTTCTGTTTTGCCCATTTAGCAATACGAAGATTAAACCCGGGATAATCTATCAAAATCAAAGCATCGGGATTGAATGAAAGAATATCTTTTTTGCAAAAAGCAATATTTCTTAAAATAGTTTTTAAGTGCAAAAGCACTTCGATAAATCCCATAAATGCAAGATCGCGATAATGCTTAACAAGCTCTGCGCCGTTATTTTTCATCATATCGCCTCCCCAACATCTGAAAACGGCTTCATTATCGTGTACTTTCAACGATTTTATCAGGTTTGAACCGTGCAGATCTCCCGAAGCTTCTCCCGCAATTATGTAGTATTTCATCTATTTAGTATAAAAATTGTTTCAATTCGCTTTCAAAAATAAAATATGTCAACAGCAATGCAAATGTTATCAGTAAAATCGCCCTCCCCGATTTCTCGTAAGATAATACTTTGAAATAATATCTTATAAAAAACACATTGGGAACAACAGCCAAAAGTAAAAGCTTATGATAATGAATACTTCCGAGAGATTTAATAAACGGAAAAGAAATATAAATAATGCCGGCAAATATAGTTGGGATAATTAGTCCTACTAAGAAACCGGTTAAATAATTATTTTTCCTCAATATTCCAATCATAATTTCTTAATAAGTTAAGATGCTGATATGCTGTAAAATCGAAATGAATAGGTACTATAGAAACATAATTGTTTTTGATAGCCCAGTGGTCGGTATCTTCAATAATATCGTCGGAATAAAATACTCCGGTAAGCCAGTAATAATCTCTGTTGTGAGGATCGACTCTGTGTTCAAAAGCCTCGTCCCAACGCGCTCTTGCCTGACGACAAACTTTAATACCGTTTATTTTGCTTCCGTTTATCTGAGGAAAATTAACGTTTAAACAAGTAAATTCGGGCAATCCCTTTTCAATAACCTCTGTTGAAATTTTCTTGACATAATCGTCAATATGGCTGAAATCGGCATTTAACGAATAGTCGTCCAGAGAAAAACCTACAGAAGGCACACCTTCTATACAACCTTCGATAGCAGCAGCAATAGTCCCCGAGTACACTACATTTACCGAAGCATTAGAACCATGATTTATTCCCGAAAAAATGAAATCGGGTTTACCTTTTATTACAGCCTTTTCGGCCAGTTTTACGCAATCAACCGGCGTTCCGTTGCAACTATACTCAATATAGTTATCTTCCTGTTTAATGAGATTTAGTCTTAACGGAGTATTTACCGTTATGGCATGTCCCATTCCCGACTGAGGTTTATCGGGAGCTACAACAACCACATCTCCTAAAGGCCTAATTATTTCAATAAGTTTTCTTAATCCGGGAGCTTCTACTCCGTCGTCGTTAGTTATTAATATTTTTGGTTTCTTCATTTTCATTTTTTGTATTAACTTCTGTAATTCCGCCTGAAACGATAAATTTCATCATTTCAGCAGATGGAGCATGTATTGGCACCACATTTTCGGAAGGTACAACGAATAAATTTCCCGAAAAATTGTATGAATGCGGTAAATATACAGCAACATAACCGTCTTTAATTCCTATATGAGTTAAGTCTTTCTGAGTAATAAAACCCAATTTGTAAACGTCGGTATCTTTATTCATTTTAACAAGTACTGCCTCAGAAAACTTTTTCTTTTGCCCAACAAAGGCTTCCATAAAGTCTTTGGTCGAAGTATAAATAACTTTTATAAACGGAAGCTTCTCCATTATTGAATCCAACAACGAAATCATAGGCTTGGCTAATATCGTCTTTCCAAAAGCTCCTATTAAAGTAATTATTGTTATTGTTACCAAAATTCCTAACCCCGGAATTCTAATCCCGAAAAGTTGCTCGAATAAATCATTTGTATTGCTGTCGATAAATTTGAATGAAACATAAATAATAAAAACAGTCGCCCCTATTGGCGCTACATAAAGCAAGCCCTCAAGAAAATTGTTAAATACTTTCTTTGACAAATGATTGAAATTATGTTTCATAAAATGAATAAGTATTCGTTTTATCCTAAGCTATTTTTTACTTACACCCAAACTAAAGTTTAAATATTTTCCAAATTTAAACTATTTTTAAAAATTAGTCTTGTTAAAAAAATAAAAATGTTAGTTAATAATGAAATCAATATTGTTAAAAAGAAATCAATATCTGCTTTCAAACTCATTGAATATATATCTTGTATTATCGAAAATCTCTTTTTTAGAGCTACTATGAGCTATTATTTCGAATGCTTTTTCTTCCTGAAAATATCTTTTTGAGACAAATACCCAAAAATCCTTTATTTTATTAACAGCCATTGTCTCGGTTTTATGAGTGAAAAGAGCATTATACAAATCAAAAATATAATCTTCGAATAACGAATTCTTTAAAGAATTATAACTTCCTTTTATCTGCATTGGTAAAACAGGATTATAAAAAACACTTCTTCCTATCATCCAGTTATTAATTGACGTATATTTCGTTTTCAACGAATTAAAAACATCAATATCAGTAATATCGCCATTATAAATCAATTTGGCATTAAAATCATTAATTATTGAACCAAAAACATCATGATAAATATTTCCTTCGTACATTTGAGTGCCAATGCGGGGATGGATACATACAAAATCTATCGGAAAGTCATTAATAACAGGTATTAACCTATAAATTTCATCAGGACTATAGTAGCCGAGACGAATTTTTACCGATAATTTCTGAGAAATTTCAGGAATTACTTTTTCTAAAAATCTTCTTATTTCGTCAGGATAAGGCAATAAGCCCGAGCCTCTTTTTTTATTGACTATTCCTTTAACGGGACAACCTAAATTCCAATTTATTGATTCATAACCCCATTGTTCAAGAAAATTTGCAAATTGAATAAATAATTCCGCCTCATTTCCAAGAATCTGAGGAATAACACTTACTCCGATATTATTCTCGAGCAACAGATCTTTTACTTTTTTGACTGATATTTTTGTCCCGTGTGTAAGCGAAATAAAAGGGCTTACAACATAATCAATACCCTGAAAATGTTTTAAATAGACATTTCTGAACAAAAAATCGGTAAATCCATGCAATGGAGCTAAGTAAACAGTGTCTTCCATTTCGACAAATTTAACCCAAATTATTCAATAAAGAAAATCTTTATTAAATAATCGAATAAGAAAATTTATCGAAAAATTTAGAGATAATGAACATTAATAAACAAGATTAATCATTAATTGTAGTATAATGCTTAGCTGAACTAATTTTATTCTTCGGCTATAGCCTCGTTACCATAAAGATAATCTTTGTATTTCGATGAAGGAGAAGTAATAAATTCACCAATGTTATAATTATCCCATTTTTTATCAACCATTTCAATGGTTTCATCATCAGTAACAACAACATTAGGCCACTGTCGTTGAAAATCATCGAATTTTTGCGTTTTTCTGGTTCCGTCGATAAAAAGACAATTTATAGTTTTCGATTCTTTATCGGTAATATAAAAGCAATCTCTTTGCGGGTCGATATTATTTGCCAGATACCAAACTAAATCTGACTCACAAGCATTAACAAGTTTATCATCCGCAAAAACTACAAAACCATTCAATTTGTTATTTAGTTCGGCTAATTTTTTGGCAATATCACGACATTGATTTTTTTGGACTTTCTTTATAAAAATTATTATCAATTGTTTTCCGGACACGGATAAATCTTTGTAAGCAATAATATCTTCAATATTTAGAGTGTTAAACTTAACCTCCTCTTCGTAAAAAGTCGAATTATTATCATTTACAATTTCGGATTCAAATTTAATGGTTGCATCAATTCCAAATTTGCCGCCGTAAGCAAATTTTACGCTCGAATGGTCGAGAATATCGACCGGCCCTTTGGAAAAATGTATATCGTGAAGCGGGTGGGTATTTTTTAAAACTATATCTGTCAATTTGTTATAATTGGTTATATCTATATCTTCGCTAACAACAATCATAATTTTATTGAACATCATCTGCCCTGCTCCCCATAGTGCATTCATCACTTTAACCCCTTGACCTGCGTATGTTTTATTTATTTTAACAATAACAATATTATGAAATACACCTTCAACCGGCATATGCATATCAATTATTTCGGGTAAAAGAGTAAATTTTATAAGGTTTATAAAAATTCTTTCGGTTGCTTTACCCAAAAAAGCATCTTCCATGGGAGGAATTCCGACAATAGTGGCAGGATAAACGGCATTTTTCCTGTGAGTGATACATGTGATATGAAAACGAGGGTAATAATCGGCCAATGAATAAAAACCTGTATGGTCACCAAACGGGCCTTCGAGAATTAGTTCTTCGTTTGGGTCGATATAGCCTTCTATAACAAAATCAGCATCTTCGGGAACATAAATATCATTGGTCAAACACTTAACAAGATTAACTTTCTTTTTTCTCAAAAAACCGGCAAGCATATATTCATCAACATTATCGGGAAGTGGAGCAGTAGCACAATAAGTGTAAACCGGATCGCCTCCAAGTACAACGCTAACAGGCATTTTCATATTCAATCGCTTATACTCCTGATAATGCCTTGCAGAATTTTTATGTAAATGCCAATGCATTGCCGTTAATGTCTTATCAAAAACCTGCATTCTGTACATTCCGACATTCCTGATTTTAGTAACAGGATCTATAGTGTTAACTATAGGAAGAGTTATAAAAGGACCTCCGTCCCTATATCGCGACGTAAGAACAGGCAATAGTTTAATATCGGGCTTATTCATCACAATTTCCTGACATTTGCCTTTACCTTTTTTGGTTTTTGGCATCCACGATGCAAATTCCTTAATCAAAGGAAGCATCCTCAGTTTATCTGCAAGTGTATTCTTTGGTGTTGAAAACGCTGAAATTATTTCCAAAAGTTCTTCTCCGATACTATCGAGACTTTCGGCCTGAAGAGCCATACTCATTCTTTTTTCGCTTCCAAAAGCATTTATCAATAATGGGAAATCAGTACCTGTATTTTCAAAAAGGAGTGCTTTCTTATTATTTTTAATAAACCTGTCAGCTATTTCGGCAATTTCTAAATATGGTGATACATAAGCATTTACCCTGATAAGTTCACCCTCCGATTCAAGTTTATTAATGAAATGATTTAGACTTTTATATGACATTAAGGAAATAAAAAATTAATAATTACCAAACTCCTGACTTATAGTTATATAACCTGGATATGGAACCGAATAATTTCCAATTATCATGCTCGGTTTAGCTTTTAATTTAATTCTGGTTGGCGAGTTTCCGGCTCCGGCAAGATTTAAACCAAAATTGATTATTGCATCTGCCGATTTACCGCTTAGTACCTTCTTCAAATCGAAATTAAAATTAAGAGGCATAGTTGCTATCTGATTATTCGGCATTATTTCTACCCTTTTATCCAATCTGCCTTTTGTCATTTCAATATCGTCAATTAACAATATCCACTCCATAGCATTCATTACAGCTTTCTGATTGTTAGGATTTTTTATTTCCATGTTAAGAACAAATTCGAGAGGAAACTGATTTGAAGCAACGGCAGCTATCAATTGAGCAACATTTATAGGCGACAATTGGCTTTTATTAGCAATATTTTGCACGTTTACACCGGCCAAATGTATATTTTCAACCGATTTTAACCTGAAATCGCATTTTGCAAAATTATACATACCTCCAATATCGTTGAAAATGCTGCACGATGACACTGTTATTACTATCAACAGAACAAAAATTATCTTTTTCATTTACTTTCTATTTTTAATTAATATTCCCGCAAAAATCAAATTACCATCTTCATATACGGTTAAATAATAGTTACCATCCTGTATATTATTCAGCAACATTCTGTATTTGAATTCATCATTGCCTGTAAAAGGTTGTTTTAATGACCTTACTATCTCACCTGTCGAGCTTATTAGTTCAATTTTAACATTAGCTTTATCTGCCAAAGGAAATTGAATATCTACGTAATCAACAGCAGGATTGGGAAAAATATTTACGATGGTATTTGCAAACTTTTTCGAATAAATTGTATTTCCGGTAGAATTACAACTTTGATAATATGTATTAAACCCGTTATAAGTAGTCGGATTATTAACATGCCAGTACATTGTTTTTTCGACAGGACAAATAACAGCATAGGTAGGATATCCGAAAGGTCCTGCAATTTCTTCGAGTTTTAAAACAGCACTGTCGCCTTTTCCCTCAATACCAGCTAATGGGAAAGTAATATTGTTATTTAATGCAAATTGATTTAAAGTTTGATTATCATCGATATTAGATATTCCCCAGAAAAGGATATTACCGCTTCCGCTACCCGCAAGTTTATATGCCGAATCGATAATAGGAGAATTTACCTGACATGGACCGCAACTCGACTGAAACAAATCTAAAACCACTGTTTTTCCTTGCGAAAGAGCCTTGTATAAATTTAAAGTATCATTTTGAGTTGTAATAATTGTAAAATCGGGTGCAATAGGAATATTAACTACCCTTTGCGAAAAAACTTTAAAACCGATAAACAAAAAAATTACCGAAAATATTACCCTTACCCTCATATTAAAAACAATCATATTAAGTACAAATATACAAATAATCCTTATTTTGGGGAATTTATTATAAAATTTTAAGATTTTTGAAATACAACAACTAAGAACAAATCATTAAGTATTTGTATTTTTGCAACTTGAAAAGAAAGCGAAATGGGAAATATATTAGCATTAGTCGGTAGGCCAAATGTAGGGAAATCGACACTATTTAACAGACTAACCGAATCAAGAGACGCCATAGTTGACCCCACCAGTGGAGTTACGCGCGATCGTCATTACGGCAAATCGAATTGGAATGGTATTGAATTTTCAGTTATCGACACAGGAGGCTATATTGAAGGTAGTGAAGATATTTTTGAGGAAGAAATACGCAAACAAGTACAGTTAGCAATTGAAGAAGCTGATGTTATTGCTTTTTTGGTAGATGTAAGCGAAGGATTAACCCCACTTGACGAAGATGTTGCGGAATTTCTGAGAAAAACCAATAAAAAAGTTTTTTTAGTAGCCAATAAAGTCGATAACACCAAAAGGTTGAATGATATAAACGACTTTTATGCATTAGGACTTGGGGAGATTTTCAGCATATCATCAATCAATGGTTCGGGTACAGGAGAATTTCTTGACAGAATAGTTCAGGAATTTGAAAATAAACCGCCTGAAGAAGAATCGGATCTGCCTAAAATTGCTATTGTCGGACGCCCTAATGTCGGCAAATCTTCTTTGATTAATGCTCTTATTGGTGTTGACAGAAATATTGTAACTCCTATAGCAGGTACTACTCGCGATTCAATTTACACACCTTATAATAGCTTTGGGTTTAATTTTTTGCTGGTTGACACGGCAGGGTTGAGAAAAAAAAGTAAAGTATTTGAAAATATTGAATTTTATTCGGTAATGCGTTCAGTAAGAGCTATTGAAAACAGCGATGTTTGTATATTGATGCTCGACGCAACTCAAGGATTGGAAGCTCAAGATTTGAACATTTTCAGTCTGATTCAGAGAAATAAAAAGGGAGTCGTAATAGTTGTAAACAAATGGGACCTTATTGAAAAAGAAACAAATACTCACAAAGAATTCGAAGAATTAATAAAAAATAAAATTGCTCCTTTTACTGATGTTCCTATAATTTTTACTTCTGTTCCGACAAAACAAAGAATTTTTAAAGTTTTAGAAACAGCCAATAATGTTTATCAAAACAGGAGCCGAAAAATCTCCACTTCACAGCTTAACGAAATTTTACTGCCAATAATCAAAGAAAATCCTCCGCCTGCATACAAAGGGAAATATATTAAGGTTAAGTATATTACACAATTACAACTTAACTATCCTTGTTTTGTATTTTTCTGCAATTTACCTCAATATATAAGAGACCCTTATAAAAGATATGTAGAAAACAAAATGAGAGAATTATTCGATTTCAAAGGAGTGCCGATGCAATTATATTTCAGACAAAAGTAAAATGGAAGTACGCATTGATAAATGGCTTTGGGCTACACGAGTTTTTAAAACACGTAATCAGGCAACCGAAAACTGCAAAGCAGGTAAAGTAAAAATCAACGGTACTGCCGTTAAACCTTCGCACATTGTTAAAGAAAATGAAATATTCGATATTCGTTTCGAACAGATTACCAGAACTTTTCTTGTAAAAGGAATTATCGATAAACGAGTATCGGCAAAACTCGCCGTTGATTATATTGAGGACATAACTCCAAAAGAAATTATCGAACAATACAAATTGGCTCGTATTCATAATTTTGAGAAAAGAGAAACCGGCTCAGGCCGACCTACAAAAAGAGACAGAAGAACTATTGAAAAATTCAAATATTTATAAATTTCGATTATGAAAAAACCTATTTCAATACTTGGCTTTATTATCTTATTCTCAACATTATCAATTAATAGCCATGCACAAAACTCGAAAATAACAAAAGAGATTTCCGGACAAATACTTTTACAGCAAAATGCATGGAACAACGGAGATATTGAAGGCTATATGTCGTTTTATAATAACTCCGACTCGCTTAAATTTGTTACCAAAAACGGAGTTACATCGGGTTTTAAAAATGTTTTGAAAAAATATAAGGAATCGTTTCCCGACAAAGAAAAAATGGGGATTTTAAAATTCGGAAATTTATCATACAAGATAATCGATAAAAATAACGTAATAGTTATTGGCAGTTGGGAGTTGATATTCAAAAACGACTCTAAAGGAGGCTATTTCATGCTTTTATGGGAAAAAATTAACGGTAAGTGGAAAATAGTTATTGATCATACTAGCTAATAAATTGATCATATACAATGGATTACAAAAATAAGTTCATATCAGATTCTATAAGAAATTCTTTTAAATTTACTCCCACTGAAGATCAAAATGAGCTAATCGAAAAATTAGGCAATTTTCTTTCAGAAATAGAACAGGATGATATTTTTGTTATTAAAGGTTATGCTGGTACAGGGAAAACATCTGTAATAAGCTCTTTAATCAAGATACTGCCGACAATAAACAAACAAAGTGTATTATTGGCACCCACCGGAAGAGCAGCCAAAGTTTTGTCGGAATATTCAGAAAAAAGAGCTTATACAATACATAAAAAAATCTACAGGATAAAAACAACAAAGGATGGTTTCACTTATTTGACTTTAGAGACTAACAAACACAAAAATACAATTTTTATAGTCGATGAAGCTTCAATGATACCCGACAGTTCTTCAGGCAACGAATCATCAATGTTTTCGGGACGAAATTTGCTTGACGATTTATTTTATTATATTAACGATGGTATTAATTGCAACCTTATTCTTATAGGCGATACGGCACAACTACCCCCTGTTGGTCTTCCAATTAGTCCTGCCCTTGATTTACATTATCTTAAAACTTCTTATAAAGTAAATATCTTTTCACATGAACTTACTCAGGTTGTAAGACAAGCCGAAGAATCAGGAATCCTTAAAAATGCCACGGCATTAAGAGTAAAAATCAACAGCGAAAACTACAAGCCACCTTTTTTTAATATTCACGGATATGAAGATATATGCTCGATTTCGGGAAATCAATTAGAAGAACTATTATTAAATTGTTATTCCAATTACGATAAAACCGACAATGTTATAATTTGCAAGTCGAACAAACGAGCCAATCTTTTCAATCAGGAAATAAGGAAAAGAATATTGTTTCAGGAAAATGAAATAGCTGCGGGCGATTTTTTAATGGTTTTAAAAAACAACTATTATTGGCTTCCATCCGAATCGCAAGCCGGGTTTATAGCAAACGGAGATATAATTGAAATTTTGAAAATAAATAAAATTGAAGAAATATACGGTTTCCGTTTTGCCGATTTGAAAGTAAGACTTATTGATTTTCCGGATGAAAAAGACCTGAACGTTAAAGTAATTCTTGATAGCATTTCAATTGAAAGTGCCGCTTTAAGTCAGGAAGAAGGCAAGAAACTCTGGGACGAAATTTCTAAAGATTATGAAGACATCCCTACAAAAAAAGAAAGATTAAGAAAAATAAAAAACAACCCATACTTAAATGCCTTGCAGGTTAAATATGCCTATGCCCTTACATGCCATAAAACTCAAGGAGGTCAATGGAAAAATGTTTTTATAGACCAAGGCTGGTTAAATAAAGATATGATAGACAAAGAATATTTGCGTTGGCTCTATACCGCACTGACAAGAGCCATGAAAAATGTATATTTAATTAATTTTGATGAAAGTTTTTTTGCAGAAAACAATCAATAATCAACCAATAATGACTTTCTAATTTTTTCTTTTTCCTTTGAATCAATAGATTTATTATATCCGTAAAGTGCATATTCCCAATCGCCGTACATAGCATTAGGAATAACAATAAACCTGCTTCCGAAAACATTTTTCAATGAATCGGCAGCAAAATCTCTACGCTCAACCGATGCCTTATCGAAAATACCGTCGAAATCGGTAAGATTGTCACCTATCAGCAATACTATCCTGTGAGTTTCGGCAATTATTTTTCTTCTTTTTTCTTTCGATGACTCATCAATTTTGGTTAATATATGCAAAGTATCGGCCATCGGAAAGTTTAAAAGTTTTAAGTTTTTAATTGTTACTTCAACTTCTTCAGAGGTACGATTTGTAATATAAAAAACATCAACCCCTTTTGAAGCAGCATAATTGAGAAATTCGACCGAACCGGGTAATGCTTTCGCTTTACCGAGTTTTGTCCATTCATACCAATCATCGGGAAACTTGGCATTTTTTGTAATCATCTTGGCTTCAAATGGGCTATTATCGAGAACTGTTTCGTCAATATCAACAATTACGGCTCTTTTGCCTTTCAATGATTTATCATTTAAATCATTATCGAGCTTTTCCTTTGCAATATTGTATGCTTGATACGAAAGAGCTTTAAACTCTGCTGCTTTTTGATGATACAATACAGCCATTATAAGATGGCTATTAAAACTTTGATCGTTGTTACTTTGATTTGTATTATTATTCTTACAAGAAACTATAAACAAATAAGTTACAGTTAAAAAAAATATACTTAGTTTTTTGTTCATATAAAAAAATTAAAAAAAAGTAAGGTTATCTCCATTTAAGATAACCTTACATAATTAAAAATTATCTTAACGGGTATTTTTTGAAAATTTCATCAGATCTCATGATAATATCAACGTATTGGGCTCTGCGGTATGCGAAAGGATCTTTTAAATTTTTTCTAGAAACTTTTCCTTTAAAATCGTTGATACTATTGTATCCTTTTTTATTCATCCATTCTTCAATTTCTTTAATCATAACCGAAACATGCGAAATGCCGTTTTTGTAAAGAGTGCTGACAACCTGAACAGTATCAGCACCTGCAAGAAGCAATTTTATTACATCTTTACCGGTAAAAATTCCGGTATTTGCACAAATATAACCTCTGCAATTACCGTAAAGTAAACCGGCAAAACGCAACGGCAAACGATTATCCTCTTCAGAGCTTAAATGATAAGGGAAATGTAAGCTTTCCTTTTCGATATCAATATCAGGCTGAAATAGTCTGTTGAAAAGTACAAAACCATCAGCACCCTCGTCGTACATACGCGATACTATGTTAAGAACATTTGCATAAAAAGGACTCAATTTTACGCTAATTGGAATTTTAACAGCCTTTTTAACGTTATTGACAACATCTAATTGCTGATTTACAATAACTTTGCAATCATTTTCAGCATTTTTTGGGGTAGAGTAAAAGTTTAATTCAATAGCATCAACTCCGGTTTCCTCAATTTTCTTGGCATAATCGACCCATGTTTCGTCGTAAACTGCGTTTAAACTGGCAATAACGGGAATATTGACAGCAGCCTTAGCTTTACGTAAGTTTTCAAGATGTTCTTCAGGGCCGGCATGTTCAACATTAGGAAACAACGAAGTCATTTCGGCATGACGATGTTCATACTCCCTTAGATTTTCCTCAAGCTCGAGGCTTTCTAATTGGATTTGTTCTTCGAAAAGCGATTTATAAACTATTGCAGCAGCGCCTGCATCTTCGAGTCTTTTAATATTATCAACTTCCTTTGTAATATTACATGCACCTACAATTATGGGATTTTTTAACTCTAAACCCAAATATTTTACTGAAAGATTTGCCATAGATGTATATTTTTAAAGTTTATATTACTTTATTTATTATAACAATCAAAACATCAAAAAGGCTGTATAGAAATTATTTTTTTTAATATCTGTCGATACAATTCAAATCTGCAAAAGCAATTTTGAGTCTCTCAACAGTTGATTTTTCGCCTTCTCTTAGCCATGCTCTTGGATCGTAATACTTTTTGTTTGGTTTATCTTCGCCTTCGGGATTTCCAATCTGACCTTGCAGATAAGCCTCGTTTTTCTTGTAATATTTCATAACGCCTTCCCAGAATGCCCATTGAGTATCGGTATCAATATTCATTTTAACAACACCGTAACTAATAGCTTCTTTTATTTTTTCAGGTTCAGAACCCGAGCCTCCGTGAAATACAAAATTTACCGGATTAGGCTGAGTATTAAATTTCTTTTGTATGTATTGCTGCGAATTATGAAGAATAATAGGTTCAAGCTTAACATTACCGGGCTTGTAAACACCGTGAACATTACCAAATGAAGCAGCTATTGTGAAGCGGTTACTTATTTTCATCAGCTCCTCGTAAGCATAAGCGACATCTTCGGGTTGAGTGTATAATCTGGCATTGTCAACATTAGTATTATCAACACCATCTTCTTCGCCACCTGTTATACCAAGTTCAATTTCCAATGTCATACCCATTTTACTCATTCTTTCGAGATACTTTTTACATATTTCGATATTTTCGTGCAAAGATTCTTCCGATAAATCGAGCATATGCGAACTAAATAAGGGCTTTCCTTTTTCTTTAAAATATTTTTCGCCTGCATCTAATAAGCCATCTACCCAAGGAAGCAATTTTTTTGCTGCATGATCGGTATGCAATATTACAGGAATACCGTAATATTCGGCTAATTGATGTACATGTAATGCCCCTGAAACTGTTCCTGCTATTGCGATTTTTTCGTCTGTATTTGATAATGATTTACCTGCATAGAAAATACCTCCTCCATTAGAAAACTGAATCATAACAGGCGAATTTACGGCTTTTGCGGCTTCCATAACCGCATTTACCGAGCTTGTACCTACAACGTTCACTGCAGGCAAAGCAAATTTTTCCTGTTTTGCAATTCTGAAAATCTCTTGTAAATCATCGCCTGTAACTACTCCGGGCTTAACCTTTGAACTGATTTTTTCTGCCATAACTTAATTTTTTATATTTTTAATTCTTAATTTCTTAATGTATTTCAAATAAACAATTAAAATTTGTTTCAGATTTTACTTCAAAAATAAAAAAAATTAAAAGAACATAGCAATTTTAAAAACTATTTTTTAACAAATTTTGAAGTAAAATTAATATTATCAACATTAATATTTACAAAATAAATACCTTTCGAAAAACGGGAAATATCAAACTGATAAGTATTACTTTCGGAATTTATATGTAAATCCTTTTGTTCAACTTCTCTTCCAAGAATATCGGTAAATTTCAATTTTGCAAAAACCGACTTATCGTAATCGAATTTTATACTGATAATATTATCGGCAGGATTAGGATAAACAATTATTTTATTATCAAGGTTTCTAATTGGCTCTATTCCTTGTACAACATTTACGGTCTCGGATACAGAATCGGCACCGCATGCATTATAACTTATTAATTTAACTACATAACTGCCAAAATTTTGATAATTATGAACAGGATTCTTATCCATTGATGTTGTACCATCTCCGAAGTCCCACAAATAGTTGATTCCTCCATTTGCGGTATTATTATTAAACGTAACGGTTAAGTTATTAAAATAATATGTAAATGAAGGAACAGGTTTGTAGTAATTAATGTAAATATTTACCGGTAAGCGATTGCTCACACATTTCTCGCCTTCGATTTGCCAATCGTAGAAATAGTAATAATATCCTGTAGGATTCTGCGTAGCACTACTGCTTTTGATTTTGATTGAATTACCGATAATATACGGATAATTTGTTCCTGCATTGTTTCTGTATAAATTAGGATTTGCAGGTCCTTCAAGTTGAAGGTTATTCATTACTGGAATGTAAAAATTCAAATCTACTCTGCTTTCACCCGATGGGATGTTAACAGTTTTAGAAGCTAAAACACTTCCGCTGCTTGTCCTAAGTGTGATAGTCCTGTTTCCTGCACTTGCGGCATAAACTTTTACACTCTTCAAAAAAGTAGCTTGAGTACAATCGAATACTAAATAATGGATATTCGTATTGTTAAAATATCCTCCGCCTCCTGAATTATTAGGCTTTCCGCCAAAAATATCCGGACCATCTTCCTGAGATTCAACATAAATAGTTGTTGATGATTGGTAAACGGGAGTTATAAAAGTTGTTCCTGTATCTATCGGGAAAGTTGAAGTTGGAGAATCAAACCATTTTATCTTCCCGTTGCCTGAAGCTGTCAATGTAAATGATGATGCTCCACAACTCTCAACATCATTGGGTTTTACAGGGTCTAAAGGTTTGTTTATATTAATTATATTGCTTTTAATAACAGAGTCAGAACCAATAATGTTTGTACAAACAAGTTTTACCGAATAAACACCATTTGAAGTATAATTATGTATAGGGTGTTGTTGATTTGATGTATTACCGTCGCCGAAATCCCACAACCAACTGCTTGCCCCATAAAGACTAAGGTCGGTGAATTTTATCTTACCTGTACAACTAATTGTATCTGATACACTAAAGTTTGCAATTGGAGCCAAGTTTGGATATGAACATTGCCAGTTAATAACAAAACCTGAGTTTTCGACACCCGAATCGGTTGATAAGTAAAGCAGAACACTACCGCTATTAGCAACTATAGTACCTCCATTTGGCAAATTAGTCCCTGAATATTGACCTATTAATGGAGAGGATGTAGAGTTTCCATTATAAATATACAAATAATCGTAACCGCTCTCTAAATTAAATTGAGAAAAAGTAAGAGTAACAGACGATGCTCCTAAAGGAGAAATGAGCATATAAGAATTTGAATTTGGCAAATAGTTTGAACTTCCTCCGTTATCGAGCAAAGTACCTGAGCAAGCTGCTGAAACGGCATTGCCATTTGCAGGCATTATCTGCAAACAAGGGTTTTGAGGATCGACACTAATATACTGAGTTTTAGTTAAGCTGTCAATACCACATAAACCACCATTAGCAATAAGCTTAACGTTAAAATTACCGAAATTCTGATAAACATGAACAGGATTTAAATCGGTACTGTATGTTCCATCGCCAAAATCCCACAAATACGATGCTCCGTTATTACTTTGATTTGTGAATGTAACCGTTGCCGGTAATTGGCAAAATGTAGTGAAATCGGCAGTAAAATTGCTTTGAACACCGGGAACATAAGAATTACCGAGACCTACGGCATAGAATGCATTAGTTGTGCTATTAACTGCCTGACTGCAAGACCCAAACAAATCTGTAGCTGAGATAATACCATAAAAACGGGCATCGCTATAATTAGAACTGTTGGTAAGATAAACGGTAAGCATTCTATAAGCAATTTTTTCAGCCGAATCTATACCTATTCCCGAAACATTAAAGGTCTGATTATTATCATTTGTTCCTGCTCCCCCAGCAGAAAGCAGGTAAAACCAATAATTTAAAACTCCGGAATTTGTATGAACACCACCATTATCATTTGGACCTGAATACCAATAAGTTCCTAAATAAGTATCGGGCTGACTTTTAGCATTAGGATTCGACATTGACCTGATATAATTTCCGATATTTTCACCAATTAACCAGTTTGCTGCCTGTGGTTTAGCATAAAACTCTATGGCTGTACCGAAAATGTCGCTAAATGCCTCGTTTAATGCACCTGATTCGTATGAATAATCAAGGTTTGCAGTAAAACTTGTCAATCCGTGAGTTATTTCATGAGCACAAATATCAAGAGCTACAAGAGGTTGCATACTTGAGTTACCGTCACCGTATGTCATTCGCTGTCCATCCCAAAATGCATTGGCATAATTTACATCGTAATGAACATAACTTTTTAATTTAAACCCCAGATTATCAATACTATTTCTTTCAAATTTATACCAATAATAATCCCAAGTTTTTTCAGCACCCCAGTGTGCATCGGTAGCAATCTCGTCTTTTTGTGAATTTACGTTATTCCAATAATTATCGGAATCGGTAAAATCGACAGCATTACCGTAATTGGTACTTGTAAGCATATTGTAGGTTTCAACACCCTGCCCTCTCCCTGTTTCTCTAAGCCTGAAAACGCTTCCGGTATAATCAGTCGTGATAGGTTGAACTCCGCTGAATTTTGTTACTGCAGTACCCAAAGTATCGATATGATATATTTTATTGTTTTCGAAAATAATTTCTGCATTTTCGGCATCAACATATATATCGGCTCTTTTAAGAGGTTTGTCGGCATAAATGTCGAATTTATAGGCCAAAACGTAATTATCACTTTGCGGCTTTCTCAAATATTCGAGTTTTCCTTTGGGGTAATAACTCGCTTCAGAATTATTTGTCTCCTTCTTAAGCAATGCTTCTTCCTCTTTCATTTGCCATTTATAGCGTTGAGCATTAACATACGTTAAAGCCGATTGTAAGGCCTGCTCTTCAGATAATATACTACTGTTTAATGCATTGAATTTCTTTAATAAAGTGCCATTTATTGATGTAATTTTATTATTTTTAATATGTACAATAAACACGGCATCTCTAATAGGCATATTTTGATAGGTTTGAACATAACGAACATGCAATTCATCCCTATTATCAATAATTTCAGAAACTTTAGCATAACTGAGTAAAGGTGAAATCATCAACTTTTGGTACAATAAGTCATTAAGTTTATCGACAGGCAATTGATATTCGGGTCTAAACCGCATATAAGAGGGAATTTCGCTATATGAATGAGTACGAACTATATCGCAACCATTTAATATTTTATTTGCTTCATTTCCATAATATTCTTTTTGTGAAAAAGCCTGATTTACAAAACCCCAAAAAAGTAATATACTGATAAACAATAGTTTATTTCTCATCATCATCTGTTTAAATATTTTTTTAAAGGTACAAAAAATTGAAAGAGAATTTAATTAAATTTATAATTAACATAAAAATAACAAGTTATATAAAAATTACGGTAAAATAAAATTACTTGTTCTTCTTCTTTTTTGTTTTCGGTTTCATAACGGAAAATCCGAAGCTTCCCAATAATTGTCCTAAATTATAATATTTCCCGTGCGAGTAGCAAATTGGTTTTGCTTTAGAAAAATCAAATTCCTGAGTTTTAGAGTTAAAATATTTCTCATCGGCATTAACAGCAACTACTTCGGCAATAAACATATCGTGAGAACCAAGAGGGATAATCTGTTTAACAACACATTCGATATTAATCGGCGATTCGTCAATTAGTGGAGCATTCACTTTTTGAGCTTTAGCAGGATTAAGGTCCATTTCTTTGAACTTATTAAAATTTTTTCCCGATTTTACTCCGCACCAGTCGGTAGCAAAGGCTAAATCCTCAGTAGTTAGATTAATAACAAATTCCAAATTTTTTTTAATTATTGAATAAGAATGTCTTTCGGGACGAACAGATATATAACACATTGGAGGATTGGTACAAATAGTTCCTGTCCAGCTTACAGTAATTATATTATACTCGCTTTCGTCGGAACCGCAACTTACCATCACAGCAGGCAAAGGGTATATCATAGTTCCCGGTTTCCAGTTTTGTTTAGCCATAGTTTATTTGTCTTGTTAAGTTTGATGTACAAAAGTAATATTTAAGCCATTTAAAACCAATTTTAATCTATAAATCCAAATACAATCGGCTAAAATATTAATCTTAAGCAGTAAAAATTGAGATGCTTATAATTTAATGATTTTCAATATTCTAAAATCATTATCTGATTTTATTTTTATAAAATAAACACCGGGATTAAATTCTTTTGTATTGATTTCTAACATATTGCTGTTTTCATTTTTTTTATAAAACATAATTTTTCCATCAACTGATAATATCTTTATATTGAAAGTTTTAGCAGGAAACTCAATAAACAAGTTGTCTTTGAGAGGATTGGGGAATAATCTTAAATCAGTATTTGATATTTCGCCTATATCAGTACAATTCAAAATGTTAACCACGATAGTATCACTATTACTACAACCATTTATATCAGTTACATTAGTCCAAATAATATTGTTCCCTAGTCCGAAGTTCGATGAATTTACGACTATGGTTTGTGCTATAGAGCCATTTGACCATAAGTAATTAGAAAAACCACTGCCTGCATTTAGTATTAAACTTTCATTATTGCAAATTGAAGTATCGTTACCCAAATTAATAAACGGTAATGGAATAGTTGTAACACTTAACTCGGGAGATATATTCTTACAGCCATTCTGATCAATTACTTCTACTTTATAATTTCCGGTTTGGTGTGCTGTAAATGAGTTTGAATGATAATTTATTATAGGCTGATTATCTTTAAACCAATTATAAACCCAATTTGGGAAATAATTACAATAAAGTAAAACCGAATCACCTGAGCAAAAGGTTAAATTTCCATTAGGAGTTAGAGATACATTAGGATTTGAATTCACGGTTAATATTGCAGAATCAGTAAAAATACATGATGAAATCAAACATCTGAATTTGTATCCGTTATAAACTATTTTTGTTGTATCAATTTTTAGAGTATCATCATTTACCCCTGAAAAAGGCGAAAAATTTTGAACATTCAACCATGAAGTTGTGTATTTGTATTGCCATTGATAACTCAAACCCAATCCGGTAGCCGATGTTGTGAAAATAGCACTATTGTTTTCACAAACACTTATACTTTGAGGTTGTATTGTAATTGTAGGACTATTGGGATTTACAATTAAAGCAGCCGAATTTGTCTGATAATAGTATGGGGAACAATATGTTGTAATCAAACATCTATATTGGTAACCGTTCATACTGTTAGTAACATTATTTACTATTAAAGTGCTTGAATCAGTTCCTGTGTATTCTGTACCGTTATAAATATTTATAAAACCTGTCCCTGTATTTACTTGCCATTGATAAGACGCGACAACTCCGGTAACAACTGCGTTGAAAACTGCAATATTATTCAAACAAGCTGTAACATTGCTCAATGTAGCTATAACAGGAGCTGTAATAATGTTTAAATAAGCCGAATTAGTTGGAAGACAAGAAGAAAGCAAGCAACGGTATCTGTAACCATTCATATTTATTTGTGAATTTGAAACAGTTAATGTAGAAGTAGTAACTCCTGAGTAAGTTGAATTATTTGACAAATTCGAGAATATTCCGGTACCATTATCGCACTGCCATTGATAAGTAATGTTTGAACCCGAAGCCTGAACAACAAATTTAGCTTGTGAGCCCAAACATACATTTGTATCAGAAGGCTGTAAAAGTATATTAGGAGCAAGACCAACATTAAGAATTCCGAAATTACTCACCAAAGAAGGAGGACAATAACCACTGACCAAACATCTGAATTTGTAACCATTCATAGCGAGAGTTATTCCCGAAATCATCAACATTTCAGTATTTACTCCCTGATATACAGAGTTATTTATAAGATTAACAAAACCTGAACCATCATCAACCTGCCATTGATAAGTAATTCCACTGCCTGTTGCTCCGCAATAAAAACCGCTATTTCCGCCTATGCAAGTCGATTGATTTGCCGGATGTATTTGAATATTAACCTTTTGATTAACTACAATATCCGCATTATACTCCTTCGATATTACAAAAGGATTAGTACTTACAACCCTTATTCTGTAAAAATTTCCTTGTTCTAAATTTGACGGTAATGTTGAAGTCTTTGAAATTGGCAAAACATTTGAAACAATAGAATCAATCTTCAAAGGATTAGTAAAACGACCCATTTTATCCGAAAGCTGGATATAAAATTTATTACCTTGATTAAAAGAAGCGTTAGTACTCATGCTAACAGTTATGCTGCCACCGCTGCAAAAAGGCATTCCACTTATGTTATTAACAGATAATTCCGGGCTAATATTCCTTTTCCATAACCCGCCTGTTTCTGAACCAAAATAAACAATACTATCATAGATACTAATACTAATCTTTGAACCAATATTCGGGCTTATACCTTCATTGAAACCATACCATGACTTTCCAAAATCATTAGAAACCAACACATTACTGCTTGATGTTGCGAATAAATGCCTACCAGATACCGCTAATAAATCAATATTTGTCTGATAAGGATTAGGATTAGTCCATGTTGTATCATCATAAGTTTTACGATATATCCCGTATAAACTTGAAATTACCGCCATACTATCGCTAAGAACTATTGATTGTAAAAAAGGAGTTGTTACAGGTATTCCATAACTTTGATTTTGCCATGAAACTCCTGAGTTATTACTTGTATAAACTTTTTGACTACCTAAAATAAAGTAGATAATATTTCCCGAAGCAGCAATGTCGTTTACAGATTGGGTTGGAACTGATGTTACTTGTGTCCAGTTGTTTCCGGTAATGCTTTGAAACAATCCGTTACTTGCTCCAACGAAATATTTGTTGGCAGTATAAGTTATACAATTTACACTTCCTGTTATGCCGCTGTTTGAAATGGTCCAACTATAGCCCCCATCATGCGAAATGTAAATACCGTCAGCAGTTACGGCAAATAAATTATTCAGAACTTTAATAATTTTTTTAACGTAAATATTATTTGCAATTGAACATTGTATCCACGAATTACCACCGTTGGTTGAAATATAAAGACCTGCATTGGTTCCTATGCTTGCAATTATTTTATTTCCTTCTGCATAAACCGACCTAACATACGAGCAATTCAGACCGGTATTAATTAAAGTCCATACACCTCCAATTGGGTTGTTCAAATAAAAGCCGTCAAAAGTCCCTATAACCAGAGAGTTATTAGCCGAAACAATAATATTTACATTAGTGTATTGCGGAAGCCCTGAGCCTGAAACAGTCCAATTATTCGACCCTAAAAATGTTGAATATACACCATAAGACTGAGTGGCTGCGTAACAGTAATTTCCTGCAATTGCAAAAGAATTCACCATAGTATTTCCAGCGGGCAAGCCGTTAGTTGCCTGCATCCACAAGTTTGCCCCGTTAGTACTGTAATATACACCGTTCGAACTCCCGCAGTATAATGTGTCTCCTTTAGCAATAATACTGTACACATTGGCCGAAAACGGAATATTATTATTCATTGTCGTCCAATTTAATCCGTTGTTTGTCGATAGATAAACACCATAATTTGTTGCTAACCATAATTTATTCTGATAACTAAATATCTGATTAAAAGAAGACATCAAACTAAAACCGGTAGATACCCATGTACTGCCTAAATTGCTTGAATAAAACAATTCTTCAACACCGGTACCATAATAAATTGAAGCAAAGAGAATATTATTATGTACTGCAAGCTTTCTGACCCACGTATTATTTGGCAGATTACCGCTTGCATCTATCCATGTTAAACCACCATTAATGGTTTTCATTACCGATGTGTCACTTGCTGCAAAAAGTATAGTATCAATTTGAGCGAAAGAACTTGCATAGGGTTTCGGAAGACCGTTGCTAATATTAGTCCAATTATTATTCGATAATAGTTTCCATACACCTCCGTAATTTTGATTCAACTCGCAGGAAGCATAATAATTGCCGTTAAAAAAAATCATTGTTTTAATACTTCCGCCATAAGGACCGGTCATTTGCTGCCATATCTGATTTGCAAACAAATGGACAGAAATAATAATGATTACTGTAAAAAAAGTAATTTTTTTCATAAATAACATTTTTACAAATTTACTTAAATATGGGTGAAAAGAAAAAGATTTGTCAAAAACGAAAATATAATTTTGAAAAACCAATTTTTTGTTATATATTTGATGAATAATAAGATAGAATATTTGTATTATTTCTAGCTTGCAATACTGATATTTTAAAATTTCTATGAAGCCTTTTATTAACTCTTAATAGAAATGCCAAAGAAAAAATATATAAAAAACAATTATAAAACAGTTATAATGATTACCGAAGATGATGAAATAAATTTTCTCTATTTGGCAGAATTGTTTAACAATTATAATTGCAGAATTATTCATGCCAAGGATGGTCAGGAAGCCGTTGATTTATTCAAAGAAAACCCAGATATTTCGCTAATACTCATGGACATTAAAATGCCCAAAATGAATGGTTATAATGCTGCAAAAATCATTAAAGCCATTAAACCGAATTTGCCAATAATTGCACAATCGGCTTACGCTCTCGAAAACGAAATTGCCGAATATATAAACATATTTGATGACTACCTTACAAAACCAATTAAAAGTAATGACTTAAAAAATGTTGTTCAAAGATACGTTGAATTGAAAATTATTTAATAAATGTTTATTATTCAAACTATTAAGGTTCAACCCTTAAAATTAATTAACTTTAAAATTTCTTCAACGTACTGTCTTTCATTTGATAATCGCGGCACCTTGAATTGACCACCTAATTTTCCTTTTGACTTTAGCCAAAGGTAGAATGTATTTTTTGGCAACGGTCTTACAATAGGCATACGCAATAAAAGATTGTGATACCTTTTGGCTTCGTAATCCGAATTTAATGCTTTAAGGGCATTATCTAATATTTCTGTGAAGTAATCAATGCTTTCGGGTTCTTTTTCAAATTCAATAAGCCATTCGTGTGATGCATTATTACCATTGTCAATATAAACAGGTGCTGCAGTAAATTCGGTAATGGCTGCTCCTGATTTCTCACAAGCTATTTCTAAGGCTTTTATGGCATTATCTACAATTAATTCTTCTCCAAATGCATTAATAAAATTTTTTGTTCTGCCGGTAATTTTGATTCTAAAAGGGTTAAGACTTGTAAATTTTATGGTATCTCCTATTTTATATCTCCATAACCCAGAATTTGTTGAAATAATCAAAGCATAATTGACATCTTTTTCGACCTCATCAAGCGAAAGTGTCTTGGGGTTTTCATCATCAATGTTTTCGAGCGGCAGAAACTCGTAATATACTCCATAATCGAGCATAAGCAACAACTCGTCGCTATTTTTTTGATCCTGAATTCCGAAAAATCCTTCAGTAGCATTATAGGTTTCGAGATAATTCATTGACGATGAAGGTATAATTTGCTTAAACTGTTGGCGATAGGGTGTAAAACTTACACCTCCGTGAAAATATACTTCAAGATTTTCCCAAACTTCATTTATGTTGTTTTTGCCGGTAATTTCGAGAATCTTTTTCAATAACAGCAAAGTCCACGAAGGTACTCCCGATAAATTAGTAACATTGTGATCGATAGTGGCAAGTGCCATTTTTTCGATTTTGCTCTCCCATTCGTCCATAAGAGCAATTGTTCTGTTGGGTACACGGTGAAATTCAGCCCAGAAAGGCAGATTTTGAATAATTATTGCCGAAAGATCGCCATAATAAGCATCACTGTTGACTTCGCTAATCCTATGGCTTCCGCCGAGTGCAAGTCCTCTACCGTCGAATATCTGAGTATCGGGGAAATTATTACAGTAAATCGATAACATATCTTTTCCGCCTTTAAAATGACACTCTTCGAGAGATTCTTCGCTTACCGGAATAAATTTACTTTTGTCGGAAGTCGTTCCCGATGACTTTGCAAACCATTTAATATCAGTATTCCAAAGTAAATTCTGACTCCCTTTCATTAATCGGGTAATATATGGTTTCAATGAATTATAATCGTTTACGGGGACTCTTTCTTTGAAAATATCAGGTTTAGAAATTGACTTATAATCATATTTCATACCCCATTCGGTATCTTTTGCAGAAACAATAAGTTTCTTGAACCATTCATTTTGAACATCATGCGGATACTTCATGAATAGTTCAATCTGATGGATTCTCTTTTTAATTATCCACGATATTACAGCATTCAGTAAAGCCATAATTTTTTTTTACAAACTTATAAAAAAATTTTAACCTTTTAAGAAATTAATTGAAAGTATTGATTTTTTGAAACACGTACAACAAATATTTGCTAATTTTGTTATTTGATTAACAACAATAAAATATAATTGATAATGAAGTTTAATCCTGAAAAATGCAGTATTCCCGATCAAAGGATGAAGCCTTTTATTGATCCGGATGAAATATGGGGCTATTTAAACAATACAAAAGCTACAAAAGAAAGAGTAAGAGAAGTAATAGCAAAATCGCTCGATAAGCAAAGATTAACGCTTGAAGAAACAGCAGTACTAATAAATGCGACCGATCCGGAACTTATAGAAGAAATTAAACAAGGAGCAAGAACTCTAAAACAAAAAGTTTACGGAAACCGTATAGTATTATTTGCACCTTTGTATGTCGGCAACAAGTGTACAAACAACTGCCGTTATTGCGGTTTTAGAACCGACAATAAAAAAGCTGTCAGAAAGACTTTGTCCGACGAAGAATTAATAAAAGAAGTTGAAGCTCTTGAAGATAATGGTCAAAAAAGGCTTATTCTAGTTTATGGGGAACACCCTGCGTATTCACCCGAATATATAGCACACACAGTGAAAATTATTTATGGTGTAAAAAAAGGAAACGGTGAAATAAGAAGAGTTAACATTAATGCTGCTCCACTGGATATTGATGGTTTCAGAATAGTTAAAGACGCCAAAATAGGAACTTATCAGATTTTTCAGGAAACATATCACCCCGAAATATACAGAATGTATCATATAGGGGGTAAGAAAATGGATTACGACTATCGTATAACAGCTTTGGATAGGGCGCAAGAAGCAGGCCTTGATGATGTCGGTATAGGTGCTTTATTCGGATTATATGACTGGCGTTTTGAAGTTATGGGTCTCGTTCGTCATACAAACCACCTTGAAGCTTGCTATAATGTAGGACCTCATACTATCTCTTTCCCTCGCATACAAAGTGCTGCTTCGCTCGATATCGAAGGTAAATATATTGTCAGTGATGATGATTTTGTAAAATTAGTTGCAATATTGCGACTTGCCGTACCATATACAGGAATGATTTTAACAGCTAGGGAAAATGCCAGAGTCAGAGACGAAGTCATTGCTTTCGGGGTATCACAAATCGATGGCGGTACCAAACTCGAATTGGGAAGCTATTCGGCATCAAAAAACGAAGAACAAGACCTTAACCGCGAGCAGTTTGCAATTAACGACAATCGCTCTCTTAACGAAATTATCGACGATTTACTCGACAAAGATTACCTTCCTTCTTTCTGCACGGCATGTTACCGTTTAGGCAGAACAGGTGAGCATTTTATGGAATTTTCGGTTCCCGGTTTTATTAAAAGATATTGCACTCCTAATGCTATTCTGACTTTGGCCGAATACTTATGCGACTATGCTCCCGAAAATACATCACACAAAGGATGGATGATAATTGAAAAAAACATCGAAACTCTTGAAAACGAAAAAACTAAAACTGAAATTAGAAACCGTATCGAAAAAATAAAAAAAGGAGAAAGAGATTTGTATTTTTAAAATTTGAATTTTATGAAAGAAATTAGAATTGTGGCTATTATGATTTCGGACAGAATTAAAGAAGCCGGAAGAACTCAAATGATACTTTCGAAATATGCTCATATTATTAAATCGCGTCTCGGATTTCACGAAGTCAGCGAATATAAATGCAGCAGAGTCGGAATGATTATTCTTCAACTTGCCGGGAATCCCGAAGAATGGGATAAAATGGAAAATGAATTAAAGAATATCGGAGGTATTGAAATCAAACATATTTGTTTTAACTGTTAAAAAATTGAAATTATGGGCGAAATACGTATTTTGGGATTACATGTTACCGACAGGGTAAAAGAATCATTGAAAGTTCAGGATACATTGACAAAATTCGGATGTTCGATAAAAACACGGCTCGGACTTCACGAAGTAACAGAAGATTATTGCAGTACCAACGGCTTAATTCTATTGGAACTAACTGGCGATAAAACCGAAATGGACAAACTCGAAAATGAACTTATGAAAATAGAAGGCCTAATAGTTAAAAAAATGGTTTTTTAAATTAATTAAAGGTCTTCTGTTTGCCGGTTATTTAAACAAAATATCAATAGTATTTATTGTTGCTTTTTAGGTTTTTTAATAAAAAAAGAGTTAATCGATTTAGCCTTTTTTATAATTTAGCAAACTTCATATTAAAAAAATTTTGTTTGCGAATGAATAAATTAGTCCTCAGATTTTTTTTTCTGTTTTGTTTTGTTTTAAATGCTGCATTTGCTCAAAACAGCAATCTTCAGTTTAAATCGGTTAATCAATTTATTGGAAATATCAGCGAAAACGAAATTCCGTTACTTGTATCGTTTGCATTTAAAAATACCGGAAATAATCCAATAGTTATAGTTAATGTTAATGTGCCCGATGATACCAAAGTTACAAACTGGAATAAACTAAAACCGATAAAACCCGGAGAGAGCGGAAATCTTACATTCAGATACAACAGGAAAATTCCCGGTGTTTTTAATCAAAAAATTGTCATTAAAACAAACGAACCGAATGTAAAACCTATTGAACTCACATTCGGCGGAGAGCTTATTATTCCTAAAACAGAACCCAAACTTGCCCTTGAAACTAACTTTGGTTCGGTAAAATTGAGTAAAAACGTTATTAATTTCGGTAATATAAAAAATACCGAGAAAAAACGCGATACCATAGCATTATTCAATCTTTCACATAAAGCCGTCAGGATAGAAAATTATGAACTAAACGGCAATTATGTTAAAATTGATGTATTTCCCGAAGAACTAAGAAACAATGGTAAAGGGGTTATCATAGTTAATTACGATCCTAATATCAGAAATGCTTTCGGAAATACAACAGATACAGTATGGATAAAAAGCGACGAAGGAGATAATCTTATTTTCCCGATAATTATTAAAAGCGATATTTACGAAGATTTCTCGAAAATGAAACCCGAAAAGTTAAAATTGGCTCCAAAAGCTTATCTTGTAAATACAAACTACGATTTTCGCTTTGTAAAAAAAGGAACAGAGGTTAAAACGACTTTTAATATCAAAAACAAAGGGAAAACACAACTACTGATACGTAAGGTTGATGTAAGTTGTCCGTGTATAGATGTTAAATATCCCGAAAAAGTCCGTTTCGACAGGGATTCGCCTATCGATATTACCGTTTTTACCAATAATCTTAAGGGTAAGATTCACGAAACTATTACTATTGTTACTAACGACCCTTCTAACCCAAGAATAACCCTACATATTATGGGTATTGTTGAGTAATTATTTTATTAAAAATCATTTTTCTTTTTTTATTTTTGAGAAAAATCAGAAAATCACAATTTTAGGAATAAAATATGACTTTTTGATTTTTTACCCATTATAATTTTTAATATTTTTGCCCTAAAAAAATAAAGTACAATGATAACTGAAGAATTAATAAATCCCAAGAGCATAGTAGTAGTAGGAGCATCAAACGATATTGAAAAACCCGGCGGAAAAATTTTAAAAAATATTATTGACGGCAATTATCAAGGCAGTTTATATGTTTCTAATCCAAAAGAAGATGAAATACAAGGAGTAAAAAGTTACCGAAATTTGGCCGATTTACCCCAAGTTGATTTAGCAATAATGGCAATAGCCGCCAAATATATTCCTGATGCAGTTGAACTACTTACAACTCAGAAAAACACAAAAGCATTTATAATATTATCTGCAGGATTCAGCGAAGAAAGCCACGAAGGGAAACTTCTCGAAGACAGAGTTGTAGAATTAATTAATCGTGTAAATGGTTCGTTAATAGGGCCAAACTGTGTAGGCATTCTTACACCTGCTCATCATAGCATATTTACTTACCCAATACCGAAGCTTGATCCAAAAGGTTGCGATTTTATTTCAGGTTCAGGAGCTACGGCTTGTTTTATTATGGAAGCAGGTATTCCCAAAGGACTTACTTTTGCAAATGTATTCTCTGTCGGGAATTCGGCACAAATGGGAGTAGAAGAAATCTTAGAGTACTTGGATAACAGTTTCGACCCTAATAACAGTTCGAAAATAAAACTTCTTTATATTGAAAATATATCAAAGCCCGAAAAGCTGCTGAAACATGCATCATCATTAATAAAAAAAGGTTGCAGAATAGCTGCAGTAAAAGCCGGCTCATCCGAAGAGGGCAGCAGAGCAGCATCGTCGCACACAGGAGCTTTGGCAAGTTCAGATATTGCCGTAGATGCTTTATTCCGCAAGGCAGGCATTGTACGTTGCTACGGCCGTGAAGAACTTATAAGCGTTGCCTCGGTCTTCACATATCCAGAACTGGAAGGCAAAAATATTGCCATAATTACTCATGCCGGAGGTCCTGCGGTTATGCTTACCGATGCACTGTCAAAAGGAGGCTTGAAAATTCCTCATATCGAAAATCCAAAAGCAAAAGAACTTCTTGCTCAGCTTTTCCCCGGCTCTTCAGTTGCCAATCCCATTGATTTTTTAGCCACAGGTACAGCCGAACAATTAGGAATAATCATCGACTACGTTGATAATTATTTCGACGAAATCGACGGTATGGTTGTTATTTTCGGGACACCGGGTTTATTCAAATTATTTGATGTTTATAATGTACTTCATCAAAAGATGAAAACGGCCAAAAAACCTATATTTCCGGTTTTGCCTTCAATACTTACTGCCAAAGAAGAAGTAGAAGACTTTATATCTAAAGGTTGGGTAAATTTCCCCGATGAAGTAACCTTAGGAAATGCTTTGGCGAAAGTTTACAATACAAATCCTCCATTAATCAATAAATCATGCACTTCGCATGTTGATGCAGGGTTTATAAGAGCTATTATCGACAGCAGCGAAGACGGATATTTAGCACCTGAAGCAGTGCAAGGGCTTTTGGATGCTGCCGGTATTCCCAGAGCCGGAGAAGCAATAGTATTCACTAAGGAAAAAGCCATAGAAGCAGCCGAAAAAATGGGATACCCCGTTGTAATGAAAGTAGTAGGGCCTGTTCATAAATCTGATGTTGGCGGCGTAGTCCTTAATGTAAAAGACAAATCAAAAGTAGCCGAAGAATTTGACCGTATGATTAACATTCCCGATACTACTTCTATTTTAATTCAACCTATGCTTTCAGGTACCGAACTTTTTGTGGGTGCAAATTACGAAGATAAATTCGGTCATCTTATTATGTGCGGTATGGGTGGAATTTTTATTGAAGTACTTAAAGATGTAAGTGCAGGTCTTTGCCCTGTGGGTAAAAACGAAGCCCGTTTGATGATTCAAAACCTCAAAAGCTATAAAATTATCAAAGGCGTAAGAGGTCAGGAAGGGGTTAACGAAGAACTTTTTGCCGACATAATCACCGCAGTTTCAAATCTGTTGATTGTGGCTCCCGAAATAAAAGAAATGGACATAAATCCATTACTCGGAAAAGCCGACAAAATTGTTGCCGTTGACGCCAGAGTAAGAATTCAAAAATAGAATATTATTTCTTTTAAAAACAATATTATGAAAACAAATTCTTTCAACAACAGACTTAAGATAATAGGATTATCGCTGTTAATCATGGCTATGACTTTTTTGATGTATAACGACGATTCTAACTTTAAATACTGGATAGGTGTTATTATTATTTTAATTTCACTTATAATTATCAACTTCGACTATTTCAAACAAACTAAAAGTAACAATAAACAAGAAAACGAGCTTTAAATGAAAAAGAACGACATAATTTTCACTATAGTCTTTTTGGTAATAGTATTGCCATTTATTCCATTACCTGTTTTCGAAAACTTTCAACATTCATTTTTATATAATCCCAAATTATGGGTAATAACCAGTTTCTTGAAATTTGCGCTTTTAGCAACTTTGGGTGAAGTTATAGGTCTAAAAATCAAGACAGGGCAATATAACCAACCCGGTTTCGGAATTATACCACGTGCAATTGTTTGGGGATTTTTAGGGATAACAATTAAACTTGCCTTTGATATTTTTTCGATAGGAGTTCCCGGTTTTTTGGAAAAATCGTGCAATATCAATGGAGTTGCCGAGGCTATGAAAAACAAGGATATTACCGAGGCTATTAAAAACGGATTAGGTGGCGAAAGATTAATTGCCGCATTCTCAATAAGTCTGTTAATAAATTTTATTTATGCACCGTTAATGATGACGCTACACAAAATTACCGATACTCATATAATGGACAACGGCGGCACAGTTAAAGGTTTGTTTAAATGTATAAAAATGGCTGAAATATTCAAACGCATTAACTGGGATATTCAATGGAATTTTGTTTTCAAAAAAACAATCCCTTTCTTTTGGGTTCCTGCTCATACTGTTACTTTTCTGCTTCCGTCGGAATACAGGGTGGCTTTTGCTGCAATATTAGGGGTAGCTCTGGGTGTTATACTGTCGTATGCTGCTCTTAAAGGTAAAAAATAATTGAGAAACTGATTTTCTGTTACTTAATTTTCCACGAATTGAACGGAGACTTGTTTTTAAGTTTTTTCATAGCTTTAAAAGAGAAAAGTATAGAAATAAGCAGAGTTATCATCGAGAAAATAGCTAAACCTTCGTAATCGCGTAAGATAAGGAAATAATCGTAAGCTCCGTGCAAAATGGCAGCAAGAATAAGTCCGTTTAGCAAAAAAAGCCACTTTAAACTGCCGCTGAACTTTGCAATTCCGAAATAGTATCCCATAAGAATACCAAAGCAAGCATGAGCAGGCACCGCAGTAAACATCCTGAGCCAGCCCACGGTATAACCGCCTTTTAGAACATACATAATATTTTCTACTGCCGCAAATCCCATCGATACCATTACCGAATAAACAATTCCATCAAAAGGCTCGTTAAAATGGGGGCTTTTGTAAGCAAAATATTTTACGAAAATAAACTTGCTAAATTCTTCGCTAAAACCAATACCTACAAATGCCAATAAAGCAACAGAGTACAAACTATATGGTACCGACATAAATATATTTCCTGCAATTTTTTCTAAAATTATTGCGGGAATTACACTTAAACATCCCCAGAAAAACAGCTTTACCAACAATATCAACGGTTCTTTATCGTACTTATCGCGATAGTAAACATATATTATCACCGCAAAAACAGGTGCTATAGCCAAAGATATCAGTTTAAGCAAATCCATATTTCATTATTTTTTGTAAATTTACACAAATTTTAAAATTGAAAACACTATGGCTAAAGTAATAATTGAAAAATTAACGGAAGAAGTTATAAAACAAAGGGGAATAAGAAACTGGCCTATATGGGAAAAAGGAATATCAAGGTTTCCGTGGACCTATGACGAAGAAGAAGAATGCCTTATACTTGAAGGAGAATTTATGGTTGAAACCGCCGAAGGAAATTATACCGTAAAAGCCGGCGATTTTATTACTTTCAAAGAGGGATTGGAGTGCGTTTGGGATATTCGCAAGCCCGTAAAAAAACATTATAACTTTAAGTAGAAGTAACTGTACTGTTTGAAACTATGATATTGTAAGCCTTTTCGGAAGCAAGCTGTTCAGCTGCTTTTATTGAGTGATCTTGCCCAAAAGCAAAAAATTCGTTATTTATGGTTAGTTCTACTTTATACTGTTTATTATAACCTGTACCTATTACTTCAACAACATTAAAACCAAGCGACTTTTTTTCTTTTTGTGCCCAATCGATTAGTTTCGATTTAAAATTCCATGGTCTTCTCTCAATTTCATCAATATCCATGTGAACTCTTATAATTCTGTCAACAATTATCTTTCTGGTAAAATTATATCCTTTATCAAGATAAATGGCCCCTATCAGAGCTTCAAAAGTATCACCGTCAATAGAACGATAAAGATTGTTGTTTTCTTTATCTCTTACAATAAGGTTATGTATTCCCATTTTAATAGAGAGCTTGTTAAGTGTAGCTCGGCTAACTATTTTCGAACGCATTTCGGTGAGAAATCCTTCGTCCTGATAAGGATATTTCTTAAAAAGGAAGTCGGCAACTATACTGCTTAAAATTGTATCGCCCAGATATTCCAGACGTTCATTACTAATTTTTATGCCTTTTTTAAGCTCTTGAGAAGCAGAGCGATGAAGAAAGGCAAGTTTGTAAATAAAAATATTCCCGGGATAAAACCCGAGAATATTTTTTATTGCTTGATATAATTTTTTTTCTTTTGAGAAATATACTTTTATTAACTTAAAAAGTATCAAAACAGTTTATTTTACGAATTTTTTGAAAATAATAGAAACGTTATGACCACCGAAACCGAAAGTATTGCTGAGTGCAGCATTAACAGTTCTTTTAACGGCTTTGTTGAAAGTAAAGTTAAGTTTTGAATCGATTTCAGGATCGTCGGTAAAGTGATTTATAGTAGGAGGAATAATATCGTTATAAACTGAAAGTACAGAAGCAACAGCTTCTACAGCACCGGCAGCTCCCAACAAATGACCTGTCATCGATTTGGTCGAATTAATATTGATATTATAGGCATGTTCTCCGAAGAGTTTTACTATAGCCATAGGTTCAACTATATCGCCCAAAGGAGTGGAAGTGCCATGAGTATTTATATGGTCAATGTCGGTTGTTTTCATATTAGCATCTTCAAGAGCCAACTTCATCGAATTATAAGCACCAAGGCCTTCAGGATGAGGGGCAGTCATATGATGAGCATCAGCAGATAAGCCGGCACCAACAACCTCGGCGTAAATTTTTGCACCTCTTGCCAAAGCATGTTCCATTTCTTCGAAAACAAGAGCGGCAGCACCTTCGCCTAATACAAAACCATCGCGGTCTTTATCAAAAGGACGTGAAGCAGTTTTTGGATCGTCGTTTCTGGTAGATATGGCTTGTAATGCATTAAAACCGCCAATACCGGGTTCGGAGCAAGCTGCTTCAGAACCTCCGCATACAAATATATCGGCTTTGCCTAAACGAATGTAGTTTAGAGCATCGGCCATGGCATTGGCCGATGATGCACATGCTGATACAGTTGCAAAGTTAGGACCTCTAAATCCATGTAATATAGATATATGTCCTGCTGTAATATCAGCAATCATCTTAGGAATAAAAAACGGACTAAAGCGCGGGGTTCCGTCTCCTTTCCCAAAATCAATTACCTCATTATAAAAAGTCATTAAACCGCCTATTCCTGACGCCCAAATTACCCCTACCCTGTCTAAATCAACTTTTGAAGTATCGATTCCGGAATCTTTTATGGCTTCATTTGATGCTACTATACCAAATTGAGCATACAAATCGTATTTTCTGGCTTCTTTTCTGTCGAAAAACTGACTCGAATCAAAGTTTTTGACTTCACACGCAAACCTTGTCTTGAATTTTGAAGCATCAAAACGTGTGATAAAATCAGCACCACTTACTCCATTAAGCAATGCCTCCCAATATTCGGGAAATGTATTACCTATTGGAGTAAGCGCACCAAGACCTGTAACAACAACTCTTTTTAACTCCATTTTTTCAAATGAAAATTACTTAGTATTGTTTTCTATATAAGCAATTGCGTCACCAACTGTGATGATTTTATCTGCTTGATCATCAGGAATGGCAATGTTGAATTCTTTTTCCAATTCCATAATAAGTTCAACTGTATCAAGCGAATCAGCACCTAAATCGTTGGTAAAACTTGCTTCAGGTGTAACTTCATTTTCGTCAACTCCAAGCTTATCAACTATGATAGCTTTTACTCTTGTTGAAATATCAGACATTTTTTTTCTTTTTTGGTTAAACGTGACTGCAAAAATAAAAAATTTATTAGTTGACAAACAAAAAAAAATAATTTTTAATTCATAATTTATGTTAAAAATCAGATAATCATAATATTAACTAATAAATTTAATCAAAATTATTATTAAACCCCAAATTTTTCTTTAAAAATGCAGTGAACTAATGAAATTAATCGAGACAAGCCCGAATAAGAAAATTCTTTAATTGAGTGAGTGAAAACGGTCAACCTTATTTAGGCATCAACTATCAACTACTATTAACCCTGATAAGCATAATATGTAAATATTAAGGTTAGATGCTGAGCCGAATTTGCAATTCGGCTCAGCCTTCTGGAGGCGGAGGTGGGGTAAATTTGAAATTTCATTATCTTTTCCATTTTCACTTAGTACCCCACCCTTACCTCCCCTAAGAGGGGAGGTGATAGTGTTGTCTATGGTGGTTAATCTTGTGCTTTGTAGCATTTGATTGATTATTAGTGTAAAATTAATTTTATTACTTTATTGACTAATTTTTTGTTTATTTATTTTTTATTATTTATTATAACTAAATACTTATCAAGCCTTTGCTACACAGTTCCTCCCCTTTAAGGGGAGGCGGAGGTGGGGTAAAATAAGTTCAAATAACAAGTAATACTTTTTAATAAACAAAATAGATAAAAAAGGAAATATTATAAACCCCAAATATTTTATTAAGAATTCAGTGAACTAACGATATTAATCGAGACAAGCCCGAATAAGAAAATTCTTTAATTGAGTGAGTGAAAACGGTCAACCTTATTTAGGCATCAACTCTACTTTAGTCATTAACTAATAACCATTAACCATCAACGAAGCACTGCTCTCTCCTACTACCACTTTATACAAGCCCGAGTTAAAGCCTGTGGTGTTTATTATTGTTTGGCTGCTGCCTTTGGGTAGTTTTTCTTCATATACCTTTTGCCCGAGCATATTGTAGATTTGCAGCATTAGGGCTTTTACTGCTGTTGGGTAAGTTATGGTAGTTTGGGTAGTGGAAGGGTTGGGAAAAACTCAAATTAATGCAATTTTCGTTATTGCGCAAATTACAATTCATTTAATCAGTAATTAAACGGTTTATAAAATTACTATATTTTTTTAATTGTTCTTTTTTCTTGAAAAAAAAGAACGAAAAATTCAAGACTGCAAAGAATTTACTTCAAAACTTACGCTATAAAAAATCCCCGCAATCCTATACGTTTCGGATTGTACATTTTTACTATGTTTTTTTTATTTTCGCCGAAACGTTGGATTGCTTAGCTATAAGCTTTCGCTATTTTTTATAGCTTGTTTTGTAGCGTAAATTCTTTGAGGTCGGTTATTATTTTACAACATTCATTTATAATTTTTTTTAATTCGTAACTATCTTCAAACTTCCTTTATATTCTTACACCCCCTGATAAGCAGAATATGTCATTATTAAGGTTAGATGCAGAGCCGAATTGCAAATTCGGCTCTGCATTTGGGGCATCAACTACAATTAACCATTAACCAATAACTATTAACCATTAACTATCGTCAAGCTTCCTTTATATTCTTTCGCTCTGCCGTTTCGTTTGCTTTTTGCTTTTATTACATAATAGTAAACACCTGAGGCACAGGTTTTGCAGCTGAAGTCGTTTTGGTAGTTGGTGTTTTCGTATATAAGCCTGCCCCAGCGGTTGTAAATTTGCAGGGTTATATTGTAACTTTCTGCGTTTTGTATTACAAAGTTGTCGTTTGCTCCGTCTCCGTTGGGAGTTATCACGTTGGGTATTGTAAGCTGCGGATTACAAAAATTCTCATCTCCTTGTGTTATTACTATGGTATCCGACGAATATACATCATAATCTGCTACATAAGCCCTTACCCAATAAGTGCCGGGCTGTTTAACCTCGTAAGTAGCTGTATGGCTGCTATCCTGCCAGGTATAAGTGGCATTGGGCAGGTTGGGGTTTAGTATTATTGTCTCGCTTTCGCATAGCGTGGTATCTTGCCCAAGGTTTATATCGAAACTGCACTCGCAGACGGAGACATCGTCGAAATAATAATAAGGGCCCACAGCACCAATAAATTCAACATAGTTAGTATGTAAATTGTCTTTAAAATTACCTATAACTAGATATTTTTCTCCTCCATTAGCTATAAAACTACCGCATACCTTAACCCAATTTACAGTATCGGAAATTATCCCTTTATTGTTTTCTATCTGTGGAATTGTTGAGAATAAACCAGGTAAACCATTTACTGTATCAAAATTCCATAAGGTATCTGCTGAAAAAAACATACCAACATTTTCAATAGCACCCCTACTATAATTATATAAAGCTGTATAAAGTTCACCACAATATTGCTTGCTCTTTTTTAAACTATCGTAAAGCATTCCAAAGATATATTCTCTATAATTATTTTCAATCCAATCTCCATAGAGATAAATACCAGTTTCGCCTCCTCCTGTACGTGGATATTGAATATTTATAGAGTTGAGAATGGTTGTAGATAAACTACATATATGAAAAAAATCAGAAGAACCAGCACCATTTAACCCATCTGACCATGGATATGCAAAAGCTATTTGAGATCCATTATTGGGACAATTAGTATATTGTTCAAAAGAAGGGTTTATAACAAGGTTTGCAGTTAATAATCTTTGTGCAAAAGAAATATTAATTGAAAATAATAAAAATAATATGTATAATACTATTTTTTTCATGATTTATATAAAAAGTGTGCAAGCTTTAAAAGCTTACACACCGTAAAATTATAAATTTTATTTAATTATGGTAAATTTAGTTTTAAAAATCTGATTATTAGTGCGAACCGATATAAAATAGATGCCATTTTTAAGCTTGGCAGTATTTAACTGATACTGGGCTTGGGTTTGGTTTACGGTTTCAGTAAGTACTTTTGCCCCTGTATGGTTATAAACATCAACTACAAAACCACCTTCTATAGCATTGGCAAAAGATAAAGTAATGTTATTGGATGCAGGATTGGGAAATACACTCAGCATTTCTGCTTCGGCTACTCCTCCTCTTCCTTTGCTGAACTGAACATTCGGATTGCTATAGTCAATATCAACCCCCAGCATATAACGTGCTATATAAACACCTTCGCCACCTTCCCAAGGTGTATAATTGGTAGCAATATCATATAAGGTCTGATATTGAGCAGGTGATAATTCATAGCTGTCGCGGGCAAAGGTATTAAGATAGATATCGTTTACAACACGCTGGTTATAGGATATTAAAGTTGAATCGATTATCTGACCGTTTTTAACCAAAGCCTGATCGATATTGCCTTCGGCTATTAAAGTTTCCAATGCATCGAACTTACCTATATTGCCATTGTTTTCATTATTAAAGAAATCCTGATACATATAATCGTCAGCACCTCCCATAGTCATTATCCATGGGTTTTCTTTTAAAGTCTGATACAATATATAGCGGTTGTATTCGCGGAATTGCTCGTTCAGATCGGGATACTCCAGTTCGTCGCGTACAATGGCTCCAAATTTCTCCTCACGTTCTTCCAGTGTCATTTCTTTAATAGAAGACGGTGGACAACTTAAATTGCATAAATTAGTTGAATTTGGTAAAGTTGAAGAAGGTATTATTTTGTATAGAGTTGGATTAGTGGGTGTAGCATTCTCTGGATTATAAATAACAGATGCTGTATTATCATAATACCAATTTATACCGTTGGGATTTAGATTATGATTTAAAGCCCATAGTTTATGTTCAACCTGCTGTCCCAGATAATAACCACTATAATTACCGTATGGCGTCCACTTATTGTCAGTTCTTATTTTTTCGGTCCCTTGGTTGGTAATACTTGCATGTTGGTTGAAAAGGAAGCCATAAAAGTCAGATTCAAGTGTATTGCAGTAAAATTGGGTTAAATCGGAACAACCATATACATTGATACCTGCACCCATATATTTAACATGGTTCTGCTGTATTTCAGCATTTTGAGTTTGCTCTACAGATATCCCATGCAATATGTTTGCCATAGGTTCTGATGGTAAAAATGCAGTAAGCCTGTCAATTGTATTACATTTGACATAAGCAGCCGGGCAGTTTTGTACTACTATTCCTTTAGTGGCATTATTGGGATGAGCTACTTTTACGGTATTTTCATTTATATCAACAAAAAATGTACGATATTGCGAAAGTCGTTGCGATTTACAATTGCCTACATAAATTCCCATGCCTCGTGTTTTAACACTGTTATTATTAATGCTTAAGTTAATGAATCCAGGCTGTGTTTTCAATACTTGTATGCCCTTATAAGGGGAGGTGCCATTAGAACAGTTTTCAACAATATTATTTTTAATTTCACTGTAATTAAGAGGGTCATGTATATCAATAGCGTTCATAACAGCCCTTACAATATTTGAACTAATAGTTGCCATTTGGTTATATACCTTTATGCCATTTACACAATTGTCGAAAGTATTTATATAACCAATTTCAACTTTTTTCGGAGCATTAATAAAAGAAGGATTATTTGTAAGCGAATGTGCACTGTGAATAGCTGTTGGTTTGCATACCAATAAAGGATTGGTAAGACTTTGGCACTGATACGGGTTGTTTGGATTATCAACAATATCTATAAAATGATTACCATAAACTCTTATATATGAATTTAAACTATAAAT
>CAZWKQ010000006.1:0-145431 GCA_964634005.1 uncultured Bacteroides sp.
TTTGCCACCTGCTTGCACTTACATCTATATTTGCAGGGCTGCTTTGCCACCTGCTTGCACTTACATCTATATTCGCAGAGCTGTTTTGCCACCTGCTTGCACTTGCAGCTATATTTGCAGAGCTGCTTTGCCACCTGCTTGCACTTGCAGCTATATTTGCAGAGCTGTAAAATAATCTGTCGTTTATTACTGCTATAAATAACAAAAGGTTTTATAATTATTTAGCAGCCGACCTATATTAGTTTGAATACTGATTCCACTTTATTTATATCTACTGTTGATATTCAATAAACCGGAATGATTTTTCCCCATGAATTGATAATTTAACCCAAATTATTCAATAATGAAAACCTTTATTGAATAATCGAATAATAAAATATAGTGTTTTAAGTAACTCTACTTATTAAGAATTCCTTAAAACCCAAAATTTTCTAAATCGGGGTTATTCCAATTAACTTTATTAGTTCATTTCGTTCCTAATGACAAATTTGGATTTAACAAATATTTCTTGTTTTTGGCTGATTTTTATACTATATTTGTACAGAATTAATTAGATTTTTTAATGACAATTTTTTCAATCGGAACTGCATCGAAAAAGTATGAAATTATTATTCTCCGGAGCTTTTATAATATTGAATTACAATAAATAAGATAATAAAATAATTAAACTCTTTAATGGCATGAAAAAATTTTATTTTATGGTAATGTTGCAAATGCTGTTTTTTGTCGGCACTTTGCATTCGCAAATGTATTATATTAATTTTAAAGGATTTGGGTTTAGTAATTCAGTAGATTCGGTAATTGTTCAAAACTTAACTCAAAATACATTTATGACTATTTACAATACTGACACATTGCTCCTTTATGGAAATATGGGAATAAATACCGGTGAAATAAATGAATTTAAAACCATAGTAAATCCCAATCCGTTTAATGAGAAAACTACTGTCGAGTTATTGGTTTCAAAAGTCCGGTACAACAAAAGTAAGTATACACGACATTTCCGGAGCTGCCTTGTATAGCAGCGAACTATGGCTCAATAGCGGAATTCATAAATTTAAAATCGCCGGAATAAAAAAAGGGATTTATTTTATTTCATTTTTCAATAACGATTTAAACATTACTTCAAAGCTGGTAAGTACAAGTAACTCTCAAAACAAAACAGCTCTTGAGTATTTGGGTGTAGATAAAATACTGCCAAACACGGCAAAATCTCATAAAAGCACACAAACTATCAATGCCATGCAATATAACGACGGTGAAATATTGCTATTTAAAGGATATTCGGGCAACTATATCAATATTACTTCCGATGTTCCGGGATCAAGCAAAACTATAGGTTTTTATTTTGTTCCTTGTACCGATTGGGACAACAATAATTATCCCGTAATTATTTTCGGGAACTATATGTGGATGGGAGAAAACCTTAAAACATCAAAAGCAAAATACAATTATTATATCCCGAATATTACCGACAGCCTAACATGGAAAAAAACTACGAGTGCAGCAAGATGTTACTACAATAACGATTCTGCTACATATCATAATCTTTATGGTGCATTGTACAATTACTACACCGTAAGTACATGCGGAGTATGCCCTGATGGGTGGTATGTTCCGGGTAACGATCAATGGCTCAATCTTTTCAATACAATTTCCGATGAAAATACAGCCGGAGGATATCTCAAAGAAACCGGTCTTAATAACTGGTTTTATCCAAATTCGAGTGCAAGCAATAATATAGGATTTACAGCATTGCCTGGCGGCATGAGAGATTATCTTTCGCGGTTTGCATCAAAAAATTTTTACGGATATTGGTGGTCGTCTAATATTTATTCACAAACGTATAAATTTGCGTATTTATATGCCATCTCGTATATTTATACCTGTATTTTCGAGAAATACGACGATTTTTATGTAGGTAATTCGATAAGATGTGTAAGAGCAAGAACAGCATATCTAAATACCGAAACAGTAAGCTCGGTATCTGCAACTACTGCTGTTTCGGGAGGCAACATAAAAGCCGACGGCAGTTCTCCAATAACTTCAAGAGGAGTTTGTTGGAGTACAACGCCTTTCCCCAATATTACCAATTCAAAAACAAACGATGGTAGCGGTATAGGCTCATTTACAAGTACTATAACCGGTTTAACACCAAATACACTTTATTATGTAAGAGCTTATGCAACTAATAATTTCGGAACAAGTTACGGCCAACAAATTACTTTTACTACTTCTTCAAAATAAATAATATTATCATTCGAAGAAATAAAAATAAAGCCACTAATACACGAATTAATAAAATAAGGATATTTTAGTGCATTAGCGGCTTTATAAAACACAAATGCTTATCACTGAAATCAGCAACAGTGGCAAACACTTAGTTTGTAGTAATTTTAATCGATATACCATACATTTTGAAAAAAATTATTATATTTGTAAGAAAAAAATAAATTACATCAGCTACACATATCTATCCAAATTGGAATGCTTTGTATAATTTTGTTATATATATAAATAAGTTGTGCGTAAGTTTAGAAAGACACCTAAACCGTCAAAAGAACCGTTTAAAATTGTAAATTTGCCGAACTAATAAATAAAGACTTCTTGAAAGTAGAACAGAATATATCAAGACTTAAATACCTGCTGACATTGTACAAAATGACAGTAGAAGACTTGTTATTGTCTGTAAGCGAAGGACTTAAAAAACCATTGACCAAAGACGATATTTTATCTAATGAAATAAATGTTAGTCACTTAAAACGAATAGACAAGGTTTTTAACAAAGGACTTCACTACTATTTAGACCCAAAATCTCCCGAAGTTTCTAAAGATGCTAGCATTTTCTTCAGAAAAAACAAGTTTGGGACAGAGCTAAACATTGGTGCAAAGAAAATTGTAAACCAATTTGAAGAATTTAAAATATCGCTTTCGGCTATTTCAAAATTGGCTGAGATAAATATTGAAAGGTCTTTGCCAGTCTTTTCTGTAAAAGACGACCCCAAAGAAGTTGCAATTAAAATCAGAAAAGAACTATATCCTGACTTTAACCCGATACCAAAAGAGTTTTTACGAGCATTGATTTCAAAACTTGCCGAAAAAAATATTTTGGGTTTCGAGTTTGTAGAAACTTGGAACAAAAAAGAGAAAGCAAATATTGACGGCTTTTTTCTTGCTCCGAATGTAATTGTTCTAAAGCGACAACAATCTTCTTTCAGAAGAGAGATTTTCACCCTTATTCACGAATTAGGACATTACTTGCTTAACGAAGAAGAAATTGAAGAACTTGATATTTCAAACTTTGCAAACAACAAACTATCAGCCATTGAAAGATGGTGCAATGACTTTGCATACTATTTTTTAGCCGGAGAATACAACAAAGCATTTGAACAAATTGACAAAGCTGACGGAACAAATGACTATCACTTTGAACTAATTGAAAACATTTCAAAGCATACGCATTTAAGTCAAATTGCACTATTTACGAAGCTATTATTTCAGAAAAAAATATCTCAAGGCAACTATAACGCAATAAAAGCCGACTTTGACGAGCAATACAGATTACGTCAAGAAGCAGAAAAGAGACAGAAAGAACTTGACAAATTACAGGGAATTCAAAAAGGCGGTTCAACGCCCAAGCCAATTAATTCGCCATTGCTCATATCAACAATACAGACAGCTTTTTATGAAGGTGTTATAAATGAATATGATGTTTGTAAGACTCTGAATATTTCACCTGATAAATTAGAAAAGTATTTGCAATGAAAGTAGTAATCGACACAAATTCGCTCTTGTCGTTGGTTCGTTACTACTTGCCATTTGACAAAAAAGACGTTCTATTTCAATTTTTCAAATCAAAAATCGAGAATGGTGACATTATCATTATTGACAAAGTTCTCGAAGAATGCACATACAGTTCCAAAGGACTTGTGATTGAAAAATTAGGATACTTAGCTGAAAAAGCATTCTTAAAAGCTGCAAAAGTTCCTTATAAAACAGACAGCTTGCTTGTTCCTAACACTAAACAATTCTTTCATCAACTTAATAGTGTGTTTGTTAATGCCCCCATTAGAAGAAAACTGACAGATGTAGAATTTGAAAATCAAAAGAACTCGTTCATTGAAAGTGCAGATATGAAACAAGTTATTTTGGCTTTAAATATTAAGAATAAGGGTGAACGAGTGGTATTAGTTACAGAAGAAACAGAAAGCAGTAACGACAACAAACTTTTCAAGAAGATACCAGCCATCTGTAAAGAGTTAGAAATTGAAACAATGACTTTACCCGAATTAATTGCAAAATATGACGGTATTGACATTGAGTTCCAGTAGAAAACCTACGCACAACAGCCGTTTGCCGCAATGGGGGCTGACGTGGTTAAATCAAGAGCAGTGCTTCTATCGGCATTTTGCTTGGTTGACAATGAAGTGCTCCGAAATCCCCCACTGCGGCAAGCGGCAAACCGTTATAGCTGTATCAATGCAATTTTTTCTCAAAAAAAAATGATAATAATTTTGAAACCTCGTTAAAACGTTTTAAATTTGAGCAAATATTTGAAATAATGGGGGATTTTTAGACGTACTGACGTTATAAGCCATTTTAAAGCGACAGATAACAAACGATTAGACCTGAAAATTTCGTAAATTTGAAGATAATTAAAGACTGAAAAAAATGTTTAATACAATAGAAATAGACAGAATTAACCTGACTATAATGGGTGTGAAATTTTCAGACTTAAAAACGCTTGAAAGCACTGCAAACGCTTTGGGAAGCAATATGTTTGAAGGCTTTAAACCGACACCAAAAGGTGTAGAAATTATTCGGGACTATGTGACCGGAAAAATATCACTATCAGAACTTGTGTCATTTGCCAAACAAAAAGCCTATGTCTAATTCCTACAAATACATAGACCCTGATTTTACCTACACCGACCCAAAGACAGGACTTTTAAGGAACTTACCAGACATTACAGACCCTGATGTATTGCTCTTTGTTGAGAGTGGAGTAGTAACAAAACGACTTCAAGAACTTTACGAAAAACCTATAAAAATCAAGGGTATTGACACCCTTTTTGAAATTCACAAACATTTATTTCAAGACATCTACGTTTGGGCAGGCAAAAAGCGGACAGTTGAAATTAGCAAAGACGGTAAGCAGTTCTTCCCTACTTCGCACTTTGACAACGCTTTCAGATACATTGAGCAATTAATTGCTGACTTCAGGAAAATTCCGAAAGCCAACAAAAAACTGCTAGCCGAGAAATTAGCGGAAATTCTAGATAAAGTCAATTATTTACACCCATTTAGAGAAGAAAACGGACGAACACAAAGAGAATTTATAAGACTCTTAGCGTTAGAAAAAAACTTGATACTAAATCTCAACCCACCTGACAACGAAAGTGTTTTCGAAAGATATATGAAAGGAACAATTGAGAGCGACATAAAAACTTTGAAAGAATTGATTTTTGAACTAATTGACACTAACGATAAATAGAAAAACGGCTTATAACACTGGTTTTGCGTCAAGCAAGGTAATGTGTCCCTTAACTTCGGGATGCTCCGAAATTCGCCACTGCGCCAAGTGCCGAAACGTTATAGCTGTAACAATGCAATTTTTCTCAAAAAATATTGATGATAATTTTGAAACCTCGTTAAAACGTTTTAAATTTGAGCAAATATTTGAAATAAAGGGGGGTTTTTAGACAAACCTCTGTTGTTGGCAAGTATAAAATACAACAATATGATTGAATTCAAATATTTTTTATAACGTCTTTATAAAGTCGAGAACATAAAAATTATTTTGACTAATTTTGTAGCAAATTAAACAACTAAAATATTTCTAATTTAAATGGTATTTAACGACTTAAATATTGATAATTGGAAACAACTTGACATAGATGTTAATTCGTTATGGATTATCAATGAACGAGATAAAAGTGGGAAACACAAAAACATATATCACGGTAATTTCATTCCACAAATTCCAAATCAACTTATCAGACGATTCACAAAAGAAAACGATTTGGTTTTAGACGTTTTTTTAGGTAGTGGGACTACATTATACGAATGTGAAAGTTTGAATAGAAAGTTTATTGGTTTAGACATAAACAAAAAAATGATTGACTATGTCAATTCTCAAATGGTTAATTCTTTTTTCAAGAAATTTTCAATTCATAATTGCGATGTAACTGATGAAACTCAAACAAAAAATGAAATTGATAAAGGGTTATCGCTTTTGAAAGAAAAAAATGTAAAATTGATTTTGTTTCACCCTCCATATATGGACATTGTGAAATTTACCGACAATCCAAAAGACCTCTCAACAATTGGGGATTTACAAACATTTGTCAATATATTTGTTAAAGTATGCAATAACACATTACAATATCTTGAAAAAAACAGATATTTTGCAGTAATAATAGGTGATGTCTACAAAAATGGTGAAGTTATTCCGCTTTCCTTTTATATTATGGACTCAATAAAGCGTAATTTTAAAACAAAATTAAAAGGAATAATTGTAAAAAATATTGAAGGGAATAAAGGGAAATTAGGCAAAAATGGAATTTGGACTTATCGAGCTTTGAATAGCGATTATTACATTTTTAAACACGAATACATTTTTGTTTTTAAAAAGGAATTTTAAATGGCAACAACACACGTTTTAATAGTAGATAAAACTACATTTAAAGTACATTTAGAATATATGTTTGCAGGAACAGGTTCGGCAAATGATGCAGTTGATTTCAACAATAGTTCTACAACAAGTTTATATGTAGGTAGAAAATTTGCAAAAGAAAACAATTTATGTGAAATGATCGCTGATTTTGGAAGAGTACGTCAAGGAGACAAAATCATTTTTTATTTACAAGCACAAGGCGGAATTGAAGGTAAATTCTTTGGAGTTTTCAAAGTAAAATCAACAGAAGTATTTTTGGAAAATTATTCTCCCTCTCAATATTTACTTCCTGATTTAGGCAAAAATTTAACATTTAGAGTTGAGATAGAGCCTGATACAGTCTATGCTAAAGGTGTTTCAGAGTGGGAAGCATTAGACAGTATAAAAGGTTTGACATCACCAAATCAAATGCTTTGGAGTTTGATATACCGAAAATTAAAAGGTAACAGAGGAAACACAATGATAACTCTATACGAAGCTGATAGGTTGATTCAAATAATTCGGGCAGCAAATTCAAGAATTACATTAAGCGGAAGTAAATTTACTTTTAATCCAGAAAATCAATTAATTGAGATAAGCACGCACACTCATACATATTCAGGTAATATAACTAAATGCATAAATATTTTGCCACGACTTGTAAATAAATTCAAAAGCGGGAAAACATTTGAAAAGCATTTACAAGCATATATCACTCAAAATATTGGAAAACTAACAAACACGTCATTAGATGATTCTGTGATTCCAATAAATAACAAAATAGAGTGGATTGGCAATGAAGTGTCTTGTGGCGTAGGAATGCAACGTATTGATGTTTGTTTGTCTGTATTTCAAGCGACACAAAAAACAGTTATACCCATTGAGTTAAAAGCAGTAGAAGCAAGTAAGGATAATATTCGGCAATTACAAAGGTATGTAGATTGGTTAGAGCAATACTATTTACCAAATCGTCCAAGCGATATTCAGCCTACTCTGATAACAAAAAAAGGAAATTCATTTTTATCAAGCAGTTCTTCTATTTGGAATGATTTTTTGGAATTTGATGCTATTAATTCAACTTTATGTAAACCAATTGCTGTAATCGAGTATTATTTGGAAAGTGATAATTTATTTTTTAAAAAAGTAAAGTAGAATGACGAAAACAGAGTTATTTTTAGAATTAGCAAAGCCAAATGAAAAAGGAATTAGTCGTTGGGTTTATGTCACCGAATTTGTAGGAAAATATAAAGCTTTGCAACTTGGGAATGGTGGAAGTTGGTGCAGAGCAAGTTCAAGTTTAGCAAAGAAATACAATATTGAATTTGATAAATCTAGAACAAACGGAAATTCTATTGACGCTATTCGAATTGTTGGTTATAGAACTTCAAAACCGTTTAATCAAAACATTCGCCAAGATATCAAAGATTTTTACAAAAATCAAAATTGTGTAATGCTAGGCATAAATGGAAATTCTGAAAACACAAAAATTGAAATTGACCACAAGGACGGACGAAAAGATGACCACAGAATTTCGGATATTAATACTCAGAAGTTAGAGGATTTTCAACCATTGACAAAAGCTGCCAACGATGCTAAAAGACAAATTTGTAAGCGTTGTAAAGAAACCAACTTACGGTGGAATGCTAAAAATCTAAAAGGAAATCCTTATCCATTTTACGAAGGCGATGAAAAATATAACAAAGAACTTGGATGTATTGGTTGTTATCAATACGACCCCGTTGCGTATAGAAAAACATGTGTTTTAAAAATTAGTAAAGAAGTCTCTGAAAATATTATGAGAAAACTTTATCCAGAAGATTAAAATGAATTACATTGGCTCAAAATATAGACTTACTGATTTTATAAAACATTCTGTATATTCAGTTGTTGGACATAATTTATCTGATAAAGTTATATGCGACTTGTTTGCAGGTACAGGAATTGTTGGCAGAAATTTTAAAACAGAAGTGAAACAAATAATCAGCAATGATATTGAATATTACAGTTTTGTTTTAAACAGAAACTATATTGAAAATCATACGCCTTTTGAATACCAAAATTTAATTGATGAATTAAACAATCTTAACGGTATTAGAGGTTTTATATTTGAAGAATATTCAGAAAAAGGAAAAGCACAACGACAATATTTTTCTGAAAACAATGGGAAAAAAATAGATGCAGTAAGACAAAAAATTGAAAAATGGCAAAAAGAAAAATATATTAATGAAAATCAGTATTATTTCCTTTTAGCTTCATTGTTAGAAAGTGCTGACAAGGTTGCAAACACAGCATCGGTTTATGGTGCGTTTTTAAAAAAAATAAAAAAAACTGCACAAAATGAGATAATAATTAATCCAGCAGTTTTTGAAATAAGCAATAGAGTTAATAAAGTTTTCAATACAGACAGCAACGAACTAATAAAATATATAAGTGGCGATATTTTGTATCTTGACCCGCCTTACAACGCAAGACAATATGGTGCAAACTATCATTTATTAAATACCATTGCAAAATATGACTATTTTACACCTAAAGGGAAAACAGGACTTCGCACTTATGAAAAATCATCTTTTTGTAGTAAAAATTCCGTTGAAAAATCATTTGAAGAATTGATTAAAAATGCACAATTCAAATATATATTTTTAAGCTACAACAATGAGGGATTAATGAGCTGCGATAAAATAAAATCAATCTTGTCAAAATACGGTAAATACGATTATTTTACGACAGTTTATCAACGCTTTAAAGCAGACAAAGAAGAAAGAAGAAATCATAAAGCAAATGTAACAACCGAATACTTACATATATTAGAAAAGTAATAAACAAGATAAATAACAGACATTATACAATGACGGTTTGGGGAGTAGTTGTAGATTTTAAAATTATAAATGATTTTGTGATGACTTTGACGGGTATTGTATCAAAATTCCGATAATTTGCAAATATGGAAACCTTTGAAGCTAATTTTATCCAAACAGCATAAAGAATATGAAAAAAATTATCCCAAAATTGTCATTAGAACTCAAAAACTGGAGGTGATACGATATTATTAGTATTCATCTAAAGACCTGTAAACCATTCTCTTCGTTTCATAGCAAGCGATAGCTTAAGTATGCGTTGATTACCGTTTTTTATAATATATCCTCCAATAGCAAATACTTTTTAGCGTAATGTTTTCATCTGTTCGTGAACCTCTGTGTTCAAAACTACCTGCATGAATAAACAGATAATCCCAAATTTGTCATTAGGAATGAAGTGAACTAATGACATTAATTGAGATAACCCCGATTTAGAAAATTTTGGGTTTTAAGGAATTCTTACTAAGTATAATTTCTTAAAACACTATATTTTCTTATTCGATTATTCAATAAAGGTTTTCTTTATTGAATAATTTGGGTTAATAAAAACATCATTAAGTGAGTTTCTCTAAGTGGGATAAAACAGGCCCCAAATTAATAGATTTTAATTTGCATTTTTTACTTGAACTAAATTAAAAACAAAAACAGAATATTAATCTTAAATAAAAGAAAATTGTATTTTTGTAAAGTTTTAGGTTGAGAAAATAATGCAAGAGAAAATTGAAATAGTAATTTGTTTGGGCAGTTCGTGTTTTGCAAGGGGTAATAAACAAACGGTTCAGGTTATACAGGACTATCTGAAAAAAAACAAACTCGAATCGCAGGTTTATTATCATGGGAATCATTGTTTCGGCAAATGCGACAAAGGGCCTTTTGTAAAAATCGACGGAAAACTTTTCGAAAGCGTTAATAAAGACAATATTATTGAAATTTTGGATAAAACCTTTAAAATAAGCAAATAAACAAACTTCACATTGATGAATTTACCATTGATAGAAATAAAAAACGAAAAATGCACAGTTTGTTATGCCTGCGTAAGAGCTTGCCCTGTAAATGCCATACAGGTGAAGCCAAATCAGGATTATCCTGAGGTAAACAATAAATGGTGTATAGGATGTGGAGGCTGTTTAAATGTTTGTTCTCCTAAAGCCATAGTATATCGCGATTCGAAACCAAGAGTAAAAGAAATACTTAATTCGGGTAAAAAAGTAGCTGCCATTGTAGGTCCGAGTATTTCAGGCGAATTCGACGACATAACCGATTACCGTAAATTTGTTCAGATGATACGTCGTCTTGGATTTACTTATGTAAATGAAGTATCGTTTGGCGTAGATATTATTGCAGTGGAATACAAAAAACTATTCGAAAACTTTAAAGGTAAGCATTACATTACATCTATTTGTCCGCCAATAGTATCATTAATTGAAAAATTTCACCCCGAACTAATAGATAACCTTGCTCCTATTACTTCGCCCATGATTGCTACAGCAAAAGTCGTACACCAACTTTACGGTCAGGATACTGCTGTTATTTTTATAGGCCCTTGTTTGGCTGCTAAAAACGATATAAAAGAAAACAAGAAATGGTCGGAAGTTGACGAAGTATTGACATTTATCGAACTAAGAGAGCTTTTCGACGAATTTAATATAAAAGAGAATAATCTAGAGTTTTCGGAATTTGATACACCTTTGGGTTACAAAGGATCCTTATTTCCAATAAGCAACGGTATATTGCAAGCAGCCGATATCGACGAAAATCTGTTAACCGGCAAAGTAACGACTGCCGAAGGCAAACAAAACATTTTAGCCGCAATTGCTCAGTTTGAAAAAAGTATTGATTTTATAAAGCAGCATTTTAATCTTTTTTACTGTGAGGGCTGTTTAATGGGGCCGGGTACCTCAAGAGGAGGTAAAAAGTTTATCAGACGTACTTTAGTTACTGAATATGCAAATAAACGTCTAAAAAATTTCGATATAAAGGAATGGGAAAAGAATATAAATTCGTTTAACCATCTGACCCATACCCGCGATTTTGTTGTTGACGACCAACGACTTCCCGAACCTTCGGAAGAAGAAATTAACGAAGTTTTGAAAGTTATCGGCAAAATGGACTACGACGATAATGTCGGTTGCGAAGCCTGTGGTTACAAATCATGCAAAGATTTTGCTTATCAGGTATCAAAAGGACTTGCAAAACCAGATATGTGTATTACTTTTTCGCTTAAAAATAAACAGGAATATATCAAAGCACTAAAGATAAGCAACGAAAACCTTGCAAAAGCTCAGGAGCAACTAAAACAATCGGAAAAAATTGCACGTACCGAGCAAATAAAAGCTAAGGAAGCCTCCGAAACAATAACGGCAATGATGCAGAAATTAAATGCAGGAGTTATCATTGTTGATGAAAATCTTAAAATTATACAGTCGAACGAAAGTTTTGTCAATATATTGGGCGACGAGGCTCGCGAAATAAACGAAATAATTCCCGGCTTAGTAGGTGCCGACCTTAAAACATTGCTACCTGTGCAGTTTTATAAAATGTTTACTTATGTTCTAAGCGAAAATCAAGAAGTTTTGAATAAAGACGTTCATTTTGGCGAAGGCTTACTGAATGTTTCAATATTTCCGATAAGAAAAAACAAGGTTGTGGGAGCTATAGTAAGAGATATGTATTCGCCCGAAGTAAGAAGCGAAGAGGTTATAAACAGGGTAAACGAAGTAATAGACGAAAATCTTTCGTTGGTTCAGCAAATTGGCTACATTCTTGGTGAAGGAGCAGCAAAAACAGAAAAAATGCTCAATTCAATAATTGAATCATACAAAACCAAGAAAAAATAAGAAATATGGATAATAAATTTCATATTGAAGTCAACTGCCAACAAAAAAATCATGATGGTGAAAGAATTTGCGGCGATGTATTCATAAGCCGTAAAATAAAAGAAGAAAACCGCCTTATAGCAGTGCTTTCCGACGGTATGGGTCACGGAGTAAAAGCAAATATTCTGGCAACACTAACATCAACAATGGCAATGAATTTTACCGAAGAACACAAAGATGTAAGCAAAATTGCCGAAATAATTATGAACACATTACCTGTTTGCAGCGAAAGAAAAATAAGCTATTCAACTTTTACCATAGTTGATATCGATCAGGACGGAGAAGTAAAAATACTCGAGTACGATAATCCTCAATGCATAATATTAAGAGGCACCGAAATACTTACACCCGACTGGACCTGCGTTTATTTAAACAATACAAAAAATGCCAATAAGGAATTGCTCACATGCAGTTTTAAACCTCGAAAAGAAGACCGTATAATTTTCTGCTCCGACGGAGTTACCCAATCGGGATTGGGAGGAAATAAATACCTCTTTGGCTGGGGAAGGGAAAAACTTCAGGAATACTGTATAGAACTTGTTAAAAACAATAAATATATATCGGCACAGAAACTGGCATCGAAAGTTGTAAATATGGCCAATACCAACGATAACTACCAGTCGAAGGATGATACAAGCTGTGCTGTAATATATTTCCGCGAACCACGAAAATTGCTTATTTGTACAGGGCCTCCCTACGATGAAAGTAAAGACGTCGAATACGGAAATATAGTAAAAACGTTTAACGGTTCGAAAATACTTTGTGGAGCAACTACCAGCGATATTATTTCGCGTGAATTAGGTTCGCAGATAGTTGATAGTTTCGAATTCAACGACCCCGATTTACCTCCGGTTTCATATATGGAAGGAGTTGACCTTATTACAGAAGGGATTCTGACTTTAAGTAAGGTATCTGAAATATTGCGTACTTTCTCAGCCAGGACAAAACTCGGGAAAGGACCCGCCGACCTTATTGTGAAATACCTCCTCGACAGCGACGAAATTCATTTTTTGGTTGGCACAAGAATTAATATTGCACATCAAGACCCTAACCTTCCCGTAGAACTTGAAATAAGAAGAACTGTTGTTAAAAGAATTGCCCGTTTACTCGAAGAAAAATTTTTGAAAGAAGTCAGTATGAGCTTTATTTAATCGTAAATTATGGATAGTTTAGAAGGAATTAAAACAAAACTAAGAGCTATTGAGCCAGAAGATGTTGATATAATTTACCAATGGGAAAACGACCTTAAAATTTGGCATCTGAGCAATACCGTAACGCCATTTTCGAGATTTGCCATAGAGCAATATATTTTTAATTCGGGCGATATTTACTCCTCAAAACAACTGAGGCTGATAATAGAAGTCGATAATGAAACAGCAGGCTGTATCGACCTTTTCGACTTCGACCCTACTAATCGAAGAGCAGGTATAGGAATATTTATTAACGAAAATTTCCGTAAAAAGGGATATGCCAAAGATGCACTAAATACCCTTGTAGATTACTGCTTTAAAATACTTAACCTGCACCAGCTTTACTGTTCTATACTGTCTGACAATACTGAGAGTTTAAATCTATTCAAAAGCAAGGGATTCGAAATAACCGGAACCCGAAAACAATGGATATTCCATAACAATAAATGGCTCGACGAACTTTTTCTTCAACTGATAAACAAATAAAAAAGTATGGGAAAAAATAAAAGCAAAAGAAAAAAAGTAATTTCTACTATCATAGCTGTAATCGCCCTTATTTTAATCATTTCGGCTTTTATACTTTATAAATTTGTTTTAATGCCGAATGTCAATTCAGAAAAATTCTATTTATATATTCCTTCAAATGCAAGCTACTCACAAGTTATCGACAGTTTAAAGGTAAATAATGTTCTTACCGATTTAAACAGCTTTAAGAAATTTGCCGCATTCAAAAAATACGATACCAAACTAAAATCGGGAAAATATTTATTAAAAAAAGGTATGAGCAACCGCCATTTAATTAATATGTTGATTTCGGGCAATCAAATACCTGTAAATTTAACTTTTAACAATATACGAACAAATCAGCAATTGGCAGGAAAACTATCAAAGCAAATAGAAATCGACAGTCTGAAATTAATTAAATACCTTAATGATGAAAGCTTTACAAAGAAGTATAAATCGAAACCTGCCGATATAAAACTTATTTTTATACCCAATACATACAAAGTATTTTGGAACATAAGTGCTGAAACTCTTTTCGACCGCATGTTTCATGAGTATAAAAAGTTTTGGAACGAACAACGTATCGAAAAAGCAAAAAATGCCGGAATAAATCCGAAAGAAGTAGGTATATTGGCTTCAATAGTAGAAGAAGAAACTAATAAAAACGATGAAAAGCCGATAATTGCAAGTGTATATTTAAACAGACTCAGAAAAGGAATGCTTTTGCAGGCCGACCCTACTGTAAAATATGCAGTAGGCGATTTTGGGTTAAGAAGAATACTTAAAAAGCACCTCAGCTTCGACTCGCCATACAACACTTATATTTATAAAGGATTGCCTCCGGGTCCCATTTGTATTCCTTCAATTTCGTCTATCGATGCCGTTTTGGAAAACAAACATACAAAATATTTGTATTTTTGTGCCAAAGACGATTTTTCGGGTTATCACAATTTTGCCGCAACCGCTCAGGAGCATATTGCAAATGCCCGAAAATATCAAAGAGCTTTAAACAAATTGAAAATTTATTAGTTTAACTTTAAAAAATTTTAAGATGAAAATATTTAAATTTATAACTCTATTATTTATATTCAATAGTCTTTACGCATTAAATCCACAAAAAGAATATAAAGTTACTCCCGATGAATTTGGATTAAGCTACGAAAAAATTATTATACCAACTAAAGACGGTATGCAATTAGCCGCATGGTTTTACAAATCGAATTCCGATTCTAAAAAAGTTATAATAATGAGCGGAAACGGCGAAGGAAATATGTCGAAAAGCATAGAAATGGCAAGCCAGTTCATTTCGCTGGGTTATAACGTTATTGCTTATGATTACAGGGGATTTGGCGAAAGCAGCGAGTTTAAAATAAATAACAATTTTTATATATACGCTCAATTTGAAAAGGATTTGAATGCTGTAATCGATTATGTAAGAAAATATTATTCAAAATTCAGACAAATCGATCTTTACGGACAAGGTATGGGTGCCGGATTGGCTATAAGTGTAGGATGTAATCGCCCCGAAGTTAATAAGGTTGTTGCCGATTCTCCCTATAATACGTTGGAAAGCATTCAAAAAAAATTTAAAGAAATCAATCAAACAGAAGTATTGATACCTTTAGCTTTCGATAAATTTGTTATAGAACCTGAATATGCACTTGCCGAAAGAAGTAAAAATCTTGCAGGAGTTCTTTTCATTTATGGTGAAAAAGACGAAATATATTCGCAAAAAGATATCAGAATTCTGCGTAAAGTTGCCAAATGCCCTACCGAAGAGTATAAAGCAATTGGAGCAACATACGAAAATATTTTCAGCTCAAATAAAGCAAAATATCTCGAAGCTCTGAAAAATTTTCTGAAATAAAATACATCTAATAAATCACTTTAATATGAAAGCATTTAAAGCTTACGATATCAGAGGAGTTTACAATAAAGACTTCAATAAAGACGACGTTTACAAAATCGGATTTTTTCTTCCCGAACTGTTAAAAACAAAAAAAGTATTGGTGGGTAGAGATGTAAGAATTTCTTCGCCCGAAATTTTTGAATATCTATGCAAAGGAATTACCGATAGCGGTGCCGATGTTTATAATATTGGCATTTCAACTACACCAATGACTTACTGGGCTACGGCTAAATTCGGCTTCGATGCTTCGGTAATGATTACCGCTTCGCATAACCCTAAAGAATATAACGGGCTTAAAGTTTCGCGAACTAATGCTTTACCGGTAGGCTTCGATTCTGGCTTGAACGAACTTAAAGATATGATTGAAAAAAACAACATTAATCCTGTCGGTACAAAAGGAAAAGTCGTTGATTTCTCAATTAAAGATAAATATCTTGAGTTTCTTTTAAAATATAAAAAAGACAACTCGAACCTGAATATATCAATTGATTGTTCAAACGGAGTGGCTTCGCTTTTAATAAAAGATTTACTTGGAAATACACCTCACTATATTTTCGATGAACTCGACGGTACTTTCCCCAATCACGAAGCAAATCCGCTTGAACCTGAAAATATTGTTGACCTTCAGAATTTGGTACTAAAAAATAAAAGTGATATTGGAATTATCTTCGACGGCGATGCCGACCGTGTTATGTTTGTTGACGAAAAAGGAAAATTTGTTTCACCCGACTTAGTTATTGCCCTTTTGGCACATTATTTCTTGGAAGAAAAAGGCCTAAAAGGCACAGTACTTCAAGACATAAGAACATCAAAAGCTGTGGGAGAATACATCGAAAAATTTGGCTGCACAATGCACACATGGAAGGTTGGAAGAGCATACGCGGCACTCAAACTTAGAGAAATCGACGGAATTTACGGAGGCGAACTTGCCGGACATTACTACTTCAAAGACTTTTACTATTCCGATTCAGGGCTTTTGGCATGTCTTCTGGTATTAAATATAGTAAGTAATTTCAAAAAAAAAGGAGTTTCTTTATCAGAGGTAATTTCAAACATTTCGCAATATGCCAACTCGGGTGAAATAAACTTCAAAATTGAGAATAAGCAAATAGCCATGGATGCAGTTTGCGAGCATTTCAAAGTAAAGGAACAAGTGCTAAAATTTTACGACTTCGATGGTTACAGAATGGAATTTAACGACTGGTGGTTTAATATCAGACCTTCGAATACCGAACCATACTTAAGATTTATTGCCGAAGCAAAAAGTTATGATAAACTTAACTCAATAATCGAACAAGTTAAAACAATAATAAATAATTTAGCCTGAACTTTAAAAGAAAATAATTGAAAAACAAGATACTGACCTTTACAATTATTTTTTGCTTATTAATTCTGAATTCTAAAGGACAGGACAGGCCTGATACAACAGAATTAAGCAAAAATCGTCTAAAAAGTGTTATTATAGGCGAAAGTATTTTGTTTACAACTACTATGACTGGCCTATATTCATTATGGTACAAAGATTATCCCATGTCGGGGTTTCATTTTTACAACGACAACGGCGAATGGATGCAAGTAGATAAGGTGGCACATTTAGGAGCATCTTATTTTATAGGCAAACTTGGATATGAAACTTTAAAATGGGCAGGAGTAAAAGAAAAACAAGCAATTTTTATTGGCGGAAGTACCGGTTCGATATTTCTACTTACTGTAGAAATTTTAGACGGTTTCTCTGACGGATGGGGATTTTCACTCGGCGACTTTACGGCAAATTCATTAGGATCGGCTATGTTTATCGGTCAGCAATTATTTTGGAAAGAACAAAGAATTGTTTTCAAATTTTCAACCCATCTAACAGAATACCAACAATATAGACCCGATGTTCTTGGCAGCAACCTGCCTCAGAGAATTATGAAAGACTACAACGGATGGACATTCTGGCTTTCCGCAAATATTAATTCCTTTTTCCCCCGAAATACCATAACACCAAAATGGCTCAATATTGCTTTCGGCTACGGCGCTGAAGGTATGATAGGCGGATATGATAATCCTGCTTTTCATAAAGAAATTCAAATGCCTTATTTCGAAAGATACCGACAATATTATCTTTCGCTGGATGTCGATTTTACAAAAATCAAAACCCGTAACAAAACCCTTAAATTTCTATTCAATACATTGGGATATTTAAAAGTCCCCGCTCCTACCATAGAATTCAACAAAAACGGAATAAAAACCCATCTGTTATACTTTTAAATCTTTATTTTTTGTTAATTTTTTAACATTTTATTATTTTTTTCTTAATAAATTTTGAAATTTGAATTTATTTTTATTAATTTTGTATTTAAAATAAGCTATTCTTTTCTGTTAATTATAGTTTTAAAACTATAATAAATTGATTTATAGCCGGAAATAGTTTTTTTTAACTTACATCACAAAATGAATTTCGATAACAGCATATACTTACATATCTTAAACTCCTGCAAGGACTGCATTTTTATTTGCAACAAAGAAGGAAAAATTTTATTTTTTAATAAATCATTCTCCGAAAAGTATAAAGATAAAGCTCATCAGGAAGCTAACATTAGAGATATTTTCTCTGAAAAACTTTGCTTAAACATACTTCAAATTTTCAAAAAGGATGAAAAATCAAATAAAACATTTAATTATACAGAAGAGACAGAAAAAAAAGAATACGAAATATCTGTTGAATTAATTTCGAATGAAAGTAATGAAAAAATTGCATGTGTAACCTATAGAGAAAAAATTAAGAAAAACGAAGAAATTATTCAATCAGACGAATCGTACGAAGCATACAGAACGATAGTTGAACTTGCACCTGACGCTTATTTTAGAGGAGATAAAGAGGGAAATTTTATCGATTGCAATCTAAAAGCTGAAGAAATAACAGGTTATACTAAAAATGAACTGCTAACAAAAAATATTAAGGAGCTTTTCGAAAAAGAAGAGCTTGTAAATAAACCTTTGCAGTATTCACTTTTGCAAAAAGGCACTCCGCTAATACGTCAAAGAACTATTTTTAGAAAAGACGGGAAAAAAGTGGATATAGAAATGAATTCAAGTATTTTACCCGACGGAACTTATCAAACATTTATAAGAGATATAACACATACCCGAGAGCTTGAAAAAATTCTGAAAGAAAGGATTAAGACTCTTACAAAGCCTGAAATAAAAGGCGAAGACATAAAGTTTAAAGACTTATTTGATATAGACGAAATACAAAAAATTCAAGATGCATTTGCTAAAGTTACCGGAGTAGCATCATTAATAACCGACACTAAGGGGGTACCTATTACAAAGCCTAGTAATTTTTGCTTTTTATGCGAACATATTATCAGAAAAACTGAAAAAGGTATCCAAAATTGCATTAAATCAGATGCGGAATTGGGCAAATATATCACCGATAAGCCCAATATTATGAAATGTTATAGTGTTGGTTTTTGGGAAGGAGTAGCAAACATCAAAGCGGGAAATTATCATATAGCAAACTGGCTTATAGGTCAGGTTATTGATGAAAAAGACGATATAAACAGTTTTTTAAAATATGCCAAAGAAATAGGGGTTGATGAAGAAGAATTCAAAAAAGCTCTTTTAAGCGTTACCCGAATGCCCAAAGAGAAATTTGACGAAATAAGTCATGCCTTGTTTCTATTGGCAGATCAATTGTCAAAACAAGCACTTAAAAATTTACAACAAGCCAGATATATATTAGAACTCGAACAAAAAGAAAAACAAATAAAAACTGCCGAAGAAAAGCTGCGTTTGGCTCTCGAAGCCACCAATGACGGCCTATGGGAATGGTATCCACAGGAAAATAAAGTTATTTGGAACTCACGCTCTTACACTATGTTGGGATATGAACCCGATGAATTTGACTTATGTTATGAGAAGTGGATTGAGCTTCTACATCCTGAAGACAGGGAAAAAGCTGGGAAAGAAGTATTGAAACAAATTATCAGCGAAGAAAAAAAATTCAGCATTGAATATAGATATTTGACCAAAAATAATTCATGGATATGGATAAATGGCAGAGGTAAAGTAATAAGAGATGATGAAAACGGTAATCCATTATATATTATTGGTACTCATACAGATATAACCGACAGAAAAATTGCCGAAAATGCCCTAAGAGAAAGTGAAGAAAAATACAGAAAAGTCGTCGAAACATCTTCTGAGGGTATCATTTTACAAGATGACAAATTTATAATCCACACCCTAAATCCTGCAGCAGAAAGAATACTCGGTATAAAGGCCGAAAAAATTATCAACAAATCGTCTTTCGAAGAAAAATGGCAAATTTATGACGAAAAAAACAATTTCCTTCCTACCGAAAAACACCCTTCTTCAATTACTCTGATGACAGGAAAACCTTGTAAAAACGTAATACTTAAAGTAATCAGAGCTGACAAAAGCTACTCGTGGATAAACGTTAACACAAAACCAATATTTACTGAAAATAATGATAAACCGGCTTTAGTTGTAATTACTTTATCAGATATAACCGAAAGGAAATTTTCTGAAGAAGCTCTAAAAAACCTTGCCTCACAGTGGCAAACTACTTTCGATGCAATTGGTGACGGAGTTTGTCTTATCGATAAAAATCAGGTTATAATCAGATGCAATAAAGCTATGAGAGAAATGTTTAATTATAAACATACTGATATTGTCGGAGAGAAATGCTATAAAATAGTTCATAATAAAGATGTTCCTATTGATAACTGTCCTGTAAACATAATGTTGATCACTAAAAAACGGTCAAGTACAGAGGTTTTTATCGATTCAAAATGGTATGAGGTAACAGTTGACCCTCTTTTCGACTCTGATAAAGAAATAATCGGAGCTGTACATATAGTCAGAGATATTTCAAGTCAGAAGAAATACGAGACAGAGATAAAGGAACTTAACCAAAATTTAGAAATTAAAGTAGAAGAAAAAACACGTGAACTACAATTGGCTAACAAAGAACTGGAATCATTTGCTTATAGTGTTTCACACGACTTAAGAGCTCCACTGAGGGCTATTTCAGGCTTTTCGAAAATATTGGAGCAGGATTACGGCTTAATACTTGACAATGAGGGCAAAAGATTAATTAAAATCATTAATGACAATACAAAAAAAATGGGTAATCTGATTGACGATTTGCTCACTTTTTCACGATTTGGCAGAAATGAAATGAAGTTCAACCAACTAAATACTTCTTCGATAGTAAAATCGGTAATTGAAGACGTACATTATTACATGAATTGCGAAAAAACAAAATTTATAATTAACGAACTTCCTGATATTAAAGGCGATCAAACAATGATTTATCAGGTATGGTATAATTTAATTTCAAATGCGGTAAAATTTTCTTCAAAAGTCGAAAAACCCGAAATAGTTATAGAAGGTAAAGCTGAAAAATCGTTTGTAACTTTTAGCGTTAAAGATAATGGTATAGGTTTCGACATGAAATATTCGCAAAAACTTTTCGGAGTATTTCAAAGGCTTCATAACGATTATGATTTTGAAGGAACAGGAGTCGGACTTGCCATAGTACAAAGAATTATAAACAGGCATGGAGGTAAAATATGGGCTTATTCCGAATTAGGCAAAGGAGCAACTTTTTATTTCAGCCTACCTATTATAAAAGACCAATATCGGGTAAAAACAGGCATAAAAAAAGAGGCTGTCTAAAAAGTAAGGCAGCCTCTTTTTAATTACAAAACAGTCAATTATAATACTCCTTGATCTAACATTGCATTTGCAACTTTCAAGAAACCTGCTATATTAGCACCTTTAACATAGTTAACATAGCCATCAGGTTGTTTTCCGTATTTTACACAAGAAGAGTGAATATTACACATAATTTCATGTAATTTTTCGTCAACTTCTTTAGCAGACCAGTTGTATTTTAATGAATTTTGAGACATTTCGAGACCTGAAGTAGCTACACCACCAGCATTAACAGCTTTTCCGGGGCCAAATAAGATTTTATTTTCCAAGAAAACTTCAACAGCTTCCGGAGTAGAAGGCATATTAGCACCTTCGGCAACACAAATACAACCGTTTTTAACTAAATTAAGAGCGTCTTCTTTGTTCAATTCGTTTTGAGTTGCACAAGGAATAGCTACATCACACTTAACTTCCCATGGACGTTTGCCTTGGAAGAATTGAGCATTAGGGAATTCGTAAGAATATGGTTTTACTATATCCTGATTTGAAGCTCTTAATTCGAGTAAATAATTGATTTTTTCACCTGAAATACCATCCGGGTCATAAATGTATCCGTCAGGACCGGAAATAGTTACTACTTTTCCGCCTAATTCGGTAACTTTTATTGCAGCACCCCAAGCAACATTACCAAAGCCTGATAATGCAACAACTTTACCTTGGAAAGTTTCGCCTTTAGTAGCAAGCATTTCTTTAGCAAAGTAAACAGCACCAAAACCGGTTGCTTCAGGACGAATTAAACTACCACCCCAATTAACACCTTTACCGGTAAGTACTCCTGAATGTTCACGAGCTAATTTTTTGTACATTCCGTACATATAACCAATTTCACGACCACCAACTCCGATATCGCCGGCAGGAACGTCAGTTTCAGGACCAATAATCTTCCATAATTCGAGCATGAAAGCTTGGCAGAAACGCATTATTTCATTGTTTGATTTTCCTTTAGGGTCGAAATCCGAACCACCTTTTCCACCACCCATAGGTAATGTTGTAAGGCTATTCTTGAAAATTTGCTCAAACCCAAGGAATTTCAATATACTGAGATTTACACTCGGGTGGAAGCGCAATCCGCCTTTGTATGGTCCAATTGCGTTATTGAACTGCACTCTGTAACCTAAGTTTACATGTACTTTACCGTTGTCGTCAACCCATGGCACCTTGAATGTTAAAATTCTGTCAGGCTCGATAATTCTTTCGATAATGCCTGCAGCTTCAAACTGCGGATTTTCATTTACAACTTCTTCAAGAGATTCTAAAACTTCGCGAACCGCCTGTAAATACTCTAATTCACCCGGGTGTTTCTTTTCCAGGTCGATCATTATTTTTTCTAAGTTCATTTTGTATTGATTTTATTGATTATACAATAACTTGTTATTAAAATAACAGTGTTAATAAAATAACAAGGCAAAATTACATTAATTTAATTTAAACAAACAATTATTTTTATTTTTTTTCAAAATTAATAAAATAATTTTAAGTATTTCACTTAAAATAAAAATTTTTATAAGTTTTTCACTTAAACATCTGATTTGGGTTTTAAAACTATCCCTTTATTTTTCTTTCCGTCAATTTTAATTACAATAGGTTTATCGAAATGAACATGCCTAATAAAATCATCCTCGTAAGCAGGCTTTTGTTCCGATAAATAGTCAATATCGTAAAATCCGTCTTTTATAAAAGGGTTTATGGTAAAATATCCTACTCTGAATGAAGTAAGGTTCTGGAAAAAATGTGTTCCCTGACTTGGGTCAATTCTATAGTTCTCGAGACCCGATTCAACAATGAGCCGTGATGCAGAAATTTGCGGCCATTTCACAGGGATGCCGAGCCATGGATCGCTCGAACCCCATCTGCCGGGACCTACCAAAATATAGTGTTGGTTTTTGGCGAGAAACTCATCGTTAATTCTTGCTATGTCTTTTACAAGCTCCTTATTCTTAGACGGGTCGAACGAATCGGGTTTAATGTATATAATGTCGTGAATATTATCGACAATTCCATTTCCGAGTGCTGAATTGCAAATTATTATTGTTTCCGGTTGTTCTACTTCATCAAGATTGTCTTTTATACTTTGGTCGTTTTCAACAATAGGTCTTATTTGTAGAAGGTTAAATATCTTAGGTTCGTTTTCGGGAACATCGAGATCAACGGCAAATTCTATTTCAATAGGTTTATTCATTTCGTTTTTGGCAATTTCCAAAACATCTTTCAAAATATCGGCTAACGGGAAAGAGTTGTACTGCAATATTTTAGAAAAAGTAATAAGCTTTTTGCCTTCATGATAAACCCCTTCGCGAAGCATATTACTCTGATAATCATAAGTTGAAGCAATAAAACGCAAAGTATCATCTTTTTCGGCTTCTTTAACGGGTAGTTTTAAAATATTGATACCATCATCAACACATGGCTTAAAACTATCTTTATTTAAATCGAGAGCATAGAAAAATCTTTGAGTTTCGCGTAGAGCCATTTCGGGTGTTGAAAGTTGAAGAACTTTTTGGGGATAGTACGGGGAGAATCTTAATGTACTTCCACCATCAACAATATATTTTCCTAAACCTAAAGCTATATTTACAATTCCATGCTCGGGTTTTTCGGGAGCTATAGGATAGAAATTTATACTTCGGGCTACTCCGGAGATTATAGGATAAAATTTATCGTGATATGATTTTCCGCATACTTCCTGCATTACAATGCCCATCTTTTCTTCATCGATTACATTTTTTGTAGCTTTCATATAAGCCTTACTATCATGATAATAAACTGAGGCATATACACTTTTTATTGCTATACTTAATTTTTCAATCATTGTGCGTTCATCATCTACATGAGGTATCATATAAGTAGAATATATTCCTGCAAAAGGCTGATAATGCGAATCTTCGAGCAAACTTGACGAACGTATCGCAATAGGTTTTTTCACTACGGAAATAAAAGCATATAAATCCTCATGGATTCTGAATGGTAAACGAGCTTTAACAAAATGCTGAAGTATTTCATCGTCTGAGGAGTCAGACAACGCTATCTCGAAAAGATTGTTGTCTTCCATAAATTCGTCGAAAATATCGGTGCCAAGCACAACTGTTCTTGGAATTGTAATAATTACATCATCATACTTATCAACTATTCTGTTTCTTTTCAACAATGAGTCAATAAATGCCAATCCTCGTGCTTTACCTCCTATAGAACCGCTTCCAATACGGGTAAAAATAAGATATTCGTCGAATTTTTCACGATAAAAATCTGCTATTACTCCCCTACCCTTATTACTTCTGTATCGTGCAATGGCATCGTAAATATATCGACGAACTTCATCCAAATCGTTGAAATCATCGAACTTTAACACCTTAAACATTTCAGCTATCGGGAAAATAGCACGTGCATTCAACCATTTTGAGAAATGATTATTGCTGATATGATAAAAAAACGATTCATCAGGTATATCAAAAATCTTTTCCTGAAGATTTTTAAGATCGCTGACTCTTAAAATTTCTTCTTGAGTTTGTGGATTTCTAAATACAAAATCACCAAAAGAAAAATTGTTTAAAATAAAATCTTTCAAATCGTGAGAATATGTTTTTGAGTTTTTGTCCAAAAAACCTACCTTTAGTTCCTGTGCTTTTATTGAATTTTCCGACTCAGATGATTGAAGCAGTATAGGTAAATCTTTATCATTACTTCTAACAATTTCGCAGAAACGTATCCCTGCATTTTTGTTCATTATGCCGTGAGTTTTGAAGCTAATATCTGATATTATACCCAATAGGTTATTCTTATATTTTTCATACAAATGAATAGCTTCTTCGTAATTCGTAGCCAATAATATTTTTGGGCGTCCTCTCATACGAAGCATCTTTTGATGCTCGTTGAGTCCTTCAGTCATAAATTTAAGCGATTGCTTGAATATCAATTTATATAGATTGGGTAGATAACTCGAATATAATCTTACAGAATCCTCAACAAGCAGAATACTTTGAACTCCGACTTCTTTAACATCGTGTTCAACATTCATTTTATCTTCAATAAGTTTAATAATCGCAAGCATAATATCGGCATTTCCGAGCCAGCTGAACACATAATCAATAAAACTTGTATCGCCTCTGTCTAATTTTATTGATACTTCGCGTGAAAACGGAGTAAGAACCACTATTGGTTTTGAAGGATATTTCTGTTTTATTTGTTTGGCAAAATCAAAAACATCAGTATCGCCCAAATCGAGCATGGTTATTATTAAATCAATAGTATCATTTTCCAATACCTGAAAAGCTTGTTCAGCTGTAGAAACCTGAACAAAATGAGGAGGATAACGCAAATTTAAAGATACATATTCATTAAATATCTGTTCCTCAATTCTGCCGTCACCCTCAAGTATAAATGCATCGTATTTGCTGCATATAAGCAACACTTTACTGATTCGTTTAGTCATTAAATTATCGAAAGGAGTTTCAGTAAAGTAAAATTTCTTTATGTCTTTAACTTTCTTCTCTTTATAAGTCATTTGTTTTATAATTTTTATTATTTAACAGATATTACCGCCATACGTTTTTTCCCATCCATTTTCACTACTAAAGGTTCATGAAATCGAACATGTTTAAAAAAGTTTGTTTTTTCGATTACCTCGGCTTTTTCGAGTATTTCCCAGTTTATATAACTTGTGTTTAACTCTTGCTGTACAGAAAAATACCCTACATTTTGAGATGTAACATTATGAAAGAAATGAGAGCCTGAAGAGGCATCAAGCGGAAAATCTTCCAAACTGGTTTCAACAATAATTTTTGCATTCGAAATTTGGGGCCAATTTACCGGAATACCAATCCAGCGATCGCGTGTACCCCATCTGCCCGGGCCTATTAATATATATTTTTTATTTTCCTGTACCATCTTTTGATTAAGCTTTTCGATTTCATCGGCCATTTCACATGTTTTCGACTTATCAAATAAGTTTATATCAACATAAATAACATCAAAAATATCATTAATAAGACCATTTCCCATACCCTTTTCTGAAAATAAAATTACTTCATTTTTATCAATATTTGATTCGTCGATATTATAATCTTCGGTATTTCCTATTAAAGGTTTTATTTGAAGCAAATAAAAAGATGCTTTGTTATTTTCATCCTTATTTAAATCGACGGCAAATTCAATCTCAACAGGCGACCCTAAAGCTTCTTTAACAACATCGAGAACTAATTCCAATGTTTCGGCAAGAGGTATGTAATTATATTTCAATATATTGGCAAAATTAATTATTCTTGGACCGGGGTATGATAACCCGGGTACTATCCTATTGCTGTTAATATCATAAACCGAAGCACAATGGCGAATAGTACCATGTTTTTCGGCAACATCTATTCCTAACTTTACAAGGCCGGCATCTTCACCTTCAAGCAAATTTAAAGGCTGAGGTTGCAAATCTACAGCATAAAAATCGACTTGCGAACTTTTATATTGATCCTTTGGAGAGTTTATTTCTATACTTGGATATTTTGGTGAAAAACGATAAGCTTTTTCGCCTTCAACAACATAAGTCCCAAGACCAACAGCCATTACAGCGAAACCTTCCTCAGGTTTCATGTGTGAAAACGGGTAATAATTATATGATTGAGCAACACCGCTCAAGTGCGGATAATATACATCATCAAATGTATTTCCTACAACTTCCTGAATAACAACCGCCATTTTTTCTTCTTCAATCTTATAATTTATAGCTTCAACATAACCTCTGGCTACTTTCGAATAAACAGAAGCATAAACAAGTTTTATGGCATCGGTCAACTGACTGAGACGTACTTCTAACTCAGGGTGATTATTTGGAATGATATATGTTTCAAATATTCCTGCGAAAGGTTGCATCAATGAATCTTCAAAAAGTCCCGAAGATCTTACGGCAAGCGGTTTATTTAACTTTCTTAACAAAAACCTAAGCTTTCTGATTAAACTTTCAGTTAAATTCGATTCGATAAACCTTCTTCTTATTGTATTATAATCTCTTTCGGATATAACAAAATCGTAAAGTTTATTTCTTTCGATAAAATAATCGAACTCATCGGTACCGATAATAAATGTAACGGGAGTTTTAATATTTATTCCGGGTAATAGTTGAGTAAAATCATAATTATAAATCAATGTGTTGATAAACGCAAGACCTCTTCCTTTACCACCAAGAGAGCCTGAAGCCAGAGAAATAATACTGCTTTCATCAATAATATCAGTTTCTTCAAATGAAATAACCTTTCCTCTATTCCTTTCGTTACGATGTTTTTGAATTGCTCTTAGCAGAAATTCCCTCATTTCTTGAGCATTTTTAAAATCAGTAGTCTTTAAAGGGTTAATTTTTTTAGCTATCTGAATTTCGCCTCTTGCCATTAACCATAATGAAAAGTGATTTCTTTTACCGTGATATATAAGAGATTCATCTGGTATAGTTTTCAAATGTTTTTCAAACTCTTTCAAAGAGCTTGCTACTGCTATATCTCTACCTTCTGCATCTTTGTATATAAAATTTCCAAAACCTAAATAATGACTTATAAAACTCTTAATATCCTGCGATAGAGTATTTGAATTTTTATCGATAAAAGTTACTTTCAGCTCGTATGCAAGTTGTGCTGTATTTGGCTCCGACGATTGTATTATTGTGGGTAAATCTTTGCTTTTGCTTCTGATATATTTAATTAAATCATAACCGGCATTTTCGTCAAGCTTTCCATTACGATAAAATTTTAAATCAGAAATCAAACACAATAAATAATCTCTGTATTTCTGATAAATCTCTACAGCCTCTTCGTATGATTGCACAAGTAATATTTTGGGTCTTGCCCTAAGTCTTAATACTTTATACAACTCATCATCGCTTACGTCTTCTATCAATCTTTTAGTTTGTTCAAGTACACTCGAATACAACAATGGTAAATATCGCGAATAATACTTTGCCGAATCTTCTACAAGTAAAATTACATTTACTAAGCCAATTTTAGTGTCGTTTTCGACATTAACCATATCTTCGAGATATTTAACCATAGCAAAAAATACTCTCGAATCGCCGTTCCAAACAAAAATTTTATCGATTATCTCGTGCAATGAATCATTGCTGCTGAAAAAAGCAATATCACTGTTATTATTCAGCAGCAGAAATATCGGAATATAGGGAAATATTGATTTAATGCTTTTGCTTATTAATAAAGGAGCGTTTCTGTCGACTCCCATCATTATAATTATCAAATCGAAGTGTTTATCTTTCAGTTGTGATAATGCTTCTTCAAAAGATGAAACTCCGGTTACTCGGGGAATTGATGTAAGGTTTAACTGATAATATTCTCCTAAAATATGTTCTGAAAATCTTCCTTCTTTTTCAATATTATATGCATCATAAAGGTTTGCAATAAGTAATATTTCGTTGACTTTAAACGGCATTAAGTCGTGAAAAACATCCCTGTCGTAATTTTGCTTATTTAAGTAACGATGGAGTAATTGCCTGCTTGTAATATTGTGTGTATCTTCCTCTTCTTGTTTAAAAACTTCACTTTCTTCTTTTATTACCGCTTTTGCCTTTAAGCTGTTAAGGTAATTTACAATAATTGTGGATATATTGTCAATTAAATGTCTTTCTTCCTTTAAAAACGGGCCTTCATCAATGTTTGGAAAACTCTTCAGATAATAAATTTCAACCGAGCCTTTGTTTCTGTCAACTGTTTCAAAAACCTGTCGCTGAACCCATGGGGTTTCGATAAAATTAGGGGTTTTAAATTCTTTTTTATTATAAATTATTCTTGCAGCAGTATAATCAGGGTATTGCCAAGCTTTTGGCAATATCATACTTATTTGTTGAAGTGTTTCTTCAAGTGATTTCCCTTCTTTTAAAATTTTTGTCGTTTGATTTATGGCAGCTAATTCTTTTAGACGCTCTCTGTTTTCAAAAATCAACTTTTTTAAATGTTCAGCTGTTTCTGAATCTATTTCATCATCGAATTCATCTTTTACATGATTTTCTTTTGAAATTTCCATTGTATTGTCAAAATCCATTTCAATCTTTTTAAGCCTGTACAATAATCCGCTTTCTTTTTCAATAACAGGTTTAAAAACAGCATTAATTTCAAATTTTGTTCCGTCCTTTTTTATTAATGACATTGCAATTTTTTGTTCTTTCCCTTCCCTTATTTCACTCCATAAGTTCCTGAATTTATCAGACTTATAGTAGCTTTTATCCAATATCATACTGATATGATTTCCTTTCAAATTATGGTTATCATAACCCAAAAACATGCAAATATCATGACTAACATCAGTTATAATACCATCTAAGTTAAAATCAATTAACGACATAATTTTTTTCTTTAAAATTAGAACAAACTTTTAATTGAATAAATTTTTTTTTAAGGTTATTTATAAAATAAGTAAATCACTTATATAATTAAATTTTATTAAGAATTATACGTATATTCAATTCAGATATTTACGTAATTTATTAAAAATCAACATTTTTTTGTTTAAAGAATAAAAAAATTTAATAACATTGTAGCACTAATTTTCAACCAATTTATAAATCAAAAAAATTAAAAAAATATGATTAACACTGCATTATCACAAAAGATTGACCAGTTTATGGCAAAAGTAATAGCCAAGAATCCGAGTGAAGTTGAGTTTCATCAGGCTGTTCGCGAAGTTGTTGAATCCTTATTTCCTTTCGTTGAAGAAAATCCACGCTATAATGGGATTTTGGAGAGGATAGTTGAACCTGAAAGAGTAATTATTTTCAGAGTTCCATGGATTGACGACAAAGGGAACTTTCAGGTAAACAGAGGTTTCAGAATTGAAATGAACAGTGCAATAGGTCCTTACAAGGGCGGTTTACGTTTTCACCCTACAGTTAACTTAGGCATTCTAAAATTCTTAGCATTTGAACAAGTATTCAAAAATAGCCTTACAACATTACCTATGGGTGGTGGTAAAGGAGGTTCAGATTTCGATCCTAAAGGGAAATCGGATAATGAAGTAATGAAATTCTGTCAAAGTTTTATGACCGAACTTCAAAGGCATATAGGTCCCGATACCGATGTTCCTGCGGGAGATATTGGTGTTGGTGGTCGCGAAATTGGATTTATGTTCGGACAATACAAAAGAATAAGAAATGAATTTACAGGGGTATTAACAGGCAAAGGTCTCGACTGGGGCGGTAGTTTAATTCGTCCTGAAGCTACCGGCTACGGACAGGTATATTTTGCACAAGAAATGTTAGCTACTCGTAATGAATCATTTAAAGGAAAGGTTGTTGTAGTTTCAGGCTCAGGAAATGTTGCACAATACGCAACTCAAAAAGCCACAGAATTAGGTGGAAAAGTAGTTACACTATCCGATTCTGACGGTTATATTTATGACCCCGACGGTATTGATGCCGAAAAACTCGCATATGTAATGGATTTGAAAAATGTTAAGAGAGGCAGAATTTCAGAATATGCCAAAAAATACAATTGCGAATATGTTCCGGGTAAAACTCCATGGGGTGTAAAATGTGATATTGCTTTACCAAGTGCAACACAAAACGAATTAAACGGTGAGGATGCAAAAACTCTTATTGCCAATGGTTGTTTCTGCGTTTCGGAAGGAGCAAATATGCCTTCTACACCTGAAGCTGTTGAATATTTCGTTGAGAAAAAAATTCTTTACGGTCCCGGAAAAGCAGCAAACGCAGGTGGTGTTGCTACTTCAGGTCTCGAAATGACTCAAAACTCTATGAGATTGAGCTGGTCACGCGAAAAAGTCGATCAGGAATTACACAATATTATGATTAACATACATAAAACTTGTGTAAAATACGGCAAAGAAGCTGACGGAACCATTAACTATGTTAAAGGTGCTAATATTGGCGGATTTGTTAAGGTTGCCGAAGCAATGATAGCTCAAGGTCTTGTGTAACTAACCAATTTATTTTATTCATAGAGGCTTTTTTCGAAAAGCCTCTATTTTTTTTGCCTAATAATAAAGTAAACTGTTGTTGTGAAAAAATCTCTAAAATATGGAATAGCAGCTATCAGAGCAAACTGCTTCATCGGTTTTAGATTAAATTTGAATTTATAGTTTGGATTGATTAAATAATAATCGGTATGACAAATTTCAAAACCATTGTTTTTTGCTTCTCTTTTAAAACCGTTTATTGAAATTCTTGTCTTTTTAATATCTTCCCATGTGTCGATATGGGGATATTTATCCAATTTTAACAAAAACTTTGTAAACCATAAAGGCAAAAGATGAAAGTAAGGCAGTCGTGAATAAAACTTATTGTAAAGCATTTGTTGATGACCTCCGAAAGGCATACGCCATGGAGGCATTGCAATGAAAACTAAACCATCAGGGTTCAACAATTCTTTGAATTTACTGTACAATTTGTCTCTTCCGTGAATATGCTCTATTACATCCTTTAAAATAATAAAATCAAATTTTCCGCCGAGTTCCTCAAAACTAACATCAAAAATATCAGAAGAATAGAATGTAACCAGTCCTTTTTCAATTTCATTACTCATTAGTTTTTTTGCATTTTCAACTCTGGTAGGACTAATTTCAACACCTACACACTGATGTCCCAAATCTGTAAATGCTTTCAAAACTCCTGCTTCGGCAGAACCTATCTCTAATATTCTTAGTTTTTCTTTGAAATCGAAAAATAATTTTGCAAGTGGAACAATATAATCCCTGGAATGTTGATATTGAAAGCCGAAATATGTTGCTACATCATTATGAAAATCGTACATAATTTTTTCACCAAAAATACGAAAAGAATTTATTTAAAAGGAAAAACAAATAAATTGTTTAAACTTAAATATTCAAAGATATTTTAAATCATATTTAAAACAATCATTATCATTATAAACAATTAAAATTAGTTTTTGTACATTTGCAACTCATAAAATTACAATAATGTTAAAATTAATAATTTGGCTTTTTGCTATATATATATTCTTCAAATTATTCAACAAGTATCTATTTCCTTTTGTGCTAAAATACTACATTAAACAGTTTCAAAAAAAGTTTTATTCCAATTACAATTCAAGCATTGATAATAACAAAACAAAGAGGAAAATTCACATTTCAAGATTAAAAAATAAAACGGAAAAATTCGAGTCAGATTTTGGAGAATATGTTGATTTTGAAGAAATTAATAATGATAATAAATAATATTTATGGAAAGAATTAATTTTAAAAAAGCATTACCTTATATTTCGGCAGTTATAATATTTTTGATTATTACTTTCGTTTATTTAAGCCCGATTCTTGAAGGCAAAATGTTGCAGCAAGGTGATACCAAAAGTTGGAGAGGTGCTGCAAAAGAAATTTTAGATTTCAGGGTAAAATACAACGGCGAAGAGCCTTTATGGACAAACTCAATGTTTGGCGGGATGCCTGCTTACATGATAAGTATGCTTACACCATCCAATAATATCATTACTTTTTTCGATAAATTGATGCATTTGTTCACGCTACCAACTCCTGCAAACATGATTTTTGTTTACTTTCTCGGTTTTTTTATACTACTTTTGGTATTGGGTGTAAATCCATGGCTAAGTATAGCGGGAGCATTGGCTTATGGATTTTCTACATATTTCTTTATAATAATTGAGGCCGGCCATAATACAAAAGCTCAGGCTATAGGATATATGGCACCTGTTTTTGCAGGTATAATTCTTACAATGCGAGGCAAATACATTTGGGGAGCTATACTTACAGCTCTTTTCCTTGCATTAGAAATTAAAATGAATCATATCCAAATGACGTATTATTTAATGTTGCTTGTGATCATTTATATAGTAGCTGATTTGTTTCAAAAAATTAAAGAAAAAAAACTTAATGTTTTTATTAAAGGAATAGTAGCCTTACTTTTTGCGGTAATTATTGCTGTTGCTACTAATACAACAAACTTATGGACAAGTTACGAATACTCGAAATATACAATAAGAGGAAAATCAGAACTTTCTTTCAACCCCGAAATAAAAACAAAAGGACTTGACTTAGATTATGCAACACAATGGAGCTATGGAGTTGACGAAACATTTACATTAATAATTCCCGATTTTAAAGGAGGCTCATCAAACGGAAAATTGGGAGAAGGCTCTGAAACATACCAGGTATTAAAGCAAAATAATATTCCAAACATAAAACAAATTACTTCACAAATGCCAATGTACTGGGGAACACAACCTTTTACATCAGGGCCGGTTTACGTTGGAGCTATTTTTGTTTTCCTTTTTGTATTAGGATTATTTATTGTAAAAGGTCCCATGAAGTGGACCTTGTTAATCGGAACTATACTTTCTATATTACTTTCATGGGGTAAAAATTTTATGCCTCTTACTCAGTTTTTCTTTGACTATTTCCCGCTTTACTCAAAATTCAGAGCAGTATCTTCAATTTTGGTTATTGCCGAACTAACCATACCCCTTTTAGGAATTTTAGCCTTGCATAAAATCATTACCAATCAGGTAAAAAATGAAGAATTACTTAAATACGGCAAAATTACCTTAATAATAACCGGAGGTATTACTTTATTTTTTGCTTTATTTGGCTCAGGGTTTTACAACTTCACAGGACCGCAAGACTCTCAACTCCCCTATCCTGATTGGCTTATGAATGCGATTATTGCAGACAGGAAATCAGCTTTTACTACTGATGCTTGGCGTTCATTTATTTTTATAGTTCTAACAGCAGGTTTAATTTGGGCTTATATAAAGAAAATAATTAACCTGAATGTCTTTATACCGATTATTATTCTACTTGTTATTTTTGATATGTTTCCTGTAAATAAAAGATATTTCGACAACAGCAATTTTACTTCAAAAAGAAATGTCGAAGTACCATTTCAAATGACCGATGCAGATAGATTAATTTTACAAGATACTGATCCTAATTTCAGAGTATTTAATGTTACTACAAATCCTTTCAACGATGCAGCTACTTCTTATTTTCACAAGTCTGTAGGAGGCTACCATGGTGCTAAACTAAGAAGATATCAGGATATGATTGAACATCACATTAGTAAAAATAATGTAAAAGTACTTAATATGCTGAATACACGCTACTTCATAGTACCGGGACAAGATAAGGAACCTCAGGTTCAAAGAAATATTGCGGCTTTAGGAAACGCTTGGTTTGTTGATAATTATAAAATTGTCGAAAATGCCGATTCCGAAATAACAGCTTTAAACAATTTTGAACCTGCTACTACTGCCATAATCGACAAGCGTTTTGAAAATTTTGTTAAAGAATTCAAAAACGGTAAAGATACATTATCGAATATTTCACTTGTCAATTACAAAGCAAATCACTTAACATATAAGTCCTCTACTCAGAAAGATGAACTTGCTGTTTTTTCTGAAATTTACTATGAAAAAGGCTGGAATGCCTATATCGACGGAAAAGAAGTTCCTCATTTCAGAGTAAACTATATATTAAGAGCTTTGATGATTCCAAAAGGCGAGCATAAAATTGAATTTAAGTTTGAACCAAAATCTTATAAGAACGGAGAAAAAATAGGCTATGCAAGTTCTATCTTCCTTTTACTTGCTTTGTTGGGAATGATAGGCAAAGAAGGTTATACCTATTTTAAACGGAGTAAGCAAAACATTCCGATATCCGAAAAAAAGGACAATAATACAATTAATACAAAGAAGAACAAGGCTTAAACCAACATCATAAAGTGTTTGGTTATATTTTTATTGTATTAGATATTCACTTTGTTGAAAAATATGAATCATTTCATGTTAATCTTTACTAAGTGATACAAACACGTAACTATTACCTGTCCAATTGATATAACGCATAAAATCATCAAAAGAAATTACCAAAGATGCGGTATTTTGATTAGGATGGAAGCTAATTTTTTCGGCATTTTTCAGATTATCATCTATAAAAACGTGTACATGATTTTCTTTATCGTTAATCAAGCCAAAAGGTGAAACGGAGCCGGCTTCAACTCCCAGATATTTCATAAGCCTTTGAGGCGAAGCAAAAGTAATTTTACCTTGTTTTAGACGAGCCTCTAAATCCTTAATTGCAAGATTTCTGTAAAACTCAATCAGAACCAAAAAATGTCTGTTTCCTTTATGATTTCTAAAAAAAAGATTTTTACAATGTACTGCATCTAAATCTTTCCAGTAAATGGCAGCCTCTTTAACAGTGGGAACCGGAGGATGCTCGTAATAATCATACTTAATATTCAAATTTTCAAGAACCTGATAAACTTCAATCTGTCCTCGTTTATCCATAAATAATATTAATGAGAATTATTAGGTTCTTCGTGAACATGAACCTTACATTTTTCGATATTTTCACAAATAAGAGTCTCGACTTTATGAGATATATCGTGTGCTTCCTCTATAGTAAGTTTCGAGTCGAGATGTATGTTAACTTCAACAAAAGTATAAGCACCCGATGTTCTAATTTTAAGATTATGATAATCTAAAACCTGAGGAATACCTGAAATAATTTCAATAACTTTTTGACGAGATTCAACGGAAGTTCTGTCAAGCAGAACATCAATAGAACGTTTACCTAATTTATATGCAACAACAATAACAATAAAAGCAACTATTAACGCAGCTGCACTATCAGCCCAAAACCAACCGAAGTTTGCAGTTATCAAACCTATTAAAACAACAAAGGAACTCCAAATATCTGTTGAAAAATGAAGAGCATCGGCCTCCAGAGCCTGACTGTTGTGTTTTTTAGCAGCTTTTTTCAATGCCCTTGAACGAGTGTAATCTATAATTATCGAGCCAATTACTACTATATAACTCCAGTGATTTACTTCAATAGGTTTAACATCTATAAATCGTTGAATTGCTTCATAAATAATCCAAATACAAGTTATAAAAAGTAATATTGTTTGTATAAATGCGGATAGATTTTCATATTTACCGTGTCCGAAAGGATGATTTTCATCAGCCGGTTTATCTGATACTCTTACCGTAAAATAAGTTATTGCAGCAGCTACAAAATCCAAACCCGAATGTAATGCTTCAGATAAAATACCCAAACTTCCGGTAATAATACCTACAACCATTTTTCCGCCTGTAATAAAAACTGCAGCTAAAACTGACCAAAAAGCAACTCTTTTTTTTTCTTCTATTGCTTTTTCGATATTAATAGTATGCATTTTTAATTATTTCTTTTTTAATTATTTCTTTTTTAATTTTTCTCTTTCTATGTAATTATCAAGAAAGCCCTTAATATCTTCAACCGAGATATGCTTTGCTATAATTTTCTTATCTTTATCAAGAATAAAAATAACAGGAGTACTTATTATGTCATATACTTTATGATAATCAATATTGGTTTTAGTACCTGTAACACTAATCCAACTATGCTTATTTTCTCTGATATAAGATTTCCACCTTTCGAGATCAGCATCGGTATCAATTGCAAAAACTTCAATATCATAAACTTTTTTATACTGATCGTAAAACTCTTTTAATTTTGGAATAGTAACTTTACAATGTCCGCAATCTGTATCCCAAAATACTACAAAAGTAAATTTTGCTTTACTTGCATAAAACGACACAAATCGTCCAGAAGTATCAGGCATTATCAGTTCCGGTGCTACTTTCCCTATTAAAATGGGTTTTAACTGCATTGCCCTTTTCGAAATAGTTTCGAGCAATGTTGGAGTTACCCAGTAAGCCTGATTAGTCATGTAATATTTTTCTACCAAATGCACAAAAATCTCATCCTGTCCCATTATTGACGATTTCTCGTATCTGTTTGTAAGATACCATACAGTGTATTTAAAAAGCTCCTTGCTTGGTCGTGTACGCTCAATAAGCTCATCGGCAGCAGCAATTATCGAATCGTTTATCTGTATAACTACATTTTTAAAATAATAATCCAGTTTATTGTGATATACAGGAGTACGCAATATTCTATCATCGGTAAAATCAATATTATCCCAATAATGATTTTTGTAATAAACATAAGGGAACAAAGAATCTATACTACCATCAGGTTTTTTGGGAGCATCGGGAACATCAACATCTTTTGATGAAGCAAAAACCTTAGTCATCAAATGATTAGGATAATCTTTCATAAATTTCAACTTAAAATCTCCAATTTCAGTATTAATTTCATCTAACCTTTTTTTAATTATCTCAACACTGTCTTTGTTGTCTTTAACTTCCTGCATCCTCTTTTGAAGTGGCGTAACTTCTTCGAATTTTACTCTGTTGAAATTTACAAATTTATAAAAAGCTTCATTATCATTTGAACCTTTGATTTTTATATACTTTGCAAATTCGTCATATTTGGTTTCAACTGTAAAATACTGCTCTTTGTCCATTATTATCTCAAAATACTTTTTATCATCGGTTATTATCAGATAAACTCCGCCCGGTAAGCTTTCTTTACCTGAAAAAACAAAGTCCTTAGTTTTAGGATTGATAAAAGCAGTATCTTTAATATATTGACTGCCACCATAATAATTCCCTAAAAAAAGAATAGTATCTTTATAATTATCCAGTTTAATTTTGATATTGTAACCTGCCTTTTGTGCATTAATATTAAGTACCGAAAATAGAATGATTGATAAAAATGAATAAATTTTCAATTTACTGCTCATATAGTTATTTATTAAGTTATTCAATTCTTTAAATAATTCTGATTTGTTGCAAAATAACAAAGAATAATACAAATATTATTAATCATTTAACAATAATTAAGATTGAAAGATTATTAATCAGCTTCAAATAGACAAAAAAGATGCTAAATTTGTTGTCTGTTAAAAAAAAGTATTATATAAATGAATTTTAAAAAAGTATTAAACGTACTTTTAATATTATTAATAGCAGTTTTGGGATTTTTTTTGATCAAATCGAATAATCTTCCTAAATATCATACATTTTTCTTTTCATTTATCTTTTTTATTGCAGCAGACTATTACATCTGGCTTCACATACATAAACAAATTCCGAAAATAAGATTTATATCAATTCCATTTAAAATAATTTACTGGTTATCATTATTTTTAGTATTAGTATTACTTATTTCAACTTTGTTAAGCGATATCAAAATATGGCATCCAGTATTAAGAACTTATTTATTTGGGTTGATATTCGTATTTTATGTTCCCAAACTTATTATTGCCCTTTTCTTATTCATTTCTGATATTTTCAGGTTTATAAAATTTACAAATGCTTTTATTTTTAATAGAGCCAAATTTCATCAAAAATTTCCCAATAAACGATGGAAGCCTATTGTTATAAGCGGTTATATAATAGGAATATTTACTTTTATAGTACTAATATGGGGGATGATATCTGAAGAATTTGACTTTGAAGTTAAAGATATCGATATTGAGTTTTCGAATCTGCCGGCCTCTTTTGATTCTTTGAAAATTGTTCAAATATCTGACATACATATCGGCAGCTGGTATGGTCATAAACCTCTTGATAATGCAATTGATAAAATAAATGAACTAAATCCCGATATTGTTTTCTTTACGGGAGATATGGTAAATTTTTCGAGTCAGGAAGCACTGATATATAAGGAAAATCTGAAAAAAATATCTGCTCCGCTTGGGGTATTCGCTATTTTAGGCAATCACGACTATGGCGATTATTCAAAATGGAAAGACCAAAAAGAAAAGGAAGCTAATATGCAAATATTATTTGACTTTTATAAGGAAATTGGTTGGAATTTGCTTAGGAATGAAGGAATTAAATTAGCAAAAGGGAAAGACACTATCCAAATAATTGGTGTTGAGAATTGGGGTAAAAACCCGAGATTCCCTCAAAAAGGAGATATTAAGCTTGCTACAAGCAATTTGGACAGCACAAAATTTTCAATTCTACTTTCACACGACCCTACTCACTGGCAGTATATAATAAGTAAAGAGTATCCCAAAATTAATTTAACTCTTTCGGGTCATACTCACGCTATGCAAATGGGAATAGAACACGATAATTTTGAATGGAGTCCATCAGGCTTTATTTATAAATACTGGGGAGGGTTATATCAAAATGAAACAAATCGAAATCAATATCTTTATGTTAATCGTGGCTTAGGTGTAGTTGGTTATCCTGGCAGAATAGGTATTAAACCCGAAATAACCCTGATAAGATTACATAAAAAACTATAAAAAAGCTTTAAACTGATTATTACTCTTAATAATTGCCGATATTAGTTTTATAAATACATCTTTATTTCAACATTAAATAAATTACTGAAAATTAGTAATTTTTATCATTTATTGATTATATTTGTAAATTATTAGTTAAAAATGATTGAAGTAATAAAAAATGAATATTTAAAATATTTACTTAACGGTCAAAAAAACGAATGTTTAAAGATTGTTAATAATTTACTCGATCAGGGTATTGATATTAAACAACTTTACACTAACTTGCTTCAATATTCATTATACGAGGTAGGAAAATTATGGGAATACAATAAAATTTCCGTAGCTAAGGAACATTTGGCCACTTCAATCACCGAATTTATAATGAATACAATATATCCAAGAATTTTCTTGGCTGAACATACCGGTAAAAAAGCAATTGTAGCATGCTTACCAAACGAATTTCATCAGGTAGGAGCTAAAATGGTTGCTGATATCTTCGAATTAAATGCTTGGGACGGGTACTTTTTAGGTTCTAATGTTCCTACAAATGACTTAATAAAAATGATTCAAGATATAAATCCAGATTTAGTAGGGATATCGATGAGTATATATTTCAATATCAGCGAACTTGTTTATATAGTCAATGAAATAAACAGCCAATTTCCAAATCAGAAAATAGTTGTAGGAGGTCAAGGATTTAATCAGGGGGGGAAAGATTTTATGTCAACTTTCCCCAATGTTACATATATCTCTGATATTTATAATTTGGAAAAATATATAAAAAAAATTGGATATGATTAATGAATTTCTTTTGGATAGGACCCTTATTGATTTTATTATAAATGATGCTAATTTACTTGTAATTATTTTTAATAATAACGGCAGAATCATTAAAACTAATAATTATTTCGGAGAATTAACAGGTAAAAGCGGGTGCGATTACAAAATAAATGACGTATTAATTGATTTCAAAAACACAATTACTAATGAGATCTACAAAAGACAAGATAATCCGATTTTAATAAATGTTTCGACAAAAACAGGGATTCCTCAAACCTACTATTTTAGAATATATCCAATTGACAATCTGTTTCTTGCTATAGGAGAATTAAGCAATATTGAAATTGAAGAATTAAGATTATCTTTAATCCAACTAAACAATGACCTGAGCAACTTATCGAGAGAATTGCATAAAAAAAACGCAGAATTAGAAAAACTTAATGATTTGAAAAATCAAATATTGGGGATGGCTGCACACGACCTCAGAAATCCTATTGGCGTAGTATTATCATACAGTGATTATCTTTTGGAAGAATGCAAAGAATCATTAAACGATGAACAAATAAAGTTTATAGAGATCATAAGAAACTCGAGCGAATTTATGCTTAAGCTACTAGACGACTTACTCGATTTGGCAAAAATCGAAATGGGAAAACTTATACTTAATAAAGAGAAATGCGATATTGTTAAACTTGCAAAACAAAACATAGAAATAAACCGAATTATCGCCGGTAAAAAGCAAATTGATATATTTTTAAATGCTTACGATGATATTCCATTAATAGAAATTGACAAGTTGAAGATTGAACAAGTATTCAATAATCTTATTTCAAATGCGATAAAATATTCCAATAGAAATTCAAAAATAACCGTAAATATTTTTAAAAGTGAAAATAACATAGAAGTTTCAGTTTGTGATGAAGGCTTAGGAATTCCCGAAGAAGATTTAAATAATATCTTTAAACCGTTTTACAAAGCTAATGTAAAACCTACCGCTAATGAAGGCTCAACAGGTTTAGGCTTGGTTATTGTCAGAAAAATAATACTCGGTCATATGGGTAATATTTGGATAAAAAGTAAAGTAGGAAAAGGGACTACAGTATATTTTTCTTTACCTTTTTAATTTATCGATAATATTTAAAACAATTTATATGAAAAGAGAAAATTTAATAGAAACAGCAATGCAGATAAAGCAGCCAAGTATTGATGCTTATAATGAATTTTCTTCGAAATTAGATATTTTAGTTTCGGAAATGAATAAATTTATGCTTGAACGTAATGATTTAAAAAGTCTTATTGGTGAAGGAAATGCAAAAATGATGGAAGACAACCATCGCAATCATGCAAGATTTATGCAGTCTATTTTCAGAAATCATATTCCCGAAGTTTTAGTAGATACCGTATTATGGGTTTACAGAGCATACCGCTCACACGGATTCAACCTCACTTACTGGCCTGCACAATTGGATACATGGTTAATTGTATATAAAAACCACTTAAGCGAAAATACATATAACGAAATCTATCCGTTTTATTATTGGATGCTTATTAATCAGGCAGCTTTTGTTAAAATAAGTGACCAAATGTTGAATAATTTCGATACACCGAAACATTCGTTTTAGAATAATATTCTATTTTTCGAAAACTATATCTATAAGCTCTATCATTTCATTGATATAGTGAAAATTAAGACCTTCAATATAGCTTTTATTTATTTCGTTTATATGTTTTTCATTTTCTGACGATAGCACAATATCTGTTATTTTAGATCTTTTTGCAGCAAGTATTTTTTCCCTTATACCTCCCACAGGCAAAACTTTTCCTCTTAAAGTAATTTCACCTGTCATAGCTATATTGGATTTTACCTTTCTTTTTGTAAATGCCGAAGTAAGAGCGGTGAACAAAGTAATACCCGCTGAAGGACCATCTTTAGGGGTAGCTCCTTCGGGAATATGAATATGAACATTGGTTTTCTCGAAGATATCAGAAGATATATTAAGTTTTTGGGCATTAGCCTTCAAATATTCATATGCCAAAATAGCCGATTCTTTCATAACATCGCCCAAATTGCCGGTTAAGGTCAAATTCCCTTTACCTTGACTTAAGCTTGCCTCAACAAATAAAATTTCTCCGCCAACCGATGTCCATGCTAAACCAGTAGCAACTCCGACAAGACTTTTCTTTAGTAAGATATCATGATTAACAAGCGGAATTCCTAAAATTTCTTCAATATCAGATACCGAAAGGGTCTTTTTGTATGGTTCCTGATTTGCTATAAATTTGGCTCGATTTCTGATTACTTTAGCAATATTTTTTTCTAATTGTCTTACCCCCGATTCTCGGGTATATTCATCAATAATCTTTTTCAAAACTGCTTCTGAAAATTTCAATTGAGAAGATTTAACACCGTGTTCCTTAAGTTGTTTAGGAATTAAGTGACGTTTGGCAATCTCAATTTTCTCTTCCATTATGTATCCGTTTATTTCAATTACTTCCATTCTGTCTCTCAATGCCGGATGAATGGTAGATAGTGTATTGGCAGTAGAAATAAACATTATTTTTGATAAATCGAAAGTTTCTTCAATAAAGTTGTCGTAGAAAGCATTATTTTGCTCAGGATCCAACACTTCCAACAGAGCAGCTGCAGGGTCCCCGTTAATATTCATCCCCAGAATTTTATCAATTTCATCAAGAACAAAAACCGGATTAGCAGATTTTGCTTTTCTAAGCTGCTGTATAATTCTTCCGGGCATAGCCCCAATATATGTTTTCCTGTGACCTCTTATCTCCGATTCGTCTCTTAAACCGCCCAACGACATTCTTATATACTTTCTGTTTAAAGCGCGTGCTACCGACTTTCCTAAAGAAGTTTTCCCGACTCCCGGAGGACCTACCAAACAAATTATTGGTGACTTCATATCGCCTTTTAGCTTTAAAACAGCTAAATATTCTATTATTCTTTCTTTAACTTTTTCAAGGCCGAAGTGATCTTCGTCTAATACTTTTTGTGCATTGTTTAAATCAAAATTATCTTCGGTATATTCGTTCCATGGTAATTCTACTAGGATATTCAAATAATTCAGTTGAACCGAAAAATCGGGCGATGAAGGATTTATTCTTTGCAGTTTTTTAAGTTCTTTCTCAAAAGTTTCTGCAACCTCCTTCGACCAAAGTTTTTTTTCTGCCTTTTGTTTTAATTCATTTATTTCCTGTTCATTAGGTGCACCACCTAACTCTTCCTGTATTGTTTTAAGTTGTTGACTTAAAAAATAATCGCGTTGTTGCTTATCGATATCAATTTTTACTTTGTTTTGGATTTGATTTTTAAGCTCTAACAATTGAAGCTCTTGAGTAAGAGATGCTAAAACTACATTAGCACGGTCTTTTAAGTCAGAAAGTTCTAAAAGTTTTTGTTTTTCTATTATATCGATATTCAGATTAGAAGAAATAAAATTAACCAAAAATTGAGGACTTTCAATATTTTGAATGGCAAATGCAGCTTCAGAAGGTATATTTGGAGATAATTTGATAATCTGTATTGATAAATCTTTAAGCGAAGAAATAAGAGCTTCGAAAGCTTTATCCTTTTTAATTTTTTCAACAGAACCATACTTTTTGGCTTCAGCTATGAAATAAGGTTCGCTTTGAAGCAATAAACCTGTTTGGAAGCGTTTTTTACCTTGAATTATTATTGTAGTGCTTCCGTCGGGCATTTGTAACGTTTTTAATATCAGCGCTACTGTGCCTATTTTAAACAAATCTTCAAATTCGGGATCTTCCTGGTCTTTATCCTTTTGAGCAACAACACCAATTAATTTTGAACCCTTATAAGCATCTTTAATAAGTTTAATGGACTTATCACGTCCTACAGTAATCGGAAATACTACACCGGGAAATAAAACATTATTTCGCAAAGGAAGAATTGGCAATACTTCAGGAATTGCCTCAGCATTCATCTGTTCCTCATCCTCCGATGAAAGTAAAGGTATAAATTCAGTTTCATCATTCAAAAAATCAGTAAATCGAATATTATCTTTATTAAACATGCTTTCAGTAATTTAATTAGTTATTTGAACGTCTGATTTTGTGTGTAATATTGAAAACGTATGTTAAAATATTCTCATCGGTGCGGGTAAACTCAATATTTCTTCTTTCGTAAACCCTTTTAGCAACATCAATAGCTTTATCAATTTCATAGGTTTTGAAACCGTTATTTCCGCCCCATGAAAATGAAGGTATAAAGTTTCTGTGAAATCCGCTTCCGTAAATATTTGAATTAACTCCTACAACAGTACCTGTATTAAACATGGTATTAATACCGCACTTCGAATAGTCGCCCATAATCAAACCGCAAAACTGTAACCCTGTATTTACAAAAGTTTCGTAGAAATAGTTCCATAACTTAACTTCATCGTATGTATTTTTAAGATTAGAAGTATTAGAATCGGCACCAATATTACACCATTCACCAATTACAGAATTACCAACAAACCCGTCATGAGCTTTATTTGAATAACCGAAAATAACAACATTATTCAATTCTCCGCCAACTTTTGAATAAGGCCCAACAGTAGTTGCACCATATATTTTTGCACCCATTTTTACCTGAGAATGCTCGCATAAAGCAAAAGGCCCTCTTATCAAGCTTCCTTCCATAATTTCTGCATCTTTGGCTATATAAACAGGTCCATTGTTAACATTAATAGTAGAACATTCAATAACAGCACCCTCTTCGATAAACAGATTATCTTTGTTCCCAATCAATCTGTTTGAACTTGGTAAAGGTTGACTTTTACGTTTTTTGGTAATCAGTTTAAAATCATTTTCTATTTCCTGATGATTATATTGAAAAATTTCCCAAGTATTATTTAGCTTAATGTGCTTTATATCAGTTTCGATTTCTTCGAAATTAGTCATACTTTCATCACCAAAGTTCTCGAAATCGACATCTTTAAGTTTATATGCAATTATATACTCTCCACCACTAAGTGCCTGATTGTTCTTTAGTTTTAGAATTTCATCGACTAATTCTTTAGTAGGAATTACAGATGCATTTATCAAAAAATTATCTTCCTCAATATTTAGAGGATATTTTTCGCTTAAATAGTCTTCTGTTAATGTGAATGTTTTTGATTTAAGATAATATTCCCATTTTTCCCTTATTGTTAAAATTCCTATCCTGATATCAGCTACAGGACGAATAAAAACCAAAGGCAACAGGTTAGCTCGCATCGAATCATCAAATAATATATAATTCATATAACTTTTTAATTAAATATTTTTACTAAATTACAAAAAAAGCCCTTTTTATTAAAAAGAGCTTTTTTAAAATTTATTGCTTATTAAACAAAAATTATTTGTTTCTGTTTTCAAAATGTTTTTGATATTTAGTTTTAAACTTATCAACACGTCCTGCAGTATCAACCAATTTAATTTTTCCGGTAAAAAACGGGTGAGAAGTGTTTGAAATTTCTAATTTTACCAACGGATACTCCTTGCCGTCTGTATAAACAATTGTTTCTTTAGTTTTCACAGTTGATTTAGTCAAAAACATATAATCGTTGGAAATATCTTTAAAAACAACGAACCTGTAATCCTGTGGATGAATATCCTTTTTCATCTTATTTCTTTTAAATTATTATAATTAATTAATTTTTAAAACTTTATTTCTTTATTCAAAACAGCCTGCAAAATTAATATTTATTTCAATAATAACAAATATTATGTTATTTTTTTTAATATCTTTTTTAAATACAATTTTAATTATTAATTTTGTATGATTAAAAATAAAGTATTCTTTATGAATATTTTTTGGTCAAGAGTTAATAAAATATATTATATGAAATCATATCTAATAATATTAATTTCATTTTTTTTCTATTTTTCTGGCATTTCCCAAAATCCATCATATAAAATCGAAATTAAAAATGATAATCACATATCCCCAACTCAATTCGTGTTTGATATTTTTATAACCAATACTTCTAACACTCCTATTTGGGAAAATAGTTTTCAACTTCAAGGAATTCAACTAGGAATAAAAATTAATAGCAACATTTTAAATGGAGGAACTATAACGCCTTCAATTATTAGCGGATTTTCTGATATGTCGCCTGCAAATCAACCTACTTCAGCAAATTTATCAATGCAAGGCTCAACAACTTCCGGCAATTATGGACTAAAAATGACAGTGAAAGCTGCTACATATGGAAATGGGACCTTAATAACAACCAATGCTAAACGTATTTGTAGAATAATGTTAACAAACTCCTCCCCATTTAATTTAGCAGAAAAAATGAACTTCACTTGGAATTTTTCCCGAGTTCCTTGGCAAACAAAAGTATCTGCATTTTTACCTTTAGCAACAGATATAACAAGTTTTGGAGAATTTCTATACCCAAAAAATCTAAACCTTTCATTAATTTTAGAAGGTTTATATAATGGTTACAATATGGTATCTTCTTCAGATAATAATGGCTATAAATGGGGTACAAATATTGCTGATATTATTAATATTGAATTGCATAATGCATCAAATCCAAGCACAATAGAATATTCCAAATCGTTTCAAATTCTGGGAAATAATGGTCTTTGTTCTGTTGATTTACCTCAAACGATTAAAGACTCTTTTTATATTGTTATCAAGCACAGGAATAGTTTAGAAACATGGAGCAAGGTCCCTATTTCATTTAATTCAAATATAATTAATTATAATTTTTCAGAATCTCAATCTTCTGCTTTTGGTGATAATTTAAAACAAGTTGATGTAAGTGTTTTTGCCATTTTTGCTGGTGATGTTAATCAGGATGGATTAGTTGATGGAAGCGATATGTCTGATATTGAATTAGATAATAATAATTTTATATCAGGTTATGCAATTACTGATATTAATGGAGATGGTATAGTGGATGGTTCAGATATTTCAATAGTGGAAACTAATAATAACAACTTTATTGGAGTTATTAAACCATATTAATGAATTTGATATAAAGCTCATTTTACATTGAAAAATTGTATTGCCAATTTTTCAATGTATTCTATTTTTATTACTAATTTAATATTGAATTGTACTTTTAAAATCGGATATTAAAAGTTATAAAAATTTAAATGCAAAATACATTATATCAATAAAATTTACTGTGAATTTTGGGGATTGAATCAACAAAATAATGCTACAAAAACAATATCTTAACGCCAAAATCTACAATTATTCTATATTTGCAAAAAAAATATTTTGGATAAAGATACATTACTTGAAGAAGGATTGAAACTCCCTGTAATGGAGGAGTTTTACAGTTTGCAGGGAGAAGGGTATCACACAGGCGAAGCGGCTTATTTTATTCGCATTGGAGGTTGTGATGTCGGCTGTTATTGGTGCGATATAAAAGAATCGTGGAATGCGGAACTATATCCAGCAGTTTATACAGACGAAATAATTACAAGAGTGAAGGCTAATCCTGCCAAAGCTGTTATTATTACCGGCGGAGAACCTTTACAATATAACCTTAACTATCTTTGCGATAAATTGCAAAATTTAGGCATTAAAACATTTCTCGAAACATCAGGTTCATATCCTATTAGCGGAAAATGGACGTGGATTTGTCTTTCTCCCAAAAAGAACTCCCCTCCTATTGACGAAAATATTAAATACGCAAATGAATTAAAAATAATTATTGCTGAAAACGATGATTTCGATTGGGCAGAGCAATATGCCCAAAAAGTAAACAAAAGCTGCCTGCTTTATTTACAACCGGAATGGAGCAAACGTAATGAAATAATTCCCAAAATTGTGGAATATATTTTGCATAATCCTAAATGGAAAATTTCTTTACAAAGTCATAAATATATGAAAATACCATAAATATTAATATTCTGACAAAATGCATAAAATCAATTTAAAATATATTTTTCTAATTATAGCAATATTATTTTCATTTGCCTTTAAAACTGAAGCTCAAAACAAATACACTTCCAGATCAAAAAAAGCTATAAAACATTATGAAAATGCTCTAAATCATTACAATTCATTTGATAATGAAAAATGCTTGAATGAACTTCAAAAAGCTGTTTCTGAGGATGAGAAATTTATTGAAGCCTATCTATTAATGGCTAATGTTTATGAAGATTTAAAACAAACAAATAATGCAATTACTTCATATGAAAAAGTAATTTCGATAAATGATGACTTTTATCCCGGAGTATATTTCTCGCTTGCTAAACTTCAACTTTCGATTGGGCTTTACGATAAAGCAGATTTAAATTTCAGGAAGTATATAAAAATTAAAGGAGAACCTCCTCACAAAATCCAAACAGCGAAAAGAAATTTAGAAATCACCGAATTTGCATTAAATCAAATAAATAACCCTGTACCTTTCGATTTGATAAACATGGGACCAAATATTAATTCTGAAAACGATGAATATTTACCGGCAATTACTGCTGATGAACAAACAATAATAATAACTGTAAGACGACCATCGGATAAAAATACCATAAATAAACAATCAGGTTTAGAAGAAGATTTTTATATAAGTAATAAAATAAACGGTGAATGGACAAAATCAGTTCCAATAGGTCCACCGCTTAATTCGAACGGGAATGAAGGAGCCCAATGCATATCTCCGGATGGACAATACATTTATTTTACTGCATGCAACCGTGACGACGGTATGGGAAGCTGCGACATTTACTATTCTTACAAAAAAGGGAATACATGGTCTGTCCCTGAAAATTTAGGAGAACCAATTAACACCGGTTTTTGGGAATCTCAACCATCAATTTCATCTGACGGAAAAACACTTTATTTTACAAGCAACCGCAAAGGTGGTAAAGGTGGTATGGATATATGGAAATCGGTTAAAAACGAGAATAATAAATGGTCAGAACCTGTCAATCTTGGCGACAGTATTAACACGCCATATAATGAATTATCCCCATTCATCCATCCCGATAATCAAACTCTCTATTTTTCATCCGACGGCAGAATCGGAATGGGTGGAAAGGATATTTATTACTCAAGAAAGAAAAATGACAGTAGCTGGTCTTTACCTGTAAATATTGGATATCCAATTAATACTTACGCTGATGAAATTAATTTAGTTGTTAACGCTAAAGGCGATTTGGCATACTTTTCTTCCGACAAACCCGGAGGTTACGGAAAATACGATCTATACACTTTTGAGCTATATCCACAGGCACGACCCAATAGCGTTAGCTATATGAAAGGAGTAATTTATGACGATATTACAAAAACAAAAATTGAAGCCGATTTTCAACTTATTGATTTAGAAACAGGCAAAATAGTAGTAACTTCAAAATCAAATGCTGTTAACGGCGAATTCCTTGTATGTTTGCCTTTAGGCAAAAATTACGCTTTAAATGTCTCTAAATCAGGCTATTTATTTTGGTCGGAAAATTTTTCATTTAATAATGTACACTCCGAATTTAAACCATTGATAAAGGATATTGCTTTAAAACCAATAAAAATTGGCGAAAGTGTTGTTTTGAAAAATATTTTTTTCGACACCGATAAATATACTATTAAAGAAGAATCAAAAATTGAGCTTAATAAATTAATAGAACTTTTAAATTCAAATAAAAAGCTAAAAATTGAAATTAGCGGTCATACTGATAATGTTGGAACACAACAGTATAATATAACTTTATCGGAAAACAGAGCAAAAGAAGTTTATAATTATTTGATCGACAACGGAATAAACAAAACAAGACTTAGTTACAAAGGATACGGTTTTTCTAAACCAATAGACGATAATAATACCGAAGAAGGAAGATCAAACAACCGTAGAACCGAATTTAAAGTTATTGATTTATAGATATCTTTCAAAAAATTGTTGATTATAAATGAATTCTGAAAAAGAAATAAAAATATTCGAAGATATTGAAATTATTGATGCCGGAAGCGAAGGCAAAGCTATAGCACGTATTGAACAAATGGTGGTTTTCGTTCCTTTTGCTGTACCTGGAGATATTGTCGATTTAAAAATCATTAAAAAAAAGAAAAATTTTGCGGAAGCCAAAATTGTTAATCTAAAAAAGCCTTCTAAATACAGAGTTAAACCGCCATGTAAGCACTTTGGCATTTGTGGAGGATGTAAATGGCAAGCTATGTCATACGAAAAACAACTTTATTTTAAACAAAAACAAGTTACTGATAATCTCGAAAGAATTGGAAAAATCCAGATTAAAGAACAATATCCGATTTTAGACTCTGATAATCAGTATTTTTATAGAAATAAATTGGAATTTACATTTTCAAATCGCAGATGGTTACTTGAAAATGAAACAAAAAATGATTCTAATAATTTAAATAACAATGCTTTAGGATTTCACATTCCTTTACTATACGATAGAGTACTGGATATTGAAAAATGCTTACTACAGGAAAGTCCATCGAATGAAATAAGAAATTTTATAAAAAAATATTCTATTGAAAACTGTTTAGAATTTTACGATGCTAAAAAACAAAGCGGATTTTTGAGAAACTTAATAATAAGGACATCTTCTACAAGAGAAATAATGGTAATTATTATCTTCAAAGAAAATAGAGAAAAAGAAATATTTAAACTATTAGATAGTGTTTACAATAGATTTCCACAAATCACTTCATTACAATATATTATAAATCAAAAAAATAACGATTCAATTAACGATCAGGAAGTAATTTTATACAAAGGTAAAGCAAGTATTTCCGAAAGCATGATTTCTTTTTCTGACAAAAAAGAATTGAAGTTTATAATCGGCCCAAAATCTTTTTATCAAACCAATTCTTTTCAAGCTGCAAAATTGTACAGGATAGCTGCCGAATTTGCCGATTTAAAACCTGAAGACATAGTTTACGATCTTTACACAGGAACAGGAACAATTGCTAATTTTATTGCCGACAATGTAAGTAAAGTTGTCGGTATAGACTATATTCCCGAAGCTATTGAAGATGCCTACCAAAATTCTATTTACAATAACATAAAAAACACTGTATTTTTCGCCGGAGATATCATGAAAGTTTTGAATAAAGAATTTGTTTCGGCAAACGGGAAACCTAATGTAATAATTACCGATCCGCCAAGAGCAGGAATGCACGAGAAAGTAATTCGTCAAATTATTGAAATACTTCCCGATAGAATTGTGTATATAAGTTGCAATCCAGCAACTCAAGCCAGAGATATCGAAATATTAAGTTCAAATTACCATATTGCCAAATCTCGGGCAGTTGACATGTTTCCTCAAACTCATCACGTTGAAAATGTTCTATTATTGATAAAAAAATAATTAATTATCAGTAAACTATTAAAGTTGAATTTCTGTAGAAACATCAATTATTCAAATAATAAGCTCAACTTCTTTTTACTTTAATATTAACTTCAAACCAATGATTTGGTTTATCATTAGCTTTTAGTTCTTTTGTAATTAATTCTTCGTTTATATATACTGCACAAAGTGTATTGGAAATATGATAAATATTTTCCCTTTTATCTTCTGGTACAGAATCGAGTATAGCCGCTAGGACACTCCATCTAACTGTTTCAGATTCATAAGCATAATCGTGCCAAACAATTATGCCATTGTCATCTTTTAATAGTTTAAAAGCAGTTTTTGTATCATTTTTAACACTCTTATAATGATGGTCTCCATCAATAAAAACCATATCGAACTTACCATAATAATTGCTAAAATCGAAATCTTGAGAATTACCGTATAAATGCTCTACATTTTCGATTTTATCCGAAAAAAATCGGTGCATACCGACATAATTCTCGTCTTTTCCCAAATCAAACAAATCATTGTCGGATAAATTAAAAGATTTACAATCAGTAACTATTGATGAAACATTTGCAACACTTTCGCCCCTCCAAGTACCAATTTCAAAATAACTCTTAACATTATTTTTTTTAGAAAGAGCCTTAAGCAATGCAATATCTATTGGCAAAGTAGCGCCATCAAGATAAGCATAAGGGTCAACAGTTTCATTAAAATCAGGGAATAAATATGATATATCAACTAATGGAAGTCCACATGATAATTTATATTTTTTAGAAACATAGGCTTTCCATTTGTTCTCCTCGTCCAATACCAAATTTAACAAATATGGTTTTTTAATTATCTGATATATAGCACTTATAAATTTAGCTAATTTTGCCATTACGTATAATTTTAATCAATTCGTTGAAATATACTTTTATATCATTTCCACGAAGCAATATTTTTTTTAATGTTATTTTATTTTTATTTTTAAATATATAAACAATCAATACTGCCGAAATTAAATATGAGATTGAAGTAGATATTGATGCACCAATTATTCCATAATACGGAATAAGTAAAAACCCAAATAAAATTGTTGAAATTAACCCGAAAAAATTGCAAATAGTATTAATGTGATATTGACCATTTCCTGAAAAAAAATGACCAAGAATTAGTGAATAATTATAAAATATTACTCCCGGCGCCAAATATAAAATTACATTGTTAATATTATCAAAACCTTTACCGAAAATAAATACAAAGAATTCTGAAGGTAATGCAAGCAATGGAATAATAATTAAAAATGAAATAAAAACACTAAACTTTAACAGATTAATACTTAAATTTTTGGAATAATCAATATCATTAGAATTAGCAATTTTAGCATATTGCACAACAGCCATACTTCCACTTACAAGCCATATAGCCTCACTTATCGATACACCATTAGAATAAATCCCTAATGCAGAGCTTCCATGATATTTCTCTAAAAGGTAGAAACTAAGTCTTGCGTTCAATAAACCCGTAATATGAGATAACTGATTGAATCCGCCTAACTTAAACATTTGCTTGAAAGAATTCAAAACAGACTTATTTATAAACGTCTTTTCATCTTTTATCAACAGCATCAATATAATAAAGCTAAAAATGAAATTAAGAATAAATGATATATATAGTGAGCTGATATAAACATTTACACTTCGCAAACTTGTGAATTCAAAAAAAGCGATCAATGAAAGAACCGCTATTAACGAAGGTAAAGCATTTATAATATTGGCAAACAAAACCTTTTCTCTGCCAAGCAGTATATTGCTGTTAATAGATGATAACGAATTAATAAAAGAAAGAATTACTATATGAGAGACATAAATATTATCGACTATATTTAATTTTTTAAGAAAAAAAAAGGAAACAAACGAAATAAAAAGGCTCCATAAATACGAAAGTAATATCAAATGGAATTTTGGGATTCTAATGCTAAAATAAACTAAAGTAGCTCCTCCAATAATATTAGAAAAAATCAAAACAATTGATATAGTAGCCAATATCAAACTTTGTTCCCCTTTACCCGATGTTCCTAAATATCTCGATACAACTATAGCAGTCAAAAAGCCTGAAATTGCAGTAAGAAGTTTGATGCTAAATGTGTTGAATATTAATTTTTTCATTTATTATCAGTTATACCCTTATAGATATTGAAAAACTGTTTCCCAACAGCTTCATATGTAAATTGTAAAGCAAAATTACGTAAAAGGTTTTTATCGAAACTATCATAACAATGTTTTATTTTAAACATTGCCTCTTTTAAAGCTATTGTGTTTTGGGGCTCAATAATAATCCCGTATCTTTCATCTAAATCACTCGCTAACCCGCCGCAATTAGTAGCAATAACAGGGATACCTGAAGCTAAGGCTTCGGCAATTACAATAGAAAAAGACTCATAATTACTGAACATAACAAGTACATGCGATTCTGATAAAAAATCTGCTATTTCGTTATGACTAAGATTATACTTAAAATCGATGATATTCTTATTATTTAATTTTGAGAATGCATATTGTTCTATGACTTTATTAGATTTTTCGCCTATAAAAGTTAAATGCACAGTGCTGTCTGATTTATAAACCTCAGCAAAAGCATCAATAATCCCCTTTACATTTTTTTGTGAATCATCTAATGTAGAGATGTGAATAAAATTAAATTTACCTTTAGGTTTACTGCATGATAAATTAAAAAAAACATCATTAACAACATTAGGTACTATATTTATAGGCTTATTTTTATTTAATTGCCTTAAAGCCATTTTCAGATCATTAGAAACGGTTGTTACGCAAGTTGCTTCAGTAATAACAAATTTTGTAAAAAACTTTTCAAAAATGCTCAATTTATAGGGGTCTTTACTTAAATAACCTGTCCAATGCTCCGTAATAACAAACGGAACTCTAAAAAAATATTTTATAAATACTGCTATTATTGATATTGGAATAATGATATTTGAATGAACTACATCAACTTTTCCATAATTTTTCCTAACGTAAAAAAATGCTTTGATGTATTCAATAAACAATCTGAAAAATTTAAATAATGGGAAGAGTCTGTAGAATGTTTTATTTTTAGGCAAATAAACCTTGTATAAGCATAAGTTTTCTTCAAATTCAATATCAACACTTTTGGTTTTTATAGAATTAATGAAAGATATATTAATAAAAAACACATTGCAAAAAAGAGAAATTGAGCGAGCATGTTTAACTACAAAATTTCCCAGATGCGGGTTATCGGATGATGGCAGCCACGATGAAATAAAAAAAATTATAAGTTTATCAGACTTCATAGTACTTAAAAAAAAGCAAACCTAATATTTTTTTTTCAAGTAGTAATTAAATTATAAAAAAATATTAATTTTGCAAACCGAAGCCCAGGTGGTGAAATTGGCAGACACGCTACTTTGAGGGGGTAGTGACCGGAAGGTCGTGCAAGTTCAAGTCTTGTCCTGGGCACAAAATAATTACCTATAAGCCCGAATGGCGGAATTGGTAGACGCGCTAGTTTCAGGGACTAGTACTCGCAAGGGTGTGCAGGTTCAAGTCCTGTTTCGGGTACACCTAATGAACTTAAAATTCCAGCCTTTCAATTCGAAAATAGTTTAACAATAAAATCTTACTTAAATGATATAATAAAAAGAGCCTCTTAAATAAGAAGCTCTCTACTTTAAAAAGGGTAACAAACCTGATTAAATCAAATAATCGGAGATATTAATCTCCAACTACTATCTTTTTATTGTAAATACTGTTATCTGCAATAATGCTAATAATATAGCAACCTTTATTATTAAAGTCTATTGAGCATCTTTTAGTGTTTTTAAAGTTATAATTTTTGATTTCCTGACCTAATATATTGGATACTTTAATACTGACTTTTTCTTTAAAATTGTCGAATAAAATATCCAAATGATTATTTTCAAAATTGTAAATAATTGAATTATCAGCATTTTCGCTTATTCCGGTTGGATCAACAAAACTTAAAATAAAACGCTCGGCTATATCATTTGGAGATGCGTTAAAAGAATAACTCGGGCTTGTTCTCAAATTAATGATATTTGATGTTTTAACATCGTGTAAAAAAAAGTTTGTAGTCGGCGAGAAACTCGAAAGATTTTCAAATTTAATCGAGTAATTACCTGCAACTCCAACTTTGTAACCTATTGGTATATAAAGGTTAGTATTTAAAGCATCAATAACATTTATTGATAGTTTTGTATTTGTCGAAGGTATAGTTGTATAAACCTGTGGTGCATCATCGATACCGAAAAGTTTGTAGGCATCAAAATTGCTATCAAAAGATTGAGTAGCATTTTGGTTGAAATTCAAATAAGCTATATCAGAGTACGAATTACCTTCGGCGATTATCATTAGCAAATTATTAATATTCTTTTGAGATTTTTTCAAAAACGACTTGTTGTTATGAATTCGAGCAGAATCAGGAATTTGAAGAACAGGATTAGCAGCATTTGCCCTTACAAAAAAGCCTTGCAAAGAAGGTACTATTCCGTCATTAAATGCACCTATTTGACCATTCCAACTTATATAGTTAACTCCGTTAAAACAATAAATTGAAGCATCAATATTAGATTTAACAATACCGCTATTCGACCAATCAATAGCAGATGTGTAAGGATTTCCCACAAGGTTGAGCCCATTGGGAACTGATGAGAGTGGATTATTAGTGTAAGTTAAGTTATTATAAAAAAAAGAACCGCCTGTTAAAGATGTATCGCTAAAATTAACCGTAATTTCGCTTGAAGGTATAATTGAATAACCTTTACCTCTGACCAAATTATCATTCTGATTGACTGTAACCCAATTTTGAGACTGCTCTGAATAGGATTTTATAATCGAATTGCCGGTAGTTGAACTATTAACTATTATATTATTGAAAGGAGTTGTGAATAAGCTGAAATCATTAGGATTTAGCTTATGAATGTATCTTTCAACATTTACATTCCCATTTCCGGCATAATTACCATAATTTATCAGAGAACCTGTACCGCTTGTATCAGATTTGATTATAATATTACCAAAATTTTCAATATTACCATAAATATTTATAGCCATATCGGGTTTAATAATTAAAGAGGCTCCGTTTTTAACTTGTATATCATTACAATTTGCCATTACATTCAGTTCTACAATTCCTGAATTAATAATAATATTGGTAGCCGAACCGGGTATTCCGTTACTCCAATTTGCAGCATTAGACCAAACATTATTTCCATTCCAGACAGAAAAATTTGCTCCTAAACTTGGTACAACTATTCCGTTAATAAAGCTTACATTTATTAAATTTCCATCCCAATCAACTACTTCGCAATCAACCAAATTGAAGTTTAAATTTGCATTTCCTCCAAGGTATTTGAATTTAAAAAACATAAAATCACCGGGGGTAATATTTACACCGGTTGTACCCATTGATAACCACGAAATATTAATTTGTTTAAAAACAGAATTTACATTTATAACATTAGATAAAATTCCCATAGCATCAGGCGAAAGCAATGTATCTTTAATGTAAATTAACTTAGTAGAATCGAAAACAATTTTAATATCCATTGCACCAATATTCATTAGACCCGAAGTTTGCAAGGGGATTAGAATCTCTTCTCCGACTGTAGCAGTATCAGAGCCTATTTTAATAATTTGGGCTTTAATGTGTAATGGGAAAATTAATATAGCTACTGCTATCAAACTAAAAATAACATTTTTATTTTTTTTCATTTTAATATTTTTAAATTAATTAAATAGTTCTAAAAATCAATTTTCATCTTTTTCGATTTGTATTAAAAAAATATTTTTATACCACTTAGTTTGTAAGTTTATTATTCAAGAATATGCTGAAATAATATAGCCTAAAATATAAAATTAATTTGATTTATTTATTAATAATTTTTTATGTAATTATTCATAATATTGTTTCAATCAAAGAAATTTTTGAAGTATTTAATATATCTCAACTAAACATTATCAGTAATCTTTTTTTGCAACTATATTTTTTTACAATTATATCATAAACTTTTCTAAAATAAAATTACAATAGGCCTCCTTATTAGTAACCTTATTAAATAAATTATTGGTTTATGGTTCTATAACACCAATAAAGTTATTATTATTAATTTCAACAATAGACATATCAGAACCATCTACTAAACCATCACCATTAACATCAGTGATAACATAACCTGAAATAAAACTATTATTATCTAACTCTGTATCTGATATATCACTACCATCAACTAATCCATCTTGATTAACATCACCAACCATAATAGCAAACTTACCTGTTGCTACTTCTTTAAGGTTATCGCCATATGCTGCAGATTCGGAAGCAGTAAAATTGTAATTTATTAAATTTCCGCTAAATGATACCGGTAAAGCACTCCAAGTTGCTATACTATTACGGTGTTTTATAACAATATAATATGCATCTGACAATGAAGATGGAATAGTAACTGTGCAATTACCATTGGTATATAAAAACTGATTTGTGTATGATACCTCAAGTAAAGAAGGATTTTGAGCATTGTACAATTCAACTGTTATTTGATCGGCAATATTTGACCCAAAATGATCGCCCATATCATCTTGAACAGGATTCATATTAATTCCATTGAATAATCCTTCTATATAAACAACAAGGTTAAGTGGTTTTGTATTAGGCATTACTCTTGTATTAGTATAATTTACATTCAAAATATCTCCATCCCAATTTGCTACTTCACACATATTAAGGTCGTAAGTTAAATTTGTGCTTCCTTGTTTATATAAAAATACCAAATCGAAAAATTTACCGTTTGGCATATCTACTCCGGTAGTACCCATTGATAACCACGAAATATTTACGGTTTTTATATTACCGGTTTTATTAGTAATGTTATACAATGTTCCGTTTGCTTCAGCACACATACTGTCTATTGTAATAAATGATAAAACTGTGCTGTCAAAATCAATTTTTAAGTCAATAGCACCAATGTAAAACATATTGTGAAAATTAACCGGAACGCGAATTATTGAATTATTTTCGGCGTAAATTGTATCTCCCAAATCTATTGAAGCAACCAAAGGTTGATTTACTATCATTGTCACAGTGTTTGAAAAAGCAGGGTTATTTACAGCACAAAGTTCACTTGAGGTAACTTTGCATTTTATTTCATCATTATTTGTAGGGATATATGTATAAGTATTAGAATTATTACCAACAGGCTGATTATTAACATACCATTGATAAACCGGATTACTTCCGCCGTTGGTTGCTAAAGCCGTAAAAATAACGGAATTACCTGCAGTTACGGGATTTTGCGATGGTGTAATTGATGCACTAACAGGCAAACTTGACAATTCATTAACTGAAGCATTACCATTCATCAATAAAGAATCTCCACCTCCAATAGCCATAACAGTGTAGTTTCCAGATAGAAGGTTGTTCCATACTAAAGCACTTCCTGTTCCGGCAACTAAATTGCCAAATGAGCTGCCATTCTTTTTCAACTGATAATTAACTCCGGTTTGTGAACCACTTAAATTAACACTCACTCCATTCGCACCTTGACAGTAACTTCCACCTCCTGATACAGTAAATGATTGAATAGTAACTGCTTGAGTAATGTTTACATTGGTGTAAGTCATATTTATTAAATCTCCATCCCAATCAACTACTTCACATTCAGGAATATCGAAAGTTAAAGGGGTATTGCCGCCTATATAGTTAAATTTTAAATCGAGGAATTTGCCATTAGTAAAATTAACCCCGGTAGTTCCCATCGATAACCACGAAATATTTACTCTGCTTATATTACCGTTTATAACTACAGCATTAGCTAAAGTCCCTGCTGCATCAGCACTCAGATTTACTACATCAACAAAAGTCAGCTTAGTATTGTCAAATAATATTCTTATGTCCATGGCACCAATATTCACCATGTTTTGAAAATTCAATGGAACATAGATTGTAGTATTTGGATTACTTACAATATTATTGCCCATGTTTGCCGATTGGGCAAAAAGGTTTTTAGTGTTAGGGAATAACACTAAGATGATTGAAATTAATGAAATGAAATAAATTTTTTTCATGATGCTTTATTTTTAATATTAATAAATCTTTATTTGTTTTTATTAAAAAATTTTGTTCACATTAATTCTGCTTTGCTTACATAAAAAGATTTCCCTTTGCAAGCCATTGCTTTTCAGCGAATTAAAATAAACTTTAATCGCATAAGCATGCAGTATTAACAATTGTAAATATAAATACCTATTTCATCAGCAATCTTAATTCAGTTTTAATTTTTGATAAATAAATTATCAATAAAAAAAGAGGATACTCTTTTGATTAAAGTATCCTCTCATTAGAATTTTGAAATTTTGTTTATTCGCTTTTCTTTACTTCAGTTCTTATAACTTTATAGATCTTACTTCCTCCGTAAATAGCGCCCATTGCAAGCAAAATGCTAAAACCGCCGTCTATTGGAGCTCCACCTCCTACCGGTGTTCCCTGACCTACAGGTGAACCACCACCCCCTCCGGGTAATCCTTGTCCCGGTCCCGGAGGATCATCAGCTAATACGTTACTGATAAGTATAGGCGAAACCATCAGAAAAAACATTAGGATAATTTTTTTGATTGTATTTTTCATATTTTTAAAAATTTTATTTTTTAATCATTATTAAATTAAATGTTTGAAAACTTATTCCATTAAAACCCTCTCATTTGAAAAGAGAGGGTTAATATAAAAGTTGATTTATTTAATAAATACTTTTTCAGTACGTACGCCTTTATCGGTAGTAACTTTAACCAAATAATATGCTGTAGAATGTTCAACATTAACAGTTTGAAGTGATTTCCCGTTACCTGCCACAGAAGTAATCAACTGACCAAGCATATTGTAAACACTTATATCTTTAATTTTTTCATTTGTATTTACATATATAGTTTTGTCGTATGAATAAATGCTTACATTTACGACATTGTTTTCGCTGATTCCTGTGATAATGGCAAAGTGCAAAACAAAACGGTTATCATTTTCACCAATATTAGCAGTGAATGAATAAACCGGGTTTTGACGTAAATCCTGAATAATACCTGTTTGCATATCTTCTAATTTAATTGAGATATTCGAGTCGAAATTATCGAACTCTGAAGCAGTAAGAGTAATATGTGCGCTTACACCCAATCTAACATTCATAGGAATAGCTGCCGGATATGAACCAAAACGATTAATAGCAATACTATTGTTATCAGCCAATGTGTAAACTTCAGGCAAATTAGTATTATTGCTGAAAAGCTTTAATGCATCAAGCTGGTTATCGAATCCGTTTGTAGCATTATTGTTGAATAACACAACAGCCTCATCAGTATAATCAGCACCATTACTTGCAGTAATTCTTATCATATCATTTATAGAGTTTGATGACTTATTGTATAGTTGCTGAGTTGTATGCAATCTAATTGTATTATCGAAAGTTAAAGAATTAGTATTTGCTTTGACAAAGAAACCTTGCATTGGAGGAATAATATTTGTAGCTCCATTAGTGGCTATAGTGCCATCGTACATAGCATATGCGCCATTTCCGCCTGCAAGAGATTGTTTCCAGAAATATGCTGCTCCATTATTAAGCAAATTTGGAGTTTTATTAACTAAATCCCAGTCGATTGCCGATGGATATGGATTTCCGATTATATTCCAAGCTCCAGGAACTAAAGGAATATTAATAGAACCTGTATTGAACTGGCCATTGAAGCTTACAACCGGATCAGGAGTGTTATTAGTTTGAGTATCAGCCCATATTCCATAACCTTTACCAACAGAGAGCGGTGTTGAAGTATTAGATATAAAACTCCAAGTATTATTAGCAGGGTTATATTCTCTGATGTAGATATTAGCCTGTCCTGTCGAAAGATGGAAAACTCCCGATAAAGCATTTGCAACAGGTGAAGAAATCAGATGCCATTTATTTCCTGATATATATCGTTTAACATTAGAATTATTGGTTACTGTCAGGTTTCCATTATCCAACAATGAACCGGTTGCTGTTGCGCTTGATTCAATGGTAAGCTTATTTATTGTACTTTGCACGTTAACTGTAGGATAATTAGCAACAACAGCAGGTATTAATACTTCATCATTAGCACCTGGTAAAACATTGTTCACCCAGTTAGACGATAATTCCCAAGAATTATTTGTATTTCCTGTCCAAACAACAACAGGTTTAATATTTACACCGGTATAATTTGTATTTACATTTATACCATCCCAAGTAGTAATTTCACATTGTGCCTGATTAAAAGTTAAATTGGTATTTCCTCCGGCATAATTGAATTTTATATCAAGAAATTTTCCATTAGGATTAACACCACTGTTATCAGCAACCCATGAAATATTTAATTGTTTTGTAGTACCGGTTACGTTTGTAGGATTTGCTAAAGTACCGGTAGCAGAAGCACTCAAATTAACAATATCAACATAAGTTAATTTAGTACTATCATATAAAATTCTCAGGTCAATAGCACCGGTATTATTTAAATTACTCATATTTACAGGTACTAAAATTTGAGTCTGAGGAGCTGCCGAAATAGTATTTCCTAAATTTACATTTGCAACAGGTGCACTAACGTTTATTGTTATTGTATTAGATGTTGCAGGATTATTAGACAAACAACCTCCAAGGTTTGAAGTCATTATACATTTTACATTATCTAAATTATTTGGAGAATAAGTAAAAGTATTTGAATTTATACCTGCATTATTGTTGTTTACCAACCATTGGTATGAAGGATTAGTACCACCATTTACCGGAGTTGCAGTAAAAGTAACATTTCCGCCTTGTACTACATTGGTTGTATTAGCAGAAATTGAAACACTGACAGGAGTATTTGGAGTAACAGTAACTATAGCACTTCCATTCATATTAACGAATGTCGAGCCATAACGTGCTTCAACTGTATAAGTTCCTGCGGTTTTATTATTCCATGAAATAGGATTTCCGGTACCGGGAATAGTTGGACCATCATTTACACCACCCTTTTTAATCTGATAGTTAACTCCAACTTGAGAACCATCTAAAGTTACAGTTACTCCGTTTGTACCTTGACAATAGCTTCCGGAACCGCCAACATTATAAGTGTTTACTGTAAAGGCTTGACTAATATCTGTATTAGAGTAATTAATATTCATTATGTAACCATTCCAATCGGCTACTTCGCAATCAGCCTGATAAAAATAAATATTAGAGCTTCCTCCATAATAAGTAAACTTTATATCAAGGAACTTACCATTTGCAAAATTTACACCAGAAGTACCCTGTGCTAGCCATGACATATTTAATTGTTTGATACTTCCACCAACATTAACAGGATTATAGATAATACCCGAAGCATCTGCCGATAAATTTACTAAAGTATCGAACTTTAATACTGTACTATCATATCTTATTCTTAAATCCATTGCTCCAACATTGTTCATATCAATAAAATTAACAGGAACCAAAACTTCTGTATTTGGTGCAGCAACAATAGGCTGTCCTAAATTTATTGATGATGTTTGAGTTACAGTAATAGTAATAGAATTTGATGTTGCGGGATTATTAGTTATACAACCTCCTAAATTTGAAGTCATAACACAAGATACTACATCCTGATTACTTGGCGTATAGGTAAATGTAGATGAGTTTGTCCCTGCATTATTACCATTAACTTTCCATTGGTAAGAAGGATTTGTTCCTCCATTTGTTGGTGTAGCAGTAAATGTAATATCACTTCCAAAAGGAACTGATAAAGCCGATGCCTGAATGCTGACACTTACTGGTAAATTTGATGTAGTAGTTATAACAGCACTACCGTTCATATTGAGAAAATCGCTACCATAGCGAGCTTCTACAGTATATGTTCCGGCAGTTTTATTATTCCATGAAAGCGGACCTCCCGTGCCGGGAATAGTTGGACCATCATTTACACCACCTTTTTTAATTTGATAATTAACACCAACTTGCGAACCATCCAAAGTTACTGTTAATCCGCTGCCTCCTTGACAATAACTACCTGAACCGCCTACATTATAAGTATTTAAGGTAAATTGCTGCGAAACTGTTGTATTAGTGTATGATACATTTATAATGTCACCATCCCAATCAACAACTTCACATTCAAGCAAATCGAAGTTTAAATTTGAATTTCCTGAAATGTAATTAAATTTCAAATCTAAGAATTTTCCGTTTTGAAAATTAACACCTGATGTCCCCATTGAAAGCCAAGATAAATTAACTCTGCTGGTATTACCGGATATAACAATGGCGTTTGATAATATACCGGCTGCTTCAGGTGAAAGATTTTCGGTTCCTACAAAAGAAAGAACAGTATTATCAAAAAGTATTCTAATATCCATAGCACCTATATTATTCATACTATTCACATTAAGAGGAACTAATATTGTGCTTGAAGGGGTAGCAGAGATAGCAGGACCTAAGTTTATTGATTGTCCGAAACTTTTTACTGTTGAAAAAACCACTATTAAGACTAATAATATTTTTATGTTTAAAAGTGTTTTCATTTTTTTATTTTTTTATTTTATTATTTAAAAAAAATAGCTATGTTTTCGATTAAGGATATGAACCACTAATGATTACATAGCTATTTTAATATTATTTCAAAAAATTATTGAGCAGGAACGTATGATCCGTTAGTATCGCCTGAACATATTGCTTTGAAGTTTTTAATAACATTGTCCCCGTTAACAACTACACTTGGAGTTTCGAATATCCAGTTAGGAGCAGTCCATTGTGGAACAACTTCGTTTAAAGCACCTCTTTTTCTTATATATAAAGCATCTGTAGAGTTAATAGTGTTTGACTTATTAACATCAGCAGCAGAATATTTTAATCCGGTCAAAGTGATTTGTCCGATTGAATGTCTTCTGGCTTGTAATGCATCGGTAGTATTAACACCTCCCCATGCTTTAGTTGTTGAAGCATTTAATGAATAGCTACCATCATTAACAACAAATGAAAAATCACCTGTAGCATTTGTAAATACAGAATCTAATTTAGCTGTACCGGCAGCATTCATCAAATAAACTTTTGTGAAAGTCATTGGAGTATTTGAAGCATTGTCATAAGTTAATTTACCTGTTACAAAGTGTTTCCAGTAAGAACCGTTTAATAATGGACTTCCTGCTTGTGGTAAGAAATTAGGATTAGTTAAGTTAAATGGATCAACAACCATTAAATCTGAATTGTTAACTAAAGTATCGTTATGTCTGTTAGCATTAGTATAGTATCCTCTTTCAAAAGCTGAAGCAAAATAAGAGGTCATTCCTGACATAATACAATTTTCAACATTTAATAAACCGTTGGTTGCATTTGCTTGAGCAGCAGAACCATCAATAAATAAACCAACAGGATAACCGGCAAATACTGAGTTGTAAACATTCAACTGAGTATTTCTGCGTAAGTGCATTGCTCTTTTATAATCACTGTGTATTGTAGTTGAAGAAGTAACTTTTGGTCCGAATATACTTATATTACTAAAAATTGGCTTAGTGAAAGGAGTATTAGTAGAACCGCTACCGTCATTATCTGATTCAAATCCATTTGAGCCTGATACGTCAGCAATATTAGGATCTCTCAATGATACACCATATTGAATTCTACCTCTGAAACCAAAATCAGTATCAAAATCATCATCCCAGTTTCTTAATGCGATTAAATATTTAGCATCAACAGTACCGCCAAACCATTCGAAAGCATCGTCACCGCAATATGAAACTTGTACATGGTCAATCTGAGTGCCGCTACCAACACCACCCATAGTTAAACCGTTGATTTCATTATTTGGAGAAAAGGCTACACCTGAGAATTCAATTCTGCAATAACGGAAAATACCTGAATTATCGGCATCATTTGTTCCGCCGTAAGTTGAACCGACACCACCTTCGATAGTAGCAACACCACCAGGAACGTTTATAGTAGCATTACCTAATATAATAACACCACCCCAGTCGCCGTAATCGCGGCTGCCTGCTGCTTGGTTTGAAGTAAACACTATTGGTTTTTGTGCAGTTCCGTTTGCAATAATTTTTGCTCCCTGTTCAACTATTAAAGCTCCTTTATTTACTTTATCTCCACGGATTATTGTACCCGGTTCAATTGTTAGAGTTGCACCCGATTTTACATAAACCCAACCGTTCAATAAATATACATTACCGGTTGATGAAGGTAAGAAATTAGGATTAGTTAAGTTAAATGGATCAACAACTTGTAAAGAAGTATTATTTGGTAAAACGTAATTTTTGCGTGAAGGTGTATTGAAATAATTATCTTCGAAAGTAGAAGCGAAATTATTTACCATACCTGACAAAACGCAGTTTTCGATATTTAATAAACCATTTGTTGCATTTGCTTGAGCAGCAGAACCATCGATAAATAAACCTACAGGATAGCCTGCAAATACAGAATTAAATACGTTTAATTGAGTGTTTCTTCTTAAGTGCATTGCTCTTTTATAATCACTGTGAATTGTAGTTGAAGAAGTAACTTTTGGTCCGAATATACTTACATTGCTGAAAATAGGTTTTGTGAAAGGAATATTAGCAGAACCGCTACCATCGTTATCAGACTCGAAACCGTTAGAACCTGAAACGTCGGCGATATTAGGATCTCTTAAAGATACAGCATATTGAATTTTTCCTCTGAAACCGAAATCAGTATCAAAATCATCGTCCCAGTTTCTTAATGCAATTAAATATTTAGCATTAACTGTTCCGCCAAACCATTCAAAAGCATCGTCACCACAATAAGAAACCTGTACGTGGTCAATTTGAGTACCGCTACCAACACCACCCATGGTTAAACCGTTGATTTCATTATTCGGAGAAAAAGCTACACCTGAAAACTCAATTCTGCAATAACGGAAAATACCTGAATTATCGGCATCGTTATTTCCACCGTAAGTAGAACCAACACCACCTTCGATAGTAGCAACACCACCAGGTACATTAATTTTAGCATTACCTAAGATGATTATACCACCCCAATCGCCATAATCGCGGCTACCGGCAGCTTGATTAGAAGTAAATACTATAGGATTTGAAGCAGTTCCATTAGCAATGATTGTAGCTCCCGGCTCAACTATTAATGCACCTTTATTAACTTTATCGCCACGGATTACAGTTCCTGCCTGAATAGTTAATGTAGCACCTGCTTTTACATAAACCCAACCGTTCAATAAATAAACGTTATTTGAAGTCCATGTTGTGTTTGTAGTTATATCACCTGCAGGGATAGTTACGTTAGTAGCAGGATAAACTGTTGCCTGTGGGTTGAAATTCGACCATCCTGCAGTCCAGTCTGTAGTTCCAAATGCTCCAACAAAATTAACTACATCGAAAAAAGGATCATTTAAGTTTGCATTTGTAAAAGATGCACCGCTTAATAATGGAGAACCTGAACTCCAAGTAGTGTTTGTTGTAATGTTACCTGCATTTATTGTTTGTGTTGTTGCAGGATAAACTGTTGACTGTGGATTGAAATTCGACCATCCTGCAGTCCAGTCAGTTGTTCCAAATGCTCCTTTGAAACTCACTTTGTCAAAAAACGGATCATTTATGCTTTGACTATGACCCGCTACAATCGCTGCAAAAAATACAGCCAAAAGGAAAAATAATTTTTTCATTGTTTTTGTAATTTTGTTAATAAAATGGTTTGAATTAATTTCCAAAAAATTTTGCAACAAAAATACTTTAGGCAATTTCAAAGCATGTTAAGAAGCAAATAAGTTTATTTAAACTAATAATTAAACTATTGTTTTCTTAATGTAACCAAAATAATACATCAAATATTTAAATATATGTTGCACAACATATTAAATGAATTTTCTTTTACAAAAGATAATAATATCAGTAATTTACTGAAAAATTCCTTCTTTAATTGTTGACATACAGTTATTTATAAGATTAAATTAATGTTTAAAAGGTTAATTTAAGTTTAATTATACATAAAATTATTTTACACTGGCTTAGAAATTAAATTTAATATCTTTTAGATAAATAAAAAAAACATACACATTGGAAAATAATTGTTTAACTTTGCTAAGTAATTATCAAAAAAAAAGAAAATATAAAATTTAAAAAAGATCTATTAATTATTTTAATACAAACAGTTATGAAAAAATTTTTCTATTTCATCTTAGCAATATTAATAATAAATAATGCTAATGCACAGTGGCAGCCGGTAACATTTAACAGTTGCAATAATAGTCTAATTTACACTTCTTATTTGGGAGTAATAGGAAATACAATATTTGCAAGCCCAAATTATTTTTGCAACCTTATTAAATCGAATGATAATGGACTAACCTGGAGTAATGCATCAAACGGGCTTCCTTCAAATTCAAATTACTATTATGCAACATCTATTAAAGCATTAGCAAACGATATTTATCTTTCAACATTAAATTCAGGAGTTTATAAATCAACAGATTACGGGAATTCATGGTACCCTGTAAACAATGGATTATCCAATTTATATGTTATTGATTTGCTGGTTGTTGGAAACGATATTTATGCAGCAACATACTCAGGTATTTTTAAATCTTCAAATAATGGGAGTAGCTGGGTAGCTGCTAATAATGGACTTAATAATACTATAGCCTCGTCATTAATATCAAATGGAACATCCATTTTTGCAGGTACCAACGGAGGTGTATATGTATCAAATAATAGTGGAAATACATGGACAAATATTAATAATGGATTGGCTGATACTATTATCACCAAAATACACATAGATGATAATAACCGTATTTTAATTGGCACTTTAAATGGTAATATTTTTGCTTCATCAAACAATGGTAATAGTTGGAACCAAATATTTTATTCCCCCAGTTTTCCGTATCCTATAGATTGGCAAGTATCAGGAATTTGTAATTATGGTAACAGTATTTTTATTTCACTTAAGTTTTGGGGCTTTTATGTTTCAAATGATAATGGAAACAATTGGTTTTTAGATAATAACGGGTTGCTCGATAGTGTAAATTGTTTGGTAATTTCAAACAATGAAATTTTTGCTGGTACATGGAGCGGAACTTGCAAACGACCTCTTTCTCAAATTACTGATATATCAAATTCATCGAATATAAATAATATTATTGTTTCATCTAATCCTACCGGTAATATTCTGGAAATAAAGTTTAATCAGAATTTAAAAAAATCAACATTAAACATTTATGACGTACAAGGTTCAAAATTGATTCATAAAGAAATAAACGGGGAAAAAATTCAAATTAATACATCCTCCTTTGCTAAAGGAGTTTATTTAATAAGTATAAAAAATGATAATGAAGCTTTTATAAAAAAATTCATTAAACAATAAAAGCCATTAACAATCGATAAAACAATACAATAATACAAAACTATAAATCGTAAGTTGAATTAGCAGATTCATAACTTACAAAATAAAAAGAGGCTATCTTACCAATTCGGATAGCCTCTTTAATATTAATATTTTCAGTTTATTTCTTATACAGTTTTGAATGATCTATATAACCTGGTTTATCTACAAACCAATCTGAAAACTCATTTCCGTTGGTTTCTGCCCATATTGAAAACTTTTTGTAACCTGTACAGAAATCAGTTTTTTCTTTCATATAATCAATTTCTTCATATATATTCAATGCCCATGGATGGTTTTTAGATGTTTTGTAAAATCTGTTCAATAAAGGTTTTGAATCATCGTCAACAGTTCCTAATAAAGATAAATTTGCCAAATCAGTAGGACGATGGTCTGCTAAATGCACCTCTACTCCCCTATTTTTGTTTACAATAAGAAAAGGATTAAAGGTATTTATATTTAAATCATTCAAAGTAAATTTATCAGGGGTAAACACCATTTTTATCCTAACAGTATCGGGTGTAACATAAGGAGCTTCAGGACTTGTATTAACACCTATTCCCACACCAGGATATGGCATAAGTTTGTATGCATTGTCGAAAACAATTATTGTCGGCAAAGATTGCCCTACCTCAGTTCCGTTAGGATTGAGATTGATGTAACCATCCATTAGCTTATGACCGGATACAGTGATATCAGCGGGTAAAATATTACCGTTACCTATTTGGAAACCGAATCCATTTTGATAAGATGCTCCAAATGCTTTAATTATGAATGTTGCATAAACTTCTTTTACATAATTATTAGCATTAGTAATTGTTTTGATTTTGTAATTAATTACAAGATCATTGAAATCATAGTCGCCTTTTGCCGGCCATAAATCTTCAAAAAGAAGAGTTCCATAATTGTTTGCCGGGAAATTATTTTCTAAGCACTGTGTCGGGTCAAAAGGAAACATATCTACATTATCAAAACAACCGTCTCCATCGGTATCGGCTATTGCGTTGCAATTTGTATTATTACAGTCTCTTACATATTCAAAATCGGCAACAGAAAAATTTACTATTTGCCCATCAGTTCCTGCTTTGCAAGAAACACGTTGATTTTGAAGATTCCCCGACAATGTATAAGTTACTCTGAAAGTACCTGCTTTACCACCTCCAATATTACTTGTACCGTCAAATTTAAAACCCTGAAATGGATCTACTCCTAAATTTGGTCCCGGTGTATAAGAACTATATGTCATTGACCCGGTTAAAACAGTTAAACTTACATTAGAATATGTTCCCGGAATTGCTTCAACCGAAAAATGAGATAATTCTTTATTTAAAGGACCTCCTGAGCCATCATGAGTTACAATTAAACTTATAGTATATGTAGAATTGCAATTATTTATTACCGATTCGATTTTTGTTGTAAACCCACCTCCATTTATTTTTGTTATGCTGCAATTGGATGCTTTTGTGCTGATTGCAATAGATAATATCATTGCAATTATTATTCCTGATATTGTTTTCATAATATTATGATTTTAAGATTTTTAATTAAAGCTATAATTTATATTCCTACCGTTTAAATCTATTTTAATATCCTGTCCCATATATTTCAATCTGACAGTTTTTTCGTAGGCAGGCAAGCTGATATTAAATCCGATATTAGCATCCTGTTTTAGCATAATACTGTGATAAATCTTCTGACCATTATCAGATGTTATCTTCATAATACTGTTGGCATAACCTTTAACATTGAATTTGTAATCAATTGTGGTTTTCCAATCAAAGTTAGGCTTCACGTCTATTTCCGAAAAAGATTTCTTTTCAGTCGGAGCGAAATCAAAATCAACATCTTTAGTACAAGACCAAAATATTAATGTTGATATCGATAATAAAATTAATAATTTTTTCATGGCTCGATTTATTTTAAAGTTATCTATATACCAAATATCAACAATCTTGCCAAAAATCATATAACATTGTATATCTGCGTTTTACATATCATTTTTTGTGATTTAGTTAAAATAATTTTTCATTATTTAATACGTTTTTATTTTTTTGAAAATATTTGTTCCATTTCTTTATTAAAATCATAAATTAATTGAAAATGAGATTAAAGAATAAGTTGCTATACTCTTTATAATTATTAACTTTGCAATAAGTTTTAAAGAAGAACTTTGATGGATTTTAAACTTATATCAGAATTTACTCCTACCGGAGATCAGCCAGAAGCGATAAAACAACTTACCGAAGGTATTTTAAGGGGTGATAAAGCTCAAACACTACTCGGTGTTACCGGTTCGGGTAAAACTTTTACCATTGCCAACGTTATTCAAAATGTAAAAAAACCAACTCTTGTATTGAGCCATAATAAAACACTTGCAGCCCAGCTTTATGGCGAGTTTAAACAGTTTTTTCCCGAAAATGCAGTAGAATATTTTGTTTCTTACTACGACTATTATCAGCCTGAAGCATATATACCTGTAACTAACACTTATATCGAGAAAGATTTGTCAATAAACGATGAAATCGAAAAATATCGTCTAAGTACATCATCGGCATTACTTTCTGCAAGGCGAGATGTTATTGTAGTAGCTTCAGTTTCATGCATATATGGAATCGGAAATCCGACAGATTTTTACAATAATATAATAAACATCAAAAAAGGTGACATCATAAGCAGAAACAAGCTTTTGCATTATTTTGTCGACAGCCTTTATTCACGAACCGAAGGCGATTTTAAAAGAGGGAATTTCAGAGTAAAAGGTGATACAATAGATGTATTTCCAGCATATCTCGACTACTATTATCGCATTGTATTTTTCGGAAACGAAATTGAAGAAATTTATTCAATAAATCCGAATGATGGCGACAAAATTTCAGAGAAAGATGAGCTGCAAATATATCCTGCCAATATATTCGTTACATCACCCGAAAAGATTAAAAAAGCTATATATCAGATTCAAGACGATTTGATGAAGCAAATAGCCTTTTTTAAAGAAAACGGCAAGATGCTTGAAGCTAAAAGACTTGAGGATAGAGTAACTTATGACATCGAAATGCTTCGAGAATTGGGATACTGCTCAGGGATAGAAAATTATTCGAGATACTTTGACGGCAGAGAAGCAGGTTCACGCCCTTTTTGTCTATTAGACTATTTCCCTGATGATTTTTTGTTGATTATTGACGAAAGCCATGCTACCGTACCTCAAATAAGGGCTATGTATGGCGGCGACAGATCAAGAAAACAGAATTTAATTGAGTACGGGTTCAGACTTCCATCGGCTTTGGATAACAGACCTCTTAAGTTCGATGAATTTGAATCGATGATAAAACAAGTAATTTATGTAAGTGCTACACCTGCAGACTACGAACTTCAAATGTCGGGCGGAGTTGTTGTTGAGCAACTTATCAGACCAACAGGACTACTTGACCCTGTTATAGAAGTAAGGCCAAGTTTAAATCAGGTTGATGACCTTTTGGGAGAAATTGAAAAAGTAGTTGAAAATAAAGAAAGGGTCCTTATAACAACTCTGACTAAAAGACTTGCCGAAGAACTTGCCCGATATTTTACAGACATAGGGATAAATTGCCGCTATATTCATTCTGATGTTGACACACTCGATAGAGTTGAGATTTTAAATGATTTGAGAAAAGGTGTTTTTGATGTTCTTATAGGTGTTAACCTATTGCGTGAAGGTCTTGATTTACCGGAAGTTTCTCTTGTTGCAATACTTGATGCCGACAAAGAAGGTTTTTTACGTTCGGAGCGTTCGCTAACTCAAACGGCCGGCAGAGCTGCCAGAAACGTAAACAGCAAAGTTATTATGTATGCCGATAAAATCACTCATTCAATGCAAATGACTATAAACGAAACAAACAGAAAAAGAGAAAAACAAATTAAATATAATATCGAAAATAATATTACTCCAAGTTCTATTTTGAAAAAACAAAGTAGTATTTTGGGACAAGAAAAACAAAGTACAAAAATTGAAAACCAAATTTATTACGAAACCGAAAATAAGAACTTTGCTGCCGAGCCAGTATTGAAATACATGAATAAAAGTCAATTAGAAAAAACATTACAAAAATTAAAAATTGACTTAAACAAGGCTGTAAAGGAACTCGATTTTATACAAGCAGCAAAACTTAGAGATGAAATATTTGAAATTCAACGCATTATAAAAAACAAACTAAACTAACTTATTAACTTTTATTTGTTTATTAAATTCTCGTTAATCATTTGCACATTTTAAGTTTTGTATTATTTTTGTTTTGTTGGAAAAGGTGTATTTTTAACAATAAATATAGTTAAAAAGTAAAACAAATCAAATATGAAAAAAATTCTTGCGATTGACGATGAAAAAAGCATACGTTTTATAATAGAAAATACTTTCAACAAAGATTTCGATATAGTTACCATGAGCAACGGCAAAGAGGCTTTGTATTGGATGCAAGCAGGAAATATTCCCGATTTGATAATATGCGATATAGAAATGCCAGTTATGGATGGTTTCGAGTTTATAAAAAAAATAAGAAGCAGCGGTTTTTTTGATGATATACCCCTTATAATGCTTTCAGGCAAAGAAGAAAGTAAAGATAAAATAAAATGTTTTGAAATGGGGGCCGATGATTACATTATTAAACCTTTCAATCCCAAAGAACTAATTGCCAGAATTAAAAGAAGACTTCAATCGCGTGACATTTATCTTGAAAGAAGGGGTAATTAAAAATATTGAAATTATGGAAGAAAGTAAAGAAATTACTTTAAAAATATTGTACGTAGGCAACGACATTTCGTTTATAAATCAGCTTTCGGAAGATAATCGCTTCTCAGTTGTCCATAAATCCAACGGCCTTTTTGCAATGAATTGGATTACTAACAATAATTTCGATGTTTTCAAGGAAAATAAAGAAGCATTATATTTCAATCATTACGATTGTCCGGAAATTGACGCAATAATATGCAATATCTATCTTCCCGGAATGAATGCATTTGATTTTTTTAATGAAATTAAAAGAAAAAAAATATTTGACGGAATTCCTTTTATCATTCTAACGAATAAATTTGATTTTCAATTAAGAAATCGTTGTATTCAGAACGGGATAGATGATTATTATACTTTACCCGTTAATAATCAGAATTTATACGAAAGAATTATTTTTTTAAAAGAATACAAACAAGAAACAAAAGAACAACGATTTATTGTTAAGCCATCGGAAATAAAACCCTATAAAATCAGCTTATTAAAAAGAACTTTTGATATATTGGTTGCAGGAACGGCGCTTTTACTGCTTTCGCCTCTAATGATAATAGTTGCAATAGCCATAAGACTTGAATCCAAAGGTAAAGTTTATTATATTTCGAAAAGAGTTGGTGCTAATTACAAGACTTTCGATTTTTATAAGTTCCGATCAATGTATCCCGATGCCGATAAAAGATTGAGAGAATTAGAGCACCTGAACATATATGCACAAAACGAAAAAATTGAAGATGAATGCCCACGTTGCGCCAAACTCGAAAACGGAAAAAAATGTTCGCCCATAGTTTATTTCGATGGGAATGAAATGTGCGAATATATGGCAATAAAGAAAAGAAATGCACGTAAAGCTTTTTTGAAAATAGTAAACGACCCGAGAATAACCAAAGTAGGAAAATTTATCAGAAATACGAGTATTGACGAATTACCGCAATTAATCAATATCCTTAAAGGTGATATGTCTATAGTCGGGAATCGACCTTTACCGGTAAACGAAGCCGAAGCCATTACCAAACAAGGATGGGGTAAGCGTTTTCAAGCAGCAGCAGGACTAACAGGGTTATGGCAGGTTGAACTCAGAGGAAGAGGCGGTGTAATGTCGGAAGAAGAACGTTTTAAACTTGATAATGAATACGCAGAACATAATTCTTTTTGGGGAGATTTAAAGCTGATATTTAGAACAATAGGAGTCTTTATTCAAAAAGAAAATGTTTAAAAAATAATTTATAATCGAAATGATTAAAAATCAACTAAAAAACTTAAAACATAGATTTTTTTTAATTTTAATAAACATAAGTATTTTTATATTGCCTTTAACACTTACAACTCGTTTAAATGCTCAAGCTATTGATACGTCTAAAGCTTTCAATCCTATATTAAACGATATTATAGATTATATACCTCCTCTTGCAGTTCTTATTGAATCGGCCTATGAAAATTCACCATTAATAAAAGCAAGAGAAGCAGACCTCAATTTTAAAAATACGGTTATTAAATCAACACAAAAACTATGGATTAAAAATATTGGTCTCGAATCTTATTTTAACTACGGAACTGCCGATTATTACTCAATAAACACATTATCAACGTCACAATCGCTTGTAAGCACACAACAAACAACATCGAGATATAATATCGGAGCTTATTTAAGATTACCATTGTATGATATTATTGATAGAAGTAATTTAATCAAAGCCGAAAAATACAGATACGAACAATCGTACTGGGAAAAAGAAGAGCAAAAATTATTTATTAAAAAATTAGTAATACAACAATATAATGAATTGATACTAAAGCAGAAATTGTTTAAAATTGCTAACGAAGCTTATTTAGATGCAAAATTGCAGGCAAATATGGCTGAAAAAGAATTTTCTCAAGGCGAACTCCCATTGACCGATTACGCTCGATTTAGGGATATAAGAGCTAAAAGCATAATGCAATACGAGACTTCAAAATACGAATTTGTTCTTGCATATATGCTTTTACAGGAAACAACAGGTTTAGTTTTCGAAAACTTAAAATTTATTGAATAAATCAACCAGGTATGAATATAATTCAGTTTATAAGACTATTACAGAAAAACCTGCTGACGCTAATTATAGTACCTCTCATACTGGCACTATTGGTTTATTTCCTTACACGAAACGAAAAAAAAATATACAGTTCATTTACAGTAATTTATACAGGAATAGCTTCAGGATATAATATAGAATCGAAAGGAAACGATAAAATAGACTTTTTTGCTACCAATAACGCATTCGATAATCTGATAAACATAATAAAATCAAGAGAAACATTAGAAAAAGCAGCAGTAATGCTCTTAGCACAAAATCTGGTTCTTACAAGACCAAATCCTGTTTATATCTCAGAGAAATCATATAATGAACTACAGGAAATTGTTCCAGATGAAGTAAAAAGGTTGGTCAATAGAAATAATGTTGAAGAAACATACAACAATCTGATGAAACTGAAAAATAAAGATGAAAAAAACTTTGTTTATCAGTTGCTCAACTACGGACATCCCCATTACAGTATAAAAGCTCTGTCTGCAATAAATGTAAGACGTGTTCAAAGCAGCGACCTTGTTGAAATATCATATTCTAAAGACGACCCGGGAATTTGTATGCAAACCCTAATACTTATTACAAAATATTTTACTGAAAACTACCGCCAATTAAAAGAAGTACAAACAGATGATGTTGTAAAATATTTCGAAGAGCAAGTAGCCCGAACAAGTAATAGCCTTAAAGCTTCTGAAGACGAATTGCTTAATTTCAATAAAGATAATAAAATTATCAACTACTACGAACAAACTAAATATATAGCTTCAAGAAAGGAAGAACTTGATGTTGATATTCAAAAAGTTCAGATGAGCTATGCAGCATCAATTGCAGCACTTAATGAGGTTGAAAAAAAACTTACCGATAAGGATAAAATTTATTTAAAAAGCGAAGAAATTCTAAGGAAAAGAAATAAACTTGCCACTATAAACTCAAGAATTTCGCTTACCGAAATGTACAGCGAAAATAAAGCAACCGATAATATTAAACTCGAACATATAAAACAAGATGCCGAACAAATCCAGAAACAACTCGAAGACGATTTAACTCAACTTTATCTTTATGGGCATAGCCGCGAAGGCGTACCTTTAAAAGATTTATTATCGCAATGGCTTATTAACTCTATAAAAAAAGAAGAAAGCAAAGCTACACTTGACGTTTTGAATAAAAGAAGAGCCGAATTTAGCAATGTATATACGATATTTGCACCATTAGGAGCTACGCTTAAAAGAATTGAAAGAAAAATCGGAGTTACCGAAAACGAATACCTCGAGTTGCTTCACAGCTTGACATTGGCAAAACTTAAACAGCAAAATGTTCAGCTTTCATCGGCTCTAAAGGTTGTCGATCCTCCTTTTTTCCCTATAAATGCCAAAGCTTCAAAAAGGAAGTTGTTGATAGTAGCTTCTGCCCTGTTTGGTTTTGTTTTGGTACTCATTGTTATTATACTAATGGAGTATTTTGACAATACTATTAAAACTCCGGAGCGTGCAGAAGCATTATTCAAATTGAAACTCGCCGGTCTTTTACCCTTGATGATTAAGAAAAAGACCAAAAAAGTAAATATGGATTTTATCATAAATCGAACCATAGAACTTATTTCTCAGAGTATTAAACTTGATTTACTTAAATCGAATAATAATGTCAACCCTGATAAAACTTATTTGATAACTGTTTTCAGCACACGTAAAAACGACGGTAAAACTACATTTATCGAACACCTTGCCGAAAAATTCAGAGAATACGGCGAAAATACACTATTTCTGAACTACTGTCATCCGTCTGATTTTCATAATTATAACATCATAAACGAACATACCGATAATAAATGTTATCAACTTTTGAATAACTTTTTTGAGATAAAGAACTTTCAAAATTTACTACTTGATAATCAAATAAATCTATCGAAGAAATATAAATACATTTTCTTGGAATTACCACCATTGATATTATATACATATCCATCGGATTTAGTAAGAGAAGCCGACTTATCATTGATGGTATGCCGTTCAAACCGTGCATGGAATAAAGCTGATGACGGTGTATTGAATGTTTATAAAGAAATTTCAAACAACAAAATATTATCAATTCTAAATGGAGTTGAACTCTATTTGATGGAAAATGTCATAGGCGAAATTCCCAAAAAACGTTCTTGGCTGAGAAGAATGATAAAAAAATTACTGAAATTACAGTTTTATGAACGGTATTCAGTAAAATAGCAATTATCAAGATTTTAATTAAGAAATATGTTGCATTATATCAAGAAAATTATTAAAGGAGATAATTTTTTATCATTAGCCGCAAACCTGTCGACTTCGGTTATGGGTTTGATATCCTTTGTAATTTTAATCAGAATAATGTCAATAGATGATTTTGGTAAGTGGGTTCTTTTTACAACTCCTGCCTCATTGATTGATATGCTGAGAATGGGTCTTACACGTGAAGCTACAGTAAGATTTATTTCCTCAATTGACGATACGGGTAAAAAATATTTTCTCGGTTCAAGTTGGTTTATTGGTTTAGTAAGCATAATTATTATTTCGGTAATATTATATATTTCAGTTTTACTATTTCCTAAAACTATTTCACATTACGGCTACGATATATTCTTTTATTGGTATCCTGTTTTTGCTTTGGCCAATCTGCCATGGAACTATGCTTGGTCAATACTGCAGTCGGAATTGAATTTCGGAAAAATTTTCTTAATACGTTTTTTCAACCTTGGGTCATTTTTGTTAATACTTTTTATCGCCCTTTTGACAGTTGAAAAAATTGATGTAACTACCGTAGTTTTAATTTATATTTCAACAAATTTAATAACTTCGGCATTTTGCATATTAAAAAAATGGACAGGACTTAGAAATATTAAATACATTTCAAAGGAGAAAATAAATCAGATAATTACGTTTGGGAAATATTCAATGGCAAGCAACATAGGAAGCAGTTTGCTCAAAAGTGCCGATAATTTTATTATTTCATTTAGTGCATATTGTGGTCCAATGGGTGTTGCTCTTTATGCAATACCTCTAAAATACATTGAACTTATCGAAATTCCGTTACGAAGTTTCACTGCTACGGCTTTCCCAAAGCTGTCGAAAGCAAGCATAGAAAACAATAAGGATGAGTTTAAAAAAATATTTTACACATATACCGGCACTATTACGGTGATTTTTATCTTTTTCTCAATAATAGCAATTTTTTTAAACAAATATTTTATCTTAATATTGGGTGGTGAGCAATACAGAAGCTCGCTACAAGGCTTATCTTATGTCATGATTGCCGTTATTATTTACGGGCTGTTACTTCCTGTCGACAGATTCACCGGAGTTGCTCTCAGCAGCTTAAACCGCCCTAAAAAGAACTTCTATAAGATTATTTACATGGCTGTAGCAAATATAATAGGCAATATTATTGCTGTTTTTGTTATCCACGAACTATTCCCATCGTTAAGTGTAGTTACTTTATTGTTTTTTGTTGGTGTTGCTTCTATTATTTTCACACTTATAGGGCTTGTTATCGGTTTTAGATATTTAAGAGAAGAAATTGACGTAAATTATCAAACTGTTTTTCTTTTTGGGTTCAATCAATTGAAAAGCTATTACAATAAATTCTTAAGAAAAGTTTAAAAAAAATAAAAAATGAGCGATAATCCTTTTCTGCAAAAAACCGGAGCGGCAAAAGTTGCTAATCCACTTGCGTTTTTGGGATTTATCGTAATGTCGGTACTTTTTGGGTTCTTCCTGTCACAAAGCGACATAAGTATTGTTTTTGCACTTATAATTTTACCTTTTATTGTAATATTTTTAAACAGAGTATATGTAAATCCCAGCTTAGGGATGACTTTTGCATATATATTAAACCTGATATTAATGGGAATTACTCGCTATGTTCCCGTTAAATTAGGCTATGTTATGGATATTTTTCTTGTACTTATTTTTTTGGCTTATTTTTTTCAACATTTTTATAAAAAAATCGATTGGACTATACTAAAGGACGACTTAATATACCTGACAATAATTTGGTTTGGTTATATAGTTATGGAAATTGCCAACCCCGAAGCTGAAAGCATTGGAGCATGGTTTTCGGCAATGCGTGGAATAGCATTGTATATGCTTTTAATAATACCTTTGGTCTATTTTGTGTACGATAAACCTAAAAATCTGAATACATTCCTTTATATATGGGGAATAATCGGAATTTTAGCATCGGTAAAAGGAGCATTACAACTTATAATAGGTCCTGATCCATGGGAACAAAAGTGGCTTGACGAAGGAGGTGCTGTTACACATATTTTGTGGGGGAAATTGAGAGTTTTTTCATTTTTTACTGATGCGGGACAATTTGGAGCTTCTCAGGGACAACTCGGAGTTGTAGGAACAATATTATTTCTAAATACCAAAGATTTCAAGCTTAAAATTTTTTGGTTGATTGTTGCAGCAGCAGGATTTTATGGGATGGCAATTTCGGGAACAAGAGGAGCAATAGCAGTACCTGCTGCGGGTTTCTTCTTGTATATATTCTTAAAGAAAAATGTAAGAGTTATAACTATAGGCATGACTTTTATGGTTTTAGCTTTTATATTTTTTAAATTTACCAGAATTGGAGATAGTAATTATCAAATAAACCGAATGCGTACGGCTTTTGATACCAAAGACGCATCATTAAATACTCGATTGAGAAACCAAATGCTTTTTGCAGCATATCTTAAAAACAAACCATTCGGCGGTGGAGTGGGACATGCCGGTAACAGGGCTCAAAAATTCGTTCCTCACGGATATCTTGCAAACATAGCTACCGATAGTTGGTTTGTTATGATATGGGCCGAATGCGGAATAATTGGTCTTTATCTTCACATGTTTATTCTTTTTTATATTGTTGGAAAAGGAGCTTATATAATAATGTTCCGTATTAAAAACCCTGAATTATTCGGTAAGCTGAGTGCTTTGCACTGCGGAAGTTTCGGAATTATCGGAGCAAGCTACGGAAATATGGTACTCGGACAATTCCCTACTCATTTAATAGTTTTTACAAGCTGGGCTTATGTTTTTCTCGGGCTAAAACTTCAAAAACAATTAGAAGAACAAATAGGTAATGAAAAAAATAAATGATTTTTGACTATATTTGTAATACAAAATAAAAATAAATATGAGCAGTATTATAGTCCCCAAATGGGTAAAAAAGTTTTGGTTTGTTAAGGACAAAAAGCCTTATTATCCCGAAAATATTTTTGAGGAAATAAAAAATAAAACTCAAAAACTTGTATCCGACAAACCTGTTGTTTCTGTTTGTATTGTTGCATACAATGAAGAAATGAACGTATTGAGGTCTATTGCTTCTTTGGCTGAACAAAAAACCACTTATCCGATTGAAATTATTTGTATTGACAATAATTCAACCGACAATACAAAAGAGATAATGGAAAAAACCGGCGTTAAAGTTTACTCTCAACCAAAGAAAGGTATTGCCAATGCCCGTCAAAAAGCTCTCGAAATGGCACAAGGCAAATATTACTTATGCGGTGATGCCGATTGTATTTATCCTCCTACATGGGTTGAACAAATAATGAAAAAATTATCAAAACCGGGTATTGCAGGAGTTTATGGCAGAGTTGCTTTTTATTCAAAAAATTATTCTACATTACGCATTGGTTTTGCTTTTTACGAATTTATTAAATATATCATTCACGATTTAAGAGGCATAAAACGCCCTGAATTAAGTGCCGGTGGAGCAAACTTCGGCTTTATAAAGGAATATGCCGATAAAATCGGCGGATGGAACACCTCAATAAAAAGAGGCTCCGACGGTTATATGGCATGGAAACTCAAAGACTACGGTAAAGTTGTACCTATAAGAGGGAGAAAATCTCTTGTATGGACAGTTGACCGTTCACTTACAAGAGACGGCAACTTATTTGTTTCAACATTAATCCGCATTTTTAAAGAACTCGGCAGAATTCCCGAATATCTCACAAAACAAAAAGGAGAATATAAAACTGTTGACTCTAATAAATTAAAAGAATAAAAAATGCAAGGTGTAATACAGGACTTACTTATTGGCTTTATTTTATTCACACCAATAGGCTTTTTGGCCGGATATCTTCAACATAAAAAAGATAATGAAAAACAAAAAAAAGAACAAAGTAATTCCGAAATCTTATCACAAAACCAAAATAATATCAAGTAAACTCCTAAAATTATGAAAACTGAAATTGATAATTCAAAATATCCTTTAGTATCGGTTGTAACCATAAACTATGACCACCCTGAAGTTACTTGTGCAATGCTTGAAACTTTGACAAAAGTAACTTATCCGAATATCGAAATTATTGTTGTTGATAACGCTTCTCCAAATGATGACCCATCAATAATTAAAGAGCGTTTCCCTGATATTATTTTTATTCAAAGCGAGAAAAATCTCGGGTTTCCTGGAGGCAACGATTTAGGTATAAGACAATCAAAAGGAAAATACATTCTGCTTCTAAACAATGATACCGAAGTTACCGAAAGTTTTTTGGAACCTTTAGTCGATAAAATGGAATATGACGATAATATAGGGATAGTTAGCCCCAAAATAAAATTTTATGACCCTCCGCAACTTATTCAATATGCAGGTATTACACCTATCAATTTACTCACTATAAGAAGCAAAGGAATTGGGTTTGAAGAAGTTGATAAAGGACAATACGACAAAGATACAATGCAAGCCTATGCACACGGTGCAGCTATGATGGTTAGACGTGAAGCAATCGAAAAAGTCGGTATGATGGCCGATATTTACTTCCTATATTACGAAGAGTTAGATTGGTGTTATCGTATCAGACAAGCCGGATATACAATATGGTATGTTCATAACTCTTTGATTTATCATAAAGAATCTGTTTCCACCGGAAGACTAAGTCCATTCAGAACTTATTATATCAATAGATCGCGTTGGTTATATATGCGAAGACATGTTAAGGGATTCAGACTTGTTTTAGCTGTTATTTATCAGCTCTTTGCCGCTTTTCCCAAAAACAGCCTCTTTTTCATTCTTAAAGGCGATTTTAAAAGTTTAAAGGCCTACTGGAGAGCCTTTGCATGGATAATTATTCATTGGAATAATAAAAAAATATTTGAAAATCCTAAACTTTAAATATTTTTCTTAACTTTAGCCAATGAATGAACCTTTACAAAGAAATCTAAAAAAAAACTATCCATTAGTTTCAATAATCTCGATTAACTATAACAATTCTTATGATACTTGCGATTTGATTGAATCATTAAATAATATTTCCTATCCTAATTTCGAAATTATTATTGTTGATAATTGTTCAACTTCAGATAATCCACAAATAATAAAAGAAAAATACCCTAATATTACTCTAATTATTAATAATATAAACGTTGGGTTTCCCGGTGGCAACAATGTCGGAATTTTGAAAGCCAAAGGCAAGTATATATTGCTTTTAAACAATGATTGCATAGTAACCAAAAACTTTCTTGAGCCTTTGGTCGAGAAACTCGAAAACAATTCAAATATCGGTGCTGTTAGTCCTAAAATAAAATTCTTCTATAACCCCGAGAAAATTCAATATGCAGGCTCACTTCCCGTGAACAAATATACTATAAGAACTCACGCTATCGGCTATAATGAAACTGATACTGGACAATATGACACCGACAGTGAAACTTATTGTACTCATGGTGCAGCAATGATGGTTCCTATTGAGATAATAAAAAAGGTCGGATTAATGTCTTACATTTTTTTTCTTTATTATGAAGAACTTGACTGGATCGAAAGGATAAAAAGAGCCGGTTACAAAGTTTTTTATGTTCATAACTCGGTTGTTTATCATAAAGAATCGAAATCTACAGGTAAATTAAGCCCATTGAAAATATATTATCTGAACCGAAACAGAATTCTTTATCTCAGAAGAAATACCCATGGTAAAGTATTTATAATTGCGATTCTCTTTCAACTTTTGATCGCAATACCAAAAAATGCAACATTTTTTTTATTGAAAGGTAAATTTAATCTTTTTTATGCTTATCTTAGAGCAATAATTTGGCATATCAAAAATCTTTTCAATGAAAATATTTTTGAAAATCCAAAATTATAGTTTTAAAGCCTTTTTAATAATTTGATTTTTATCATGTTGATTGTTGCAGAAATAATTATCTTGGTTTTTAGCATTTACATTTTATTATCAGTATTGTACTTTTTTTTATTCTCATTTAGCGGATTATTCGGTTACAGAATAAAAAAAAGTAAACAAATAATTAACAGAAAATATGCAATTTTATTCCCTGCATATAAAGAAGATGATGTCATTGTAAACTCTGTTGAAGAAGCTCAAAAAATAAATTATCCTTCTGATTTATTTGAAATTATTGTATTATCCGATCAACTTAAAGAAGAAACCATAGAAGCTCTTAAAAGAAAAAATATTACAATACTTGAAGTTCAAAACCAAACCCATACAAAAGTTAATGCACTGAAAACGGTAATAAACTATTTGAACGACAAAGACTTTGACTATACAATAATTCTTGATGCAGATAACGTTATGGAACCTGATTTTTTATCGAAAGTAAATTCGGTTGTAGATGAAAATAAAAAAGTAATCCAAGCTCACCGAACAGCTAAGAATAAAAATACACAATATGCTATCCTTGATGCACTAAGTGAAGAAATTAACAATCATATTTTCAGAAAAGGACATAGAGTTATAGGCTTGTCGGCAGCTTTAATAGGATCCGCTATTGCTATAGAAAAGAAAATTTTTATAGAATATATTGGTAAAATTTATGCTATCGGAGGCTTCGATAAAGAACTCGAAATATTACTTTTAAAAAACAATATTTCAATAGATTATATAGATTATGCCTATGTTTACGACGAAAAAATACAAAATTCATCCTCTTTTGAAAATCAAAGAAGAAGATGGTTAGCAGCTCAATTCTATTATTTCGGAAAATATTTCTTCGATTCGTTTAAATCACTTATAACTAAGAGAAACATCAACTATTTTAATAAAACTATTCAAATGTTTTTCTTACCCCGAATTTTAACTTTGGGATTATCATTTATTTTCACAATAATTTTCTACTTACTAAATAGAAGCTACATTTTCGATATCTGGTTATTATCATTTGTTCTTTGTTGTTTAACTATAATTTTTGCCATTCCACGAAAATTTTATACAAAAAAAAATCTCAATTCTTTATTTTTTCTGCCTAAAATATTTTTTACTTTGCTTTTGCTTCTTTTTAAACTAAAGGGAGCTAACAAAAAATTCATTCATACTAAACATAATTTTAAACAAAATACAACTAAACAATGAAAAAAATTATCGGATCTTTCGATTTTTCGAGCAAAGAAGATAATCTTTCGGTAAAATATAAAAATGAACTGCAATTCGATTTACAAGTATATTACTCATCAGAATTTGAAAAAGCTGATTTTGATGAACATAAAATTATTTTTACCGGAAACATTTATAATACTGATAAAATTTCCGATTTTTTCGACATTACTCATTATGAAAATATCGCCGAACTTTTACTAAAAATATACCTTAAAGAGAATTTAAAGGCTTTTAAAAAAGTTGACGGGGAATATACAATTGTAATAATTTCGAAACTTGAAACTATTATTGTTAGAGACAAAAATGGTTGTGGAATACCAATTTATTACAACGAGAACTATTTTTCAAACAGCTTTACCGATATTTTAAATCTAACAAAAAGTAAAGCAATCGACAAGGATTCAATTAAAGCATTTCTAAACTTAGGATATATACCTTCACCAAATACCCCATTTATTAACATAAAAAAGATGTCAGGGGGCAGTTTCCTATATCACAGGTACCATGTTTCTACAATAGAAGGCAATTTATTCGATTATGAAGACTTTCTGAAAGGGGTTCATAAATCTGTTTCCTCAAATGATGATAAAAATGATAATAAATATGAAATATTCAATACATTACTTAACGAAGCTACTGAAAAAAGGATTATAAACAAAGAAAATATAGGAGTAATAGATTTTCAGGGCTTTTCAAAAAAACTTCAAAAATCAAATGACTTCAATTATTTTTTATCCGATGACAGTAATTCAAGAATTATAAAGCATCATGATATTGAAATTCTACCAGAAATTATATCAACTTTTGAAATACCTTTCAATGACAACAACTTAATTCACAATTGTATTTTTATCAGTAAAATCAAAGAAGCTAATCCTGACAAACTTCTTGTTTTTGAAGGAATTAAATACATTTTTGGAACGAATGCCTCCAACATAAACAAATATTTTAAACTAAAAAGACTTAAATTGCTGTTTTTATACAAAGTTATTTTTAAACTCTTGAATTTAAGTTTGTTTAATAAAAATACTCGCATATTACCATTACGTATTCTAATAAAAAGGATCATCAAACTTTATTCAATAGAAAGAGGAGGATTTTCGAAAAAAGAACTTGAAAAACTTATACATAACGGCAGTAAAAAATGGGTTAATAATTACCGTAAATCTCTGCCTATAAAACCATTAAATTTCGAAGAAGCTTACAATGTTCATAATTATTTTATTGATATAAGGCAGTGCTTGAATGAAATTGAAATATTTCAGTTTGAAAAAATATGTGAGCATTATAACATTGATGTTAGTTTTCCTTTTTTGGGAAATGAAATTTATGATTTCATTAAAACAATTTCATTGAACGAAAAGGCCGGCGGTACGGTTAATAACAATAAACCATATCATAATTCTTCAAAAAATTTTATAAACAATCTACTTAATAATACTAATTATCAATCTGATTACTTTTTAAATATCAATCAGGCAAGTTACTTATATGATATTAATCTCAGGAAAAAATTATACAATTACATTCTAAATGCTGATGCGACTAATCAGCTACTTAACAAAAAAATGATAGTATCGTTTACCGAAAAAATCGAAAAAGAAATGATTAGTAATAAAATAAACAATAAGTCACTGATGAGTTTATCATTCCAATTTTTTAATTTATTAATTTTGAATCTTTGGTGGGATATATTTATTAATAACAAAAAAGGGAAAAGTTTAAAAGATTTTTACTAATTTTATCAAAAAAAATCAAATTAATCAGGATATATTATTATTCAAATTTCGAAATAATTACTTTTTTTCATAGAGATAATTGATAATAAGTTTATTAAGAAACAAATTGACATTAAAGAAAATGAGAATAGGTATAGAAGGACAAAGACTGTTTAGGGGAAAAAAGCATGGGATGGACATGGTTGCTCTTGAATTAATCAGAGAATTACAGAAGATCGACAAAACAAACGAATATTTTGTATATATAAGCCCTGATAAAGATGTTTGTCTAAATGAAACCGACAACTTTAAAATTAGATATGTAAATGGAGGATTCTATCCGAAATGGGAGCAAATATCGCTTCCAAAAGCCGTTAAAAACGATAAATGTCAATTACTTCATTGTACGAGTAATACAGCACCGCTTAGTATAAATATTCCGCTTGTACTTACACTTCACGATATCATTTATATGGAAAAAACCTATAGTCAGATATTAAAAGGAAGCGGGACTAATTACCAAAAATTCGGGAATATATATCGAAGATATGTTGTACCGAAAATCGTTAGAAAAAGTAATATGATAATTACAGTTTCTGAATTTGAAAAGAGAAGAATAGCCGATTTTTTTAAGATTGACGGTAGAAAATTAAAAGCAGTTTACAACGGTGTTAGTTCTCATTTTAAGAAAATTGAAGATAATAATGAACTACAAAGAGTAAAGGAAAAATATAAATTACCCGAAAAATTTATATTTTTCTTGGGAAATACTGACCCCAAAAAAAACACTAAAGGAGTACTGAAAGCTTTTTCGGATTTTTGCAGAATGAATAATGAATATCAACTGGTTATGTTAGATTTCGAAAGAAATGAACTCGAAAAAATACTTGTTGAAATAAATGATATAAAATTGATTGACCGCATTCATCTAACGGGTTATGTAGTAAATACTGACTTGCCCGCTATTTATAATTTGAGTAAGTTGTTTCTTTATCCCTCGCTTCGTGAAAGTTTTGGTATTCCAATGCTCGAAGCAATGGCATGTGGCACTCCTGTTATTACTTCAAACACTTCATCAATGCCCGAAGTTGCCGATGATGCAGCATTAATTATCGACCCTTTCAAAACAGAAGATATTACTGATGCAATCATTTTATTATTAAACAACTCTGAACTCAGGCATCAATTAATTGAAAAAGGATATAAGCGAGCTTCAAAATATACTTGGAACGCTATGGCCGAAAATGTACATAAGATTTATATGGAAGTATTAAAATAAAATCGCTGTTATGAAAGGGAAAGATATTATAATTACCGGATTGCAACCTTGGGACGTTGAAATAGGCAGCAATTGTAAAAATATTGCCTTAGAATTCGCTAAGAACAACAGAGTTTTATACGTTAACGCTCCATTAGACAGATTTACTGCCATAAGAGAAAAAAATGACCCCAAAACTATTAAAAGAAAAAAAGTATTAAAAGGCGAAATCCCTGATTTAACTCAAATACAAGAAAATTTATGGGAGTTAAACCCTCGTACTATGCTTGAATCTATTAGTCGTCTCGGAATTGATTGGCTTTTCGATGCTTTGAATAAAATTAATAACAAACGTTTGGCTAAACAAATATCCTCAGCAATCGATCGACTGAATTTTAAAAATATAATATTATTCAATGACAGCGATATGTTCAGAAGTTTTTATCTGAAAAAGCTCCTGCCAATTGATTTTGAAATATATTATACACGTGATAATTTAATAGCAGTAGATTTTTGGAAAAAGCAAGGCATAAGAATAGAAGCGGAATATATGCGAAAAGCCGACCTTGTATGTGGAAATTCTACTTATTTAACTTCGCTTGCAAAAAAATTCAACGAAAATTCTTTCTATGTAGGTCAAGGTTGCGATTTAACCATTTTTGACGAGAATCTTATAAAAGAAATACCTGACGATATTAAAAATATCAAAAAACCAATTATTGGTTACATAGGTGCATTGGTAGCATTAAGATTAGACATTGAGATAATTGAATATCTCGCAAAACAAAAACCTGAATGGAATATTGTATTAGTTGGTCCTGAAGACGAAGCATTTAAAAAATCTCAACTACATGAATACGAAAACGTTCACTTTTTGGGAGGTAAAAATCCCAACGAATTACCCTCATATCTTTACGCTTTTGATGTAGCAATAAATCCACAAATAGTGAATGAAGTTACAATTGGAAACTATCCCAGAAAAATTGACGAATATTTAGCTATGGGAAAACCAACAGTTGCAACAAAAACCGAAGCAATGAGCGTATTTGCTGATTATACATATCTTGCTGAAAACAAAGAAGAATATTTGCAAATGATTGAGATTGCATTGAAAGATAATGATAGTGGTAAAAAGCAAAAAATGATAGATTTTGCAAGAAGTCATAGCTGGGAAAATAGCGTAAAAGAAATTTACAAAGCAATTGAAACAGTAAAAAATAATAAAAATGGGTATTAAAGAGAAAATTACTGCCAATGAAAAGGTAAAAAAAATTGTTCATTGGCTATTAATTCCAAGAAATCAGGCTCGTCCAAGACTTTGGGTTAAAATTTTCATTAACCCTTTTATTCATAAAAAAGGTAAAAGAACACTTATAAGACGAAGAACAAGAATGGATATTCTTCCATTTAATAAATTTTATATAGGAAACGACTCAACAATTGAAGATTTTGCAACTATTAACAATGGTGTTGGAGATGTATTTATCGGAGATAGAACAAGAATAGGATTAGGCTGTACAATAATAGGACCTGTTAAAATTGGGAATGATATTATGCTTGCTCAAAACATTATTATTTCGGGATTAAATCATAATTATGAAAATATTTATCAACCAATAAGCACTCAAGGAATATCCACTTCACAGATTGTAATAGAAGACGAAACATGGATAGGAGCTAATTCGGTAATTGTAGCAGGAGTTACAATCGGAAAGCATTGTGTAATAGCAGGCGGCAGTGTAGTTACAAAAAGTGTTCCACCCTATTCAATAGTTGCCGGCAATCCTGCCAAAATCTTAAAAAAGTACAATTTCGAAACAGAAAAATGGGAAAAAGTAATTAGCTAATAAAATTGATTATGCATTATTTATACTTCATTTTAAATCTTATTTTTATAATAATTTCAATTTATTTTGCTTTTTCTGCTTTATATATTTTAATATTTTCAATTGCAGGACATTTTTATAAAAATTTCAAATACCCGGAAAAAATCGATAAATATAGGAAAATATGCATTCTTGTTCCTGCTTATAAAGAAGACAAAGTTATTGTAAATGTAGCTAATGTAGCTTTAAAACAATTATATCCTATTTACGAAGTGGTAATTATTGCAGATTCTTTTCAAAAAAGTACAATAGAAACTTTAAAGAAATTACCAATTACTCTTTTGGAAATTGATAACCCAAAACGTACAAAAGCAAATGCACTTCACGTAGCAATAAACAAACTATCGGACAATTACGATATTGCATTGATTTTAGATGGAGATAATGTATTTCAGGATTTGGATTTTTTGACAAAAATCAATCTTGCTTTTTCTAAAGGAGCTAAAGTAGTTCAAGGACACAGAACTGCAAAGAATTATAATACAAACTTTGCTCTATTGGATGCAATAAGTGAAGAAATAAACAATCATATTTTCAGAAAAGGACATAGAGCTATTGGATTTTCGTCTGCTCTAATAGGTTCGGCCATGGCTTTCGACTATTCACTTTTTAAAGAAAAGATTTCTAAAATTGAAACATCGGGCGAGGACAAAGAACTCGAATTTATGCTTTTAAAAGAAGGCTATAAATTTGAATACCTCGACGATGCAGTAGTTTTAGACGAAAAAACTCAGAAATCGGATGTTTTTGTTAAACAACGTTCAAGATGGCTTGCTAACCAATTTTTACAAGCACGACTGCACTTTATTAGTTCTTTTATTGCACTTTTTAAAGGGAAATTTGATTTCTTCGACAAATCGCTGCAACATTTTTTATTACCGCGAATTTTGTTACTTGGAACATCATTTATTCTTGCTATTGTTTCACTACTGTTTTTTAAGCATTTGTTATACTACTGGCTTATTATTTTAACAACCATTCTTTTTTCGCTTATCATTGCAGTTCCAAAACGATTTTTTAACTTTAGAACTTTTATTGCAATTCTTTCGATACCAAAAGGATATTTCAGCATGATTTTATCACTCTTCTCAATGAAGGGAGCATCAAAGAAATTTGTAGTTACCGAGAAAAATTATAATGAAAACAATAAACAATAGTTTAATATGATAGCTTTAAAAATTATTTTTTGGACAGGAGTTTTTATAGTTTTTTATTCCTATATCGGATATGGTTTATTGCTCTTTTTTATAGTAAAACTAAAGCGTTTATTGGGATTAAGTATAGAGTATTCCGAAAATAAAGATTTCGAGCCTGAAGTAACATTATTTGTAGCAGCATATAACGAAAAAGATTATGTTGATGCAAAAGTTAAAAACTCAATGGAACTTGACTATCCAAAAGAAAAGATAAAGCAAGTATGGGTTACTGATGGTTCTGATGACGGAACCCCTGATTTATTAAGAAAATATGAAGGTATAGAAGTTTATCACGAACCGGTAAGAGGCGGTAAAATAGGAGCTATGAACAGAGGAATGCAGTTTGTAAAAACTCCAATAGTTATTTTTTCTGATGGGAATACTATGTTAGGTAAAGACTCTATAAAAGAAATAGTTAATCTTTTCAGAAATCCTAAAGTTGGTTGTGTATCAGGAGAAAAGCGCATATATCAGAAAGAAAGCGAAACCGCAGCAGGAGCGGGTGAAGGTATTTACTGGAAATATGAATCTTTTTTAAAAAAATTGGACGCTGAGCTTTACTCAGTAGTTGGTGCAGCAGGTGAACTATTTGCCATAAGAACCGAACTCTACCGAGAAGTCGAAAAAGATACTTTACTCGACGATTTTATTATTTCACTCAGAATTGCAATGGATGGTTATACAATTCAATATAATCCTAATGCTTATGCAATTGAAACTTCGTCGGCAAACGTAAAAGAGGAATTAAAAAGGAAAGTCAGAATAGCTGCTGGAGGAATACAATCGGTTATAAGATTAAAAGAACTCTTAAATCCTTTTAAATACGGGGTTTTATCTTTCCAGTATATTTCTCACAGAGTACTCAGATGGACTTTAGCTCCTTTGTTTCTACCGATAATATTTTTAGTGAACTTATTTATAGCCCTTTCCGAAAATTTTCAACTTAATTCGTTTTATACCATTACATTTTTTCTTCAAATATTATTCTATATTGCCGCACTCATTGGCTGGTTTCTGGAAAGTAAGTCAATAAAGATAAAAGTTTTGTTCGTACCTTACTATTTCTTTATCATGAATTTGGCTATGTATCTTGGGTTTAAAAGATATCTAAAAAAAAGTCAATCGGTCAACTGGGAAAGAGCCAAAAGAGCATAAGTAAATTTAAAAAAAATGAAAGAAGTTTTAATAAAGATATTTACTTACGATTTATTATTTCGACTAAAAAACTATTATAATTTTTTGATAAGCATTTTTTATTTAGGTCAAAAATACCACTGTCCGAATTGTAATACAAGTTTTAAAAAATTGCTGCCTTGCGGCTTAAATCAAAAAGTTTTAAACGAACTCGAGGTAATAGGCAGCGGCTTGCGAGATAATTGTTTATGCCCAAGATGCAATTCTATTGATAGAGAAAGGCTTATATATCTTTACTTAAAATACAAAACTCATATTTTTTCCGAAAACATTACAATGCTCCATGTTTCTCCACGCTACAGTCTTAAAAGAATTTTTAAAAAACATAAAAATATAAACTACATTGCAGGCGATAAATTTGAAAAAGGTTATAACTACACAAAAGATGTGATTCATATCGATTTAACATCACTTAATTTTGATGATGAATATTTTGATGTAATTATTTGTAATCACGTATTGGAACATATACCCGAAGATATTAAAGCTTTGAAAGAAATATACAGGGTACTTAAAAAAGACGGTTTTGCAATACTTCAGGTACCATTATCTTTAAAACTCGATAAAACCCTCGAAGGAGTTGCAAATAATGAGGAAGAAAGACTTAAATATTATGGGCAAAAAGATCATTACAGAATTTATGCAAAAGATTATTTTATTAAACTTGAAAATTGTAATTTTGTAGTTAATGCAATTAACCCTAACGATGCCGAACTGAATTTAGATACTCAAAAATATGCTCTAAATCCTAAAGAAGACTTGATAATTGTATATAAATCGTAATCTTATTTTGTTTATGATAAAAAATCTGAAAATACTACTTGTAGAAGACGATATAATAAATCAGAAAGTAGCTACCTCTATTTTGAACAGGCAAAACCACACGGTTGAAATTGCTGAAAACGGCTTAATTGGGCTTGAAAAATACATTGAAAATGATTACGATCTTATTTTAATGGATATTCAAATGCCGGTTATGAATGGTATAGAGGCTACTGAAAAAATAAGAGAACACGAAGCATTAACAGGGAAAAAAATAACAATCATAGCTGTAACTGCTTATTCTTTAGAAAAAGACCGAATAAGGATTATGGAAGCCGGAATGGATAATTACCTCAGCAAACCTTATAAACCTTGTGATTTATTGAAAATTATTCAGGATACTTTGGAAACAAAAAATAAGTTATGACTTTTCAAACAACATTATACATATTTTTTGCTGTTCTGGTATTTGTAATATTCTTTTACCTCAACTATTTGGTAAATAAATATAAAATACTCGCAAACTCTTATCTTAATGATTTTACACAATTGGTAAACATAACAAAAAAATTAAAACAAGAACTAGATAGTCTAAAGTTAAAAGACGATTCAGAAATTTCGGAATTAAAAGAAAATACCAAAAAACTAAATATTGAGCTTAAAAAAGCATTAATAAAAGCTGAAAATGCAAATTTTTTAAAAAATGCATTTTTAGCCAATATGAGTCACGAAATTAGAACCCCTTTAAACGGAATTATCGGTTTTGCAAGCCTTTTAGAATCAATTTATTCTTCAAATGAAGACAGCGAACTTTTTGAATATGCTAATAACATAAGAGTAAGCGGAGAAAGACTGCTTGAGCTTTTAAGCAACATTATCGATATTAGCCGTATTGATGCAAACGATTATAAAATCGATTCTCATAACATATATATTAACGAAGTACTTACTCCATTAATAGAGAAGTATTCAATTAAAACAAAAGAAAAAGGGATAAAATTCAATAGTAATATCGACTGTAATATTCTGATAAACACCGATAAAAATGCATTAATACGTATTGTTGACAATATATTGGATAATGCTTATAAATTTACATCAAAGGGATTTATAAATTTCAGCTGCTCAAAAATTGGAAATAATTTAATAAATTTTAGGATTAAAGATACTGGAGTTGGGATAGACCCTGTTTACTTAAATAATATTTTTGACTCATTTCGTCAGGAAAGTATGGGATATTCAAGGTCGTTTCAAGGTGCGGGATTAGGATTACCATTAGTAAAAAAACTCATTAACCTTTTAGGGGGTGATATTAAAATTGAATCGGAAAAAGGTCAAGGAACTACAGTAAATTTTTATTTAACAAGCATTGATAATTCTGATGTATTTTATGATAACTCATCAGCGAAAGAGGAAAAAATTGTTTTTCTAACTACTAAAAGAAGACCTAAAGTATTTATTGTAGAAGACGACAGAATAAACAGGGCATTATTATCAAAAATGCTTGAAAATTACGCAGATGTTACTTTGGCAGTTGATGGTGTTGAAACATTAAATATTATTGAACAAAATTTTAACAAAAAAATCATTTTCGATATTATGCTTTTTGATATAAATTTGCCTGCACCCTTGGATGGTGTGAGACTACAAAAAGAAATAAAGCAAAAATATCCAGAATATGAAAATATCCCTTTTGTTGCTCAAACGGCCTATGCTCTTGAACAAGACAAAGAAAAACTTCTGGAAGAAGGTTTTGACGATTATATAGCAAAGCCAGTTGATTCTAAAGTTCTTATCCATATTATTAATCGTAGAATAAAATTTGTAGAAAAAAAATGAAAATCAATAAACTTTTATTATTACTAATTGTAATTCCGTTATTAGCGTATCCTCAGAAAGAAAAAAGACATAAATCAACATATTCTGAAAAGAAAGCTGGATATTATCAGAATGTACTTTTAAAAAACATAGAGAAAGAAGATCAAAATTCGGTTATTGAACCGAATAATTCAAAATTTTTTACTGTTGATTTTTCAGGAATATCCTTTCCTACAGATACATCCAAATATTCAAAGCAATGGCATAATACTCCTATTAACCAAGGGTTAACGGGTACTTGCTGGTGTTTTTCGGGTATTTCTTTTATTGAATCGGAAATTAACAGATTATACGGAAAACGAATTAAACTGTCGGAAATGTACGTAGTATATTGGGAGTATGTCGAAAAGGCACGTTATTATGTCCAGAAAAGAGGCAATATGTCGTTTGGCGAAGGCTCCGAATCGAATGCCGTTACACGTATGATAAAAAAGTACGGCATTGTTCCTTCTTATGTTTATACCGGGCGAAAAGAAGGGAAAACTGTTCATAATCACAAACAAATGTTTAATGAAATTAACTCATTTCTCGAATCGCTTAAAAAAACAAATACGTGGAATGAAGACTTTGCTGTTTCAACTGTAAAAAATATTTTGGAGCAATATATGGGAACACCTCCAAAAACATTCACATACGAAGGCACTATTTTTTCTCCTTTGTCATTTCTCAGAGATTACCTAAAAATAAATCCTGATGATTATTTTAGTTTTATGTCAACAAAATCACTACCCTATAATCAAAAGGGATTGCTCGATGAAGCTGATAACTGGTGGAAATGCGATGACTATTATAATGTTTCGTTAAATGAATATATGAAAATCATAATAAATTCGATAACTAAAGGCTATACTATATCAATATGCGGAGACGTTTCAGAACCCGGTTACAGTAATACAGAGCAAATTGCCATTATTCCTACGTTTGATATTCCTTCTGAATATATAGATGAAGATTCGCGTCAGTATCGCCTCGAAAACAAATCGACAACCGATGATCATTGCATTCATTTGGTCGGAGTTCAGCAAGTTGACGGAAAGTACTGGTTTCTGATTAAAGACTCAGGAAGTGGAGCTTTCGACGGTAAAACCAAAGGATATAGATTTTACAGTGAGGATTATATAAAACTTAAAATTATAAACATTCTCATTCACAAAGAAGCAGCCAAAGAAATTCTAGACAAGATTATCAAATAATACATAAAGTGCAAAACAAAAAAAAAATCATTAATGATCCGGTGCATGGCTTTATAACAATTGCAGGCGATTTAGTTTTTGACTTAATCGAACACCCTTATTTTCAACGATTAAGAAGAATATCCCAACTCGGATTGTCATATTTGGTCTATCCCGGAGCATTACACACAAGGTTTAATCATGCTCTCGGAAGTATGCACCTTATGCAGCAAGTTTTAGAAGTACTACAGCAAAAAGGAGTTTCTATTGAAAAAGAAGAAGCTGAAGCAGCAATAATTGCAATTTTATTGCACGATATCGGACACGGACCTTTTTCGCATGCTCTCGAAAATTCTATAATCGAAAATACTCAACACGAGGCGATGTCGGAAATAATAATGAACAAACTGAACGATACTTTTGACAACAAACTATCTTTGGCAATTTCAATATATAAAAACAAATATCATAAAAAGTTTCTGCATCAACTTGTTTCGGGACAACTCGATGTCGACAGGCTCGATTATCTTTCAAGAGACAGTTTTTTCACCGGAGTATCGGAAGGAATTATCGGTATCGAACGTATTATTAAAATGCTAAATGTTATTGATGATGAGTTAGTTGTTGATTGTAAAGGAATTTATTCTATTGAAAAATTTATTATTTCTAGAAGATTGATGTATTGGCAGGTATATCTTCACAAAACAGTAATTTCGGCCGAACAATTGCTTATTAAAATACTTAATAGAGCTAAATATTTGGCAAAAAACAATCAAGAAATGCATTGCCCCAAAACACTTAGAATTTTTCTTGAAAATAATTTCTCAAAAGATGATTTTAAAAATAATTCTGAATTAACGGAAAATTTCCTTCAATTAGATGATTTCGACATTATTTCATCGATTAAAATATGGCAAAATCATTCCGACAAAGTTCTAAGCTTATTATCTAAAAATTTGATTAATAGAAAACTATATAAAATCACTCTTCAAAACACCGCATTCGACAATAGTTTGATAAATCAGTTGAAAAAGAAAATACAACTTGAATATAATTTAAACGAAGATGAAGTTGAATATTTTGTTTTTACCGATAAAATTACTAATTTAGCATATAGTAATTCGCAGGAAAACATCAAAATAGCTTTTAAAGACAAAACAATAAAAGATATTTCGGAAGCTTCAGACCAATTAGATGCCAATTTTCTGGATAAAATTGTCGTAAAGTACTTTTTATGTGAACCAAAATAGAAACGAATGGCAATTGAATATCTAATTGAAAAAAAAGATGAATTTTTATCTGTTACAACTTTTGGGTTCGATGAGGACATTGAAGAAGTAATAAATTACGGCAAAGCAGTTTATGAAGCAGCTATCTCAAATAACTCTACAAAAATTCTATGTGATGAAAGAAATTTAATATACAAAATATCTGAAATCGACACTATTAAAGTAGCTGAAAAGGCTTCCCATTTTGCTCCAAAATTGAAAAAATTAGCCATAGTTTACGATAAAAAATTCATTAATGATGCCGAATTATTCGAAACAATAGCAATAAATCGCAGCTTAACTGTAAGAGTTTTCTGCGATTATCAAAAGGCTACTGATTGGCTTTTATCGAGTATTTAAGTTAAATATTTTATCTATCTGCTTGTTTATAAAGAGGTATTTCGGGTTCACGTTTGGGGCCGCTCTTTAACTGAGGTTTATAAGGGTTACGGGCATCAATATCCTCAATAAACACCCATTTACCGTTCATAAATACAAAAGCATCGTAAATGTTAGTTTCGGGTACATAAAATTGCTTTTGTCCCTCCAAAGAAGGCTCCATTGGTACTAATCTGTCAAAAACTATCATATCCGACCTGACATTTACTACCTCAAACCATTTTCCTTTAATCGGTTTCTTTAACTTCTTTTTCTCTTTATATTGTTGAGTATCATACTTCAGGTTCATTATTGCTTTTGAAGAATACTCAAAAATAATTCTCTTGGGTTTCTCTTTTCCGTACCTAAAAATTGGGGCTCCCAAAAACACTCGATTACCGGACCTTATAGTAACAACTTCAATAATTTTTTGATAAGACAAAGCATTATTTGCATTCCATCCAAGTAAAGTGTAATAATCAACATTCTGTGAATTTGTATGAATAATTTTGTAATACAAAGCTCCGTACCATTGATCGGGAGTTAGTGTCTGACTTTCAGGTACGGCAATTTCGTACGACTTATCTTTGAAAAATATTACATCATAATTCTTTTTACTTTCATTGTACAATTGCATAACAGCATAGTAATCAAATGTTTCATCGCTTTTAGCGATAACCCAATTGAAAATCCTAAATCTGTTATCAGGCGAATTTAATCTGGCAACTAAATTATTAAGAGAATCGAAAGGATAATCGAAAGATCTCTTTATATGCAATACTTCATCGAGAATATCAACAAACTTTTCGTTTGCTTCATATCGTAATCTTTCGTCTTGTGATTGTTTGATTATTAAAGCAAATTTTCTTAGAGAATCTTCATAAGCACCAAAAGTCTCTCTACCTTGAGAATATGATAAACTAACAGTTGATAAAAAAAATATTATGATTAATAGAAAATGATTTATTTTACCGTTAAATAAAATTTTTGAAATACTATATTTTACAGGTAAAATTATCATTATGGTAGTAAATTTAGAATTTGATATTATTAAATTTTGCTTACTTTGTAACATTAATTAGAAAAAACGTAATTTTATTTTTTTTATTTTAGCATTAAAAACTCAAAAATACTAATAACCAATGAACTTAACAGAAAGAATCGAAATTTTTTCAAAATTATCCGATTTTATCTTAGAAAATACTGTAAAAAAAGATAATGAAAACAGTAATAATATTTTATTAAATGCAATTACAGAAGCTTCGTCAAAAAATCCTTGGTTTAGCGAAGACAATATAAAACACGCACTTATATCAATTGCTAATAGCACTACAAATGAAAAAATAAACCGTTGGGTAAAAAAATATCAGAATATCGAAAGTAAAAGCACACCTGTTAAAGTCGGTATAGTAATGGCAGGAAATATCCCATTAGTGGGTTTTATGGATTTTTTCTATGTTATTATGTCAGGGAATAAGGCATTAATAAAGCTATCGAGTGATGATAATATTTTAATTCCGGCTTTAATAGAGGTTTTAAAAAATATAAATCCTAAAATTACCGATTTTACCGAAATAATGAAAGATAAGTTGAGTGGATTTGAGGCTGTAATTGCTACCGGCAGTAATAATACATCGAGATATTTTGAATATTATTTTGGCAAATATCCCAATATAATCCGAAAAAACAGGAACAGCATTGCGGTTTTGAACGGAAATGAGACATTTGAACAATTATCGGAACTTTCAAACGATATAACTGACTATTATGGTTTAGGATGTAGAAATGTTTCCAAAATATTTGTACCTGTTTCCTATAATTTCGACCTTCTTACAAAAGCATTGAAACAAAAAAATAATATACTTGATTTTCATAAATATAGGAATAACTATGATTATCAAAAGTCAATATTGATTATAAATCGCACCCCATTTATTGATTGTGAAAGTGTTTTACTAACGAGAAACTTAAGTTTATCCTCACCTATTGCCGTCGTTTATTATGATTTCTATGATAAAATTGATGAAATTATTAATTACACTAAGTCTAATGAAAGCGAAATACAATGTATTGTAAGTAAATTTCTAAATATCGAAAATGTTGTATCTTTTGGCAAAACCCAAAGCCCTGAGTTGGCTGACTATGCCGATAACGTTGATGTAATGAATTTTTTGCTGAACCTATAAATTAATCTTCAAAATCAATATAAAGAAGATATTTTTTTCTGATTTTTTTAAATTTCGATAAATCGTTTTTCCAACTTTCTCTTATTTCAGTTTCATTTTTGCCTGCAATTATTTGCTTTCTCAACGAATCGCCACCTGCAAGTTTATCGAAAAAATAATTAAAGAAATTGGTTTTTGATGACAAACGTTTATATAAATCAAGAAGCCAATAAATATTTATTTGTTTTTCAAATCTTTGAAAAAGCACTGAATATTCGGATAAGTCATAACCATAACAAACTTGATTTAAATGTGGCGGATTTTCGCTCATCCCCTTAATTGATTGAGGAGTAAATGAATATTCTGCTCCTTCTAACTTTGGATGTCCAATTACTTGAAACGGTTTTGAAGTCCCCCTTCCAATGCTTATATCTGTCCCCTCAAATAAACACAATGAAGGATATAAATAAACAGCATTCATATTAACAAGATTTGGCGAAGGTTTTACAGGTAAAATATAGTAATAAGTGTGATTATAATTATCAACAGTAATAATATGTAACTTACAACTAACATTGTTTTTAAGCCATTTCTCGCCGTTTATCATTTGAGCATATTCGGCAATCGTCATTCCATGAACAATAGGAACAGGATGCATACCTACAAAAGATGAAAATGCAGGATCCAACACAGGCCCATCGACAAAATACCCCAAAGGATTTGGCCTGTCTAAAATTACCAAAGGAATGTTATTTTCGGCACATGCCTCCATAACATAGTGAAGTGTAGATATATATGTATAAAAGCGAACTCCAACATCCTGAATGTCAAAAACAATAATATCAACATTTTTCAAATCGGCATTAGTAGGTTTTTTATTTTTCCCGTAAAGTGAAATTATTTGTAAGCCGGTTTTTTCGTCAATAGAAGCATTAACAGTCACTCCGGCTTCTGCTTCTCCTCTGAATCCATGTTCTGGGCAGAATATCTTAACGATGTTAACATTCAATTTCAACAAACTATCTACTAAATGGGTATTACCGATAATAGAAGTCTGATTTGCTACCAGAGCCACTCGCTTCCCCTTTAATAAACCTAAATATAAATTGGTTCTATCAGCCCCTGTCTGAACATCATTTCTGGTTACTATTTTGTATAATACGTTATCCTGTGAAATCGCTTCTAAGCTAAAAATTATTTTTAAAAATATTAAAATGAGCAAATTATTGATTTTCATCTTTTGATTTTTTAAAAAATTAGAAAAGGATAAAAAAGCACAATTATTATATTTTTTCATTTATCTTAACACACTTTAACAATGTAAGAGGCAAAAAAATAATAAATTTGCTAAAAATTAAAACAAAAATATATAAAAATGAGCAACGAGATAAAAAAATTAGAACCGAATGCTGTTTGGAAGCATTTTTACAATTTAACACAAATACCAAGACCATCGAAGTTTGAACAAAAGTGTATTGAATATATGAAAAATTTCGGAGAGAGTCTTGGTTTGGAAACTATAGTAGACCCTGTAGGTAATGTAATAATAAGAAAACCTGCTACTCCCGGAATGGAGAATCGCAAAGGAGTTATACTTCAAGCACATCTTGATATGGTTCCTCAAAAAAATAGCGATAAAGTCCACGATTTTGAAAAGGACCCGATTGAAACGATAATTGACGGTGAATGGGTCAGAGCAAACGGTACTACTTTAGGAGCCGATAATGGCATGGGAGTTGCTGCTGCTATGGCAATTCTCGAATCTAAAGACATTCAACACGGAATGATTGAAGCTTTGTTTACAATAGATGAAGAAACCGGAATGACAGGTGCTTTCGGATTACAACCGGGATATCTTAAAGGAGATATTTTGTTGAACCTTGACTCTGAAGACGAAGGCGAACTTTACATTGGGTGTGCAGGCGGAACTAATGCAAATGCTGATTTTAAATATAAAGAAACAGATGTTCCTCAAGACTATTTGGCTTATAAACTAAGTGTTACAGGGTTAAAAGGAGGACATTCTGGTGTTGATATCCATTTAGGCAGAGGAAATGCCAATAAAATAATAAACAGGTTTCTAAAAAACACTTCTACCCTATTTAATGTAAGAATATCGAAACTTAACGGTGGCAGCCTCAGAAATGCAATACCAAGAGAAGCATTTGCCGATATAGTTTTACCTTCACAGTATAAAAACGAATTCGAAAACTATTTAAAGGAATTCGAATCAATAGTTAAAAAAGAACTTTCTGCCGTAGAACCTGACCTTAAGATTGAAGCTGTTTCAATTGACTTACCATCAAAAATTATGGATGAGAAAGATCAAATGACTTTTATAAATGCAATTTATGCCTGCCCTAACGGAGTTATCAGAATGAGTAACGAAATGGAAGGCTTGGTTGAAACGTCGAATAATTTGGCAATAATAACAATAGAAAACGGAATGGCTACAGCAATGTGTCTGTTGCGTAGTTCTGTCGACAGTGCTAAATTAGATTTGGAGAGCCAAATTGAATCTGTTTTCAAGCTCGCAGGAGCTGAAATTAGTTTTTCAGGGCAATATCCGGGATGGAAACCAAACCCTAAATCTCCTATTTTACAAAAAATGCTGGAAATTTATAACAATAAATTCGGTAAAACTCCAAAGATTTTTGCAATTCATGCAGGTTTGGAATGTGGGTTATTAGGAGGAGTTTATCCAAACTGGGATATGATTTCATTTGGACCAACTATTCGTTTCCCACATTCTCCTGATGAAAAAGTTCATATCGAAAGTGTTAAAAAATTCTGGGAATTTCTTGTAGAAACACTTAAAAATATACCATTAAAAAATTAATTCATTCAAAATCGAAAATTCATTAAATTGCAAGGCATTATTTTATTATTGCCTTGCAATTTTTTTTTAAGATTATTTAATTCTTACTTAAAAATAATCATTTTCACTAAATAATTTAACAATTTCCAATAACATAAACCGATATTTTTTAGAATTTTTAAATTCTATATTTTTTTGTACATTTGCAAACTTTAAGTTTGTATTATAAACTATTAACTATTTGTATGACATTCAGAATAATTGTATTAGCTAAACAAGTTCCTGACACCAGAAACGTCGGGAAAGACGCAATGAAAGCAGACGGAACAGTAAACCGTGCAGCATTACCGGCAATTTTTAATCCCGAAGATTTGAATGCATTAGAAATGGCATTGGAAATAAAATCAAAGGTTAAAAATGCAGAAGTAATAGTACTTACAATGGGACCATCACGAGCAGCAGAAATAATAAGAGAGTCAATATATCGTGGTGCCGATAAAGGATATTTAATAACTGACAGGAAATTTGCCGGTTCCGATACTTTAGCTACTTCTTACGCAATTTCCCTTGCAGTTAAAAAACTATCACCATATAATATTGTTATTTCAGGCAGACAAGCAATAGACGGAGATACTGCACAGGTAGGACCTCAAACGGCTGAAAAGCTCGATATTCCACAAATTACTTATGCCGAAGAATTAGTAGATGTAACCGAAAACTATATTACTGTGAAACGCAGGATTGAAAGAGGTGTTGAAACTGTAAAATCGCCACTTCCGGCATTAATTACCGTTCATAGTTCAGCACCCGAATGCCGTCCTCGTAATGCAAAATTGCTTATGAAATTTAAACATGCACGAACTATTACAGAACTTCAGGAAGAATCAAGAGATTATACAGAAATGTACAACAAAAGACCTTATCTTCAAATAGATGAATGGACTGTAGCTGACCTGAATGCTGATGTTGAACTTCTCGGACTTTCTGGTTCGCCCACAAAGGTTAAGAAAATTGAAAACGTCGTTTTGCAGCAAAAAGAAACAGTTCTACTATCAGACTCTGATAGTGATATAAAAAGCATGATGAAAGATCTTATTGATGCTCATATTTTAGGATAAATTGCTCGATTTTTATTAATTTTAATAAACAGGAAAATCAAAATTAAATGAATAATATTTTTGTATATTGCGAAGTAAACGAAGAAGGACAAGTAATTGATGTAAGTCTCGAACTACTATCGAAAGGTAAAAAGTTGGCTAACCAGTTGGGTGTTAAGCTTGAAGCAGTTGTTATTGGTAATAATATTCCCGATATAGGTTTACAATTGTTTCAATATGGTGTTGACGTAATTCATTTAGCAGAAAACGAAAGATTTTTACCTTATACTACATTGCCTCATGCATCAATAGTTGTAGAACTATTTAAAGAAGAAAAACCAGAGATTGCTTTATTTGGGGCAACTTCCGTAGGAAGAGACCTTGCTCCTCGTGTAGCTTCGGCATTAAAATGCGGATTGACTGCCGATTGCACAAGTCTTGAAATTGGAGACCATACCGAGAACCGTACACAAAAGGAATACAAAAACTTGCTATATCAAATAAGACCTGCTTTCGGAGGAAATATAATAGCCACAATTATCAATCCCGATACACGTCCTCAAATGGCTACAGTAAGAGAAGGAGTTATGAAAAAAGAAATTTTCTCTTCTTCTTATACCGGAGAAATAAAAAACATACCTTATGAAAAATATGTAAAAGAAGACGACTTTCTTGTAGAAATAATTGAAAGGCATGTCGAAAAACAAAAAATAAATATTAAGGGAGCGCAGATTATTATTTCGGGAGGTTATGGAGTAGGAAGTAAAGAGAATTTCGATAAACTATTTGAACTTGCCGAAGTTATAGGCGGAGAAGTTGGAGCTTCAAGAGCTGCCGTAGATGCCGGATGGGTTGATCATGCAAGGCAAATAGGACAAACAGGAATTACTGTCCGCCCAAAATTATACATAGCATGCGGTATTTCCGGTGCTGTGCAGCATAGAGCAGGTATGGATCAAAGTGCTAAAATAATTTCTATTAATAACGACCCCAAAGCTCCTATCAATAATATTGCTGATTATACTATTATTGGCAATGTGGGTGATGTTATCCCAAAAATGATTAAGTATTACAAAGAACTCTCAAAATAAACAGGAAAATCATGGCAAACTTTTATACCGATAACGAAAATTTAAAATTTCACTTATTCCATCCTGTGATGGAAAAAATTGTAAGGCTAAAAGAAAACAACTACGCCGATAAAGATAAATACGATTACGCTCCATTCGACTTTGAGGACGCTATGGAAAATTACGATAAAATTCTTGAAATAATCGGCGAAATTACAGGAAATATCATTGCTGAAAATGCTGAATCTGTTGACCATGATGGTCCTCAACTTATAAATAATGAAGTAAAATATGCCGAAGGAACTCAAAAAAATTACAAAGCTCTCGTTGACGCAGGTCTTATAGGGATGTCATTACCCCGTAAGTATGGCGGGCTTAACTTTTCAATAGTTCCTTATGTAATGTCAGCTGAAATTGTTGCAAGAGGCGATGCCGGCTTTGCCAATATATGGGGGTTGCAAGATTGTGCAGAAACTATTCATGAATTTGCTTCTGATGAAATAAAAGATGAATTTCTCCCACGTTTCAACAAAGAAGGAGCAACAGCAGCAATGGATCTTACTGAACCTGATGCCGGTTCTGATTTACAATCAGTTCAACTTAAAGCAACTTATGACGAAATATCAGGAACATGGAGATTAAACGGTGTAAAACGCTTTATTACCAACGGTGACGCCGATATTTCACTTGTTTTGGCACGTTCCGAAGAAGGCACTACCGATGCTCGCGGTCTTTCCCTCTTTGTTTACGACAGAAAAGATAAAGCTGTTAAAATTCGCCGTATTGAGAATAAATTAGGTATAAAAGGCTCCCCTACTTGCGAATTGGTGTTCAACAATGCACCGGCAAAACTTATAGGCGACAGAAAAATGGGACTTATCAAATATGTTATGTCGCTCATGAATTCTGCCCGACTTGGCGTTGGTGCCCAATCTGTTGGTATTGCTGAAGCTGCTTATCGGGAAGCCGAAAAATATGCTATCGAAAGAGAACAATTCGGAAAACCAATTATTCAATACCCTGCTGTTTACGAAATGTTAACTAATATGAGAGCAAAAATTGATGCTATCAGAACCTTATTATACGAAACAAGCAGATATGTAGATATTTACAAATCATATAGTTTTATATCCGAAGAAAGAAACCTAACTCCTGAAGAAAGAAACGATTTCAAAAATTGCCAGAAAATAGCTGATGTCCTAACTCCTATGTTAAAACTATTCTCAAGCGAATATTGCAATCAAATTTCTTACGATTCGTTACAAATACACGGTGGAACAGGCTTTATGAAGGACTTTCCTATTGAAAGAATATACCGCGATGCCAGAATTACTACAATTTACGAAGGAACTTCTCAACTTCAGGTTGTTGCTGCCATAAGAGGCGTAGGAAACGGAATGTATCTTAAACTTATGAACGATTATGCTCAAGTGAATGTAAAACCTGAATTCGATTTTCTTAAAAATTCGCTTAAAAAGATGACCGACCAGTTTGCAAAAACAGTAGAGAAAGTTAATGAAATTCAAAATGCTGAATATTACGACTTTCACTCAAGACGACTGGTAGAAATGGCCGGAAATATTATTATTGGTTATCTTTTACTCCTAGATGCTAACAGAAACGAAAAATTCAAAAAATCTGCCGAAATCTTCATTCGTTTAGGAAAAACCGAAAATACTCAGAAAGTAAGCTTTATTAATAATTTTGATGAAAAAGAATTAGGAGATTATAAGTTTCAAATATAAATTAACACCCTAAAATAAAATGTTTAAAATATTAAACTTTAAAATAAGAGTTTTTTTTACAAAGTTAAGATACGGCTCACATAGCCTCGAGTATGTTAACTTATTTAAAAAGAATGACCTACGCTCCCCTTTTGCTCCTTGTGTAAAAGATGAATTTGTTTTTCATATAATGATGTATTTAAAAAAGAACGAAAATGTAAAAGTTTATAAAACTAAAGAACCAATTCAATTCGGGAACTTTTCGTTCAATACATCATACAAGGATTTATTTAAAAATAAAGGAGTCCCTTCATGCTTTAATGCACTAATCTTTAATAATAACGAAATTAATATTTTAGGTTATTCCGATTATTTACTGAACAAGAAAATAAAATCGATTTACTACTTTGCCGATAATCATTTTATATTAGGAGAATACGTTTTTACTGAATCTTCTTTAAATGATTCATTTGATATTACAAAAATGTTAATCGAAAAATATACAAATGAAAAAGCAGAAAAAATAGATGAATTCTTTATTTCAGGTGAAGATGGAAATTGTATTTATTATATTAATAATGGTTTTGAAATTTCGATAAAATACTTCAATTACTCCGATGGTTTTTCTATAAATTTTTATGAAAAAGCTAAAAAAGAAATCTTCCCGGAAACAGAGGATATTAAAAGTGCAAAGAATAAATTGAACGAAATGCTCTAAAATAAAATTTAATTTCGAAATTTAATAAAGAAAACGCCCGACTATACTAAAGTCAGGCGTTTTTCGTTTATCCGATATTCCACCTGAGACCACCATAGAACATTCTCCCCATTATAGGACCCCATATCATTGAAGCATCAAAATGTTTACTAAATGGTTTGTCATAAGCCATTATCGGGTTATGTTGCATATAATCTCCAATATTTTCGCAACCAATGTAAATATCAATATTATTGAATTTCCTTGTTATTTGACCTAACATAAAAAGATATGCCGGTGAATAAACATAATAATCGGGATTATCGGGTTGTGAGACAATATTTGGTAATCGGCTTTTACCATTAACTTGAGTGGTAAAATCGAACATCCATTTTTCCGACCTTGATGAGTATGATAATGTAAATAATCCTTTGAACTTACTAATATAAGGTTTCTCAAGCTTCCCGACTAAATAATCAGTTTCAACATCGTTTAGTCTTCCGGCAACAGTAATATTTAGCCTTTTTATAGGTTCAAAAATTATTTCAGCCTGTAAACTGTTTGAATATGACTTTCCGCCGCTATTATTAAACCCTAAGTTGTAAACATCGATATGATGCGTCATATGATCGATGTCAATCACAACCTGATTTATAAAGTAAGTTCTGTAGTAATCGATATTAAATGAGAGTTTTCTTTTATTTTCAAATTCCCAACATTTCGAAAAGCTGACTCCATAATTCCATGCTTCTTCTAAGCCGGGTTTATCAATTAACATTAATGTTCTTGAACTTGCCAAAAGTCCTATATTTTCGGCAATTACATTAGTTGAACGATAGCCTTTACCGGCAGAAGCCCTGAAAGTAGTACTATTATTCATATTCCATTTTAAATGAAAACGCGGAGTATAGAAAGTTTTATAATAAGAATTAAAATCTGCTCTTATCCCTAAAATAATAGTAAGTTTATCTGCTAAATCTGCTGTATATTGAGCAAATACCCCGGGAACCGATTCATTACGATTTAAATAATAAGAAGTATCATAAGTTTTATCACCATTAAGTTTGTTGTATTTCTCCTCAAAATTATCGTACTGATAACTAAATCCAACGCTATATGAATGATGATGAACAATTTCAGACTGAAAAATAGTGTTTAAGTAAATACCTTTTTGAATACCTGAGTAATTTGTAAGTCCAAAAAATGCATCCTGATTATGATACAAGGCCGAAGCCTGAATTCCGATACTGGTTTCTTCCATGCCTTTTATCTCAAATCCGTTTTTTGTAAATACCTGAAAACGTTGGTTTTTGACACCTATACCATATTTTAAAGTATCGTTTAAATTAATCTCTTTATTAAAATCTGTTTGCCCGCCATTTCTGTTTTCATTAATAAAATTAACCCCAAAAAGAGAATGATATCCTTCGCCCTCATATGCCCATCGATTGAACAAATTTATCTGGTCAACTTCAGGCTGGTCCATAAATCCATCATTATTTTTATCCCATTTCTTTCTTAAAATACTTCCATGACCCATCAATAAAGTACTGAGTTTATCATTTACTTTTTGGTTTGCAAGAAAATTAAGCTCATTTTTCAATTCAGAATTTACGTAATAATTCAAAAATATTGGATATAACATTTTAGTTTTTTTGTATTCAACATTAATTTGACCGGTAATAGATTCATAGCCATTAATTACCGAAGATGTTCCCTTAGATATTTGTATAGATTCCATCCAGCTGCCAGGAACAAAATTTAAGCCATAAGAAGCGCCTATCCCTCGCATAAAAGGCATATTTTCGAGCATAAGCTGACTATAAATACCGGCTAATCCCAACAATTGAATTTGTTTTGCACCTGAAACGGCATCTGTGTAACCTACATCAACTGTTGCCGAATTCTCAAAACTTTCAGACAAATTACAACAAGCTAACTTATGAAGCCCTGCCTGTGTAATAATTTCAGTCTTTATGGGATTTAATTGTGAAACGTAAATTCCATCCTGCCGTTCTTGAATAAGTACTTCTGAAAGTAATGCGGGAGTTGTTAAAACTATTTTTATCTCCGACTTATTTTTATCTAATTCAATTGTATCATTCTTATAACCAACGTAGCTAATAACCAGTTTTGCCGGAAATGATACATTTTTTTCAAGAATAAATCTACCATTTTCATCTGTTGATGTACCTTTAAGATTTTCTAACCAATAAACATTTGCAAATGGTAATGGATTTTTTTTATTGTCATTATTAAACTCAAATACTGTACCTTTTAAAATTTCTTGTGAATTAGCATTTTTAAATTGATGAAATACTAATACTAATACAAATATTATAATTTTAAATATTGTTTTCATTTGATTCTTAATTTTATTAATAAAAAAATATAACCGTGTAAAGCAATCTTTACACAACTTTCTAATTATTAATAAATTGAATCAAATTAAAAAAACAGAAATCAGCTTTATAATATCTTGACCATTAAAAATCTTAGGAGGTCCATGGTTATTAACCAAAAATCCCGAATTTTCAGAAAAAAAATCAGAAAATTTGAATACCATTAATTCGGTTAGTATAAAACTGTCGAAAGAAAATATTTCCCTTGATATATTGTATTTATCAACAATTTTTATAAACCCTTTTTTATTACTGCAACAGTGCTTTAGATTTTTATTGCTCAAACAACTGTGATTTTCAGTGCCGGAACAACAATTGTCTTTTTTCAATTCATGCGAACACTTATAATCACTAACAAATAAATGCAGTTCCGATGTATGATTTTCGGAACAATGGTGAATTATAAAGCTTATTCCTGTTGATGAAGCAAGAAAAAGAATTACTAATAAAAAAGTAAAAAATATTGATATTTTTTTCATCACTGCAAATATATTTATTAAAAGAGGTTGATATTATTAAAATAATGTTAAACTTTGGCAGAAAAGACTTAAAACTAAACAATTGTCAATTTAGCTAATAATATTAACTTTGCATTAAATAGATTTAAAATGCGTTTTGAGCAATATTCAATTTCGGATCAAATAAAAAAAAATCTCCAAGAACTTGGTTTCAAGAAACCAACAGATATTCAATATAAAGCAATATCCCCGATTTTAAAAGGAGAAGATGTTTTGGCAATAGCACAAACAGGTACCGGAAAAACAGCGGCATTTACAATTCCTGTTTTACACAAACTATTAAAAGACAAGCAGAAAGAAAAATATATAAGATGTATAGTAATGGTTCCAACCCGTGAACTTGCATTGCAAATTTCGGAAGTTTTCCATCAAATCGGTAAAAATACCAGTATAAAAACTTTTTGCGTTTACGGCGGAATTGAGCAAGATGAACAAATTAATCAGTTAAAAAGCGGAATTGATGTTTTAGTCGCTACACCCGGAAGAACTTTCGACCTTATAAATCAAGGATACATTAAACTCGATAGACTTGAAATATTAATAATTGACGAAGCCGACCAAATGCTCGATAAAGGATTTATTAAGGATATAAAAGATTTATTAAAATTTATTCCCAAAAAGCGACAAACTCTTTTTTTCTCGGCAACGATAGATTCCGATATTAAGAAATTAGCATATTCGCTGGTAAACAATCCCATCAGAATACAAATATCGCCCGAAAATCCGGTTTCAAAAAATGTAGATCATTCTGTTGTTTTTGTTGATAAAGACGATAAACGTTTTTTCCTTGAACGAGTAATTACCGATAATCCTGAAAAAAAGATACTGGTATTTGTAAGGACAAAAATACGAGCAGAAAGAGTTTGCAATGCAATGGCACGAATAGGAATTGAAGCTAAAACACTACACGGAGATAAAAATCAAAAAGAACGACAATATGTTTTAAAACAATTCAAAAACGGCGAAATTAAAGTTCTTATTGCCACCGATGTGAGTTCAAGAGGTATTGATATCCCTGAAGTAGAGTATGTTGTAAATTACGACTTACCTGAATTTCCTGAAAATTATGTACACAGAGTAGGACGAACAGGCAGAGGAAACAAAAAAGGTATAGCATTCTCTTTTTGCAGCATGGAAGAGAAAAACCTTTTAATTAATATTGAAAACTACATAGGCAAGAAAATAAGCGTTATTAAGCTGGATAAAGAAATCTACTCTGAAATTATCGACTTTTCTGAACAAGCTGAGTCTGACTGGAAAACATTAATTAAAAATTATGAACAGGAAATAATGAAAAAAAAGAAGAATAAAAAATGAGAACCCTACTATTACTTATTATAACTATATTATTATCAGCTTGTAATATAAAAAATAATAACGATAATCATGAAAAACCTATTGAAAAACTTTCAATTTTTCATGCAGGAAGTTTATCAAAGCCGTTGAAAGAAATTTCAGATTCTTTTCAAAAATTATATCCAAATATAAAAATACTTCGAGAATCTGCCGGTAGTTTGGAATGTATCAGAAAAATTACTGATTTGAATAAAGATTGCGATGTTCTGATTTTGTCAGACTTCTATCTGATAGAAAAACTTATGTATCCTAATTACGCCAAATGGAGTTTACCTTTTGCCACCAATGAAATTGTTATTGCTTTTTTACCTGATAATAAAAAAACAACAGATATAAACAGCAACAATTGGATGGATATAATGTTATCGGAAAAAGTTCGTTTTGCACGTTCCGACCCAAATGCTGATCCGTGCGGGTATAGAACATTATTATTATGGAAACTCGCCGAAAAATACTACAAAAAGCCTCAATTATTCAATAAACTGAGTCAAAAAAACTTGAATTTTATTCGTCCTAAAGAAGTAGATTTACTTGCTTTATTGGAAAGTAGAAGCGTTGATTACATTTTTATATATCGCTCTGTTGCAATTCAACATAATTTAAAATTCATCTCTCTGCCTGATAATATAAACTTAGGGAATCCGCAATACGAAAATGAATATAACAATGTTAATGTTGAAGTAAAAGGGAAAAAACCTGATGAAAACGTTACTATAAATGGTCAAAGCATACTTTACGGACTAACAATTCCAATAAAGGCGAAAAATAATGAAACTGCCGAAAAATTTGTTAATTTCATCTTGTTTGAAAGTAAAGAAATTTTAAAAAGAAACGGACAATCACCCGTTGAAAATATTGAAAAATATGTTAATAATGAAAACTCGAAAATATTAATGAATCATTCAGGAGCAAAATGAGAATTCAATTTAAATATATTATTCAAATTGCATCGGTATTGATGTTGCTGTTTATTGTTGCCCCAATGCTTGGATTAATTTTTACGGTTAAGTTTCCTGCAATGTATGAAACCATAAAGGACAAAGAAGTTATCAATAGCATTCGATTAACAATATTAATATCTTTAATAGCTACCCTATTAAGTTCAATAGGGGCAATACCTCTCGCTTATTTATTAGCGAGAAAAAATTTTATATTCAAAAAATTTGTTTTAGGAATTATCGATTTACCGATAGTAATACCACATTCAGCCGCAGGAATTGCAATACTCGGAGTATTATCAAGAGATAGTTTACTTGGAGAATTTGCCTCAAAATTAGGTATTGATTTTATCGGAAATCCTATCGGAATTGGAATTGCTATGGCTTTTGTAAGTGTACCTTTTTTAATCAATTCTGCAAAAGACGGTTTTATTTCTGTACCATTAGAATACGAAAAAATGGCTCAAAATCTTGGAGCATCCCCTTTAAAAGTATTCTTCAGCGTTTCATTACCTCTTGCAAAGCGAAACATATTTTCAGGTCTTATTATGATGTTTTCGCGTGGTTTAAGCGAATTTGGAGCCGTAGTAATAATAGCTTATTACCCAATGGTTACACCAGTATTGATATTCGACAGATTTAACAACTTCGGTTTGCAATATGCCAAACCCGCAGCACTTTTATTTATCGTTGTTACTTTATTACTTTTCATTTTTTTAAGATACTTATCAAATAAGGGGTTAAATGCTGAAAATAAATAACTTAAATATAACCTTTAATAATTTTCAACTTAATAATATTTCTTTAAATATTAGCAAAGGCTCTTACTTTGTACTTCTTGGAAACTCCGGAGCAGGTAAATCGTTGTTACTCAAAGCTATTTCAGGATTTGAGAAGATATGCAGCGGCGAAATAATTTTAAATAATACAGATATTACTCATCATGAAATTCATAAAAGAAAAATCGGGTACCTGATGCAAGATTATTTAATTTTTCCGCATCTATCTGTATTCGATAACATTGCATATTCATTGAAAATCAAAAATTCGGATAAAAATAAAATAAAAAACTCTGTTGAAAAATGGGCAGCAGAATTCGATATTTCAGATTTGCTAGGTAGGTCAATCAAAGGATTATCAGGCGGTGAGAAACAAAGAATAGCATTAGCAAGAACTATGGTTTCGGAACCTGAATTAATATTGCTCGATGAACCCTTATCGTCTATAGACGTGCAACTAAAAGATCAAATAAGAGCTTTGCTAAGGAAAATAAACCGAATGGGAGTTACGGTTTTTCACGTTACACACGATTTAAATGAAGCTGTTTGCCTTGCTGATAAAATTGGGGTATTAAATGAAGGTTTTTTAATTTTTACAGGAACTACCGAAGAGTTATTCAACAACCCCAAGCACCCGTTTATTGCCCGTTTTATTGGAATCAAAAATTATTTTAAAGCCACTTTGAATAGAAATATTGATAATGATATATGTAAAGTAATACTATCATCGGGAAAAGAAATATCAATTGCCACCGAAAGTCCTAATGGTAAAGGCTTTTTTCTATTACCTTCAGATGAAATAATTCTTTCATTGGAAAAAGTGGATAGCAGTGCAAGCAATTGCTTTAACGGAAAGATTGTAGATATTATACCATTAATTAGAGGGGTTGATATTGTAGTCGATTGCGGTGAAAAATATCATGTAAGTATTACAAATAAATCTAAAGAGAAGCTCAATTTACATATAGGGCAAAATGTATATATTTCGTGGAAGGCTCTCTCTGGAAAATTTATCTCTGAATAGGATTCTAAACTTTATCTATTCTTTTTTATCAATGATTTTATAGGATTGAAAAGCCTGTTAATAAGTCTTATATCATCGGTAATAATTTCTGCGGTTCCCTGCATCTCACTACTTACAGGGATTTGAAAATTATAATTTGTCTTAAGCTCCTTATTTAATTCAATTTCAACAGTATAAAAATTTTCATAGGGGACTGATGATATATTAGAAATTTTACCTGCTAAACTACCATACTCCATATAAGGATATCCTGCAAGCTGAATATTAACCTTTTGTCCGATTTTAACTTTCCCTATTCCATCGGGCTTTAAATTTGCTTTACAAACAATCTCTCCTTTTTTTAAAGGAACTATTGTTAGAACCTTCTCCCCTTCCTTAACAAATTGGCTTACAGTCCAATATTTTGTAAAAGAAACTATGCCATCGGTTTCTGAAATAAGAATATACTTTTGTTTCCAAGTATTTAATTTATTACTTAACAATTCATAAGCCTGATTGTATTCTTGCCATATTTTTTTACTTTGTTCCTGATATTGAAGTTGTAAATCGAGTATTTGTTGTTGAACTTGAGATAACTGGAGTTGAATATTCGACATATTGCTTTTAAGAACTTCAAAAGAATATTTTTTTTGCAAGTAAACGCTTTCTGATTTTTCGTAATCATTTGTAGAAATTACTTTAGAGGAAAAAAGCGTTGAATCTCTTTGAAATTGCTTATAAGCTATAATTAAATCATTTTCAAGTATCTTTTGCTGAGATAAGTTTCTGTTTATGTTGGTTTTAATAATTTCGTACTGGGATTGAAGTGATTTAATTTTCTTATAGTAATAATTCAATGCATTGAAGTTTTTTATTTCATTTAATGATTTAATAAAATCAGAATAAGCATCCTGAATCTCCCCGAGTTTATAATATCCCGCAAAGGTAATTGTATCGATAATATTGTTTATTTCAATTTGTTCTTTAGAAGGAGAAATTGATAACAATCTTTCGCTAAGGTTAATAACTTCGTTATGGTCGGCATTGCTTTCAAACAAAACAATAGGAGTAGAAGCAGAAACAGTATCATTATTCTTTTTTAACATAGCGATAATTTTTCCGGAAGTTTTAGCAATAATGTTTTGAGGAATGTTTTCGGAAGTAATGATAACCGGAGCAGTAATAATGTCGGGATACTTAAAAAACCAACTACCTGCAACAATAACTAAAATTACGGTAAAAATTACCGAAATACCGTATCTGATAATTTTATTCGGTGCTTTTTCTAAAATATCTTCAATTTCTTCGCTTCTTATTTCAGGGGAAACGTTATTTTCGTTTTCCATAAATTCAATATTTAATGAGCATCGATACTATGTTGCATTAATATTAAATGTTCAAGGGTTTTTAATATTTCTTCCATATATTCGTTAACTGCCCTTAAACTACCCGGAAGAGTATAAACCAAAGTTTTATCGATAATTCCGGCAATACTTCTGCTTAACAAAGCTGCAGGCTTATTTTGCCCGTATTTCCATCTAATCATCTCCATAATTCCCGGAATCTCTTTGTCTAAAAGTGGTTTTACAACATCCGGAGTAATATCCCTTGGTCCTATACCGGTACCGCCTGTGGTTACGATTATATCTGCCCCTTCACTAACCGCATTTTGTATTTCACTCTCTAACAGCATAACTTCATCGGGAATTACTTTATAATTAAATGTTACAATTTGTTCTTTTTTAGTAAAATAATCATCGAAAATTTCCTTAATTCTTTTACCGCTTCTATCTTCGTATTCGCCTGAACTTGCTCTATCGCTCAATGTAAGAATTAGAACCTTGTATATTTTAGGATAATAAAACAATTCATCCCCTACTTTCAAACTACCTTCTTTCACAACACGGGCAAAAATCCCTTCTTTTGGCATCACACAATTACCAACTTCTCTAAATATCGAACAAGAATCCCCATGACATTCTTTGCCTATTTGTGTAATTTCCAAAACTATATTATCATTTTTAAGAATATCAAGAGGATGTGTTTTATATAATTCAATTCCTTCAGTTGTAATATTTTCGGCAAACTCTCCAAATTCAATTTTCCTTTTTGCTTTATGTTCAAATTTTTGTATGCTTTCGCTCCCTAAAAGGCTTATTTGACGATGCCAACTCCCTGAATGTGCATCCTGTAAAACCCCTTTTTTTGATAAAAAAACTTCACTTACAGGTTTTTTAACAGTACCTTTCTTTTCTGATATGTTTACGGATAATACCTTGACTTTATTCATACTCCCTAATAGTGTTTTTGCAAATTTACACTATTTTTATTCATACTAACATTTACATTATTAAAAGAAATTTTTCTGATTTCAATAAATAACCCCAAATTATTCAATAAAAATTTTCTTTATTGAATAATCGAATAAGAAAATATAGTGTTTTAAGAAATTCTACTTCGTAAGAATACCTTAAAACCCAAAATTTTCTAAATCGGGGTTATCCCAATTAATTGTCATTAGTTCACTTCGTTTCTATTGACAATTTTGGGATAACTGTAATTATGGATTATTTGCTCCCCTTGTAACGATATGCTGCTTTTCTGAGTCTGTCCATTATTGCTTTTCCAATACCTTGTTCGGGAACAGATTCGGCAATAATATATTCAACATCCGATTGTTCTAATCTATGAAGTACATCAAAAAAATTTACTGCAGCTTCCCGTAAATTGCCATTTGAGGTTAATACTTCAATTTTTTTATAATTCTCCTTCGGTTTTTCATAGAAGGCAATATAAGCAGCATTTTGATAATTAATTTCAAAATTTACTTCATTAAAAATATAAAGCGGTTTTTCGGGGCTATAGTGGGAATTCATCATTCCGGGAGAAGAATTTTTTAAAGGATTTTTTATCAATGTATTAGATTTGGGAATAATTGTTTGAATATCTTCTTCTGTAATAATACCATTTCTTAGTAAAACAAAACCATCTTCAACCAAAGTAATAACTGTAGATTCTATTCCGACATTTGTCTGACCGCCATCAATAATACACTCTAAGTTCGGCAGTTGTTTTTTGACATGAATTGCCTTTGTAGGGCTTATTCTTCCAAACTTATTTGCACTCGGAGCTGCAATTGGGCATTCTGATAATTCAATCAATTGCAATGCAATTGGATGCGAAGGCATACGTATCCCAACAGTTTGTAATCCCGAAGTAACAATATCAGGAATTATGTCTTTTTTTTGCAAAACAATAGTAAGAGGACCCGGCCAGAACCTTTCAGCCAAATCGATAACTCTGTTATCTACATTAGAAGCGATATTGAAAAGTTCATCTTTTTTGGCAATATGTACAATAAGAGGGTCGAAAGAAGGACGTTGTTTAGCTTCGAAAATTTTAGCAACAGCATTAGGATTCAGAGCATTAGCTCCGAGTCCATATACTGTTTCGGTAGGAAAAGCTACAATCCCACCTGATTTAATAATATCGGCTGCTTTAATAATCTGTTCGGATAAACCCATTTTAAACTTTTTCGGTGACTACGGCTATCCCCTGCCCTACTCCTATGCACATAGTACATAGTGCTTTTTTATTATTACTTCTTAAAAGCTGATACATTGCAGTAGTAACAAGTCTTGCACCGCTCATACCCAATGGATGCCCTAATGCAATAGCACCCCCCATAGGGTTTATCCTTTTGTCGAAATCGTCAATTTTCAAAGCTCTTGTACAACCAAGAGATTGAGCTGCAAATGCTTCGTTCAACTCAATAATATCGATATCATCAAGTGTTAAGTTTAACCTTTTTAAAAGTTTCTGAGTAGCAGGTACAGGTCCCATACCCATTATTCTCGGTAAAACACCCGCAACTTCCATACCCAGGATTCTGGCTTTAGGAGTAAGATTAAATTGCTTAACTGCTTTTTCGGAAGCTATTAACAATGCAGCAGCACCATCATTTACTCCTGAAGAATTACCGGCAGTAACAGTCCCTGTGCTACTTACAATAGGCTTTAAAGATAATAACTTTTCTAAAGTTGTTTTGCGAGGATGCTCATCATTTTTTATTACTATAGGCTCTTTCTTTGGCTGTGTTATAACCACTTCAACAATTTCATCGGAAAATAATCCTTTTTCTATGGCTTCTTGAGCTTTATCCTGACTCCAAAGTGCAAACTTGTCTTGATCTTCACGACTGATATTAAACTCAACAGCAATATTTTCAGCGGTTTCAATCATAGAATGGGTTCCGTACAATTTGTCCATAAGCGGATTAATAAAGCGCCATCCTATAGTAGTATCATACATTTTGATATTTCTTGAAAATGCTTCTGTTGCTTTTTCAATAACCATAGGAGCTCTCGACATGCTTTCGACACCACCGGCAATAATTAAATCAGCTTCGCCCGATTTAATGGCACGTGCAGCAGTTCCGACAGCATCCATTCCTGAACCGCACAAACGATTGACAGTTGCTCCGGGTATGGTTTCGGAAAGCCCTGCCAAAAGTAATGCCATTCGGGCTACATTCCTGTTATCTTCTCCTGCTTGATTGGCACATCCCAACAAAACATCATTAAGCTGGTTCCAATCAATAGTATTATTTCTTTCTTTTATTGCTTTTATCACTATAGCGGCCAAATCATCAGGTCTGACTGATGATAGTACACCCGCATATTTACCTATAGGAGTACGTATTGCATCACATATAAAAGCTTCGTGCATAATAAACTAATTTTGAAGTTGTTCAATTTGAGCTTTACAGTTTTTGAATGCTCTCAACATACCTTCAGAAAGCCTGTCGACTTCCTTTTGACCTAAAACAGTAGAAAACATACATGACAAAGTATTTACAAGCAATAATCTTTCTTTATGATATAGGAAATCGAGTATTTCGGAAATTACCTGTGATGTTTCTTTCGATTGATAAGCATCTCTGTATGTTGAGGGCGGATTAGGTCTTAAATGTATTCTGAACATTGAACCGGCTCCGGTAACAGAAACAGGAACATCGGCAATTTTAATTGCTTCGTTAATTTGAGAAATAGCTTTTGAAGTTAAACTATTCAATGCTTTAACTGCTTGTTTATCGAACATTGACATAGCTGTATAACCTGCTGTCATTGTGATAGGATTAGCCGAGAAAGTACCTGAATGAGGGAAAAGTACCTTTGATTCAAGAGGATTCAATACATTCATTATATCAGCTCTTCCGGCAAATGCACCAACAGGGAAACCACCGCCAATAATCTTTCCAAGTGCAGTAATATCAGGTTTAACACTATATCTTTCCTGAGTACCTGCATAGCCAACTCTAAAAGTAACCACTTCGTCGAAAGCAAGCAAAGCCCCATTTTTCCTTGTCCAATTGTAAACAGCTTCAACAAACTCATTACTTGCAGGAAGTAATCCAACTCTGTGAGGAACAGGATCTATTAAAACACAAGCTATTTCATCTTTGTATTTGTCTAAAAGTGTAAGAGTTCTTTCTATATCATTGAAAGGAAATACAATAACATCATTAAGAACACCTTGCGGAGTTCCATGAACAACCGGAGTTTTATTAGGCTCATTAATATCGCCCCAGATAGAAGGGTTGGCTGTTTGGCTAACTTCAGCATAATCGTAAGTACCATGATATGCACCTTCTGCTTTAGCAATTTTAGCCTTGCCGGTAAATGCTCTGCAAGCTTTAATCATTGCCATAACGGCCTCTGTTCCTGAATTTACAAATCGTATCATTTCAAAACCGGGAACTCTGTTGCATATCAGCTCTGCATACTTAACTTCAATTTCCGAACCCATTGTATAAGCTGTACCTCTTTGCATTTGTTCGTAAACAGCATTTACAATTGCAGGATGAGAATGACCATGTATTAGTGCTGCCATATTATTGGCAAAATCAATTCTTTCAACTCCCTCAATATCTGTAATATAACAACCTGAAGCTTTTGCAACATAATCGGGATGAGGCTTACGTAATATAGTATTACGGCTTACTCCACCGGGCAGTATTTTACATGCTTCACTATATATCTCTTTGCTTGACTTGTGATTTGACATACAAAAAAGTTTATAATTATTAATATTTGTGCAATTCAGCACCTGTTACACTCTGTAAATATTCAAAAGTAACACCCTCAGCCATTTCTCTGACGAAAAGTTTATTATCTTTAACATCAATAACAGCAAGATTGGAGTAAATTCTGTTTACTACACCTTTTCCCGTGAGAGGATAAGTACATTTTTTTACAATTTTAGGTTCACCTGTTTTTGTATTATGCTGTGTAATAACAAAAATATTTTTCACTCCCGCAACTAAATCCATAGCACCACCGACAGCAGGAATGGCATCGGGTTCGCCGGTTGACCAATTAGCTAAATCACCCTCTTCCGAAACTTGAAAAGCTCCAAGAACGCAATAATCAATGTGCCCTCCTCTTATCATTGCAAAGCTATCGGCATGATGAAAGAAACATGCTCCAGGAATAGCTGTTACATATTTCTTACCCGCATTAATTAACTCAGGGTCTTGATTTTCAGGTGAAGGAGGCGCTCCCATTCCTAATAATCCATTCTCGGTATGATAGATAAATTCCCTGTTTTCAGGGACAAAAGAAGCGACAAGTTCAGGGATTCCTATACCCAAATTAACATAAGAACCATCGGGAATATCAAAGGCAACTTTCTTTGCCATAGTATTAACATCCCAACCCTTTATCTCAATATTATTTACCATGGGTACCTCCTGTTTTCTGCAATAAGTTTTGATTCATCTTCGGGATTAGCTATTTCAACTACTTTTTGAACAAAAATTCCCGGAGTTACAATATTTTCAGGATCAAGCTCTCCTAATTCGACGATTTTTTTTGCCTGAACAATAGAATAATTTGCACATGTACACATTATCGGTCCGAAATTTCTGGCGGTTTTGTTATAAATCAGATTACCGTATCTATCGGCTGCCTTACATTTAACAAGAGCAAAATCTGCTTTTATAGCGTGTTCCAAAACATAGGTTTTACCGTTAAATACTCTATGTTCTTTTCCTTCTGCCAAAGGTGTATTAACCGATGTAGGGGTATAAAATGCAGGTATTCCTGCTCCACCACATCTGATACGTTCGGCAAGAGTACCTTGTGGCACTATTTCCAATTCTATTTCACCTTTACGATACAATTCGGGGAAAACAACCGAATTTGTAGTTCTCGGAAAAGAACAAATCATCTTTTTTACTTGTCGATTTTCGATTAATGCAGCTAAACCGACATGACCACTGCCTGTATTATTACTTACAACTGTAAGATTTTTTGCACCGTGATCTATCAATGCATGAATAAGCTCAACAGGACTACCTGCTTCTCCGAAACCACTTATCAATACCGTAGCTCCGTCAAAAATTACCGAAACCGCTTCTTGTGGGGTTTTACATACTTTGTTTATCATGCTCCTGAAATATTAATGTTTCATAGCTTTAAGCAGTTTTTCCTCTAAATCGATTTCAATTTGTTTTAATTCATCTTCATAAAAATGTTTATCCTCAGGATAGGGCTTCAGATTTGCAATTGTATTTTCGTTTTCGTCGAATTTTGCAAGATAAACTCTGTCAAGCCAATTCATGTTTCTACCTTCATTAAACTTCAATACAAATAATTTTTCTCCTTTTATTTCAGTTGTACCCATTAATGAAATTTTTCCAGCAGAAGAAGTCATGGTAATATAACGCGACGGGCGATTAATTGAGGCCAATGTCTGATATACTTTAGTGAAAACCCTGTCGATATCGGCAAGAGGAGTGGTAAAATAGTGATGCTCACCTGTAGGACGGGCACAATACATTGAATGGAAGCCTACACCAACCATTGCAAAAATATTTCCTAAATCTATCCAATTTTGTGCCGAACGCTCAACATCAACTTTTCCGTTTTTATCTAAGAACAAGCTAATGTGTTTCATTATCGGACTTTGGCTCTTAACAGTTACTTCGTGATATTTGAGCCTGTTAATTGCAGCAATAGTCGCAGGATTAAGCACTTCGCGAGGTGTTGAAAAATGCGACATCCAAACTACCTGAATTCCGTTTCGTTTTAATTTGCGGAATAATTCAAGGTGTTTTTTAAATTTGTTCGACAATATCATTTCAGGGTCAAAAGTCAATGCTCTTGATCCAATACGTAAGGTTTTTATATGAAGCAATTTTTCGTTTTCAATAAATGGAATTGCATATTGTTCTAAACGGTCATAAGTTAAATAACCTGCATCACCGCCGGTAATCAAAACATCAGAAACTTCGGGATGACGCGAAAGATATTCGTGAACCTGATTAATATCTTCTTGAATAAACATATCCTCATCGCCTCTTACCTGAGCATGACGGAAGCAATAATTACAAAATGCAAAACAATCTTGAGTGCTTTTATCAAATATCAACTGACAAGGAGGATATTTATGCTGACTTCCCTTTAGCATCTCTACTTCACCATCATCATTAACAAACCACGGATGATTTAATTTCTGTTTACCGTCGTGAGGATTGGTTTTGGTGCGATGTTCTTCGACGATTTTCTGCTTTTCTGCTTCGTCTTTTGCATTAATATATCTTTTTACTGTCTCAGCATTTATCATTCCCGGTTGAGGAAAAACAAGCTGAAATATAGAATCATTTTCAAAATTATCCCAGTTTATGCTATTCAGTACATGTTTTGTAGCCATAAATCTGTAAACATCAATAAATAATTCACGCTCTTCGATATGTCCGATATGAATATTATTTTTCTCAAGAATTTCTACAATTTCTCTAAACCCTTTTAAACCAATATATTTATGCTTGTCGTTGAATAAGGGATTGTGATTTCCCAATATTCCCGAATGTTGAGGATAAGCTTTATGAAGTCTTTTTAGCAATCCTTCTGTTAATAATTCTTCTTGAAGAATGTTCTGAATTGATTCTTCTGAAAAATCATGATTTCTTATTTGAATTTCCGGTTTAAAAATTGATGAATTATCCATTTTCGTTTTTATTTATTTTTTATATAATTTATTTTATTAAAATTCTTCTTTTATGAAAATTATCTTTTGAAATACAGCCATTTAAGTAAAAATAATATAGTTGAGTCCATTAAGAGTTAAAAATATTTTCAATTTAATCAGATTTTTCGGGCAAAATTAGGATTTTTTGGATTTTTCACCAAAAATATATTAACTTATTTTTAGTTCAATTTGCTGAATATTAAAGGATGTGTTATTAAATTCTTGCTTTCCACAAAACATCTTTAACCCCTTTATCAAAGGCAATTTTTCGCGAAAGTACAAACAAATAATCCGACAGGCGATTAAGATATTTTATTACTAATTCATTTACAGGATATTCCATTACCGATTTTAATGTAACTCTTTCGGCACGCCTGCAAATACAACGTGCGATATGACAATGCGAAACCAGAGGATGTCCTCCGGGTAAAATAAAAGAGTTTAATTGAGGAAGTACCTCATTCATTTTATCAATTTCATTTTCGAGAAATGTAATATCGCTTTCATTTATTTGTGGCAAATTACGAACTGACGTTTCTTTGTCTTCCGCCAATAAAGATTCAATAGTGAACAACCTATCCTGAATTTCGAGCAATACAGCTGTATAATTATCATTATCACACAAATCTTTTATAAGGCCTATGTATGAGTTCAACTCATCAACAGTGCCATAAGCTTCAATTTTAATATGATATTTTGGAACTCTTTTTCCCCCAATTAGTGAAGTCTCCCCCTTATCTCCGCCTTTTGTGTAGATTTTCCATTTTTTTTCGCTCATTTTACATAAAATTAGTAAACATAATCAACTGTTTTCTTAATATCCATGTTGGATTCATCTGATGAAACCTGCCCGTCAATCAGTCTGATAATTCTATGAGCGTGTCTGGCAATATCTTCTTCATGAGTAACAACAATTATTGTATTACCTTTTTTATGAATTTCTTCGAAAAGAGACATTATTTCTATTGATGTTTTAGAGTCGAGATTACCTGTAGGTTCATCAGCCAGAATTATTGAAGGATTGTTAACTAAAGCACGAGCAATGGCAACACGTTGCCTTTGACCACCCGATAATTCATTGGGTTTATGATTAATCCTATCTGATAATTTAACACTTGCGAGACTTTTTTCGGCAATTTCAGTTCTGCGTGCTTTGTTTATTCCGGCATATATTAACGGAAGCATAACATTTTCCAATGCAGTAGAACGAGGCAATAAGTTAAAAGTTTGAAATACAAAACCTATTTCTTTGTTTCTTATATCAGCCAATGCATTATCGTCCATTTTGCTGACATCTTTATTATTGAGTATATAACTTCCTGATGTTGGTGTGTCGAGGCAGCCAAGAATATTCATCAATGTTGATTTTCCTGAACCTGAAGGTCCCATTAAAGCAACATACTCATTTTTGTAAATTGTCAGATTTATGCCTCTGAGAGCCTTTACTATTTCAGCCCCTACTTTATAATACTTAGTTATGTCTTTTAGCTGTATTAATTCGTTTGCCATTTCCGTATTTTTTCCTTACAAAAGTAATTATTAATTCGTTTTATAGATAAACATTATTGAATAATTTAAAATCTGACAATAAAATCTTGCTTACTGAGTTGTTTATCAAAAAAAACTATCCCCATTTTAAAAACGTCAATCGTTAGAGAAACCTCTTCCTTCTTTTTTATATAATCCCAAGCATTTTCCATTTCTTTCGACCATTTTATATCATCAAAAACAAAAATACTTTTTTGATTATATTTCTTCAAACACATTTCGAAATACCTTACTGTTGAATCGTACTTATGATCGCCGTCAAACAAAACAAAATCTAATTTATCAATTGATTCTAAAACACTATTTAAATTATCGTTAAAACTACCGCAAATTGAATGAATATTTCTCAGTTTCAAATTCTCGAAATTTTCGTTTGCTTTATTATAAATCTCCTCACTGCCTTCGATTGTGAATATTTTAGAATTAGGGGAGGCAAACGCAAGATACGAAGTTGTAATGCCCAATGATGTTCCAAGTTCTAAAATATTTTCGGGCTTATGATTTTTTACCAATCTAAAGAGCAACTGTGCATATTTTTTGGGCATTGTCGAATTTTTACAAATCTCCGAAATACTTCTTTTTTGAGAATTATTAACCCTACTACCTGCTCCCAGATCTTTCACATCAATCAATCTCTCATCTTTTGCCAACTTATTTCTAAGCTCATTTAAAACAATAAACTCATCATATTTTGTTTTATCATAAAATACATTTGTAATTAAATCGTACAAAAATGGGGAATGTATTCCAAATTTTGTTTTAGACAAAATTCTATATTTCAAATATTTAATTATAAATCTTATTTTTTCTGTCATTTTCTAATTTTCAACAAAAGTAGTTTAAAACAAATTAAAAATAATCTGTAATCATTAATAACTTTCAAATTAACATTAATAGCTTATTTAAAAATATGTTTATCAATACATTAATAAATTTAATACTTCCATAATTTCCTAATCATTTTGCTTAAAATCAAAAAATAACTAAGTTTGTAGCCTAAAGAATGTAAAATGATAAGTAAATTTTTCAAGTCTGAATTTTATGTACAACTATTTGTCCTGCTAGTATCAACAATAATCTTTTATTTTATTAAATCGAGTGATATTCAAGAATATACAAAAAATATTCCCAATTCATTAATAAACATTTCTATTGAAAACAATATTTTAAAAGATATCATCAGTTATATTATAATCATTTTAAGCTCATTGTTAATACTAAGAATATTTACAATAAACGATTTTACAAACAAAAAAAGTTTATTACCGGCATTCATATTTTGTTTTTCGGCCATAATACTAAAAAACAGCCCTTATTTTCAACAAATAATAATAACAAACTTAATTTTGATATTCGCTTTTGGAGATATTTTAAAAATTTACAATAAAACTGATAGTTACGAAGAAATTTATAATAACAGCTTTCTATTATCATTGTCGTCAATAATATATTTACCTTCAATATATTTTACAATAATTATTTGGCTTACTTTAATAGTTTTCAGGATTTTTAATTGGAGAGAATGGGTAATTTCAATAATTGGATTAATAACTCCATATTTTCTGGTTTTTGCATTTTTTTTCTTAACCGACAATTTAGATAAAAATTTATTAATTTTTAAATCGTTTTTTAAGGGAATAAATTTGGGACTAATAACATTACACACTAAAGAAAAAATCTTTATTTATATTTTTGTCGTTTTCTTTATCATTTCGTTTTTTTCGGTAATGAACAGATTTAGTGATAAAAATATATACTTCAGAAAGAAAATCACAATATTTTTAAATTTAACTGCTTTGTGTATAATAATTCTAATTTTAAGCATAACAGAATCTAAAGGTAATTTTTTATACATAACTACTTCATTTTCTTTATTTTTTACTTCTTATATCGATCAAATGAAAACTCGATGGCTAAGAGAAGTTTTTTTGGGTATTTTGATACTTACATATATTACATTACTAATTTAAATAAACTACTTAAAAATATTAAATAAAAATGGATGCAATAGAAACAATTTTACAACATCGTTCGATAAGAAAATACAAGAACGAACCGATAGATGAGGCTATAATTACAAAAATTTTGGAATCAGGAACACGTGCTTCTACAACCGGCAATATGCAAGTTTATAGTATTGTTGTTACAAAGGATATTTCAATTAGAGAACAACTTCTAAAATGTCATTTTGGCCAGAAAATGGTGATGGAAGCTCCGCTTCATTTAACATTCTGTGCCGATTTCAACAGATTTAACAAGTGGTGCTACGCAAGAAATGCCGATCCCGGATACAATAATTTTCTTTCATTTATGACATCTGCAATTGATGCATTACTTGCGGCACAAAATGTTGCCATTGCTGCTGAATCATTCGGTTTAGGAATCTGTTATCTCGGAACTACTCTTTATATGGCTGATGAAATTTCGAAAATACTGAAATTACCCAAAATGGTTGTACCAATTACATCAATAGTAGTAGGCTATCCCGACGAATCTCCCGAATTGACTGACAGATTGCCGTTAGAAGCCGTAATTCACAATGAAACTTATCAAGACTATAATAATGAAAGAATTAACGAATTGTATTACGAGAAGGAAAATTCAGAATTAACAAAAAGACTTATTGAAGAAAATAAACTTGAAAATTTGGCTCAAATATTCACTTACAAGCGATATACAAAAAAAGACAACGAATTTTTCAGCAATAAACTATTGAATTTCTTGGTGGAAACCGGTTATTTAGAAGAACAATAAATTAATTCAAAAAACTTAACATTTAATTTGCATATAGTTAATTTCATTTTAATTTTTTTTATAAATTTGCTCTTCAAAAAACAATACTTATGGTTAGGCATGTAAATTTAGTTGTTTCAGGCAAAGTGCAACATGTTGGGTTCAGATTCATGACCATGCAAGCTGCCTACAAGTACGGAGTATTTGGTTATGTCCGCAACAAAACCAATGGTTCAATTTACATCGAAGCTGAAGGAGAAGAAGAAAATTTAAACAAATTTATTGAATGGTGTAAAGTAGGCCCAGTTGGAGCCGAAATAGCCGAAGTAGATATTTCGGAAGGAGAAATAAAGAACTACACTTCCTTTGATATCAAAAAATAAGCAACCTATTGGAATGTCTCTCTATTTGAGACATTCCGTTTTAATTATTCTTATTTTGAATTGCTATGATTAATACTGTTATTTCTACGAATTTCAATTTGCCCAAACAAAAAGGTTTTTATAGAGGCAAAGTAAGGGATGTTTATAATATTAACAACGAATACCTTTTGATGATAGCTACCGACAGAATTTCGGCTTTTGATGTAGTATTGCCAAAAGGGATACCTTTCAAAGGTCAGGTATTGAACCAAATAGCAGCTAAAGCATTAGACGATACTTCTGATATAGTTGAAAATTGGAAAATAGCAACTCCCGATCCAATGGTAACAGTGGGGCGTCTTTGCGAGCCGTTTAAAATTGAAATGGTTGTCAGAGGATATTTATCAGGTCACGCTTGGCGTGAATATAATTCCGGTAAAAGAACAATATGCGGAGTATCAATGCCCGATGGATTAAAAGAAAATGATAAATTTCCACATCCAATCATTACGCCAACTACTAAAGCCGAAGCCGGCCATGATATAGATATTTCTAAAGAAGATATTATTGCTAAAGGTATAGTTTCAGAACAAGATTATGAATTACTCGAAAAGTACACTTTAGCATTATACGAAAGAGGCACATTTTTATCTGCTAAAAAAGGACTTATACTTGTGGACACTAAGTATGAATTTGGGAAACAAAACGACAAGATTTTTTTAATTGATGAAATTCATACCCCGGATTCATCTCGCTATTTTTATTCTGAAGGCTATGAGGAAAGACAAAAGAAAGGGGAAAAACAAAAGCAACTTTCTAAAGAATTTGTAAGAGAATGGCTTATGCAAAACGGATTTCAAGGCCAAGATGGGCAAAAAATTCCGGAAATGACCGATGAGATTATTAATAAAATTTCTGAAAGATATATCGAACTTTTTGAAATTGTCTCGGGAGAAAAATTCATTAAATATCAAGAAACTAATATTCTTGAACGAATTGAAAATAATATACTTAACTTTATAAGCAGAATTTAACTATCAATAAGGCTTGATAAAAAAATTTCTTAAATATTTAAAATACATACCTCCTCATATTCTTTACATTATCAAAGTTTATCTTTTGGGGATACTTATTTTTTTCATATTCCGACTCATTTTGTTTTATACTGAGATAAATCAGATAAATGTTATAAACAACCCTTTCCCTTTGGTTTTGAAAGCTTTTTATATGGGATGGCGTTTCGATACCGTTATTTCATGTTATATTATTTTTCTGCCTTTCTTAATATTTTCTATTCTAAGTTTTTTGGGGTTATACTCTAAAATTATTTTAAATGTAACAAAATATATAATTATCAGTTTATTCTCTCTGGCTTTTTTTATTTGTGCAGTTGATATTCCCTTTTTTAATTATTATTTCTCACGCTTGAATGTTATAATTTTCAGTTGGACAAAAAATGCTTCATTTGGCTTCAAAATGGTTATTCAAGAAAAAACATACTTAGTTTACTTTTTTATCTTCATAGTTTTAAACATTATATATATTGCTATTTTTAGACTCATCAAAATTGAACCTTTTAAAAAAGGCAACGGCATAAGTAACCGTATTTTTCATTTATTTCTTTCAATAATTGTTTTAGGAGTTATATTCATAGGAATAAGAGGCAGAATTGAAAAGAAATCCCCAATAAGAGTGGGAACAGCATATTTCTCAAACTATTCTTTTATTAATCAACTTGGACTGAATCCGGTTTTTACTTTAGTTCAAAGCTTTATTGAAAGTAAAAATGAGGTAAATAATCAAATTAAACTTATTGATGATAGAGAAGCAATAAAACTCGTAAATAGTTATTTAAAAATAAATAATTCGGAAATTCCTTTTGTAAGAGATATTAAACCTAACTGTACTCAAATTAAGCCCAATATTGTATTGATACTTATGGAAAGTATGTCAGCAAAAAAAATGAAGCGATACGGGAATGATTTAAATATCACTCCATTTTTAGACAGTATTTCCCAATTGGGTTATAATTTCGAGCAATGCTATTCTGCTGGCATACATACATTTAATGGGATTTATTCAACTTTATTTTCATATCCTTCTATCCTGAAGAAGCACACAATGAATTTGACCGAAATCCCCCAATATACAGGTTTTGCAAGCACATTATCCGATTTAGGATACAATACTATTTATTTTACAACACATGATGAACAATTTGATAATGTCTCGGGGTTTCTTCATGCAAACGGGTTTAAAAAAATTATTTCCCAGAAAGATTATCCTTCAAAAGCAATACTTAGTACACTTGGAGTCCCCGATCATTATATGTTTGAATTTTCTTTACCTGAGCTAAATAATTTGGCAAAAGAAAATAAACCTTTTTTCTCTGTATTTCTTACATCAAGCGACCATGGTCCTTATATTGTTCCTGATGATATTCCATTTAAACCTAAAAATAAAGATATTAAAAATGCCATAGTTGAATATGCCGACTGGTCGTTAAAACACTTTATGGTTCTATGTTCAAATGAAAAATGGTTTTCAAATACAATTTTTATTTTTACGGCTGATCATGGAAGTATTTTTGACAATAGTATTTATGATATACCTTTATCGTATAACCATATTCCTTTTATTATATACTCTCCGGAAATAATAAAATCGCCAAAAAGTATAGATACTCCTTGTGGTCAAATTGATATTTTCCCTACTTTAATGGGTATTTTAGGAATAAAATACATAAATAATACTGCAGGCGTTGATGTTTTTAATGAACCAAGACCTTTTATGTATTTCTGTGCTGACGATAAAATTGGTTGTATTGATAACCAATACTTTTACTTATACCGAGTAGTTAATAATACTGAAAGTTTATACAAATGGAAAGATAACGATACAAAAGACTACATTAATGAATTAAAAGCCAAAAGCGACAGTATGAAAAAATACAGTTTCAGTATGTTACAAGCCTCTCAATGGATGATTAACAACAAAAAAACCGGAAAAATATTAAAGTAATTTTTTGTATTACAAGTTGTTGATGTCAGCAGTATCATTAAAGATTTTTTCCATGTCTTCGGTAAATAATGAAAAATAATCCTCGTAACCTTTTAATGGAATTTTAATTGAATATACTTTCTTTTCTTTATTGGTAAGTTGTTTACTCCTCAACCAAGGGTTAAAATCTTTGAGAATTTTATAACTTACATTATTATACAAAGCAAAATCTACAAGATTGGTAATACTTGTATCGACGCTGACAGTTTTGTATGGGATAGGAGAATATAAATCTTTTATTCTTAAGTAGAACCCATATTTTGTAGGTCTTTTATGAATAAGTTTTATAGCAAGAATACGGTATAAATATCTGGAAGTTTCATCATTTAAAAATAAGTCGTAATAATTGTCTTTCTTCTGATATTCGGCAGAGCGTTTTAATCCGAATTCTCCCATATTATAAGCCGCAGCTGCTAATGTCCAGTTATTATTAAGATAATTATAATTGGATTTTAAATATTTACATGCAGCATCGGTTGCTTTTTCTAAATCGTACCTTTGATCTACTTCTTCATTTATTTCGAGACCGTATTTTTGTCCAGTTGCTTTTACAAATTGCCAAAAGCCGGCAGCATTTGCAGGTGAAACTACGTTTAAAAAACTACTTTCTATTAGAGCAAGATATTTAAAATCATCGGGAATTCCATTTTTCTTTAAAATGGGTTCAATTATAGGAAACCAACGATATGCTCTTTTAAGCATCAACATAGTATTTGAATGCCAAAAAGTATTTACAAGCAACTCTCGTTCGAGCCCTTCTCTGACATAATAAATATTTAACGGAACATTTTCGCCACAAAAATCAAGTTTTGACGGAATTTCGGCTGAAAATACTTTGTTATATTTTTGAAATGCTTTATAATAAATTTCATCAGTATTTTTTTCAATCATTCTTGAGAAAATCAATTGCTTGCCCAATATCAAAGCAGCGGCAATTGATAAAACTACAAAAAGTATTTTCCTATAATTCATAACTTTGTTTATCTATCTTTAAAAAGGGCTGATAAAGTCTTTAAACAATGGTGCATTATTGTCTTTTTCGGATAAAATCGGCGATTCAACACCCCAATCAATAGCAAGCTGACTGTCGCACCACAAAATAGATCCTTCTGAATCTTTGTTATAAAAATTAGTGCATTTGTATGAAAATATAGTATTATCTTCGAGAGTAACAAAACCATGAGCAAAGCCTTCGGGTATCCATAGCATAGTTTTATTATCCTGGTTTAGTTCAATAGCAAAGTACTTACCATAAGTTGGAGATTTAGAACGAATATCAACAGCAACGTCCAAAACGCTTCCGGTGATTACCCTTACCAACTTTCCCTGAGCAAAAGGCGGTTTTTGAAAATGCAACCCCCTTAAAACTCCTTTTTGAGATTTAGATTCATTGTCCTGAACAAAGTTACTTTTAATACCTTTTTCTGAAAATTTATTCAAATTATATGATTCAAAAAAGTATCCTCTGTTATCTTTAAAAACATTGGGCTGAATTACAAATAAATCAGGAATGGGAGTTGCTATTATTTCCATAAATTTATAAATTTTTATGCCACTTTCAATTTTGTTATATTGCTTTTTTCGATTTTATCTTTGGCATACTTTAATGTTATTGTATGCTTACTTACAGAATCAGATGATGGAAGTTCAAACATAGCATCAGTCATGATTGTTTCGATTATTGAACGTAATCCTCTAGCGCCTAATTTAAATTCAACAGCTTTATCAACAATATAATCAAGGACTTTTTCTTCAAAAACCAAATCAATATTGTCGATTTTAAATAGCTTTTGATATTGCTTTACAAGGGCATTTTTAGGTTCGGTCAAAATACGTCTTAATGCTTTTTTATCAAGAGGATTTAAACTTGTTAAAACAGGGAAACGGCCTACTATTTCCGGAATCATTCCAAAACTCTTAATATCTTGTGGAGCAACATATTGCAAAAGATTTTCCTTGTCGATTTTATCGGTTTCTTTTGCAGCATTATATCCAATAGTATTAGCTTTCATCCTCGATGCAATTTTCTTTTCAATTCCATCGAAAGCACCACCGGCAATAAATAGAATATTTTGAGTATTAACACTTATCATTTTTTGTTCAGGATGTTTTCTGCCTCCTTGAGGAGGGACATTAACATAAGCTCCTTCAAGGAGTTTTAGTAATGCCTGCTGTACTCCTTCGCCAGAAACATCTCTCGTAATTGATGGGTTATCGCTTTTACGTGCAATTTTATCAATTTCGTCAATAAAAATAATACCTCTTTCGGCAGCTTCAACATTATAATCTGCAGCCTGTAAAAGGCGAGTTAAAATACTTTCAACATCTTCACCAACATAACCTGCTTCGGTTAAAACTGTTGCATCAGCTATACAAAACGGTACATTAAGAAGTTTTGCTATAGTTCTTGCCAAAAGAGTTTTTCCTGTACCTGTTTCACCAACTAAAATAATGTTTGATTTTTCAATTTCAACATCATCTTCATTAGTTTTCTTTTGCCCAATACGTTTAAAATGATTGTAAACAGCTACCGATAATACTTTCTTTGCTTCATCCTGACCAATAACGTACTGATCGAGGTAATTTTTTATTTCTATCGGTTTATATATTTTTAATTTAGAAAACTGTTCGTGTTTTTTCTGCGGTAACTCTTCATCGAGTATCGATTTAGCCTGTATAACGCAATAATCGCAAATATGAGCATCTAATCCCGAGATAAGCAAATTTGTTTTATCTTTAGTTCTTCCACAGAACGAACATCTTTCAAAAGTGTTTTTTGCCATTACAAAATATAATTATTTTTTCTTATTTCTTGTTAGAACCTCGTCTATCATACCGTATTCTTTAGCTTCCTCGGATGTCATCCAGTAGTCGCGGTCGGCATCCTGCCATATTTTTTCATACGGTTGATTTGAATGCGAAGCAATTATTTCGTAAAGTTCTTTTTTTAATTTTTGAATTTCACGTGCAGTTATTTCAATATCGGATGCTTGACCTTCGGCTCCACCCATAGGTTGATGAATAAGGATTCTTGAATGCTTTAATGCCGTACGCTTACCCGCTGTTCCGGCACAAAGCAACACTGCTCCCATCGAAGCAGCCATACCTGTGCATATTGTTGCTACATCGGGCGAAATATACTGCATTGTATCGTATATACCCAAACCTGCATATACCGAACCGCCCGGGGTGTTTAAATATATTTGAATATCTTTTGAAGAATCAACAGATTCTAAAAAAAGCAACTGAGCCTGAATAATATTTGCCACAGTATCGTCAATAGGCACACCCAGAAATATTATCCTATCCATCATTAATCTCGAAAAAACATCCATTGAAGCTACATTCAGTTGACGTTCTTCAATAATAGTGGGCGAAATATAACCGTTAACAGCAGAAATATATTTATCGTATGTTAAGCTATTTATTCCGATATGCTTTATAGCATATTTCCTAAATTCATTGTTTTCCATATTTTTGAAATTAATTTTCATTATTTGATTCATCTATACTTATTTCTTTTATCTTGAAAGGAATATTATTTTTAAATACTTCAATCAACTTTTGATCAATAAGCATGTCTGCCATTCGTTGATAATCATGATCATTTTTGAGCATATTATCAGCCAATTTCAATAACTTTTCGTCATGATTGTCTTCCGAACCATATAAATTTGGTGGTAAATACCTTTTCAAGAAATTATTAATATAAAATTCTCTAATATCTTCATATCCTATTACTATTCCATTATTTTCAAGAATATGAGTTGTAATTATTTCTCTTTTTAAAAAGTCAATATATTTATCAATTTCATTATCAATATTTTCCTTGGTTAAAGTGCTGCCTTCTTTTTCTAATAGAAATCTTTTGATAAAATCAACCGGGAGTTCAATTTCAACTTCATTAAATAATTTATCCAAAACTTTTTTTGAAAACAAATAGTCGGATTCGTTTTCCAACTGATTTTCGTAATAATTCTTGATTTTTTCTACAAATTCTTCTTCGGTTTTAATATCTTCATTAGGATAAATTGATTTATAGAAATCTTCGTTCAATTCTGCCTTATGAAGGTGCCCGATTTTCAATACTTTGATATCATAATTTTTATTTGCCGATGTAATATCATCACCAGTTAACTTGAGTAATTGAGCTGCCTTTTCTTCTGAACCAAGAGCTTCGGCAAAGTTTACAGAAATTATATCATCCTGTTTACAGCCGATTAAACGCTTTTTAGTTTCGTTATCGGTAATGTCTTTAATATCGAAATTAATTTTTAAAGGATTTTCGTCATTATCTTTAATTAATTCTGCTTCAATAGTATCCATTTCATCAGCAATGTCATGGTAGTGCATATGACCAAAATCATTCTGAAGTTTATCAATGTATTCATTAATATCTTTCTGGTCGGGAATAATTTTGTATTTCTCAATATCTAAAGTAGAAAGATCGATATTAATTTCAGGGCGTAATCCTACTTCAAAATACATTTCAAAATCTTCTTTATTTACCCAATCTTCAGCATTATTTTTACTGTTATCCAATAAAGGATAGAATAAATGTTTAATATTATTTTCTTTAATATAATTATCAAGCTCTTTTCCTGCCATCTCATTTATTACCTGAGCCTTAGCCGAATTTCCGTACATTTTTTGAATTAATGAAAAAGGCACCTTTCCGGGTCTGAATCCGGGCATATTGGCTTTTTTCTGTAATTCTTTTAATTCTTTTTGCAATAAAGGATAATAGTCTGAAGAAGTAATTTCAAATTTTAATCCTAAAGTCGAATTGTTGATTTTTTCTTGAGTAATATTCATTTTATTCTTTTATTTGTTTGCTAAACAATTGATTTTAAAAAAAGTATTTAAAAATATTAAGGAATGCAAAATTACATTTTTTTTGCAAACTATGAAACTAAAAGTTGTTTGAAATAATTGGTTGATTGTAATAAAAAAAATTAGAAACCCAACATATTGGTGTACTGCCCGAATTTCAAACTATCAATTGAACGGGAATTCAGATCTAAAATTCTCGCATTAAAAATTGAATTGTCGTATCTTGCAGAAAATATTCCTATTCCGTTTACAATGTTTGTGTACTCAGGTCTAACCTGAACAATAGTATTTGAAGGTGCATTAACATCGATATAAGTACTAAGTTCATCGGCTGCAACGGTTATAATAACTTCAACCTTACCTGCAACCCTAACTATGGGATTTGTAGAAGTAGAAGGTGTAAGATTTGATTGTAGAGCCTGATAAAAAGTTGCTCTTGTGTATTCGTCATTCATTACTAATCCGCCTGCCGTGTTGCTCGACTTTTGCATAGGGAAAATAATATCTAAGAATTTTGGGATTCCGTTTTCAAGATAATTAAATCTTATTTTTGTTTGATATCTTTTACCGTATTTGGCCGAACGCCATGTTATTTTTTTCTTTCCGTTTGTTGAAAAATCGATAAATAAAGCGTTTTTGTCAGGTGTATCTATCGAAAATTTATTTACAATCTGAGAGGTTGCAGTTATTAATTTTCCGGTCTTTTTATTTTTAATAATCAGTTTATAATCACTGCCTTGATTTAATTGATTATATGTAACACAATAATAAAGAATTTGATGAGGAGCATAAAAAATACCCGGTTCTTTGTTGTAAATACTTGTTGTATCGAAATAAAAAGTTTTTACATAAGTTCCGTTGTTCCATTCTTCCATTTTTACTTCTAAATTGGCACCATAACTGCTCGAATCTTCATTCTGAGCCATTATATATGCACTTGTTTTGCCTAAAAAGGCTTTGTTGATTTTAATATAAGTAATACTGTCGTTTTGGTTTAAAATTCCGTAAACCACAGTAATATCCTTGTATTCGGCATTAGGATCGAAATCAGTTTCACAAGAAGTTAGTACTATTGAAATTAGCACAAAAAAATATACAATTCGTTTATACATTTTATTTAATATTTTAATCTATAAAATCAGCCACCGCTAACCAAATGCAAAATTACGACATTATCTCCGTTTTTAACAATAGTAGTGTCATAATCCTGCTTTTTAATAACTTGTCCGTTATGTTTTACAACCAACATTTTAAAAATAAAGTTTTTCAGTTTTATTAATTCCGAAATACTTATTTCGTCTCTGTCGATAAATTCAGGACTATTATTTAATGTAATATTCATAAATTTTTGCTCATTAAAATTTCTAAAACCTGATTGGCTTGCATATTAGCTACAATTCCAACGCGAGGAGCTAAAGGAGGAAGATTTTCGGATATTTCAGAAGTTAAATCGCCACAAATATATAGCTTGTCAAAATTCAAAGTTTTAATTGAGTTATTATCACCCCAGCCTGCCATTCCCGAACCGGCAACTATATATTTATCAGGCATTAAACTCAAAACAGTTTCGATTATCATCTTTTTCATTTCCGATAAATCAAAAGCCTCAACAATAACTTCGCAATCGGAGAATATTTCTGTAACATTAGCAGGAGTTAGCTTTATACAATGTTTTTCAACTATCACATTGCGGTTTATTCTATAAATATTATCCATTAATGCATCTACTTTATTTAGTCCAACTTGGTCTAAAAAGTAATATTGTCGGTTTAAATTAGATATTGAAACAACGTCAAAATCGGCAATTATTAGTTTTCCGATACCGATTCGGGCAAGTGCAACGGCACAATTGGAACCTAATCCTCCGCAACCGGCTATACCAACAGTTTTATTACTTATAGAAGAAAGACTTAACATAAGATGCTATTCACCACTTTCTATTTCGAAAAGTTCAACTTCGAAAATTAAAGTAGAACCTGCAGGAATTTTACCCATTTCACGATCGCCGTAAGCTAAATCGGATGGAATGTAAAAAATATACTTAGCTCCCGGTTGCATTAATTGAAGCCCTTCAGTCCATCCTTTAATTACCTGATTCAAACCGAATGATATCGGCTGTCCTCTTTCAACTGAAGAATCGAAAACAGTACCATCAATCAAAGTTCCGTGATAATGAACTTTTACTTTATCTGTTGCTTTTGGATGAGGACCGCTGCCTTCTTTTAACACTTTATACTGCAAACCACTCGGTAATACTTTAACTCCTGAAACATTTTTGTTTAACTCCAAAAATTTTTCGCCTGCTTTTTTATTTTCTTCTGCCTTTTTCGAACTTTCAGCCTGCTGTTTCTTCATCATCTCCATTTGCCATCTGGCTAATAATTCATCCTTTTTAGCCTTATTTATTACTAACGTATCTTTACCTTCAATTGCATCTAAAAATCCTTTAAATAAAATATCAGGAATTACATTTATTGAATTATTTTTAAGATTATGACTAATATCAGCACCAATTAAATAACTTATTGAATCAGCGTTGTTTTTTAAATTTATTTTTTTGCTTTGAGCAAATGTATAGCCTGAAAAAATAATAATCAATGATAGCACAATGCTTTTTTTAATATCCATATTCATGTTGATTTTAAGAGGATTAAAATTTATAATTTTTTTTACAAATATAGAACTATTAACCGAATTATAAAAAAATAGCAAAGAAAAAGTTTTATTGAAACATTCTTTTTTGGATATTTTGTTGTAATTTTGCAAAACAATATCACGGGGCTGACCGGTTTTGACAGCAAGGAAGTGGGATTGTAAGCATGCCGAGCGTTGTAAATGTGGCTCGTTAAACCCAAGTTACACTGCCAATAAACGGCGAAAATAACAATTACGCATTAGCAGCTTAATCAGGACGATTAGGTAGCTGATTGCCCTCAGGAAAGCACTTATCGGCTGCGTTCCAAAAAGGGTATCATCAAATGCCGATATAGCAAGAATATTATCTCGGATGTTCTTGTGAATTTTTAAGAGATAGGGAAAGTACAGGTTGGTGTTTTACCAATATTTTTCCGAAAAACAAAAAACACTAAGCATGTAGAAAGCAATTTTGCTGCTTGTTTGGACCAGGGTTCGACTCCCTGCAGCTCCACTTGTTTTATAAAAAAAATCCTTTCAGAGCAAATTAGAATAATCCTGTTTCACAATTCTCAATTTGATTTACTGGCTTAACCACATAAGATGTAGTATTCCCTGTATCTATTTTTCCGCTTTCGTAATTCAATTCCGAGCCCCACATACTGTGTGGAATAAGGTACACTAACAACAATACAACAGAAGCTATTAGAATCATGAATTTGTTTTTTCGGTTTTTTAATTGAATCAAAAATGCTGTTAACCAAAACAAGAAAGCAATCGCAGTTTTATTATCTGTTAGGTCATGTCCCGTAGGCCAACCTGTCCAATAAGCTCCAAAAGCGAATTTTTGAACAATTGGTCCTAAAATTATTCCGCCAATAAATAATGAAATAGTGGTATAAATGCTTAATTTAAACGAATTATTACGTTTAAAAATTACTTCTAATCCGGTTCTTGTTGAGAGTAACATAGCTAAAAACATAAAAATGATATGAGGAATAAGAATATACGCAGGAACATCGCCCTTAAAACGAATAACAACCGGTTCGGCATTTAATGCATAATTTTCGCCGGAATGCTTTAAAAAAACTCTATAAATTAATTTTCCGGCAGGAGGTTGAGCAGGCAATTCGGCAATTAATTCATTATTTATATTTTTCATTTCAACCTGTGCCCAATCATCATTAGTCTTGTATCTTTTATAAAAAACTGTACCACCGAATGCAGTATCGATATTATTTATTTTTATTGTCGCATTTTTACTCGAACTGTGCGAACGTATTAGTTTGTATTTAATTTCTTTATCTGCGACAGTTATTTTACCCTTTTGGGGATATGTAGGTCCTGTCGTTTTCTGATAAACCGCAATAGCAATTGTAAAAACAACTGAAAAAAACCAAATTAAAAATGATTTTACTTTATTATTCATTTCACTAATTTTTTGATAAACTATTATATATAACTTGCTGAATTTGAGTTCTTATATTAAGTTTAGATAATTTATTATTATTAGCTGAAGGATTAACACGGTTTGAAAGAAATATATAAATAAGGTTATAATCAGGGTCTGCCCAAACTATAGTTCCTGTAAAACCTGTATGTCCATAGCTTCGTTGCGATGCACTTGGGCAAACATGTGCATTAGAGTTAGGTGTGGCAAGTTGTCTGTCGAAACCTAAAGCCCTTCTGTTGTTATTGTTTGGAAATTGCTGATGTGTAAACTCACTAATTGTAGAAGGTTTAAAGAATTTATAACCACCATATTCACCATTTTGCAAAAGCATTTGAAAAATTACAGCCAATTCATAAGCATTGGAAAAAAGACCTGCATGACCTGAGACACCGCCAAGAATAGCCGCCCCTTGATCGTGCACATACCCATGAATTAATTGTTTTCTGAAAATTGTATCATTCTCAGTTGGGACTATAGTTTTTTTGCTCATAATTTCCAAAGGATTAAATCCTGTTGATTTTAAACCTAATTTCTTGTAAAATTGTTCATTTAAATATTTGTCGAAAGGTTGATTTGTAATTTTTTCGACTAACTCTTTCAGCAGATAAAAGCCTAAATCGCTGTATTCATAAGTTTCTTTATCATTTAGTTCCGAATTTACTATCGATTGGATGATAATATTTTTATAATCTTTATGAACATATAAACTGTCAGCAACCTTTAAAGAAAAAATATTACTATACGACTTTCTGAAATAATTACTGTCAATTATACCGTTTTTAATTACTTCTTTGTAGAAAGGTATCCATGGTTTCAATCTTGCCTGGTGGCTCATTACTTGCCTGATTGTTATATTTCTTTTATTCGACTTTCTTAAATATTTCAAGTATTTCGAAAGTTTATCATCAAGTTCCAGTTTATTATTTTCGTATAATTTCATTATAGCCAAAGTTGTTGAAGCAACTTTTGTTATAGATGCCAAATCATAAACCATTTTATTATTTACGGAAGTAGTATCAGTATAAGAAACATTTCCGAATGACTTATAATAAATTACATCGCTGTCTTTTGCAATAAGTATCTGACATCCTGGATATGCTTCCTCTTTTAATCCCATTAATGCAATAGAATCTATCAATGATAGATTTTCACTATCAATACCTTTTTCTTCGGGCAATGCAAAGCCAAGCCTTATTTTTTCAATATTAATTGATGTTTTTAATGGAAATCTGTCAGAAATACTTACCGGAAGGAATCCTTGAGACTGACTTGCCCCGAAGATTACCTGTGCAGAAGCCAATTGACTTTCTATCCTATCCTGATTAGATATTAATATTGAAGCAGGATTATTCTTTCCATTAAAAACATTCATTATATAAGGATACCCAAAAACATTTAAAACTACTTTTTTTAATGATGATAAAGTATCAATCAAATTTATGGACTGGGACGAAATTCCATAATTTTTTGAAGGTAAAGAGCTTGTATTATGCAACGAAACTATCAATAAATCATGTTGTTTAACCATTTTGATTAAACTGTCTCTTTCTTTTAAACTAAAATCTTTTACCAAATTGTAATATTTAAAGTTACCATAATAGTCCAATATTTCCTTATATACCGTTTTTGAAGTTTCTCCTATAGAAATTACCCCAATGTTCAATTTTTCCGTTCCGGTAATTGGTAGTAAATCGTTATCGTTTTTAATAAGAGTAATAGCATTTTTTAAAATCTTATGATTGAGGATTTTTGTTTGATTATTATTTAGTAAATCTACAAAATTATTATTTCTGAAGTCCTTATTATAATTATCAAGCCCTATTTGATACTTGTAAGATAAAATTTTTCTGCATTTTGAATCAATAACACTAATGTCAATAATATTGCTGTCAATTGCTTGTTTAATAGTTTTTATGGCTAAAGACGTATTTTCGGGGAGTAGTAAAACGTCATTTCCTGCCATTACAGCTTTTAACTCGATGACTCCGGGTTTAAAATAGTTTGTAACACCTTTCATTTCGAGTGCATCGGTAAATACAAGTCCTTTAAAACCGAGTTTTTTGACTAATAAATCTTCAACAATAACCGGAGATAAAGAAGAAGCTGTATTGAAACTTGTATCAAAAGCAGGAATAAAGAGATGTGCAACCATTACTCCGCTGATACCCTCGTTTATCAATGCTTTGAAAGGATATAAGTCAAGTGTATCAATTTTATCTTTACTATGATTTACAATAGGAAGTGTATAATGAGAATCTGAGTCGGTATCGCCATGTCCCGGAAAATGCTTTGCTGTTGTTATTATTCCTTCATCCTGCATTCCTTTCATCAATAAAATTGATTTCTGTGCAACTAAATATTTATCTTCACCGAATGAACGACTATTGATGACAGGATTATTAGGATTAGAATTTATATCTGCTACAGGAGAAAAATTAATATTAATACCCAACAACTTACACTGTTTTCCCATTTCTCTTCCGCAATAATAAATAAGGCTATCATCTAACAAAGCACCCATTGTCATTTGGCGTGGCAACAATGGTGTGCTGTCGAGCCTCATTCCAACGCCCCACTCGCCATCAATTGCAATGAATAGTGGTATTTTCGATGATTTCTGATATTTTTTCATAATTTCTACTTGGTTTGCAGGAGAGCCTTTAAAAAAGCAAACTCCGCCTATACCCATTGCCGATATTTGTTTGGTAATTGTATCGTAAATTGCAGAAGCAGGATTATCAGAATTCGATCTGATCATTATTAATTGTGCAATTTTTCCCTCAACACTTAATGAATTCATTATTGAATCCACCCATTTCTCTCTTTTCAAATCTTCTTTTAAAGGAGTATAGATTTGAGAGTACGCATTTAAGAAGTAAACTAATAGAAATAATGTAAGAAAATTCGATTTCATTATCAAATATTTATAAACTGATGAAAGGTTGTTATCAAAACCGTAAAAATACGTTATATCCAAAAACAAAGCAAAAAAAAAGTCCCGTTAAAGCGGGACTTTTTACTGCAGAGTAAATAATTTATTTTACTTTGTTTGATAAATCAGCGCCGGCTTTAAATTTTACGACTTTTTTAGCGGCGATTTTGATTTCTTTTCCTGTTTGTGGATTGCGACCTTTTCTTGCAGCTCTTTTAGCTACCGAGAAAGAACCAAATCCAACCAAAGCTACTCTGTCACCTTTTTTTAAGGCTTTTGTTGTAGCGGCGATAAAAGCGTCTAAAGCTTTTTTTGTGTCAACCTTAGTCATTTTTGACTCGGCTGCCATAGCATCTATTAATTCTGCTTTATTCATTTGTAAAAATTTTTGATAATAAATAAATTTATTTAGTTAATAATTACCCTACAAATATAATCAATAAATTTTGAAAATCAAGTGTTTTGATAAAAAATCAACAAAATTGTTAATAAAATCGGGGTTTTGTTAATAACTTTTATAGATTTTTATAATATTTTAGGTACTCTAAAGATATTTTTAAGTAAAAAATCCTTATTATATTGCTTTCCAACTGCCATTAAAACGATTTCCCCTTAAGAATGCCTCTATTGACATTTTATTTTTTCCGGACAATTGAATTTCTTTCAGAAACACATAACCATTATTCACACAAACCTTCAAAAAAGTTTGATTATCAGTAATTAAATCACCTGCTTGATTGTTTGATTTAATAATTTCATAACCGGCACGATATATTTTCGAATAGATTTCTTCACCTGATTCTTCATTTTTGAAAATGGTATATGCAGCAGGAACAGGGCTTAATCCTCTTATCAAATTAACTATTGACTGCGCATCCTTTGTCCAGTCAATTTTACAGTCGGTTTTTTGGATTTTTGGTGCTTTATTTAGAGTTTTAGTGTTTTCGAAATTATTTTGTTCAACTACTGAATAACTTCCATTAAAAACACTTTTTACGGTTTTTACCAATAATTCTGCTCCTATTAATTTTAGTCTGTCATATAATTCGCCAAAAGTTTCGTTTTCTTCAATGTTAACTTTTTCTGAATACAAAATTCCTCCTTGGTCAATATTATCATTTATAAAAAAAGTAGTAACCCCCGTAATTTTCTCGCCATTAATTATTGCCCAATTTATTGGGGCTGCACCTCTATAATCAGGCAATAATGAAGCATGAAGGTTAATGGTTTTTAATTCGGGTAAATTCCATATCTCCTTAGGTAATTTCCTGAAAGCAACCACAACAAACAAATTAGCATTAAAAGAAGACAATTTTTCGATGAATTCTTTATCATTCAATTCATCAGGTTGCAATATTTCGATTTCTTTTCCCGACGCAAAAACTTTAACCGGCGAAGGTTGAAGTTTTTTACCTCTGCCGGCATGTTTATCAGGAACGGTAACGACGGCTTTTACATTTATGCCTTCGCTAAGCAATTTATCGAGCGATGCTACTGCAAATTCGGATGTTCCGAAAAATATTATCGATTTTTCTTTAACCATTTAAATTAATTTTCATCTGATAAATCATCTGACAATTTAATCATCTTTAATGCTGAAACCGCTGCTTCAACTCCTTTGTTTCCATGCTTACCTCCTGCCCTATCTCTTGCTTGCTCAATATTATTAGTAGTAAGAACACCAAAAATAACCGGTACCAAATATTCTGTGTCGATATTTAATTTCATTATTCCGTTTGCAACAGCATCGCATATAAAATCGAAATGCCTTGTTTCTCCTTGAATAACACAACCTATGCAAATAACTGCATCTACTGATGTATTTTCTATCATCAACTTAGCACCTAAAGGTAATTCAAAACTTCCTGGAACATATTTAATAATTATATTGCTTTCTGAAATGCCATTTTCAATAAGTGTTTCATATGCGCCTTTACATAAGGCATCAGTTATTTCACTGTTCCATTCCGATACTACTATTCCAACTTCAGTATCGGGGTTTAAATTAAAGTTCTCTTTTTTATAATCCGATAAATTTTTCAAATTTGTAGCCATATATTGTTTTATTTAAACCCAAATTACGCATTAGATAATTTAAATGGGAAATTGAATACACTCGAATAGTTC